>JAJYRN010000009.1 GCA_021794095.1 Acidobacteriota bacterium | reverse complement strand
GGATGTAGGTGTCCGTCGTGATCTCGCCCGCCACCAGCACCAGCCCCGTGGTCAGCAGGGTCTCGCAGGCCACGCGGCTGCGGGCGTCATCCTTCAGGGCCGCATCCAGAACCGCATCGGAAATCTGGTCGGCCATCTTGTCCGGGTGGCCTTCCGTGACGCTTTCAGAGGTGAAGAGGTGGCGCTCCCGTTCAGCCATCTGGAACTCCTGGAAGATCGCCCGGCCTACGCCGGAACGGCGGAAAAGTGTAGCAGGCTAGACCTTTTGGATGACGCTAGGCGGCTTGCCATGCCCTAGCCTGGACGCTAGGGTGGACCAGCCCTATCCATTCCAACCGCATACCCCTTCCTCGGAGGTCCCATGTTCCGCTTCGGACGCTCTTCCCTGGCGCTGTCCCTGATGGCCGCGTCCTTCCTGCTTGTGATGCCCGCCTGTAAACGGGAGGATCCCCAGATCCGGGAACTCACCCAGAAAGCCGCCCAGGCGGACAAAACGGAGCAGCAGATCAATCAGGAGGGCGCCCAGCAGCAGAAGCTCCTCTCCCAGGCGGGCGTGAACGACATCCGCCCCGACACCGGCACCATGCAGCTCACCGATGAGCAGAAAAAGGTGCTGGAAGATCGCATCAAGAATGAGAAGAACAGTTCCTACCAGGCCCTCCTCCAGGAGGTCATTGACAAGGACAAGGCCATTGGCGACCTGAACACCAAGCTGGCCAAGCTGAAGGCTGAGCTTCCCAAGCCCGACATCGCCCGGCCCGGCGACAGCCACTACGCGCTGGCCATGCGGTTCCTGCGCCGGAAGGGGGTATCCGACGCCCAGGCCCGCAAGCTCGTGAGCCGGGTGAACATCATGGAGAAGCTGGAGCCCGGCTTCGAGGTGTACCACTTCTATGCCAACGGGGTGTACGGCACCTGGGTCACCCAGGGCCGCGCCAAGATCAGCCCCAGTGATCTGATCCGCCAAGTGCGGGAGAAGGTCGAGGGGGAGCGCGACGAGGCCGTCGCCCAGAGCCAGAAGCTCCAGGAGGACGTGCAGGATCTCCAGCAGCAGAAGCAGCAGATCGAGGAAGAGATCGCCGGTCTCCAGACCGAGCGCACCAACCTCCTCGCCGAGCAGACCAAGCTCCAGGCAGACAACACCACCCAACTGGCTTCCCTGAATTCGCTCCACTACCTGGTGGGCCGACGCGACAAGCTCAAGGCGGAAGGCATCATTGACATTCCCATCTTCGCCAAGGACCGCGCCGGGAAAAATTGGCGGGATGATGTCTTCACCCAGAGCCTCGATCTGCGCTCGGGACACACGATCACCATCAAGGCCTCCGATCTGGGGCTCAAGAAGATCGGCAAGGTGAACGTGGTGCCCGGCTCCTACATCAGGAACCAGCACTACAGGCTGACCATCAGCGAGGACAAGCAGACCGCCACCATTGATCTGCTCACCCCAGCGCGATTCAAGAACGACAAGGTGGTCTTCGCCGTCGCCGAATAGGCACCCCAGGGATCAACAACGGGGCCCCGCAAGGGGCCCTTCCCTTTTCCCTGGCATTCCGGCGGAGACAGTCCTATCGTCATGGAACCCACCCCTCTGTATCCATCCACCCCATCCTGGAGGACCATTCATGCGTCAATCCTTGAGCCTCGCGCTTCTGGGCCTGCCTCTGGTGTTCGCGCTCGGCTGCGGCGGCGGCGGCGACTCCGCCACCCCCGTGCCCGCAACGCCCGCCAACACCGCGGTGTTCGTGCCGGACTCCACCTCCCCGGCCTTCTTCGTGCCCCTTCCGAATGTGCTGGCCACGGCCACGGCGCCGGATCCCCTGAAGGGCGCTTACACGGATCCCACCACCGGGAAGACCGTGGCGGGCGCCCGGCCGGCCAATACGCCCATGACACCCCCCGAGGCCCTGGCCTACGTCAACGAATACGAGATGGGTGGCACCAATGCCGTGTCCGGCGTGAACGCGCCCATCTACCTGCGCTTCTCCGCGCCGGTGGATGCCACCACGGTGACCCCCGCCAACATCAAGGTCTTCCAGATCAGCGTGGACGGCAACGGCACCACGGAGAACCTCCCCCTCGGCTTCACCGATGTCTCGGCGATGTTCACCTACCAGTACACGACCGGAGGCACGGACCTCCTGGCCTTCCCCAATTTCCCCCTCCTGCCGGCCGCCCGCTACCTCTACGTGGTCACCGATCGGGTGAAGGATGCCGCCACCGGTGGGCCGCTGCTCGCCTCGCCCTCCTTCGAGGCTCTGAAGTCCACCACGCCCCTCGCCGGTCCCCTGGCCGCTCTGGAGCCAATCCGGGCGAACTACCTGCTGGACAACACCAAGCCCTACGACGCCACCACCAACCCGATCCTGCTGTCCGGCTACGCCAAGGTGATGGACGATCTCATCACGGACTCCGCCGCCACCACCATCACCAGCCGCGCGGACATTTCCCTGATGGGCCGCTTCATCACCACTGGAGCGGGTTTCATCTCAGCGACGACCGCCACTCCGACGGCCACCGGCGCCAGCCTCATGCCCGTCGAGACGGCCCTGCGCCTCTTCGCCCTCGGCAGCAACCCCGCGCCCCTGCCCTCCGGTCTGCCCGGCAAGACCTGGAACAACACCATCACCGTTCCGGCCAATGATCCTGCCAACGGCCATATCTACACGTTCGTGAAGGGCACGCCCCTCAGCCCCGACATCTACTGGGGCGCCGTCCTCAAAGCGGCGGGTCAAACCCCCACGGCCGCACCCGCCAGTGTGGGCACCATCGTGCTGGGCACCATTGACAGCGCCGATCTCTCCATGGATCCCGTCGTCGTCGCCGCTTTCCACGCTGCCAATCCCACTGCCCTCGACATGACTGGAACCACCGGCGCCTACAACCCCGCCGCCGGCGTGACCCAGGCCTACCGTCCGGATGGTCAGAACCTCACCGGCTTCTACTGCACGAGTCGTCCCATCCCCTTCGTCTACATGGCGCCCGATCCGGCCGTGGCCGGCCCGGCACCGGCCGGTGGCTGGCCCCTGGTGATCTTCCAGCATGGCATCACACGCTCGAAGGAAGATGTGCTGGCCCTGGCCCAGACCCTCACCATGACGGGCCGCGCGGTGGTCGCCATTGACCTGCCGCTCCACGGCCAGAACGCCATCCCCGGCCACACCACGGGTGATCAGTGGGGACAGGATTTCATGGCCATCGGCGCCCCTCTGGCCGCCCGCTCCAACATGCAGCAGGCCATCCTGAACCTGGACCGCCTGGAGTTCACCGTACGCCTCGGCGGCTTCGCGGGCCTCGGGGCCGCCATGCCCTCCATGACCGACATCAAATTCGTCGGCCAGAGCCTGGGGTCCATCGTGGGCGCCTACTACCTGGCCGGGAATACCACCCTGAGTTCCGCGCCAGGCACCCTCCCCTACACCCAGGCCACCCTTAACAACGACATGAAGGGCTACCTGAGCGTCCCCGGCGCCCGGATCGCCTACCTGATCCAGAACAGCCCCGCCTTCGGTCCCAGCGTGGATGCGGGCCTCGCCGCCGTCGGCATCGCGAAGGGCTCGGTCACCTACAACCAGTTCTTCCAGCTCACCCAGAGCGTGTTCGATCCCGTGGATCCTGCCACCGTGACCACCCCGCTCTACGGCGGGGCCACGGGCTCTCCCGTGGACGGCCCCAGCCGCCTCTCCGGCCGCGTCTGCATCCAGGAGTCCGTGGGCGACCAGGTCATCGGCAACGATTACACCCGCTACCTGGGCAACGCCCTCGGCGGCCGGGCGGTTCTGGGCGCTGCCGGGGCTGCGGTCGCGCCTGGCTTCATGCAGCTGGCCTACACCGCCGGTGGAACCCCATCCCACACCGCGGGTGTGCCGGCGCAGTTCATGTATACCGTCACCGCCAGCGGCCTCGCCCCCAAGGTCCAGGATGCCGCCATCATCGGCACAGCCACCACGCCGACGGAAGGCTACTTCCAATTCGACCAGACGGGCATCGCCCATGGATCGCTGCTGGATCCCTCGAACATGACCAACCTGCTGCTCCTCCAGAAGCAGATGCGCTACTTCCTGGGCATCACGGGCACCAGCATTGTGGTGGATCCCACCCAGAGCGCTCCGGCCCTGCCGATCGCCCCGGTCCTGACGTCCGTGGACGTCCAAGTGCCCGCCCGCTACCAGATCCTGGGTCACTGAACCCAGGCACCTCCAAAAAAGGCGGGGCTTCGGCCCCGCCTTTTTCGTCACTCGAGGCCAGGAAACGCATGCAAAAGACGGCGGCGGGCGGTTCCGGCCCCTCGCACCGGCAGACCCGGAACCACAGGCCCCCCCAGGAGGGGTCCATTTCAAGCCTGTGCAGCGCGGCCGCGCCGGCCTGCCAGCAGCACCAGCCCGCTAAGCAGGAGGGCGGGAAGCACCAGCCCCAGGGCCTGCCCCAGGGCGAGGCCCGGGGATGCCCCCGCAGCCCGCAGGTGATCGGCCCGCTGGCCGACCAGTTCGGGGCTGATGGCATCCCCAAGAAGATGGATGAACAGCACATTCACCGCCACGCCCGTGGCCCGGACGCTGGCCGGAAGGCAACTCACGGTGAGGGCGTTCACCGGGCTGGTGTTCACGAAGAGCAGAAGCATGCCCAGGAAGAACAGCCCATAGGTGAGGCCGAGGCTGGAGGTGCCCAGCGCCCATCCCACCACCGGAGCGGCTGCCACCAGCGTCAGGGCGGAGAGCCACACCCCCGCATCCGGCCAGCGCTTCTGCAGGCGATCCGTCAGCATGCCCCCTAGGAAGGTGCCAGCAAGGCCCGTCACCACGGCCAAGGCGCCGAAGACCACGCCGGCCCTGGCTGTGCTTACGGCGAACTTCCGCTGAAGCAGCGTGGGCGCCCAGGTGCTGAGGCCGCCCATGGCAAAGGTGTAGGCGACGTAGCTCGCGGTGCAGGCCAGCCAGATCCGGTTGAAGAAGACATGCCTCAGGCGCTGCAGGTAGGGCAGGTGCGCATCCGCATCCGGAAGGGCATCCATCACGCCGCGCTCGGGATCCTTCTGGAAGGCCATCCATATCGCCAGCACCAGCCCGGGCATGCCCGCCACGAGGAAGGACGCCCGCCAGCCCCAGGCACCCGCCACCAGGCCTCCCAGGCCATAGCCGAAGGCGGAGCCCACAGGAATGGCCAGGTAGAACCAGGTGAAGGAACGCGCCCGGTCGGATTCGGGGAAGCCATCCGCCAGCATCGCCGGGCCCAGGCTGGCGTAGGCGGCTTCACCCACGCCCACCAGGGAGCGCGTGACCAGCAGGGCCGGGTAGGAATGCACGAACGCCGCGCCCAGGGTGGCCAGGCTCCAGAGCCCGACCCCGGCCGCCACCAGGCGGGGCCGGTGAAACCGGTCGGCCAGGTACCCGAACAGGGGCGCGGCGCACATGTAGACCGCGATGAAGACAAAGGTGAGGCGGCCCAGCTGAGCATCGGTGAGATGCAGCTCCCGCCCGAGCGGCTCCAGAATGGCCGCCACCACGTAGCGGTCCAGGTAGTTCACCAGATTGATTCCGGTGAGCAGGAGGAGCAGCCTCCGGGCGGGGCTCATGGGAGGGGCGCTGAAGCGCCAGCCCTACTTCTTGGGATGGGTGGGCTTGGCAGCAGGCTTGTTGGCAGGAGCGGCAGCGGCATCCGGGGCTGCATCGAGGCGCTTCGCGACTTCAGCGGTGAATGACTTCAGCCAGGCCTGGTCCGCCCAGGAGAAGATCTGCACGGCCTGGTCGGAGAAAATCACCTGCAAGTGCTGCTCCTGCGCGAGCTGCTCGACGATGGGCTTGGCCATGAGGGTGATCTTGTCGCTCACCTTCTTCTCGACCCGCTGGTACTCCTGCTGGCTGTCCTCCTGGAGCTTCTTGGCGTCGAACTCCATGTCGCGGTACTTCTTCTGGAGCTCAGCCTTCTTGTCCGGATCAATGCTCGGGGAATTGATCTGTTGCTGGAGGCTCTGCAGCTCGGCGCCCTTGGCCTGGAGCTTCTGCTGGAGGCCCTTGCCCGTCGCTTCCAGTTGGGAGAACACGGCGGCCGCTTTCTTGGAGACGCGGACGAGTTGATTGACGCTGAAGAACGCGAACCGGGGGGCAGGCTGTTCCTGGGCAACGGCGGGCACGCAAAGCAGGGCGGCCACGAGTGGGACGAGCAGGCGCATGGATGGCTCCAAAGGAAAGGCGATTCTAACGCGGTAGCAGGGCAATGGGCATCAGAAGGTGGTGCCGATGGAGAACTGGAAATCGTTCTGCCCATAGGTATCGAACGGATAGGGATTCAGCTTGCGAGACCAGATCAGGCGCAGCGGCGCAGGACTGATGGGCAGGAAGAACCGGAACTCGATGCCCGTGGAGCGCAGCAGAGTGGGATTGGTGTAGGTCCGCTGGGCGCCGGTGTAGATGTCCCGGTAGGTCACCGTATCGTGGCTGAAGACCTTCGAGCCCGGGGCCCAGGCATTGCCCATGTCGTAGAAGAAGACCAGGCGGAACTGATCGGCGATCTTGAACTGGTACTCGAAATTGGCAATGAACTGCTTGTTGCCACCCACCACCACGGCATAGCCGTTGTTGTCGAGCAGGATGGATCCCACCTGGCCGTAGCGGTAGCCGCGGATGCTGTTCTCACCCCCGGGCCGGTAGAGGTTGTAGATGGGCAGTTCCTCGTTCCCGAGGTTCTGCAGGTAGCCGTAGCTGACATTCATCGCGAAGATGTTCCGCTCGGCAATGTTGGTGTATTTAGAGAAATCCCAGGTGGCGCGCAGGTAGGGCCGATCTCCGCCGAACTGCCAACCTCCATATTCGAGACCGAACCCGAGCTTGGTGCCTTCCGTCGGTTTGAACTGCTGGTTCACCGTGCTGTAGGTCAGGTTCTGGCTGAAGGAGCTGGTGAGCAGGTTGTTCATGTCCCGGAAGTAGTAGTTCTGGCCACCCTCGATGCGAATGAGCGAGAAGTTGTAGCCCGCCGAATAGGTGGTGAACCAGGCCCATGGCTTGTCGTGGAGCCAGTTGCTCAAACGAGCGCCCACGGACACACCGAGGCTGCGGGTGAACTGCTGGTAGGCATTGGCAGCCCCCACCCGGGAGGCATCGTAGTTGGCCGATCCGTTGGAGACGGAGGCGGAGAACGAGTACGGCAGATCGAACACGAAAGGCTCGGTGTAGCCCACGCTGACACTCTTCGCGAAGGCGCCGCCGTTGTAGCTGACGGACAGGGTCTCGCCACCGCCCCCGAGGTTCCGGGTGGAGAAGCTCACGCCCAGGGAGAATCCGAACAGCGAACCGTAGCCACCCTGGAACAGGACCTCGTTGACGCCGGCCTCCTCGCCCCGCACCACGATGTCCACTTCGGGCTTGTCGGGCACCAGATCCACTTTGGGCTCAGAACTCTTCACATCGAAGAAGCTGAGCTGGCTGATGCCCAGCAGGGAGTCCTTGAAGATGTTGGCGCGGAAGGGATCACCCTCGCGGAGCATCATGCTCCGGCGCAGCACCTTGTCCTTGGTGGTGGTATTCCCCTCGAACTCGATGCGGTGGACGGTGTACCGTTCCCCTTCATCGAGCTTGAGGGTGGTGTCCACGATCTTGAGCCCCTTTTCCTCGCGGACATCGAACTTCTTGTCTGCGTGGAACATGATGTAGGCATCGTTGCTGTAGTCCTTTTTCAGTTTGTCCACAGTTTCGTTGACCGCATCCAGATCGAAGGGCACGGGCTTGGCGCCCGGCGCCGGGGGCGCCAGGTCGGGACGGATATTGAAGAATTTCTTCAGAAACGACCGGTTGTCGCGCTTCACTTCCGCATATTTCAGCTGGTAGTAGTCCGGACGGAATAGCTTCGCCCCTTCCACCTTGAAGGAGCCTTCGTAGTATTTCTCCCCCTCCATGATGGGGATGGTGAGCGTCGCGCGAAGATCGTACTTGGGAGATTTGGCCTCCGCGATCCGTTTCTCGTTCTTCTTCTTCTGCCGGGCGCTGGTGTGGTCTTCGATCTCGATGGTGGGCTTGCCCACGAAGACATCCTTGTAGCCACGCCGCCAGTAGGCCTTCTTCAGGTTCTCCAGATCCTTGTCCAGGTTCTTGTCCACCAGCAGGTCGTGGGTGGTCAGCCAGCTGAACATCCAGTGCTGGCGGGTCTTCTTCATCACGCGCCGGAGCTGGGCGCTGGAGAAGACCTTGTTGCCCCGGAATTTGATGGTGTAGATGCGGGCCTTGCCGCCCTCCTTGATATCGAAGACCAGCCGCGCCACGCCGGGGCCCATCGGTTCCAGGGAGATGTCCACCACCGGATTCCGGAAGCCCTTCTCGCCCGCCATGTCCACGATCTGATCCTTGATCTTCCGCGCCGCGTCGGGATCGTAGACCGTGTCCGGAGTGATGGTGAGCTTCTTGTCTTTGATCTTGTCCTTGATGGAAGTGAGGCCGAGCTCCGTACCACCCCGGTAGTCAATCTCCTTGATCAGCGGCCGTTCCTTGATGCGGATCACCAGCACTTTCCCGCCGGTGGCATCCTCCAGCTCCAGTTTGATGTCGTCGAAGGAACCCGTCTTCCAGAGCTTCTCGAGGACACCCGTGAAGTCCACATCACGGACATCCTCGCCGACCTTCAAACCCGATTTGAAAATGACGGTCTCGGGGGTCTGCTTCTCCGCTCCAACCACCTCGATCTTGACGATGGGCTCCAGATCCTGGGCGGCCAGGGGCCACGCGCATCCCGCCACCAGGAGGAGAGGCAGCAGGCCCTTCCACCGCCGGGGCCGAACCCGGTTCCCGCCGTTCGTTCGCTGGGTCATTCAGGCACTCCGACCAGTTGGGTTTCCTGGCCGGCGGCCTCGGATCCGGACTCAGACAAGGTGGGGACCAGTTGCCCGTCCACCAGTTCAAAATTCACCACGCCGGAAGGCACGGACTCGCGGCTCACCATCAGTTCGGCCATGGGATCCTCGACCAGCTTCTGGATGGCCCGGCGCAGGGGGCGTGCGCCATAGGCCCGGTCCCGCAGGGTGGTCTTGACTAGGTGGTCGCAGGCCGCATCCGTGAGGGTGACCATCAGGTGGTACTTCTGGAGCGTGATATTCAGATCCTCCACCAGCAGGCGGACGATCTTCCGCAATTCCTCGTCGCCCAGGCGGTTGAACACCACGATTTCATCAATGCGGTTCAGGAACTCCGGGGGGAAGGTGCGCCGGAGCACCTTCATGGCATCGCCGGATTTCGCATCCGGACGGCCATCCTGCTCGACGAAGCCGAGGTTCTTCTCCGACAACAGCTCCCGGCTGCCCACATTGGACGTCATGATGATGATGGTGTTCTTGAAGTCCACCAGGTTCCCGAAAGCGTCCGAAGCCTGACCGTCGTCAAAAATCTGAAGCAGGATGTTGATCAGGTCGGGATGGGCTTTCTCGATCTCGTCGAAGAGCAGGACACAGTACGGATTCCGCCGGATGCGGTCCGTGAGCATGCCGCCCTCCTCGTAGCCCACGTACCCCGGAGGGGCCCCGAGCAGCTTGGAAACCTCGTGTTTCTCCATGTACTCCGACATGTCAAAGCGGATCATTTTCTTGGGATCGCCGAACAGGAAAGCGGCCAGGGTCTTCGCCAGCTCGGTCTTGCCGACGCCGGTGGGCCCCAGGAACAGGAAGGAACCCAT
Source organism: Acidobacteriota bacterium (assembly GCA_021794095.1). Lineage (GTDB taxonomy): Bacteria > Acidobacteriota > Holophagae > Holophagales > Holophagaceae > Geothrix. The sequence goes on along the minus strand of JAJYRN010000009.1, from coordinate 127,892 downwards.
GGGACGGTTCGGGTTCTTCAGGCCCGTCCGCGCCCGGCGCACAGCCCGGGCCACAGCGCTCACGGCCTCATGCTGGCCGATCACGCGCTCATCCAGCCGGACTTCCATGTTCACGAGGTTGGCCTTCTCGTCGCCCTTGAGGGCCGTGACGGGCACCCCGGTCCAACCGGAGACGACTTCCTCGATGTCCTGCTCGGTCACCTCGGGGAAGCGCGCGTAGTCCTCTTCTGCGAGTTCGGATCGGCCCTCCTGGACCGCTTCCCGGAGCTGCAGCTCCTTCTGCCGGAGGAGGACCGCCCGCTCGAAATCGCGGCTGAGCACGGCCTCGTTCATCTCGTTGATGACGCGGTGGAGTTCCTCCTCGTGCCGTTGCGTCTCGCTGCTGGCTCCGCCCGGCCCCACGCGCAGCTTCACCCGGGCTCCGGCCTCGTCCAGCAGGTCAATGGCCTTGTCGGGCAGAAAGCGATCCGTGATGTAGCGGTTGGACAGGTAGACCGAGGCTTCCAGCGTCTTGGGGGTGTAGCGCACCCGATGGAACAGTTCGTAGCGGCTGCGGATGCCTTCCAGGATGCGCAGGCTCTCTGTTTCGTCCGGCGGGTTCACCGTGACAGGCTGGAAGCGGCGCACCAGGCTCCGGTCCTTGTCAATGTACTTGGCGTATTCCTTGTGCGTGGTGGCGCCGATGCACTGGATCTCGCCCCGGCTCAGGGCAGGCTTCAGGATGTTGGCCGCATCCAGGCTGCCTTCGGCCGCTCCGGTGCCGATGAGGCTGTGGATCTCGTCAATGAAGAGCACCACGGACGGATCCTTGCTGGCCTCCGCGATGATGGACTTCAGGCGCTCCTCGAACTGCCCGCGATACTTAGTGCCCGCGACCACCAGGCTGAGGTCCAGGGCGTAGATGCGCTTGTCCGAGAGGGTGGGCGGCACGGCGCCTTCGTGGATCTTCTGGGCCAGGCCCTCCACGATGGCCGTCTTGCCCACGCCCGCTTCGCCCAGGAGGATGGGGTTGTTCTTCCGGCGGCGGCTGAGGATCTGGACGATGCGCTCAACCTCCTGCTCGCGACCGATGAGGTTGTCGAAAATGCCCCGTTCGGCCATCTCGGAGAGGTTCCGCGCGAACTCGGAAAGCAGCGGATGTTCCTTCTTCTTCTTGGCGATTTTTTCTTCTTTCGTGCTTTCGAGGAGGATCTCCTTGGCGGCGATCAGATCGGCCCCGGCCTCTTTCAGAAGGCGGCCCGCCAGGCTGGTCTCCTCCTTCAGCATCCCCAGCAGCAGGTGCTCGGCGCCCACATGCTTGTGGTTGAGCTTGGCGCTCTCGGCCGTGGCGTGCTGGAGGATGCGCTTGACCTCCTCCTCCATGGGGATGTCAATGCTGGTGCTGCTGGGAGTGATGGGTTTGTCCTTGGGTGTGAGGGCTGCCACCAGGCGTTCCCGCAGGCCGCTGGTCTGGACGCCCATGCGTTCCAGGAGCTGGGTGCTGGTCTTCTCGGACTCCCGCAGCAGACCCAGCAGCAGATGGCCGCTCTGGATGCTTTCGGCCCCGAACTGGCTGGCCTCATAGCGGGCGAAGAACATCACGCGGCGGGCTTTTTCGGTGAACTTCTCGAACACGGGACACCCTTCCGGGTCAGACATCCAGGGCCGGGATGGCCCAGGACGATCCAACAGGGTAGCGCCTTCCACTCACCCTGTCCTCCGGGGGTTTGGACTGGGAAGAAGCGGGCTTCGCCGCTATTCTGGAAGGCCGGGAGGACTGCATGGGCCAGCCTAGAATCAACCTGGCAATCCTGGGCCTCCAATGGGGCGACGAGGGCAAGGGCAAGGTGGTGGACCTGCTCAGTCCCAGCTTCCGGCAAGTCGTGCGCTTCCAGGGGGGCAACAACGCCGGCCATACCGTGGTGGTGGGTGGCCAGAGCATCGCCCTGCACCAGGTGCCCAGCGGCGCCCTCCATCCCGGCTGCTTCCTGGTGGTGGGCAACGGCGTGGTGTTGAACCTGGAAGTGTTCCAGCAGGAACTGGACCGCCTCCGGGCCCGCGGTTTCGACCTCACCGGACGCCTGCTCCTGTCCGACAAGGCCCACTTGATCCTGCCCCACCACATCGCCCTGGACCTCTGGCGCGAGGTCCGGGCCGACAAGCTGGGCAGCAAGATCGGCACCACGGGGCGCGGCATCGGCCCCGCCTACGAAATGAAGGCCTCCCGTATGGGCATCCGCCTGGGGGATCTCCGCCACCCCGAGACGCTGGCCGAGCGCATCCGCCCGGGCTACGAGGAAGTGCGCCTGCGGCTGGGCGACAACGAAGGACTGCCCTCCCTCCAGGCCATCGTGGATGGCGCCCTCCGGACGGCCCAGCCCTTCCTGTCCTTCATCGGCGATGCCCAGGAGCACCTGATGGCCGCCTGGTCCCAGGGCGACAGCATCCTCTTCGAAGGCGCCCAGGCCACGTTGCTGGACATTGACCACGGCACCTACCCCTATGTGACCTCCAGCAATTGCAGTCTGGGCGGGCTATTCACGGGCACCGGCCTGCCCCCCAAGGCACTGGACAAGGTGCTCGGCATCGCCAAGGCCTACACCACCCGCGTGGGCGCTGGCCCCTTCCCCGCCGAGCTGCTGGATGCCACCGGCGACCGCCTGCGCGAGGCCGGCCGCGAGTTCGGCACCACCACCGGGCGCCCCCGGCGCTGCGGCTGGTTCGACGCCCCCATCACCGCCCACGCCTGCCGCACCAATGGCGTGGATGGCCTGGCCATCATGAAGCTGGATGTCCTCGATGGCCTGGACGAAGTGGGCCTTGTCGTCGGCTACCGCACGGGCGAGGGCGGCGTCACGACCCGCCTGCCAAGCTGTGCTGCCGACTGGGCCGGCCTCAAGCCGGAGATCCGCCGTTTCAAAGGCTGGGACAGCACCCGGAGCATCACGGACACCCGCCAACTGCCCGCCCAGGCCCGGGCCTACCTGGAAGCCCTCGCCGAGATCGTCGCAGTCCCCATCGCGTACCTCAGCACCGGTCCTGACCGCACCGAAGGCTGCGTCTATCCCGGAACCTTCCTCGAGTCCCTGCTGGGTTGACCCGGGGCCACCTTCGCAGGCACACTGATCCTCCTGCCCGACCAGGCATCGCACCTTCGCGTGCACCGAACGCTTGCGGGCGTGAGGGCTTGGCACCACCGGCAAGGGCCCATAGCTCAGTCGGTAGAGCAGCGGCCTTTTAAGCCGTTGGTCGCGCGTTCGAGTCGCGCTGGGCCCACCAAGTTCCACCCCATGGGGCTATCGTCTAGGGGTCAGGACACCGCCCTTTCACGGCGGTAACACGGGTTCAAATCCCGTTAGCCCTACCAGCAAAAGAGCCTAGAGAAATCTAGGCTCTATTTGTATTCGTCCAACTCATTGTACAACCCGCGTTTTATCTCATTGAGGGCGAGTTGGGTTCTGCTCCTCGAAGGGCCCAAGGTCAGGCAGCTTGTCCGGCGGGAGGGCCCGTTGGGGTCGGATCGCGGAGGCCACGGGCGGGAGGTGGTCTGCGTCTCCACGGGAGCTTCCAGCCCCGTTCCAGGGAGTTCACGCCGGAGGGCTACACTGGCCTCATGTCCGAACGCCTGATCCTCCTCACCAACGATGATGGCCTGTGGGCGCCCGGTCTCGCGGCGCTGGCGCGGGTGGCCTCCCGCTTCGGCCGGGTGGTCACCGTGGCGCCGGACCGCAACCGCTCGGCCATTTCCAGCGCCCTCAGCCTGCACAACATCCTCCGGCTGCACGCCCTGGGGGAGGATCGCTACGCCTGCGACGGCACCCCCGTGGACTGCGTGCTGCTGGGCGTCTGCGAGGTGCTGGACCGGCGCCCCGACTGGATCCTCTCCGGCGTGAACCTGGGCTTCAACCTGGGCGAGGATGTGTTCTACTCCGGCACCGTGGGCGCGGCCTTCGAGGGGCGCCTCCAGGGCGCCCGGGCGGCGGCCTTCTCCCTGCACCCCAAGGGCGACCTGGCGCTGGCCGAGCCCTGGATCGAGCGTTTCCTCCAGCGCTGGGAGGGCCTGGAACTGCCCGCCAACCGCATCTGGAACCTGAACTTCCCCGAGGGGGCGCCCCTGGGCTTCCGGCTCACGGGGCAGGACAGCCGCGCCTACCACGACATCGTGGAGAAGCGCATGGATCCCCGGGGCACGCCCTATTTCTGGATCGGCGGAGACGCGGGCCCCACCTACGCGAAGAGCCCCGGTTCCGACGCGGAAGCGGTGCTGGACGGCTGGGTGAGCGCGACCCCCCTGCGCCTGGACCTGGGCTGCCCCGAGATCCTCGCCCGGGGCGCGGCCTTCGACGCCGCCTTCAACGGGTGAGCCCATGCGCGTGAGCTTCCGCGTCCGGGGCGAGGTGCAGGGCGTCGGTTTCCGGCGCTTCGCGGCGCGGGAGGCACAGGCCCTTGGGCTGGCCGGCTGGGTGCGCAACGAGCCGGACGGATCGGTGCAAGGCGAGTCCGAGGGGCCGGACGCATTCCTGGCCCGCTTCCGTGCCCGGCTGGCGGAAGGCCCACCCTTCGGCCGCGTGGAGGAACTGGACTGGAAGGCCCTGGATGTGGGATCCTCGCTTCCCCATCCGTTCGAGATCCGAAGGTAGCCATGTCCCTGCATCCATTCGTCCGCGACGTCCCCGACTTCCCCAAGCCGGGCATCCTCTTCAAGGACATCACGCCGCTGCTGGCCAGCGCGGTGGCCTTCAAGGAGGCGGTGGAGGCCATGGCCGAGCCCGTGCTGAACCTCCAGCCCACCCATGTCCTGGGGCTGGAATCCCGGGGCTTCATCTTCGGCAGCGCCCTGGCACAGCGGCTGGGCCTGGGCTTCGTGCCCGCCCGCAAGCCCGGCAAGCTGCCCTTGGCCACCCATTCCGAAGCCTACGGCCTCGAGTACGGAAGCGATGCCCTGGAGATCCACCAGGATGCCTTCGGCCCCGGCGACCGGGTGCTCATCGTGGACGATGTCATGGCCACCGGCGGCACCGCCGCCGCCGCCCAGCGGCTGGTTCAGCGCACCGGCGCTCAGGCCGTGGCCCTCACGGTCTTCATTGAGCTGACCTCCCTGCCCGGCCGGGAGAAGGTCGAGGGCCTGCCGGTCTTCAGCGTCCTGCGCTACTGAGCCCCATCTCCCTCAGGCTGTCGCGAATGCCCGTATCGGGGGGCCTGCGCGAGATCCCCAGCTCCGCCAGCCGGTGCGATCGCACCCTCCGGCGGTCCCGCAGGAAGGCCAGGAGGCCCGGGCTCAAGACCCGCTCAGCCTCCGCCCAGCCGATGCGCCGGGGCACGGGCAGCCCCGCAATCGCGGCCAACCGCTCCGTAAACTCGGCCACGCTCCAGGGAAACCCATCCATGAGGTTGAAGATGCCCTCGGCGGTGCCGGTCAGGGCCGCCGTGCAGGCGGCCACCAGGTCATCCACGTGGATGCGGTGGCCCGGACCCGTGTCCTCGGGCCGCAGCACCGGTTCCCCGCGGCGGAGGCGCTCCAGGGGCAGACGGTGGGGGCCGTAGATAGCCGCGACCCGGAACACCACCCAGCGGACGCCCCGGGCCGCGCACCAGGCCTGGGCCTGGCGTTCCGCATCCAGCCGCTGCCGCGCCCGGTCATTCCCGGGTGTGGGCGGCGTGGCCTCGTCCACCTCGGCGCCCCCGGCATCCCCGTAGACGCCCGTGGTGCTGGCATAGAGGAACATCCGGGGCCGGACTCCGCCCAGGGCTGCCAGGAAGGCGCGGAGACGATCATCGAAGCCACCCTCGCCTCCCGGCGGAGCCAGATAGACCACGGCGCCCAGATCACCCGGCACGGGCAGGTCGCCACCACCCAGGTCCACGGCTTGGGCCGGGATCCCCGCCCTGCACAGCGCCTCTGCCGAGGCCGCCGTGCGCACCAGCGCCAGCACCGGCCCGCCCAGGCGCCGGGCCAGCCGCGTCCCGACGTAGCCGCAACCCGCGATGAGGCAGATTCCCGTCGAAGTCGCTCCGGTCTCCATCCCGCCAGCATAGCCGCCGGATCGTGAGAGGCTGGAGCGGGGTTCCGCCCCACCCGGAGCGCCCGTGCTGCCCCTCTTCAAGATCGTCCTGCTGGCTTGGCTGGTACTGGGCCCCGTCGGGGTCTGGCTGCGGCAGCGTCGGCGAGTCCAGAGGATCCGGCCGTAGCCGGTCGGGTTCAGGTCCATCCCCTCGGCAGGATGAGGCTGAAGCGGCTTCCGGGATCCAGCGGCTCATAGCGGGCGTCGCCCCCGTGGTCCTGGGCGATGCGGCGGACGATGGCCAGTCCCAGGCCGGTGCCCTTCCGCTTGGTGGAGAAGTAGGGCTCGAAGAGGCGCTCCCGGTCGGCCTCGGGCACGCCCGGGCCATTGTCGGCGATGTCGTAGCGCAGACGGTCACCTTCGTCCTGAAGACTGAGGGCGATGGCGCCGGACCGTCCTTCCAGAGCCGCCAAGGCGTTGTCCACCAGGTTGATGAGGGCGCGCTTGACCATGTCCGCATCCCACCGGGTGGCGGGACTCGAGGCGGGCAGGTCGAGCCGCCATTGGATGCCGGGGTGGTTGGGCTCGTAGAGGGCGACCACTTGCCGGAGCAGCTCGGCCGGGTCACAGGGGGCGGGCTGGGGCACCGGCAGGCGCGCGAACCGGCTGAAGCTGTCCACCAGACGGGACAGGCTGGCCACCTCGGTCAGGATGGTTTCCGCCCCCTCCTGCACGGCGTCGGCATCCAGGCGACCATCCCGGCTCCGTCGTAGCAGGCGCTGGGCGGTGAGCTGGATGGGTGTGAGGGGATTCTTCACCTCATGGGCCATGCGACGCGCCACCTCCTGCCAGGCGGCGCGTTTCTCGGCCTGGGCCAAGAGGGACAGATCCTCCAGCACCGCCAGCACGCCACCGTTCTGCAGCGGTTCGACGATGGCCCGCACCAAACGCCCGTCCCCTTCGCCGCCGAGCCGGAGTTCCTCCTGGGCGCCCCGGCGGGAGGCCTGCACCTGGGCCACCAGCTCCGGCAGGTTGCCCAGGCGCGGCGACTGGGCCAGTTCCCCCCAGACCGCTTCGGCGGGTCCAGAGGCCCCGAGCCCAAGCCAGCTGCGGGCCGCGGCGTTGAAGGTGCGGAGTTCCCCATCCATCCGCCAGCTCATGACCCCCACGGGCAGGGCCGCCAGCAGCTGGTCCTGGTAGGCGCGCTGCTGTTCCAGGCGGCTGGCCTGGGCCTCGATGGCGGCCTGATTGGTCTTCAAGTCCCGGGTCATCGCGTTGAAGGTGCGGGCCAGGAAGGCCAATTCGTCCTCACCCAGCTCGGGCAACTGCACATCCAGATCCCCGGCGCCCACCCGCTGGGCGGCCTTGGCCAGGGCCCGGATGGGCTCGGAGAGGGATCGCGCCAGGGCCAGCCCCGACCACACGGCGAAGAAGAGCGTCAGCAGCGTCAGGAACAGGAAGGTGCTCTGGGGCAGCGTCTGGAGGGTGTTCCGCGCCAGACGGATCTGCTGGCTCTCTCGGAAGCGGTGTTCGAGGGAGAGCAGCCGCTCCTCCATCCGGCGCGGCAGGAAGACCCCCACGATCCAGCGGCCATCGCCCCGCGGCACCGCCCGGAGCAGCCACGTGCCCTCCCGGGTCCGCTGGGACGTGGTGTCCGTGACGGCGGACAGGTCGGGTGGCGGCGGCCCTGGCAGCAGGTCGAGGGCACGCACCGCGCCGCCCGGCCCAGGCCCGAGGAAGGCCACCAGATCGAGGCCGGTGGCGGCCCGGATCACGGCCGGGTCATCCGAGGGCGAGGCCCGCAGCCGGTCGGTGCCGAAGTCCAGCCGGGCCATGTTGGCGGCGCGCAGATCGTCGGCAGCCTTCTTCCCTTCGCGGATGACCTGCTCCGTCTCGGGGCTGAACCAGCGTTCCACGTTCTTGTTGATGAAGTTCCGGCCCACCAGGAACAGGATCAGGCTCGGCACGATCCCCACGATGAAAAGCGTCAGCACCATCCGTGTGCGCAGGCGGGAGCCCAGGATGCCGCTCTTGCGCTCGAAGTAGAGCTTGGCCAGGCTGCGGGCGACGATGAACAGCAGCGTGCCGATGGCCAGCACGTTGGCCAGGCCCAGGGCCACCAGGGCCCAGCGGGAAGGGGCGTCCAGGCCCGCGTCCGCGATCCGGTCGCCGAGCGACTTGTAGGCCAGAATGATCATGACGATCAGCACGCCCAGGCCGATGGCCACGTAGAGGCGCGTCAGCTCGGGATGCCGCGACCGGCGCGAGGGGATCATGCTCAGCAGGCTATCCTGGATGCACCCGGAAAGGCAGGCGCCTGGGGCTGACTCTGAATCAGACCAGACTGCGACCTCTACCCAAGTTCTTCCGCGTGCTTAAAATGAGACAATGCCTGTCCGCTTCAACGCACTACAATTTGGCCAGACGGCCTGTCACCACCTCAGGGAGAAGTCAGTTCTAAAACAACGCCTAAATGTTAACATTTAATCTCATAGCACTACCCAAAAGGAACCCTCATGGGAAAACGGGTGACGGAGCTTTCCGTTTACAATGAACATGTAAATAAATTATTAAAAATCACAGAACCTGAGGCTCCATTTACTCTCGATTCAATGGAAATCGAGAACAATAATATCCCAATTATTACCAGAGAATTATGGACCCCAAAACAAAGACAAGCCCATAGTTTACATGAAATAAGTTATAGAGCTTGTTTTAAACCTCAACTACCCCGCTTCTTCATTTCTAGATTAACGACCGAGTCTCAAATAGTTTACGACCCCTTCGCCGGCCGTGGGACCACCGCCCTTGAAAGCGCTTTTATGGGGCGAAAAATCATTTCAAATGATATTAATCCAATATCAAAAATTATTACCAAGCCTAGACTCCGCCCACCAAATACAACAACAATTTCGGACAGGTTTAAATCAATTCCAAAGAAACCACAAAAAACTATCCCAAATCATCTTTCAATGTTTTTTAATGATTCAACGTTTGAAGAGATTCTAGCACTGAGAGAGTATTTTCAAGATAGAGAGGCTGAAAATAAGCTTGATGACTGTGATTCTTGGATTCGAATGGTTGCTACCAATAGATTGACCGGCCATAGTAGCGGCTTTTTTAGCGTTTATACTCTGCCGCCCAACCAAGCAGCCTCTATTGAAAGCCAGATTAAAATCAACAAAAAATACAATCAGGAGCCTGAGTATAGGAACACACAAGGAATAATATTAAAAAAAACAAGAACTTTACTTTCAGATATTGAGGAAGGAGAAAGACTCAAGCTTTACAAATCGGCATCCACGGCCTTATTTCTTAATAACGATGCTAGGTCTACCCCAAGCATTCAAGACGAAAGCGTTGCGCTTACTGTTACTTCACCCCCTTTTCTTGATACTGTTCAATATGCTGATGACAACTGGTTAAGATGTTGGTTTAATGGTTTTGACGTTAAAGAAATTGAAAAAAGAATCTCAACTCCATCAAATATCGAATCTTGGCAATCCATAATGAAAGATGTTTTTTTTGAGCTATATAGAATCACGATATACGGTGGGCATATCGCATTTGAGGTTGGAGAAATCCGGAGAGGCAAAATTAAGATGGAAGATCTTGTTATCCCAATTGCGATGAATGCAGGATTTTCTCCTGTGGGCGTACTTCTGAATGAACAGGTTTTTACAAAAACCTCTCACATATGGGGAATTGCAAATAATTCTGGTGGAACAAATACCAATCGAATTATTTTATTAAAAAAAGATTAATCAAAATGTTTTCCGAAAATCTTCTTAAACCTTAATTGAAAACCTCCTTTATCCGGTTTCGTTTTGTATTTTAAAATTTTTTCTATATCCTTATTGCTAAGCTCAATCTCTCTTGTTCTTTTATGGACCCTAATTTGAAGTTCATGCAGAAAACGCTGGAACCCACCATTATTGTTCACTTCTTTATTCAAATATAAATATTCTTCTTTACTTAATTTAATTTTCGCTCCTTTAAATTCATAACCAGTTTGTAGAGATGGATTATTAGTCAAAGCAAGTCTCAACTTGGCAATCGAATCACCTAGAGAGTTAAGGTTAAATTCAAATTGCATTGGTCCTAGCTTTATCTTTTGTTTTCCACCAGAGAGAATCGCTGCAATAGATAATAACAACACGGGTCCTAGAACTAATATTTCAATTGGACTTTGTTGTTTGATTGAGGTAATTTTTGGATCGGTATCAAAACTTCTATCTTCCACACATTGTTTAATATCAACATATTTCAAATTACCTAATAAACCAGCTTTGGGTAGCACGTAATCAATGCTTTCTATCGGCGAATCCTGTGAAATTTTCTGTAATGCTCGATAAGTTGATACAAACAAATATAAGAACTGAGAGAGTTCAACTGGAGAAGTTTGCTCATCTGCCATAAAACTCAATCGCACTAAAGTCGACATATGAATCTCCTTTTGGGAGAGTGTACCGCCATTTCATCAATGTGAAAGGAGTTCTGAGAGTCCAGCCTCCTCTACACCCGCGCCCTCATCCAGAAGAAGACGCGCCAGCTCCTGTCGGGCCTGGAACCCACCCAGCGGCGAAACCTCGCCCAGGCCGCCAAGGACGCCATCTTCCTCACGGGCGATGCGCGGGCGGTCGCCCTCCCGGATGCTTCCGTGCAGCTCACGGTCACCTCGCCGCCCTTCCTCGATGTGGTGGACTACGCCGGCGACAACTGGCTGCGCTGCTGGTTCAACGGCCTGGACGCCGCCGCCATCGGGCGGGGCCTCAGCACCCCGCGCACCCTCGCGGCCTGGTCCGCGACCATGGCCGGCGTCTTCGCCGAACTCCTCCGCGTGACGAAGCCCGGCGGCTTCGTGGCCTTCGAGGTCGGCGAGATCCGCGGCGGCAGGCTGCGGCTCGATGAAACCGTCCTCCCCCTGGGCCTGGGCGCTGGGTTCAAGGCCCACGGCGTGCTGGTGAACACCCAGGCCTTCACCAAGACCGCCAACATCTGGGGCGTGGACAACAACGGCAAGGGCACCAACAGCAACCGCATCGTGCTGTTCGAGAAGGGCTGAACCCCGGGATCGCAAAGGACAGATCCCGGTGTTCCCTTCGCCTCCATTCCCAGCTTGGCTCCTTTCCCGATGCCGGTTCAGGGTTCCCGCACGATGGCCCCAAGGTCGGGCCGATCGCCGAACGTGGCCGCGATCTGGTCGGCCAGGCGCAGGGCCTCGTCCGTGACGGCTTCGGGATAGCCGTTGATCCTGAGCAGGGCGATGGCGTTCCGGGATCGCGTCGGCCCGGGGTGGAGGCGGTAATCGAAGGTGCATCCGCCATCGGCCACCTGCTCCTCGAAATGGAATACCCCATAGGCCTCTCCCAGCAGCTCCTGAAGCTCCAGATCGTGCGTGGTGACCAGGGCCAGCTGCCGCGCTCCGAGATGGCGCAGCACGGCGGTGGCGCTGGCGATGCGCTCGACCGTATTGGTGCCCCGGAACACCTCGTCAATCACGAAGAGCCGCAGCGGCCCCGCCTCGGCCGCTTCCAGGAAGGTCCGCACCCGTGCGATCTCTGCGAAGAAATAGCTCTGCCCGCTGGCGAGGTGATCCTCGCGGCGGATGGAAGATTGGACGATGGCGCGGGGCAGCGTGGCCTTCTCAGCCAGAACGAGGTGGAGGGTCTGGGCCAGGATCACATTGAGGGCCACGGTGCGGATGAAGGTGGTCTTCCCGGCCATGTTGGAGCCCGTGATGAGGGCCGACTGGCCCACCAGCGCCAGGTCGTTGCCCACGGGATCGGCCAGGAGGGGATGGCACAGCCCCGTGGCCTCGATCCGCCGCTCATCCACTAGCTGGGGCTCGCAGGCGCAGGGCGTGCCTTCCAGATACGAAGCCACCGAGATCGCCGCGTCCAGGGAGCCCACCGCTTCCAGCAGATCCACCAACCCCGGCTGATGCCGCCGCAGGGCCTCCAGGGTCCGGAGGAAGGCCAGGATGTCGAGGAGGAAGGCCAGATTCAGAAGGCCAATGAACACCGTGGCCATCTCCCCCATCTGGCTCCGGTCCCTGGCGAGCCAGCCGAGCTTCTTCTGAAGGTCCGCAGCCATGGGCGCCTGGGCCCGGATCGCATCGAGTTGCGGCAGGCCGTGGGCATCCGGAACCTGGGCCAGGTTCCGGACGATGGCCAGCAGGTGGTAGATCTGCGCGAACCCACGATAGTGGGGTGTGATCGTCCGCCCGTAGGTCTCGTTGATGACGAGGTTGACGACCAGCAGCGCCAGGACGGCCAGAAACAAAGGCGGGAAGAAGTAGGTCCCCACCAGGCAGCCCAGGGACAGGGTGCTGAGGGCGTACCAGCGCCAGGCGTGATGCGGACGCTCCGGCAAGGGCGACACCAACAGGGGCGCCAGCCAGCCCGCCCGGCGCGATTCCAAGGGTCGGAGCGCGAGCTGGATCTCCTCGCGCAGGGCCGCCTCCCGCCGGAACAGCCGGTACTGCCGCGCCCGTTCCGCCAGGCGGGCATCGTCCCAAATGTAGGTGCGCATCTGGTGGTAGAGCACCTGGCGACCCGGCAGGCTGCGGGTGCGGTCCAGCTTCGCGAACACCTCATCCCCGGCCAAATCCCGCCAGGTGGTCTCGTCCACCGTGGCCTCCGGCTCCGCCACGAGATCGTGATACATCCGGATGAGCTCCATGTCCCGGTTCCGTTCGACGGGCTTGCCCCAACCGGCGCGGAGTTCGCCTAGGGGGTTCCGCCGCAGGCCGCGCAGGAACTCCGCTCCGGAAGCGAAGGCCCACCGAAGGGAATCGAACAGACTCATGGCACCCTCTGGAACAGCGCCGCGTCCTCGCCATCGGGGTAGTAGGCGGGGCGGCGGCCGCAGGGCTTCCAGCCGCAGGTGCGGTAGAGCTGGATGGCGGCGGCGTTGGAGACGCGCACCTCGAGGAAGAGGTGGACGAGGCCCTCTGCCTCCAGCTCGCGCTGGCAGGCCTCTAGCAGGCGGCGGCCCAGGCCCCGGCCCCGGTGGGCGGGATCCACGGCGATGCGCAGCAGTTCGGCCTCTCCAGCGGCGGGCACGCGGCTCCAGCGGGCGAAGGCCACCTCGGGGATCAGCCACAGGGCCTCGTGGGCGGCGGGGGCCTTCCAGGCCGCGCCGAAGGCCGTGCGGTCCAGCCGCGCCACCCAGTCCGGCAGCGGGTCGCCCGCCGGGAGCCGGACGACCTCGGCCCCCTCCGGTTCGCTCATCGCGCCACGCCCTTGCGCAGGGTCTCCGGCAGATGGGCGGCGGCGTGGGGGAAGTTCAGCTCCGCGTCCGTCTGGCGCAGGTAGAAGGGGGTGAGCGGGTTCTCCGGCGGCCCCTGAGCCACGCGCCGCGCCAGGGCCACCAGGCCCGCCAGCATGGCCGCGCCCTCGTCCGCCAGGGTGATCCGGCCTTCGGTCAGCACCGACGCCACCGTGGGCGCGTAGGCCTCCGGCGCCCACCAGGGCTCGCCCTTCACGCGCTCCGCCAGGGTGGCGAGGGGATGCTTGGCGGCCGGTTCCGTGGCCTCCGCCACCCAGCGCTGGTGGAAGGCCTCGCCCCGCTGGCCATCCAGGAGGATCCACACCGGGCCCGCCACGCCCGCCTGACGCAGGGCCTCGGCCCGGAAGGCGAAGGCGGAGAAGCCCCAGGTGGGCAGGCCCGTGAGGCCCAGGCCCTCGGCTGTGGCCACGCCGATGCGCAGGCTCGTGAACCCGCCCGGCCCCACGCAGGCGGCCACGCCCGTGAGGTCCGCGGGCTTGCCGCCCGCCTCCGCCAGCAGGGCGTCCAGGGCCGGGAGCAGCCGCTCGCTGTGGCCCCGCCCCGGTCCCGAGGCCACCCGCCGCGTCCAGGCCCGGTCGCCCTGGATCAGCGCCAGGTGGAGGATCTCCGTGGTGGTATCGAGGGCGAGCAGCATGGGATCCAGTGTACAGGGGGCGGCGAAACGCGAAGCGGCGGCCCGCAGGCCGCCGCTTCAGAGGGGCGCTTCAGCCTAGACGGCCTTCAGAACCTTGCCGGCCTGGATGCAGGACGTGCAGACGCGCAGCCGCTTGGGCACACCGCCCACGAGGGCACGCACGCGCTGGATGTTCGGGTTCCAGCGGCGCTTGGTGATGTTGTTGGAGTGGGAGACGTTGTTCCCGAACTGGGGCTTCTTGCCACAGATTTCGCACTGACGGGACATGGGAACCTCACGGGCCAAGGGGCGGAACAGCCAAGAGAACCAGTCTAGCGGCCCAGGCCCGGAACGCAAGGAGAAAGCCTGCGTCGTTCCCCGCTTGCGCCCCGCCGCATCTCCGTCCCAGGATGGGAACACCTTCCCGGCATCGCATGGATCTCCGCCCCTGGGCCCTTGCCTTCACCCTCCTCGCCTGGCCCGAGCGCCAGAAGGCCGCGCTGTGGGCCGAGCTGCAGGCGGGCCGCATCCCCGCCTTGCCCCCAGAGGCGGCCGGGGCCCTGGCCGCGCTCATGGCCGATCTGCCCCGGCGCCAGGCCGAGGCCCGGGACCGGGGCGCCCGCCTGCTGCTGCCCGGCGACGCGGGCGTGGACGCCCTGCTGGCGCCCCTGCCCTATCCCGTGGCCCTGTGGGTGCGGGGCACCCTGCCGCCACCCGGCCCGCGCCTGGCCGTGGTGGGCAGCCGCCAGGCCAGCGCCCGCGGGCGGGCCCGGGCCCGGGCCTGGGCGAAGGCGCTCACGGCGGCGGGCGTGGCCGTGCTCTCGGGCCTGGCCCGGGGCGTGGACGGCGCGGCCCACGAGGGGGCGCTCGACGCCGGCGCCACCTGGGGCGTGCTGGGATCGGGCCTGGACCAGCCCTACCCGCCCGAGCACATTCCCCTCATGGAGCGGATCGTCACGGCGGGGGGCGGGGTGATCACGCCCTTCCCGCCCGAGGCGCCGCCCCGGAAGTGGCACTTCCCCCGGCGGAACTGGTTGCTGGCGGCCTGGACGGAGGGGGTGCTGGTCGTCGAAGCCCGGCAGAGATCCGGTTCCCTGGTCACCGCCCGCCTGGCCCTCGACCTGGGCAAGGAGCTCTGGGTGTGCCCCGGATCACCGGAGGATCCCTCCGCCGAGGGGCCCAACGCCCTCCTGCGGGAAGGCGCGGCGCGGCTCTGCCGCTCCCCGGCCGATCTGCTGGAAGACCTTTCCAGCCTGAGGGTCACTTGACAAACCGCCGGGCCCCGGTTCCATGCTTAGCCCCCAAGGGAGATGTCCAGTGACGAAACTCGTGATCGTCGAAAGCCCCTCGAAGGCGAAGACCATCACCAAGTACCTCGGCAAGGGGTACAAGGTCATGGCCTCCGTGGGCCACATCCGGGATCTGCCCAAGAAGCTGGGCGTGGACATCGAGAACGGGTTCCAGGAGGAATACGAGATCAGCCCGGCCAAAGAGAAGGTGGTCAAGGAGCTGCGCGCCGCCGCCAAGACCGCCGACGCCCTGGTGCTCGCCACTGACCCTGACCGCGAAGGGGAGGCCATCAGCTGGCACCTGCTGGAGGCCATCAAGCCCCCCAAGACCCTCCCCGTGAGCCGCGTCCTCTTCAACGAGATCACCCCCGCGGGCATCCAGAAGGCCATGGCCGCGCCCACGGTCATCAATAAGAAGCTCGTGGACGCCCAGCGGGCCCGCCGCGTGCTGGACCGCCTCGTGGGCTACAAGGTGAGCCAGGTGCTCTGGGACAAGGTGCGCCGGGGCCTCAGCGCCGGGCGCGTCCAGAGCGTGGCCGTGCGCATCATCGTGGACCGCGAGCGGGAGATCCTGGCCTTCAATCCCGTCGAGTACTGGGTGCTGAAGGGCCGCTTCGGCGCCAAGCTGCCCCCCGCCTTCTGGATGAAGCTGGTGAAGGTGGGCGGCGAGGCCCTCCAGCTCGGCAACAAGGAGACGAAGCGCCGCATCGCCGATGCCGTCCAGGCCAAGGATCTGAAGGCGAAGCTGGAGAAGGCCGCCTACACCGTGACCGGCCTCGATACCAAGGAGAAGAAGCGGAACCCCGCCGCCCCCTTCACCACGGCCAAGCTCCAGCAGGAATCGGCCCAGAAACTGAAGATGAGCGTCAGCCGCACCATGCAGAACGCCCAGCGGCTGTACGAGGGCGCTGACTTCGGCGAAGGCCCCGTGGGCCTCATCACCTACATGCGCACCGATTCGCCCCGCATGGCCCCCGAGGCCGTGGAGGCCACCCGCGAATTCATCGCCAAGAAATACGGGAAGGAATACCTGCCCGCCAAGGCCCGCGTCTACACCGGCAAGGCCGGGGCGCAGGATGCCCACGAGGCCATCCGCCCCACGGACATCACCCGCACGCCCGAGAGCCTGCGTGGCCACCTGGAGCCCGACCAGTTCCGCCTCTACGCCCTCATCTGGCGGCGGACGATGGCCAGCCAGATGGAGGCCGCCCGCTTCGACGAGACCGTGGTGCAGTCGGAAGTCGAGCTGGGGAAGAAGGAGACGGCCTTATTTGAAGCCAAGGGCGAGATCGAGCGTTTCCCCGGCTGGCTGGCCGTGTACCGCGCCGACAAGAGCGAGACGGATGCCGAGGCCATCGCCGACGCCGCCAAGGGCGACGACGAGGAGGACGAAGACGAGGGCCTGCTGCCCGCCCTGAAGCTGGGCGAGCCCCTGAGGCTGGAGCAGCTCGACGCCGACCAGTCCTTCACCAAGCCCCCCGCGCGGTTCAACGAAGCCACGCTCGTGAAGGAGCTGGAGGAGGATGGCATCGGCCGCCCCTCCACCTACGCCAGCATCATCGCCACCATCCAGGACCGGGACTACGTGAAGAAGCACGAGGGCCGCTTCAAGCCGACCGACCTCGGTATGACGGTCACCGACCTGCTGCTGCAGGGCTTCCAGGATCTGCTGGATCCCAAGTACACCTCGGGCATGGAGGGCAACCTCGACCGCATCGAGGAGGGCAAGCTCACCTTCAAGAAGGCCATGACGGACTTCTACGGTCCCTTCGAACTGGCGCTCAAGGCCGCCGGGCAGGACATGCAGAACCTCAAGGCCGGCGTGCCCACGGGGGAGAAATGCCCCAAGTGCGGCGACCGGAAGAAGCACCCGGGCATGCTGCTCAAGCGCATCGGCCGCAACGGGCTGTTCGTGGGCTGCACCAACTACGGCGCGGAGAACGAGAAGGACAAGTGCGACTACACGGCCGACCTGGAGAAGCTGGAGGAGCCGGAGGACGCGCCGGAGTGCCCGCTCTGCGGCACCACGCCCATGAACCTGCGCAAGGGCCAGTGGGGCCCCTTCTGGGCCTGCCCCAACTACCCCGCCTGCAAGGGCATTGTGAAGGCCGATCCCAAGGGCATCCCCGTGCCCCCGGACGAGCCCACCGGCGAGAAGTGCCCCAACTGCGGCAAGGGCTTCGTGAAGCGGCACGGCCGCTACGGCGAGTTCGTCTGCTGCGTGGACTACCCCACCTGCAAGACCGTGAAGAAGGAGATCCTCCCCGTCCCCTGCCCCAAGTGCGGCGGCGGCCTCAGCCCGAGAAAGACCCGCTTCGGCAAGATCTTCTACGGCTGCGTGAACTACCCCAAGTGCGACTACACCGCCTGGGACAAGCCCGTCCCCGTCACCTGCCCCGCCTGCAAGAACCCCACCATGGGCGAAAAGACCCGCAAGCCCCGGGGCAAAGATCCCATCCAGGTGCTGATCTGCCCCAAGTGCGGGCATGAAGAGCCGATGGGGTGACGGCCCCTGTCTAGTTCGCACCCTTCAGACTGATCACTAACTCAAGACAATCTACCGGAGATCAAGAATGATATACCCATTGGAAGAGGTGTTCCGGACCGAGGGCGTTCCAGCATTTACGTTCGTAAAACCTCCGAATTTTGGAGAAATTCTTGTAGACCTACGCACCCCAGGAAAACCAGTAATCATTGAAGGTCAATCTGGAACTGGAAAAACAACGACTGTAATAAAAATCCTGGAAGAATCACTACAAGATTCGGGATTCGAATATCTTTCCGCAAGAAGATCACGAGATATACCACGAATAATACAATTATCAAGTGGAGAAATAACCGGCAAATTTATTGTCGATGACTTTCATCGACTTAATCGAGCTGTTCAATCTAAAATTGCAAATATAATTAAAATAGCTGCAGAGGAATATGGTGAGGCCACTCATCCAAAAGTCGTTATCATTGGAATCAACAAGGTAGGAAGTGAGCTAATCCACCTTGTTCATGATATTGCCAAAAGATGCGGAATCCATCGGATTCAACCTGCCTCAAAAGAATCGACTATCGAATTAATCAGAAAAGGTGAAGAAAAACTACTAGTTAAATTTGTGAATTATGATATTATTTTCAACGAAACGCGTGGTGATTACTGGCTTACGCAGTTGGTTTGTCAAGTGATATGCATTATAAATAATGTAGATAAAACGCAAACCTTCTCTAGAAGTCTTGAATATTCATCCACTTCAATACGCACGAAAGTCATTAGCAAGCTTGAGCATTCGTACCAAGAGGCCGTAAAGGAATTCTGTAGAGGCAATAGATTTCGATCCACAAATGATCCATATTTTAAGTTATTAAAATGTGTGGGAGAACAAGATACATCTTTTGTGGATCTTACGGAACTTGCAAATGCTAACCCAGAAGTTCGTGGAAGCATCAATAACATCAAAGAATACAGATTAACAACCCTTATTGATTCGAAACCTATTTGTGATAAGCATTTTTACTATAATGCTGAAACAAAATCTTTTGCTATTGAAGATCCGGCTCTTTTTTATTATATTAAACACCTAAATTGGGATGAAATTCGCCGAATTTGTGGCTTTAGAAATCAACCCATAAGTTACGAATTTGATTTTGCTATTTCGTTTGCAGGCGAAAACAGGGATCTTGCGAGACAAATCAATAGACAGCTTGAATCACTAGATTGTTCGATCTTTTTTGATGAACTCTACGAAGCCAATTTTCTTGGCACAGCCCTCCACAAAAAATTCAACCAAATATTTAGCGAACAATGTCGATTTGTCATCTGTTTGCTCGACACCTTTCATCTTGAAAAAATATGGCCGACATTCGAGAGGGAATGCTTTCTTCCCCGTATTTCCGACGGTTCGGTAATTCCAGTCTATCTTGATGATACTATTTTTCCAGGAATCCCAAGGGATCTTCTCGGAATTAATTTTAATAATTACATAGAATACGGCGATTCACTTCAAAATAAAATTACTGATGAAATCACATTTAAAGTTATTTCAAAACTTGAAAATTTATAATTTAAAGCAATGGATTTCTCAGCCATCTGCACTCAACCAGAAATGACTCTATTGTGTATTTTTTGCTAATTCCTGGGTATCAAGAAAGGCGTACCTGAGCCGTTCGCTCAGGATCCACAGGCGCTCGGCCATATCGGGGTCGGTGGCGTGGGGGCGCACGCCGACGGTGCCGGGGGAGCCGGGCGGCCGGATGAGGGCCAGGCGTACCCAGCGGTGACCCGGGGAGTCCTGTTCATCCGCATCTCGGCGTTCTTTCATCCGTGTTCATCTGTGTGCATCTGTGGTTCCAATTCATTGAAAAAGAAAGGGAAACCACAGATGAACACGGATGAACACAGATAAGGGCAAAAGCAGTTCGGCTTGATCGGTGTCCATCAGCTTTGATCGGTGTTCATCGGTGTTCCCACTTTTCGGGCCTCCCAACAGACCGGCCCAGGCGCGGATGACCTTGCTTCAGGAGAACAGTGGGCCTAGGCTGAAAGCA
This sequence comes from Acidobacteriota bacterium, assembly GCA_021794095.1. Lineage (GTDB taxonomy): Bacteria > Acidobacteriota > Holophagae > Holophagales > Holophagaceae > Geothrix. The sequence goes on along the minus strand of JAJYRN010000009.1, from coordinate 108,180 downwards.
GCTCAGCCACCATGTGCGGCAGGAGTTGCGGGGCCGTCATCCACCGGGTGGCGGCCCCAGCCCTTTATGGGCCTTCCTTCTGGCTGATGTTCCAGCGTTGCTCAAGCTTCCTGCGCTCATGGGGCCGCTCCACGTGATAGGCCGTCCAGGGCAGGAGAAACCGCCCCCGGTCCGCCAGCACCACCAGGTAGCTGAAATCAGGCAAGGCCAATTGCCAGCGGCCTTCCTGCCCGCGCCCCCTGGCGCTCCGCCGCTCACACCAGAGGCATACCCGCCCTGCATCGGCGTGGGCTTCAATCACCGGCCGGGGCCAGCGGATGCGCTCGCAACGGCGGAGATCCGGCGTCCGGTCGTCTTCGACTTCGCCCTCCTGGATGAAATGCCAGAAGGTGGCCTCCTTCCCCTGGCCCAACGGATGGCGCTTCAGGGCCAGGGGCCGCCCCTGGAAGTCTGGAAGGCGACCGCAGAAATCGGCCTGGAACACGGTATACAGCGCCTCCAGGTACCGAGGCCAATCGCCGCCGAAATCCTCGAACGGCAGCAATGGGGGGAGCCAGGAGGGCGTGGGCTGGTCCGACATCACCGGGCCTCCCGGGCATTCCAGACAAACAGGTTCACCTTGTCTTCGCGCAGGTAGGTGTTCCGAAGCAGCGTGTACCCGGATCGTTCCTGCATCCGTTTGACGAGGGCCAGCTTCGCCGAGCTTTCGGTCAATCCCCGGTTGGCATAGCCCACGGCCCCGATGAGCAGATCGGCCAATTGCAGCAGCTCCGATTCGTGGCTTCGGATCTGTTGGATTTTCCGGATCATGCTCTTCTGCACGTCGTAATGAGCGCTGCGCAACACCTCTCGGAGGTGATCCACCTTGTGCTGGCTCTTCGTGTCCTTGATGTCCAGGAAGATCTGGTACTGCGCCTTGGGATCGAAGAGCACCTTCAGCAGATCGAAGTACATCTTGTAGTAGAAGGTGTCGTGATCCTGGTGGTAGGCCACATGGTCCAGCCTGCTTTTGTCTGGAACGACCAGCGCCCGAAAGTGGAGGCTGGCTTCGTCGAAGAAGTAATCCAGCACTTCACGGTAATAGGGCAGCTTGGCAGGCCCAACCTTGGTCCACTTCAGCTCGAATGCGGGGGACAGTCCGTGCTCCTTTTTGATCTCCCGCAGGCGAACCGCCAATTCGCGCACCCTCTCCTGGGGGCACCACACCGCCCCAAGCACCATCACCTTGGAGCCGTCGTGCTCCAAATGGCAGCTTTCGTCGCAATAAACATTGAAAGCAAGGCTCACACGGGGCTCCTGGCTGAACGCTACGCTGCGATAGGTCCATTCAGCTTATCCGCCATCAGCAGCGATACCTCCAATCACTAGGCCGGACCTAATCGGTGTTCATCAGCTTTGATCGGTGTGCATCGGTGTTCCAGTCTTTGGCTTTTTCTGTCTACCCCTCGAACCGCACCCCCGTGAGCCATTCGCTCAGGGTTCTCAGGCGCCCGGCGGCTTGGGGGGCGAGGTCGTGGCTGAAAGGGGGTTTCAGCCCAGAGGGCCCCAGGGGTAAGGAAGGACCTTATTAGCCGGTGATGGACGGTGATAAACGGTGATCACAAAGCCTTTTCATCACCGTGCATTACCGTGCATCACCGGCTGAATGGCTTTCGTGGGTGAGCCCTGGATGAGAGCAGGGAAGGGAAAGCGGAGCTTCAACCTGTTCTGCTTGATCAGTGTTCATCGGCTTGGGACCGGTGTGCATGGGGTTCTGTCTTTGGGTCCGGGGGTGTATCGGGGTTTCGGCTAGGATGGACGCACCCACGCGGAGCCACGCCATGCGAAAGACCGGCATCATCCTCGCACTGCTGGGGGTTTCCTTCGGGGTGCTGGCCCTGATGTTCGCCACGGGCTACCAGCAGACGCAGGGCTTCCTGGGGAGCCTGCCGGGCATGGCGCTGGTGCTCAAGCCGGGGACTGCCGTGCAGCTGGCCGATGAACCCGTCACGGACACCAAGGCTTTCTTCCACTGGGAGGACGCGGCGGGGAACCGCCAGACCAGCGACCGGGCGCCCGCGGAGGATACGGTCGTCCGCGCGTTCAGCGTCACCACCCAGCGCGACGGCCGCTGGATCGCCCGCCCCGGGCGCACCCGCATCGAGGTGCGCGGCCGGAAGATCCTGCCGCTCCGGGATGCCCTGGCCTTCGCCCTCTTCCTGCTCATGCTGGGCGTCGGCCAGGCGCTGCTGTCGAAGAACCGGTAGCGGCCCTCAGGCAGATGCAGTGTCATCTCAATTAACGCGATTTTTGACCATTCATCCTCTGATGGCATCGACCCATAAGCGGACTCATCCTTGGAACGCATGCAGCCCAAGGAGGCCCGTCATGACCGTGGCCAATGTGAAGGAATTCCTCAGCGCCAGCGGGGTGCCGCACATCGTTATCAAGCACCCCCTGGCCTTCACCGCCACCTCGGTGGCGGGCGCCGCCCACATCCCCGGCAAGGAGATGGCGAAGGTGGTGGTGGTGAACCTGGATGGCAAACCGGTGCTGGCGGTGCTCCCCGCTGACCGGCAGGTGGACCTGGAGCGGCTGCGCCTGGCGGCCGGGGCCACGACGGCGGAACTCACCCACGAGCGGGAGTTCACCGCCGACTTCCCGGGCTGCGAGGTGGGCGCCATGCCGCCCTTCGGCAACCTCTACGGGCTGGAGGTCCTGGTGGATCCCCACCTGGCCCAGGACAAGGAGATCGCCTTCAACGCGGGCACCCACACCGAGCTGATCCGCATGGCCTACCAGGACTTCGAGCGGCTGGTGAAACCGCGGCTTGTGGCGATGTGACCGCCCTTTCCCTGCGGGCGGAGCGGGAGCCTGGGATACTGCTGCCATGCCCCCACCCGAGGAACGCCCGCTGCTGGTCCTGCTGCCCGGTCTGGACGGGACGGGCCTGATGTTCGAGCCTTTCCTGGCGGCCCTGCCTGACTGGAACACGCAGGTGGTGCGCTACCCCGAGGCGCTGGTGTCCTACGCGGCCTGCAGCCACTTCGCCCGCACCCAGCTGCCGAAGGACCGGCCCTTCCTGCTGCTGGGGGAATCCTTCTCCGGCCCGGTGGCCCTCGCCCTGGCGGCGGAGCGGCCGGCGGGTCTGCGGGGCCTGGTGCTCTGCGGCACCTTCGCCCGCAACCCCCGGCCCGGCCTGGCCTGGGCCGGGACGCTGCTGCGCCTGCTGCCACCGCTGCGGCTGCCCGCCGGAATGGTGCGCTTCCTGCTGCTGGGCTCCTGGGCCACCCCGCCCCTGATGGATCTCGTGCGACGCCTACTGACGGCGGTGCCGAAAGCCACGCTGCGCGACCGCCTCCTGGCCGTGATCGCGGTGAATGAGACGGCGCGGCTGGGGCGCATCGCGGTACCCACCTTGGCCCTGGCGGCTGCCCACGACCGGGTGGTGCCCCCTGCGGCCCTGCGCCACCTCCGCACCCACCTGAAGGGCCTCGACATCGTCACCCTCCAGGCGCCCCACTGGATTCTCCAGGCCCGGCCCGAGGCTGCCGCCCTGGCCCTCCAGGATTTTCTCGGGCGGATCTCGCCCAACGGGCAGGGGTGAACCTGGGATACTGCCGCCATGCGTCTCTTCGCCCGTCCCACCCTTCGCTGGAGCGCCCTGGTGGCGCTGTGGGGCGTCGTGATCGCGGTGGCCTGGGTGGAGCTGGTGCAGGTGCTTCTGCTGGTCTGGAATCCCTTCTGCCACTGGCAGGGCCCTGGCGTGGCCCATGTGACGGTGGTGAGCGTGAACCGGGATCCCCAGAGCCAGATCACCGATTCGGTGACCGTGAAGGAGGGCCAGCAGGAACGCGACCTGACCCTGCTCAAAGCCGAGGCGGCGGAGCTGGCCCCGGGCGAGACGATCTGGGTGCTGGACAGTGCCGTGAGCGACGGCCTCCGACCCGATCAGTACCGCCTCACGCCGCAGCGGCTCCTGCTGCAGTACCCCTTCCTGCTCCTGCTGCCGGTGGCCTGGGCCCTGTGGGGCCTCCGCCGGGCACGCCTCCGGACGGAGGCGGAACCGCCGCCCCCCGTCCGCCGCGTCTTCACCGACGACTTCCACCTTCGCGCGCAACGCTTCGCCGGCCCTACCGAGCCTTCCGCCGACCCGGCTCCCGGAGCCGAACCGCCCGGGGAGAAGCCCACAGAGTAGGCCCTTGACGCCCGGCCCCCAGGAACCGACGTTGACCATCACGCAGGGTTCTACACAGGCGGAGGGACCATGAAAAAAGCCGCATGGCTTTTGGGGTGCTGCCTGGCGGTTCCGCTCTCCGCCCAGGGTCTCGAGCCGGGCTTGTCCGCCGGATCTCCGAGCGGCAGCTTCTTCCCCATCCTCGCCCTGCCCAGCCCCCCTTTCGTGGGAAGCCTGGGCGCCCCCATGATCTCTGGCGCAGGCCCGGAATACCGCTCGGAACCCCTGAAAGGCCTGGTGATGACCACCACCTACGGCCCCCCCTGGGCCCGCTTCAACGTGGGCTACGCGTTCCCAGCGCCCCTGGTCAGGCCCTTCATCGGTGTGGAAGCGGTCGTTCCCCTCGCCTACCGGGGCGGTGATTACGGCTGGGCCGCGGATGTCCTGAAGCGCGTGGCGCCCCGGAGCCAGATCGGCCTCTACGGGGGCATCCGCTTCTGAACCGCCCCGGATCGGGCTGGAATCATCCCCGCAGACGCGGCCGCCGATGAACGGCACATGGTGATGACCGCCTGGATGAATCTGCGCCGCGGGTGCCTCGCTGTCCTGCTGGGCGCCCTTTCCGTGCTGCCCCTGGCGGCCCAGGCCGGCGGCCGGCGGCCTTTCGCGCTGCTGGGGCCCGAACAGGGGCTGCCGTCCGGAGCCGTCACCTGCATGGCGCAGGACCGGGATGGGTTCCTGTGGCTGGGCACCGAGAATGGCCTGCTTCGCTACGAAGGCCACCGGTGCCAGCACTGGTCTCTGGACGACGGGCTGCCGTCGGCCTACATCTACCAGGTGGTGGCGGATCCCCAGGGCGGCGTGTGGGTGGCCACGCTGCGGGGCCTGGTCCACCTGAAGGACGGGCGCATCACCCGTCCGGCCTTCGGCGCGGTCCCACCGAAGACCCCTGCCCTGCTGGTGGCCCTGGACGCCCAGGGCCGCCTGTGGGCCACGGACCGCCAGCACCTCTACATCCAGGGCAAGGGCCTCCAGTTCCACATGCGCCCCGAGACCCTGATGCCCTCGGCCGTCACCCTCACCCTGGGCGACCAGAGCGGAGCGATGTATTTGGCCGGCCCCCAGGGCATCCAGGCCTTCCTGCCCGATGGGACCATCCGGCGCTATGGCCCGGGGGACGGCCTGCCGCCGCAGGGCACGGTCCTGGTGGTGGAGGATGGCCAGGGCCGCCTCTGGACCGGCGAGGGCCGCCACCTCGTCATGTTGCCGCCGGGCGCCTCCCGCTTCCAGGACCGCTCCAGCCTCCTGCCCGCGAGCCTGACGGTCAGCGGCTTCACCCTCCGGGATACCGATGGCTCCATCTGGCTGCCCACCCAGGCGGGCGCGCTCCACCTCAGCGGGGAGACGCGCGAGCTGCTGGATGCCCGGGTCGGCCTCCCCTTCCGCTGGGTCCGGGTGGTCTTCCGCGACCGGGAAGGCACCCTGTGGGTGCTGGGCCCGGCCCTGGCCCATATGCTGGGTGGCGGCAAGGTGCGGAACTACACCCTGTCGCACGGGCCCTTCGGAGAGGTGGTGTGGTACATCAGCCAGGATCTCCAGGGGCGGCTGCTGGCGGCCACGGACAACGGCGCCGCGCGGATGGGCCCCGAGGGCCTGGCCAGCATTCCAGGCACCGAGGGCGGCCGCATCAAGGCGCTGGCCATGGACCGGGAGGGCACCCTGTGGATGGTCACCACCACGGGCCCGACCCTCTGGCTGCGCCCCGGCGCCGCGAAGGCGGTGATAGCCCCGCTGGGGCCCCTGGGCGCCCAGGTGAACACCGTGTTCCAGGATCATCAGGGGCGCATCTGGCTGGGCAGCACCCATGCCGGCATCCTGCGCTGGGATCCCGCCTCCCGGCGTCTGGTCCAGGAGGCCGGCCCCGCGTTCACCGGCACGGCGGCCCTGGGGGCCTATGCCTTCTCGGAAGACGCCCAGGGCCGCCTCTGGGTGGGCACCACCGCGGGCCTGCTCATCCGTGGGAGCGAGGGCCACTGGCGGCTGTTCACGGCCCGGGACGGTCTGAAACCCTACACCGTCTATGGCGCGGCCTTCCTGCCGGACGGCAGCGCCTGGCTCTATTACCAGGAACCGGAAGGCCTCACGCGGATCCGGCTGGTGGGGAACCACCTCCAGATCCTGGAGCGCCTGACCAAAGGCCATGGGCTGCGGACGGGCCTGGTCTACGCCGTGACAGTGGATCCCCACGGACGCACCTGGCTCACCACCGATCAGGGGCTGATGGGCCTGGACCCCCCGGTCCACCTGGGCCGGGACGCGGGCATGGCCAGCGAGGATTGCGCCATCCTCGCCCTGCGCGTCCTGGACGGCAAGGTCTGGGTCGGTACCGCCGATGGGCTGGTGAGCTACGACGCGGACACCCCGGACCTGCCCCTGGCACCGCCCCGCTCCTTCCTCACGGATGCGACCGTGGGCGGGCGCCCGGTGGCGCTCCCGACGGACACCCTGGGCCCGATCCCTTCCCGCCAGGGCACCGTGTCGTTCCGGTTCGCGGCCCCCTCCTACGCCCGCGAGCGGGATCTGCGGTTCCAGGTCCGCCTGGTGGGCCTCGAGAACGCCTGGCGGGAGACCCGGGGCCATGCGGCCCGCTACCCCGCCCTTCCCGGCGGCCACTACCGGTTCGAGGTGCGCACCGCCCGGGGCGATGGCCCCTTCGGCCCCCCCGCGACCCTGGCTTTCACGGTGCTGCCCCCCTGGTGGAGAACCTGGTGGGCCCTCTCCGGCGCCCTCGTCGCCCTCCTGGCGGCCCTCTACGCCCTGTTCCGGCTGCGCCTGGCAAACCTGGCGCAGGCCAAAGCGGAACTGGAAGCCGAAGTGGCCCAGCGCACCCGGGAACTGCAATCCCGCAACCAGGAGCTGTCCGAGGCCCTCGCCAATGTGAAGCAGCTCTCCGGCCTGCTCCCCATCTGCGCCAGCTGCAAAAAAATCCGCGACGACAAGGGCTACTGGAACCAGCTGGAACACTACATCAGCGACCATTCCAGCGCGGACTTCACCCACGGCATCTGCCCCGACTGCGCGCAGGAGCTGTTTCCCGAGGCCCGCCGCCACCGGCACGATGGATAAGGAGGTTTCATGGACAGGGAACGCACCGAAGAATTCAAACTCGAAGGCGGGAAAGTCCTCGACAAGATCAAGGAGCTGATTCACCAGGGCAACATCCGGCGGATCATCCTCAAGACCGAAGAAGGCAAGACCCTCATCGAGATCCCGCTGACCATCGGCCTGGTGGGCGCGGCGCTGCTGCCGATTCTCGCGGCCGTGGGCGCCCTCGCGGCGGTGGTGACGCGGATGGTGATCCTGGTCGAGAAGGCCGAGTAGGACCTGACGCAGGGTAGGCTCTGGAAGGTCCTACACTGGCCGGATCCTCCGGAGCGACCGTGGCCTATCCGCACCTGCTCGAACCCCTCGACCTGGGCTTCACCACCCTCCGCAACCGCGTGCTCATGGGCTCCATGCACACGAACCTGGAGGAGGCGAAGGATGGCTTCGCCAAGCTGGCCGCCTTCTACGGTGAGCGGGCCCGGGGCGGCGTGGGGCTCATCGTCACCGGCGGGATCGCACCCAACCTGCGCGGTCGGCTCGCACCCTTCGGCGCCCAGCTCTCCTGGCCCTGGCAGACGCGGAAGCACCGGATCGTGACCGAGGCGGTCCATGCCGAGGGCGGCAAGATCGCGATGCAGATCCTCCATGGCGGCCGGTACAGCTACCACCCCTTCAGCGTGGCGCCCTCCGCGCTCAAGAGCCCCATCACGCCCTTCAAGCCCTCGGCCCTGTCCGAACGCGGCATCCGCAAGACCATCCGCGACTACGCGGCCTGCGCGGCTCTGGCCCGGGAGGCGGGCTACAACGGCGTGGAGATCATGGGCAGCGAGGGCTACCTCATCAACCAGTTCATCGCGGCCCGCACCAACCGCCGCACGGATGGCTGGGGCGGCGAGTACGCGAACCGCATGCGCTTCCCAGTGGAGGTTATGAAGGCCGTGCGCGCCGCCGTGGGGCCAGATTTCATCGTCATCTTCCGCCTCTCGATGCTGGACCTGGTGCCCGAGGGCAGCACCTGGGAGGAGGTGGTGCAGCTCGGCAAGGCCATCGAGGCCGCCGGCGCCACGATCATCAACACCGGCATCGGCTGGCACGAGGCCCGCGTCCCCACCATCGCGGCCATGGTGCCCCGCGGCGCCTACGCCTGGGTGACGAAGCAGCTGAAGGGCGAGGTGGGCATCCCCCTGGTCACCACCAACCGCATCAACACACCGGAGGTGGCCGAGGAGATCCTGGCCTCGGGCTGCGCGGATATGGTGAGCATGGCCCGGCCGCTGCTGGCGGATGCCGCCTTCGTGGCCAAGGCCGCCGAGGATCGCGCCCTTGACATCAACACCTGCATCGCCTGCAACCAGGGCTGCCTGGACCTGGTCTTCCAGCGGCAGCGCTGCACCTGCCTGGTGAATCCCAGGGCCTGCTACGAAACCGAACTGACGTTCCCGCCCGTGGCGAAGGGCAAGCGCCTCGCCGTGGTGGGCGGCGGCGCCGCGGGCATGAGCTGCGCCAGCCACGCCGCCGAACGCGGCCACCGGGTGACGCTGTTCGAGGCGGAGGCGGAGCTGGGCGGCCAGCTCAACATCGCCAAGCACGTGCCGGGCAAGGAGGAGTTCTTCGAGACGCTGCGCTACTTCGGCCGCCGCTTGGCCCAGGCGGGCGTGGAGGTGCGCCTGGGGACGCGCGCCACGCCGGAGCTGCTCGCCGGTTTCGACGAGATCATCCTGGCCACGGGCGTGGTGCCCCGGCAGCCGGAGATTCCAGGGCTGGATCATCCGAAGGTCATCAGCTATCCGGATCTGCTGCTGGGCCGGAAGACCGCTGGCGCGTCGGTCGCCATCATCGGCGCCGGGGGCATCGGCTTCGACGTGGCGGAGTTCCTCGTGCAGGAGCACCCCGCCACCGACACCGCCCGCTACCTCCAGGAATGGGGCGTGGACGGCACCCACACCCACCGGGGCGGCCTGCTGGAGCGTCCCAGCCTGCCCAAACCCGAGCGGCAGGTCTTCCTGCTCCAGCGCAAGACCGATCGCATGGGCGCCGGCCTGGGCAAGACGACGGGCTGGATCCACCGGGCCAGCCTCAAGGCCCTGAAGGTGAAGATGATCGGCGGCGTGGCCTACGAGCGCATTGACGATGCGGGCCTGTGGATCCGCGAGGGCAAGGAGGCCGAACCCCGCTGCCTGGCCGTGGACCACGTCATCAACTGTTCCGGCCAGCTGTCCCGCCTCGATTTGCTGGAACCCCTGAAGGCCCTGGGCAAGCCCCTGCATCTCATCGGCGGCGCCGAGCTGGCCACCGAGTTGGATGCCCAGCGCGCCATCCGCCAGGGCGCGGAACTGGCCGCCCGGATCTGAGGCCTGCTCTCATCCGGAATGTGACCGATGTCCGGGCCCTGGGATTCAGAAGCCAGCACACGGCTGTCGAAACAGTGGGGGCTGGACCCGGGAGTCTCTGTGCGCCGACGAAGCCTCGCCCTCAAATTCTTCCTGCCCGTCGGGACGGTCCTCGTCCTCCTGTTCGTCGCCCTCACCCTGTTGGTGGGGCGGGCCCAGGCGGATCGGTCACAGCAGGATTTCGAGGCCAATCTCCGGGCCATCGGCATCAATTCCCGGTACATGCTCCACTGGGAAGCCGAGGCCTACTGCAAGAAGGAAGGCCTGGCCTACCACCGGGTGCCGCTGGATCAGACCTCCCAGGGCCCCGAAGGCGGGGTGGAACGGGCGGCCATCCAGGCCTTCCAGGACAACCCCAGCTTGGAGAGCTACCGGGGCACCTACCCTGGGCCGGACGGGGCGCCCTGGACCTACATCCTCTCGCCCGGGCGGCTCCAGGAGGGCTGCATCACCTGCCACAAGGCCCTCGGCATGACCGCGTTCGACGGGCGGAAGGTGGGCGATTTCGTGGCTGTGTTCGGCATCTCCCAGTCCACGGCCCCGATCATGCGCCAGGAGCGGCGTTTCCAGCTTTCCGCCGCCGGCGTGGGCCTCGTGACGGTGATCCTGATGGGCCTCCTGATCGTCTATTTCGTGCGCCGGGTGATGCTCCGGCCCCTGAGCGGCCTGGGAGGGGCGATCTCGCGCGTGGCCGAAGGCGACTTCACCACCCGGGCCGAGGCCGGGGCGAATGACGAGATCGGCGAACTCGCACGGACCTTCAACGGCATGGTGAATCGTCTGAGCACGGCCCTCCGCGAAGTGGAGGAGGCCTCCCAGAGCGTCGCCTCGGGCGCCACCCAGCTGGCCGCCAGCGCGGAACAGATGGCCAAGACCGTGGGGGACACCGCCCATGTCGGCGAGGAACTGCGCCAGGCCGGAACCGGCGTGCAGGAGTCCCTCCACCGCCTGGCCGATAACATCGCCCAGATGGATGCGCATGCCAGCGAAACGGCCACCCGCACCGAAGCCGCGGCCCAGGACACAGACGCGGGCGCCGAGGCCGGCAAAGAGACCGAGCGCGGCATGGGGGCCATTCGCGAAGCCACGGGCCGCATCATCCAGGCCGTGCAGGTGATCCAGGAGATCGCGCGGCAGACCAACCTCCTCAGTCTCAACGCGGCCATCGAGGCGGCCAAGGCAGGGGCCCAGGGCAAGGGCTTCGCCGTGGTGGCCGAGGAAGTCCGGAAACTCGCGGAACGCAGCGCCCAGGCCGCCGCCGAGATCCGGGGCCTGACGGACCAGACCGAAGCCGCCGTCGCCCAGGGCATCCACAACGTGGCCAACACCCTGACCCATCTCGACTCCATCCGGGACCGGATCCTGGAGGTGGGCGAGCAGGTGTTCAGCGTCGCCACCCTCAGCCGCAGCCAGGATGAGGCCAACCACGAGGTGGGCGATCTCATGGCGCAGACGGCGGACAAACTGCAGCAGAACGCCGCCGCCACCCAGGAACTGTCCGCCACCGTGTCCGAGATTACCCGGACCACGGAGGATCTCTCCCGGGTGGCCGACAGCCTGCGGGGGCTGGTCCAGCGCTTCCGATTGTAAGGCCCATGCCCCGCGCCCTGCCCCTCATCGCCGCCCCCGAGGCCGCCCGCCTGCTGCTGGGCGCCCAGGGGCTGCTGGACCCTCCGGACCGCCGCGCCACGGCCGCCCGCGTCCAGGCCCTGATCACGCGGCTGGGTTTCGTGCAGATGGACACCATCCAGGTGCTGGCCCGGGCCCACGACCTGACCCTTTTCACCCGCCTGGACGGCTACCGGCCGGAGCACCTGCGGCGGCTGCTGGAGGCGAAGAAGACCCTGTTCGAGGGCTTCACCCACGACGCCTCGGCCATCCCCACCGCCTGGTTCGCCCACTGGAAGCCCCGCTTCCTGCGGGACCGCGCGCGGATCGCGGCCCACGCCTGGTGGCAGCAGCACTTCCGCGGCACGGACGGCGCGCAGGTGGTGGCGGATGTGAAGGCCCGCATCACCGACGAAGGCGCGCTCAAGTCCTCGGATTTCGAGCATCCCGAAAAGCGCGGCCCCTGGTGGGGCTGGAAGCCCCAGAAGGCCGCCCTGGATGTCCTATGGCGAACGGGCGAGCTGGCCATCGCGCGCCGCGAGGGTTTCCAGAAGGTGTACGACCTCACGGAGCGCGTCCTCCCGGAACCGCACGCCCTGCCTGCCCCGGAGCCCGAGGCGCACCTGGACTGGGCCTGCGCCACGGCGGCGGAGCGCCTGGGGACCTTCACGCCCCGGGAACTGGCCGCCTTCTGGGAGGCTGTCGAGGCCTCGGACGCGCAGGCGTGGTGTGCCGAGGCGGTGCGCACGGGCCGCCTCCTGCCGGTGCGCGTGGCCGAGGCCGATGGCGCCGAACGCCCCGCCTATGCCCTGGCGGACTGGGAGGTCCGGCTGGCGGAGCTGCCCGAGGCGCCGGACCGCACGCGGCTGCTCTGTCCCTTCGACCCCATCCTGCGGGACCGCACCCGGGCCCTGCGCCGCTTCGGCTTCGACTACCGCTTCGAAGCCTTCGTCCCCGAACCCAAGCGCCAGTACGGCTACTACGTGCTGCCCATCCTCGAAGGCGAGCGCCTGGTGGGCCGGCTGGACGCCAAGGTCCACCGCGACCGGGGCCTCCTGGAGGTCAAGGGCCTCTGGTGGGAGCCCGGCATCCGGGCCACCCGGGCCCGGACGCACGGCCTCAGCGAGGCGCTCGCACGGCTGGCGGCCTTCGTGGGCGCGGCGGAGGTGCAGCTACCGCGTTCCAGATGAAAGCCCGCGCCACCTGGGCCATCCTGGTTCCATGACGGAGCCTCGAACCCCCTGGAATGCCCTTTACGAAACCGGTGAACGCCTGTCCTGGGACATGGGCCGGGCCACGCCCGTGCTGGAGGAGGCGCTGGCGCTGGCGGCTCCGCTCGGACTGGCGCCCGGGGCCGCCGTGGTGGTACCCGGCTGCGGCTACGGCCACGACGCCGCCGGCCTGGCGGATCTCGGCTACGCAGCCACGGGCCTGGATGTCGCGCCCCTCGCACTGGCGGGCGCCCGGGCGCGCTATGGCGAGGCGGTCCACTGGGCCCAGGAGGATTGGTTCACCACGCAGCTCGGCCCCTGGGATGCCCTGTTCGACCACACCTGCCTGGTGGCCATGGAGCCGGACCGGTGGCCCGCCTACGTGGCCGCCTGCGCCCGGAACCTGCGCCCCGGCGGGCTCTGGCTGGCGGTGGCCTTCCACGATGTGCAAGGCCGGCCCGCGCCGCCCCACGCCATTCCCATGGCAGAGCTGCGGCGCCTGGCCGGCGCCCAGTTCGAGGTGCTGCACCTCGACCACGCCCGCCGGAGCCATCCCCGGCGGGCGGGCCGGGAGTACCTCATGGTGGCGAGACGGACCTGAAGGCGGCCCGTTCCGCCTCAATCCGGATCGGTCGTCGCGGAGGCCTGGGGCGTCAGGTCGGGCTCTCCGGGCGGCAGGAGGGCGTGGACGCCGAACTGATGGACGAGGCGGCCCCCCTGGTGGGCAACCTGGACCAGGAAGCCCAGGCTGCCGACGAAGAGCAGCAGGAACACGCCGTGGGCCAGGTAGTGGCCCCAGGCGGGCAGGGCCCGCTTCCAGGCCAGCGGCACGAGCACCACCGCCGCGAACACCATGGCGAGCCCGCTGAAGACGCCCCGGGCCGTTTCGGCGAGGTGCTCATGGCGCTCCAGGACGCCATTGATCTCCGGGGTGCGCTCAGCCACCTTCCCCGCGGCCTCCCCGCTGGCGGCGGCCATGAACACACCGGCCGTGCCGAGCAGGAGGAGGACCAGGGCCGCGTAGGACCAGGCTGGATGCCGGCGCCCGAGGAGCAGGGCCAGCAGCAGGAAGACCGGAACGGTGAAGAGGAGGGCGATGGGGAAATGCACCAGGAGCGGGTGCATGCCGGCCCAGGGCGGAAGGCTCGGGAGCATGGCGGCCTCAGGAGATGGTCAGGAACCGGGACTTCGGTGTGAAGGAGGAAGGGCACTTTTCCGCGGGCAGGGAGGACGCGGTCCAGCCGCACACGGGGCACACGTAGAAGGTGGCGCCAGCAGCCTTCCAGCCCTCCAGATTGTTGATGGCCTCCTGGTAGAGCTTGGCGTGTTCGATCTCCGCGTTCCGGGCCAGGTTCAGGGTCCGGATCGCATCGGCGTTCCCGTCCCTCCGGGCCTTGGCCAGGAAGCCCGGATACATCTTGTCGCGCTCGTAGCTTTCGCCCTTGAGGGCATCCTGGAGGTTTTCGCGGGTGGTGCGCACCACCGCCGCCTTCACATCCGCCTGGGGCTCACCGCCCATCTGGCGGATGACCTCCGCGTGGTTGGCGGCATGGATGCCCTCAGCCCGGGCCGCCGCCGTGAACAGGACGGCCACCTTGTGGTAGCCCTCCGCCTTCGCCTTCTCGGCGTAGGCCAGGTACTTGGCGTGGGCATTGGATTCGCCGTTGTAGGCGGCCTGGAGGTTCTCCAGGGTGCTCTTGACCTGGAGGGTGGCGGTGGGCGGCGCGGCGGGCAGTACGACGGCGGCCAGGGCCCAGACATACAAACGGGGACGGTGGAAGATGGACATGGTGGTCTCCTTGGAAGGGGGGATGCCCCATCCCCTCCAGGGCACCGGCCGTGCCAAGACGACGCGGCCTTGTGTTTCAAGGCATTCGGCGCGGGATTGGGCCCGGCCCGGCGTCCCGGGCGTCCAAGATCTTGAACAGGCCGTCCGGAACCTTGAACCCCTGACATCAACGAGGGGGGACCGCCTGCTCGCCTTCGACTCGCGATGTCCCCCCTCGTGCACCCCCACGGGGTCTCCCGGCCAAGCCGGGACACCCCGTCTGACTAGCCCTGCCGCCGCTTCAGCTTGTAGTGGAGGTCGCTCCGGGAGATGCCCAGGGTGCGCGCCGCCTCGGCCTGGACGCCACCGCTCTGCCGGAGGGCGCGGTCCAGCAGGCTGCGCTCCACGCGGTCGAGCACTTCGGGCAGGTTGACCGCGGGTGGCAGGCCCTCGGCGAAGGCTTCGGGATCCAGGCTGCGGACCGGGGTCAGCGGCCCTTCCAGGGGGAAATCCCCGGGCCCGATCTCGGCGCCCTGGGCCAGGATGCAGGCCCGTTCGATGAGGTTGCGCAGTTCGCGCACGTTGCCGGGAAAGGCATAGCCTGCCAGCTTCTCCAGGGCGGCCGGCGCAAGGCGGCGCAGGGGCAGGCCCATGTCGCGGGCCGCCCGCTGGAGCATGGCCTCCGCCAGCAGCGGAAGATCCTCCAGCCGCTCCCGGAGGGGTGGCACCTTCAGCGGCACCACGGCCAGCCGATAGTAGAGATCTTCGCGGAACAGGCCTTCGCGGATGCGCTCGCGCAGGTCGCGGTGCGTGGCGGCCACCACGCGCACATCCACCTGGCGGGCCGTGCGGCTGCCCACGCGCAGCACCAGCCCATCCATGAGCACGCGCAGGAGCTTGGCCTGGAGCGCGGCCGGCATCTCGCCCGCCTCGTCGAGGAAGAGGGTGCCCTCGTGCGCAGCCTCGAAGAGCCCCGGGCGGGCCCGGTCGGCGCCCGTGAAGGCCCCTTTCTCGTGGCCGAACAGCTCGCTCTCCAGGAGGCTCTCCGGCATGGCCGCGCAGTTCAGGGCCACGAAGGGCCCCTCCGCCCGGGCGCTGCGGGCGTGAATGGCCCGGGCCACCAGTTCCTTCCCGGTGCCGGTCTCGCCCACGATGAGGACCGTGGCGTTGGTGGGCGCCACGCGGTCGAGGGCGTCCTGCAGGTCGGCCATGACCCGGGAGCGGCCCAGCAGTTCCCGGTCCCGGACCTGCCGTCCCGCCTGGTCCTTCAAGGCGCGGTTCTCCCGCAGGAGGGCGCCGTGGGCCAGGGCCCGCCGCACGGCGGCCTTGATCCCCTGGGGATCGAAGGGCTTGGGGATGACATCGAAGGCGCCCTGGCGCATGGCCGCCACAGCCAGCTCCACATTGGCGAAGGCACTCAGGAAGATGACGGGGATGGTTTCGTCCACGCGCCGGGCCGCGGCCAGCACCTCCAGGCCCTTGCCATCCCCAAGCTTCTGGTCGGTGATGACGAGCTGCGGCGCCTGCCGCTCCAGGGCGGCCCGGGCCTCGGCGAGGCTCCCGGCCTCGGCCACTTCGAACCCTTCCTCCTCGAGCAGCAGCCGGAGCAGGTGCCGGAGGTTCGCTTCGTCATCCACCAGCAGGATCTGTCTCATGGTCGGGGCGCTCCGGCGGGATGGGGGAGGATCAACTCGAACCGGACCCGTCCGAGCCGGTTCTCGGCCAGTCGCAGGCTCCCGCCATGGGCCTCGGCGATGGCATGGACGATGGCGAGTCCAAGCCCGGTCCCCGTGGGTTTGGTGCTGTGGAAGGGTTCACCCAGGTGGTCGAGGATCACATCCGGCACCGGCGACCCGTCATCCTCCACCCAGAGGCGCACGGCATCCTCCGCGCCTGATCCGCCCACCCCGACGTGCCCGCCGGGCCCCGCCGCATCCAGGGCGTTCGTCAGCAGGTTGAGCAGGGCCTGCTGGACCTGGAACGGATCCAGCGCCACGGGCCCGTCCTGGTCCATCGCCAGGGCCAGGCCGATGCCCCGCTCCTGGGCCTGGGCCTGGGCCAGGCCCACGGCGGCACCCAGCACCACGGACAGCGCCACCGTCCGCCGCTCCACGGGCCGGTTCCGGGCGTAGGCCAGGAAGTCCCCCGTCAACTGTTCCAGCCGCCGCGATTCCTGGGCCACGATGGTCAGGCATTGGGTACGGGTGTCCTCGGACGCTCCCGCCCGCGCCGCGGCCTGGGCCGAGGAAGCGATCATGGCCACGGGATTCCGGATCTCGTGGGCGATGGCGCCCGATAGCCGCCCGATGGCCGCCAGCCGTTCCTCGCGCAGGAGGCGGTCACGGGTGCGATCCAGTTCCGCCAGGCTCGCCCTCAGCGCGGCCTCCCGGTCCCAGAGACGCTGGGCGAGAAGCCGGGCCACGACGGCCACCAGGACGAAGATCAGAGCCACCGTCGTGGCCTCGAAGTACTCCACGATCCGGCCCCGCGGCAGGATGCCCAGGGGCACCCAGACTTGCAGGATCGTGAGGAGGCTCGCCCCCAGGACCGTGAAGACGAGCCCGGGCAGGGAGAACCAGAAGGCCGAGGCGATGACGGGGATGACCAGAAGCACCACGTAGTGGCTTTCCTGGCCGGGCCCGATGCGGGACAGCAGGAAGGCGAAGATCAGGTGCGCGAGGACCGTGAACCAGGCATAGGCACGGGTTCCGGCCGGCCCCAGATCAAGGGCCGGACGCGCCATCAGGGCCAGCTCGCCCAGTTGCATGAGGAACCGCGCCCCCAGCGCCAGGGCCCCCGCCATGGACAGGGCCCCGAGCACGGGGCGGAACAAGAAATGGAGTCCCAGCAGACCAAGCATCACCCCCAGGTTCAGGAGGATGAGCATCACGTTCTCGCGCCGGAAGGACGCGAACTCGAGGGTCGGGGCGGTGTGCTGTGGGCTCATGGCGAAGAATCCCCCTCGGGCAGGCCCGGGGGGCGAGCATCCGGATGGAATCCGCTATCGCTTCGGGCAGGTGCTCACGCCCAGCAGCGTGTAGAGCGGGCAGAAGCCCATGAAGGCCGTCAGCAGCGGCACGAGACCGATGAGACCGAACCAGCGGGCGTTGCCCTCCAGCAGGAAGATGAGGCTCAGCAGCGCGAGCCCGACCACGATGCGCACGACCTTGTCCGCGCTACCGATGTTCACCTTCATGGGAACCTCCTTCGGGGATGGGACGGGATGGAACCGGCACGGGCCGGTTCCGTGTGGCGATCATGACAGCGAGTGTCCAGAGCGGGGCATAGTCAATGTAGGGAATCCATTCCGTGACGAACGAGGGCAGGAAGGCCCAGTGAAAGCCCACCAGAGCCGTCAGGACGACCATCGTGGCCACGTCCAGCCCCGCCCCCAGCAGCCACCCGAGCAGGCCCGTGGCCTCCACCGGGATCTGCACGGCATCCACCGCGATGGCCACGATCCAGGCGGCGCGCAAACGAGCCTTGCTCAAGGGCTTGGGCATGGGGGAAGTCTACGCCCGGGCGGAACCTTGAGGACCGTAGGATAAGTGGATCTCCAGGACGCCTGATGCCACCCGGACCCTGCCCTTCGATGCCAACCGCCAGCCCCATCCAGGCCGTGATCTTCGATTTCGGCAATGTCCTTTGCGCCTTCGATAACCGCCGGATCGCCGCAGCCCTGGCGCCGGTCTGCGGGAGGACACCGCAGGAGCTCGCCGGCCTCATCGCGGGCTCGGAGCTGCCCCGGGCCTACGAATCCGGCACCATCACCTCTGGGGCTTTCCTGGCTGGCATTTCGGAGCTCTGCGGCTGCGCCTTCGAGGAAGGCTTCTTCCTGCGGGCCTTCACGGAGATCTTCACCCCCATCGCGGGCACCTGGCAGCTGGTGCGGGAACTAGAGGCCCGGGTGCGCCTGGGCCTGCTCTCCAACACCAATCCCTGGCACTTCGAGCATGGCATCCGGTCCACGGCGATCTTCCCGCTGTTCGAGACCGTCACGCTCTCCTTCGAGGTGGGCGCCCTGAAGCCCGACCGCCGGATCTTCGAGGATGCCCTGGCCAAGCTGTCCCTGCCGCCGGAGGCCTGCGCCTTCGTGGACGACATCCCCGCGTTCGTCGAGGGCGCGCGGAGCCTGGGGATGCACGGGATTCCCTTCACCGATCCGGAGGCCCTGCGCGCCGCGCTGCGGGCCCTCGGCGTGGAGGTATGAGGCGGATCAGACGGGGTGCACGAGGGGGGACATCGCGAGCCGCAGGCGAGCAGGCGGTCCCCCCTCGTTGATGTCAGACGCGGTGTCCCGGCTCGGCCGGGAGACCGCGTGGGGGTGCACGAGGGGGGACATCGCGAGCCGCAGGCGAGCAGGCGGTCCCCCCTCGTTGATATCAGGGAATCGCCACGGACACCCGCCGGATGGCCAGCACGCGGTCCAGATCCTTGGGGTCCAGGCCCACCAGGAAGCCCCGGCTGCCGCCGTTGAGGTAGATGCGCGCCAGGTCGAAGATCGAGGCCTCGGCGTGGACGGGCATGGCCTTCTTGGTGCCCAGGGGGCTGGTGCCGCCCACCAGGTAGCCGCTGTGGCGCTGGGCCACCTCGGGTTTGCAGGGCTGGATGGCCTTCACGCCGATCTGGCGGGCCAGTTCCTTGGTACTCACCTCGCGGTCGCCGTGCATGAGGATGATCAGTGGCGCGCCCGTCTCGTCCTCCATCACCAGGGTCTTGATGACCGCATGCTCGTCCACGCCCAGTTCCCGGGCGCTGACGCGGGTGCCGCCGTGTTCCTCGTAGCGGTAGAGGTGCTCGGTGCAGGGAATGCCCGCCTGCTTCAGCAGCCGGGTCGCCTGGGTGCTGGGGGCCTTGGCCATCGCCACTCCGTCGCTCTGTGGCTGCATGGTGCCATGAACCGCCCCCCGATCGCCCTCGTCACCGGCGCCAGCCGCGGCCTCGGCCGGGAAGTCGCCCGCCGCCTCCAGCGGGGCGCCGACAGCATCCTGTGGCTGTTCCTGCACGCCGGGCCCGACGTCACCGGCGGCTTCTGGCGCGATGGCCAGCGGATCCCCTGGTAGGCCTTCACGCCTCGAGGGCCCGGAACCGAGCCCCATCCGGCACGTCCAGACCGAAGATCTCCCGCAACACGGGAATCACCTCCTCCGGGGCCAGCTCCCGGCCCTCCACGGCCTCGCCGCGGACCTCCGCATAGGCGCGGTTGCGGAGGATGCGGCGCACCTCGGAGCCGGGCAGTTGGGCCGTGAGAACCTTCACGAACCGGGAGTCCGGGTGGGTGGCCGTGTAGTGGTTGGCCACCTCGAAATCCACCGGGAGCCGCGCCTCGGGCGTGAAGGCGTAGAGATCCTCCCAGACCCCGTCATGGCGGGATTGGAGCACCGAGAGCCCCCCTTCCGGAACGACGCGGTAGGCGTTGTGGAACTGCTCGTGGGTCTGCTCGTCCACCGGGACCGGATGGAGCAGGCCCTCACCGCCGAAGCCCACATCGGCCAGCCAGTCCTGGCCCTCGACCGGAACCAGCAGCAGCATGTGGGTCCGCGGCAGCACCTCCAGGGCGCCCCAGCGGACCCGGGCCTCGCAGGCCCTGGGCTCGAAGCCGATGGCCCGCAGGGCCGCCTGGAAGAGGGTGTTCTGCTCGAAGCAGTAGCCCCCGCGCCGCCGCCGCACCAGCTTGTCCTGGAGCGAAGCCAAGTCCAGCCGGATAGGCAGGCCCATCTGGATATCCAGGTTCTCGAAGGGGAGGGTGGTGGCGTGGGCCAAATGCAGCAGCCGCAGCGTGGCGACATCGGGGCGCGCCTCGCCCTCGAAGCCGATGCGCCGGAGGTAGGCAGCCAGGTCGAAGGGGGCGGTCATGGCGCGAAGGCCGGGAAGGCTAGCCCGCCGCCTGCTGCTGTTTCAACTCCTCCAGGAACGTCTCCATCCACTTGGTGGAGAAGGTTCCGGCGATGAAGTCGGGATGGTCCATGATGCGGCGATGCAGCGGCGCCGTGGTCTTGATGCCCTCGATGACGAGGGTGTCCAGGGCCCGGCGCATGCGGGCGATGGCCTCGTGGCGGTCCGCGCCGTAGGCGATGAGCTTGGCCACCATGGAATCGTAGTGGGGCGGGATGACCGCATCCTGGTGCATGGCGGTATCCACCCGGATGCCGGGGCCGCCGGGGAAGTTCAGGGCGGTGATGCGTCCGGGGCAGGGCGTGAACTTGAAGGGATCCTCCGCATTGATGCGGCACTCGATGGCGTGGCCCTTCTGGACGACCTGCTCCTGGGTGAAGCTCAGCTTGCGGCCCGCCGCGATGTAGAGCTGCTCCTTGACGATGTCAATGCCCGTCACCAGCTCGGTGACCGGATGTTCCACCTGGACGCGCGTGTTCATCTCCATGAAGAAAAAGTCGCCGCGCTTGTCCAGCAGGAACTCGATGGTGCCCGCGTTGTAGTAGCCCACCGCCTTGGCGGCTCGCACCGCCGTCTCGCAGATGCGCCGGCGGAGGTCGGGCGTGAGCGCGGCGCTGGGGCTCTCCTCGATGAGCTTCTGATGGCGGCGCTGGATGGAGCACTCGCGCTCGCCCAGGTGCACCACATGGCCGAACAGATCGCCCATGATCTGGACCTCGATGTGGCGTGGCTCCAGGAGGTACTTCTCCATGTAGACGCTGTCATCACCGAAGGCGCCCTTGGCTTCGCTGCGGGCCGTGTGGTACTGGTCCGCCATCTCCTCGGGGGAGTTCACGATGCGCATGCCGCGCCCGCCGCCGCCCGCGCTGGCCTTCACGATGACCGGATAGCCGATCTCCTCGGCCACCGCCAGGGCCTCCTCGACGGTCTCGATGACGCCGTCGCTGCCGGGCATGAGGGGCACCCCCGCGGCTTGCATGGTCGCCTTGGCCTGGGCCTTGTTGCCCATCTTGCGGATGATCTCCGCGCTGGGCCCAATGAAGTTGATGCCGCAGGCGAGGCATACCTCCACGAAGTGGGCGTTCTCGCTGAGGAAGCCGTACCCGGGATGGATCGCCTCGGCGCCGGTCACCTCCGCCGCGGCGATCACCTGGGGGATGTTGAGGTAGGACTTGCCGGAGGGCGGCGGGCCGATGCAGACCTCCTCATCGGCGAAGCGCACATGCAGCGCGTTCCGGTCCGCCTCGGAGTACACCGCCACGGTCTGGATGCCCAGTTCCTTGCAGGCCAGAATCACCCGCAGGGCGATCTCGCCGCGGTTGGCGATGAGCACCTTCTTGAAGGGCGGCGCATCCGCGGAGGCCGGGGCGGCCTTGGGTGCCTTGCGCTTGAGGGCGGCGCTCATGGCCTAGCTCACACGGACGGCGAACAGGCGCTCGCCGTATTCCACGGGCTGGCCATTCTCCACCAGCGCCTTCACCACTTCGCCCGCGATGTCGCTCTCGATCTCGTTCATGAGCTTCATGGCCTCCACGATGCAGAGGGTCTGGCCGGGCTTCACGAAATCCCCCGGCTGGACATAGGGCGTGGAGGTGGGATTGGGGGCACGGTAGAACGTCCCCACGATGGGGCTGGTGACGTAGTGGATGCCCGGCTCGTCCGCCGGGGCCTCGGGCGCCGCGGGGGCGACAGGTGCCGTGGGCATGGAGGGAATGGCAAGGGGCTGGGCCACCGGCGCGCTCAGCAGCACCTGGGGGGCGGCGACCACGGGCGCGGGGCCATCCTTCCGGATGCGGAAGCGCATGTCCCCGGCCTCGAATTCGAACTCCTGGAAAGGCTCGCGGCCCACCAGGGCGATCAGGGACTTGATCTCCTCCAGACCCAGCCCCTGCTGGGGCGAGGGCCGCGGCGCCGCGGGCTTGCGGGCGGGGGCGGTCTGGGCAGGCTTCTTCCGAGAGGTGCTCATGGGAACTCCAGCGTGCTGATCCGGCGTGGGAAGGGAACGAGCATAGCAAGGCCCCGAGGATCAGGCATCCGGGGAATCCTCGCAGGAGCCGGCAGGTTCCTCCTTCCAGCGCTTCCGGGGACCGGTTTCTTCTGGACGGAACTCTTTCCTGGCGGCGTCGAGAATGCCATTCAGGAATTGCGTACCTTCCTGGTCGCTGAACTCCTTCACGATCTCCAGTGCCTCGTTGATGATGATCGGGAAGGGGATCTCCCTCACGAACATTAATTCGTAGAGGCCCAGGCGGAGGAGATTGCGATCAACCACGGCCATGCGGTGGATTTTCCAATGCTCGGCATAGCGCGTCAGGGCGGTGTCAATTTCCTCGAGGTGGCCGTGGACGCCATCCACCAGCCGCCGGGCGTAGTAGAAGGCATCCCGGTTCAGATCCTGGATGGCGTAGAACCCCGCGAAGACCTGGTCCGGCGCGTAGCCGCTCAGATCCATGGCGTAGAGCATCTGGAGCGCGTACTCGCGCCCACGGCGGCGGACACCCATCTACTTCTTTCCCTTCGAACCCTTCAGGGCATGCTCCAGATCCACCATCTCCAGCAGGCTCTGGGCGGCTTCCCAGCCCTTGTTGCCCATCTTCGCGCCGGCCCGGTCAATGGCCTGCTCCACGGAATCGGTGGTCAGCACGCCGAAGGTGAGGGGCACGCCGGAATCCAGGGCCACCTGGGCGGCGCCCTTGGTGACCTCGGCGGCAATCATGTCGAAATGCGGTGTGCCGCCGCGGATGACCGATCCCAGCACCACCACGCCGGCATAGCGCCCGCTGCGGGCGGCCGCCTGGGCCGCCTGGGGCAATTCGAAGCTGCCGGGGACGCGGATGAGGTCCATCTGCTCGTCGCGGCCGCCGTGGCGGAGGATGCAATCCTTGGCGCCTTCCACGAGGCGCTCCACGATGAAGTCGTTCCAGCGCGAAGCCACCAGCGCGAAGCGGTCGCCCTCGTGCACACGGATGTGGCCCTCAAAGATCCCCATGGGAACCCCCCGAAAGGTGGTCAGTCGAAACGCCTAGCCTAGCAGAGGGCGTGAGGGCGGTCACTCCGAAAGCGGAGGGCAGGGGATCAGACGTGGTGTCCGGGCTTCGCCGGGATACCACGAGGGGGGACGTCGCGAGCCGAAGGCGAGCAGGCGGTCCCCCCTCGTTGATGTCAGGCCACCGAGGGCCCCGGTCCGGCCCAGAATGCCGCCGGATTCACGGTATCCGCGAGGGTGCCGAGGTCTTCGGTGCGCGCCAGCAGCTCCAGGAAGCGGGCGAAGGGGGCATCCAGCAGGTCCAGCTGATCCCATTCGGAATCGGTCCAGTGACCCAGCACGAAATCGGCCAGGGGCCGCTCGAAGGGCCCGATGCCCAGACGGAGGCGGGCCACCGCCTGGGTGTCCAGATGCTCGAACACCGAGGCCAGGCCATTGTGCCCGCCCGCCGAGCCATCCAGCCGGAACCGCCCCAGGCCCAGCGGCAAGTCCTTGTCGTCGTGGAGCAGGATCATCCGCCGGGGATAGATCCCCGCCGCGGCGGCCTGGGCGCAGGCCTGGCCGCTGTGGTTCATGTAGGTGGCCGGCACCAGGGCCTGCAGCGTGTCCGTCAGCGGATAGAGGGCGCCGGAAGGGAATTTCCGGGCCGGCGCCGGGGCCAGCCCGCGGTCCTCCATCCAGCGTTGGAGCAGCACCCGCCCCAGGTTATGGCGTGTGTCCTGGTACTCGGCGCCGGGATTGCCCAAAGGTACGAGCGTCCACATGCCCTCACCCCCGGGGCGTGCGGGCTTCGCCCGCACGGTAACGACGAACGCGGCCTAAGCCGCGTTCGTCGCACCGGAGGATGAAGGGCCGGAACACCTACTTTTTCTCTTCCTTCTTGCCCTTCTTGGCGACTTCGGGTTCGGCGACGGGGGCGACCTCGGCGGCGACCTCTTCCTCGGCGGCCTTGCCGTGGATGGAGCAGACCACCTGGTGCGCATCGCCGACCAGCGCGACGTTCGGGATCAGGGAGAGCTGGTCGAAGCGGAGGCTGTCACCCACCTTGAGGTCGGTCACATCCACATCAATGTGGGAGGGGATGAGGCTGGGCAGGCATTCGACTTCGATCTCGCGGTGGGCGAAATCGAGCACGCCGCCTTCAGCCTTCACACCGATGGCCGTGCCCACGAGACGGACCGGCACCTTCACGCGCACCTTGAGGCTCATGTCCACGCGCATGAAATCCACGTGGCGCAGGCGGCCGGTGACGGGATCGCGCTGCACATCCTTGAGGATGACGTGGCGCTGGATGTCCGTGCCCTCGCGCTGGAGGAACATCACGGAGTTCATGCCGGCATCGCTGCCGATCACCCGGGCGACGGCCTTGGGGCTGATGGCGATGGCGACGGGGGGCTCGTTCAGGCCGTAGACCACGGCCGGGATCATGCCCGACTTCTTGAGATCGCGGATGGCGGCCTTGCCGAACTTTTCGCGCTTGGGGACGATCAGGACTTCCTGGGACATGGATTCCTCCTACCTGGCAGCGGCGGCGGGTGGCCTGGCTGCCCTCTCGTGGGGGCGGGTCCGGGCGGACCGTTCGGGCATCCCCCGGTGGGGAGCCGAACCTCCGATCATGCCCGAAAAAGCCTTGAAGACCAAGGGTGTTCTCCTGAACGGAGCCGCTGGCCTGCCGCAGGAGGCGGCTACCATGGCGCAGAGGAATCCCGTGCCACCGTCCACCCCCCGCCCCGAAGACCTCCTGAACCGGGAACTGAGCTGGCTGGATTTCAATGCCCGCGTGCTCGAAGAAGCGGAAGATCCCAGCGTCCCCCTGCTGGAGCGGGTGAAATTCCTGAGCATCGTCTCCAGCAACTGGGATGAGTTCTTCATGGTGCGGGTGGCGGGCATCTGGCGGCAGATTGACGCCGGCATCACCCAACCAGGGCCGGATGGCCTCACGCCCCGGCAGCTGCTGGAGCGGGTGGCCTCCAAGATCCACGCCTACTCGGCCCGCCAGCACGAGCTCTTCCACGCCATCCTCGAGCCCCAGCTGGAGGCCGAGGGCATCGTCATCCTGGATCCCGAACGCCTGGATCCCGCCCAGGCCGCGTTCGTGCTGGACCACTTCGAGCGAGCCGTGCTGCCGCTCATCACGCCCCTGGCCGTGGACACAGGCCATCCCTTCCCGCGCCTGGGCAACCGGGCCCTGGTGCTGGTAGCTGAACTGGAAGCTGAGGCGGGGCCCCTGGAAGGCAGCCTCCCGGCTTCGGAGCTTTCTTTCATCCACATCCCCACCACCCTGGCCACGCGCTTCCTGCGCGTGCCTTCTGCACCAGGCATCCATGCCTTCGTCATGCTGGAGGATGTGGTCCGGCACCACCTCGCGCGCCTGTTCCTGGGCTACGCGGTGCGGAG
This sequence comes from Acidobacteriota bacterium, assembly GCA_021794095.1. Classification (GTDB taxonomy): domain Bacteria; phylum Acidobacteriota; class Holophagae; order Holophagales; family Holophagaceae; genus Geothrix. The sequence goes on along the minus strand of JAJYRN010000009.1, from coordinate 82,664 downwards.
CTGCCACCTCATCCGCGTCACCCGGGACTCGGATCAGCCGGTGGAGGAAGATCCCTCCGAGGATCTGCTCAAGACCGTGGAGGAAAGCCTGCGGGACCGCCGCCGCGGGGCCGTGGTGCGCCTGCAGTACGAACAGGGCCTCTCCGCCAAGGTGCTGGACCTGCTCATCGAGGAGATGGAGCTGAGTCCCGAGGATCTCTACCCCAGCTCCGGGCTCACGGCTTTCTCGGACCTCATGCAGTTCTGCGCCCAGGTGGACCTGCCCCAGCTGAAGGATCAGCCCTTGCCGCCGCTGCCCGTCCCCCAGCTGGACCAGGCCGGTACCATCTTCGACGCCATTTCCCGGAATGACATCCTGCTGCACCACCCCTACCAGAGCTTCGACGACAGCGTGGCCCGCTTCGTACGCGAAGCCGCGGACGATCCGAAGGTACTGGCCATCAAGATGACCCTCTACCGCGTGACCCAAACCAGCCCCGTGGCGGCGGCCCTGGAGCGCGCCGCAGAGCGCGGCAAGCAGGTGGCCGCCATCGTGGAGCTGCGGGCGCGCTTCGACGAGGCCGCGAACATCGCCTGGGCGCGCCGTCTGGAGAAGGTGGGCGTGCATGTGGTGTACGGGCTGCCGAACCACAAGATCCACTGCAAGGCCTGCCTCGTGGTGCGCCAGGAGCGCGATGGCATCCGCCGCTACTGCCACCTGGGCACCGGCAACTACAACGAGCGCACCAGCCGCATCTACTCGGATCTGGGCCTCCTGACCGCCCGGCCCGAACTGGGCGAGGATCTCGCGAACCTCTTCAACATGCTCACCGGCTACACCCGGCCGCCCCGCTTCCACCGCCTCCTCGTGGCGCCCCAGAACCTGATGCAGGGCCTGCTGGACCGCATCGAACGGGAGATCGCCCATGCCCGCGCCGGACGCCCCGCCCGCATGATCCTCAAGATGAACGCCCTGGTGGATCCCCAGATCATCCAGAGCCTCTACGAGGCCAGCCGGGAGGGCGTGAAGGTGGATCTCATCGTGCGCGGAACCTGCTGTCTGCGACCGGGTCTGCGGGGCCTTTCCGCGAACATCCGGGCCCTCTCCATCCTCGACCGCTACCTGGAGCACGCGCGGGTGTACCACTTTGCCAACGACGGCCAGCCCGAAACGCTGCTCTCCAGCGCCGATCTGATGCCCCGCAACCTTCAACACCGGGTGGAGCTGGCCTTCCCCCTGGTGGATCCCCTCCTGGCCGCCGAGGTGGTGGAGATGCTGGAACTCCAGCTCCACGACACCCTGAAGGGCCGTGTGCTGGGGCCCGAGGGCGATGTGCTCCGCCGGGGCCTGGATGACCAGGATCCGCCCCTACGCAGCCAGCTCCGCCTCTACGAACACGCCCTTCTGGCCAGCGGGGCCGCAGCCGTCACCCGCAAGCTGCCGCCCCTGCACGAAGGCTGAGGTCCGGCAGGCCCTACCGGCCCGTGGAGCCGTAGCCTCCGCGTCCGCGCGCCGTCTCGCCCAGCCGCTCCGGATCCGCCTCCGGTGCCCAGGTCCAGGCCGCGGCCGGGGCCACCAGGAGCTGGGCGATGCGCTCGCCCCGCCGCAGGACGAAGGGCGCGTCGCCATGGTTGATGAGCAGCACCTGCACCTCGCCGCGGTAGTCCGCGTCAATGGTGCCGGGCGCGTTCAAGACGGTGATCCCATGCTTCAGCGCCAGCCCCGAGCGGGGCCGGACCTGCCCCTCGAAGCCCGGCGGGATCGCCATCACCAGCCCCGTGGGCACCAGCCGCCGCGCACCCGGCGCCAGCTCCCAGGTCTCCCCTTCGGGAATGGCCGCCCGCAAGTCCATACCCGCCGCATGGGCCGTGGCGTAGCCCGGCAAATCGAGGCCGAGGCCGTGAGGAAGCTGGTGGACCGCGATGCGCATGATCCATCATTCAACGGGCGGGGGAATGAGGCAAAAGGAAAGGCTGGTCACGGAGGACACAGAGGTTCACGGAAACAGGGAGGAAGAAGCCGCAGGAAAGCAATCCCCAGCGTTTTCTTCCGTGCCTTCCGTGCCATTCCGTGTCCTCCGTGACCAGCGGTTTCCCCCACGGTCCGACTACGTTTCCTTCACCAGCTGCCCGCAGGCGCCCTGGATGTCGCGGCCGCGGCTGCGGCGGACGGTGACGAAGCAGCCCCGGTCCTTCAGCCAGTCGGAGAACCGCTGGATCCGGGCCTCCTCTGGCTCGCGGAAGGCGCTGGCGCCGTGCTCGTTCATGGGGATGAGGTTCAGGTTGTGGCCGTGACGCAGGTCGCCGAGCCAGTCGGCCAGGCGCTGGGCATCGGCTTCGGTGTCGTTCTCGCCCGCCAGCAGCACGTACTCGAAGGTGAACTTCTCACCGCGTTTGAGCCCCCAGGCATCCAGCGCCTGCCGCAGGCGCGCCAGATTCCATACCCGGTTCACAGGCATGGTGCGGCTGCGGGCCTCATCGGTGGTGGCGTTGAGGCTGAGGGCCAGCAGGGGCCTCGGCTCCAGCCCCGCCAGCCGCTCGATGCCGCTCACCAATCCCGACGTGCTCACGGTGATGCGCCGCGTGGAGAGGCCCAGGCCCGCCGGATGGCACAGGAGACGCACCGCCCGGTGCAGGTGATCGAGGTTGTGCAGGGGCTCCCCCATGCCCATGAAGACCAGGGTGAGGTCGTGGCCGCGCGCCGGGCCCAGATCCCGCATGAGGGTCAGCACCTGGCCCAGGATCTCGCCGGGCTGCAGGTTGCGCAGGATGCCCATGCTGCCCGTGGCGCAGAAGGTGCATCCCATGGCGCAGCCCACCTGGCTGGAGAGGCAGTAGGTGACGCGGGGATTGCGCACCCGCCGCGGCATGTGGACCGCCTCGATGCGGCGGCCGTCGGTGAGTTCCAGCGCGAGCTTGGTGGCGCCGTCGCCCGAGGCCTGGCGCTCCACGATCCCCGGCAGCCGCAGATCCGCCACGCCCGCCAGCCAGCGGCCCACGGCGCTGCCGAGCTTCGGCGCGCCGTCCACCCAGGTCCAGGGCCGGTGCAGGCGCCGGAAGGTCTCCAGGGCGCTGCCCGGGCAGCCCAGGGCCGCCAGATCCTCCGGCAGCAGCGACCACGCCGACGGCAGCCCCCCGCGCTCCGGCGCGGGGCGGTCCCAGGGCATGGCATCAGGCGCCATCAGGCCACCAGATCCTTCGCCCGGATCTCGCCGCCCTTGCGGGTGCCGAGGGCGCTGAGGCCAGCCTGGGCGGGATCGAGGAGGGCGCGGGCGACGCGGAGCAGATCCGCCCCCGTGGCGGCCTCGATCTCGGCCATCTGCTCGTCGAGCGTTTGCAGCTGGCCCTGGTGGATGGACTGGTGGGCCAGGCTGAACATGCGGCTGCTGCTGGATTCCTGGCCGAAGACGAGGCTGGTGCGGGCCTGGAGTTTGGCGCGCTCCAGCTCGTCGGGCGCGACGCCCTGTTCGCGGATCCGGGCGCATTCGGCCAGGGCGCGCTGCACCAGCTCCCGGGCCTGGGCGGCGGCGCAGCTGGCGGTGATCTGGAGGGCCCCGGTGTCGGCATAGGGGCTCAAGTAGCTGCCGACCTGGTAGCAGAGGCCGCGGCGCTCCCGCAGTTCCATGAAGAGACGCGAGGCGGCGCCGCCGCCCAGCACGTGGCTCAGCAGGTTCGCGGCGGCCCGGTCCGAGCTCCGGTGGGAAGGGGCCGGGAATCCCAGCACCAGGTTCACCTGCTGAAGGTCGCGGCGCGGCATGTTGAGCAGGAAGGGCCGGGTGCGGCTGGGGCTGTCCGCCCCGTGGCCGGCCCCCCGGGGCAGCTTCGCCAGCACGGGATGGAGCAGGTCCAGGAGGCGCTCCGGCTGGATGGCCCCCGCGGCGGTGATCACCAGATTCGCGGGCCGGTAGGTGGCCTCGAAGAAGGCCCGGGCCTCTGCGGGGCCATAGCCGGCCACCTGCTCCGGACGCCCCAGGATCGGGTGGGCGAGGGGCGAACCCTCCCAGAAGCGGCCGTAGAACAGCTCGCTCACCCAGTCGTCGGGCGTGTCCTCGCTCTGGGCGATCTCCTCCAGGATGACGCTGCGCTCCCGGGCCAGTTCCTCCGCGTCGAAGCGGGGGGTGGTGACCAGATCCCCCAGGAGTCGCACCAGGTCCGGCAGCTGGTCCGAAAGAACCTTGCCGTAGAAGCAGGCCACCTCCTTGCCCGTGAAGGCATCCACATGGCCCCCCAGGCGATCCGTGGCCTCGGCCACCGCGTCCGGGCTGGGAAAGGCTTCCGTCCCCTTGAAGACCGTGTGTTCCAGGAAGTGGGCCAAGCCCTCCTCTGCCGGGCCCTCATGGCGGGAGCCCCGCCGCACCCAGAACCCCACCGCGCAGCTCCGGACATGGGGGAGGGGTTCGATCAGGATCTCGGTGCCGTCGGGCGTGAGGGTGCGGAAGGGTTCAGCCATCCCTCCAGTCTATCGCCCGACGCCCGACGCCCAGAGGATCCCCATGGAACGAGGCAGGAGGCCAGTCTTGGAGGTTCTCCCTCCGCGTCCTCCGTGTTCTTCCGTGTCTTCTGTGTCCAGCGGGGCCTGGGATCGTGGCCTCAGCCCTCCGCCTCGCGCCCCGCCAGGCCGATAGGGGTCCGCTGGAGCTTCCAGCCGGCGAGTCCCCAGCACAGGGCCCCGAAGGCCAGCAGGATGACCAGGGAGAGGAGGGGCGGCGTCGTCACCTGGACCTGGGCCAGGATCTGGTGCGCGCCCACCTCGGCGACCCGGCTTCCGGCGAGGCTCTCGATGTGGTGCGTGAAGGTGAGGCGCTGGAGGAAGGGCGGGAAGATCCGCACCAGCGGCTCCCAGAGGAAGAAGTAGAGGGCGCCCCAGAGGGTGCCGCGCTTGAAGAGCAGCCCCACCAGCGTCATGAGGGCCAGCTCGCCCCACCAGGCCGCCACCAGGGCGGCGATGCGGCCCAGCAACAGGGCGGGATCCCCGCCGATCACCTGCAGGCCCAGCGCGCCGAGCACCAGCCACGCCGCGCCCCACAGGAACCAGGGCAGGCCCTTGCCCAGGGGGAAGGCCCACGCGGGGGCGGGCCGCACCAGCAGCAGGGGCAGGGTGCGCTGCTCCAGATCCTCGCGGATCCCCGCCGGAGCTGCCACCAGGGCCATGATGGGCAGCATCATCTTCACCAGGCCTTCATGGAAGACGCGCAGCGCTTCGACGGGGCTGGCATCCAGGCCCCGCAGCCGCCCGAAGGCGAAGATGCCCAGGCTGAGGCCCACGGGCGCGGCCACAAGGGCGGCCACGGCCCAGCCCCGCCCCTGGAACACGCGGGGGGCATAGCCCCGGGCCACGGCGCGGAGCGTCCTCCAGGGAGACGGTGCCGTGATGGTCATGAATTCCCCCAAGGAGCGGGCTCGGATCGTAGGGAACCCCCGGAGAGCATCAGCCCAGGCCAGGCTCCGCCTGGCCCGGGCGCGGGGGCCCGGGGGTGTTCGCGCAGCGTGGAACCCCCGGAGAGCATCAGCCCGGGACAGGCTTCGCCTGACCCGGGCGCGGGGGCCCGGGGGTGTTCGCGCAGCGTGGAACCCCCGGCGCGCATCAGCCCGGGACAGGCTTCGCCTGACCCGGGCGCGGGGGCCCGGGGGTGTTCGCGCAGCGTGGAACCCCCGGCGCGCATCAGCCCGGGACAGGCTTCGCCTGGCCCAGGCGCGGGGGCCCGGGGGTGTTCGCGCAGCGTGGAACCCCCGGAGCGCATTAGACGTGGTCCTTGGTGAGGTACTGGAAGACGGCTTCGAGGTTGAGATCCAGGGGATCGAGGGTGCGGACGGGCAGCCGCCCCTCCGCGGCCGCCTGCTGCAGCCTCGGGAGGATGTCCCGGGGCGACCGCACAGAGAGAACCACGGCCTCATCCTCCAGGCGCAGCGCCGCCAGCTCCGGCTGTTCCACCGCCCAGCGGGCCAGGATCCGGGGATCGCCCGCGAGGCGAAGCTCCACCGGATGGCGGTCCAGCAGGTGGCGGATCTCCAGCACACTGCCCTCGGCCAGCAGCCGCCCCCGGAAGAGCAGCAGGATGCGGTCCGTCAGCTGCGCGATTTCCGAAAGGATGTGGCTGGAGACCAGCACCCGCACACCCTCCGCGGCGAGGCGGCGGAGGAGGTCCATGAGGCCCAGGCGCGCTTCCGGGTCCAGCCCGTTGAACGGCTCGTCCAGGATGAGCAGGCGGGGCTCGTGCAGCAGCGCCTGGGCCAGCCGCATGCGCTGGCGCATGCCCTTGGACATGCGGACGAAGGGGAGGCGGGCGCGCTCACCCATGCCCACGATGTCCAGGGCGCGGGCCCGGGCCGCCTGCAGCGGCGCCCCGGAAAGGCCCGACAGCTCGCCCATCATGCCCAGCCAGCGGTCCCCGCAGAGGCCCGCGGGCAGGCGGTCCCCCTCGGGCACCAGGCCGATGCGCGCCAGCACGGCGGGATTGCGGAAGGGCGCCTCGCCGAACACCTTCACGGTGCCGCCCGAGGGCGGGAGCAGACCGGAGACGAGCTGGAGCAGGGAGGACTTCCCCGCCCCGTTGGGGCCCAGCAGGCCCGTGATGCCGCCGCCTTCCGGCAGCTCGAAGCTGGTGGGGCTCAGTCCCAGGATGGGGCCGTAGCGAAGGGAGGCGCGGTCCAGGACGAGCATCAGATCACCGCCTCGGAAGGCCGGGTGCGACGGGCGGCCAGGTAGGTCCACAGGACGATGTGGAAAGCCGTGCCCAGGAAGGCAGGGAGCCATCCCAGAAGCGGCGCATCCAGGCCGACGAAGAGCTGGGGCCAGGCCTGGGCCAGCACGATGGGATTCAGGGCCTCGGCGCCCGCGAACCCGGCAAGGCCGTGGACGAGGGAAGCCAGGGTCGAGGTGCCCAGCACCAGCCCCAGCACCCAGCCCACGCCGGCCCGGGGCGTGGCGGCCAGGGCCGAGGCCCCCACCGCCAGGGTTCCCATGAGCAGCGACATCAGCGCGATCGCCGGGAGAAGGCGCAGGGGCGCCGTGGGCCACACCGGGCCCTGGAGACCCGCCACCATCAGGGACAGCGCCCAGGGCAGGAACACGAAGGGCAGCAGCACCACGAAAGGCAGCGCGCTGGCGAAGCCCACCTTGGCCAGGAGGTAGTCCCGGGGACGCACCGGGTGGGCGTACATCAGCGGCCGCACCCGGTAGAGCGTGTCGCGGGCCACCAGCCCGCCGCCCACCAGGGCCACCAGGAACCACAGCAGGTAGCCCGCCGGATCCAGCAGGCCCGCCTGGAACGCCGGCCCCTGGGGAAGCACGGCCTTCGCGAAGTCCTGCATGGATTGGAAGGCGGGGTTGCTGCCCAGGAGGTACTTCACGTAGATGATGGAAAGCTTCACCAGCAGCATGATCAGGAACGCGAAGCCGAAGAAGCGGCCGATCTTCTGGCGCCAGAGGCGGGTCAAATCGAAGCGCATGAGCACCAGGGCCGGTGGCTGGCCCTGGGTCAGATCCGGCGCGGGGGGCAGCGTGGGTTCGTAGATGGGCATCTCAGCGTTCCTCCCGAGCAGAGGTTTCCGCACCGGGCAGGAAGTCCGGAGCAGGCTCCGCCTGATCCGGACGCGGGGGTTCCGGGGGTGTAGGCCGCAGGCCGGTCCCCCGGACAGCATCATCCGGAGCAGGCTCCGCCTGATCCGGACGCGGGGGTTCCGGGGGCGTAGGCCGCAGGCCGGTCCCCCGGACAGCATCATCCGGAGCAGGCTCCGCCTGATCCGGACGCGGGGGTTCCGGGGGTGTAGGCCGCAGGCCGGTCCCCCGGACAGCATCATCCGGAGCAGGCTCCGCCTGATCCGGACGCGGGGGTTCCGGGGGTGTAGGCCGCAGGCCGGTCCCCCGGACAGGAGTCCCATGCAGCGCCCGGAGGAGGACCTCGTCCAGCCGGTCGTGGCGCGGCGTGAGCTGGACCAGCGTGGCGCCCCGGGCCTGAGCCCAGCGGAAGATGGCCGCCGGATCCGCCTCCTTCAGCTCCAGATCGTAGAGGCCGTTGCGGGCCTCCAGCACCGCGCCCAGTTCGGCCAGGCCGGCCTCCTGGGCGGCTTCCAGGGGCTCCAGGAATCGCAATTCCACCCGCTTCGCCAGAACCCTCCGCAGGCCCGTCATGGAGCCCGCCGCCTTGATCTCACCCTGATCCAGGATCACCAGTTGATCCGCCACCCGTTCCACATCGCCCAGCAGGTGGGAGGCCAGGACGACCCCCGTGCCCAGCTCCGCGTGGACGCGCAGGACCAGGTCCAGCATGCGGCGCCGGCCATCGGGATCCAGGCCGTTCGTGGGCTCGTCCAGGAACACCAGCTCCGGGCTGTGGACCAGGGCCTGAGCCAGTTTCACCCGCTGGCGCATGCCGGTGGAATACCCGCTGACGGGGCGGTAGCGGGATTCGTCCAGCCCCACGAAATAGAGCACCTCGTGGGCCCGGTCCCGGGCGGCTTCCGGCGCCAGGCCCGACAGTTCGCCCCAGAACGCCACCTGTTCGTAGGCGGAGGCATCCTCGATGAGCGCATCGTACTCCGGCATGTAGCCGATGCGGCTCCGCAGGCGGGCCGCGTCGGGCGCGCCCAGTGGAATGCCCAGCACCGTGCCCGTGCCGGCGAAGGGCTGCAGCAGGCCCAGCAGGGCCTTCAGCAGGGTGGATTTCCCGGCGCCATTGGGTCCGAGCAGGCCCACGATGCCCTGGTCCAGACGCAGGGTCAGGCCCTTCAGGGCGGGAGGCGCGGCAGGGCCATAGCGCACATCCAGGTTCTCGAAGGCGATCACAATGGGCTCCAGGATGCTTGCGGCTACGAGCCGGCGCGGGAATGGATTAGGCTGGAAGCACCCCATCCTCCCACCAGCCGAAAGATCCCGCATGCAGCAGTTGGACTGGACCCTCCTCGACGCCTTCCAGGCAGGGGCGCTCTTCGCCCTCGCCGCGGCCTACGGCGCGGATGCCCTGGTCCGACGGGACCGCCTGATGGGCTGGATGGCAGTCGGCTGCCTCCTGCTGGGACTGCGCCATGGCGTGGTCTGCTTCGACGGCCACGGCGCCGATCCGCTGGGCTTCGCAGCGCGCACGCAGATCCTGCTGTCGGCCCTCGGATTCATCGCCCTCTGCGCCGCGCTGGTCCACCTGTTTCCCCGCGCCATGCCCCGGCATTTCCCGCGCTGGATCACCCTGGGGCTGCTGCCGGACCTCGCCCGGGTCGCGCTGCGCCCCCTGACTCACCCGGTAGATGCCGCCCTGGGCTATGCCGCCGACCTGACCTACCTGATGGGCTGCGGCATCATGATCCGGGCCGCCCTGCGGGCGCGGATGCTCGGCGATCCCATGGGGACACGCTTCTTCTACGGGTTTCTCGCCGCCTCCTTCCCCGTGGTGGTGGAAGTGGCCGCCAGCACCCTGTTCGGCATGCGGGTCCATCTGACGGGCCTGAGCATGATGCTGCTGGCCATCGTCATCGGCAGCGCCTGGCAGTGGCTGGCCACCCAATCCCTGCGTGACCAGATCCAGGAGACCGCGGACGAAGCCGAAGCCTGGCGCGCCCTGATGCCTGGTGCCACGTTCCGAACCGACCGCCCGTCCTCATTCCTGGAGACTGCCTTCGGGCCCGGCTGGCCGGATCTGCTCCGCCGCGACGGGCTGGATCGCGTCGTCGCCCTGAACGGCACCAGCTACCGGCTCACGACGCGCCCCCTGCCGCGGCGCCACCTGATGGGCTGGCTGGCCCGGGACGAGGATACCCACCCCGGCCTGAGCGGGTTCCTCGCCGGCTGGACCGTGGCCCTCGGCATGGATGCCTCCGCCGACGCCAGCCGGATCGAGGGCTGGTTGCGGGCCTGGGGAGCCGATATCGAGGTCTGGAGCACGGTCCCGCCTCGCGAAGGCCCCTACCCCAGCATGCTCGTGTGGGCCCGGGAGCCCAGCATCCTGGCGGTCTGGCGCGAAGACGACCTGCTGCGCCGGCGCGCCCGCTGGATCCAGATCGGCGGCCCCCGCACGGACGGCCCCCATGTCCGCCTGGCCCCTCCCGTCACCGAGAGCGATCTGCGCGCCGCCCTGGAGCAGCTCCTGGGCCCCACCAGGGAGCATTGACCGCGCGGCACTTGCCCGCAGCCCCCCGCCGCGTCCCACAATGGGTCCATGAGCTTCGCCCATCTCCACCTGCACACCGAGTACTCACTCCTCGACGGCCTCACCCGCATCCCCGATCTTGTGAAGAAGTGCCAAGCCTCGGGCATGCCCGCCGTGGCCGTGACGGACCACGGGAACATGTACGGCATGATGAAGCTCTTCGATGCCTGCGAGCAGACCCAGGATGAGAGCGGCACCTGGGGCGTGAAGCCCATTCTGGGCTGCGAGGTGTACGTGGCCCCGAAGACCCGCTTCGACCGGAAGCTGGAGGCGAGGAACGCCACGGGCGAAGAGGGCCTGGAGGATTGCGTGGATCCCAGCGGCTCCCGCGACGCGGGCTACCACCTGGTGCTGCTGGCCAAGAACCCCACCGGCTTCGCCAACCTCAGCAAGCTCGTCTCCAAGGGCTTCACCGAAGGGTTCTACTACAAGCCCCGCATTGACAAGGATCTGCTCCGCGAACACAGCGAGGGGCTCATCGCGCTATCGGCCTGCCTGGGCGGAGAGGTGCAGGCCCGCATCCTCCAGAACCGGCTCGATCAGGCGGAGCGCGTGGCCCGCGACTTTCGCGACATCTTCGGCGAAGACTTCTACCTGGAGATCCAGGACCAGGGCTTCGACAAGGAGCGGGAGATCATCCCCTTCCAGCAGGAACTGGCGGCGAAGCTGGGCATCCCCCTCGTAGGCACCAACGATGCCCACTACCTCAACCACGACGATTCCGACCTGCATGACACGCTGCTCTGCATCGGCACCAAGACCACCAAGGCGAAGGAGAAGCGCATGCGTTTCTCCACGGACCAGTTCTTCGTGAAGACGCCCGAGGAGATGCGCGCCGTGTTCCCGGGCCACCCGGAGTACCTGGAGCGCACCCTCGAGATCGCCGCCAAGGTGGATCTCTTCCCCATCACGCGGAAGCCCGTCACGCCGCAGTTCCCCGTGCCTTCCGGCTACGATCTGGAGTCCTATTTCGTCCACATCGCGCGGGAGTCCTTCGAAGCCCGTCTCGCGGAGTGCCGGCCGCTCTGGCAGCGCGGCGTGCTGAAATACCCGGAGGAGAAGTACCGCGAACGCCTCGCCTTCGAGCTGGACACGGTGCTGAAGATGGGGTTCCCGGGCTACTTCCTGCTGGTCTGGGATTTCATCCGCAAGGCCCGGGAGATGGGCGTGCCCGTGGGTCCAGGCCGCGGTTCCGCCGCGGGGAGCATCGTGGCCTGGTCCATGCGGATCACGGATCTGGATCCCATGCAGTACGACCTGCTGTTCGAGCGCTTCCTCAATCCCGAACGCATCTCCATGCCCGATGTGGACATTGATTTCTGCCGCGACGGGCGCCAGCGGGTCATTGACTACGTCACCGAGAAATATGGCCAGGACAAGGTGAGCAACATCGTCACCATCAACCAGCTCAAGACCAAGGCCGTCATCAAGGATGTGGCGCGGGTCTTCGAGAAGGACTTCGGCTGGGCCAATGAGCTGAACAAGCTGATCCCGGCCGTTTCGCCCGATCCCAAAAAGAAGGTGACCGTGGCGCACTGCCTGGAGTGGGTGGAGAAGCTCCGGGAGCGCTACGAGCGGGAGCCTGAGGTCAAGCAGATCCTGGACGTGGCCGCCCAGCTGGAGGGCCTGGCCCGCAACACCGGTGTACATGCGGCCGGCGTCATCATCGCCCCGGATGACCTCACGCGGTTCGCTCCCCTCTGCAAGGACAAGGACGGCAAGGTGATGGTGCAGTACACCATGACCGAGGCCGAGCGGGCGGGCCTGCTGAAGATGGACTTCCTGGGCCTGGAAACCCTCACCCAGATCGCCAAGATCCAGGGCGTCATCGCCCAGCGCCACGGCGCCCCGGCGGACATGGCCGCCATCCGCACCTTCGACGACAAGAAGACCTTCGATCTCTTCGCCGCGGGCGACACCGATGGCGTGTTCCAGTTCGAATCCGGCGGCATGAAGCAGCTGCTCCGCCAGCTGGGCCCGGACCGCTTCGACGACCTCATCGCCCTCAACGCCCTCTTCCGGCCCGGCCCCCTGGGCGCCGGCATGGGCACCACCTACGTGGAGCGCCGGCATGGCCGCGAGCCCGTCACCTACCTGTTCCCGCAGCTGGAGCCCATCCTGGCGCCCACCTACGGCGTGATCCTCTACCAGGAGCAGGTGATGCAGCTCGCCAGCCTGGTGGCCGGGTACACCCTGGGCGAAGCGGACATGCTGCGCCGCGCCATGGGCAAGAAGGATCTGGTGAAGATGCAGAAGGAGAAGGACAAGTTCATCGAGCAGGGCGCCGCGCGTGGCTACGACAAGACCAAGGTGGCCGAGCTGTTCGACCTCATCGAGTACTTCGCCGGCTACGGCTTCAACAAGAGCCACAGCGCGGCCTATGCCCTGGTGGCCTACGAGACCGCCTACCTGAAGGCGAACTACCCCGTGGAATTCATGGCGGGCCTGCTTTCCACCAAATCCGGCCGCACCGAGGACGTGGCCAAGTACGTGCAGAACTGCCGGGACCGCGGCATCGAGGTGCTGGGCCCCGACATCAACGATTCGGCGCTCGATTTCATGGCGACCGGGGACCGGCAGATCCGGTTCGGCTTCGCCGCCGTGAAGGGCCTGGGCGAGGCAGCGTTGCAGGCGATTCTCGAGGCTCGCCAAACCGAGGGCCGTTTCAAGGATCTCTTCCACGCCCTCAAGAGCACCGATCTCCAGAAAGCCAACCGCAAGGTGTGGGAGTCGCTCATCAAGGCCGGAGCCTTTGACAGCCTGGAACCCAACCGCCGGGCCCTGGTGGAGGGCCTGCCCGACGCCCTCTCCGCCGCCTCCCGCGGGGGTGGCGCCGACCTGGGCCTGACCAGCCTCTTCGACGATGCCGAGATGGCCAGCCTCAGCGAGGACTGGCGGGTACCCGAGGACATCGAACCCTGGGAGCGCAAGGAACGCCTCAAGGCGGAACGGGAGGTGCTGGGCCTCTTCGTCAGCGGGCATCCTCTGGAGGAATTCGCCGATGCCCTGAAGGTGCACACCCACGGCTCCATCGCCAAGATCGTGGAAGACGCCACGGCCGGGCGCCTCAAGGACCGCGAGGAAGTCGTACTGGGCGCCATGGTCACCAGCGTGGCCTTCAAGACCAACCCGAAGGGCGAGCCCTGGGCCATCCTCCAGGTGGAGGATCTGACCGGCAAGCTGGAAGTCCTCCTCATGGCCAGCAAGTGGGATCCCGTCAGCCGGAAGAAGGATGCCCTCCATCCCTTCCGGGATTACGGCCACCTCGCCTTGCCCGAGGCGATGCTGCGCATCACCGGGGAACTGCGGGTGGAGACCATCACTGGCAACGGAAACGGCGAAAACGAAGAAGAGGACGACCAGACCGTGGTGAAACTCTTCGCCACCCAGCTCGAATCCCTGGAGGGCTTCCAGGGCCGCGGCTTCAACGGCGCCCTGGTGCGCCTCCCCGTGGGCGAGTGCCCCCCCCGCCTGGCCACCCTCCTCGCCGATTGCCGGGGTGACCTGCCGATCACCTTCGAGTACCGCTCGAAGGAGGGCCTCGTCGCCCGCGTCCGCGCCGGCCGCGACATGAACCTGCGCCACGATCCCAACCTGGCCGAGCGCCTGGCCAAGGAGACCGGCTGCAGCCTGAGCTGGACCTACTGAACCCGGTCAAATCCAAAAAGCGGAACCCAGAGGACACGGAATTCCACGGAGGACACAGAGAAAAACCGGTGGGTGGCCCCTCATCTGGAAGATCCCTGCGCTCCCGCTCGTTTCCAGCCCACGTCAGCGCCGGCCCCGGGAGTATCCTCACTCCCATGCCGAAGGAATCCACCCCCCCCGACCTCCACGCCGTCGTCGAGGCCTTGGCCGAGGCCGCCACGGCCCTCACGGAGATGCCCCTGGGACGGCGGGAGTTCCCCTCCCGCACGGCCCTGGCGGGTCTCGTAGAGGAGCTGCGGGCCCTGCTCTTCCCGGGGTATTTCGGCGCTTCCGAGCTGAAGGCGGAGACGCTGCGCTACCACCTGGGCGCCCGCATGGACCGGGTGCTGCACGGCCTGGTGGAGCAGATCCAGCGCGGCCTCATGGCCTCGGATCCCGCCTGTGGCGCCTGCCCCGACCGCGCCCTGGACCTGGCCCGCGCCTTCCTCGCCCGGCTGCCCGAGGTGCGGCGCCTGCTGGCCACGGACATCCAGGCGGGCTTCGAAGGCGACCCGGCGGCCACCAGTCCCGACGAGGTGCTGTTCTGCTATCCGGGCCTGCTGGCCATCACCAGCCAGCGCCTCGCCCACGAGCTGCTGAAGCTGGGCGTGCCCCTGCTGCCCCGCATGATCACCGAGCACGCCCACAGCCTCACGGGCATTGACATCCACCCCGGCGCACAGATCGGCGAACGTTTCTTCATTGACCACGGCACCGGCGTCGTCATCGGCGAAACCTGCGTGCTCGGCCGCAATGTGCGCCTCTACCAGGGTGTGACCCTGGGCGCCAAGAGCTTCCCCCTGGATGAATTCGGGAACCCCGTGAAGGGCGTGCCCCGCCATCCCGTGGTGGAGGACGATGTCATCGTCTACTCCAACGCCACGGTGCTGGGCCGCATCACCCTCGGGAAGGGCAGCGCCATCGGCGGCAACGTCTGGCTCACCCGCAGCGTCCCGCCGGGCAGCGTCATCACCCAGGCCAACGAAAAGGATGGGATGCCCTGACATGCTCAAGACCCTGCTCCGCTTCCTCTTCTCCGCCCTCGGCCTGCTGGTGGCCTCGGCCGTGGTGCCGGGTCTCCATCACGGCGCCTTCACGGACCTGCTGGCCGTCGCCGTGATCCTGGGCCTGCTGAACGCCACCGTGGGCGCCCTGCTGAAGTTCGTGGCACTGGTGCCGATGGTTTGCTCCTTCGGCTGCTTCAGCCTGGTCATCAACGGCCTGATGCTCTGGCTGGCGGGCACGGTCTCGACGCGTCTGGGCCTTCAGTTCAGCGTGTCCGGCTTCTGGGCTGGATTTTTTGGCGCCCTCGTGGCCAGCCTCGTGGCCGCCATCCTCGGCGGGATCTTCATCCCCAAGGAGCGCGAACGGCCCCAGGGCCCGCCTCCGCCCATCAAGATCATCAACTAACGGAGGCCGGCGGGAAGCCGGCCTCCGCTGGTGGCAAAGCGCATTCACCTACTTGGGCGCGGGGCCCTTGATGACGGTGGCGAAGCGGGCGGGATCGAGCCATTTCTTGAAGGCCGCCTGGATCTCCGGTGCCGTGAGGGCCAGGTAGTGCCGTGCCGCCACGGTGGCCGTGTCGGGGGGCAGGTCGTGCTGGGCGTAGTAGAGCATCCGTCCGCCGATGGCGCCGATGCTGGACTCGCCGAGGGGGATGGACCGCATCAGCTGAGCCTTGGCCCGGGTGAGTTCGGCGGGTGTGACCGGCGTGTCCTGCATGGCCTTCAGGTCACGCAGCGCGAGGCTGCGGGCCTGGCTGACCTTGTCGGGATCGCAGCCGAAGTTCATGACGAAGCGGCTCCGGGTGAGGCCCCAGTCCGGCATGCCGTTCACGTAGTACACCAGGCCGGCCTTGACGCGCAGATCGTGGTAGAGCCGCGAGGCGAAGGTGCCGCCGCTCAGCACCTGGGTGCCAAGGTTGAGGGCGTAGTGGGCGGGATCATGCAGGTTGACGCCGAGGGTCTCCGCCAGGACCACCGTGTCCTGCACGGCGGTGGCATCCGGCACCACCGCCTGGGAGATGACGCTGGCAGGAACGGAGGGCAGCTCGACCTGCGGCTTCGGGCCCTCCGCCTTCCAGCTTCCGAAGTACTGGGCAACCACGCGCTCCGCTTCCTGGGGCGTGACCTTGCCCACCACCACGATGGTGGCGAGGTCCGGACGCAGCGCCTGGGTATGGTAGGCCTGGACATCCGCCAGGCTGAGGCCCATGACCGACTGGGGCGTGGCCTCGCGGAGGGCAGGATCTCCGGCCGGCACCAGGGCCTTGGTGAGGGCACGGCCGAACAGGTAATTGGGGGCCTGGAGCTGGCCAGCCAGGGCCTGGGCGGTCTGGCGCTTCACCACCTCGAAGGCCTGGGCGGGGAAGGCCGGGTGCAGTTCGTCATCCGCCAGGAGCTGCACGGCGCGCTCGAAGTGCTGGGCGGGCGCAGCGATGGAGAAACCCGTGCCGAAGCTCTGGCCGGTGGCATTGATATCGTCCATGGCCTTGAGAAAGGCCAGGCGGTCCAGGCTGGTGGTGCCGTAGGAGAAGAGACCGTCCATGACGGCGGCGACACCGTCTTTCCCCTTGGGCTGCTGGAGATCCGGGCTGGTGCGGACCGCGCCGAAGACGGACACGGTGTCGCTCACGGCCTCGGGCTGGATGATGAGGCGCAGGCCGTTGGGCAGGGTCTTCACCACCGGATGGACGGCGGAGGGTGGCACCTCGATCTTGGCGAGGGCCTTCTCCGCCCAGACGGGCAGCTTGACGGGCTTGCCGGAGGGCTCGGCCCCGAAGGATTCGGCCCCACCGAAGCCCTTGCCGCTGATGGGTTTGCCCGAGGGCTCCGGCGTCAGGATCGCCGTGATGGCGTGGGCGGGATCCAGCACCTCCCGGGCGACGCGGTTGACATCGGCGGGCGTGACCGCCTCGAAGGCCGCCTTGATGGCGTCCGGCGAATCCAGGTCCTGGAAGGCCAGGGCGGAGGACCAGGCGTTCGCCAGGCCGCTGATGGAGTTCTTGTTGAATTCGAGGCTGGCAATCTCGTTGCGCTTGGCGGACGCGATGAGGTCCACCGGCAGCCCCTGCTTCAGGGTGGCGGCCAGGACGCCCTTCATGTTGTCCAGCAGCGCCTGGGCGTTGCCACCCTTGGGGAAGGCGCCGATGGCGAAGCCCAGCCCGGCCCCGTGCAGGGCCTGGAACTGGAAGCCCGCGAACAGGGCCTTGCCCTGGGGCACCAGGGCGTAGAGCTCGCCGCGCTGGCTGCCCAGCACATCAGAAAGGATCTGCGCCGCGGCGAAGTCCTTCGAGGTCAGGCTCGGCATGCGGTAGGAGAGGGCCACCAGGCCCACCGGAAGGTCCGTGGGCAGCTTCAGGGTCTCCGGCTGGACCGGGCTGAAGGCGACCTTCGGCCGAGCCGGCAGGGTCCGCTTCGGAATGCTTCCGAAAAGGGCCTTCACCTGCGCCAGGGCGGCCTGGGGCTGCACATCCCCGGCGATGACGAGGATGGCGTTGTTGGGCGCGTACCACTGGTCATGGAAGCGCTTCAGGTCGGCAGCGGTGGTCTTGTCGAAGGAGGCGCGGGTGCCCAGCGCGTCATGGTCGTAGGGCGTGCCCTTGAACATGGCCGCCAGCAGCTCCGAATAGAACTTGTACTGGGGGTTGGAGTGGTCCATCGAGACTTCCTGCTCGATGGCGCCGCGCTCCTTGGCCCAGCCCGCGGGGGTCAGCTCGAGCCCGCGCATGCGGATGGCTTCGATGTGCAGGGCGACGGACAGATCCGCGGCCGGGGCCGTGAAGAAGTACTGGGTGACGGTCTGGGTGGTGTCGGCGTTGTAATTGCCGCCCATGGCCGCCGAGATCTGGGCCAACTGCTCCCGGGAGAGGCCCTTGCTGCCACGGAACATCATGTGCTCCAGGGCGTGGGCGCTGCCCGGGAAACCCTGGGGCGCCTCGTTGGAGCCCACCTGGTAATTGATCTCGGTGGTAACCACCGGCGCCAGCGTGTTGCGCACGATCACCACCCGCAGGCCGTTGGCCAGGGTGGCCCGCAGCACCTCGCCGCCGGGCGCTGGCTTCGCTGCGGCGACCGCGGGCAGGGCCAGCAGCGCGCTGAGCGCGGTCGGCAGACATCGGGATAGGGTTCGATTCATGAAAACTCCTTGAATTAGGGATCGGTGGAAACGGGCCACGGTGATCTGCTGGGCCGGAATCCACTGGGGTCGCGCGCGACGGCACGGATGGAAACGACCAGTCTAGCTACACCCTGAGAGCGAGACCAGGATTCCTCCGAACGGTCGGTTCCGCGGGCTGAGCGGTGGCGGGGCCTACTGGGGCGGCAGCAGCGTGGCGCCCTTGATGAACACGGGGAACTGGGGCACGCCCGACTGCCCCTGGCGCCACTCGGTGCGCACCTGGGCGATCTTGTCCACCACCTTCATGCCCGACACCACATGCCCGAAGACGCAGTAGCCATAGCCCTCGGGCGAGTAGTCGCGGTGGTCGAGGGAGGGATTGTCCACCAGGTTGATGTAGAACTCAGCGGCGGCACTCTGCGGATCCGAGGTGCGGGCCATGGCCAGGGTGCCGCGCAGGTTCTTCAGCCCGGCCTTGAAGGTCTGGGGCGCTTCGTTCTGGATGGGGGGCCGGGTGGGCTTCTCCGTCAGGTCTGCCCTGAGGCCGCCGCCCTGGATCATGAAGCCGGGGATGACCCGGTGGAAGATGGTGCCGCTATAGAAGCCATCCTTCACGTACTGGAGGAAGTTTGCGACGGTGACGGGAGCCAGGGCGGGCTCCAGCTCCACCACAATGGGACCGTAGCTGGTATCTATGCGAACCCGGGGTTTGGCCTTGGGGGCGGGCTCCGGCGCGGGGACGGGCGCGGTGGCCGGGGCGGGTGCCGGGGGCTGCTGGGCGGACAGGGCGCCCAGGCCAAGGGTGGTGCACAGGATCAGGCTGCGGAACACGGGGCCTCCGGGGCGTCACCTTTATTCTGCCGCGAAAGGGGAAGAAGCTCCCGGTATCGTGGACGCATGCCCCTCCTGGACCTGCCCCCCTGGATCCTCACCGCCCTGCTGGCCCCGTTCGGGCTGGTGCTGGGATCCTTCTGCAATGTGCTGATCCACCGCCTGCCCCAGGAGGATCCTGCCGAACGGGATGTCATCACCCGGGCCAGCCACTGCCCCTCCTGCAAGGCGCGGATCAAGCCCTGGCATAACATCCCGGTGTTCGGCTGGCTCTGGCTGCGGGGGAAGTGCGCGGCCTGCGGCTGGCGCATCCCGTTCCGCTACCCGCTTGTGGAGCTGTTGGGCGGCCTGATCCTGGGCGGGGCCCACTGGCTCCTCCCCTTCGGCACCCTGATCTGGCTGAAGGGCGTGATCTGCGGCTTCGCCCTGCTGGTGCTCTTCTTCACGGACCTCACCGAGATGATCCTGCCGGATGTCCTCCAGTTCCCCCTGATGGCCCTGGGGGTTCTCTTCGCCCTGCCGCAGGCGCTCTTCGCGGACCAGACCGTGGTGATCCTCAGCGGGCATGGCTTTTCGAACCTGCTGGCCGTCAGCCTCTGGCACAACGGCCTCCAGCCGGCGCCCGCCTGGTCCACCTTCGGCGCGACGCTCACCTGGAAAGGCAGCCTGCTGGGCCTGGCGCTCGGCTATGGCGGCCCGGCCCTGATCGCCTTCCTCTACAAGGCCATCCGCAAGACCGATGGCCTGGGCATGGGCGATTTCAAGATGCTGGCCTGGCTCGGCGCCTTCTGGGGCTGGGGACCGATGCTCGGCATCCTCTTCCTCGGCGCCGCCCTGGGCGCGGCCGTGGGCATCCCGCTCATGCTCATCCGCCGCACGGGATCCCAGACGATGTTGCCCTTCGGCTGCTTCCTGGCCCTCGCCACGCCCCTCGTCGTGTTCTTCGGCCGGGCGATGTGGCTGGGCTACCTGGGGTGGGTGAGGTAGGACGATGGCCGCGCTCAACCCCGGCACGCGCATCGGCCCCTACGAGATCCTGAGCCCGCTCGGGTCGGGAGGCATGGGCGAGGTGTACAAAGCCAGGGATCCCAAGCTGGATCGCCTGGTGGCCATCAAGATCCTGCCCCAGGGCCTGGCGGAAGATCCCGAAATCCGCGCCCGCTTCGAACGCGAGGCCAAGGCGGTGGCAGCCCTGTCCCATCCCAACATCCTCGGCATCTTCGATTTCGGCTGGGATGGTTCCCGGGCCTACGCCGTCATGGAACTGCTGGAAGGGGCCTCCCTCCGGCACCTGCTCGAGGAGGGCGCCGTTCCTCCCCGGAAAGCTCTGGAATGGGCCATCCAGATCGCCCGGGGCGTGGGCGCCGCCCACGAAAAGGGCATCGTCCACCGGGATCTGAAACCCGACAACCTGTTCTTGACCGTGGACGGCCAGATCAAAGTGCTGGATTTCGGTTTGGCCAAACCCGTGGAGCCGCCCTGGGATGCGGCCTCGACCCTGCCCCCCGGAACGTCTCCGCAGACGACCTTGAGCCGCGCGGGCGCCGTGATCGGCACCGTGGGCTACATGAGTCCCGAACAACTCCGGGGCCAGCCGGTGGATCCGCGCTCGGACATCTTCAGTTTCGGCGTGGTTCTGTACGAAATACTCACGGGCCGACGTCCATTCAGCGGGTCGAGCGGGGCGGAATCCGTGACGGCCATCCTCCGCGATGAGCCCCCGGAGTTCAGCGGACTGCGGGGCCCCATCCCACCCGGGCTGGAGCGGGTGGTGTTCCGCTGCCTTGAGAAACGCCCCCAGGACCGGTTCCAGACCATGAAGGATCTGGCTTTTGGTCTGGAAGCGCCGTTGTCAGGCCTGGGGGCCATGACGGACCGGGGCACCCGCCTGTTCCGACAGCGCCCCTGGCTGCGCCGGAGCCTGGCGGGGCTCGCCCTCATGCTGGCGGGCGCCGCAGCCCTCTGGCTGCTGCCGATCAGTCGGCCTGCGGGGCCTGCGATGCCCACCTTCCAGCGCTTTCCCCTCGCCCCCGGGGCCGTGGAATCCGCCTGCTTCGGGCCGGATGGGAAGACCCTCTACTTCACCGCGCGGATCGGGGGGGAGGCCCCTGAGATCTTCGCCCTCGATCCGCGCAGCGCCACGCCCAAACCCCTCGGGCTGAAGGACGCCCTGCTGCTGGGCGTCTCGAAGACCAACGAGCTGGTCTTCCTCCGCCATCCTGAGCGATGGTTGCTGGGCCACTACCGGGGCACCCTGACCCAGGCCTCCGCCACGGGCGACGGCGTGCGGATCCTTCAGCCCAATGTGCTGGAAGCCGCCTGGGACGGCCAGGGCCTCATCCTGTTGACCAGCGACAACGATCTCCGGACCCGGCTCGAATTTCCGGTGGGCAAGGTGGCGCTCAGCTTCAAAGGCATCAGCCATTCGGTGAAACTGCTCCGCCCCTCGCGCACGGGCGACCGCCTGGCCCTGGTGGAGGCTCAGCAGGGGAACTCAAGTGTTGTGGTACTGGGGCGCGATGGCAGCCGCTCCGTGCTCTTCGAGAAACCCGGCGATGGCTACGGCGACACCCTCACGGGGCTGGCCTGGGGGCCTGGCCAGGAGCTCTGGCTTTCCGAACGCCAGGGGGATCAGACCGCCCTCTGGGCCCTGGAAGCCGGACGCACCCCCCGCCTGCTTTGGCGCGGGGATGGCCTGAAGCAGCTCATGGACGTCCTTCCGGATGGGCGCGCGCTCCTGGTGAACCAGGAGATCAGCCGGGGTGTTCTGACGCAGCGGGCGGGGGATCCCACCGTGCGAGCCGTGTCCGTGCGCGGTGGCACCCAGGTCGAGGGGCTCAGCGCCGATGGCCATCGCCTGCTGCTGCTCGAATCCCCCGTCCTGGATGGCGGAACCGCCCTGGATGAGACCTACCTGGACGATCCCCGGAGTGGCCCCCCCATCCGTTTTGCCAAGGGCAACCCCTACGGCTTCTCCCTGGGCGGCGCCTGGATCCAGATGAATTTCAACGGCCTCACACCCAAGGATCTCGGCACCGATGTCACCTCCGCGCTCCTGGCCAAAGGCGTGGATCCCGCGGCCCTCCTCGATCCCACCGCCCCGCGGCCCTGCCTCGTGTTCGTACCGACGGGTCCGGGCCGCCCCATCGTCACCCCCCTGCCCAGCCGGTTCAACGTGGTGGATTGCGCGTTCCTGCTGCCCGATGGCCGCCGGGCCATCTTCCAGGGCAGCGAACGTGGCCACGGCCTCCGCTATTACCGGGTGGATCTCGCCGGGGGCGAACCGCAGCCCATCACAGAGGAAGGGTTCGGCCACAACATCGTGGGCAGTTGCCCCCTGTCTCCCGACGGGAAGCGGCTCTTCATCACGCGCGACCGGGAAACCTGGTTCATCCTCCCGGTGGATGGGGGCAGGCCCGAACCCGTGCATGGCCTGCGGCCCGAGGAACGCCTCATGAGTTGGACCGCGGATGGGCGGGCGTTGTTCGTCCGTCCCGAACTGTCCGTGCTGCCCGTGACCATCACCCGCCTGGACCCTGTCACGGGCCGACGCACCGAAGTGGACCGCTTCGACCCGCCGGATCCTTCAGGCTACCTGCAGACGCGCACGGCCTACGCCACGCCCGATGGGAAGGTGTTCGCTTTCACCTACGACCGGATGCGCAGCGACCTCTACCTCATGGATGGGCTCCGCTAGGGGCTGCGCGCTGGCTCAGTTCCATCAGCACCCCGCCGGTCTCCGCGGGGTGGATGAAGGCCACGCGGCAGCCGTGGGCGCCGGGACGGGGCTGCGCGTCAATCATGCGGACACCCTGGGCCACTAGATGGGCCACCATGGCATCCACATCGTCCACCTCGAAGCAGACGTGGTGGATGCCGGGACCGCGCTTCTGGAGGAACTTCCCGATGGGCCCCTCCGGATCCGTGCTCTCCAAGAACTCCAGGGTGCTCTCGCCCACGGGGAAAAAGGCGGTGTTCACCCTCTGGTCAGGCACTGCCTCCAGGTGGTCCGGCGCCAGGTCGAAGAGCCGCGCCATGCGGGCGACGGCCTCGTCCAGGCCCGGCGAAGCGATGCCCAGGTGGTTGATCCGCAGCAGCCGCATGGTGGCCTCCCCTGGAGGCATTGTAGGGCCCAGGGGCTCAGTGCTGGCAGGCCGGGGTATTCCCGAGGCGCACCTGATCGCCGGAGAGATCCAGCTTCCCCTTGCGGGCGAGGAAGGCCAGCACGCCCTCCAGGTCGAAGGTGTCGCCGTGGCAGTTGCAGAAGGTGGCCCCGGCTCCGAAGGCACTCACGGAATCCGCACGCAACTGCTCCAGGCTGCAGGCCCCTCCGCGCTCCACCACGAGGCGCAACAGGTCGTGGCCGTAGAGGGGCTCGGACATGGGGGTCTCCATTCAGGAGTGATGACTCCTGAACCTATTCTAGGCCCCGGAAGGGTGATGGGCGTCACGACAGAGAGACCACGTGGCGGTCCCCACTCGCTAGATGTCACCCTGCCCTGAGAGCCAGGGCGACTTCCCTCAGAAGGGGTTCGGCACTGAGGTTGCGGGGAAGGTGGCGCAGCGCCTCCAGGGCCGCCTCCTGGCCGGAACGGAAATCACGACCAACCGCGGCGAGCGGCGCCAGGCGATCCATCCAGGGCGCCAGGGCCGGAGGGGCCCCCGCCTGGATCCGGGCCAGGTCGGCCAGAAGGCGGAGCAGCAGTTCCAGGGGTTGGCGCAACTGCTCGCTCTGGGCCTGGGTGGCTTCCTTCTCGGGCAGCAGCGGGCCCGCCACCGCCGGGAAGGAAGCCCCTTCCAGCAGCGCCAGCCAGGCCTCCAGCTGGGCCTCGGCTCGGCGGAAGGCCTCCTCCTCCAGGAAGCGCAGGCTGCCTTCGCCCAAGGCCGACCAGCGGCCCCGATCGGCGTCGGCCCAGCCATGGCGGCTCGCCACCTCCCACGCCTCCGGTTCCGCCAGGGGCGAGAAGGGAATGCGCTCGCAGCGGCTGCGGAGGGTCTGGAGCAGGGCCTCGGGCCGATGGGTGACCAGGATGAAGTGGGTTTCCGCCGGCGGCTCCTCGAGGGTCTTCAGCAGGATGTTGCCGCTGGATTCATTCAGCCGGTGGGCCTCCTCCACGAGGATCCAGCGATGGCACCTGGGCGGGGGGGCGAGGGAGGCCCATTCGATGACGCCCCGGCTGAACCGCGGCTGCCCCGTGGAATCGAGGCCCTCCCGGATCTGGTCTATGCGGATCACGCCGGCTTTCCCCTCGGGGGTCACGCGCAGGAGGTTGGGCAGTTCGAAGGGGAGTTCGCCGGCGTCGAACAGGCGGCACCCTTCACACTGCCCACAGGCGCTGCGGCGGAAGCAGATTTCCCGCTGGGCCAGTTCCAGGGCCACCCGGCGCTTGCCGATGCCCTCGGGCCCAGTGAACAGCAGCGAGCCCCGGATGCGGCCAGCCTGGAACCGCGCCAGCAGGCGCTCGCGGAGGGGCCGGTGCCCGGCGAGGGTGGTGGAGAACATTCAATCCAGCCCGTGGCCCGCGCCCCGCAGGAGGGGCGACACGCGGGCCCAGATGGCGGCTTCCACCTGATCGGCGGAGTCCCGGGCGGAGACCACGGCGATGCGGTGGGGCTCGGCCTGCGCGAGGGCGAGGAAGCGGCTCCGCACGCGGCGATGGAACTCCAGGGCCGCCTGGTCGTAGCGGGTCTCCGCGAAGGCCCCGTGGGCCTCATTCCGCGCCGCCACCCGCGTCAGCCCCTCCTCGGGTTCCAGGTCCAGCAGCAGCGTCAGGTGCGGCTTGAGCCGGCGCAGCACCAGCTCGCCGAGGCGGTCCATGGCGCTGTCGGCCACGCCGTTGGCGCCCTGGTAGGCACGGGTCGAATCCTCGAAACGGTCGAGCAGCACGATCTTGCCCGCCTCCAGCGCGGGGCGGATGACCGCATGGAGGTGCTGGGCGCGGTCCGCGTAGAAGAGCAGCAGTTCGGCATCCGGGCACCAGGCCTCGCCGCTGGCATGGGGCTCCAGCAGGAGGCGGCGCAATTCCAGGCCCAGGGCGGTACCGCCGGGCTCCCGGGACACCACCCGCGGCAAGCCCAGGCGCTCCAGGTGTTCGGAGAGTCGTCGCAGTTGCGTGGACTTCCCCGAACCTTCCACGCCCTCGATGGTGATGAACAGCCCTGCCACGCAGCCTCCCGGCCTTCGAGCATACCCGGCCCGCGGAGGCCCTCTGTTGCAGGGCAGTGCTATCCTGATGCAAATTCCAGGAGTTCCAGGTGGCCGAAGCGATCCATTGCCCGAGCTGCTCCACCCATTACCGCCTGCGCCCGGAGCGCCTCACCCCCACCATCCGCCGGGCCCAGTGCTACACCTGCCAGCACATCTTCCCCATCGGCGATGTCGTCCAGCGCCTGCTGGCCCCGGTCGCACCCCTGGAGGCCGCGCCAACTCCCCTCCCGGCGGAGGAGCCCCCAACTCTGACCCTGACCGATCTGGACGGCACTGAAGCCGAGATTCTGGACAAAACGCTCGTGGAGGCCCCCGGGGGCCTGCCCGAAGCCAAACCCACGGCGGAACCCGCCGCCGACAGCTCAGAGGCCACCCTCTCCGGCTACACCTCGGCCCGGGATGCCATCGAGAAGCTGCTCGGGGAGACCGCCGCTCCGGTCGCCCGGGATACGCGGACCCACCTCCGTCCCTCCTCCTCGCCCATGGATGTGGAGGCCACCCTGTCGGCTCTGGAACAGACCCTGGGCGGCACCCCCATCTCGGCGCCGGCGCCGCCCTCCACCTCGACGGTCCGCTTCACCCGGGAAGAGGTGATGGCCGCCATGGCGACACCTGCATCGGCCCCCGCTGAGCCGACCATCTCCCTCCACGTCGGCGAGGTGTCGGCACCGGCCCCCGACCCCCTCGAAGCCGCCGCCTCGGCCCGCACCCTCATGACGGGCCCCCTGGCCATCCCCGCCCCCGCCTCGCCTGACCTGGAACTGCTGCGCCTCAAGACCGGCGAGGAGGTCTATCCCGGGCTGACCATGACCCAGATCATCCAGTGGGTGGAGGAGGGACGGGTGCTCGAAGGGCATCTGGTGGCCCGCCAGTTCAGCGAGAACTGGCTGGAGGCCTACAAGGTCCCAGGGCTGCGCCCCGTATTCGACCGCCTCCGCCGGGAACGTGTGGCGGCCCAGCCCGCATCCATGGAGCTGCCGCCGCCTCCCCTGGAGACCACGCCCGTCAAGAAGGGGCTGTTCAGCGGCCTATTCGGAGGCAAGAACTGATATGCACCCGCTGATCTTCGCCGCCCTCCTCGGCCTGCCCCAGGCCCCTCCGCCGCAGCCCGCGCCAGTCGCCCAGGCCGCGCCTGCGCAAAAGCCGCTCTCGTTCTACGGCACCCGGCTGCCCTTTCTCTGGAACACCCTCATCCCCCTCGACATCAACCTGGACGGCCTGAAGGTGACCAGCATCTTCTTCGACATCCGGAAGCCGGACTCGAACTTCTTCGGCCTGCTGAAGGGCGCGGATTTCGGCACCCGCGCCCAGGTCACCGTGACCAACACCAGCAGCTATGCCAAGGTTCCCGGCTTCGCGGTCGCCGTGGTGGACAAGGACGGGCAGTTGCTCGGCGCAGCCTCCGGCGGCACCAAGTTCGGCACCATGCAGCCGGGCGACACCGAGACCTTCGACCTGAACTTCGACCAGGTCAAAGCGCGCCTGCCCAAGGGCGACCACTTCTACCTGTCCATCGAGCTGAGGAACTGAGGAACCGGCTTAGTTCGCTTCCTGCTCGCGGTAGCGGGCGAGCAGTTCAGCGGGGGTGACCGTGGCGGTGCCCACCTTGGCCACGACCACGCCGGCGGCGGCATTGGCCAGCATGGCCGCCTCCCGCCAGTCGGCCCCGGCACCCACAGCGGCGCTGAAGGCCGCGATTACCGTGTCGCCCGCGCCGCTGACATCGA
Source organism: Acidobacteriota bacterium (assembly GCA_021794095.1). Classification (GTDB taxonomy): domain Bacteria; phylum Acidobacteriota; class Holophagae; order Holophagales; family Holophagaceae; genus Geothrix. The sequence goes on along the minus strand of JAJYRN010000009.1, from coordinate 55,974 downwards.
AGACTTCCCGGGCCTCCGTGGGGATCAGCCAGGGCGCGGCGTGGTCCCCATCCGGCGCGAAGAGGGCCATACCCCGCTCGCTGCGCGTCATCAGCAGCCCCTTCAGCCCCAGCTCGGCGAGGATGGCCTGACCTGCATCCGCGGCCTCCGCATCGCTCTTGGCGGGACGCTGGGCCAATTCCGAAGCTTCCTTGGTGTTGGGCGTCATGAGCGTGGCGCCCCGGTAGAGGGCCTTGTGGCCGGGCTTCGGATCCACGATCCAGGGGATGCCCCGGACCGCGCAGAGTTCGCGCACCAGGTCCATGACCGGCGCGCAGACCACGCCCTTGGCGTAGTCCGACACGATGAGGGCCGTGGCCTCCTCCACCGCGCGGGCCAGGCGGTCCTTCAGGCCCAGCAGCACCATAGCTTCGGGAGGCCCCGGTTCCTCGCGGTCAATACGGAGCATCTGCTGCTGCTGGCCGACGACGCGGGTCTTGATGATGGTCGGCCGGGTGGGATCCAGCACCAGGCCGGAAATGGAGATGCCCAGGCGACCGAGCAGGCCCAGCAGGCGATCCCCCGCTGCATCCTTCTGGAGGGTGCCCAGCAGGATCGGTTCGGCGCCCAGCGCCTTCAGGTTGGCCGCCACGTTCGCGGCCCCGCCCAGCACCGCCTGCTCCCGCAGCACCCGCACGATGGGCACGGGCGCCTCCGGGGAGATGCGGCTCACCTCGCCGAACAGGTACTCGTCGAGCATGACATCGCCCAGTACGGCGACTTTCCGGCCCGCCAGGCGCTGAAGCAGGGTCTCGGCATGGGCGCGGTCCAGTCTCACAGATCCACCTTCGTCGCGTGATCCACCAGCATCACGGGGATGCCGTCCTCGATGGGATACAGCAGTCCGCAGGCCTGGCAGTGCAGCCCCTCCGGCCGCTCCACGAGGTCGCCGTGGCAGGCCGGACAGCAGAGGATCTCCAGGAGGCGCGGATCGAGCGGCATGGGGACACGCTATCAGGGTACCAGCGGACAGCCCAAGCCCGTTCTGGCACGGAAGTTTGCGAAGATAACCCATCCCGGGGGTGCCCGATGCTGTGACCCCCATCCCAATTCCCGGCCCGCGAAGGCAGCGCCGGATGCCATGCGATATGGTACACCTTCCCGGCCGGAGCAGAGGCCGGGCAGGAGCCCCCATGGATCTCAAGCGCACCCTCGTTGACCTGATGCCCGCCCCTTTCGTGCGGTTCGTGGCAGCGCCCTATGTGGCGGGGAAGAGCCTGGCCGTGGAGGTGGCCAAGGTGGATCAGCTCCAGAAGGAATACGGCCTGCATTCCACCGTGGACCTGCTGGGCGAGGAGGTCTTCAAGCGCGAGGATGTGGAAGCCACCGTGGCCATCTACCTCCGCATCATCGAGGCCGTGAAGGACCGCCCCTATGCGTCCATCAGCCTGAAGCCCACCCAGCTGGGCCTGAATGAGAGCGAGGACTACGCCCACGCCAACCTCCGCCGGGTGGTGGGCGCCGCCGCCGTGCATGGCATCCACATCACCGTGGACATGGAAGATCACACCTTCACCGACGCGACCCTCCGGATCTTCAAGAAGCTGCGTGACGAGTTCGACAACGTGGGCATCGTGCTCCAGAGCCGTCTGTTCCGAACCGAAGAAGACATCCGGAACTTGCACGCCAAGCCCTGCAAGGTCCGCATCTGCATCGGCATCTACCGGGAACCCGCCGAGGTCGCCCTCCAGGAGAAGCCGGACATGAAGGCCAAGCTCTTCGAATACGTGGGTCTGCTGCTCGACCTGGGCCACTACCCTGAGATCGCCACCCACGATGAGCCCCTGGTCCGCCGCTGCCTGGCCTACCTCGAGCAGCGGGGCGTGCCCCAGGGCCAATTTGAATTCCAGATGCTCCTGGGCGTGCCCCGCACGGCGCTCCAGCAGGAGATCGTCAAGAAGGGCCATGTCATGCGTCTCTACGTGCCCTTCGCGGAGGAGTGGCAGTACGCCATCCACTACCTGAAGCGCCGCCTGGCCGCCAACCCCATGATGGCCATGTACGTCCTGAAGAACCTGTTCAGCCGCTAGCCCGAGGCGGTACACGGAAGGGGGGCGCTTTGCAGCGCCTCCCTTCCCGTACCAATGGAGTCTACTTCAGCGCCTTCGCCGCCAGTTCCAGCACGTCGGTGGTGGCCACCTGCTCGTGGCCGGTTTCGCCGGCGGCGTTGCTCAGCATGACGTTGCAGAAGGGGCAACCCACGGCGATGGTACCGGCCTTGGTTTCCAGGGCCTGCTCGAAGCGCTCGTGGTTGATGCGCTTGCCCAGGTGCTCCTCCAGCCAGAACCGGCCGCCGCCGGCCCCGCAGCACATGGTGGCTTCGCCGTGCTTCTCCATCTCGGTGAGCTTCACGCCGGGGATGGCGTCCAGGATGGCGCGGGGCGCTTCCACCTGGCCGTTGATGCGGCTGAGGTAGCAGGGGTCGTGGTAGGTGAGATTCACCGCGACGGTCTGCTCCAGCTTGATCTTCCCCTCGGCCAGGAGCCGGGCCACCAGTTCCGTGCCATGCACCACCTCGAAGTCGCCGCCGAAGGCGGGGTATTCGTTCTTCAGGGTGTTCAGGCAGTGCGGGCAGTTGGTGACGACCTTCTTCACGCCGTGGCCCTTGAGGGTCTCGATGTTCGCTTCCGTGGCGGTCTGGTAGAGGTACTCGTTGCCCAGGCGCCGGGCGGATTCGCAGGTGCAGCTCTCCTCGGTGCCGAGGATGGCGAAGGAAATGCCCGCGGCCTTCAGCAGCTTGACCAGGGATTTGGACACCTTTTGTCCAGCGGCATCGTAGCTGCCCGCGCAACCCACCCAGAACAGATACTCGGCGTCGGGAGCCTCAGCCATGGTGGGAACCTCAAGGCCGTCGGCCCACTTGGCGCGGTCGGCCTGGGGCAGGTTCCAGGGGTTGCCCTGGCGTTCCATGCCCTTGAAGGCGGTCTGGGCCTCAGCGGGGAAGTCGCTCTCCTCCAGGGTGAGGTAGCGGCGCATGCCCACGAGCTTGTCCACGAAGCTGATCTGCAGGGGGCAGGCCCATTCGCAGTAGCCGCAACTGGTGCAGGCCCAGATGGTGTCCTGGCTGATCCAGCCCTCGAGCTGTTCCTTGCTCCAGGGCGCGTGCTCGTCATCCCGTTTCCAGATGGAGCCCTCGGGTACCGCCCCGCCAATGAGTTTTCGATCCTCCGGCACGGGCTTGTCCTGACCCATCTGATCCAGGGGCGTGGCCTTCAGGTAGTCCCGCAGATCGTTGCCGAAGTTCTTCGGCCGGAGGGGCTTGCCCGTCAGCGTCGTGGGGCAGTTCTCCAGGCAGCGGCCGCACTCCACGCAGGTGTAGAAATCCAGCATCTGCTTCCAGGTGAAATCCTGGATCCGGTTGATGCCGAAGTGCTCGGCCTCCAGGTCCATCGGTTTCAGGTTCTTGTTGGGCTCCAGTTCCCGGAAGTAGACGTTGAAGACCGAGGTGAAGACGTGGAAGTGCTTGGAGTAGGGCAGGAAGTTGGCGAAGGCGTAGAGCGTGGCCAGGTGCAGCCACCACATGGTCTTGAAGAGGACCATCAGACCCGTGCCGCTCAGGCCGCCCAGCCAGCCCGCCACCACGCTGCCGGCCGGGGACCAGGCCGCCCACAGCGGATGGTGCATGGCGATGAAGGCGCCGTCGGCCAGCAGATCCGTGACCATGAGGGTGCCGATGAGGCTCAGCGTGGCCCAGGCGTCCGCCGAGTTGTCCAGGCGCCAGGGCTTGAGCACCAGACGCCGGAAGGTGGAGAGGGCCAGTCCCACGATTACCAGCACTTCAAACACATCCTTCGTGAACTGGTAGCCGAGCCCGAAGCGCCCCAGCGCCTCCGTCATGTGGAAGGCGGGGATGAGCCCCTCGACCACGAGGCCGATGGAACGCAGGGACAGGACGCAGAACCCGTAGAAGATCAGGACATGGTAGAAGCCCGCGTACTTGTCCCGCAGCAGCCGCTTCTGGCCGAACACCAGCACGAACACGCCCTTGAGGCGCTCCCCGGGGCGGTCGAAGCGGTTGTCGGGAAGCCCCGCCTTCATCGTGGCCAGGCGTTGGCGGATGGTCCAGACGAAGAACGTGGCCGCGGCCAGCGTCATGATCCAGAACAGCGCGGTCTCCAGGATCCTCATGGAATGTGCCCTCCCCAAAAATCGTGCGATTCAGCCGGACCGCCTGGGGGCCGTCCGGTGGCCGTGCTTCACCCGCTTGTCAGGTATGTCGTGCTCGAAGGGACAGTGTAGCCATGGCCATGACAAACTGAAGGCCCGACCTGGAGTCAGCCTTGGGCCCCTCCGCACACCACTTCGAAGCCGCCGTGACCCGCCCCCTGTCGGTGGTGTTCCGGCGTGGCGAAGCCTGGGAGGGTCACGACTACACCGTGGAAGTGGTGGCCGCGCGGCAGGGCCTGGACCCCTTCGACGTGGTGGTGGACTTCCGCGATCTGGAAGCCGCCCTCGACCGCGCCCTGGCCCCTCTCCAGGGCCGCCTGCTCGCCGATGTGGGCCTGGCGGACCCCCTGGCCCTGGCCACCCGGCTGGCCGCCGACCTGGCCCCCTTCGTGCCCGCTCCCGCCCGGCTGGCGGAAGTGGCTCTCACGGATGGCCGGGGCCGCCGCCTGGCCGTGCATCCTTCACCGGGAACACCCGGGCCCGGTGCCGCATCCTGAAGGCATGACGACGAAGCTCTGGATCCCCCTTGCCGCCCTGGCCCTGGCGCTCTCGCCCCTGGCCGTGGTGCATCCCGTGCGGGTGTCGGGCCGCAGCATGGAGCCCACCCTTCGCAGCGGCGACCTGCGCTGGATGCTGCGGGCCTGGGCCAGCCACGCGCCCCGGCGAGGCGAAGTCTGGGTGGTGGCCCGGCCCGGAGGCGATGCCGTCAAGCGGGTGATGGGCCTGCCCGGCGACACCGTGGCCTGGGACGGCCCGGATCTGCGGGTGGATGGCCGCACCCTGGACGAGCCGTGGGTGGTCCATCCCGAGCGCGACAGCACCGGTTCCGTGGCCTGCGGGCGCGGCTACCTCCTGCTGGGCGACAACCGGCCCGTGAGCCGCGATGGCCGCGCCTGGGGCCCGCTCCCCCGCCAGGCCTTCGAAGGCCGGATCCTGTAGCGCGGAACGGGGGCCCCGCAATGACGTCACATGGCGCCCAAAAGCTCAACCACGAAGACACGAAGACATGGCCTATCTTCGTGTCTTCGTGGTGAATCCGCTCTTCGTCCTTACTTCCCGAAGCGCTTGGAGACTTCGCTCCACTTGATGTTCTCGACGAAGACATCGAGGTACTTCGCGCGGGCGATGCCGTAATCCACCATGAACGCGTGCTCCCAGCTGTCCAGCACCAGCAGGATGTCCTGCTCGATGGGCAGGCCCAGGTGGTGCTCGGCGACGAAGTAGGTGTGCAGCTTGCCGTCGCGGCGGTTGCGGGTGAGCAGGGCCCAGCCAGGGCCGCAGAGGGCGGTGGCCTTGAGATCGGCGATGACCTTGTCCTTGCCGCCCACGGCATCCAGGGCCGCCTTCAGTCCGGCGCTGAGTTCGGCGTCCGCACCCAGGTTCTCGAAGTAGAGCTCGTGCAGGAAGGTGCCGTTGAAGGGCACGGCCTGGCGACGCTTCAGCTCGCTGTACTCGTTGAAGGAGTAGTTGGATTTGCCGTTGTCCATGGCCGCCAGCTTCTCCTCGATCTCGTTGTACTTGGCCACGTAGCCCTTGTACAGCGTGAAGTGCTGATCCAGCTGGGCATCGCTCAGTCCTTTTACCTTGCCGCCCTTCAGGTGGTCGTAGTTCTTGGCATCGTAGGCCATGGTCGTCTCCTTGGCAGCGCCGCGCGCGGATGAGTAGTTTACCAAAAAAGTCGGAATTATGGAAAAACAGGCAAAAAATGTCGCCTACCCCAACATCTCCCGCAGGAACCATGCTTCCTTCTGGTGGACCTGGACGAAGCGGGTGAGCAGGTCGGCAGTGCCGGGGTCGCCGGCCTGGCTGGCCTGCTCGATCCCCTCGTGCATGAAGGAGATGGTGCGTTCCTCGTTGTCCAGGGCCTCCTTCAGCATGGCCTCGGGATCCAGGCGCGCGGCGGGATCGGACACCGGGGCCTTGGTCTGTGCGGCCATCTGGGCCGGGGCGTGGAGGGGCACGCCCCCCAGCATGCGGATCCGCTCCGCCAGCTCGTCCACGGTGCCGTCGGCCGCGTTGTAGAGATCCTCGAAACGGAGGTGGTAGTCGCGGAAGTGCGGCCCGGTGACCGTCCAGTGGTAGCGCTTGGCATTGAAGGACAGGACGAAGGCCGTGGCCAGTTCCTGGTTCAGGTGGTCAATGACAGTGCGGCTCATGGAGGCTCCTCAGGAAAGCCAGGCGGACCAGGCGGCGGGCGCGGGCCAGCGGCCGGGCAGCGAGGCGTGGGTGGAGACAAGGGCGGCAGGGCTCAATCCGTCCGGAATGAAGTAGCGGAGCGCCAGCACGGCGGGCAGGCGGTCCTGGGGACGCGCGGCGCCGCGGTCCACCGCCGGGAAGGCGGGGCTGCCATCGGAAAGCTCCAGGGCCAGCTGATCCGGGAACCCGTGCAGGGCCTCCAGGCGACCGTCCCGCTCCGCATCGGGAAATCCGAGCATCAATGTGGCGGCCACGCTCGTGCCGCCGGATTCGCGGCGGGGCGCGAGGACCGCGAAGGAGGCGCGAGCCTCGGCCCGTTCCTCGGGATCGCAGGCATCGAGGGTTTTCCCTTCGGCCCAGAGGGTCTCGATGAGCTGATCCTCCACACTTTCCGCCGTCTCCGGCTGGAAGGTGATGCCCTCGCCCAGGACGAGCCGCAGCGCGGCCTGCCGAGACAGGAGCCCCTGCCGGGCCAGATAGCGGGCCTGCTCCGTGGCGGGATCGAAGACGAGGGACATGGGGATCTCAGACCAGCTGGGCGATGTCCGCGGCCGGGGCGGTCAGACCCGCGACGGGCGCGCCCGCCTGCAGCTTCTCCAGCGCCTGCTGGAAGCGGCCGGCGTGGAAGCGCTCCACCTTGGCCAGGGTCTCGAACCAGGCGGCGATATCGGCATAGCCCTCTTCACGGGCCACCCGGGTGAACTCGGGATACATGTCCGTGTATTCGTAGGTCTCGCCGGCCACTGCGGCCTTGAGGTTGGTCAAGCTGTCGCCCAGGGGCAGGCCCGTGGCGGGATCGCCGGCCTTCTCGGCCAGGAACATCAGGTGCTTCAGGGCGTGGCCGGTCTCGCCATCCGCACTGTGCTTGAAGACATCCGCGACTTCTTTCTGGCCCTCCTTTTCAGCCACCTGGGCCATCCAGGTGTAGCGGCGGTTTGCCTGGGACTCGCCTGCGAAGGCGGCCTTGAGGTTCTCGAAGGTCTTGGATTGGGTGAAGGTCATGGCGTGCTCCTTGTGGCCGATGCGCCGGCGTCAAGGTAGAGCCATGGTTGTGCCAAATCAACAAGTATCGTATTGATTGTATTTATAAGTTTAACACCCACGAGTGTCCCATCCCATTCCCGGCGGGCCGGGAGGCCTTCTCGCGACATGCCGAGAGTTGCGCCGCGTGGGGGCGGAACAGAGGGGAGGCGGGCGCCACGGGAACCTCCTTGGGAGAGCCTCGCCCTCAGGCCAGGCCGCGGAGGGCTCGAAGCGCCCCGGAAGGTTGGCGTGTTTCCGGTTGGGGACCGATCCTTGAACCGGTGGGCGGGAGGGCCCGCCCCGCCGAAGGGAGGTTCCATGCAACTCAACCTGAACCCCCAAGAAACGGACCTGCTCAGCCGTCTCCTGGAAGCCGCTCTGACGGATTTGGGTCGGGAGATCCACCACACGGACCGGGTCGCCTTCAAGGCGGCCCTCAAGACCGATGAGGCGCTGCTCGAGGGCATCATGGCGCGCCTCCGGGTGCCCACCCCGATCGCCTGACCGTCTCGCCGTCCTCAGCGCCCCTCAGCGTCCCAGGCGGCGCCCCAGGAACTCCCAGCAGGCCCGCTGGACATCCAGGAAACCCATCGCCTGGGGGACGAGCAGTTGCAGCTGAAAGGGGTGCGGTCGGCCCCGCCAATCCGCAGCCAGGGGCGTGGCTGCCAGGCCCGCCTTCCGTGCCAGGGCCAGGGCCCGGGGCAGATGCCAGGCCGAACTGAGCAACCCGACGCGGCGCCAGCCTAGGCGTGCCTGTAGGCGGCGGTCGGCGGCGATTTCATCCCGGGTGTTCCAGCAGGGGTCCGCCACCACGAGGATCGCGGCATCGGGCACGCCCAGGCCGCGCCAGAGGGTGCGGGTTTCCTGGCCCAGGTTGCGCACGCCCCGGACGCTATCCCGGCTCATGCCGCTCGCCACCAGCAGCTTCACCTTCCCGGCATGCCACAGACGGGCGGCCAGCACGATGCGATCGCCCGCCAGGTTCGCCTCGGGGTGACCCTGGAAATCTTCCCCGGTACCTCCACCCAGCACGCACACCGCATCGAAGGGCGCCACCGTGGCCACGTCCACGGGGGACACACCCGCCTCGAGGCGGGCCATGAGGGCTGAGCCCAGGTACACGTTCCCGGCCAGGGCATAGCCCAGGGCTGAGACGAGGAACAACGCGGCCGACAGCCGCTGCTTGCGGAGCAGGCAGAGCCCGGCGCTGGCCAGCAGGAACAGCCAGAGCAGGCCCACCGGCATCGCGAGCAGTCCCAGGGTCTTCTCGAAGGCGAAGAGGGTCATGGCCCTGCCGGATGCCTACTCGGGGGCCGAAGCATCCTCGACGGCGCCTTCGGGGGCGCCGGTTTCCTCATCCGGCTCCTCGTCCGTCCCGCCGTCGGCCTTCTTGAGGGCCTTCTTCTGCAGCTTCTCTTCCTTCTTCTTCTGCCGGGCCAGATCCTTCTGCCGTCGCTCGAAATTGTAATTGGGCTTTCTGGGCATGGCGCCTCCATGGCGAGCGCGCGCCAGGCGGGTCGCTCCCGATCAGTCTACCGTCTCGGGCCGCCCCGGGCGCGCCGGAGCGCGGGGGCGGGTCAGCGCGTCGGCGGCAAGGCCCACCAGGATGCCCGCGACCACATCCACCGCGTAGTGGGCCCGGAGGTACACCACCGCCGGCGCCATGAGGAGCGTGATCCCCGCCAGGACAGGCCATAGGCGCGGCACGACGCGCCGGGCGTTCAGGGTCAACAGCAGCGCGACCGCCAGGTGTGAGGAGGGGAAGGCGCCGCCCAGGATCTCCCCGCGGCCGGTCAAGGCGAACAGCAGATGGTTGAACAGGTAGCCCGCATAGAGCTGGGGCCCCCGGTGGGGCGGGAACCAGAAATGGGGGCCCACCGTGGGCACCAGCCAGAAGAAGGCGTAGCAGGCGAAGAAGGTCGCGGTGGTGGCCCAGACCACCTGCTCCGCGGCGGCATAGCCCCGGCGGGCCAGGGCGCCCAGGACCACCGCGGGCACGAACAGGTAGTAGGCGAAGTAGGCGAAGCAGAACAACTCGGAGAGGCCCCGGAAGGGCAGCGCCGCCTGGAAGGCCAGGGAGGGCTGGAAGCCGAACAGGCCCTGGTCCAGCCGGACCAGGAGGCCATCCAGGGGCGCCCGGTGGAAGAGGGGCCAGAGCATCTGGATCTGGTGGTAGAAAGTCCAATAGCAGAGGGGCGCGTAGGCCAGGCGCAGGAAGGTGACCAGCCGGCTCCGGGTGTCCCGGCTCCCCTGGCGCAGAAGGGTGGTCCCGGCCAGCAGGGCCAGATCCAGGAGGGCCGCACGCCCCAGCCCTGGGAACCCGCGCGTCCAGCCCCAGCCCAGCAGAAGCACGGAGAGCGCCGCGTAGCCCGCGAACCAGCGGTCCACCGGGCGCCAGAGGCCCAGGGGGGCCTGGAGGCCGAAGGGACGGGGCCGCTCAGAGCCAGCCATGGTCCCAGTACCATCGGACGGTGAGGGCCAGGGCCTCATCGAGGGGCGTGGGCGCCGTCCAGGACAACTGTTGGCGCGCCGGTTCGGGGCTGGCCACCCAGGCGGGGGCCAGCATCTCCAGCACCTTCTGCGAGCTGAAGATCGCGGGCGTGCCCCGCACCCGGGCCACGGCGTCCGCGCCCCACCCCAGCATTCGCAGCAGAGCCTCGGGGACCGGCACCACGCGGCCCCGCCGACCCAAAGCCCGGGCCATGCGCTGGCCCAACTCCGCGCCCGTGACCACCTCCGGTGCCACCAGGGGCAGGATGATGCCGGATGGCAGCGGATCGGCCTCCGCGGCCCGGAGCAGGCCCTCCGCCAGGTCGGGCGCGCTCACCACGGAATAGTGCCGGGGCGCACCGGCCGGAACCGGCACCCAGCCTCGGTGGGCCAGACGGAAGAGGCTGAGCACATCGCGGTCCCGGGGGCCAAACACGACGGGCGGACGCAGGATGACAGAGGGCAGCGCCGCGGCCTGCACCACGCGCTCCGCCGCCCGTTTGCTCTGTCCGTACCAGGTCAAGGGCTGTGGTTCCGCCGCCTCCGGCCGGGGCTCGGGCCCGCCGGGGCTGGGGCCCGCCGCCGCCAGGCTGGACACCAGCAGGAAGCGCCGCAGATCCGGGGCTTGGTTCGCGCAGGCCTCCACCAGGCGCTGCGTGCCTTCCCCATTCACAGCCATCAGATCGGCCTCCCGGAAGCCCTTCAGGGCGCCGGCCAGGTGGAAGACCCACTGCACGCCAGCCAAGGCTTCCCCGAGGTCCAGGGGGTGCCGGAGGTCGCCCTGGAAGACCTGCACCGGCAGGCCCGCCAGGAACGACAAATCGCTCGTCGGCCGGGCCAGCACCCGCACCTCGTGGCCTTCCGCCACCAGCCGCTCGCACAGGTGGGAGCCGATGAACCCGTGTCCGCCGGTCACCAGGGCGCGCATGCCAGCCTTCAGATCGCCCGGTCGTACACGCGGTAGGTCTTGGTGCGCCGGGCACCCAAGTGGGCCAGGTGCCCGAGCATGGGCGCGTTGTCCTCCAGGATCCAGCCCAGTTCCGAGCCCTCGTAGCCGAGTTCCCGGGCCTGGACTGAAAGGTGATGCACGAGGAATGCATCCAGGCCCTTCCCGCGGAAGGCCGGCAGCAATCCCATGGCCATGGTGCGGATGCGGCGACAGCCCTGGACCTTGAGCTTCCAGAGGATGCGCAGCAGGCCGAAGGGAAGCAGTCGCCCCTTGGCCAGTTTCAGGGCCTCGTGGGCATCGGGCACGGCGATGAGGAAGCCCGCAGGCGTGTTGTCCACCTCCACCACGAATGCGAGGTGCGGATCAATGAGTGGCTTCAGCTCCTTCGCGATGAAAGCCAGCTCGGCATCCGTCCAGGGCACGAAGCCCCAATTCTGGGCCCAGGCCACGTTGTAGGTGCTGCGCACGAATTCCAGTTCCTGGCCCCACTTCGAAAGGTCCACGGGACGGATCTTGAACCGGCCATGGTGCTGAAGACGCTTGGCTACGGCGTCGAATTGACCCTGGTAGTCCTTCACGCCCATGTAGAAGGCATAGAGATCCTTCGCCTTGGCGAAGCCGGCGGCCTCGAGCATCGGACCGTAGTCCGGCGGATTGTAGGGCATCATCAGCGTCGGATCGTCGTCGAAGCCCTCCACCAACAGGCCCACCACATCGTTGGTGGTGAGGTTCACGGGCCCGCGCATGATGGTTTTGCCCTCGGCCCGCAGCCAAGCGGCGCCCGCAGAGATGAGGGCATCCACCACCGCCTGGTCTGACACGGTCTCAAACAGGCCGAAGAACCCCACGGAGGCCTCGTCGGGATGGAACTGGCCATAGCGGTCGTTGCGCACAGCCGCCAGGGTGCCGACCACCTCATCGCCCCGCCAGGCCACGAAAGGCTGGACCTTGGCGTATTCGAACACGGGGTTCTTCCGGGGATCCAGGAAGTCCCGGCGCTCGATCAGCAGGGGCGGAACCCAGTGGGGCTCCTGGGCGTAGCGCCGGAAGGGGAAGCGGATGAAGGGGTCCAGCTGGGTCGCCGGTTCCACCCGGATCGGCAGGCTCATGACTGGCTGCCGAGAATGCCCAATTCGCGGCCCACCTGTTCGAAGGCGGCCAGGGCCTTGGTGAGCTGCTCCCGGGTGTGGCCGGCGGTGACGGAAATGCGGATGAGGCTGCGCTGGGGCGGCACGCCCGGCGGCACCACGGGGTTCACGAAGATGCCCAGGTCCTGGAGGCGGCGCCAGGCCAGGAGGCAGCGTTCGAACTCCCCGATGACGACCGGGATCACAGGCGAGGCGCTGGCTCCCGTGTCGAATCCCAGGTCCACCAGCCCCTGTTTCAGGAACCGCGCATTGTCCCATAGGCGCTGGATGCGCTCCGGCTCGGCCTCCATGACTTCAAGGGCTCCCAGCACCGCGCCCACGCTGGCGGGGGACGCCGAGGCGGAGAACAGGAACGGGCGGGCATTGTGCATGAGGTAGTTGACCACCCGCTCGCTGCCGGCGATGAACCCGCCAATGGCGCCCAGGGATTTGGAGAAGGTGCCCATGATGAGATCCACGTCTTCCGTCAGGCCGAAGTGGGCCACGGTGCCGGCGCCGCCCGGACCGAAGACCCCCAGGCCGTGGGCATCATCCAGGAGGATCTGCGCGCCATGGGCCTTGGCCAGGCGCACGATCTCCGGCAGCGGACAGACATCGCCTTCCATGGAGAACACGCCTTCGGTGATCACGAGGGCGGGGGCACCCGGCGGCAGCCCGGCGAGGATGGCCTCCAGGCTGACCATGTCGTTGTGCTCGAAGCGGTGGAAATGGCCGGGCGACAGGCCCGCACCATCCAGGATGCAGGCGTGGATGTACTTGTCGGCCACGATGTGCTCGCCGCGCTGCACGAGGCTGGACACCACACCCTGGTTGGTCTGGAAGCCCGTGGGGAACACCAGGGCCGCCTCCTTGCCCACCAGGGCGGCCAGTTTCCGTTCCAGCTCCACATGGATCGGCAGCGTACCGTTGAGCACCCGGGAGCCCGCGCAGCCGGTACCGTACTGCCCGATGGCCTGGATGGCCCGGGCTTTCACATGAGGATGGCTGGTGAGTTCCAGATAGGAGTTGGAACCCAGCATCAGCATGGGTTTGCCGTTGACCTCCACCTCCGTGGCCTGGCCCGTTTCGATCACGCGCAGGTAGGGATAAAGGCCCGCAGCCTTCAATTCATCCGCCCGGGTGAAGGCCGTGCACTTGTCCAGCAGGCTGGCGCGATGGCCGTTGGCCCGCAGGGTGGCTTCGGAGCCCAGGGAAGGGATGGACTGGGACATGGAGCCTCCTGCGGTCAGTTTGTACCCCAAGGGGTGCACAATGGAAGTCTGGGCGAAGCCCTTGGTGCCTCATTCCTGCTGACCCTGAGTCAACTCCGCAGAAAAGGCGCAGGCGGCGCACCTTCCCATAGTCCACCGACCAGGGTGGTCCGCACGGGAACCCCGGGGGTCTTCACCCCGCGGTGGGCCATGCAGGTGTGGATGGCGACGAGCTGGACGCCCCAGGCGGCGGGACGAAGGTGGGTTTGCAGGGCGTCGGCGATCTGCCGGGCCATGCGCTCCTGCACCTGCAGGCGCCAGGCGTAGGCCTGCACCACCCGCACGAGCTTGCTGAGCCCCACGGTGCCGCCTTCCCCGGGCAGGTAGCCCACGGTGGCGTGGCCCTCAAAAGGCGCCAGGTGGTGCTCGCAGGTGCTCACGAAGGGGATGCGCTCGAGGATGACAGGCACGGGAGCCAGGTCACCGGGCAGGGGCTTCAGATCATCCGCAGGATCCATGGCATAGCCCGCCAGCCGCTCGGCCCAGAATGCGGCCACGCGGGAGGGCGTATCCGCCAGCTCGGGACTGGCCGGATCCTGCCCGAAACTCCGCAGCAGGGCGCGAATGGCGGCCTCGGCGGCGACTGGGTCCGGAAGGGTGGGCGTGAGGCGCATGGTGGGGCCAGTCTACGCCCGTTGGACCCCCAGCCCCCGGCGCGGTTCATGCATCGGGTTCTCCGGAGGATGGCCATGTTCCCCACCCAGGTTCTGAGCCTCCACCGTGCCTCCCGCGTGCTGGCGGCGATGCTCGTGTCAGCCGTGCTGGCGTGGCTGCTTCTCACGTGAGGCGGTTCGCCTCCGGGCGTGCGTTCCGCCACATCAGGCCATTAGATCCAGGCCGGAGGACGCGGGAGCCGGAATGGCCCCGGCCTGGTAAAGGCGCAGGGCCTGATGAACGAACGGGGAGTGAACGAAAGCCTCGGTGCCCGGCCCGCCCGCCTGGGACTGGAGGGGAGCGTTCCGCAGGACTGCGGTGGCATCCCGCACCAACCCCGTGGAAAGGTCAGGAATCGCGTTCGCCGGGGCAGCCAAGGAGCCCACTCCGGCACCGAACCGGAGCGCCGTCTGGAGGGCGAAATCGAGGCTGGATCCCGTGGTGTCCGGCAGGGCCGGCGCGTTGGATACATGCGTCACGGCCGAGGCGGCGGCCACATTCGATGCGGCAGCGGCCGACGCCGCGGGAAAAGAGGTCGTGGCCACGGTACCGACAGTCGCCTGAGGCGGGGTGAGGGCCGCCAGGAGGGAGGGCACACTGTTCAGCCCGAGGGCGCCGGCGGCCTGGGTGCCACCCTGGAGGATCGCCGTGGAGACCTGCAGGGCCTGCTGGAACACATCCTGGCCCGGATTCGTGGGGACCGTCTGACCGCCAGCCCCGGAGATGAGATTGACCGGGTCAACGGTGTCCTGGACGGCCTTGGGGCTGGCAAGGGCGGCTGCTCCGAGGGTGCTGATCCGGATCGCATCCATGACACCCCAATGATAGGCCTTTCTGGGCCGAAGGTTTGAGATCTGCTCGCACGAGGCCCTATGGGACAATGGGCGATTCGGGGGTTGCCATGAGCGAGGCCAAGGTGACGTACGCGTCCAGCGGGGTGGACATCGGCCGCCAGGACGACGCGCTGCGGCGCATCAAGCCCCTGGTGAAGGCCACCAAGACTCCCGGCGTCCGCAGCGACATCGGCCTGTTCGGCGGCCTCTTCGACGCCCGCTTCCCCGAAGCCAAGCCCATCCTGGTGAGCAGCATGGACGGCGTGGGCACCAAGACGAAGGTGGCGGCCCGGGCCGGCATCTGGGACACGGTGGGCCAGGATCTGGTGAACCACTGCATCAACGACATCCTGGTGCAGGGCGCCCGCCCCCTCTTCTTTCTGGACTACGTCGCCGCCCAGCGCCTGGAGCCCGCCACGGTCGAGGCCATCGTCAAGGGCATGGCCGAGGCCTGCAAGGCGGGAAGCTGCGCCCTCATCGGCGGCGAGATGGCTGAGATGCCGGGCGTCTACGCCGAGGGCGAAGTGGATGTGGCGGGCACCATCGTGGGGGTGGTGGACGAGGACCACCTGCTGCCGCGCCTGGAGGCCATGGCGGCCGGCGACGTGCTCATCGGACTCCCCAGCTCCGGCCTGCACACCAACGGCTACTCCCTGGCCCGCAAGGTCTGCTTCGAGGTCGAGAAGCTGGGCGTGGACGATCCCCTGCCGGGCACAGGGAAGACCGTGGCCCAGGCCCTGCTGGCCGTACACCGCAGCTACCTGGCCCCCGTGCTGCCCCTGGTGCAGGCGGACCAACTGGTGGCCATGGCCCACATCACCGGCGGCGGCCTCACGGACAACCTCCCGCGCATACTGCCCAAGCACCTGGATGCCGTGATTGAGACCTCCAGCTGGCAGATTCCGGCCCTGTTCCGCTTCCTGATGGACAAGGGCGGACTGGGACGGGACGATGCCCGCCAGGCCCTGAACCTGGGCGTGGGTATGGTGCTGGTCGCCAAGGCGGCGAAGGCCAAGGCTGTGCTGGCCGCCCTCCACGAGGCCGAGGAGCCCGCCTGGATCCTGGGCGAACTCACGGCCGGATCCGGCGTGGTGACGTACCGGTAGGCCCGGCGGATTGGACTGAGGAGCTCGAATGGACCGACTGGTGATCCAAGGTGGCCAGCCCCTGCGGGGCCGCATCCGCGTCTCCGGCGCGAAGAACGCGGCCCTGCCCTGCCTGGCGGCGGCGCTGCTGACGCCCGATCCGGTCGTGCTGTCGAACCTGCCCGCGGTGGCCGACATCCGCACCATGGTGAAGGTGCTCCAGGCCCTGGGCACCGAGGCCGCGCTGGAGCCGGAGGGCGAGGGGTTCGAACTGAAGGCCCGGTTGGCCTGTGCGGGTGGCGAAGATCCCAAAGCCCCGTACGAGCTGGTGAAGACCATGCGGGCCTCCATCCTCGTGTTGGGGCCGCTCCTCGCCCGCTTTGGCAAGGCCACCGTGAGCCTGCCCGGCGGCTGTGCCATCGGCGCCCGGCCCGTGAACCTCCACCTGGAGGCCCTGGAGCGCATGGGCGCGGTGATGGAGATCAGCCACGGCTACATCCACGCCACCGTGAAAGGGCGACTGAAGGCCATTGACCACGCTTTCGAGAAGGTGAGCGTGGGCGCCACGGAAAACCTCCTGATGGCCGCCGCCCTGGCCGAGGGCACCACCATCCTCCGCAATGCCGCCCAGGAGCCGGAGATCGGTGACCTGGCCCGGATGCTCGTGAAGATGGGCGCCCAGATCGAAGGCCTCGACTCGGGAACCCTCACGGTCGTAGGCGTGGAGCGCCTGCACGGCTGCGAACATGCCGTGATCCCCGATCGCATCGAGGCCGGCACCTATCTCTGCGCCGTGGCCGCTGCCTGCGGCGATGTGGTGCTGGAGCGTTGCGAGCCCGACCACCTGCGGGCCCTGCTGGACCTCCTGGAGCGCACGGGCTGCGTGCTCTCCGAGCATGAAGGCCAGGAGGGTCATCAGCTCCGGATCCAGCGCGAGTGCGGCCAGAAGCTCCATTCCAAGGACATCATCACCCAGCCCTTTCCGGGCTTTCCCACGGACCTCCAGGCCCAGGCCATGGCCGTCATGACCCAGGCCACCGGCATCAGCGTGATCAACGAAGGCATCTTCGAGAACCGCTTCCAGCACGCCATGGAACTGGAGCGCCTGGGCGCCAACCTCCGGGCCGAGGGGCACCGGGCCATCGTGGCGGGCCCCGCCGAACTGACCGGCTGCACGGTCATGGCCACGGACCTCCGCGCCAGCGCCGCCCTGGTCATCGCCGGCCTGGTCGCCTCCGGCGAGACGCTGGTGGACCGCATCTACCACCTCGATCGCGGCTATGCGGGCCTGGAGAAGAAGCTCCAGGGCGTCGGGGCCCGCATCGAGCGCATCGGGGGCGGCCGGGTCTGATCGGTCCAGCCTGGGTGCGGGTTGTCATTCCTCTGGATCGGGGCCCTGGCGGCCGGGCTTCCTCCCGCCCCTCCGGACCGTGCTCCTGTGACGGCCTTGGCCCAGCCGGTCGGCTACACTGGTCCCGGATCCGGGGGCGCACATGTTCGGCGAGATGAAGGTGTTTTCCGGGAGCAGCCACCCGGATCTGGCGCGGGGCATCGCCACCCACATGGGCATGCCGCTCGGCAAACTCAAGATCACCCGCTTCTCCAACGAGAACATCAAGGTGAAGGTGGAGGAGAACGTCCGGGAATCGGATGTCTTCGTCATCCAGACCTCCTGCCCGCCCGTCAGCGACAGCCTGCTCGAGCTGCTCATCCTCATTGATGCCCTGAAGTTCGCCAGCGCCGCGCGCATCACGGCGGTTCTGCCCTACTTCCCCTACGCCCGCAGCGACAAGAAGGACGAGGCGCGCATCTCCATCACGGCCCGCCTCGTGGCCGATTTGTTGGAGACCGCCGGCGCCGACCGCGTGCTCACCATGACGCTGCACGCCCCGCAGATCCTGGGCTTCTTCCGCAAGCCGGCCGACCAGCTACTGGCCACCCCCATCCTCACCAACTACTTCAAGACCAAGGATCTCTCCAATGCGGTGGTGGTGGCCACGGATGCGGGCGCGGCCAAGTTCGCGGGCCATTTCGCCAAGCGCCTGTCGGTTCCCATGGCCATCATTGACAAGCGACGCTTCGATGACACGGAGAAGGCCCAGAGCGTGGCCCTCATCGGCGACGTGAAGGGGAAGGACGCCATCATCTACGACGACGAGATCGCCACCGGCGGCTCCATCAAAGAGGCGGCCCGCATCCTCCGCGAATTCGGCGCCCGCACGGTGCGCGTGGGCGTCACGCACGGGGTGCTCTCGGGCAATGCGGTGGAAACCCTCAATTCAGCGTCTCTCGATGAGCTGGTGATCACCGACAGCATTCCCGTCCCGCCCGACCGGGCCAAGGCCCTGCCCCATCTGAAGGTGCTCTCGACCGCCGCCCTATTCGGGGATGCCATCCTTCGCATCCACGGCGGCCGGAGCATCAGCGAAATGATGGACTGACCATGCTGTGCGATCCGGATCAGATCCTCGGCAGCCTCGGGGATCCGCCTGATCCGGCTCTGCTGGGGCCTTACGCCCAGGAGCTCACGCCCCTTTTCAGCCGGGCCTTCCGGATCCTGCATCAGGTGCTGGAAGCCTATACCGCAGGGACCGCCCTGGCCCTGCTGCTGGATCTGGGCTGGGAGACGCGCCTCCGCGAGGGCACCTCGCTGGACGCCCTTTGCGCCGGCCAGCCCGCCCAGGCCCGGATCCCGCTGGGCTGGATGCTCCCCTTCCTCGCGCAGGAAGGCCTCCTCGTCCAGCGGGAAGAACGTTTCTTCCTCGAGAACGCCCGTCCCGTGGACCTGCAAGGCCTCCGGTCCCTCGCCGAGTCCGAAGCGCCGGGCCAAGGGGCCAGCTTCGACCTCCTCGATGGTGTCCGCAGCCACATCCGGCCCTTCTTCGCGGAAGGCCGGCCCGGCGAGGCGCTGCTGTTCGACCTGGCCCTGTTTCCCCTGTGGCTGGCCTACTTCCGCAACGACAACCTGGTGTACCGCCCCAACAACCTGTTCGCCCTTCTGGCCCTCCGGGATGGCCTGCCGCCCGGCAGTCGGATCCTGGAACTGGGCGCTGGCGTGGGCTCCTTTGCCCGCCTCTTGGCCCCGACAGCCCGGGAGCAGGGCTGGCTGGACCGCATCGCGGAGTACCGCTTCACCGATGTGGCCCCGGCTTTCCTGCGGAAGGCCCAACGGGACCTCCCGGCGGACACGCCCGGCCTGCCCCTGGCTTTCCAGTCCCTGGACCTGAACCGGCCCCTGGAGGCCCAGGGCATCGCCCCCGCCAGCCTCGATGCCATCGTCGGCGTCAATGTGGTGCATGTGGCCCGCAACCTGGAAGGCACCCTGCGGGACCTCCTGAGCCGTCTGAAACCCGGCGGACGCCTGGTCCTGGGGGAATGTCTGAAGCCCTCCCTGGATCGTCCCATCTACCTGGAGTTCTTCTTTTCCTTCATATCCAGCTTCACCTCGGTAGAGCTGGATCCGCGCTGGCGCCCTGTCCACGGCTTTCTCACGCCGGAGGTATGGGCCGACGCCTTGCGCCATGCCGGGTTCCAGAATCTTCGATGGGTTCCCGAGATCCGCCCCCTCATGGACCGGTGCCCCACCTTCAATGCGGGGGCCCTCTCAGCGGAGGCCTGAAGCCGCCGCGTCCAGGATAAGGATCCGCTGCTGAGGCAGGAAACACACTGCATCCGGGCCCTCCGTGCAGGGCTGGAAGGTGATGCGGAGGACCACCCGTTCCCCCAGCCCCTCACCCCGCAGCGGCACCTGCACCGTGCCTCGCCAGATCGGATCGCCTACAGCGTCGCGGCCCTGGGCCGCGGGCATCGGACCCACCTCCAGGTGCCCAGCACCCGATGCGAGGGCCACCTTGAACGACCGGCATGTGAGGTGAGCGCCCGGCGGAATGGCCACGGTGAGTCGGCCCTGGGCCACGGTCATGGCCACATCCTTGGCGGGATCGAAGGCGTGCGCCTGGAGCGCCACGGCGAACAGCAGGGGGAGGAATCGGCGGCTCACGGAGAACCCCTTTCAGCAGGCAAGGCTGGAGATGCGGGCCATCCCCGGTGTGGCAAGCACCGCGCCGGATTCAGTGACCAGAGCCCCTTCCACTCCGGACCGCTCCGCCAGGAGGCGGAGCCCCTCCTCGGGGCCGAGCAGGAAGGCCGCTGTGGATAACTGGCCCGCGGCGAAGGCCGTGGGCGCGACGACCGTGACCGAAGCCAGACCCCGGGCCGGGTACCCCGTGGTGGCATCCAACAGGTGGTGGTAGCGCACGCCCGCCAGCTCGAACCCGCGTTCGTAGTCGCCGGACGTGGCCACGCCGGCGCCAGTGCCCACCCGGATGGAGAAGCGGCAGCGGGCGCGGTCCCGGGGATCCTGCACACCGACCACCCAGGGTTGGCCATCGCCGCGGCATCCCAGGGTCCGCACATCGCCGAGGAAGTTGACCACCGCCGACTCGACGCCCGCCTCCCGCAGCCGCTCCGTGGCGCGATCCACCGCGTATTCCTTCCCCACGCCCCCCAGGTCCAGTTCCATGCCCTCGCGCAGGAGTTCGACCGCGCCGTGGCAGAGCACCACCGACCGGGCATCCACGAGCGGAAGCAGGGCGTCCAGTTCCCCACGCGAAGGCACCCGGGCCTTCCGGAAATCCCAGGCCTTCCGCAGGACGCCCACGGTGGGATCGAAGCGGCCCCCGGTCCAGGTGCCCAGATCCAGGGCGGACTGGATCAGGAACGCCGTCTCGTCATCCACCGGCACCGGGCCCCGCCCGGCCCTGGCATTGATCTCGGAGACGACACTCTGGGCCGCATAGCGGGAGTACTTGGCCTCGATGCGGCGGGCCTCCCGTACGGCCGCGCGGCCCGCCTGTTCCGCCCGCGCCTGCCCGCGACCCTCCACGAAGCGGATCACCGCTTCGCCTCCCATGAGGGGGAACGTCATCGTGTAGAGGGCGCGGCTTCCCGCCCCGGTCAGTACTGCCATTTCAACCCCACCGAGAACGTGGTGGCATTGACATCCGCAGCCGAGGTGCCTGGCCCTGAGAAGACAGGGAGCGAGCCAGCGGTGGGCGCAACGGCCATGGGCGTGAGGGGATGGCTGCCCTGCTGGATCTGGTAGGTGCCGCCCAGGCGGAGGGTCAGGCCCTCCATCAGCTCGGTGGAGAGGGCGCAGCCGACCTGGATGCTGTGGAAGGCCGACAGGCGGTAGTCCGCGGAGAGGAACTTCTGGGGCGTGGTGAAGTAGGCCCCGTAGAACGACGCGGCGTTCTGGGTGTAGAACCGCAGCTCGGGCGAAAGGATCCAGCCATCATCCAGGTGCTGGTCGTAGTCGAATTCCAGCGTGTGGGCCCGCAGGCCCCAGTCGTCAGTGTAGAAGCGGTACGTGGTCTTCAGGGCGCCGTCCCAGTCGTCGAAGTAGTGCCCCTGCTTCACGAGGAGCGCATCCCGGGTCCGCGTGCCCGGACGGCGTTCGGGCACCGTGCCGGTCCCCACCGGCACGATGAGGTAGGGTTCGTTCAGGTCGCCCTCCAGCTTCGTGCGGCTGAGGGAGACATCCACCAGATCGTCCTCGCCGAGGATCCAGGTCCAGCCCAGGGCGAAGCCGCGACTCCGCTTGGGGAACCGGAGGAGGCTGGTCACCGGCGCCACCGTGTCGTTGTCCCAGGAGAGGCCGTAGTGCAGCGTGCCCCGCCCGCCGGCCATGGTCCAGGCATCGGAGAGGCCGAAGCCGCGGGCGATGTAGTCCTTCTCCACCGAATGAGAGAGATCAATCCGCGGCAGGTGCGCCCCGATGCGCCGGCTGTAGCCGAGGCTCTGGCCGTTCCGCTGATCCGAATAGAGCACCATGGGGATCTGGCCGCTGGCACTGGTGGAGCGATTGCCCGAGGCCGAGGTCGTCGTGGTGACCGCCAGCGTGGGATAGCCTCCCGTGGGCGAGGCGCCGGAGACCGTGTCGTGGGAGAGCATCAGGTCGAACTGCCCCAGGGCCGCCCCGAGATCCTGGTGCAGCAGGAGGTTGGGGTTCTGCACCTGGGTGCGGCCGTCGGATTCGCCGTAGAAGAGGTAGCGGAGTTCCACCGAGGATTGGGCCTGGAGCATCCGGCCGCTAAGCAGTCCCGCACCGGCCATGATCCAGGAGGAGGTTCGCACCCTGCGCCGCCGCACCAGGAGGCGTGCATGCTCAGTTGCAGCCACAGCCGCCTCCCGCCGCGCCGCCATTGCCGGCCGCGCCTTCCTTGCTCGCGTGGATATGCTCCCGGAGGGCGGCCGTGAGCGGATCGCCATCCAGGTTCATGATGGGATCGGCCAGGTGGCCCCGTTGCCAGGCCTTGAGCCCATCCGTGGCCTCGAGACCGGAGGACACCCGGACGTCCTCGGTGGTGGGTGCCCCGGCCCCATCCAGCAACGCCGCCACAGCCGCCGCCTCCTCCTTCAAGTGCGCGCCGCCTTCGAACCGCGCCACGATGCGTCCCTGCCGGTCAATGAGGAACGCCGTCGGCATAGCCACGACGCCAAAGGCCTCGGCGCTGTGTCCGGTCGTGTCGGGGACGATGGTGAATTGGAGCGGGACGCGGTCGAGGAAATCCTGAACGGCGCTCGGATCCTCATCAAGGGACACGCCCACCACCCGCAGCCCCTGGGCCCGGTACCGCGCCTGGAGCCGATCGGCGAAAGGCAGGCTCTGGCGGCAGGGGCCGCACCAGGAGGCCCAGAAATCGAGCAGGACCACCTTGCCCTTCAGCGCGGCCAGGGAAAAGGGACGCCCGTCCTCATCCTGGGCCACGAGGGGCGGTGCCGGCCGAAGCGGAGGGCCCGCCGCCCGCAGCGTGACGGCAGCCATCCCTCCGGAAAGGAAAACCCAGGCCAGGATTCGGCAGACAGAACGAGGGAAAAGGTCCATGGGGCCTCAGAAGGGAAGACGGTCGCCGGACCCCGGCTAAGGCCGGAATCCCATGCTCACATCGCGGGTTCCCCTTCTGATGCGACCCCGGCGGAGTGGGTTCCCGAGAAATATGTTGGAACATGAACAAGCGGCGCCCCGGGGGCGCCGCTTGCATTCCGGATCCGGAAGGTGGGTTCAGAACCCCGTGAAGATCGCCACCGCGTAGGCCGCGAACGTGCCATCGGGCTTGGGCACGACGGCCACCTTGACGGGCGTGGGAGCGACCAGCTTGGCGCTCCAGGTCGAGGCATCCAGGGGTGTCACGGTGACGGCCCCGGCCTGGTTGTTCACCTCGACCACGCTGGGCTGCTGGCCTGCGGTGCTATCCAGGGTCACGGGAAGGGCCTGCACCGTACCGGTGGAATCCGTGAAGGTGAATCCGATCTGCCCGCCGTTGTAGGAGGTGGTGATGGCGCCGAGGGGCAGGCCCACGGGCATGAAGATCACATTCGCCGCGTCCCAGGCGGAGCTGGTGGCGTTCCAGGTCAAATCACTGAGGCCCCGCACCCGCACATCCCCCGCGCCCGTGACAGCCGAGGCGAAGGCGCCGGTGTCGGTGGAGGTGATGCCCGGGAAGCCCAGGTACCACCAGGAGAAGCCGTTGGCATAGGCATAGGTACGGTTCAGGCTGAAGGCGTTGGCGTAGGTGAAGTCCGTGGCGGTGGCGGCGGTGATGCGACCTCCATCCACGGCCCGCTGCACATTGATCGAGGCGGCATGCAGCGGCGCGGCCAGAGGATCCTTCACCGTGACCGAGACCTTGAACCCGGCCCAAAGGTCCGCCAGGGCCGAGGGGCCCGTGCCCAGCGCCAGGGAGCGGTGGTAGGTGAAGGCCGTGTCACTGTCCACCACCACGGCCCGCGGCGTCCCGGTGTCCGTGCTCACGAAGAGCTTGTTGTTGGTGCGATCCACCCCATAGACATGCCCCTCAGGCGTCCAGTCCGGCAACGGGTTCGCCGAGTACCACACGCGCACCGCCCAGAGGCTCCCATCCGACTGCATGCGCAGCGAAACCAGCGCGTACTTGCCCGCTGCAAGCCCGGCGAAACGGCCCACCGCCTTCGCATCCGCATCGAAGAACCAGGCGCCGGAATCCACGTTCACGGTGAGATCGTTCCCGCTGTCGGCATGCAGGACGAAGCTGCTGGCGCCCAGCGAGGCGATGGTGCCGCGGCGGTGGTGGAACTGCATCTGGGCCATGCCCATCATGCCGTTGGCGTTGGGCTTGAAGTGGACCTGCAGGTTCATCACCCAGGTACCATCCGGAAGCTGGACGAGGAACAGGGGGTGGCTCAGATCAAAGTCCAGCTGGAGGGCATTGCTGCTGCCCTGGGTCACCACGAGGTCCGAGCTCAGGGGCACCCACACGTTGGTTCCGCCCACGACCTTCACCGAGCTGGAAGGCACCGGGGTCCCATCGGCCTTCACCAGGGTGACATTCGAAGGATCAATGCTGATCCGCATGGCATTGTAGGTGCCCACCGGAATCTGGGCCGTGGCCAGCAGCTCGCCAACGCTGTCGAGATCCACCAGGTTGATCTTCGCCGTCGCGCCCTGGAAGGCGACCACCTCCTTCGTCTGATCGTTCTTGTCCACCAGGGTCACCTTCGTGACCACCACCTCCACAGCGGACCACTGATCCGAGGGCGCGTCGGAGAGGATGATGGCCGCGCTGCCGGTCGCAGTGGAACCCGAGGACGGACTGGCGGACGAGGAGGCGCCGCTGCCGCCGCAGGCCGTCAGCAGGACCAGGGTGGCAAGGCCCGCCGGCAGGGCCAGCAGCGGGAAGGCGCGGGAGAGACGACGCATGAAAACCTCCACGGGGATGAGGGAGCTGGGCTCCAGATCGGAACGAACAACGGGACTTCTCCAGGGACAGGACACCCGAGCGGATGGTTGATGACCCCTGTTTGATTTTCCGGAGGCGCCTCGAACGGCATTGGCAATCGGGCCTCGCTTCGCGATACTCCAACCATGGCCAGCACCCTCCGGGCCCTTCTGATCCAGCGCGCCGCCCGCCTCCAGGAACGGCCGGCCCTCACGGCACCCGGCTGGGACACCCTGAGCTATGCCCAGTTCCGCAACCGGGCCGAAGGCGTGGCCTTCGGCCTCCTGGCGGGCGGTATCCCCCCCGGTCCGGTATGCGCCGCCACCGGGACCGCCTGGGACTGGGCGGCGGAACTGGCGGCGGCCGCTTCCGGGCTGCCGTGGGATGCCCAAGGCTGGCCCATCCCCGGCGAGGTGCTGGGGGGCAGCCACTTCCACGCGGAAGCGGGCCGGGGCCTCTACCACGGCCGTGAGGCAGACGTGGGCGAGGAGACGCCCTTCCATCGCGGGCTTACCCAGGGGGAGGTGCTCCGGCGCCTCGCCCGACTCAACGACCGGCTCGGCTGGGACCACGAAACGGCCGTGGCCCTGCCCCTCGGACGCCTCGGGGATCCCGCCCTGCGGGCCGCGCTGTGGAGCGCGCTCTACGCGGGCAGCCACGCGACACTTCACCTCCCGCAGACCTCACCGGGCGCCCGGGCCCTGCCCCGGAGCCGGGCTGGCAGCCCGTGGGATCCGGCCCCCTTCGAAGGGTTCTGGGATTGAGGGACTGGAACCGGGGAATTCCCTTTCCATTGGACATTCCCTGACCAATGATGGAGGCCGGAGGTTCACCATGGCCCGCAGACCGTCCCGCAAAGCCCCTGCTTCCACCCGGCCCGACGGCGGCGGCATCGTGCGGCCCGAGCGCCTCCAGGCGGTGCTGGAGGCCATCCGCGAAGCCGGTGAAACGGGCATCACGAAAGCGGGGCTCGCCCGGAAGCTCGACGGCGCCGCCCTGCGCACCGTGGACCGGGCCATCGTCCTGCTGGAGGCCCAGGGCGCGCGGTTCGGGAAGGGGCGCAGCGGACGCCCGGCCCTCATCCACTTCACCCTGGAGAAAGCGCCGGACTGGGACAGCCGGATCACGCCCCACGCCCGCCTCGCCCTCGAAGTGGCCCTCATGGCCCTGGAGGGCACGGCCACCGAGCTGTGGTACGACCAGCTGGAGGCCCTGCGCACCCTGGCCGACAGCCACCTCAGCAACCGTGACCGGGATCTGTTCCGGGCCCTCCAGACCCACGTCTGCGTGCGCGGTGGTTCGGATGACCAGCAGGCCCTCGATACCCGGATGCTCACCCAGGTGCTGCTGGCGCTGGGCCACCCCGAAGGTCCGCGGGAGCTTGAACTCAGCTACCGCGCCGCCACCGGCCGGACCACCACGCGGACCGTGGTGCCCTTCACGCTCACCCACGATGTGTTTTCCGGCGGCGCCTTCCTCCTGGCCTGGGATCCCGCCAAGCAGGAGCCCCGGCACTTCCGCCTGGCCCGCATCCTCGAGGCCAAGGCCCTCGCCCGCCGCGGTCTGGTGGCCGACAAGGCACCCCTGGAACGAGCCCGGGATTTCCAGATCGGCGGCTGGTTCAGCCCCGGTGAGCCCTTTCCCATTCGGGTGCGGGTCTCCGGCACCCACTGGCCCCGGGCGCTCCAGGACGCCCCCCCCGCCCTGCCGGGCGTCGAGGTGCTCCGCGATCGCAACGGCGCGGTGATCCTCGGTTTCCAGGCCACGGAGCTGAACGGCCCCACCCGGGTCATCCTCCAGTTCGGAGCCGATGCCGAAGTGATCGAGCCTCTGGAACTCCGCGCCCACCTGGCCGGCACCTTGAAGCAGATGGCGGCCCGGTACCGCTGACCGTCAAATCCGGAGATCCCCCCGTGCAGAGACGCCTTTCCCTGCTCATCGTGCTGACCCTGGCGCCAGCCCTGGCCCAGCCCGTGGCTCCCACCCTGACGGCGGGCCTGCGCTGGCGCTGCATCGGGCCCTTCCGCGCCGGGCGCACCGTGGCGGTGGCGGGTGTGCCCCAGCGCCCCGGGGTGTTCTACATGGCGCCCAACAACGGCGGCATCTGGAAAAGCACGGACTACGGTCGCACCTGGCAGCCCCTCTTCGACCGTGAGCCGACCGGGTCTATCGGCGCGCTGGCGGTGGCGCCCTCCAATCCCGATGTCATCTATGCGGGCAGCGGCGAAGGCCTCCAGCGCCCGGACCTCAGCGTGGGCGACGGGATCTACAAGTCCACCGATGGTGGCGCCTCCTGGAGCCACCTGGGCCTGCGGGAGGGCCAGCAGATCCCCGCCATCCTGGTGGATCCGAAGAACCCGGATCGCCTGTTCGTGGCCGTCCTGGGCCATCCCTACGGGCCCAATGCCGAGCGGGGCGTGTTCCGCAGTCTGGATGGCGGCCACACGTTCCAGAAGGTGCTCTTCAAGGATGCCGACACGGGCGCCGTGGATCTGGCCTTCGATCCTTCGGATGCGGACACGGTGTACGCCGCCCTCTGGGCCGCCCGCGAAGCGCCCTGGGAGAATGGCACGTTCCGGGGCGCCGGCAGCGGCCTCTACAAATCCACGGACGGCGGCACCACCTGGCGGCCCATCGGCAAGGGGCTGCCTGGCCCGGCCCAGGGGCTCGGGCGCATCGGCTTCGCCGTGGCCCCCAGCCGCCCCGCGCGGCTCTACGCCCAGGTCCAGGCCCAGTCAGACGGCGGCACCTACCGGTCGGATGACGCGGGCGCCACCTGGATCCGCGTGAGCGCCGAACGCCGCGTCTTCGGCCGGGGCGACGACTTCGCCGAAATCCGCGTGGATCCCCGGAACCCGGAGGTGGTGTACGCCGCCAACACGTCGCTGTACCGCTCGACGGATGCCGGGCGGACCTGGACCGCGATCAAGGGCGCCCCCGGGGGCGACGACTACCACCGCATCTGGATCAACCCCTCGGATCCCAGCCAGATCCTGCTGGGCGCCGATCAGGGCGCCACGCTCACCGTCAACGGCGGCCGCACCTGGAGCAGCTGGTACAACCAGCCCACGGCCCAGATCTACCACGTGGCCACGGACAACCAGTTCCCGTACCGCGTCTATGGCGGCCAGCAGGAAAGCGGTTCGGTCTGCATCCGCAGCCGCGGCGGCAGCGGCGCCATCACCTTCCGCGACTGGCACCCCGTTGGCGCCGAGGAGTACGCCTTCGTCGCCCCGGATCCGCTGCATCCGGGGATCGTGTACGGGGGTCGCACCAGCCGCTACGATCGCCGGACCGGGCAGACCCAGGATGTCTCACCCGATCCGCTGCACCTGCACCACTGGCGCTTCCTCCGCACCATGCCCCTGCTGTTCTCGCCCGTGGATCCACACACCCTCTACCTGGCGGCCAATGTCCTGCTCAAGACCACGAACGGCGGGGAGACCTGGCAGGCGATCAGCCCCGATCTTTCCCGCACGGCTCCGCCGGTTCCGACCTGCGTGGGCGCCTACGCCACCACGCCCGAGGCGAAGATCGCCCGTCGCGGCGTCATCTACGCGCTGGCGCCCTCGCCTCGGGATGCCCGCCTGATCTGGGCCGGTACGGATGATGGCCTCATCCACCTCACCCGGGATGGCGGAACCACCTGGCAGGACGTCACCCCCAGGGGGCTGCCCCCCTGGAGCAAGATCGCGGGGCTGGAAGCCTCCCGGTTCGATGCGAACACCTGCTACGCCGCCGTGAACAGTCTGCGGCTGGACGATCTCCGGCCGCACCTCCTCCGCACCCGCGATGGCGGAAAGAGCTGGCAGGAGATCGTCTCCGGCCTGCCCGCGGACGCCCCGGTGAATGTGGTCCGCGAGGATCCGGAGCGGCCCGGCCTGCTGTACGCCGGAACGGAGCAGACGGTCTTCGTGAGCCGGGACGACGGCGATCACTGGCGCTCCCTGCGGCGGAACCTGCCCGCCACCTCCATCCGCGATCTGGTGGTGCATGGCGATGATCTCGTGATCGCCACCCACGGCCGCTCCTTCTGGATCCTCGACGATGTGGAGCCGCTGCGGGAGAGCACCCCTGCCACCACGGCCGAGGCCGTGCACCTGTTCCAGCCCCAGACCGCCCTGCGCTGGCGCGCGAGCCTGAACACGGACACGCCCCTGCCCCCGGAGGAGCCCGTGGGCGAGAATCCGCCCGAAGGCGCCCTGCTGGACTATTGGCTGAAGGCACCCGCGAAGGACGTCCGCCTGGAGATCCTCGATGCCGCCGGTACCGTCCTGCGCGCCTTCGACAGCCAGGACCGGCCCGAGCCGGTGGATCCCGCGAGCCTCAACGTCCCCGCCTTCTGGCTCCAGCCGCCCGTGGTCCTGCCGGCCACGGCGGGTATGCACCGCTTCGCCTGGGATCTGCGCCTGCCGCCCCCGGCCGCCTTCCACCACGAACCCACCATGGCGGCGATCCCCGGGCGGACGCCCATGGAACCTCAGGGGCCACTGGTGCCGCCCGGCGCCTACCGGGTGCGCCTTACCGTGGACGGCCGGACCTTCGAGCAGCCCCTGACCCTCCGCATGGATCCCCGCGTAACGACAGGCGAAGCCGGTCTGGCCGAGCAGTACACCCTGGGGCGCAGCCTCGCCGAGGCCATGGACCGCAGCCACCGGGCAGCGGCCGGAACCTCGCCGGAACGCGTCCGGGCGCTGCAGTCCCTCAACGACGAACTGGGCGCGCTGCTCGTGCTCACCCAGCAGGCGGACGTGGCCCCCACCCCTGCCCAATCGGCAGCGGCCCGCACGCTGCTGGCACGCCTCGACGTCCTGCTGGGACGTTGAGGCTTGATCGTCCTCAGTCCCTGAATTCCGGTGTCTGGCGGGTCATGCCGGCCATCATGGCCGCCTGGATGTCCTGGGACACCAGCATGGCGGCGTTCCAGGTGGCGATGTAGGCCAGGCCATCGGCCACCGAGTGGTCGCGGGCATGGTTGAGCATCTCCTTGGTGCCGCGGATGGAGAGGGGCGACCGGGCGGCGATGGTCCGGGCCAGATCCATCACGCCCGCCTCCAGGGCCTCGGGCGTGTCGTACACACGGTTCACCAATCCGCAGGACCGGGCCTCCTCGGCCAGGACTTTGCGGCCCGTGTAGGCCCACTCCCGCACCAGGCCGGGGGGCACCAGCTTCGGCAGCCGCTGGAGCGTGCCCACATCCGCCACCATGCCGATCTCGATTTCCTTGATGGAGAAGTGGGCTTCGGCGGAGCAGTAGCGCAGGTCCGCAGCCGCCACCAGATCCAGGCCGCCGCCCACGCAGGCGCCGTGGATGGCCGCCAGCACCGGCTTCCGGCAGCGTTCCAGACTGGTGAGGCAGTCCTGGAGGTCGAGGATCACGGCGCGCAGGCGCTCGTTGGTGCGGCCCTGGCATTCATCCTTGATGGCCTGCTGGACCCCCATGAGCATGGCCAGGTCAATGCCCGAGCAGAAGTGCTTGCCCCGGCCGGACAGCACCACCACACGGACCTCCGGGGTCGCATCAGCCCAGGCCATGGCAGCGCGCAGCTCCCGCCACATCGCCTCGTCCAGGGCATTGGCCTTGTCCGGACGATCCAGCTCGACGCGGGCGATGTGGTCCTCGACGCGCACGGCAAGGGTGGTGAAGGTCGGTCGTGACGTTTCAGGCATGGCATGCTCCTGCCACCTATCATCCCAGAGGATCCGCATCGGGTCAGCGGGCCCCGGCGGTGAACGCCTGGACCGCTTCTCGGAGCGGGGCCGGTAGGTGACGGGCGGCTTCCAGGGCCTGCGTCCGCATCGGCGCGCTGAGCCCCGGCCAGGCATGGCGAAGGGCCTCCACCCAGCCCACGTCCCCGAGGGCGGCCCGCGGGGCCCAGCGCCAGGGGGAGCCGAGGCCGGGTTCCCGCAAGGCGGCCAGGGCCTCGCTGGAGCGTCCCGTCCGCAGGGCCACGGCCGCCGCGGCGGTGGCGGCTTCCCGCTGGGCGAACGGATCAGCCAGCAGCTTCAGCAGGGCGGGCAGGGCTTCGCCATCGCCCACCGCGCCGAGCGCCTGGGCCAGGGCGAAGCGCGTCCCATCCGGGGCGGTTCCGAGGGCGGTCAGCAGCCAGGCAGCATCCTCGGACCGGGCCGTGCCACAGAGCCCCTCGGCCGCGGCCCGGCGGGCGCCCACGGGCCCCGCCCCAAGGGCATCCAAATAGGGCCCCAGGCGTTCCCCGGGCGTCTCGGCACCGCGGGGCTGGATCACCGTCGCGGCTTCCCGGTCCTCCGCGCGGAAGCCGGGCAGCGCCTCCTCGCCCCAACCCGCCGCCTCGGCGCTTTCCAGCCAATGAGACAATTCCTGTCCAAGCGTGGCCATGTCCGGCGTCCGCCGCTTGGGATCGGGCTGAAGGCAGCGCATCACCAGCCCCGCCAGGCGCGGCGGGAACCCGGGCCGCGCCGAGGCCGGCGGCAGCTGCACCTGGGCATAGGCCTGCCCCGTGGCGAATTCATAGAGGATCGCGCCCAGGGCATAGACATCACAGCGGCCATCCACGCGCCGGGGATCGCCGTGCTGCTCGGGGGCCATGTAGCCCAGCGTCCCGACCACCATCTGGCTCCGGGTGACCCGGGTGTGGCCTTCGGCGCCTTCCCAGAAACAGACACCGAAATCCGTGACTTTAAGGCGTCCATCCGCCGCGAAGAGCAGGTTGGAGGGCTTCAGGTCGCGGTGAACGACGCCCGCTGCGTGCGCCACGCCCAGCGCCTCGCACACCGGCACGAACCGGCGCACCACGCGGGCCGGCGCCTCGCCCCGGCAGGCCTTCACGCTGCCGCCGGGCAGCAGCTCCATCACCAGGTAGGGCCAGGCGCCGCTCCGCCCGAAGGCATAGACCTCCACCAGGTTCGGATGGGACAGGCGGGTGAGCACCTCGCCTTCCCGCAGGAACCGGCGCACCAGCGCCTCATCCCCATGCACCTCGGGCCGCAGGAGCTTCACGGCGCACTGGACGCTGGGGCGGAAGCGGTCCTCCCCCCGGAAGACCAGGGCCATGCCCCCTTCGCCCAGGGGCTCCCGCAGCCGCACGCTGCCGATCTGGACCGGGTGGCGGAGGCCGCTCATGGGGCCGTGGCGGTGCGGTTCCGGCCCTCGGTCTTGGCCCGGTAGAGCGCCGCGTCGGCCCGGGCCAGCAGGTCGCCCCCATCCAGATCCCCGGGGGCGAGTTCGGCCAGCCCCAGGCTGCAGGTGACGCGCAATTTCTCCCCCTGGACGCCGATGCTCTCGCTTTCCAGGCCCCGTCGCAGTTTCTCCGCCACATGCAGGGCCATGGCCGCGGTGGTTTCCGGCAGCACCATGAGGAATTCCTCGCCCCCCAGCCGGCCCACGTAATCGGACCCGCGCAGGCGCCCGGTGAGCAGGCCGCCGAAGGCGCGCAGCACCTCATCTCCGGCCGCGTGGCCGTAGGTGTCGTTGATGCGTTTGAAGTGGTCGAGATCCGCGAGGATCAGCGTGAGCGGGCGCTTGTGGCGGCGGGCCAGTTCGTGGTGCTTCTCGAGCTGGTGCAGGACGGTCGCCCGGTTGGACACGCCCGTGAGGGGATCCACGGTGGTCTGGGTCATCACCGCTTCGTGGTACTGGCGCTCCAGGGGATCCAGGCGCTTCACCTTGAAGGCATGCCCGCCCACGCGCAGCACATCCCCGGAGCGGAGGAGCGCCGGTTCCAGCCGGGCCTCCACCTTCCGGCCGTTCACGTAGAGGCCATTGGTGGAGCCAAGATCCCGCAGTTCCACGCGTTCACCTTCGGGCGCGACATCCAGCCGGGCATGGCGCCGGCTGATTTCCGGCTCGTCCAGCCACAGCAGGTTCTCCTGGGAGCGGCCGATGGTCAGCCCCGAGGGGGGCAGCGGAATCAGCTCGCCGATGGGCTGCCCGATGTAGCGCACCAGCGCCCATTCCCGGCGCCCGGACTCTCCGCCCGCCAGATCGGTCGTCGGATCGCCAACCGCCCGTGTGGCGGGATCCCAGGTCGGGTCGGGAGAAGAAGGGTCGAGGGGCATGGATGCAGGAATTCTACCCGATGGCTGGAGGTACGCAGACCTGGTTCCGGCCGGCGGTCTTGGCCGCGTAGAGCGCGGCATCGGCCCGGGCCAGCAGCTGGCCGGGTTCCTGGTCCTGGTCCAGGCGCTCGGCCACCCCCAGGCTGCAGGTGACCTCCAGCCCGCCGGCCGGCAGCGCCAGCGGCGCGGAGGCGAGGGCCTTCCGGAGCCGCTCGGCGAACTGGCGTCCACCACCGAGATCCGTCTCCGGCAGCACCATCAGGAACTCCTCGCCGCCGATGCGCCCCGCCAGGTCCGATTCGCGGAGGTTGGTCCGCACCCGATCCCCGAAGGCCTGCAGCACGCAATCCCCCGCGCCGTGCCCGAGCGTGTCGTTGATGCGCTTGAAATGGTCCAGATCTGCCATCACCACCGCCAGCGGGCGGTCGTAGCGAAGGCTCAGCCCAAACCGATTCTGGAGTTCGGACAGGGTGTTCGCCCGGTTGGCGAGGCCCGTCAGGGGATCGCGGGTGCTCAGATCCAGCATCGTCTCGTGGAAGGCCCGCTCCAGCGCGTCCATGGCCACCAGCTTGAGCACATGCCCGCCCACGCCCAGCCGGTCTCCGGGACGCAGTTCCATCGTGCCGTGAATGACCTCCCCGTTCACCCGGGTGCCATTGGTGGAATCCAGATCCTCCAGCAGCAGTTGCGGCCCTTCGGAGCCCATGTCGAACCGGATGCGGGCATGGCGCCGGCTCACCTCGCTGTCCAGGAGGGCCACGGTCATGGCGGGCGCCCGGCCGATCAGCGTCTCCCCTGGCATCAGCGGGAAGATCCGGCCCAGCGAGGTGCCCGCGTAGGCCACCAGCGCCCAACCCGCCGGATCCGCGGACCCTTCCCCGGAAGGGCGCGACCGCACGGCCGTGGGCATCTCCGGCAGGGGAACCAGAGGGGCCGGCTGGGCGGGGGCCGGTCGGGTGCGCGGGCCTTTCGGCATCAAGCCTCCTCCAAATAGCAGCTCAGCAAGGCCCCATCGCTGCGGCGGCGGACCAGAATGAAGGGCGTGCGAGGGGAGGCCGCGGCCTCCGCGCCCAGACGGACCAGGATACGTCCCCGCCGCGCATCGTGCCGCAGATCCACCACGCCCTTCCGCGGCAGGTGGAAGAGGCCCAGCACCTCCAGGTTCCGCACGTTCTCGCCCGTGCTCCGCACCATCTGGAGGCTGTAGCGCATCCAGAGGCCCTTGGGCAGGCGTTGGATATCCACCGCGGGAATGGGCACGGGCAAGGCGCGCATGGCTTCCATGCCCGGCCGCGCCGGACCCGCCTCCAGCGCGGGCACCAGGCGGCGGGTGCGTGCTTCCCCCAGGGGCTCCAGGGCCCCGCGGACCTGGGGGGCGCGGATGGGCTCGCGGTAGCCCCGCGATCCGGCCCGGCGGGGCAAGGGCGGCACGGGCACCCCCGCTGCGCCGGCGGAACGCAGCGGCGTCATCGTCAGCACGGTGGCTTCCGTCCCCCAGCGGGCCCAGCCCTCCTCCGCCTGAAGCCGGGCCTGGAAGGGCGCCAGTTCATGGATCCGCAGGGCCTCATTCACCAGGGGCATGGCCTGCGCCTCCACGGCCAGCGCCTCCAGTCCCGGGTGGGCCACGCCCGCCAGCGGGGGGAACACCCTCGGCATCGCATGGAATCCCTCTGCCGCCGCCTCGTGGACCACGGGGTCCGCGAACAGCCGGCGCAGCGTCTCCGCGGCATCGGCCACCGCGTGGCGCACCTTGCCCAGCATCAGCCTTCCTTGATGACGAGGCTCTGGAGCGCCGCTCCCACCCGCTCCAACGGCTCCGTCAGATCCATGTGGTAGCCGGCCTCAAGCAGCTTCTGGGCGGCCTGTTCCTGAGCCGCCGCATCCACCGAGGCCGCAAACATCACCCGCAGCGGCGCGGCCCCCTCCGACACCTGCAGCAACAGATCCCGGGGCCCGGCCCGGAAGACATCACCCAGGCGGGCCAGGGGCTGTTCCTGGGTTTTCTGCACCGCCAGCACGGGGAAGCGCACCTCGCCCGACCAGCCTCCCGCCAGTTCCGTGGCCCCGAGGATGAGGAGGTCCGGCGCCGTTTTCAGCTCTTTGAGGAGCGTCTTCTGGATGACTTCTTCCTTCAGGTGCGGTTCCAGCGATTTCCCGTACAGAATGGTCTGCAGCCGCGTGGGCGTGATGGGCTCCGTATAGCGGAAATCCAGCGGAATGCCCGACGTGTCCGTCACCATCATCCCGCCCAGGTAACTGGCCCCCTCCTTCACCGCCATGAAGTACGCCAGCTTGATCGGATCCGCCATGGATGCCCTCCCCGTCCGGTTCTCACCCTACCCCGGTGGAACCCCCTCTTGCCTTTTGACCTGCACCTGCTACATTGGTTTCTCCACTCGTTGGGGAGTGGTCTAATGGTAGGACAACAGATTCTGGTTCTGTCAGGTGAGGGTTCGAATCCTTCCTCCCCAACCATCAAAAACGTGGTTCATGGTCCCATCGTCTAGCGGTTAGGACAGCGCCCTCTCACGGCGTAAACCGGGGTTCGATTCCCCGTGGGACTACCAAAGCAGGCCCTTGAGACATCAAGGGCCTTGTTATTTTAACCCGGCACCGGCCATGCCCGAAAGTGCCCCGTACTCAAGCGGTGTTCAAAAAGCCTTCCTGGTCTGCCCTGTTCCACGGCACACAGAGGCGCGGCCGGAACGCCAAATGACGGCACGAAAAAGCCCCGCCGGAGCGGGGCTGAGAGCGGGTAACCGAGCGGGTGTCTAGGGCTTGATCCAAGTCGAGGATGCCTTCCCATCAGAATTGAAGGTCACAGCTACATCTCCCGCAAAGAAGACAGTCCCGTTGCCAGCTTCCGTCCAGTGCTCCGCTCCCACGGCTTCCACCGTCGAATGGCCTCCGCTTGCTTGGCTCTGCGCTCAAGCGCCCCGGTAGTGCGCCATCCATTGCGCGGCTTCTTCGGAGGCGGCGGTATCCCAGCCCTGGGACGTCAGCACGAAGGAGCGGTTCAAGGCCCTCCGGAGCAACCCGGAAGCTTCCAGGCGGGACAGCGCGCCCTCTGCGGGAACGGGCTCGCCGCTTCGATCCACAGTGAGCATCACGACGCCTTCCTCGGTCAGGAAGAAGGAGATCCGCCCCTCCAGATCCTGGGAGGCCAGGTGGAGAACATGCAGATCATGGTCCGTGAGCTTCATGGGTTTCCTTTGGTTCCTTCATGGTCCCGTCGCTCATGTGAGGCACAAGTTAATTGTTGTTAAGACGCCCCCGCCCCATGGTTCGATGGATCATGCGTTTACGTCCCTCCTGGCTCCTCCCTCTCGCCGCCGCGGCTGCCATCTTCTGGCTGAGCAGCCGGTCTGCCTATCCTGCGGGCCTCGTGCTTGCGCCGCCCCTGGACAAGCTGGCGCATGCTACGGTGTTCGGCCTTCTGGCCCTGGCCCTGGACGGGGCCCTGCGTGTCCAGGCCCCGGGCCTGCCGATGTACAAGCGCCATCTGCTGGTGTTCCTGGCCGTCTCCCTGTACGGCGCCACGGATGAGTGGCACCAGTGGTTCGTGCCCGGCCGCGACTGCGCGGTGGGGGACTGGCTCGCGGACACCCTGGGCGCGGCGCTGGCCCTCGCGGTGGCTTCCCTGCCGCTGGTGTTCACGCGGAGGCTGAAGGCGGGTTCCTGGCGGCGGGGAACCCCGGCCCGGCCCCATCCAGAGCGCGATCTCATCCTGGTGGCCGATCCCCACTGGGGCACGGCGTTGACCGGCCTGGCGGCCGCGACCGCGGCGCATCCCGACGCCGACTGGCTGTTCCTCGGGGATGCCTTCGATCTCTGGGCGGGCCTTCCGGGCATGGAAACGGATATCCAGCGGGCCTTCCTGGCCTGGGTGGATGCCCGCCGTGCCGCGGGGCGCTGGGTGGGCCTGTGGATGGGCAACCGGGAGTACTTCCTCGACCGCCATGCGGCTCGTTTCGACCTCATGGGCGAGGGCCTTGGTGGCGGCCTGCCCCAGGAGCGGCTCGCCTGGGAGCATGGCGACCTCATCAACGCGAGGGACCGCCAGTACCGCTTCTGGAACCTCGTCTCCCGCTCCGGCCCCTTCTGGCTGGCGTTCCGCCTTCTGCCGGCGGCCCTGGCGCAACGCATCGCGGCCAGCCTGGAGCGCCGGATGCGGACCACCAACGCCGCCTACAAGCTGGCCTTCCCCCGCACCGCCTTCCGCGCCGCCGCCCAGGCCGCCGCTCCCGCCACCTTCCTCACGGGCCACTTCCACACCCATGAGGTGGAAGCCAACGGCATCGCCCTGCCCTGGGCCCACGAGGGCGCATTCATGGTGTGGCGGGGCGGGAAGGTGGAGGTGCTCGAGTAGTCACCGGGCGCATGCCGGAAAAGCGCTGGAAACAGAAGGCACAGAAGAAAGCCGGAAGCCGCAGAAGAGGGCGGGGTGAGCGAAGGTCACGGTCCTCACTCTCAACCAGAAGGTACCCCCTCCTTCCGTGTCTTCCGCGTCATTCCGTGTCCTC
Organism: Acidobacteriota bacterium; assembly: GCA_021794095.1. GTDB lineage: Bacteria > Acidobacteriota > Holophagae > Holophagales > Holophagaceae > Geothrix. The sequence goes on along the minus strand of JAJYRN010000009.1, from coordinate 18,824 downwards.
TGTGACCAGCATCCTATAGCCCCAGCAGATCCGCCACTTCGCGCCGGAGTTCGGGGACGCCGGTGCCCTTTTCCGAACTCACCCAGGCAATGTCGTTCGCGTGGAGGCCCAGATCCGCGGCCACATCCTTGCGTTGCTTGAGGGCCTTGCTGGGTTTCACCTGGTCGGCCTTGGTGGCGACGATGCGGTGGGGCAGCCCCTCGGCCCGGAGCCAGTCAATCATGGCGTGATCCAGCTTCGTGGGGCCCACTTCGGCATCCACCAGCACGAAGACCATGCGCAGCGTGGCGCGGCCCGTGAGGTAGCCCTCGACCATCTTCTGCCAGGTGGCGCGCTCGGCGGCGGGCCCGGTGGCGAAACCGTAGCCCGGCAGATCCACGATCCAACGGTCCGGCCCCGTGAGAAACACATTGATGAGCCGCGTGCGGCCTGGCGTCTTCGACACCCGCGCCAGCTGCTTCTGGTTGGCCAGGGCGTTCAGCAGCGAGGACTTCCCCACATTGCTGCGCCCCACGAAGGCCACCTCCGCGTGGCAGACGCCCAGCGTCCGCACATCGGAAGCGGAGGTGACGAAGCGGGCATCGGTGAGGGGCTGGGGCATGGGGCCAGTCTACCGCCTCCTGGCTTCAGCCTTGGGGCTCCAGGTAGATCGCCATCTGAAGGTCGCGGGTGGTCCCCGCAGGTCTGTCAGGCCCCGCCGGGTCAGATCCCGACCTCGCCCCGGAACTTACCGCCATCGGCTGGACCGCCCTCCGGCCCTCTCCCTCGGCAGGGCAGGCGGCAGAATCCACTGGCGATCCCGTTCAGAACACCGTCCCCGGCCCGTCCGGTCCGCATGGGGTTTGGGCTGCTTATGGCTTCGTTAGTGGGTGGATAGCAAGATACCGGAGAGGAAGCATCGAGTTGGGAGATGGAAATCTCTCCGATTTGTGTTCTCGACATGGAGTCCTACGACCTCCTGGTTACTCGGACAGGTGGGGTTGGTTACTCAACCTTCTTCACCAGAGCAATTCGTACGATCAAACCGATTGTCACGACCGACCATCTCAGCCAAGTCATCGATGGTGTCAAGAAGAGTCGAAGTGGCTCTCGCTACAAGAACGTGAGAGCCAAGGTTGGGAAGCCTGAACTCCAATGGGTTACGGAAATGGCGACCACCATGCATATGAAGCCAGCTCGGGTCATGGAGGCAGTCGTCTTCCTTTACCTTCGGATGGAGAACCAGGACCCTGCCAATTAGCTGTCGATGGCCGGGCTCTGGCTGGTCGGACTTGAAATACTCAGCAGGGGACTGACTGGTGTGAATGGTTTGCATACCTGATTGTGCCGTGCGCCGCCAATTCTACCGTTACCTGATCGAACCACAGGGACAACTGGTCACGCGGGGCCGTCTTTGGCACCTTGCGCGTCTTCGTCTGAACACGGCCCCTCCAATGCGCTATCGCACTCCTTGGAAGGGGTTTCAAGCTAGCACCATGGGCCAAGCGAGTCTCACTTCTGTGGCAATTATTTGGACGGTATGGATCTTGATTGCGATTGAGGTAGACGGGATTCCGACATCCTGGTGAAATTACTGCCTACCGCAGAGGAAAACGTGTTAGCTCTCACCCCTCAAGGTGTCCTCCCCCCATACACGGGGACTACTGGGACTGGCGTCCCAAACGGATTCTCTCCGCACATATTTACACCGGAGGAATTCGTTACGCTTTTCGGCACGACGGGGAACAGAAAGCTCATCCTTAAGGGTTTTTTCCAGTATCGGAAAGAGCTGCGCGCCTTTGGCGTCGTCGGGTCACAGTGGATTGGTGGCAGTTTTATTGAGGACTGTCAGAAACTCAGGGGTCGCGAGCCAAATGACATCGACGTGGTAACCCTTGTTGATGATGCAAGCGTGCCACAACCCGGACACCCGAAGCACACAGAATTCCGAACCTTCATCTCCACGCCCCATCGACATGTATTAAAAACGAAGTACCGATGCGATGCCTTTCTCATGAAAACGGCAATCGTTAATCCTGCGGGCGGCCCGGGATCCGTCGTTGCCACTACTTCTGATGTCACCTACTGGTGCAATCTCTTTGGACATTCAAGAAGCATTGGGGGTGCTCAACCGCTCTGGAAGGGCATGGCCGAGATTCCCCTGCTGACGGATCTTGACGATCAGCGGGCCGTCAACCTACTTAGAAAGAAACCAAAGAAGAAAAAGAAAGGGGGTGTCTTGTGAGTCGCGCGACTGACCGCACCTTCTTGTTGGCCCAGGAGTCCGAACTGCTTCGAATAATCGAATCCTGTCCCACGGACGATTGGTTTGGGCGCGACACCCTGCAAGTTCGGTTGGACGCTGTGCGAGAAGAACTGTTGGCGCTTCCAACAGAAACGGATGTACCTCGTCCGGCCGAAATCGAACTGCTTTTTGATGGTGCGCCGGTGGAATCCACAAAAGGAATTCATGCCGCTTTTGTGCCTGAGGCCATAGAAAAATTTGTCGCTCTAGTGAACGCAAGACTTGACGGAATTCGAAAGAAAACTACCAAGGCCTTACGTGCTCAGTTTGATCCGCGACCATTATTAATCGTGGGTACAGCAGAGGGGTCCTTTGGCTTCCAATTCCAAGAGGCCGCTGCACCAATCGGCGACACCAAGATCCTTGGTAGTTCCTACACTGAAGAAGCAATAAAGGATGCTGTTGCTCTGATCGACGACTTCGACAAACTCGATGATGACAAGTTCAACATGCGAGTCGGACAAGTTGACAGAAGGTCGATCCAGGCCCTGGCTGGGTTCTTCCAACACGTTGTGGACAACAACGCCACGCTTAAATTCCGGTCTGACGCGTTCAACACTGTGATTGATCGTCCTTCAATCCTACACATTGCTGGAAGGGCGAGGCGAGTCGAAAAACAAGCAGACACCATCGAGATATCTGGCATGCTCTATGGCTTGATGCGTTTTGGCCGAAGGTATGAATTCCAACCTGAGGTTGGCAAGTGGTTTGATGGCCGAATTGCAGACGATTTTGATCTGTCGACAGCTCCAAGGGAACTGCCAACAAGATGCGTAGGCGTCTTCCATCAGGAAAAGGAATTACACGTTGGGAAGGGCGCGAAAGCTCGGCTGCGCCACGAGCTACTGGCCATCAAGCCTTGGGTTGAGGGCGAATCATAGTCGAGGCATTAGGTACCGCCGGAAGCCCGAGTGGCTATTGCAGGATGGACTAAGTCGAAATGGCGGGTATCATCGCTCACAGATTCAAGCATTCTGGCACTCAGCTACACTTTTAAAAGCGTGTTAAATGAGTAACGAATCAAGGCACATCATTGAAGACACCGACCGTTACGATGCGGATGAAATAGGCCCCTTCGACCGTTGCATCCGCTGCTTTACACCGTTTGCAGATGACCGAGCTTATTGTGCGAAGTGTGGCAAGGGTAGCGGCTGGGCTTTCAAGCCACCTGAGATTTCTCCGAACGCAAAGATTCATTGCGTCTTCCATCCTAGTGCCGAGTTTGACGGATTTTGTGACCAGTGTGCCAGACCGATATGCGCGACTTGTGTTGGCACACCGGGGTATTCCCTTATTACTGGTCTTAGACGTATAACATGCCCCGAGTGTGACAAGAACATGAAGGCGCTTGAAATTCAATATTTTCATGATATTGCAGAAAAAGGGTGCTGTTCAAAACATTCCCACAAGAAGGCCACAGCCAACTGTGCCTCATGTTCAATCAATCTGTGTGATTCCTGCAAATATTTTGAAAAAGCCAGTGGGCCATTCTGTCTAACATGTTATCGAGATGTTTCTCGGCCAAGAAAAATTGCCAAATATGATCGGGAAGAAATCCATAAAAATATAAAAGCATGGCTAATAGTGATCCCATCCATTGGATTCATATTGTTTGGGTTGAGAATAATCTATGAACTTATTGAAACAAATATTTTATATTTTGTACTATTATGGTTATTTATTCCTATAATTGCAAACTTCCTGACTCACTCAGCGACTATTGGTCTTCCAATCTTACAAGCCATCAAGGTTGGCTTGACTTGCCTAGACTCTTTATTGAGTGCAGTTTTACTCTTCAACAACTTAATCATCCCACCAATAGAAAAATATTGGAGGCAGACACTTGGTATAACATCATATAATTTTATTTTAACTATATTTTTAATATTACAGCTAGTTCTTACCTTTATTCTTCCTGCAATGACATACACAATACTTGATGGCGCCATAATGAAACGCAAAGTCTCAGCACGAGACACTGTTAAGCATGAGTAAGACATCTCGTAGTAGCACTGAAGGGTCCGTTCAGCCCCTCGGTGCAGGCGGGTCGGTTAACTGCATCCATTAGGCTTACCAATGTGAGAGGAAACCTCGATGCTCACAGTAATAAAGGATCTCGTGCTTACTTGTGGGGGCATCGTCGGTATCTATGTTGCCCTTCGAGGATTGAATACATGGAATCGTCAGCTCCGCGGGTCAAGTGAATATGACCTATCACGGCGTGTGTTACGAGCTGTGTATCGCCACCGTAATGCACTTAAAAATGTTCGGAATCCTGCAATTTGGGTGAACGAACAACCTCAACCTCCCGAAGAAGAGGCCAAGAAAATGGACTCTCAACAGATCCATTTCTATGGCGTCTCGGGCGCCTATCAGAAACGCTGGGATCGCGTCGTTGAGGTTCGAACTGAACTCCAAGCAGAACTAATCGAAGCAGAAGTGCTTTGGGGCGATACACTCAATGTCTTAATTGATCCCATAAACAAACTCGAAAGAGAGCTATTTATCACACTCACTAATTACATAACAATCATTAATCCAAAAACCGAACCGGACACAAAGCAGGCATATATTGAAATACGCAAGTGGATAGGGAATTCAAAGGCCCCATTTTGGCGCTGTGGGGGTGGCATTTCAAGTTGCGGAGATGGATTTGATTCGTGCCGGGGGCTGGATTGGGTTGTAACAGGGTTCCAAAGGCCCGTCATGGCCTTGATCCAGGTTGTCAACGAGGGTTCCCAGCCAGGATGTGACAGGGCTATGCCAGGGTCAAGTGTGACCCTGGCAAAATCATCCGCGATGTCGGGAGATCGAGGTTCCTTCAGGGCGGCTGTTCCTTCTGGCTGAGACAGTCGAGGATCGCGGCGATCACCTTGGGCTGCTGGATGACGGCGATGCGTTGCATCCGCGAGGCGCAGTGCGGGCACGCCATCACATCCACCGAGAACACCTTGAGCAGGAGCTGCGCCCAGGGCACCCAGCGCCGCCGGATGGTCCTGCCGTTGCGGGTTTCGTTATAGGCCACGCTGTGGCCGCAGGGATCCAGATCGGCGTTTACTGGCGCTTCAGGCACCACCTGTTTCCGCAGCCGTGCGCTCGGAGCCAGCACGCCGAAGTAGTGCGCCAGGTGCATCCTCGGTGGCGGCACCAGGGCAGATCGCCGCAACGGAGGTAGGCGTCAAACTCGCGCTGGACGAAGGAGGGCAAGGGGCGCCCGTGGGCTTCACAAGCCCTTCGCACGCAGGGCCAGTGCTGGGCCACACAGCGATGAAGCAGGGCCTGGTCGAAGACTCGCGGCTGGTATGGCCGGGCGCAGAGCATTTTTATGTATTCGTTTTATTCTCGCCTTTTGTCAACCACACATCAGCCCGCACCACGGGCCCGCATGGACGGTCATCCGGTCTTGATCCATGGGGGCGGGGTATCGGGTGGGAAGATCTCCAGCCGGGCAGCAGCCCCTACTGCCGCAGGCCTTGAAGCAGCGCCTATGCCGGGTGGAAGCACCCTCCGCAAAGCCTGGCAGCGGAAGGGCGTTCCTCCCTTACACCGTCACTAGGCTCGTGGGCGCGGGCTGGTCGAAGGCGATGCGGCCGTGGTCGAGGCCGATGACGCGTTTCTTCATGCGCTGGATGAGGCTGCGGTCGTGGGTGGCCACCAGCACCGTGGTGCCCTGGCCGTTGATGCGCTCGAAGAGGGCCATGATCTCCTGGGCCAGATCGGGATCCAGGTTGCCCGTGGGCTCGTCCGCCAGCAGCACCAGGGGGTCATTCACCAGGGCCCGGGCGATGGCCACGCGCTGCTGTTCCCCGCCGGAGAGCTGCAAGGGGAAGCTGCTCAGCTTGTGCTGGAGGCCGACCATCTTGAGGGCCCGGAAGGTGCGCTGCTTCTGCTCGGCGGCGCTCACGCCCAACACCTTGAGGACGAATGAGACATTCTCGAAGACCGTGCGGCTGCGGATGAGCTTGAAGTCCTGGAACACCACGCCCAGCTTGCGGCGCAGGTAGGGGATCTCGGATTCGGGCATGGAGGCCAGCCGGTGCCCCGCCACCTGGATCTCCCCGCTGCTGGGCACCTGCTCCCGGAAGAGCAGCTTCAGCAGCGTGGACTTGCCTGCGCCGCTGGGCCCCGTGAGGAACACGAATTCGCCCGATTCGATGGCGAAGCTCACATCCGCCAAGGCGGTGTGGATGCGGTCGTACTGCTTGCCGACGTGGGTGAGGGTGATCATGGGAAAAAGCTAACCGCGAAAAGCGCGAAAACCCGCGAAAGAAACACCTTCAATTCTCGCGCCCTTTGGCGCATTTCGCGGTTCCATCTTTAGAGGCGTTCCACCAGCAGGGCCACGCCCTGGCCGCCGCCGACGCAGAGGGCCGCCAGACCGAGCTTCTTGTTCTGGTCCTGGAGCAGGTGGAGGAGGGTCACGAGGATGCGGGTGCCGCTGGCGCCGATGGGGTGGCCGATGGCGATGGCGCCGCCGCGCAGGTTCACCTTGGCGGGATCCAGTTCAGGCAGCTCGGCCAGCACGCCCAGGCTCTGGGCGGCGAAGGCTTCGTTCAGCTCGAAGAGGTCAATGTCCGCGAGCTTCACGCCGGTCTTCTTCAGCAGCTTCTGGATGGCGGGCACGGGGCCCAGGCCCATGAGCGCGGGATCCACGCCCGCCTGGGCAAAGCCGAGGATACGGGCGATGGGCGTGTGGGCCTTCGCCCCTTCCTCGGAGGCCAGCACCAGGGCGGCGGCGCCGTCGTTGATGCCGCTGGCGTTGCCGGCGGTGACGGTGCCGTCCTTCTTGAAGGCGGGCTTGAGTTTGGCCAGCCCCTCAGCGCTGGCGTCGAGCTTGATGTATTCGTCGCGGTTGAAGGCGACGTCGCCCTTCTTGCCGGCCAGGGTCACGGTGAACACCTCGCGGTCGAAGGCGCCCGCGGCCTGCGCGGCGGCGGCCCGCTGCTGGCTCTGGAGGGCGAAGGCATCCTGGGCCTCGCGGGTGATGCCATGCTTGGCGGCCACGTTCTCGGCGGTGATGCCCATGTGGGTGTCCCCGTGGCCGCACCAGAGGCCGTCCTGGATCATGCAGTCGAGGAGCTGGGTGTTCCCCATGCGGGCGCCCCAACGGGCGCTGGGCAGCAGGTAGGGCGCGTTGGACATGCTCTCGGTGCCGCCGGCCAGCACCAGGTCGGCGTCACCCATCGTGATGGACTGGGCGCCCAGCGCGATGGCCTTCAGGCCGGAGCCGCAGACCTGGTTGGCCGTGTGAGCCGGCACCGCGTGGGGCAGGCCCGCCTTGAGGGCCGCCAGGCGGGCCACGTTCTGGCCACTGCCGGCCTGGAGGACGTTGCCCAGGACTACATCGCCGATCTGGTCCGGGGCGACTCCGGCCCGGGCCAGGGCCTCGGTCAGCGCCAGGGAACCGAGCTGAACGGCGTTGAGAGGCTTGAGGGCGCCCCCGAAAGAACCGACGGCGGTGCGCGTGGCAGAAAGGATCAGGACAGACATGGCAGACTCCGGAAACCTCCCCAGGGTATAACTAAACGCCTTCTCGCCTTCATCGTGTACTGGATATCCCAGGCCTGTCCTGGATCTTTCTTTCCAGTGGAGTGGCCATGAACCTTCGCCGTTGCCTGTTCCCCTTGGTCCTGGCCGGCAGTGTCCTCTGGGCCCAGGCGCCGCCACCACCGCCACCGCCACCTGCGCCCTCCATCGGCGTGGACATTCCTACCGGTGGGCGCACGGAGACCCGGACCGAGCCCCTGGCCTTCGGCTCCAAGCTCTGGGTGAAGAACCGCAATGGCGCCATCCACGTCACGGGCTGGGACCAGCCGCAGGTGCAGCTCACGGCGGTGATCCGGGACAGCGGCCGCCGCCGGGTGCAGATCGTGGTCCAGCACAAGGGCCCGGATCTCGACATCGAGGCGGTCTTCCAGCAACCTTCCTGGAGCTTCGGCTTCTACATCAGCCCGCGCTGCGAGATGACCCTCCAGGTGCCGCGGAAGATCCTCGCCTACTTCCGGACGACCAACGGCAGCGTCTCCGCGGAGAACCTCGACGGCTACGCCCGTTGCGAGACCACCAATGGCAGCATCCTGGTGCGCAACGTGAAGGGCGAGGTGCAGGCCGACACCACCAACGGCACCATTGACGCCTCCCAGCTCTTCGCCCGCATCCACGGCGGCACCACCAACGGCCGCATCACCCTGGATGGCATCGCCGGGGGCATCCGCATGGAAACCACCAACGGGACCATCCGGGCCAGCAACCTGGATGGCTGGGGGGAAGGCATCCGCCTCGAGACCACCAACGGCAGCATTGACGTCACCCTGGGGAAGGCCACGGGCGAGATCCTGGCCGAGAATTCCAATGGTTCCCTGGACATCAACGTGCCAGGCGCCCAATCCATCGAGATCACCAAGCACAGCGCCCACCTGAAGGTGCCCGGGCGCAACCAGCAGATCCACCTGGAGACCACCAACGGCAGCATCCACGTGCACTGAAACGGCTACCCTGAAGGGGCCATGCGCGCCTTCGCCGCTTTCCTCGCCCTTCCGCTCCTGACCCTCCTGCCGCTCCGGGCTCAGCTGCCCAGCGCCAGCGAGGTGCAGGAGCGCCGACTGCCCAACGGCATCCGCCTCCTGGTGGTAGAGCGCCCGGGGCTGCCCGCCTTCCATGCCACCTTGGCCTTCCGGGGCGGCTGGGCCGAGGAGCCCGCCTCCCTGCCGGGTGCCACGGAGCTGCTGGCCCATGCCCTCTACGGCGCCGCCTGGCCGGAAGATGTGGGGGAGCCCGGGCCCGGGGCCCAAGCCCTGGACGCCCTTTTGAAACAGGAGGACGGCCTGACCGAATCCCTGCGTCTGGCCCGGCTCGTGCCCGATGGCGGCGGCGGCGCCCAGGCCACCGAACTGGAAGCCAGCCTCCAGACCCTCCAGGCCCGTGTGGCGGCGCTCCGGGACTCGGCGCCCCTGGCGGACCTCTACGCACGGCTGGGGGGCCACCAGTCCGCCTCGGCCGAGGCCGATGCGCTCCTGGTGGACACGGAACTGCCCGTGAGCGGCTTCGACCTCTGGTGCCGCACGGAGACCACCCGCCTGGAGCGGCTGGAGATGAGCCGGTTCTTCGAGGCCCGCACCGCCCTCCTCGACCGGTTGCGGACCCGCCAGGATCCCGGCCCCGCCCTGCTGCGGGGGGCGGCCTTCCCAGGCCATCCCTATGGCCGGAACCTGGCCGACCATCGCGCGGGCATCGAGGCCCTTCGGTGGTCCGACCTGCGCGACTACGCCCAGCGCGCCTGCAGCCCCGAGCGCCTCACCCTCATCCTGGTGGGCGGCGTCAGCCTGGACACGGCACTCCCCCTGCTCTCCAAGACCCTGGGCGCCCTGCCCACCCCCGCGCTCCGCGAGGAGCCCATCTTCCCGGATCTGCCCAAGGATCTGGGCGACCGGCAGATCCAGGCCACCCTCGGTGCCGCACCCCGGCTGCTCGTGGGCTGGCGGATCCCCCCGCGGAACCAGCCGGACCACCTGGCCCTGGCGATGGCGGCCCGGCTGCTGGGCGGCGAACGGACCGGACGCCTGACCCTCCAGCTGGTGGACCGGAAGCGCCTGGCCCAGCGGGTGGTGGTCCGCCTGGACCAGCCGGGTGGGCGCCACGGGGGGCTGCTCACGGTGGAGGTGCAGCCGGCCGAGGGACACAGCCTGCCGGAGTTGGAGGCGGCCCTCCATTCGGAGATCCTCCGCTTCCAGCAGGAGGCCATCGCGCCGGAGGCCTGGCAGCGCGCCCTGGCGGAGCTGGAACTGGATCACCTCCAGGCCGAGGATGCGCCCGGCCGATTGGCCCGGGCCCTGGGCCTCGCCTGGACCGAAACGGGCGACTGGCACGCCTTCTATACCGAACCTCAGCGTCTTGAGCAGCTGACCCCCGAAGCGGTGCAGGCCGCCGTGCAGACCTGGCTGACGCCCTCCCACCGGACCACGGCCCTGATCGAGCCCGCCCTCCAGGCGCAGGATCCCCTGGATGCGGAAACCGTCCGCACCCTCCGGGCCCTGGCGGCCCGCCGGGTCGAGGATCCAGGGCAACGCGAGCGTCTGGTGGCCGAGGGCCTCCAGCAGCTGCGCATGCTTCCCCCGGAGGAACGCCGGCGCACCCTCAAGCTGCTGCTCGCCCAGCTTCCGCCGGAACGGCCGTGAGAACCGCCCTGGCCGCGCTCCTGGCGCTGGCGCCCGCCCTGCTCCACGCCCAAGCTCCGGCGCGTCACTTCACCCTGCCGGATGGGCTTCGCCTGTCGTTGCGCGAGGATCCCGCCCGGACCCTGTTCCGCGTCCATTTGCGGGTGGCGCTCCACCCGGGCGATATCCCCCCCGGACAGGAGGGTCTGCTCCAACTGGCCCTGCGGATGATGGACCGCGGCCAAGCCGGGCACCTGGGCCCCACGGCCTTCGATCGCCTGCTGGACGAAGGCGGCATCCAGCTCACCCGGCACCTGTCGGCCCGAGCCATCACCTGGGAGCTGGTCTGCCGGAACCGCGACCAGGACCGGGCCCTGGGCCTCCTCGCGGATCGCATCCTCCGGCCGGTACTCGATCCCGAGGCCCTGGAAACGGAGCGCCTGGCCTGCTGGCAAGCCGAAACCCAGGCCCTGGCCACGCCACACGGCGCCCTCGAGCGCGCCCTGCGGCTTGGGGGACCACCCGCGCCCACCGAGCTGGGGCTGGGCCGCCTGAGCTTCGCGAACCTGGAGACCTTCCTGGGCCGGATCCTGCGCCCGGACCGGGCGGTACTGGCCCTTGAAGGGGATCTGGGCCTGGAGCAGGCCAAGGCCCTCGTCCTGCTCAGCTTCGGCACCTGGACCGCGCCTCCCGCGACTCCGCAGATCGCCCCCAGCGCCCCTCCCGGGGCCGGATCCCCCCCGGCCAACCGCCACGTTCCGGGCATGGTGCCTCGCGTGGAAGCTGCGGCGCCGCCTCCCGCCGGCCTGGCTCCCGCCCTCCGCGACCTGGCCCGCCTCTGGCTGGCCGGGTGCCCCCCGCTGGCCCCGTACTGGCTGCCGCCCGCGCCAGGTGGGAGCCTGCGGCTCCGCGCCAATCCGCCTGCTGGCTCCCCGGCCTCCGCGGCCCAGACCGCCCTCCAGGCGCAGCTCGCGCAGATCCTGGCGGCGGGGGTCACGACCGCCGGGCTGGACCAGGCCAAGGCCGCCTGGGCTGGGACACGCCAGCTCCGCACCCTCCATCCCGAAGCCCAGCTCGATGCGGATATTCGCGACCTCCTGGGCGACGACGCCCAGCCCGAAGCCGTGGCCGCCGTCACGCCCGATCAGCTCCAGGCCGCCCTGCGCCAGTGGCTGGCCCCCTCCAACCTGCGCTGGGCTCGAGTCACACCGTGATGCCGAACCGGCCCGCCAGATCCAGGTAGCGGGCACGGATGCCCTCGATGACCTCGGCGGGCAGATGCGGCGCCGGGGGCTGCTTGTTCCAGTCCGGCAGGGCCTCCAGGTAATCCCGCAGGAACTGCTTGTCGAGGCTCGGCGGGGTGCGCCCCGGCACCCAGGCATCGGCCAGCCAGTAGCGGCTGCTGTCGGGCGTCAGCGCCTCGTCAATGAGCAGCAGATCGCCGTTGGCGGCGAGGCCGAATTCGAACTTGGTGTCCGCCAGCAGGATGCCCCGGTGGGCCGCCAGCTCCGCGCCCCGGCGGTAGAGCGCCAGGCTGAGCTCCCGCAGGCGCGCGGCCAGATCGGTTCCCACGATCGCCGCCATGCGTTCGAAGGAGATGTTCTCGTCGTGGCCCGATTCCGCCTTGCTGGCGGGCGTGAAGATGGGCTCCGGCAGCCGATCCGCGAGCTTCAAGCCAGTCGGCAGGGGCACGCCGCAGACCGCTCCACCGGCCTGGTATTCCTTCCAGCCACTGCCCGCGAGGTAGCCGCGTACCACGCACTCCACCGGAAGGGGGTGGGTCTTCTCCACCAGCACCGCCCGGCCCTCAAGCGCTGCGCCATGGGCCGCAAGAACCTCGGGCCAGGCCGAGCCCCCGCGGAAATGGTTGGGCACCAGATCCTCCGTGGCCGCGAACCAGTAGCTGGCCACCGCCGTGAGAATGCGGCCCTTGTCCGGGATACCCTCGGGCATCACGCAGTCGAAGGCGCTGATGCGGTCCGTGGCCACGATGAGCAGGCGGCCGTCCACGTCGTACACGTCCCGCACCTTGCCACGGCGAAACAAAGGGAAAGGCAGATCGGTCTGGAGCAGCGCAGCCATGGGAACCTCGGCCTTCCATCTTCCCAGGATCAGGCCAGTTCCGGCAGGTGCCTGGGCGTGGGGGCGGACCAGTGCAGGCCTCCGGGCAACAGGGCGTAGCGGTTCATTACCCCGGCCCAGCGTGCCAATTCCGATTCGCGGACGGTGCCGCCAGGCCCGGTCCCGGGCAATCCGAGGAAGCGGATGTAGTCCTGGATCTCCGCGCCGGACACCCCCAGCAGCCCAGGCAAGTCCTCTACCGGATAGACCTGTTCCCCGGCGGGCGGGGCAAGCAGATGGTAGTCGAAGGTCTCCCGCAGCACCGAAGCCGTGGCGGCGGGATCCAGTTCCTGGGCGGCATCCAGGTGCGGGAAGGGATTCCCGCCCAGCAGGGCCAGGGCCTGGGCCATGCCCAGATGCCCCAGCAGATGGACCGGGTGGGCTTTCAGGACCGCCTCGAAGGCATTCCGGGCTTCCTGGGCCCGGCCCAGGCGAAGCATGGCCTCGCCGAGCCGAAGGCGGGCCTCGGCGCTGGCGGGTTCCGTCTTGAGCCAGCGCTCAGCGGCCGAAGCCATTTCCTCCGCCATACCCTGGAAGCGAAAGAACGACGCGAGGTACGACAGGGAAGCCTGGTCGCGGGGTGCCAGCAGGAGCAGGCGATCCAGGATCTCGGCCGCCCGTAGCGCCTGTCCCTCCTGATCCAGCCGCCGCGCCCAGTCACGGAGAATATCCACCTGGCGCGGCACCGCGTGGCCCGGCGTACAGCGGGCGGCATCCGTAGGGTGGAGCACCTGGGTCTTCACCCACAGGTAGCGGAGGGGCTGGCGGCCTTCGGGCCCGGCCAGATCCTCCTCCACCGCATGGATGATGGTCTTGAGGCCCCGATCCCAGAGCGGCGGCACGGGCATCTGCACGTGGGTCCGCAGCTCGCGGGCCAGGGGCTCCAGGGCATTCCCGGCGCGCCCCAGATGCAGATGCAGGCGCAGAAGCTCCAGCCCGTCCCCCGCTGCCGGCTGGAACGCCACGCGCAGGGCCAGATCCCCAGTATCCGGATCGAAATCATCGAGGAGCAGGAAACGCAACGAGGCCCGCATAGAGGAAAAGGGTAGCAATCAATGCTTCAGGCCATGGCCCCAGATCCGGTAGGATGTTCCTGTCCCTCCCCCTGGAGACGCCCGTGAAAAAGATCCTGCTGCCCCTCCTCATCGCGGTTCCCTTGGCCGCCCAGAGCTACGAGCTGGGCTTGAACATCTCCCGGCAGGCCTACCCCAGCAATACCGGCAGTTTCGTGCTGGGCACCGGCAAGGTCGAACCCCAGGACAAGACCGTGGTGGCCGGGCGTTTCGGCTACTCCTTCTTTGATCTGGGCCCGGCCCTGTTCCAGGTCACGCTCGCCTACCAGCCCAAGGTGGACACCGAAATCAGGCTCAATGGAGCCAACACGGGCACCTCGCTGGGCGACGAGTACTGGGGCGTGGGTGCCATGTTCAACTTCAAGGCCCTTGTGGCCGTGGGCGCCGGGGTGGAATACCGTTCCGAGAAGATCACTGGTTTCGGTAACACCACCACCTATGGCCGCCCCTGGGCCCGGGTCAACGTGGGCTATGCCTTCCCCACCCCCCTGGTGAAGCCCTTCATCGGCCTGGAAGTGGCCGCCCCCCTGACCACCAAGAGCTATAACGACTCGTTGACCTCCGAGGACATCCTGAAATCCTTTGCGCCCAAGCTGCAGGTCGGGCTCTACGGCGGCATCCGGTTTTGACCCTACGCTCCTTCTGGAAGGAGGCGCCTTCCGGCGCCTCCTTTGCTATGATGGCTCCATTTCCGAGGGACCATGGAACTGCGGATCCTGGGCTGCAGCGGGGGTGAAGCGGAGGGCGAACGCCTGACGGGGCTGCTCGTCAACGGCTGTGTGGCGCTCGACGCGGGCTCGATCACGCCCGCCCTCACGGTGGCCGAGCAGATCGGCATCCGGCACGTGTTCATCAGCCACTCGCACCTGGACCACATCTGCACCCTGCCGTTCTTCACCAAGAACATCTTCGGCCATACGCGGGAGCCGGTGGAGATCCACGCCCTCCCCGAAACGCTCGACGTGCTGCGGCGCCACCTGTTCAACGATGAACTCTGGCCCGATTTCAGCGTGATCCCCAGCCCCAACGATCCCACCATCCGCTACACCAGCATCGAACCCGAGCACGTCTATGAGGTGTGCGGCCTCCGCCTGACCCCCATCCGCGTCAACCACCTGGTGCCCTGCGTGGGTTATCTGGTGGAGGATGGCCGCGATGCGTTCCTGTTCACCAGCGACACGGCGGAGACGGATCGCATCTGGGAGATCGCCAACGCCACCCCGAACCTCCGTCTGGTCATCACCGAGGCCAGCTTCCCGAACGAGCAGGCCTGGCTGGCGGAGGCCTCCAGGCACCTGACGCCCGCCAAGCTCGGCGTTGAGCTAAAGAAACTGCGCCGGGATGTGCCCGTGTGCATCTACCACCTGACGCCCGGCGAGCGACCGATCATGCTGCCCCAGCTCAACGCCATCGGGGATCCCCGGATCCGCCTGCTGGCCCAGGATGAGCGCCTGAATTGGTAGCGCCTCAGCCTGGAAAGGCCGCCTTCAGCGCCGCCAGCCCCTCCGTGTGTTCCGCTGGCAGGGCCGCCACGAGCGCCGCCACCCCTTCCAGGGAGCCTTCCCGCCCCGCGGTCTCCAGGCCCTTGGCCAGTTCCGCGAAGCGGACGAGCCCAAGGTTGCCCAACGAGCCCTTCAGGTGGTGCGCCTCCGCCAGGAGGCGAGCCGCATCGCCGCTCGCTGCCGCACCCACCAGGGCCGCGATCCGTTCGGGTGCATCGGCCTCGTAGAGCCCGATCAGCTCTTGGATAAGGGCTGGCTCAGCCCCAAGCTCCAGCAGGGAGCGGAGCTGGGCGGGATCAAACACGGGCAGGTCGGCCATGGAAGCCCTCAGCGTGAGCAGGGGGATTACTTCCGGCCCGGTTTCGGAGTCGGGGCCTTCCGGACGCCGGGCGGTACGCAGGTGAGGTGGTCGCGGATGGACAGGAACAGGGGCTCCGGCAGCACCCCATTGAGCACCAGGTGTTCCTTGGTGAGGTAGGGGCGATGGGCGATGATCTGCGCGGCCAGGGTCTCGTTGAGGCCCGGGACTTTGGCCAACTGGGCTTTGGTGGCGGTGTTGATATCCAGCTGGTGGACCCGCGCGGGGCGCTTGACGTGCGGGCGCGCCCGGGGCTTCGGGGGCTGAGCGGCCGCGGGCATGAGGCTGCCCAGCAGGAGGGTCGAAAGTGCGGATTTCAGGAATGCGGACATGCAGAACCTCGAAGGCATCCGGAGCCCAGGGGCCCCGAAAAGAAGATAACCCGGATGCCTCGCGGCATCCGGGTTATCGGTGGAGCTTGTGACCTTCTGCGTCCGGAAATCCGGAGCGCTAGAAGTTCATGTGGACAGCCTTGATGTCCGCAACCTTGCCGGGGCCGTGGCAGATGAGGCACTGCTCGACATTGGCAAAGGCCGTGGCACGCGGCGCGTAGATCGAACCGCCATTGCCCTGGAAGTGGGCCATATCAATCTGGCTGTCGTGGCAGCCGAAGCAGGCCGAGGCGATGGGGGAATGCACCAGGGTGGTGCCCGCCGCCGGGGTCGCTGTGGCCGTGGCCAGGTTGTAGGAGAAGGCGTTCCCATAGGCCGTGCCCGCAGTAACGAAGGGGGACACAACCTTGGCGCCGGTGGGGATCGTGGTGCCCGAGGTCGGCGTGAAGACGAAGGTGCTCGTGGCGGTGGTTCCGATCGCCGCCGTGCTCCAGAGGAGGTTCGGCACTTCCGCGGCATTGGTGGCATTGCTGAAGTCGTACGACCCCGCCACGTGGCAGGCCTCGCAGTTGTTCAGCATGCTGTTGCCGTCGCCGCCGGGCCACGTGGTGGCCCAGTAGGTGGCACCGTTAGCGGCCTGCCAGGAGAAGTAGTTGTTCCGGATGGGCGCGGCGTGAAGGGCGTGGATCATGTCCTTCTCGTTGTCCGCCCAGCCGTCGCTGCCGTGGTCGCCCACATAGTTGGCGTGGTGGCAGAAGGTGCAGGTCTCGGCGCTGTTGCGCTCACCGGCGTGGAAGACTTCAGAGGTGAAGATGCCCAGGGCATGGTGGCAGGCATCGCATTTCTGGCTGTCCACGATGGCGCGGCGGGCGGTGTTCCCGGTGACGGCCGCAGCCTTGAAGACGTTGGGTGCGGGCACGGCCAGGCCGCCCAGCTTGGTGGTGGGATCGTAGGTGAAATCCACTTTCCCGAACTTGGGCACCGCCGTCTGGGTGAGGGGCTGGCTGGAGTAGCTGTAGACATAACCGATGCCGCCCGTGATGTGGGTGGCGCCCGCGGGAACGACCGTGCCGACCATGGTCAGGGTGTAGTAGCCATTCGCATCCGGCGTGGCCGACAGGGTGGCCTTGGTCGCCAGGGTGCCGTTCCAGACATTGGGGAACCACACGTTCGAGGTCACGTTCCAGTCGGCGGGGGTGGTGATGCCGTCCTGGGGGACGCCCATGGCCACATAGAAGGACGGGCCACCGATGTAGTTGTCCCAGAAGGAGGCAGCGGTCGAGGCGTTGAAGTCCTTGCGCAGGCCGTCTTCCAGGAACCGGAAGGTGAACACCGGGTGGCTGCTGGCATCAAGCGTGACGCTCTTCAGATCCCAGGTGACACGGTGGGCGCCGGGAATGTTGCTCGGATCGCTGGCGATGTAGGAACCATTGGTGTGGGAGCCCGGGACAAAGCCCGTGTAGTTCGGGGCGACCAGGGGCGTATGGGCAAGCTGCACGCCCGCGGCGCCGTGGCAACTGGTGCAGAGGGAGTCATCCAGCTGGGTGCCGCCGTCATGGTTGGCGCCCGTGGCGAAGTTCACGTTGTCGTGGCAGGCGCCGCAGGCAAGGCGACTGGGGGCGGTCTTCCAGTTGTCCTGCTGCGGAACGGCAGCGGCATCCCCAGAGTGGCACTTGGTGCAGTTCCGCTGATCCTGGGGATAGCCGATCTCGCTGAAATTGATGCCGTCGAAGTTGTAGCCAGTCTTCAGGAGCTCGCCCCCCATGTGGATCTTGTGGATCATCATCGGGAGGTTCGCCACGGCATAGTCATTGATGCGCTTGGTCGCACTCGTGAAGTTGCCACTGGCATCCACGGTGGCTTCGGTGGTGCCGTACTTCCGCTGGTCGGTATGGCACGTTGCGCAGAAGCGAGCATCAGTCATCCGGCCGCCATGGAAGGCCACTTCGCTATGGCAGCTGGCGCAGGCGTTGGAGTCAACCATGATCCGATCGGGATCTGTCGAGGCGACGGGCTGGCCAGTAGCAGGAATGAAGTCGTAGATGATATTGGCAGTGTGCTTCGTGGAGGTCTTGGAATCCACCGGGGAGGTCCCACCCACCATGATGCCGATGCGATGTGTCAGCGTGGGCTGGTAGGTCAGGTCGCCCAGGTCGGCCTCGACATGGGTGGCATCGTAGCCCGTATAGGCATCCGCCATCGCCTGGACCTGGCTCACGTCCGTGGCATAGGTGTAGGTGTAGGTTCCGTCCGCATGGTCCACCAGGGTTCCATTCTGCTCCCAGCTCGAACCGTGGAGCGCGGTGCCGCTGAACACGCAGTAGTTCACCCACTTGCTGGGGCTGCCATTCGTCCCAGGCACCAGCTTGTCAATGACAAAGGCCATGTTGGCCAGGGTCCCCGTGGAGGTCTGGAAGCCGAGGCCGGTGACGGGGGTGCCGTTCTGGTTGGTCACGGTGAAGTTCACGACGGGCTTGCCGCCCATGGTGGTACCGGTGACCTGTCCGTCCAGGGAAAGCTGGGCCCACTCCTGCGGCGTCAGCTGAGCGGCGTTGATGGTGATGGCGGCGTTGGTGCCGTTGGTCCCATTGGTGCCGTTGGTCCCATTGGTCCCATTGGTGCCATTGGTGCCGGCAGCGCCAGCGGGGCCCGAGTCACCCTTGCACCCGACCAGGGCGAAGGTGACTGCGGCGGCGAAAACCAGCCCGCCGAGCCGTTTGAGGGAGATGGACTTCATGTGTCGTCCTCCTATGAGTGGGAAATGTTGCTGGGGAAACTGTTGATTGGGGTTGGGGCTGGAAAGCAATCGGCGATCTTCCACCTCCTTCGTCAGTGGGTGTCTGCCGGAAGCTTCATGCCAGGCAGTCCGCCACCCGTGATGTTGGTGCCGTGGCACAGGGTGTTGTTGAAGCAGCCGGGCTGGGTGCCGGTGGGGGCGGGAGTGGTGGGCTTCAGGTCCGAGTTGGCGCCGTTCGCGTGGCACTTGAAGCACTCAGGCGCA
>JAJYRN010000019.1 GCA_021794095.1 Acidobacteriota bacterium | reverse complement strand
ATATCGAGTCCGAACCATTGCAATAGTTGCGTGTCCTATTTTCATAGCAGCAATGCCATCGCGCGGGGTGCCGGGCAAGCGAGTCAAGGAGGCTGAGGTTCCAGCGGAGCGGGACTCCGTGAACCGAGGCCGACGCAGGATCGCCCTCCGCCTGACGCCCCGCTGCGCGGGGCTCCCGCTCGCAAGCTCGCGGAGTCGGAGCCTCCCCGCCACCCCGCGCCCGGAGGGTTGACCTTAGATCCCCGCCCACGCCTGCGTGGGCGGGGACGCCCATCCGCGCGCCCCGCGGCGTCAGGGCCCTTGAACCATGAACCACATGGCCCTGCGGGCCCTTCCTTGCGGATGCATCGCGGCGGGGCGTCAACGATGGCAACGATTATTCCGTTCCAGCTCCTAACCCTCCATCAGGCAGCCATATGACCGTTTCTCATGACACTGCTGCGACACCTCGGGGGTGAGGGGAGGGAGAATCAGCGTGGGCGCCTAGCGCCCTTTCCCGAGGAGGATTCATGAGGCACTTTTCCCGCTTCGCCCTGGCGGCCCTGGCCGCAGCCGCCCTGGCCGCGCCCCTGAAAGCTGAAGAGCCCCGCTTCGGTGTCGAGGGTCTGGTCAACGCGCCCCTCGGCGATCTGAAGGATTTCGTGGACAGCAAGCCCGGGTTCTCGGTGGGCGCCCTGGGCACCTTCGACCTGGGGGCTGGCAACATGCTCCGTCCCCGCCTGGACTACACCAGCTATCCGAATGCCAACCTGGCGAACCTCCGAAACGAGGCCAGCAACGTGGCGCTGGGCTGCGACTACCTCTACTTCTTCGCCCAGCGCCCGGAGGCGTTCTACCTCCTGGGTGGCCTCTCCGCGGTGCGCTGGTCCTTCTCGACGGATGCCGGCTTCGGCAAGATCTCCACCGACACCACCAAGGTCGGCCTGACCCTGGGCGGCGGCTACCAGTGGAACCGCACGGTCGGGACTGAACTGCGCTACACCACCAGCAGGATTGACTCCGGCTTCAATGCCAATGCCCTGCAGGGCGGCGTGACCATCCGCTTCTGAACCGGTGCGTCCCAAAGGAAGGGCCCCGCAGCGCGGGGCCCTTCCTTTGCCGTCTGGGCTCGATCAGGCCTGCGCCAGCGCGGTCTCGATGGTGGTGGCGTCCACCAGTCCCGCGCAGCCATAGAGCACCGGCAGCAGCCGCTCCGGCGTGTGGGATCGCAGCAGGCGGGCCACCAGGTCGGTGCCGGCGCGGTAGCAGGGCAGGTACATGCGGCCCATGAGGGGATGGCCTCCCCAGGGGCCGGCGAACTTGGCGGCGCGCTCCTCGGAGACCAGGAACTCGCGAGGCAGGACGGCCGCCACCTCGGCTTCCGGGAGGCCCTCCTCCCACAGCAGGTACGAGGCCTGGTTCTTGGCGTCGTCCTGGAGCAGCGCCAGCAGGAGGCCAATCCGCAGATCGGGATCCGGCACCTGCTCCACATCGGTGACGCCGTGGGCGATGAGGATGGCGTTGTTGGCGATGCCTTCGAAGAGCGTGGCGGCGCGGGTGTTCATGGTGAGGACGGAGGCCTCGAACCCCACGAGGCTCCGCCAGAAGCGATCCTGGAGGAAGGCGAAGGTGGTGACATGGCCCGGCACCACCTCGTGGGTCACCAGCTGCTCGAACTCCGGCACGCTCATCTCCAGCGAGGCGTTGATCTCGTAGGTGGCCTCGTACTCGGGCCGCCCGTCGGCCCGGCGGGCTCGTCCCAGGTAGTTCATGGAGCCGGAGAACCAGGCGTCCGGGATGGGCAGGAACGCGATGTTGTCCATGGGCACCTCGCGCAGATCCGCCGGCAGATGGGGGCGCAGGTTCCGCTCGGCCAAGGCGGCGTAGCGGGCGATGTAGGCCGCGCCGACGGAGCGCACCGAGGCCATGGGCACGCGGCGCTGAGCCCGCCAGGCCGCCACGGCCGCACGGAGTTCCGCTTCGCCGCTGGAGGCGTACCCGGCCTGGGCCAGCAGATCCCGCACCCGACGCCGCTTCTCCCCGGGCTCCGAGGGCGTGGGCGGAAGGCCCGTGGAGGCTTCCACGCAGCGGGCGTAGGGTACCGGCTCGCCCTTCCCGAGCATCTCCATGGCCAGATCCCACATCACCTCGAAGCAAAGGGCCAGGCCCGCCACGTAGCGCCCGCGGAGGCCGGGCAGGGCGTCTGCGTCCGCCGCGAGCGCCGCGATGGCTCCGCGCACATCCACGGCCGCCAGGTACGCCTCCAGCGCCGCGCGATCCGGCGCCGGAGCCGAGACTCCGCCGTTCGCGCGCAGACTGGCCGCCGCGGGGTGGGTGTAGGCGGCCGGCAGCGGTTCGTCCGAGAACCAGGAATCGGCGATGAAGCGGCCCAGTCCGGAAGGGTTCATCACATCCCCGCCCCAGAGCGTGTCCATGCCCAGGATCGCGGTGGCGACGTGATTCTCGAAACGCTCGGCCATGGCAGCCTCCCGGTTCCAGTGTGCGGGGCCCGCTCCTGTTCCCACAAGGGGCAGGCCGGTTCCCTGGCTGGCCTCTGCCGCCTTCCGGGAGTAGCATGGGCCAACCACTCCGGAGTCGCTTTGCCGAACCCCGATGGGCTGAACCTCAAGGCCTTCCTGCGCGAGATCCGGCGTCTCGATTCGGAAGCCCGTCTGCGCGCGGCGGAAGCTCAGATCGAGGGACTCGAACAGCGCCTTGCGGAACTGAGCGTGCTCGATCCCGTGACGGGCCTGCCCAATCACCGGCGCTTCTCGGACCGGCTGTATCAGGCCCTGTTGATGGCCCAGCGGCACAGGGGCGCGGTGGGTGTACTCCACCTCGATCTGGACCGGTTCAAGCGGGTCAACGACCTGGTGGGACACGCGGCTGGCGATGAGGTGCTGCGCGAGGTGTCGCGCCGCCTGCAGGGCGCGCTGCGCCAGGGGGATACCCTGGCCTGCGTGGGGGGCGGCCGGTTCCAGGCGCTGCTGCCCGAACTCACCAGCGCCCTGGGCGCCACCCGGGCGGCCCAGAAGCTGCTGGAGGCCCTCCAGGAACCCTTCCAGGCGGGCACCCGGGAGATCGCCCTCTCCGCCAGCATCGGTGTCTGCGTGTTCCCGCAGGACGGCATGGATGCCGAGGAGCTCACCGCTCACGCGGAAACGGCCATGTACCGGGCCCGGGAACGGGGCGGCGGCCGCATCGAGTGCTTCACGGCGACCCTCAACCGGGATTCCCTGGAGCGCCAGGAGCTGGAACAGTGCTTGCGCGAGGCCCTGCGCAACGGCGAATTCCAGATGTACTACCAGCCCCAGTTCTTCATGGATGGGCGGCTGGCGGGAGCGGAGGCGCTGCTGCGCTGGAACCATCCCATGCTGGGCCCCGTTCCGCCGAGCAAGTTCATCCCCCTGGCCGAGGAGAGCCACCTGATCCTGCCCATTGGCGAATGGGCGCTGCGGGAAGCCTGCCGCCAGATGGCGCTCTGGCAGCCGCAGTGGCTGGCCGCCTCCCGGGAACCGCTGATCCTCGCGGTGAACGTCTCGGCCCTCCAGTTCACCCAGAGCGATTGGGATCTATGCGTGGTGCGGGCCTTGGCCGATTCGGGCCTCGAAGTGGAACAGCTGGAACTGGAACTCACCGAGAGCCTCATCATGCGCCAGGGACAGGAAGATCTCCTGCCGCTCCGGCGCCTGCGCGAGATCGGCACGCGGATCGCCATTGACGATTTCGGCACCGGGTACAGCTCCCTGGGCTACCTCCAGCGCCTGCCCATCACCACCCTGAAACTCGACCAGTCCTTCATCGCCAGCCTCCAGAGCGATCCGCCGGAACGCGCCTCGGAGCACATCGTGCGGGCCGTCATCCAGCTGGCTCACAGCCTAGGGCTCACGGTGGTCGCTGAGGGAGTTGAAACCGAAGGGCAGCGGGATCTGCTGGAACTGCTGGGCTGCGATTGCCTCCAGGGCTTCCTGCTGGGGCGCCCCCTGCCGGCGGATGGTTTCGAGGCCCTGCTCCAGGCCATGACGGCCCACGGTTTCCTTGCGGGCAAGGATGGGCCCGAGCCGGTGCCGCTCCGCACGCCCCGCAGCGCCTAGGGCGCGACCGGGAGGGTGAGGGTGCCCGTGGAGGTGTCGCCCGCTTCGTTGGTGACGGTGCAGCGCAGGGTCAGGGTGGGGCCGTGGCCGGCGGTGAAGGTGAAGATCGGTCCATGCTGACCCGCGTCGGCCGTGCCGCCCTGAATGTGCCAGGCATAGGTGGCGTGGTCCTGCGCGGGCACCTGTGCCGTGAGGCCTGCGGCGCCCGCCGCCATGGCGGCTGGAGCGGAGATGTGGGCCTCCGGCGCGGCCACGACCTTCACCCGGGCCCGGGACGCCACCTCCGGATGGGCCCGGGCGGCCACCTGCAGGACGCAGATTCCGGGGGTGTCAGGGGCCCGGAAGGTGCCATCGTCCTTCACGGAGCCCCGGCTGGGAGGCACGAGGCCCCAGGTCACGCCGGATCCGCCACTCCCTGTCAGGGTGTAGCCGAAGGTCATCGCGCGTCCCACGGTGAGGGTGGCCGTGGCTGGGGTGATCTGGACGGTGGGCCGTCGCGCCACTGGCACGTCCAGGGAGGAGGTCAAGGTGTCCCCTGCGGGATTGGTCACTTGGCAGCGGAGGATCAGGTTCGGTCCCGGGCCTGCGGAGAAGGTGATGGCATGGGTGTCCGCCCCGGACTGGAGAACCCCGCCGGCGACGCTCCAGGTGAAGCGGCAGCCGGGTTGGGCGGGAACGCTGGCGCGGAGATGGGCGGCTTCAGGCGCCACGGAAGCGGGAGCGGTGATGGGGCCGAGGGGCGGCGGAACCACGGTGACCCGGGCGCGAACGGCCTGGGCGGGGGCCGCCAGGGGCCGGGCCTCCACCGTGAAGACTCCGGGATGATCCGGAGCCTGGTACCGGGCCTGGGCATCCACGGTGCCGCCGCCGGGTTCGAGCACCCGCCAGGCCACGCCCATCTGGGTGCTGCTGGTGATTCGGTAGCCGAACCGGATCCCATGACCCGTGGTCACGGTGGCCGACATGGGCTGGAGGCTGAGGATGACGGGGGGCGGGACGGGCAGAGCCGGGTGGGGCGGCTGGCAGGCCATGCCTCCCAGGAGGATCGCCAGGAATGCCCAGGCCCAGCCCTCGCGTGCATTGCTTTTCTTGTGTCGCATGATCCACCCCGCAGCAAACCCATGGTACGGCCACAGACACTCAACCCAAGGCGCGGGATCACGTAACCTGGACTTCCCCCCCCATCCTGGAGTTTCCATGCGCATCCTCACCACCCTGGCCTGTGTCCTGGCCCTGGCCGCCCCGGTCCGGGCGGAGATTGATGCGCGGCTCATGCGTTATCCCGATGTCTCGGCCACCCAGATCGCCTTCACCTACGCTGGCGACATCTGGGTGGTGCCCAAGACCGGCGGCCTGGCGAACCGGCTCTCCACCCCGAAGGGCGAGGAGACCTTCGCACGGTTCTCTCCGGATGGGCGCTCCCTGGCGTTCAGCGCGGACTACGACGGCAATGTGGATGTGTATGACATGCCCGTGGGCGGCGGCATCCCACTCCGCATCACCCACCATCCCATGGCCGATCGCCTGGTGGACTGGACACCCGATGGCCAATCGCTGCTCTTCGCTTCCGGCATGCTCTCCGGCCGGGACCGCTTCGACCGCCTCTTCGAAGTCTCCGCGCGGGGCGGGCTGCCCAAGGCCCTGCCCATGCCCTACGCCGAATTCGGCGCGCTGTCACCGGACGGGAAGACCCTGGCCTACCAGCCCATCTCCACAGAGTTCCGCACCTGGAAGCGCTACCGGGGTGGTATGGCTTCGGAGATCTGGTTCCTGGACCGGGCGACGGGGGCGGCCCACCGGCTGCCCAAGGGTGAAGGCGGCTCC
Source organism: Acidobacteriota bacterium (assembly GCA_021794095.1). Classification (GTDB taxonomy): domain Bacteria; phylum Acidobacteriota; class Holophagae; order Holophagales; family Holophagaceae; genus Geothrix. The sequence continues at coordinate 43,081 of JAJYRN010000019.1, read as the reverse complement.
AACGACGCCCTGCCCATGTGGCACGGGAACACCCTCTATTTCCTGTCCGACCGCGACAGCCTGAAGCGGAACAACCTGTGGGCCTACGATCTGAAGACCAAGGCCTTCCGGCAGGTCACGTTCTTCAAGGACTACGATGCCCACTTCCCGGCCATCGGTCCCTCCGACATCGTGCTGGAGGCGGGAGGGAACCTCTACCGCGTGGAACTCCCCTCCGAGAAGCTGGTGGAAGTGAAGGTCGAGGTGGCTACGGACGAGGCCAGCCTCAAGCCCCACGAGGTGAACGCCAGCAAGCTGATCCGCAATGCGGACCTGTCGCCCGAAGGCAAGCGGGCCGTGTTCGAGGCCCGGGGGGATCTCTTCTCCGTGCCGGCGGAGAAGGGCTACGTGCTGGACCTGACCCGCACGCCGGGCGTGGGGGAGCGATTCCCGGCCCTGTCGCCGGATGGCAAGGAGGTGGCCTACTTCAGTGACCGCAGCGGCGAGTACGAACTGTGGGTCCGGCCTGCGGATGGTTCCGGCTCGGAACGGCAAGTCACGCACCTGGGCCCCGGCTTCCGCTATCACATCACCTGGTCTCCGGATGGCAAGCAGGTCGTCTTCGCCGACCAGGCCATGCGCATCAACCTCTGCGATGTGGCTACGGGGAAGGTCCAGGTGGTGGACAAGGGACGCTTCCTGTTCGAAGGGCCGCTGGAGGCCTTCCATGTGTCCTGGTCTCCGGATAGCCGCTGGTTCGCCTACACCATGGACACGGCCAACCAGAACCGGGTGGCCGTGCTGTACGACATGAAGAAAGGCCAACGCTACCCGGTGACTTCGCCCTTCTACGATGCGGGGGATGTGGCCTTCGATCCCGATGGGAACTACCTGTTTCTGACCACGGGCCAGCATTTCTCGCCCACCTACAGCGATCTGGACGACACCTGGGTGTACACCGGCACCACGCGGCTCGCGGCGCTGCCCCTCCGAAGGGATGTGCCGTCGCCCCTGGCCACCCGGAACGATGCGGATGGCGTGAAGGAAGCCGCCGCCGAAGAGGAGAAACCGGAGGGTGAAGCCAAGGGGAAAACAAAATCGGAGGCCCCGAAATCCGTGTCCATTGACCTGGCCGGGCTCGAGGGCCGCATGGTGCTGTTGCCTCCGCCGGCCGGCCATTACCGCGGGCTTGCCGCCGTCTCTGGGAAGCTGGTCTACCTCCGGGCCATCCCGGGCCATTCCGGGGGCGAAGCCAAGACCGGGCTTTTCTTCTACGACCTGAAGGAGCGGGCGGAGAAGACCATCCTGCCGGATGTGGGCGGCGCCGCCGTGTCCGCCAACGGGAAGAAGATCCTGGTGAACAAGAAGGACACCTTCGCCATCGTGGACCTGAAGGCCGACCAGAAAATGGAGAAGAAGCTGCCCACGGGCGAGCTGATGATGACCGTGGATCCCCGCGCCGAGTGGCGGCAGATCTTCAACGATGCCTGGCGCCAGGAGCGGGACTTCTTCTACGACCCGGGCATGAACGGCGTGGATTGGAACGCCATGCGGACGCGCTACGGGAAGCTCCTGGATGCCTGCGTCACGCGGGATGACGTGAACTTTGTCATTGGCGAGCTGATCGCCGAGCTGAATGCCTCCCACACCTACCGGGGCGGCGGGGATGTCGAGCAGGGGCCCCGGCTGGGTGTGGGACTCCTGGGCGCCGACTACGCCCTCGAGAACGGGGCCTTCCGCATCACGCACATCCTCCGGGGCGCAGCCTGGGATGCGGAGGCCAAGGCGCCCCTGGCCCAGCCGGGCCTGAAGGTGAAGGAGGGCGACTACCTGCTCGCCGTGAACCGCATCCCGCTGGATCCCCGCACGGACCCCTGGGCCGCTTTCGCGGGCCTCGCGGGCAAGACGGTGCTGCTCACCGTGAATGACAAGCCCACCCTGGAGGGCGCCCACGACATCCAGGTGGAGACGCTGCGCAGTGAAGCCCAGCTCCGCTACCAGGACTGGGTGGAGGCCAAGCGCCGCTATGTGGACCAGGCCTCCGGCGGAAAGCTGGGCTACATCTACGTTCCGGATACCGGCATCGGCGGCCAGAATGATCTGGTCCGCCAGTTCCGCGGCCAGTGGAACAAGCCCGGCCTGGTCATTGACGAGCGCTTCAACAGCGGCGGCCAGATCCCCGACCGCTTCATCGAATTGCTGAGCCGCAAGATCCTGAACTACTGGGGCGTGCGTGACGGCATGAACTGGCAGTGGCCGCCGGTGGCCCACCAGGGGCCCATGGCCATGCTCATCAACGGCTGGAGCGGTTCCGGCGGCGATGCCTTCCCCCTGTACTTCCGGGAGGCGGGTCTCGGCCCCTTGATCGGCCGGCGCACCTGGGGCGGTCTCATCGGCATCAGCGGCGCCCCTGGCCTCATTGATGGCGGCATGGTCACCGTGCCCACCTTCGGCATCTACTCGAAGGAGGGGAAGTGGATCGTCGAGGGCCACGGCGTGGACCCCGACATCAAGGTGATGGACGATCCCACACTGCTCATCCAGGGCAAGGATCCCCAGCTGGACCGCGCCATCCAGGAGGTCGAGGCCGCCCTGGCGAAGCACCCGGTGCAGGCCACGCCCCGGCCGCCCTATCCCGACCGGTCGCGTTAGAACAGTTCCGCGAACAGATCCCGCATGTGCTGCCAGCTCCGCCGGGCGGCCGTCTCCTGGTAGGCGGCTCCCCGGCTGGAATCCGATCCGGCGGCCTTCTGGGTGAAGGCGTGGACGGCTCCCGCGTAGGCCACGAACACATAGTCGCCTCCGGCCCGGCGCATCTCCTCCTGGAAGGCCGCCACATCCGCGGGCGGCACGAAGGGATCATCCGCCCCGTGGCAGACCAGGATCCGGGCGCGGATGGGGGCGGGCAGGGCCTCCACCGGCGCATCCAGGCCCCCGTGGAAGGACACCACGCCCTGCACCGGCAGGCCAGCCCGCGCCGCTTCGAGGGCGCCCGTGCCGCCAAAGCAGTAGCCGATCACCGCCAGGCGCGCCGGATCCACGCCGGACTGGGCTTTCAACGCCTCCAGCCCCGCCGCGATCCGCCGCCGATAGAGCGCCCGGTCGCCTTTGTAGGAGCCCGCCAGCTGCGCCGCTTCCTGGAGCGTGCCCGGGTGGACGCCCGCGCCGAAGATGTCCGCGGCCAGCGCCACGTACCCCAGGTCCGCCAGATCCTGGCAGACCTGCCGCTCGTGGTCCGTGATGCCCATCCACTGGTGCACCACCAGCACACCTGGCGCGGAGCCTAGGCTCCCTGCGGGGCGGACCAGGTGCCCTTCCAGGGACGTGGTGCCGTCGGAATAGGACAAGGGCTGTCCAGGTTGGCTGGGATGGGCGTCGGGCGTCATGGGCACCTCCCGGAGGGATTGGAGCCTACCGCCTCCCCCCGGCCCGGGGAAGGGGCGATCCCGGGTCCAGACCGTGGCACACTGGGGGGCTGGAGAGCCGCATGAGTCCGAAGGTCAGCCGCGCCGCCCTGTTCGATATCCTGAACGCCTACACGGTGCCAGGCACCAGCGCGACCTTGACGGTGTTGAAAGCCGTGAAGGGTCTGGACGTGGCGGAGGGCCGGGTGACCGTTCTCCTCCAGTTGCTGGATGCCTACCAGGACCGGGAGCAGGCCATCAAGCAGGCCCTCACAGACGCCATCCGCCCGCAGCCGGGCGTCGAGGCGGTGGAGGTGGAGATCGCCTGGGAGAAGGGCGCCCAGGTGGAGTTCAAGAACCTCATTCCCGGCGTGAAGCGCTGCGTGGTGGTGGGTTCGGGCAAGGGCGGCGTGGGCAAGAGCACCGTCACCGTGAACCTGGCCATCGCCCTGGCCCAGCGCGGCCTCAAGGTGGGCCTGCTGGATTCCGACCTCTACGGGCCTTCCATCCCCATGATGCTGGGCCTCAAGGATTCCCCCCTGGCCTCGCCGGAGGGCCGGATCCTGCCCCTGGAGGCCTTCGGTGTGAAGGTCATGTCCATGGGCCTGCTCATCGAGGAGGACCGCCCGGTGATCTGGCGCGGCGCCATGCTCAACAAGGCGCTCCAGCAGTTCCTGAAGGATGTGGAGTGGGGCGGCCTGGATGTGCTGTTCATTGACCTCCCGCCGGGCACCGGCGATGTCCAGCTCACCCTGGTCCAGAACGCCCAGGTGGATGGCGCCATCGTCGTCAGCACGCCGCAGGACGTGGCCTTCCTCGATGCCCGGAAGGCCATCGGCATGTTCGGCGTGGTGAAGATCCCCGTGATGGGCGTCATCGAGAACATGAGCAGCTTCATCTGCCCGGGTTGCGGCCAGGAGACACAGATCTTCGGCCACGGCGGCGTGCGGGCAGCGGCAGCCCGCATGGAGCTGCCCTTCCTCGGCGAAGTTCCCATTGACCTGGCGATCCGCGAAGGCGGGGACAGCGGCAGTCCCCTCGTGGCCGCCCACCCGGACAGCCCCCAGACGAAGGTTTTCCAGGGCATGGCTGACGTGCTCCAGGCGCGCCTGGGGCTCTGAACCCGCCCGCCTGACTGCCGCTACACTGGGACATGGCCAAGCCACGGATCCCAGACACCCTTGCGGAAGATCTGCTGGAGCGGCTTCGCGCCCGCTTCCATCCCTGGCCGCTCATCTCTGGCTGGGGCCTTGTCATCGAATCGGTCAGCCCCGGCATCGCCACCATGCGACTGACCCCCACCGCGGCGGTGCTGAACGGCTCCCGCGGCACCGTGAACGGCGGCGTGCTGGCCACCATGGCAGACATGGCCAGCGCCCTCGCCCTCTCCACGGCCTTCGACGGCGCCATGCCCTTCGCCACCTCCGATCTGCACATCCGCTACCTGGAGCCTGCCAAGGGCGAGGTGAAGGCCGAGGCGCAGGTGGTGCGCCTCTCCCAGCGGGGCGGCGTCACGGAATGCCGGCTCTACTGTGGCGGCCTGCCCGTGTCCCTCTGCACGGCCTCCTTCGCCATCAAGCCCGGCCTGGCGGGCTGACGTGGCCAAGGCCCAGCCCTTCCCCGCGGTGCCGCCCACCCAGGACGGTCCCCTGAGCCGGCTGCGCAATGCCTTGCTGCTGCTCTTCGCGGTCCTGGTGGCGGGGGCGGTGGGCTACCACTTGCTGGCCCATCTCGGCATCCTCGACAGCTTCTACATGGCGGTCACCACGCTCTTCACCGTGGGCTTCCGGGAAATGGGCGAGGTCACCACCTACACCAAGCTGTTCACGATCTTCTACCTGGTCACCGGCCTGGGTGTGGCCACCTACGCCCTGTCCAACCTCACGGCCCTCCTCCTGGAGGGGGACCTCCGGGGCTACCTCATGGAGCGCCGCATGGAAAAGCGTCTGGACGAACTGAAGGACCACATCATCGTCTGCGGGTTCGGCAAGATGGGCTTCCAGGCCGCCTGGGAGCTGAAGAAGGCCGGCATCCCCTTCGTCATCGTGGAACAGGACGAGACCAAGGGCCGCAGCCCGCGCTTCGCGGGGGAGCTGATCCTCTACGGCAACGCCATGGACGAACTGATCCTCCGGAAGGCCGGCATCCAGCGTGCCCGGGGCCTCATCACGGCCCTCACCACGGACGCCGACAACGTGCTCGTCACCCTCACCGTCAAGCAACTGCGGCCCGACCTGCCCGTGGTGGCCCGCAGCGCCAAGCTGGGCACCGAGCGCCAGCTGAAGGCGGCGGGCGCCGACCACATCGTGAGCCCCTACGAGATCGGCGGGCGCCGCATGGCCGCGCTGCTGCTCAAGCCCGAGATGATGAACTTCTTCGACGTGGTGCTCCAGCAGGAGCAACTCGAACTCGGCCTGGAACGCATCGCCATCGCGCCGGATTCCGCCCTGGTGGGCCAGACGCTCCGCGAAGCCCGGTTGCGCCACGCCACGGGATCGCTCCTCGTGGGGCTGGTACACCCGGGGAGCGGCTTGCAGTTCAACCCCTCCGGCGACGAACGCTTCCAGGCCGGGGACGAATTGCTGGTGATGGGGCCCGCCGACGCCCTGGAGATCCTCACCCGACTGGCCCAGGGCACCTGAGAACACCTGGGGTTGACAGGTCGTCGCAGGGGTTTAACCTAACGGTTTAACCGTGCGGTTAATATGGCCTCTACCTCCCACATCCGACTCGACGACCCCCGGAGCACCCTCCTGCAGGCTGCCATCGCCGAATTCGCCGAGCGGGGCGAAGCCGGGGCGCGGACGGATGCCATCGCCCGGGCCGCCGGGGTGAACAAGGCCCTGCTCCACTACTACTTCGGCACCAAGCAGGCGCTCTACGCGGCGGCCCTGGACACGATCCTCGCCGGGTTGAAGGAACACTACCTGGGCATCCTCGCCGGGTCCGGCAGCGCCGGCAACCGGATGCTCCGCTACGTGCGGGCGAATTTCGACCGCATGGCCTCCTCCCGGGACTATGCCCGGGTGCTCGGCCACGAGATGATGCGGGCCCGGACCGGGGAATCCCCGAGCCTGCCCCGCATGGTCCAGGCCTACTTCGGCCCCCTCCACGCCGTGGTCTGCACGACCCTTGAGGAGGGACTCCGGACGGGCGAGTTCCAGCCGCTGGAAGCGGCCCAGACCGCGCTCTCACTGACCGGGGCCAACGTCTTCTACTTCATCTCCGCGCCCGTGTTCGCCGAGATGACGGGCCGGGATCCCCGGGAGCCGGAGTTGCTGGCCCAGCGGCGCGCCGCCATCCTCGACCATGCCGTGTCGCTCCTGTTCGCGGACCGGGAGGCGGGGCGAACGCTGGCCCGGACCCTCCTGAACGAATCCCCTGGAATCCACCCTGAACCCTGAGGCCGACCCCCGTGAAACCCCGCACCCGCATCTTCGCCCTCCTGGGTCTCCTGGCCATCGGAGCCCTGACCTATTACCTCGCCACCGGCGATCATTCGTCCGATCTCGTGCTCATGGGCACGGTGGACGCGAATACCGTGGTGGTCAGCCCCGTCATCACCGGCCGCATCGTCCAACTGGCGGTGCAGGAAGGGCAAATGGTGAAGGCCGGGGATCTGGTGGCGGTGCTGGACAGCACGGAGCTGGCTTCGGCCCGGAACGCCGCCTCGGCCACGGCCCTCAGCACGCAGGGGGATACCGCCGGGGCGGTGGCGAATGCCCAGGCCACGTTGCGCGCTGCGCAAGCCTCCCTGGTTGAGGCGACCGCGAACCGCACCAGCCAGGCGGCCCTCACCCACCGCACGGTCGCCCTGGCGGGCACCGGCGTGGCCAGCGCCCAGGACCGGGATGCTGCCGTGGAGGCTCTGAAGGCCGCCCAGGCGCGCGAACGGGCCGCCCGGGACCAGGTCGCCGCCGCCGGGGCTGGCCTCCGGGCCGCCCGCGCCCGGACGCTCCAGGCCTCCGCCGCCCGGGCCCAGACCGCCCAGGCCGAAGCGCGGCTCGGCTACACGCGGATTTTCGCGCCGGTATCCGGCACCGTGACCCGCCTGGCCGCACGGGAAGGTGAGGTGGTGAACCCCGGCGGCGCCATCGCGACAATCACCGACCTTTCCCAGACCTGGGTGTACGCCGGGATCCCGGAGACCCAGGCCGATGCCATCCGGGTGGGTGACATCCTGCCGGTGCGCATGCCCAGCGGCGCGCGTCTGGAAGGCCGGGTGCTGGTGAAGTACACCGAAGGGGATTTCGCCACCCAGCGGGATGTGAGCCGCATCAAGCGCGATATCAAGACCGTGCGCCTCAAGCTCCTCATCCCGAATTCAGGCGAGCGCTTCGTGCCTGGCATGACTGCCGAGGTGCTTGTTCCCCAAACGAAGCTGGTGCGCCGGTGAGCGACATCGCCATCCAGGTGGACCGCATCGTCAAGCGGTTCGGGGACTTCACCGCCGTGAAGGGCATCAGCTTCGAGGTGGCCGATGGCGAGATCTTCGGACTCCTCGGCCCCAACGGGGCGGGGAAGAGCACCCTCATCCGCATGATGACCACGCTCATTCCCATCACCGAGGGCCGGGCGCTGATCGAAGGCCACGATGTGGTGGCGGATCCAAACGCGGCCCGGCGGTGCATGGGGGTGATTCCCCAGGCCCTCACCAGCGACATCAACCTCACGGTGGAGGAGAACCTTTCCATCTACGCCAAGCTCTACGGCGTTCCGAGGGCCGAGCGGAAGCGCAACATCGAGGAACTGCTCGAGGCCGTGGACCTGCTCAAATGGCGCGATGCGGAAACCCGCACCCTCTCCGGCGGCATGCGCCGGCGGCTGGAGATCGCCCGCGGCCTGGTGCACAGCCCTCGCATCTTCTTCCTCGACGAGCCCACCACGGGCCTGGATCCGGTGTCCCGGGTGGCGGTGTGGGAGATGCTCGGCAAGCTCAAGGCCAAGCGCGGGCTGACCATCCTCATCACCACCCACTACATGGACGAGGCGGTCCGTCTCTGTGACCGCATCGCCATCGTGGACCACGGTGAGCTGGTGGCCCTGGACACCCCGGCCAACCTCAAGCGCAGCGTGTCCGGGAACAATGTCATTGAGGTGCAGTTCCACGCGCCGCCGGAGGATCTGCCGGGCCGCCTCCAGGCGTTGCCGGGCGTGACCAGCGTGCAGGATGAAGGCGCCGGCATGTTCCGGGTGCTCACCACGGATGGCTCCACCACCACCACCGCGCTGGTGGAGGCCGCCGTGCGCGCAGACATCGGCATCACCTCCCTCAGCGTGCAGAACACCACCCTCGATGATGTCTTCGTCCACTACACGGGGCGCCAGCTCCGGGACGAGCAGGTGAAAGCCCCCACCTTCGTGATGCCGCCGCGGCCGGGGATGCAGCCATGAACCGCATGCTCGCCATCATCGAGCGGGAACTCCGCAAGTTCTTCCGCTCCCCCGCCCTCATGCTCGCGGCCATGGTGTTCCCGCTGGTGCAGCTCGTCATCCTGGGCAACGCGTTCGGCGGCAAGATCACCGGGGCCCGCATGGGCGTGGTGGATTACGACGGCGGCCCCCAGGCCCTGCGAGTGCGGGAGGCCTTCGATTCCATCGCTGCCAACGTGAAGACGTTCAAGGCCATCCCCTATGCCAGCGACAAGCAGGCGGCGGAGGATGTGCGCGCCGGACGCCTGGATGCCGCCGTGATCATCCCCCCCCAGTTCTCCCGGCAGGTGTACGCCGGGCAGAATCCCCGTCTGGGCCTGGTGGTGGACAACTCCGACCAGTTCCTCAGCAGCAGCCTCGAAAGCAAGATGCAGGAGGTGGTCGCGGCCCTGAATCAGCCCCAGACGCTGCCCCGCGTCGTGCAGTCCCTCTCGCTGGACATCGTCGAGCTCTATCCCTTCATGGACTACATGAAGTACCTGCTGCCGGGCTCCATCACCCTGGCCATGTTCGTCTCCGTGATGATTGGCGGCGGCCTGCTCTACATTGACGACAAGGCGCGCGGCGTCCACGAAGGCTTCCTTGTCACGCCCATCACCAAGCTGGAACTGGTGTTCGGCCTGGTGGCCTCCGGGGCCATCAAGGCCGTCATGGCGGGCCTGGTCATCACGGTGCTGGGATCGCTCATCTCGGGGCTGGGCGTCATCTTCAAGCCGATGATCCTGCTCCAGCTCATCCTGATGATCGGCGCCACCTCCTTGGCCTTCAACGCGATGATGTTCCTGATGATGGTGCGGATCGAGGATCCCCTCGTCCCCCGCGCCATGTTCGGCATCCTGAACACGCTGCTGTTCTTCCCCAGCGGCGCCATCTATCCGGTGCATGCCTTCCCGGCCTGGCTGAGGGTGCTTGCCACGGTGGATCCCTTCACCTACGCGGTGCACGGCTTCAAGTCCGCCCTGCTCAAGCAGGCCGGCTTCCACGCCATCGTGCCGGATCTGCTCTACCTGGGCATCCTGGGCCTCGTCACCCTGACCCTGGCCACACGGCTCTTCAAGCGCACCCTCTGAGGCGCTGGAACGGCGGCTACAATGGTGGGAGGCCCGGATCCCCCCGGGCCGCCTTTCTGAAGGAATCCGCGTGACCGCCCCGTCCCAGCCCAACGATTCCCAGGCCCCCGTGGGCCTCGACGACATCACCCTCCACCTCATCGCCCTGGGCGCCTCCGTGGCCGCCAATGCCGAGCGGGCCTTCCGGGCCCACCATGCCCAGCTCGAAACCCTGGGTGCCTCCAAGGAGGACATGATCCAGGCCGTGAACATCGCCCTGCGCGTCAAGGGCGATCCCCACCAGCAGATGCTCACCCTCGCCGAGCAGAGCCTCGTGGGCGGGAGCGGGGGCTGCTGCGGCGGCGAGTGCGCCTGTGAGGCGGCCGGCATGGAGAAGGGCGCCTGCGGCGACGACTGCGCCTGTTGACCTAAACAAGCGGGGGACCGCCCGGCGTGTCGCGGCCCATCAGTCCCGGTGCTTTCCTGTTGGAGGTTCCGTGGTCGAGCCGTCCGTGCATGCGCCTACCCGCCTGGGTCTGCTGGATCCGCTGCGCGGACTGCTGGCGGTGTGCGTGGCGGTGTACCACCTGGGCGTGTGGTTCGCCATCTCGCAGTCGGGTAGCGGCGCGAACATCGCCATGGCGCGCCTGGGCAACTACAGCGTGTCGGCCTTCTTCGTGCTGAGCGGCTTCCTGCTCTTCCGGACCGCCCCCTGGGAGCGCCTCCGGCGTGAGGGCCTGGGCCGCTTCTGGCTGCGCCGCTTCCTGCGGCTTGCGCCCCTGTTCTACCTGGCCTGCACCCTGAACCTGGCCCTGCGCCTGGGCATGGGCCCCAGCCCGACCTGGGGCCGTGTCCTGGAGAACGTCACCTTCACCTTCGCCCTCGTCCAGCCGAACCTCGCCCTCACCACGGGGGGGTGGTACGTGGGCATGGTGGCGCTGATGTACTTCGCCTACCCGGCCCTGGCCTGGCTGCGCGAGAAGGGCGGGATTCCCTTCCTGGCCGCGCTGGCCCTCGGGTTGTGGCTCTGGAGTCTGCCGCCCACCTTGCACGGGGTCATGAGCCAGGCGATGTGGAACCGCTTCAATGCCTACGTGGAACCGCCCAACCAGCTCTTCCTCCTGGCCTGGGGCGGCCTCCTGGGCGCGCTCCACGCCCGGTCAGAGCGGCGGCTGGAGGTGCGCTGGGCCTTGCTGCTGGCCCTGCCCCTGGTATGGCTGCTCGTGAAGCCGGAGCCCCGGTTCTATGACCACCTCGTGGTTCTCACGGGCTGGCTGCGGTACCGCTACTTGCTGATCGTGACGGGTCTCGTGGCCCTCGCGGCCTTCACCCAGAACCAGGAGGCGCCGCCTGAATCGCGGCTCCTCGCCGGGCTTACGACCGGGCTCTCGAAGCTGGGGGACTGGAGCTTCGGTCTCTACCTGCTGCACCCCTTCATGCAACGGCTCGTGGCCCCACATCTCGGCGGCCTGCCAGGCTTTGGCCTGGCCCTCGGCCTGGCTTTCGTCGTCGCGGCCCTGGCGCACCGCTGGATCGAGGAACCGCTGGGCAAGCTGGGGCGGGCCTGAGTCAGGCCCCCGGTTCGATGCGGGCGTAGAAGCTCGTGCGCCGGAGGTTCTCCTCCACCTTCAGGGACTGCTGGAGGGGTGGGAAGGCGCGCTGCTCGCAGTCGGTGCGCTCGCAGAGGCGGCAGGTGACGCCGATGGGCACCGGGGGCTGGTCCAGGCGCACGCCGTCGGCGTAGATCAGCTCCTTGGCGTGGCCCATGTCGCAGCCCAGGCCCAGCGCCTGCATGGCGTGCTGGCCCCGGTAGCCGCCGGTGTCCTTCTGGATGGTGCGGGCGATGCAGAAGTACTTCCGGCCATCGGGCATGACGCTCACCTGGGTGCGGATGAGGCCCGGCGTGAGGAAGGCGGCGTGGGCGTTCCAGCGGGGGCAGGCACCCGAGAACCGCGCGAAGCGGATGCCCGTGGCGGAGAAGCTCTTGGAGATGTTCCCGGCGATGTCAATGCGCAGGAAGTGGAAGGGCACGCCCTCCCGCCCGGGCCGGCGCAGGGTGGTAAGTCGGTGGCAGACCTGCTCGAAGCTGGCCTGGAAGCGCCGGGCCAGGATCTCGATGTCGTAGCGCTCGGCCTTCGCCGCCTGGAGGAAGCGGTCATAGGGCATGAGCACGGCCCCCGCGAAGTAGTTGGCCAGGGCCACCCGGGCCAGGGCGCGGCCGCTGGCGGTGCGGAGCAGGGGGTGGTCCGCCAGGGCATCCAGGAGGCCGCTGTGGTCCAGCAGGGCCAGTTGGTGGGCCAGCTGGAAGGCCCGGCTGCGCAGGGGCAGCAGTTCCGAGAGGCTGATGAGCTTGCGCTCAGGATCAAAACGGCGCAGGAGGCCGGGGCCTTCCGCCGCCCGGTGGACGCGCACCTTCAGGCCCCGGGCCTCCACCGCCGCCACCAGGCCGGGGTAGAGGGCGTCGGGATCCAGGTGCCCTTCGGCCCACAGCGCCTCGGCGGCGGTCTCCAGGTCGGGGAAGTGGTTCATGGCCTGCTGGATGAAGTCGTTGACCTCCTCCGAAGGCAGGCGGGTGGCTTCGGGATCGAAGCCCTGGCCGTCGCTGAGCCGCGCTGACAGGCTCTCCAGGCTCTCCTGGGCATGCTGATAGGCCCGGTAGAGCTCGAAGACCCCACGGGCCAGCGGAGGGCTGTTCTGCACGAGTTCCCGCACCTCCAGCGCCTGGAGCCCCAGGGTGTCGAAGAGCGGATCGCCGAAGGCCTCCAGAAGGTCCTCCGTGAGGCGCTGGTCGCCGTCCGGAGCGAGGGCCTTGAGGTCCAGGCGGAACTGCTGGGCCAGCCGGATGAGCAGGGGCGCCGTCAGGGGTCGCTTGTTGCCCTCGATGAGGTTCAGGTAGCTCGGGCTGATACCCAGGGCCTCGGCCAACTGCACCTGGGTGAGGCCCTCCTGGCGGCGGAGCAGGCGGATCTTGGCGCCCAGGCGGGCGGCGGGCTTGGCGGGCGCGGTGGAGGGCACGGTGGCTCCTTGTGAGAATTTGACAACTGCGATTGATATAATTGACTAAAATTTTCAAATTAACATCAAACAATTCATCAAGAGCTTGCTTGTCACAAAGTATGAATCAATCTTTAGTTCTTGTCCATCCGGAGTGCGCCCATGGCTGAACCTTTTTCCCTTCCCGGCATCGAATGGCAGGCCCCCCGGGCTGCCCGGAGCACAGGCTTTGGCCCGGCGGATGCGGACCTGCTGTGCCCGGAAGCCCTGGTCTTCGTGGCGGATCTGGTCCGCGCCTTCCGTGATCCGCTGGAGGCCCTGCTCCAGGCCCGTCGGGAGCGCCAGCGCCGCTACGATGCCGGGGAACGCCCCCACTTCCTCCCCAGGACCCATCCAGCCCGCTCGGGCGACTGGCGGGTGGCCCCCGCTCCCGCGGACCTCGCGGACCGCCGGGTGGAGATCACTGGCCCCCCCGAGCCGAAGATGCTCGTCAACGCGCTGAACAGCGGGGCGAAGGTCTATATGGCTGATTTCGAGGACAGCCTGTCCCCGCTGCCGGAGAACCTGCTGGAGGGTCAGGCCGCCCTGCACGCCGCGGTGCGCCGGCAGCTGTGTTTCCAGGATCCCGCCAGCGGCAAAGCCTACGCCTTGAAAGACCGCACGGCCGTCCTCATGGTGCGCCCCCGGGGCCTGCACCTGCCGGAGCGCCACCTGCTCGTGGATGGCCGGCCCGTGCCCGCCTGCCTCTTCGACGCGGGGCTCTTCCTCTTCCACAACGCCCGGGAACTGGTGGACCGGGGCACGGGCCCCTACCTCTACCTGCCCAAGCTGGAGGACGCGCTGGAAGCCCGCTGGTGGAACGAGGTGCTCCTCCGCGCCCAGGCGGCCCTGGGCCTGCCCGCGGGCACCGTGCGCGTGACGATGCTCATCGAGACGCTGCCCGCCGCCTTCCAGATGGAGGCCTTCCTCTTTGAACTGCGCACGCATGCCACGGCCCTGAACCTGGGGCGCTGGGATTACATCTTCAGCTTCATCAAGACCCTTCGGAACGATCCTGCGGCCCTGCTGCCGGACCGCTCCCAGGTGGGCATGACCCAGCCCTTCCTGCGGGCCTACGCCCAGCGGCTGGTGCAGGTCTGCCACCGCCGGGGCGCCCACGCCATGGGGGGCATGAGCGCCTTCATCCCCGTGAAGTCCGACCCGGCGGCCCACGCCCGGGCCATGGCCCAGGTCCAGGCCGACAAGCTGCGGGAGGTGCAGGATGGCTGCGACGGCACCTGGGTGGCCCACCCCGGTCTGGTTGCCGAAGCCCAGGCCGTCTTCGACGCCCACCTGCCCGGCCCGAACCAGCTGGACCGCATCCCTGAGGCGGAAGTCGCCGAGGCCGACCTGCTGCGCATCCCCGCGGGCACCCGGACCGTGGGGGGCCTGCGCCACAACCTGCGGGTGGGCCTCCGCTACCTGGAGGCCTGGCTGCGGGGCCAGGGCTGCGTGCCCCTGGACCACCTCATGGAGGACGCCGCCACGGCGGAGATCTGCCGCATGCAGGTCTGGCAGTGGCTTCACCACGAGGCTCGGCTCGACGACGGAGAGCGGCTCTCGCCGTCGCTCTTCCACAGGTGGATCCAGGAAGCCCTGGCCCAGATCCGCGCCGAGGTGGGCCTCGACGCCTTCCTGGGTGGCCGCTACGGCGATGCCGCCGACCTCTTCGAAACGCTCCTGCTGGATCCCGAACCCGTGCCCTTCCTCACCCTCCCGGCCTACGGCCGCCTGCTCACTCCCACAACCCTCGAGGTGACCGCATGAACGCGCCGCTCTTTCCCATACCTCCTTTCGAGGATGATGGCTTCGCCACCCGCTGGCAGGGCATCACCCGCCCCTACGGTGCCGACCAGGTGCGCCGCCTGCGCGGCAGCATCCGGGTGGAGTACACCCTGGCGCAGTTGGGCGCCCGCAAGCTCTGGCGCCTGGTGAACGGGCCCGGCTACGTGCATTCGCTGGGGGCCCTCAGCGGCGGCCAAGCGGTGCAGATGGCCAAGGCGGGCCTCCAGGCCATCTACTGCTCCGGCTGGCAGGTGGCGGCGGACGCCAATCTCTCGGGTCAGACCTATCCGGATCAGAGCCTCTATCCGGCCAACTCTGTGCCGGCCCTGGTGAAGCGCCTCAACGCCGCCCTGCAGCGGGCGGATCAGATTGACAGCGCCGAGGGCGCGCCCACCCGCGATTGGATGCTGCCCATCGTGGCGGATGCCGAGGCGGGCTTCGGCGGGCCGCTGAACGCCTTCGAGCTGATGAAGGGGATGATCGAGGCCGGCGCCGCGGGCGTCCACTTTGAGGACCAGCTCTCCAGCGAGAAGAAGTGCGGCCATCTGGGGGGCAAGGTGCTCATTCCGACCGGCCACTTCATCCGCACCCTCGTGGCGGCCCGCCTGGCCGCGGACGTCCTGGACGTGCCCACCCTCGTCATCGCCCGCACGGACGCGGATTCCGCCCGGCTCATCACCTCGGATGTGGACGAGCGGGACCGGCCCTTCCTCACCGGCGAGCGCACGCCCGAGGGCTTCCATCGCATCACCGGCGGCGTGGCCATGGCCATCGCCCGGGCCAAGGCCTACGCGCCCTACGCGGACATGATCTGGTGCGAAACCTCGACGCCCGACTTGAACGAGGCGAAGGTCTTCGCTGAGGGCGTCCACGCCGAATTCCCCGGCAAGCTGCTGGCCTACAACTGCTCGCCCTCCTTCAACTGGAAGAAGAAGCTGTCGGACGCCGAGATCGCCACCTTCCAGCAGGAGCTGGGGGCGATGGGCTACACGTACCAGTTCGTCACCCTGGCGGGCTTCCACAGCCTGAACCACGGCATGTTCGAACTGGCCCACGCCTACCGCGACGAGGGCATGGCCGCCTACGCCCGCCTGCAGGAGGCGGAGTTCGCTTCCGAAGACGTGGGCTACACCGCCACGAAGCACCAGCGTGAGGTGGGCACCGGGTACTTCGACGAGGTGGCCCAGGCCGTCAGCGGAGGACTGGCCTCCACCCTGGCCCTGGCGGGCTCCACCGAGGCCCAGCAGTTCCAGTAGGAGGAAGCGTACGCAGGAAGGCCGCCTATCCGGGCGGCCTTCCTGTTGGATGGGAAAGCTGAGGAGCTGGAACGAAATAAGCAATGCCATCGCGCGGGGTGCCGGGCAAGTGAGTCAAGGAGGCTGAGGTTCCAGCGGAGCGGGACTCCGTGAACCGAGGCCGACGCAGGATCGCGCAGCCCGCCACCCCGCGCCCGGAGGGTTGACGCCCATCCGCGCGCCCCGCGGCGTCAGGGCCCTTGAACCATGAACCACATGGCCCTGCGGGCCCTTCCTTGCGGATGCATCGCGGCTGGGCGTCAACGATGGCAACGATTATTCCGTTCCAGCTCCTTAGTTCGAGCTGTCGCCCGCGGGGGCCGCGGCTTCCTTTTTCGCGGGCCTGGCGTGGGTCTGTCCGAGGTGGTGGTAGGTCAGGTACTCCCCGAAGAAGACGGCCATGGTGTCCACGCGGTCCTTGAAGAAGTCGAACCCGTGCGCTTTGCCCTCCGCCGTGATGACATCCACGCCCGGGAGGCCCTTCACGGCCTCGGCGTTGTCATAGGCGCCCTTGTCGTCCTTGGCCGCCATGACCAGCACGGAGGCCTGGCCCTTCAGGATGTCGGCCTTGAATTCGTCCATGGCATGGTCGCCGAAGGCCACGTTGCCCGCGGGGCTGAGGCTCAGCACGGCGATGGGATGGACCAGGGGTTCGGCCAGGATCACGGAAAAGGCCCCCATGCTGGCCCCCGCGAGGCCGAGGCGGCGCCCATCCACACCATGCTGTTTGCGCAGCCAGGCGGCGGCGAGGCCGAGATCGCTGGGGATCTGGTCGAAGCCGACCGCTTTGGCGGAGGCCGCGAAATCGCTGGTGACCTTCACCTCGGTTCCGTTCTTCTGGGTGCTGGCGCCGTGTCCGCGCAGATCAATGGCCAGGGTGCCGATGCCGCGGGCGTGGAGCGCCTCGGTCAGGGGCGCCCAGCCGGAACGGTCGGAGCCGAACTGGTGGGCGAGGATCACCACGGGCACCTTCCGCTTTGCGGGGGGCAAGGTCAGGGTGCCTTTGATGACGAACCCATCTGGGGTCGTCAGGGACATCTCGGTGGCAACGGGGTCGGCGATCCGGCCAGCGGCCTGGACAGGCGCGGCCAGGGCCAGGATGGCAAGGGGAGCCAGCAGGGCAGGGCGCATGGGGACCTCGGGAAAGTGTGCCCCACTCTAGCACGGCGCGCCAGGCCCGCCGGCGCGGTATAAAAGAGGGCTTTCGCTTTGATGAGGTTCCCATGCCAGCCCTCGACACCATCCTCCAGGACACCCGGCGCCGGATGCACGGCTCCCTCGATGCCATGAAGAAGGAGATGGCGACCATCCGCACGGGCCGGGCCAACGCCAGCCTCCTGGACAATGTGCACGTCGAGTACTACGGCTCCGTCGTTCCCCTCAACCAGATGGGGACGGTCACGGTTCCCGAATCCGGCATGCTGGTGGTGACCCCCTTCGACAAGAGCGCCATCAAGGCGGTGGAGACCGCCATCCTCAAGTCCGATCTGGGCATCAACCCGTCCAATGATGGCAACGTGATCCGCCTGCCCATTCCGCCGCTCACGGAGGAGCGCCGCCGGGAACTCGTGAAGGTGCTCCATCGCCTTGCGGAGGAGATCAAGACCGGCATCCGCAACATCCGGCGGGATGCCAACGAGGAGGTGAAGAAGCTGGAGAAGGACAAGGAGAAGCATCTCTCCGAGGACGCCGCCAAGAAGGCTCTGGACGATATCCAGAAGCTCACGGACGCCCACATCAAGGAGGTGGATGAAGCAGCGAAGCACAAGGAAGCGGAGATTCTGAAGGTCTGAGCCTCCAGCCCTCGACACCTCCGTCCCTCCGCCGTTCTTGGCTTGGAGCCCCGTGCCAGCGCTTCCCGTCCTTCTCCTTCTCATGCTCGCGGCACTGCTGGCGGGCTTCATGGATGGCGTAGCGGGGGGCGGGGGACTCATCACGGTACCGGCCCTGATGCTGGGTTTGCCGGCGGGCACGGCGCTGACCACCATCCTGGGTACCAACAAGTTCATGGCCTGCACGGGGGCGACCATGGCGGCGGGCCGGTACGTCCGGTCCCGGACCCTGGACTGGCGGGAGATGGTGATCCCGGTGCTGGCCTCGGCCCTGGGCGCGGTCGGTGGGGTGTGGCTCACCTACCGGGTTCATCCGGGCTTCCTGCGCCCCCTGATGCTGGGGCTGATGGTGGCCATGTTGGCGTTCACCCTCCTGAAGCCGGACCTGGGGAGCCTTCACGCTCCCCGCTTCGGGCTCAGGCACCAGCGTGGCCTGGCCGCGCTCATCGCGGTCGGCCTGGGGTTCTACGATGGCTTCTTCGGTCCGGGCACGGGATCAGTGCTGATCTTTCTCTTCGTGTCGGTGCTGGGCTTCGACTTCCTGCGTTCCTCGGCGCTGGCGAAGGCCGTGAACTGGGCCTCCAACATCACGGCGATGGCTCTTTTCGTCTGGCAGGGCAGCTGGCTGCCGGGCGTCGCCATCAGCATGGCCGTAGCCAATGGCGCAGGTGGATGGATGGGGGCCCACGTGGCCCTCACACGGGGCAGCCGCTGGGTGCGGATGGTCTTCATCGGTGTGGTGGCGATTTTGATCCTCCGCCTGGGCTGGCAGGTGGTCCGGGGCGCGGCCTGAGCTATCCTGATTCCCGCATGCCCACCCTTCGCCCCCGTCCCTTCGGCTGGGACCTTCTGATCCGAGCCGTCCGATTCTTCTACCTGCTGTGGGGTGGGATGCTCCTGGCCACCCTGGCGTTCTACGGTCGCCTACGGGTGCCCACCGCCTGCTGGCGCTGGCCTGTTGCCTGCCATCTGGCCACCGGCCCCTGGGGCCGGGCCGTGGCCCTCGGGGTGGGGCTGGTGATGTGTCTGGCGGCCCTCGTGGAGGTCTGGGAACTGGTGGACCGCTTGCTGGTCCGGGTGATGGGAGATCAGGACCATTGACCCCGGACGAGTGAGGACCGGCCCCCCCTGTTTGAATTCGGCTTGGTATCCGGGGGCCTTTTAGCGATCCTGGATGGATGGCCCTGAAGCCTTTCCCGCGGTCGGGCCATTCAGAAATCGAGTCTTTCGAGAGGCGGTGGTATGGCGCAGGGCATTCGAAATGTGATCGGAGCAGGGCGCGCGCTGTGCCGGGTGGCCCTGCCGCTCGGGTGGGCGGTGATCCCGGCCCTGGCCCAGTCCGTGGCGCTTCCGGCCTCGGACCCTGTCGGCATCGCCCGCAGCGGCATCCAGGTGGCCTATGGCTACAGCCTCGAAGCCGCCAGCCTCAACCCGGCGCTCCTGGCCGCGGTGCCGGAAGGCCATTCGGCCTTCATCGCGGGCGGATTGGAAGCCGAATCGGCCCAGACTAGCCTCGAAGCGAGCCAGCAGACCTGGTACAGCGATGACCGCAACCGAGCCATCGGGGGCCTCGGGGCGGCCTTCCGCCACTCTCCCCGCCTGACGCTGGGCCTCAAGCTGGATACCCCCTTCGAGCGTCACGGGGCGTTTGCCTCGGATGCGCCGAACCGCTTCATGGGGGACCGGTTGGACCTTTCGGGACGCCGCCTGGAAGCCCAGGCCGCCTGGGCGATCACGCCGGGCCTGTCCATCGGCATTGGTCTGGGCTTGGCCCACCTCAGCTTCCAGTCCGGTACCGTCCTCCGGGCCGGCATCCCGCTGGATCCCACGCAGCCTGTCTCGGCGGCTAACCCGGTGGACGGCGTGGCCGAAACCGCCGTGGTTCAAAATGGATCCAAGACGGTGCCAAGCTACAGCCTCGGCCTGCGCTGGGCGGTGAATCCGCGCTGGACCCTGGGGTTGGCCCACCAATCAGGCTACCGGGCCGATCTCTCCCTGTCGGCCTATGACCGGGGCGGGCTGCTGGGCTTGTACGCCAGTGACGGTCTGAGTCCTGCCCTGCTGGGCACGCTCCCCCGGGCCACGGCGCTGGTGGGCGCCTCCAGCGCCGTGGCCGGCAGTGGCCGCCTGGAACTGCCGTCCCTGACCACCTTCGGCGTCCGGCACCGGCTCAACCCCATGATCACCTGGGAGGCGGATCTCCGCTGGACGGCCCCGGGCCTCCAGGTTCCCAGCCTGCCGGGCCTTGAAACCCCCTCCGGTCCGGTGTACTCGCCGGCCGCCGGGCTGCGCGGAAAGGGCCACCTGGGGTATGGGATGTCCGCGGAAGTGGCGCTGGGGAAGCGCTGGACCCTTCGCGCCGGGGCGCTTGTGGATCGCAACGCGCAGGACGCCTTGAATGTGGAACCCCTGATGGGCGGCTCATCCCAGGCCACCTTTTCCGCCGGCGCCGGCTACAAGGTCTGGGGGGGCGAACTCAGCTTCGGCTACCAGTACCGCCAGTCCCAGGATCAGGACGTGACGGATCTGAATGGTGTCTGGAGCGCGGGAGGCTACCGCTCGACGGGCACCCGGGTCCGCGTGGAGGGCATGGGGCACCTGCTGGCCATCGGCTTCCGGCGGAGCTTCTGACGTGCGTTTTCTGGGGCCCCACGCCTGCGAGGAGGCGCTGGCCCGCGGCGAGCTGCACACCCTCTGGATCACACCGGCGGCCTGCCCGCGACACGCCAGCCTGTTGGAGGCCGCCCGCGCCGCCGGCGTGGCCGTGCGCCGGGAGCCGGTCGAGGCCCTTGAGCGCCGTGCCCAGGGCCAACGCCACCAGGGCGTGCTGGGCGAGGGCGGTGCCTTCGCCTACACGGCCCTGGAAGACCTGGCCGCCCGGCTGGCGCAGCGCGGGGATGCCAGCCTGATCCTGGCCCTGGATGGCGTGACCGATCCCCACAACCTCGGGGCCGTCCTGCGTTCGGCGGCGGCTGCGGCGGTGGATGGCGTGGTACTCCCCGAGCGCCGCTCCGCCGCGGTCAACGAGACTGTGCTGCGCGCCAGCGCGGGTACCGCGGGGCGCGTGCCGGTGTGCCGCGTGGTGAATCTGGGCCGGGCGCTCGACAGCCTCAGGTCGGCCGGCGCGTGGATCTACGGGCTGGCGGCCGGCGAGGACAGCCGCAGCTACCTCGACGAGCCCTTCGACCGCCCCACAGTGCTGGTGCTTGGCGCGGAAGGGGAAGGCTTGCACCAGAAGATCCGCGAGCGATGCGATGGCCTGCTGCGCATTCCCATGCCCGGAGGCACGGAAAGCTTGAATGTCTCCGCCGCCGCCGCGGTGGCCATCTTCCGCGTCCTCGCCCGCCGGGGCTCGCATGGGGCCTGAAGTTTCCCCTTGTGAGGCCTTCCAGGCCGTGATACCTTTCGAGTTCCCTGTCAGGAAAGCCCTGCCTCGCAGCGCCCCTGACTCGGAGTCCCGGAAGGGCTCCGCGGGGTGATGTTCTTCCGGTTCCGGTTGGACATCTTGACAAGCCCGTGGAGGGCGACGGACAAGCACTGCCGAGATGGCCGAGTGGTTAATGGCAGCAGACTGTAAATCTGCCGGGCACCGCCCTACGGAGGTTCGAATCCTTCTCTCGGCACCAGTTCCTCTGGTTCCCTGGATGTGCTGGTTGTTTGCCCGAGGCGTTCATGCGGGAATAGCTCAGTTGGTAGAGCGTCAGCCTTCCAAGCTGAATGTCGCGGGTTCGAACCCCGTTTCCCGCTCCACCTCCTTCCGCCCGCGGGCGGAAGGGACTCCACTCCGCCCTTTGGCGGAAAGGTTCAAAGCCCACATAGCTCAGCGGTAGAGCACTTCCTTGGTAAGGAAGAGGTCACCGGTTCAAGCCCGGTTGTGGGCTCCACCCTTCGCACCGTTCTGCTCCCATTCTTCTCTCCCACCCCTCAGGAGGTATCCGTGGCCAAAGAGAAATTTGATCGTTCCAAGCCGCACGTCAACATCGGCACCATTGGCCACGTGGACCACGGCAAGACCACGCTGACTGCGGCCATCACGTTCGTGCTGGCCAAGAAGTTCGGCGGAGAGACCAAGTCCTACGACCAGATTGACTCCGCGCCTGAGGAAAAGGCCCGTGGGATCACGATCAACACCGCCCACGTCGAGTACCAGACCGAGAAGCGCCACTACGCCCACGTGGACTGCCCGGGCCACGCTGACTACGTGAAGAACATGATCACTGGCGCGGCCCAGATGGACGGCGCCATTCTCGTGGTGGCCGCCACCGATGGCCCCATGCCCCAGACCCGTGAGCACATCCTGCTCGCCCGGCAGGTCGGCGTGCCCTACATCGTCGTCTTCATGAACAAGGTGGACATCGCTGATCCCGAGCTCACCGAGCTGGTGGAGATGGAGATCCGCGACCTGCTGTCCTCCTACCAGTTCCCCGGCGACGAGATCCCCATCATCAAGGGTTCCGCGCGTCTGGCCCTGGACCATGCCGACAACCCGGAGCATCCGGATTGCGCCTGCATCCATGAGCTGATGGCTGCCGTGGACGCTTACATCCCCAACCCTGTCCGCGCCATTGACAAGCCTTTCATCATGCCCGTCGAGGATGTGTTCACCATCACCGGCCGCGGCACCGTGGTGACCGGCCGCATCGAGCAGGGCATCGTGAAGGTCGGCGACGAGATCGAGATCGTGGGCCTCAAGGACACCGTGAAGAAGATCGTCACCGGCGTCGAAATGTTCCGCAAGTCTCTGGACCAGGGCCAGGCGGGCGACAACGCCGGCATTCTGCTTCGCGGCGTGGATCGCAAGGATGTGGAGCGCGGCCAGGTGCTGGCCAAGCCCGGCAGCATCACGCCCCACACCAAGTTCACCGCCCAGGTGTACGTGCTGACCAAGGAAGAGGGCGGACGCCACACCCCCTTCTTCAACAAGTACCGCCCCCAGTTCTACTTCCGCACCACGGACGTGACGGGTTCCATCGAGCTTGAGGCCGGTCGTGAAATGGTCATGCCGGGCGACAACGTCACTTTGACCGTCGAGCTGATCCAGCCCATCGCCATGGACAAGGGTCTGAAGTTCGCCATCCGCGAGGGCGGTCGCACCGTCGGCGCGGGCAACGTGGGCGAGATCCTGGCTTAGGCCAGGATCGCTCCCGCCCCAGAAGGAGGTTCCATGCGCGAGATCGTCCACTTGCAGTGCCAGGAATGCAAGCGCAAGAACTACAGCACGACCAAGAACAAGAAGACCACCACCGGCAAGCTCGAGTTCAACAAGTTCTGCCGGTTCTGCGGTGGTGTGAAGGTGCATCGCGAGGCCAAATAGCCTCCGGTCCCTCGGAGACCGCCCGGCCCGCGACCTTTGCGGGGATCGGGATCGGGCGGTCGCCACAGGGGAGTAGCTCAGCTGGTAGAGCAGCGGACTCCAAATCCGCAGGTCGCGGGTTCGAACCCTGTCTCCCCTGCCATTCCGGCCCCGGCGGATCCGCTCGGGGCCGGGTTTTTCAGAACGATCTTCCTTGGGGGCCGGCGTGATCGGAACCATCAAGCAGCAGGCCAGGGATCTGAAGGCAGAGCTCGACCGGGTGGACTGGCCGAGCCGGGACAAGGTGCTGTCCTCCACCTGGATCGTGGTTGTCATTTCGATCTTTGTCGGAGTCTTCCTTTGGGCTGCCGATTGGGTTCTGGCCAAGGGTATCGGCTTCCTTTTCCCACGCCAGTGAAGGAGGATTCATGGCTGACTCCGTGAGCATGGCCCAGGAATCCGTGGCCCCCCCTCAGGACCGCGAGTTGAAGTGGTTCATCATCCACACCTACTCCGGCTATGAAGCCAAGGTGATGGAGCACCTCCGCCAGCGCATCAAGATGGAGGAACGCGACGCCAGCTTCGGTGACATCCAGATTCCCGAGGAAACCTACGAGGAGATGAAGGTTGATGCGAAGTCCGGCAAGAAGGAGCGTGTCGTCAAAAAGCGCAAGTCCTTCCCGGGCTACCTCCTTGTGCAGATCCAGGTGGAGCGCAAGGCCGATGGTTCCGTGGAAATGGCGGATGCCGACTGGCATCTGGTGCGGAACACGCCGAAGGTGACGAGCTTCGTGGGTGCCAACAAGAAGCGCCCCACGCCTCTGACGGACGATGAGGTCCGCCAGATCATGCATCACACCGAGGAAACCCAGGAGAAGCCCAAGCCGAAGTATCACTTCGAGAAGGGCGAAAAGGTCCGCATCATTGATGGCCCCTTCGCCAACTTCGAGGGCGATGTGGATGAGATCCACGAGGAGCGCTCCACCATCAAGGTGATGGTGACGGTGTTCGGCCGTTCTACGCCTGTGGAGCTGGACTTCATCCAGGTCGAAAAACGCTAGCGTTTTTCGTGACCGAGCCTGGCGTTGCCGGGCTCGGTCTTATGATTCTTCTGAAGACATCCCTCCTTTTTTTGGGTAAACTTTTCAGTCCCGGCCCCTTCGGACCGGGACGTTTTCAACCCGGTCGGCGGATCCTCGGGATTCGTCGCCCCCAGGGCGGGCGTCGCCGGCATGCGCCGGAATCCCCCGCGGGAGCCTCCAGATGGCAAAGAAGATCACCGGCTACATCAAGCTGCAACTGCCCGCGGGCGAGGCCACGCCGGCCCCCCCGGTCGGCCCCGCGCTGGGCCAGCATGGCGTGAACATCATGGAATTCGTGAAGCAGTTCAACGCGAAATCCGTGAGCGCCGTGGAGAAGGGCACCATTCTGCCCGTTGTCATCACCGTCTATGCGGATCGCAGCTTCAGCTTCATTCTCAAGACCCCGCCCGCGGCTGTGCTGATCAAGAAGAAGATCGGCCTGGACAAGGGCTCCGCCACGCCCAACAAGATCAAGGTCGGCAAGATCACCAAGGCGCAGCTCGCCGAGATCGCCAAGGTGAAGATGCCCGACCTCACCGCCGGCAGCCTCGAAGCCGCCGTCCATTCCATCGCCGGCTCCGCCCGCTCCATGGGTGTCGAAGTCGTGGATTGATTCCCTGGAGAGCCGCGCCGTGCGGCGATCCCGGCCACCGCGACCGTTATCGCGGGAGATCGTTCGAGTAGGAGCCAATATGGCAAAACCTGGAAAGAAGTACCGGGCTGCCGCGGCCAAGATCGAAGATCGCCCCTACGAGCTGAAGGATGCGCTCGGCACCCTCAAGGACCTGGCCTTCGCCAAGTTCGACGAGACCGTCGAGGTGCACATGAGGCTCGGTGTTGACCCCCGGCATGCGGACCAGATGGTCCGCGGCACCATCGTGCTGCCCCACGGAACGGGCAAGACGATGCGAGTGGCGGTCATCGCGGGTGGCGAGAAGGTCAAGGAAGCGGAAGCGGCGGGCGCCGAGATCGTGGGCGGGGATGACTTGGTGGAGAAGATCGCCGCCGGATTCCTCGACTTCGACGCGCTGGTGGCGACCCCCGACATGATGAAGGGCGTCGGACGGCTGGGCAAAGTGCTCGGTCCCCGGGGGCTCATGCCCAACCCTAAGACCGGCACGGTGACCTTCGACGTGGTCAAGGCCATCAAGGAGATCAAGGCGGGCAAGGTGGAGTACCGCGTGGACAAGACCGGTATCATCCATGCTCCCGTGGGCAAGCTGTCGTTCGGCGTCGAGAAGCTGGAAGAGAACGCCAAAGCGCTGATCGATGCCGTCCACAAGGCCAAGCCGGCCACGGCGAAGGGCAAGTATGTGAAGACGATGTATATCGCCTCCACCATGGGCCCCTCCGTCTCCCTCAACACCGCTGGCGTTGAGAAGTAGGAGGCCGACCATGGAAAAGACCCAGAAGATCGCTGAAGTCGCTGAGCTCAAGGATGCCTTTGCCGTCGCCACGTCCGCCGTGGTGATCGAGTTCAAAGGTCTGGCCGTGGAGAAGGACACCGCGTTCCGCAAGAGCGTCCGCGAGAGCAAGGCCCAGTACCGCGTCAGCAAGAACACGCTGCTGCGCCTGGCTGTCAAGGAAACCCCGTTCGAGCCCCTCGGCGGCGCCTTCAAGGGCGCCAGCGCCGTGGCCACCACGCACGAGGATGTCATCGCCCTGGCCAAGGCCATCAATGGCTTCCTGAAGGACAATCCGGCCGCCCAGTTCAAGGCCGGCATCATGGATGGCAGGCAGATCAGCATGAAGGAGCTTCAGGCCCTGGCCGAGCTTCCCAGCCGCGAAGTGCTCATCGCGAAGCTGCTCTACCTCATGCAGTACCCGATCTCCGGCCTGGCGGTCGCCCTTGACGGCATCCGCAAGCAGAAGGCCGGCGAGTAGCGCGGATCCACAACCCCGAACCCGAAACCCATTCAATGCATGCAGGAGGCCAACATGGCTCTCACCGCCGATCAGCTCATCGCTGAAATCGAAACCATGACCGTCCTTGACCTGGCCAACCTGGTCAAGGCCCTTGAGGAGCGCTTCGGCGTCTCCGCCGCCGCCATGGCCGCGCCCGCTGCCGGTGGCGCTGCTCCCGCGGCCGCTGCCGAAGAGCAGACCGAGTTCAACGTCATCCTCACCGAAGCTGGCGCCAACAAGCTGAACGTCATCAAGGCGGTCCGCGAAGTGGTCGCTGGTCTGGGCCTGAAGGAGGCCAAGGACCTGGTGGACGGCGCCCCGAAGGCCGTCAAGGAGGGCGTCGCGAAGGATGAAGCCCAGAAGATCAAGGAAAAGCTCGAGGCCGCTGGCGCCAAGGTCGAGATCAAGTAGCCTGGTACTAGTCGTTACGCAAAGCGCGGGGTGTCTGTCGCACCTTGCGCTTTGCGGTTTCGTCTCGTACTGGTACGATTATTCCTTTCCGCCTGGCTTCCCGGCGGGATCTCTGCCTCAAAAAGGCCCCCGGTTGCGAACACCCCTCCGCAGCAGTACCGACATCGCCACTGGGCTCCTCCATCCGCTGTTTGGCGGTGGGGTGGCCATCGGCGCGTACTGGGGCTCCCACGCCTGATCTCTTCTCCGGTCCGGGGCTGAGGCCTCGGAGTGCCGTAGTCATTGAGGGTTCCGCCTATCACATCTGGAGCGAACCATGAGTGTTCAGCAGAACATCTACCGCCAGCGCCACGATTTCTCGAAGATCCGCTCTCTGGTGCCCATCCCGAACCTGATTGACATCCAGAAGCGGAGCTACGACGAATTCCTCCAGATGAACCTGCTCCACAGCGAGCGGGACCCCCGCGGCCTGAAGTCCGTGTTCGAGTCCATGTTCCCCGTGCACAACGGGAAGAACCCTGACGGGTCAGACGCCACGCTCGAAGTGGAATTCCTGGATTACACGGTGGGCCACTGGGCCTGCAAGTGTGAGAAATTCCAGGGCCTTGAATACCTGCGCACCCAGTGCAAGCAGTGCGGCCACAGCATCGTGTCGGACCATCCGAAGGATCCGACGGTGGACTGCCCCAAGTGCGGCACCCGGAACAAGAATGCCGCCGCCATCTGCGACGTGTGCCAGGAACCCGTGGGCATGAAGCAGAAGATGACCATGGAGGAGTGCGTCGAGCGTGGCCAGACCATGGCCGCTCCGCTCAAGATCCGGGTCCGCCTGAACCAGTTCGACAAGGACGACAAGGGCAACCGCCGCTTCAAGCAGAGCCAGGAATCCGAAGTCTATTTCGGCGACTTGCCGATCATGACCGACCGCGGCACCTTCATCATCAACGGCACCGAGCGCGTGATCGTGAGCCAGCTGCATCGCAGCCCTGGCGTCTTCTTCAGCATCGCGTCGGACAAGAGCCTCTACAGCGCTCAGATCATCCCCTACCGCGGCTCCTGGATCGAATTCGAGCTCGACGCCAAGGGCCTGCTCTACGCCCGCATTGACCGCAAGCGCAAGTTCCTGGGCGCCACTTTCATGCGAGCTCTCGGCCTCTTCAGCGAGGATCTGGATTCCAACGAGGCGATGCTGCGCCATTTCTACACGCCGGCCACCTTCTTCCTGAAGAAGGGGAAACTCAGCGTGGCCGTGGGCGAACTGCTTGTCGGCCGGAAGCTGGGCGAGCCCGTAAAACACCCGAAGACCAAGGAAGAGATCCTCGCCAAGGACAAGAAGATCACCCGCCGCATCCTCGAACAGATGGAGAAGGCGGCCATCAAGGACGTGTCCGTGGATCGGGAGGTCCTCGATGGCGCGGTCCTGCTCCAGGACGTGGTGAACATGGAGACCGGCGAGGTGCTTCTGGAAGCCAACGAACCGTTCCTCCAGACGCACCTGGAGATGTTCCTGGCCAACAACATCCAGTCCTTCGATGTCTTCTTCCCGGATAACGACGCCACCGGCAAGGTGTTCTCAGAGACGCTGGCCAAGGATCACACCGAGGACAGCGAAGAGGCCGCCAAGGAACTCTTCAAGAAGATCCGGCCGGGTGAGCCTGCGACACTGGAATCCAGCAAGAAGCTGCTTTTCGGCATGTTCTTCGACCCCCAGAAATACGACCTCAGCAAGGTGGGCCGCCACAAGATCAACGCCAAGCTGGCCCTCAGTACCGATCTGGATGTCCGCACCCTGGGCACGGAGGATTTCGTCTCTACCGTGCACTACCTCCTGCGCCTGAAGAAGTACGACACCACTCGCCAGGAAGTGAACGAGATCGCACCGGTGCGGGCCGACGACATTGACCACCTGGGCAACCGCCGTGTGCGGTCCGTGGGCGAGCTGCTGGAGAACGGCTTCCGCGTGGGCCTGGTGCGCGTGCAGCGCGCCATCAAGGAGAAGTTCAGCATCGCGCAGGATCCCAACAGCCCGCTGCAGGCGCACGACCTCATCAATAGCAAGCCGGTCATCGCGGCCATGAAGGAGTTCTTCGGCTCCAGCCAGCTCTCCCAGTTCATGGACCAGACCAACCCGCTGTCTGAGATCACCCACAAGCGCCGCCTCTCGGCCCTCGGACCGGGCGGCCTCAGCCGCGACCGCGCGGGCTTCGAGGTGCGCGATGTGCACACGTCCCACTACGGCCGCATCTGCCCCATCGAGACGCCGGAAGGCCCGAACATCGGCCTCATCTCCAGCCTGTCCTGCTACGCCCGCATCAACGAGTTCGGCTTCATCGAGAGCCCCTACCTCAAGGTGGAAGAAGGCCGCATCGTCCATTTCGCCAAGGTCACCAGCGTGGGCGATTCGAAGTTCGAGTACATGCAGGTGGTCCGGCTCGACGAGCTGGAAACCGAGAACAAGAAGCTCACGAAGGCCAGCAAGCGCCCAGCGAAGTACGAGATGCACGCCTTCTACCTCTCGGCCTGGGAGGAGGACGAGCACACCATCGCGCAGGCGAATGTGCGCGTGGACGAACACGGCGTCATCCTGGACGAAGACGTCACCGCCCGTGTTGCCGGCGAGACCAAGATCGTACCCCGCGAGAAGGTCACGCTCATGGATGTGAGCCCAAAGCAGGTGGTGTCCGTGGCCGCTAGCCTCATCCCCTTCCTCGAGAACGACGATGCGAACCGCGCCCTCATGGGCGCCAACATGCAGCGCCAGGCCGTGCCGCTCATCCGCACCGAGGCCCCCATCGTGGGCACGGGCATGGAGTACGTGGCCGCCAAGGATTCCGGCGCCTGCGTGGTCTGCCGCCGCTCGGGCATCGTGGAGACGGTGGATGCCAACCGCATCGTGGTGCGGGTGGAGGATGATCCGGATACCGAGGGCATCGAATCGGGTGTGGACATCTACACCCTGGTGAAATTCGCCCGCAGCAACCAGAACACCTGCCTCAACCAGGATCCCCTGGTGAAGAAGGGCGAGTACGTCACCGAAGGGCAGATCCTGGCGGATGGCCCCTGCACCGACCACGGCGAATTGGCCCTGGGCCGGAATCTGGTGGTCGCCTACATGCCCTGGCGCGGCTACAACTTCGAGGACGCGATCCTGATCTCCGAGCGCGTGGTGAAGGAGGATCTCTACACCACCATCCACATCGAGGAGTTCGAGGTCCACGCCCGCGACACCAAGCTGGGCCCCGAGGAGATCACCCGCGACATTCCCCAGGTGCGTGAGGAGGCCCTCAAGAACCTCGACGAGAGCGGCATCATCCGCACCGGTGCCACGGTCCGCCATGGCGACATTCTGGTGGGCAAGGTCACGCCGAAGGGCGAGACCATCCTCTCCCCCGAGGAGAAACTGCTCCGCGCCATCTTCGGCGAGAAGGCCAGCGATGTGAAGGACGCCAGCCTCACGGTGCCCCCCGGCATCGAGGGAACTGTGGTGGACATCAAGGTCTTCACCCGCAAGGGCCAGGAGAAGGACCTCCGCACCCAGCAGATCGAGCGCGACCAGATCGCCAAGTGGGAGAAGGATCTCTCCGACGAGGAGCGCATCATCCGCGCCGAGGCGAAGAAGAAGATCGTCACCCTGCTGAAAGGGAAGGAGCTTTCCGAGACGCTGACGGACGACAAGGGGCAGAAGGAGCTGCTGCCCAAGGGCAAGAAGCTCACCCAGAACATGCTGGAGGCCGTGCCCTACCATCGCTTCCGCCAGGTCACCGTCGCCGCCGGCAAGGCCCGCATCGAGCAGCAGGTGCTGGACATTCTCGACAAGACCGAGAGCCAGCTGAAGGTCCTGCGCGACATCCTCAACGAGCGCATGGAGCGGCTGCTGAAGGGCGATGAGCTGATGCCCGGCGTGCTCAAGACCGTGAAGTGCTACGTGGCCGTGAAGCGCAAGCTGCAGGTCGGCGACAAGATGGCCGGCCGGCATGGCAACAAGGGCGTGGTGAGCCGCATCCTCCCCGTGGAGGACATGCCCTACCTGCCGGATGGACGGCCCGTGGACATCGTGCTGAACCCCCTCGGCGTGCCCTCCCGTATGAACATCGGCCAGGTGCTGGAGTGCCATCTGGGGTGGGCCGGGAAGACCCTCGGCGTCCACTTCTCCACGCCTGTCTTCGATGGCGCCCGGGAATCGGACATCAAGGACTTCCTCCGCAAGGCCTGGGAGAAGAACAACAGACTCGGTCCGGACGTCACGGGCAAGACGATGTTGTTCGACGGCATGACGGGCGAAGCCTTCGAGCAGCCCGTGAATGTGGGCTGCGTCTACATGCTCAAGCTGCACCACCTCGTGGACAACAAGATCCATGCCCGGAGCATTGGACCCTACTCGCTCATCACACAGCAGCCCCTCGGCGGCAAGGCCCAGTTCGGCGGCCAGCGCTTCGGCGAGATGGAAGTGTGGGCCCTCGAGGCCTACGGCGCCGCGCACGTGCTGCAGGAGCTGCTCACCTACAAGTCCGACGACATGCATGGCCGCACGCAGATCTACCAGGCCATCATCAAGGGCGAGACCATCAAGGATCCCGGCTTGCCGGAGAGCTTCAACGTGGTGCGCAAGGAACTCAATGCCCTGTGCATTGACGTGGAGATGCTCACCCGCGAAGAACTGGATCCCATGCTCATGGCTCCCGAGCCCGAGGCCTTCACCATCGAGGGCTGAGCCCTTTCCTGCGACTTCAGACGAGAGAGAGGCCCCATGTTCCAAGAACCCCAGAACATCAATGCCTATGAGTGCATCCGCGTCACCCTGGCCAGTCCGGACAAGATCCGGTCCTGGTCGCGGGGCGAGGTGACCAAGCCTGAGACCATCAACTACCGCAGCCTGAAGCCCGAACGCGACGGCCTGTTCTGCGCCCGCATCTTCGGGCCCGTGAACGACTGGGAATGCCTCTGCGGCAAGTACAAGCGCCAGAAGTTCAAGGGCGTCATCTGCGACAAGTGCGGCGTCGAGGTCACCAAGAAATCGGTGCGCCGCGAGCGCATGGGCCACATTCAGCTGGCTTCTCCGGTCAGCCATGTGTGGTTCTTCAAGGGCGTTCCCAGCCGCATCGGCTACCTGCTGGACATCCCCCTCAAGGATCTGGAGCGGGTGCTCTACTTCGAGGCCTATGCCGTCACCGAGCCGGGCGCCACGGCGCTTAAGTCCGGTGAGATCCTCAACGAGGACAAGTTCCGCGAAGCTCGGACCCTCTACGGCGAAGGTTTCCGCGCCCAGATGGGTGCCGAGGCCATCAAGGAGCTGCTCAAGCAGGTGGAAATTGAGGCTCTGACGGTCCAGCTCCGCCATGATATGAAGAACGAGCCCTCCAGCCAGAAGCGCAGCAAGATCGCCAAGCGCCTCAAAGTGGCCGAGGCCTTCATGCGCTCCGGCAACAAGCCCGAGTGGATGATCCTTGATGTGATGCCCGTGCTGCCCCCCGAGCTGCGCCCCCTGGTGCCGCTCGACGGCGGCCGCTTCGCCACCTCTGACCTGAACGACCTCTATCGCCGCGTCATCAACCGGAACAACCGCCTCAAGAAGCTCCTGGAGCTCAAGGCTCCCGATGTCATCGTGCGCAACGAGAAGCGCATGCTGCAGGAAGCCGCGGACGCCCTTTTCGAGAACGGCAAGCGCGGCCGCCTCCTCCGCGGTGTCAGCAACCGCCCCCTGAAGTCCCTTAGTGATGCCCTCAAGGGCAAGCAGGGCCGGTTCCGCCAGAACCTGCTCGGCAAGCGCGTGGACTACTCGGGCCGCTCCGTCATCGTGGTGGGTCCGGACCTCAAGCTGCACCAGTGCGGTCTGCCCAAGAAGATGGCGCTTGAGCTGTTCAAGCCCTTCATCTTCAACCGGCTCGAGCACAAGGGTTTCGCCGCCACCATCCGCCAGGCCAAGGAAATGGTGGAGGAAGGCCGCCCGGAAGTGTGGGACGTGCTGGAAGAGGTGATCAAGAACCACCCAGTCCTGCTCAACCGCGCACCCACCTTGCATCGCCTGGGCATCCAGGCCTTCCAGCCGGTGCTGGTGGAAGGCAAGGCCATCCGTCTGCATCCCCTGGTCTGCACCGCGTTCAACGCGGATTTCGACGGCGACCAGATGGCCGTGCATGTGCCGCTCAGCCCCATGGCCCAGATCGAGGCCAAGGTGCTGATGATGTCCACGCAGAACATCCTCAACCCTGCCAACGGCCGGCCGAACGTGGTCCCCAGCCAGGACATTGTGCTCGGCGCCTACTACCTCACCAAGAAGCGCCTCAACCGCAAGGGCGAGGGTATGGTCTTCGGCAACGCCAATGATGTTGTCGCGGCCCACCAGGCGGGGGTCGTGGATACCCACGCCATCATCCAGATCCGCTATAGCGGCGAGTGGGTGGACACTGAGGCCTGGCACGCGAAGGATCCCAAGAAGAACTCCGAGCAGGAAGTGTTCGAAGCCCCCGCGGAAACCGTCCAGCACGCCCTGAAGGTCACCACCGTGGGTCGCGTGCTCTTCAACCGCGCCCTGCCCGAGGAACTGCCCTACATCAACGGCCTGCTGAAGAAGGAAGGCCTGCTGTCCCTCGTGAACCGCGCCTACAAGCTGAACGGTCCTGAGGTCACCATCCGCATGCTGGATGCCATGAAGGATCTGGGCTTCCAGTGGGCCATGCGCGCTGGCGTGAGCGTGGGCATTGACGATCTCGTCGTGCCTGACACCAAGGGCAAGCTGCTCAAGATCGCCACCGAGGAAGTCCGTGCGATCGAGAAGGAAGCCTACGAGGGCCGTCTGGACTCCTCCACCCGCTACAACCGGATCCTGGAAGTCTGGTCCAAGACCAGCGACCAGGTGGCCAGCGACATGATGAAGGAACTGGAGAAGCGGAACGAGAACGACACGTTCCTCAACTCCATCTACATCCTCGCCGACTCCGGCGCCCGTGGTTCGAAGACGCAGATCCGCCAGGTGGCGGGCATGCGCGGCCTCATGGCCAAGCCCAGCGGCGACATCATCGAGACGCCCATCACCGCGAACTTCAAGGAAGGGCTCTCGGTGCTGCAGTACTTCATCTCGACCCACGGCGCCCGCAAGGGCCTCGCAGACACGGCCTTGAAGACCGCCGATTCGGGCTACCTCACCCGCAAGCTGGTGGATGTGGCGCAGGATGTCATCGTCAACGAGGATGACTGCGAAACCATCAGCGGCATCGAGGTGGAAGCCATCGTCAACAGCGACGGCACCATCCGCGCCCGCCTGCGTGACCGCATCATGGGTCGCGTGGTGCTTGAGGATGTCGTGGATCCCTATTCCCACGAAGTGGTCGCCGCCGCAGGCACCCTCATCGGCGAGGAACTGGCGTTCAAGATCGAGACCAGCGGCATCGCCAAGGTCAAGATTCGCTCGGCCCTCACCTGCGAAGCCCGGCGCGGCATCTGCGCCAAGTGCTATGGCCTGAACCTCAGCACCGGCCGTCTGGTGGACCTCGGCGAGGCCGTGGGTGTCATCGCCGCGCAGTCCATCGGCGAACCCGGCACTCAGCTCACCATGCGGACCTTCCATGTGGGCGGCGCCGCGAGTCGCGCTTCTGAAAAGAGCACCCACGAGGCGCAGATCGCTGGCGTTGTGAAATACGTCGGCCTCGAAGGGAAGACCGTGGTGAACCGGAAGGGCGAGACAGTGGCCCTGACCCGCAACGGCTACCTCCTGGTGGCCGATATGGATGGCAACGAGCGTGAGCGGTACAAGATCACCTCGGGCGCCATCATCCGCGTACAGGACAACGAGACCGTGGAACCGCGCACGGTGCTGGCCGAGTGGGATCCCTACAATGATGTGGTGCTCACCGAAGTGGGTGGCGTGGCTGACTTCAAGGAGTTCGAGCTCAACGTCTCCTACCAGGAAGAGAAGGATCCGATCAGCGGCAACTTCCGCAAGAAGGTCATTGATCCCACGGACGACAAGATGCATCCCCACATCAACATCAAGGGGGACAACCACAAGGTTCTGAAGCGCTACAACATCCCCACCGGCGCCTACATCGAGGTGGAGGAGGGTCAGGATCTTCTGCCCGGCGATGTGCTTGCCAAGACGCCGCGCCAGCAGGCCAAGACCTCTGATATCACGGGCGGCCTGCCGCGCGTCACGGAGCTCTTCGAGGGCCGCAAACCCAAGGAACCCGCCATCATCAGCGAGGTGACGGGTCTTGTGAAATACGGCAACCGCGTCCGTGGCAACCAGAAGGTGGTCGTCGAGGCGGAAACCGGGGAGAAGGGCGAATACCTGATCCCCCGCGGCAAGCACATCCAGGTGCAGGATGGCGATGAAATCCGCGCCGGGGAGAAACTGACCGAAGGTGCCGTCAGCCCCCACGATCTGCTCAAGGTCCAGGGCGACCGGGCCCTCCAGGCCTTCCTCGTCAACGAAGTCCAGGAGGTCTACCGGGC
Source organism: Acidobacteriota bacterium (assembly GCA_021794095.1). GTDB lineage: Bacteria > Acidobacteriota > Holophagae > Holophagales > Holophagaceae > Geothrix. The sequence goes on along the minus strand of JAJYRN010000019.1, from coordinate 8,132 downwards.
CCAGGGTGTGACGATCAACGACAAACACATCGAGGTGATCATCCGGCAGATGATGCGCTGGGTTCTCATTTCGGATGTCGGCGACACCCCGATGATCGTCGAGGAGAAGGTGGACAAGCACCGCTTCAAGGAGATCAACGAGCAGACCATCAAGGATGGCGGCCAGCCCGCTACCTGCGAAGCCCTGCTGCTGGGCATCACCAAGGCGGCGCTCACGTCCGAGAGCTTCATCTCCGCCGCCAGCTTCCAGGAGACCACCCGCGTTCTCACCGAGGCCGCGCTGGAGGGCCGCGTGGACTACCTCCGCGGCCTGAAGGAGAACGTCATCCTGGGCCGGCTCATCCCGGCCGGCACGGGCATGGCCCACTATCGGAACCTGGAGATCGAGGAGGGTGAGTACCCCGAACCCACCCTCAATGAATTCACCGGTGGCGAGGACTTCGACGACGAGTACGCCCGCATGGCGGCCCACGTCGAGGAACTCCAGGGCATGAGCGAAGTGGACGGCGAGGACATCTAGCGTTTCCTCGGATCCCAGACGAAGGGCGGGAGCGATCCCGCCCTTCGCATATACGGAGGCTGCTTCCGGGCGGTCAGGCGTCAGGAACGAACATTGACGATGGTCGCCATCAGGCCCTGTGCTCTGAAACTGCCAGCGATTCGTTCCTGGAGATTGCTCATGGGGCACGGACCTCGTTATGGGGGACGAAAGGTAACGCCGGTGGGTTCCGAGTCGCTCGAAGCATCAGGGCGGCGGGAAGAAGGCTTTGGTTCAGGCCATTAAGGTACGATGCGTTTGAAATAGTGGAACGGAAACCAGTTGCCAACATAGATCCAGCCTTCGGCCTCCATCCGAGTCCGCTTGCCAGCCCCATTGAGGGAATACATGCGCCGATGCTCCCAGACCGCGTTTGAGGCCATGACGGTAAGGAACAAGGGGCCGAAACCAACCAGGTGATAGCCAGCCTTTCCTTCCATATTGAGGATTTGCATTTCATTGAATGCGGTTGCCCCGGAAATGCGCTTGGTGCTCTTGGTGGTCGTTTGCGGGACATCTTCAGGGGCAAAGCGCTGCTGCGCCGCCTGGCGAGTGATGCCCATGACCCCCCCAATGTCTGACCATGGGATGTCAGATCGTCGGGCCTGATGCACCGCGGCACGTTGGAGTTTCCCGCAGAGGTCGAGTGATTCACTGGTGGCATCCACCAAGCGAAGCAAGGAGTCCGTGTCGGTTGCAGAACCCGCTGACAGGCCTGCGTGGGTCAGGATGGCCTTTTCTATAGCGTTCCCTAGGCCGGCCTGGTCCCAGGAGGATTCATGGGCATGTGGTTTGGCGTTCATTGTCTCATCCTTGGTTCAGTGTCAACATTGTGTTGACTCGTCAACAATGCGTTGACCATTGCAAGCCGTCAAGGATGAATTGACACCTCCGGCCGAAACTTGCAGGTGAGCCCGAACGAAGGTCTAACTGGCCCCCACCTTCGGCCACCCCCTCCTCCTCGGGGGCGGCTGGATAGGTCGCATCCTGGCCCTCCTCGAGGATTCGCGGGGACTCGGGGGTTCGGGCGTGGTCCTGGAAGGGCTGAAGTCTGAAATCGGAGGATTCAGGGGGGGGCATGGGATCGAATCTACTACCTAGTAGTAATCAAATCCGAGTCCAGTCCGCCTCTGCGTCTTCCGGCCAGCACCGGGCCCTTCCTAGCCTGAGGCCATGCGCCCTGACCCCTTCCACACCGGGTTCCCGACGGGTTCTCGATGACGCCGCGCCCCCCGGCCGGCGCGAAGTCGGCCAAGGTCTGCTCGCGATTCCCTGAGAACCTCCGGGCCCTCCGAGGGGCCCGTTCCCAGACCGAGTTCGCTGAAGCGCTCCTGGTGAGCCAGCAGACCCTTTCGTTCTGGGAGCAAGGCGCACGCCGCGCCAGGCGCCCCATCTGGCTGGTGATGGGATAGCCCGATTCCTCGGCTTCCCGATCGGGGCATTTTTTGTCCACATGGCCCCAACGGGTGTTCAATTTTCCCGATCGGGATATTTCGTATGGACAAGAGGCTCTTTGGACCAATACTTACCCGATCGGGAAAGTCTTTATGCCCTCACCCACCCTCACCCCCAGTGATCTCGGCCGCCTCGTCCGACAGGCCCGCAAGGCCCAGGGCCTGCGACAGGATCAGCTTGCGGGCGTGGCGGGGGTGGGGCTCCGCTTCATCGTGGACCTGGAGGCGGGCAAGCCCACGATCCAGGTCGGCAAGCTCCTGGCGGTCCTTGAGGCCCTGGGGTGCAAGGTGACCATCACGCCTCCGGCCGGCACCGAGGGGGCCCCATGAGGCGCCTTCGGGTGTGGTGGGATGGCCGTGCCGTGGGTGAATTGACCCAGGACGATGGGGGGGAACTGGGCTTTGCCTACCTCCCGGAGTGGGTGACCAACCCGGAAGCGCCCGCGGTCTCGGCCTCGCTCCCCAAGCGCTTCGAACCCTTCTCGCGGCGGGAATGCCGCCCCTTCTTCGGGGGCCTCTTGCCGGAGGAGGGCCAGCGCCGGGCCGCGGCCCAGGCCCTGGGCATCTCCGCCGCCAACGACTTTGCCATGCTGGATCGCCTGGGGGGTGAGGTGGCCGGGGCCCTCCAGTTCCTCCACCTGGAAGAGATCCCCGTCGCGTCCGCCGGGCCCTGGATTCCGAAGCCTTTGGATGAGGAGGGCCTCCGGAGGCTGCTTGAGGCCCTACCCCAGCGGCCCCTCCTGGCGGGCGAAGGCGGGCTTCGCCTCTCGCTGGCCGGAGCCCAGGCCAAGGTGCCGGTGGTTCTGGTGGATGGCGCTGTGGCCCTTCCCGGCCCGGACCAGCCCACCACGCACATCCTGAAGCCTGCCATCCCCCGTTTCGAGGCCACCACCGAGAACGAGGCCTTCGTCATGCGCCTGGCCGGACTTCTTGGTCTGGAGGTCGCGGCGGTGGAGGCGAGGAGCCTTCCTGCCTCCCATGGGGGGCGCACCTTCCTGTTGGTCCGCCGCTACGACCGAACCCTGGCGGCGGGGGTCATCCGCCGGCTCCACCAGGAGGACCTCTGCCAGGCCCTGGGCATTCCCGTGGAGCAGAAGTACCAGTCCGAAGGGGGGCCTTCGCTCGAACGGTGTTTCGCGGTGGTGCGCCGCGTGACCGCCCGCCCCGCCACGGAGGTCCTGAAGCTCCTGGATGCCGTCATTTTCAATGCCCTCGCTGGGAATGCGGACGCCCACGGGAAGAACTTCTCCATCCTCTACTCGGAGACAGGCCCCCGGCTGGCACCCCTCTACGACCTCCTTTGCACCGTGGTCTACCCCGAGCTCTCCCCGGCCTTCGCCATGAAAATCGGTAGACAGGCCCGCCTTGAGAACCTCGACGCGGAAGCCTGGAGCCTCTTTGCCCAGCAGGCAGGCCTCAGGTTCCCCCTGGTCCGCCGCCGGGTCCAGGAGCTTGCGGACCTGGTGTTGGCCAAGGCCCAGGAAGCCCGGTCCGGCCTTGAAGGCCCTGGGCTGGATACGGAGGCTCTGGAGCGATTCTCTAGCCTGGTGATGGACCGGGCCCGCCTGGCGCTTCAGCTCATCCGGAAAGGCTGATCCCGGGCGGAGCTCAGGACCCCGTTGCCCGTAGGCCTGCGCTCGATCACCCCAGTGGTCCTAAGCGGTGGCGTCTTGCTCGTTTGCCCTGTCCTGCCAAGCGCATGGCGGCCCATCCGGTTGGGATGGCGGTAGGGAATGTAATGAACGATGGGCCAGACCTGATAGCCCCCATCCCGGTCTGAGGTCGGCCTCAATCGCCGAGTGCCAGCCCCTCCTTCAACAGCTGGCGATCTTCCAGTGAGGGCGAGGTGAGAGGGTGCCGAGGCTCACGCTCTATTTGGGAGGGCTGAACGCCAGGAAATGCAGGCTTCTCCGCTCGGGGATGGGCTCTCATGAACAGCCATGAATCAGGATGGGGTTTGAGCATATTTTGAGCACGGGGATCTAGCCGATTTTGCGTGCCGATAAAAAACAAAGAAGACCTAGATTTCTCTAGGTCTCTTTGGTCGGCGCGAGAGGATTCGAACCTCCGACCCCTACCACCCCAAGGTAGTGCGCTACCAGGCTGCGCCACGCGCCGTGAACCTTCGACTCTAGACCGTTTGGAGGGTCTGGTCAAGGACGGGGCGGCGCGGACAGGCGATCGAGGAGGCCGCGCAGCGCGCGGATCGCGGGTTGGAGATCGGAGCTGGCGCGAAGCAGGCGGGGAATGCTGGGCTGGGGCTTCCGCGGGGGGGGCGCAGGCGCTTCGTCGGGATCCAGGCCGAGATCGAGCCGCTGGGCAAGGTGGCCGTGGATCAGCAGTTCGCGGCAGTCTGCGACCGTGAGTCCTTCCGTCAGCCAGGCTTTGATGCGCTTGAGGCGCGGCAGTTCGTCCAGATGGTAGTAGCGCAGGTTCCCCTTGCTCCGGCGGGCCTTGATTTCGGGGATCACGTCTTCCCAGTACCGCAATTCCTTCGGACTGACGCCAATCTGCTGGGCCGTCTCCCCAATCTTGAACCACTTGCGATCGCTCATGGCATCTCCCTGGGCTCGATGCCCAGGGCCTTCAGGCGCTTGTAGAGGTTCGAGCGGTCCATCCCCACCCGCTCGGCGACGCGGGTCATGTTGCTGTTCTGGAGTTTCAGTTCCCGCTGGAGGTACTGGCCTTCGAACCAGTCGCGGGCTTCTTTCATGCTGGGGAACTCGGGGAAGGAGAAGGGATCGGACTCGGCGAGGTGGCGCACGGCCAGGGGGCCGAGGTCGCCGGGGCGGATCTCGGCGCCGCGGCCGAGGATGACGGCGCGTTCCATGAGGTTCTTCAGCTCCCGCACGTTCCCGGGCCAGTCGTGCCGCAGCAGTGTGTCCTTGGCCTCGGGCCCCAGGCGTCTGGGCGGACGGCCGTACTGGCGGGCGATGCGGGCGATGAAGGCCTCGGCCAGGGGGATGATGTCCTCGGGCCGCTCGCGCAAGGGGGGAATGCGCAGGGGCACCACGGCGAGGCGGAAATAGAGATCCTCCCGGAAGCGGCCGCGGGCGATTTCATCGGCGAGGTTCTTGTTGGTGGCCGCGACCACGCGGACATCCACGCCCACGGCGCCGCCGCCGCCGATGGGCTCCACGCGGCCCTCCTGGAGGGCCCTGAGAACCTTGGCCTGGGTCTTGAGCGACATGTCGCCCACTTCGTCCAGGAAGAGGGTGCCGCCGTCGGCTTCGCGGAACTTGCCCTTCTGGTCGCGCACGGCGCCGGTGAAGGCCCCCTTCTGGTGCCCGAACAGCTCGCTTTCGATCAGTTCTTCGGGGATGGCGGCGCAGTTCACCTCGACGAAGGGGGCGTCCTTGCGCGGGCTCTGGGCATGAATGAGCCGGGCCACCTCCTCCTTGCCGCTGCCGTTCTCGCCCGTCAACAGCACGCGGCCCTCCGTGGGCGCCACGAGCTGCACATCCGACAGCAGGCGTTTCATGGCCGGACTCTCCGCCAGGAAGAAGCGGCCGCCCTCCACGGCCTCCAGCAGGCGCTGGTTCTCCTGTTCCAGCCGGGACTGCTTCAGGGCGTTGCCCGTGACCAGCAGCAGGCGATCCAGGTCAATGGGCTTCTCGAGGAAGTCGAAGGCGCCCAGCTTGGTGGCCTGCAGGGCCGTGTCAATGCTGCCATGGCCCGAAATCATGACGATGGGCAGGCTCGAACGCAGGAGCTTGGCCTGCTTCAAGGTTTCCAGCCCATCCAGACCCGGCAGCCAGACATCCAGCAGGACGAGGTCAATGCCTTCCCCATCCGGGTTGCGCAGCAGATCCAGGGCGTGCTCGCCGCGCTCGGCCTTCACCACCTGATAGCCCTCATCCTTCAGGGCCTCGCCCAGGGATCGGCGGATACCAGGTTCGTCATCCACCAGCAGGATGGTTGGGGGCGGGCTCATGATTCCAAGCTAGAGGCCCTTGCGCCCCCTGTCCAGACGGGGCCGGGCTGGATCATCCCCGGAGCGCCAGGATGGCGCCCGCTCCCAGCAGCACGAGCGCCGCTTGGAGCGCGGCTTCCCGGTTCACGGGGCGCTGGCGGTGGCGCGGCACGAGGTCGGCCAGGGCCATGTACAGGAACACGGCAGAACCGAGGGCCAGGGCCACGGGCGTCGCCCGCAGGAAGCCCTGGAGGGCCAGCATCGTGGCCAGTCCGCCGAAGGCGGTGAAAAGGCTGGCGAGGCCCACCCAGAGCACGGCGCCCTCATGGCTGCTGCTCTCGCGCATCAGGAGGATGTTCACAATGTTCTTGGGCACCTCATGGCCGAGCAGAGCCAGCACCATGATCCAGCCCATGGGGACGGAGGCCTGGAACGCCAGGGCCAGGGCGATGCCATCCACCAGGTTGTGGGCGGCGTTCCCGGTGAATACGCGCACACCCATGCCGGCGTGTTCCGGGCACTGGTGCTCATGGCAGTGGCGGGTGATCCGGAGGCGTTCCAGCAGGAAGAGCGTCAGCAAGCCCGCGAGGACCGCCATGAGGATGGGGCGGATGCCTCCGGCCTCCAGGGCCTCGGGGAGCATGCGGAGGAAGACCATCCCCAGTAGGGCCCCGGTGGCGAAGCTCAGAAGGCGGGGTGTGAAGCGCTCAAGCTTCTCCTCGGGCAGCCCGAGGAACAAGGTGGCGAGGATGACGGCTCCTGGCCCTGCCAGCAGGGCTCCGAACAGGAAGAAGGCCATCCTCATGGCTGCAGGGCCCGGTTCAAGGATGAGCCTCGCAGGCGCCCTGTTCGCTTTCAGTCAGGCGTCCCTCCAGGAAGGCCTGTACGGCGCCCTCGGGGCTCTGGCCTGGGCGGACCAGGAGGACGCGCATTCCGGCGCCCTGGAGGGCCGTCAGGGCCCCGGGGCCCATGCCCGCGCTGATGACCACGCCGCAGTCGCCCAGCAGCGCGAGGAAGCCCGCGTGGCTGTGCTGGCCGTGGCCATGCTCATGCCCCGGTCCGGTATGGGCGTGATGCCCGTGGGTGTTGGGGCGGATCTCCCGGCTGCGGATACGCCCGTCTTCCGTGTCGAAGACGAGGAAGGCACCACAGCGGCCGAAATGCGGGGAGATGCGGGTTTCATCGAGGATGGGAACGGCGATCTTCATGGATTCTCCTGGAGAAGACGGGTGGATGGGGCGTGGGTGGGGTTCACAGCGGGGGCAGCTCTCCCCCGCCAGGTGGTAGCTGCCGCCCTCGATGCGCAGGGCCAGGCCCTCCAGCAGGGCGCGGGTGACCTTCCGGTGCGCCTCGTCCAGCAGGCGGCCGAAGGTGGCGCGGGAGATGCCCATGCGCGGGGCCGCAGCCTCCTGGTAGAGCTGTTCGGCATGGGCCAGGCGCAGAGCCTCCAGTTCCTCGACCTGGAGGTGGATCACCTCCAGGCCGGCCAGGGGCACGCCCTGGGGCTTGAAGACCCGGACGCCCGGAAGCTGGCGGACATGCTTGCAACAGGGGGGGCGGGGCACGACGATCCTCCAGAAAGGATTATGAGCGCATGCCCAAAAAAAGCAACTCGGCCAGCCCGAAAAAGCCCGAGCCCTGGAGGGGTTCCCCAGGGCTCGGGCGGATGCGGCGGAAAAAGCGCCGGGCTAGTTCTCTTCGTCCATGTACTCGTCGTCGGGCATGTCCTCGTAGCCGGTGAGCATGGCCTTGAGGTTGGTCAGGGGCGTATGCCCCGTGGTCGTCAGGTACAGATGGCCGATGAGGAAGGCCACCAGCGCGAAGGCGCCGATGACATGGAGTACGGCGATGACCCACAGGGAACTGGGGGGCCAGCCCATGCGGCTCAGGTTCGGGTAGAAGAAATAGAGGGCGCCCGTGGTGACCTGGATCGGGATGATGAGGACCTTGAAGCCCAGGTAGGCCACGCGCTGAAGGGGATTCAGCTTGGCCATCCGGTGCTTCTTCACCGGGTGGGGCGCGCCCTTGAAGATGCCCGTGAGGTAGAAGCCCACCATCTCGCGCAGGAACTTCCGGGTGGGGATGTACTGGCGCCACTCGCCGGTGGTGACGTGCCAGAAGATCGCGAACACGATCAGCACGACCAGGGCCAGGGCCGAGTAGTTGTGCACGGTGATGGCCGTGGCGAACCCCAGCAGATGGAGGTGGAGGAGGCCGCGGACTTCGA
>JAJYRN010000008.1:98534-141551 GCA_021794095.1 Acidobacteriota bacterium | reverse complement strand
GCCATTGGCCCTCCAGTTGGATTGGTTCTCGCAAACTCAAACCTACCGGACCCAATGGCTTCCTTATGCCCTCACCCCCTCGCCTCGGCTCAGGGGGAACTTACAGAAATTGGTGTACACGACCGCCTGGCGGCCCAGGCCCCCGTCAAATCGCCGCAGGAACTCCGGGCCTTCTTCCAGCAGAATTGCGTCCGGTGCCACGGGGCCGATGGCTCGGCCCACGGGCCTGATGGCCGGAAACTGAGGGGCTTCGATTTCACGAACGCGGCCAAGATGGCGAACCAGACCGATGCGGACATGGCCCGGACCATCCGGAAGGGTCTCTTTTTCGGTTGGAGAATGCCCTCGTTCAAGGGCAAGTTGAGCGAGCAGGATGCGAATGCGATGGTCCAGGAGGTCCTCCGCAAGGCTCAGAAGGGGAAGGCCATCGCGCCGTAGAGCCCGGTAGGATGGCGGGATGCCCGGTCCCGATCCTGATCCTTCCGACCACCCGCTCCTGCGGAACCTGAACGCCCCCCAGCAGGAGGCGGTCCGCCATGCCCACGGCCCCCTGCTCATCCTGGCGGGCGCGGGGTCAGGCAAGACCACGGTCATCACCCGCCGCATCGCCTGGCTCATCGAGGAGGAGGGGGTCCACCCCGGCGCCATCCTGGCCATGACCTTCACCAACAAGGCCGCCGAGGAGATGCGGGAGCGGGTGCAGCGGCTGGTCTCCGTGCCCCTGGCCCAGCTCTGGGTGAGCACTTTCCACAGCTTCTGCACGCGGATCCTGCGCCGGGAGGGCGACCGCACGCCCGTGGGCCGCGACTTCGTCATCTTCGATCCCTCGGACCAGAAGAGCCTGATGAAGCAGGTGCTGGCGGAACTGCACCTGCCCGAGAAGCAGTTCCACCCCCGGAAGGTGCTGGAGCTGATCTCCGATTTCAAGAACCGCTGCCTCCTGCCGGAGGAGGCCCGCGAAGAGGCGCTGGATCCCTGGACCCGCAAGGTGCTCGATGCCTACGACCTCTACCAGAAGGGGCTGCGGAACCACCGGGCCTGCGACTTCGATGATCTGCTGCTCCACACCGAGCGCCTCTTCCGTGAGCCGGCGCTCCAGACCGCCTACGGCGACCGCTTCCGCTACATCCTGGTGGACGAGTACCAGGATACGAACCGCGCCCAGTACCTCCTGGTGCAGCACCTCGCCCGGCGCCACCACAACCTGTGCGTGGTGGGCGATGAAGATCAGTCCATCTATGGGTGGAGAGGCGCCGACATCCGCAACATCCTGGACTTTCAGAAGGATTTCCCGGAGGCGGTGCAGATCAAGCTGGAGCAGAACTACCGCAGCACCCAGCGCATCCTCGACGCGGCCAGCTCCGTCATCGCCAACAACTCCCAGCGCCTGGGCAAGACGCTCTGGAGTGACCTGGGCCATGGCGAGGCCATCGCCTTCAAGCTGGCGGAGGAGGGCCGCCTGGAGGCCGAGTGGGTGGTGCAGCGCATCCTGGACCTGCGGCACAGCGAGCCGGACGCCAAGGTGGCCGTGCTCTACCGGGCCAACTGGCAGTCCCGGCAGCTGGAAGAGGCCCTGCGGGCCGTGAACCTGCCCTACCGGCTGGTGGGCGGCGTGAAGTTCTACGAGCGCCAGGAGGTGAAGGATCTCATCTCCTACCTGCGGCTGGTGTCGAACCCCTTCGATCTGGTGAGCTTCCGCCGCTGTGTGAACGCCCCCAGCCGCGGCGTGGGGCCCACGACGCTGGGGAAGATCGAGACGGCCATCCCCGAGGGCGGTACGCCCCTGGAGGGTCTGGCCGAACTCCTCCGCCGCGGCGAGCTGAAGGGCCGCGCCCAGCGGGAGATGGGGAAGTTCCTGGACTTGTTCCACCGGGCGGCCCGCGAACGCGACGCCCTGGGGCTCGCCGGCCTCGTGCGGTGGGTGCTCCAGGAGAGCGGCTACCTGCAGAGCCTGGAGGACGAGGGCACCCTGGAAGCTGAAGGGCGCATCCGCAACCTGGAGGAGTTCCTCAGCGCCGCGGCGGAATCGGAATCCCTGGGCCTGCGCCTCTCCGAATTCCTGGACCGCATCACCCTCGCCGCCGACGCCGACCAGGTGGAGGAGAGCGCCCAGCTCAGCCTCATGACCATCCATTGCGCCAAGGGGCTGGAGTTCCCGCATGTCTTCGTGGTGGGCATGGAAGAGGAGGTCTTCCCCAATCGCCAGGCCCGCGAAACCCCCGAGGGCCTGGAGGAGGAACGGCGCCTCTTCTACGTCGCCATCACCCGGGCCCAGCGCCACCTCACGCTCACTGCCGCCCGCCGCCGCCGCATCATGGGCACGGAGATGCTGGGCATGCCCAGCCGCTTCCTGCGGGAGATCCCGCCCGAGGCCCTGCAGACGCCCATCCGCTGGGGCACCGAGCTGTACCAGGCGGGCGAGGGCGTCCGGCCCGGCAGTTCCTTCACCCGCGCCTCCGGCGGCGCCGCGGTGGCTTCAGAACTCCAGCGCATCCGTGGGTTCTTCGACCGGGTGCGGGCCCAGCCCGAACCGGAATCCGGGCTGGCTCCCGCCGCTCCGGAGCCCGAACCCCGCGCCGCGGCGGGCGCCTGGCCCAGCGGCACGCGGGTCCGCAGCCCCCGGTTCGGCCGCGGCCTCATCGTCGCCAGCACCGGCAGTGGCGACGGCCTAACCTACACCGTGCGCTTCGCGGAAGCCGGCGAGAAGCGGATCCTGGCCCGCTTCGGCATGCTCGAAAAGGAAGGCTGAAGCAGGCTCAGGATCCACCTGGCAGCCCGCGAACGGGCCATCCGCCTGGATGGCCCTCCCGCTCGCCAAGGGCTCGCGGAGCGGGACCCCCCCTGGCCCGCTTCGGCATGCTCGAAAAGGAAGGCTGAAGCGGGCTCAGGATCCACCTGGCAGCCCGCGAACGGGCCATCCGCCTGGATGGCCCTCCCGCTCGCCAAGGGCTCGCGGAGCGGGACCCCCCCTGGCCCGCTTCGGCATGCTCGAAAAGGAAGGCTGAAGGAGCGGATCACGCCCGAGGTGGCCCGTTCAGCACCCGTTGCAGGCCGCCGAGGCCTGCGGGAGTCCCCGTCCAGCGGGACCAGCCTGCCACGTCACTGAGCACCATCAGGCCCCGCAGGGCGTTCACCAGCAGGGCTCCCTCGGCCTTTGGGAGATCCTCGGGCCGGAGGCGAGCCTCTTCCGCGAGCCCAGCCTCCAGCAGCAGTCCCCGGGCGATGCCTGGAAGCGCGCCGTCCTCCGCGGGCGGGGTGAGCCAGCGTCCACCCTTCCGGAGCACCAAGGTGGTGCGACCGCCATCCGTCAACCGGCCCGATTCGTTGAGGGCCAGGGCCTCGAAGGCCCGCCGCTCCCCGGCTTCGACCTGGAGCAGCCGATTCTCAAGGTAGCTGAGGGTCTTGAAGCGGTTGAGCGGCGAGGCGGAGCAGCGGGTCACGCGGGTGGAGAGGCAGGCCCGGAGGGGCTCGGCGGGAGGGGCCGGCCGCCCATCGAGGCGCACGAGCAGGCAGCCATCCACGGCGATCAAGCGGAGGGTGCCTTCGAAGCCAGACGTGAGGTCAGGCCCGAGGAGGGGGAGGGCGCCCAGGAAGGCCCGAACGGATGCGGGAGGCGGCGGGGGCTCGAGGCCCAGGAAGGCGCACCCGCCGGCCAGCCGGGCCAGATGGCGTTCGAGCCAGCGGGGGCGGCCCTTCTCCACGCGGAGGGTCTCGAAACAGCCCCAGCCGTGCCGGGCGTCCGAATCGGCGATGTCGGTGGCCCTTGCCGTCACGAGTTCAAGCATTGGACCAGGCTCCTGCCCTTGTGAAGGGTCTCTTCGTACTCCTCGCGGGGATCCGAGTCCCACACCACGCCGCCGCCCACGCCGAACCGCAGCAGGCTGTCCGCCGCCCAGGCGGTGCGGATGGGCAGCGCCCATTCCCCGGCGGCCAGGTCGTGGGTCATCCAGCCGAGCGCACCGCAGTAGATGCGGCGGGGCGCGGGCTCCAGGGCGCGGATCAAGCCCATGGCCGCGAGCTTGGGGCAGCCGGTGATGGATCCGCCCGGGAAGAGGGCCGCGAGCAGGGATGCCAGGCGGAGCGGCCCCGCGAGGGTGCCCACGATGTCCGCCACCAGGTGGTGGACGTTCGCGTAGGATTCGAGGATCGGGAAGCCTTCGACCCGCACGACGGGCGAGCAGAGCCGCGCCAGATCGTTGCGCAGCAGGTCCACGATCATGGCCAGTTCGGCGCGGTTCTTGGCGCTCGATCGCAGCTCCCGGGCCAGGGCCTCATCCTGCGCGGGGTCCGCGGCGCGGGGGGCGGTGCCCTTGATGGGCCGGCTGCGGATCAGGCCCTGGCCCCAGCGGAGAAAGGATTCGGGGCTGCTGGACAGCAGGACGAAGGCCGGGTCCGCCACTAAGGCCGAATAGGGCGCGGGGTTGGCCGCGTGGAGCCTGCGGGCCAGTTCCGCCAGATCGCCCTGGATCGCCCAGGCTTCCTGCCGCGAGAGATTGACCTGGTACACGTTGCCCCGGGCGATCTCCTCCCGGATCCGCGCCACCTTGGCGGCATAGGCCTCCGGGGTGTCCGTGTCCCCCGCCTTGCGGGTCCGGAAGGAGCCCTGTCCCAGGGCCGGAGGCCGCGTCTCGACCTCGGGAGGGAGGGTCCGGACGGCCCGGTGCAGGCGCCCCGTGGCCCGGTCCGCCACGAGGACGCGGGCATGGAGGGTGAAGCGGAGGTCCGGGATCGGATCCGCCACGGCTGGGGGCAATGGGAGGCTGGCATCCAGCCGGTAGCCGTACTCGTAGGCCACGAAGCCCAGGAGGTCCGGCATCAGGGGCGGGGCCGCTCCGATGCGTTCCCAGTGGAGGTCCGCCAGGTCCTCCACCCCCAGGTGGGCTAGGGGCTCCTCCGCCCACACCACGAAGCGCCCCGCGCCGTGGAGCAGGGTGAAGGGAACCCGGGGCGGGTGGGCCAGGAGCGCATCCGGGTCCAGGGTTCCCGCTTCGGTCTGCCAGTGCTCAGTGACCCAGCGAGAGGGCATGGCGCCACAGCTGACCGCCCTGGGGCGTGAGGAAGGAATCCGGGTGGAATTGGAGACCCGCGATGGGCAGGTTCCGATGGCGCAGGGCCATCAGGGTGCCGTCTTCGGCCCAGGCGCAGCCGTCGAGAGGTTCAGGCAGCTCCGAGACGGCCAGGGAGTGGTACCGGCCCACGTCCAGCGGATCCGGCAGCCCCGCGAAGAGCCCCCGCCCATCGTGGTGGATGCGCGAGACCTTCCCGTGGACGGGGGCCGGGGCCGGTCCGACCCGTCCGCCGAAGGCCAGGGCCAGGACCTGGTGCCCCAGGCAGATTCCGAGGATGGGGAGCCTCCCGGCGAGGCGGGAGACCAGGGCCAGCGCCGAAGTGGCGTCTTTGGGGCGCCCCGGGCCCGGACCGAGCACCAGCAGATCCGCCTCGATCGCGGCCAGATCGTCCACGGAGACTGCATCCACGCGCAACACCTGGACCTCCGCCCCGGCGGCTGCCAGCCCGTGCGCCACATTGAAGGTGAAGGAATCGAAATGATCCAGAAGAAGCACGCGGGACATGGAACAGGTGTACCTGGCGGAACGGCATCCGTCAAAGCTGCCGGTTCGCCTTCCTACAACAGATCCTCCAGGGCCGCCTCCGGCGAGGGGAAGCGGAAGGGGAAGTCCAGGGCCTCGGCCTTGCCCGGGTACACGAAGGCCCCCTGCAGCAGTAGATCCCGGCCCATCTCCCCGAGGGCCAGGCGCAGGGCGGCATGGGTGAGGAATCCGGGGATGGGCAGCAGCGGGCGATGGAGCCGCTTGGCGAGCAGCGCCATGAACACCGCATGGCTGACGGGTTCCGGGGCGGTGGCGTTGACCGGGCCCTCCCAGGCCGGGTTCGTGGCGGCGTCCACCAGCAGGGCCACCAGATCACGCAGGTGGATCCAGCTGAGGCCCTGGCGGCCCGTTCCCAGGCAGGCGCCGGCAAAGAGGCGGACCGGCCGGGCCATCTTCGGCAGGGCGCCGCCCTGCTCGGCCAGCACCACGCCGAGGCGGGGCAGCACCACCCGCACGCCCAGATCCACCGCCGGCAGGGCCGCGGCCTCCCAGGCCTGGCAGAGCTCCGGCAGAAAACCCGTCCCAGCGGGGCTGGCCTCGCTCACGGGGGTGTCGTCGGGTCGCGCGCCGTAGTAGCCGATGGCCGAGGCGTTCACCAGCACGGACGGGCGCCGGGTGCAGGCCGCCAGGGCCGCGACCAGTTCTTCGGTGGGGGCCACGCGGCTCTGGAGCAGCGCCCGTTTCCGTGCCGCGGTCCAGCGCCGGTCGGCGATGCCTTCCCCCGCGAGGTTGAACACCGCGTCGGCGCCTTCCAGTGTCTTGGCCGGGTGCTCCCAGCCCAGGGCCTTCGCGCCCGGGGGCAGCACGGCGGAGCCGGGCCGCCGGGTCAGTACGGTGACCTCGGCGCCGCGGGCCACCAGGGTCTTCACCAGCGCCCGCCCGACCAGGCCGGTACCTCCGGCCACCACCACGCGGCCCAGGCCCGGCCCCGCCGCTGGCTGCTCCTGGGATGCCTCGCCATGGACCATGGGTGTGCCCTCCCTTCGCATGATCATAGTCCGTGGGGTCGGGGCGCCCAGGGGCGGTCTGCGGCTCGGCTCGACCTTTCCGGTCGGTCCCCCCTCGTTTCACATCACCGCAGCCCGTGTCGGGCCTTGAAGGTGGGCCACTCGGCCTTGAGGGCGATGAAGGCCGCGACATCCGGGCACTGGAGGAACGGGTTGCCGACGCGCTCCCAGGCCATCGTCGAGCTGGGCCGGGCCCCGTAGTCGTGGCCGGGCCACACCGTCGTCTCCGGCGGCCACTCCCGCAGGAGGCGCTGGAGGCTGTCCCATTCGGTGCGGGCGTCCGCCTCGCTCATCGTGCCGCCCACCTTGCCCACGAAGAGCAGATCGCCGGTGATTCCCGCGGCCTGGTGCTCCACGAGGAAGGCCAGGTGATCCGGGCAGTGGCCGGGCACCTGCCAGACCTTCACCGCGAATCCGCCGAAGGGAATGCGGTCGCCATCCTTCAGGGTCCGGTCCACGGGTCCGGGATGGCCCGGACCGCCCAGCACCGGGGCGCCCGTGAGGGTCTGGGCTCCGGCATTGCCGTTGGTGTGGTCGGCGTGGCCATGGGTGTTCAGGATGGCCGTGATCCGCAGCCCCTGGGCCCGCGCCCGGGCCACGGCCGCCGCCGGATCGAAGGAGGGGTCCACCAGCAGCCCCTCGCCGGCCTCCCGGTCCCCCAGCAGGTAGGCGAAGTTGCGGTCGCCGCCGAGACGGAGCTGCTCGAATACGAAGCGCATGGGGCCTCCGGCTGACGTTCCATTATCCGCCGCATCCGTCACCCTCAGCCACGGAGCCGGGTGAGTTCCTCGAAGGGCGGGTAGCCCCGAAGCGGTTCCAGGAAGATCGCCCGGTGGGTGGCTCCGAAATAGTCCAGGTACCTCCCCTGGGCGAAGGCCTTCCGGAGGAGTTCGACAGCCCGGTCCTTCTCGCCCAGCTGGGCGGCGATACAGGCTCGCCAGTAGGTGTGCTCCCCCCGCAGGTAGGGCCGGGTGAGCCCCGCAAGCTTGGCTTCGACCTGACGGGCTTCTTCGCTGCGGCCCAGGCGGGCCAGGATGGCGCCCAGAAAGCCCTGGTAGAGAATCCGGTCGGGTGCTTCCGACGAGAGTTCCCGGCAGATCGGCAAGGCCTCTTCCGGGCGGTCGAGGCAGAGGAGAGCCATGACCAGGGCCACGCGTCTGGCCTTCTGGAAGGCCGGTGGAGCCTCCAGGATCTCGATCCGCTGCTGCTCCGCCAGTCGCCGGGCCTCGTCCCGGGGCCCGTGAACCCGAAACTCCAGCATGGCCATGCTCCGCACAGCCCCGAGGCCCCCTGTTCCGCCGCGGCCGAGGGTCGCCGCGGACAGGGACGAGAGCAGCCGTTCGATTTCCTCCACCCGGCCCAGGCCCACGAGGGCCGAGACTTCCGGCTGCCGCAGGCTGAGCTGAGCCCCGGCCCGGGCCTGGGCGGCCCGGGCCGCCTCCAGCTCTGCCGCATAGTCTCCCCGGGCGTGATAGGCCCAGCAGAGGGTGTAGACCAGCATGGGGGCGACGGCCGCATCCTTGCCGGCCCAATCGTCGGGTACCCTCTGGAGGATGGGGATCGCCCGGCCCGGCAGGTTCATGGCGGCCAGCCCCTGGGCGAGGCGGAGTTGAATCAAGGGGGTATCCGGCATCAGGGCTGCGAGCTCCTCCTCGGCCTTCAACATGTCCTCCCGCCAGCCTTCCAGCGCTGAGCGGGCCATCCGGGCCAGGTTCCGCTCCACAGGCGTCCGGTCAACCCTCGCTTCCATGGCGGCCACCTGCTCGGCCCCCTTGTCCATCCGCTCCATGCCCGGAGTGGTCCAGGCGTCGAAGGCATCGAGGCGCAGGGGGAAGAAGTCAGGATCCATGGCGATGGCCTGTTCGAAGCGGGGCAGGAGGTTCTGCGTTGGCGTGGCGCCGTACTCGTTCATCACTTTTTGGTACACCTGCAGGGCATCGAGGCGCGGGGGACGCACGGCGCCGGGGGGATAGCGGAAGGCGTTGTCATAGGACCAGGCCACCGCCCCGCCCATCCGCTGCCGCAGCTCGGCCAGAGCGGGGCCCGGTTGGCGGATCGGGGCGCGCCACGGGCCCAGCTGGTAGATCACGCGGCCCGACCAGGGATCCTCGAGACGGCCCAGGAACGCCAGTTCTCCGTCCTCCAGGTAGTACGAACCTGCCGCCACAAACCGCGCCCGGGTCGCCTCCGCCACGCGCCGCGGCGCGCTGGGCCCACTGGCGGGCACATCCGGCGCCACCCGGAGATCCTCCACGGGCTGGAGGTCCTGGCGCAGGAGTTCCACCACTCGCTGTCCCAGGGGTTCCAGGGAAGCGTCCCCGGTCCGGTTCTCGAAGGGCAGGATGGCCACGCAGCGGGGGTCGTAGGGTGGTGAGGCCCGGTACCGGGGCCACCAGATCGCGGCTGCGGCGGCGAGCACACCGGTGGCCAGGACCACTGCGGCCAGGGATAGGCCCTTCCGCCGGAAGGAGGCGGACCGGAACCCAGGGAACGATCCCGTGCCGGAGGGTGGGAGGCTCGGCTCCAGGTGTTCCAGGGCGAAGGCCAGGTCGTGGGCGCTGTGGAAGCGGGCGGCGGGATCCTTGGCCAGGCAGGTGTCCACGATCCTGGCCAGATCGGGCGGGATCCTGAGTCCCGGATCCAGATCCGGGGGCTCCTCTTTCAGCGTCGCGTGCAGCGTCTCCACAGCGCTGTCCCGCTGGAAGGGGTTCTGGCCGGAGAGCATCTCCCACATCACCACGCCCAGGCTGAAGAGATCGCTCCGGGCGTCCAGCGGTTCGCCACGCACCTGCTCGGGGCTCATGTAGCCTGGGGTGCCCACGGTCTCTTCGGCCCCGGAGAGCCCCGTGCGGGTATCGCCTTCCGAACCCAAGGGACCGGACACCTTCGCCAGGCCGAAATCGAGGATCTTCACCCGGCCGTCCCGGCAGAGAAACAGGTTCCCGGGTTTGAGGTCGCGGTGGAGGATGCCTTTCTCATGGGCGGCGGAAAGCCCCGCCGCCACCTGCAGGGCGAGCGCCACGACTTTCCGCCCGGGAATGGGCTGCTTCTGGAGCCGCTGGCGCAGGGTTTCCCCCTCCAGCAGTTCCATCACGAGGTACGGCGCTCCTCCCTCGTTCCCCAGATCATGGATGGCCAGGATGTTGGGATGATTCAAGGCGCTGAGCATCCGGGCTTCGCGCTCGAAGCGCCGCAGGCGGTCGGGATCCTGCGCGAAGGCCTCCGGCAGCACCTTCAGGGCCACCTCCCGGTCGAGGTGGGCATCCTGGGCGCGGTACACCTCGCCCATGCCGCCGGCGCCGATGGGCGCGAGGATGCGGTAGGGGCCGAGGCGAGTCTGCGCGGAAAGCGGCATGGCGGCCACGCGGGGCGTGGAAGGTAAACGCAGGGTCATTTTACGCCCTTGTTACTTCATGTGCCGTTTTTGAACCATCATGTCGCTTGAAATAGGCCGGGGATGGAGCCACACTCGGAGCCTCATCCTGGAAGGGCGCGGCCATGTCCACACTGTGGATTCATGTGCCAGGGCAGGATCCTGTCGCCATGGGCGAGGCGGCGGTCCTCACCTTGGGGCGCGCCACGGAGAACGATCTGGTGATCCGGGATGCGAGTGTCTCCCGGCACCACGCGCGGCTGGAGGCGGGCCAGGGGGAGATCCGGCTGGTGGACCTTTCGTCGCGCAATGGTTGCCGGGTGAACGGCCTGCGCATCGCCGGGCCCCGGACCGTGGCCCCGGGCGACGAAATCCGGCTGGGGAATGTCCGGATCGCCCTCGAGGCCGGCGAACCGCCCCCGGTGCGCATCCTGGAGGAGGCGGATCTCCCTTCCGCATCTGCCCTCTACCGGCCCGTAGCGGGGCTGCGGAACCTCCGCTCCGGACCCATGAGAGATTCCCGCCACTGGCGGGAGGCTTTGGCCATCATCCACGAGGCGAGCCTGGAACTGCTTGGGAATGAGCCCTTGGACCTCATGCTCTGGGGGCTGCTGGACCGGCTCTTCGCCTTCCTCAAACCCCGGCACGGCGCGGTACTGCTGAAGGATTCCGCGGGGCGCCTCTCCCAGGTCGCGGCGCGATCCGCGAGCCATGGCCAGGATTTCCGGGTGGCCCTTTCGCGGACCATGGTCGAGGCGGCCATCGAGCGGCGCGAGGCCATGCTGGTGAATGATCCCCTGCGGGACGCGAAGCTGGGCCGGGCCCCTTCGCTCATCCAGAGCGGCGTGACCAGTGTGATGACCGTGCCCCTGGAATCGCGATCGGAAGTGGTGGGCCTCGTCTACTTCGATGCGGACGCCCAGCGTGCCTCCTTTACCGAGGCGGATCTCCAGCTGGTGGCGTCGCTGGGCCACCTGGCCGCCGCGAAGATCCAGACCGCCCGGCTGGCCGAGGAGGCCGCCCGGATCCGGGATCTGGAGAAGGAATTGGCCATTGCGCGGGAGATCCAGGTGCGGATCCTGCCGGACCGGATGCCGGAGGTGGAAGGCTTCGACCTGTTCGGCGCCAACGAAGCCTGCCGCCAGGTCTCGGGCGACCTCTTCGGGCATTGGCCGGGACCGGACGGGCGGCTCTGGCTGGCCCTCGCGGATGTCTCTGGCAAGGGCCTCGGCCCGGGCCTCCTCATGGCCACCTTCCAGGCCTACCTGCAGGCATGGTCGGATCTGCACGAAGATCCAGCCGCCCTGGCCTTGAAGCTCTCCGTGGCCCTCAGCCGGAAGACCACGCCCAACCGCTTCATCACGGCCTTCCTGGTGCTCCTGGATCCGCGGTCGGGGGTTCTTGAATACACCAGTGCCGGCCACAATCCGGCCCTGCTGCTCCGTGGGGATGGGCAGGTTGAGGAATTGGCCTCCCAGGGCTTCCCCCTGGCCATGTTCGCCGGCCGGCCCTACGGGAGCGGCCGGGTGGCCCTGGGGCCCGGCGACCTCCTCTGCTGCGCGACGGACGGCATCCTTGAGGCCCCGGATTCCGAGGGACGGGAATTCGGGACCAACGGGCTGGAGACGGTGCTGCGGGCCCATCCGGCTGCGGACCTGGCGGAGCTCCACCGCGCCCTCGGCACGGCCCTGGCCCGCCACACCGGTGGCGCCCCCCTCGCGGATGACCGGACGCTGCTGCTGGTGCGGCGGCAGCCCTGAGCGCCCCCGCAGGGCTTTCCCCCTCAGGAGGTCCGGAATCTGGCACCATGGGCGCCAGATTCCCTGCTGTTCCACGCCCACGCCCGCCGGGCCGGGCGCCCTTCTACCCTGAAAGGAGCCGCCATGAGCGCGCCGATCCCTTCGGATGGAATCCGTGTCTTCCGCCAGGAACTGTCGCCCATCCACCTGCTGGAGCGGGCGGGAGAGGTGTTCGCCGGGCGCCCCGCGGCCTCCGATGGCGACCAGCGCTTCACCTGGCGCGAGTTGCGGGCCCGGGCCCGTCGCCTGGCCTCGGCCCTGCGCGCGGACGAGCTGAAAAAGGGCGACCGCATCGCCTTCCTCGCCTTCAACTCGGAGCCGCTGCTCCTCGGCCACTTCGCCGTGCCCATGGCCGGTGGGGTGCTGGTGGCCATCAACACCCGCCTGAACCCCGAGGAGATCGCCTACATCATCGGCCACAGTGGCGCGACCACGGTGTTCGTGTCGCCCGAGCTGCTGCCCCTGCTCGCGGCGGTTCCGCCCACGGTGCGCCGGGTGGTGCTCGGGTCTGACTTCGAGGCCATGCTGGCCAGGGGGTCCGAGGCCCCGCTGGAATCCTGGCTTCAGAGCGAGGACGAGCCCATTTCCATCAACTACACCTCCGGCACCACGGGCCGCCCCAAGGGAGTGGTCTACCACCATCGCGGCGCCTACCTGAACGCGCTGGCCATGATCATTGACCACCGGCTCCAGGCCGAGTCGCGCTACCTGTGGACCCTGCCCATGTTCCATTGCAACGGCTGGTGTTTCACCTGGGGCCTCGCGGCGGTGGGGGCGGAGAGTGTGTGCATCCCGAGGATTGAACCCGGCCCGGTCTGGCGCCTTTTCGAGGAAGGCGTCACCCATTTCTGCGCGGCGCCGACGGTCTGCACCATGCTGGTGACGGATCCTGCCGCCCATCGTCTCGACACATCCGTGCGCCTGTTCACGGCCGGCGCGCCGCCCTCGCCCACCCTCATCGCCCGCATGGCCGAGCTGAACTTCCAGTTGGACCACGTCTATGGCCTCACCGAGGTGTACGGGCCCTTCACCATCAACGTGCCCGCCCCGGCCCAGGAGACCCTGCCCGCCGAGGCGCAGGCGCGGCTGCGGGCGCGCCAGGGCATGGCCAACGTCTGCGCGGGTGAAGTCCGGGTGGTGGACGATGCCATGAACGATGTGCCCCGCGATGGCGCCACCCTGGGTGAGGTGGTCATGCGCGGGAACGTGGTGATGACGGGCTACTACGAGGATCCGGAATCCACTCGCAAAGCCTTCGCCGGCGGCTGGTTCCACTCGGGCGACCTGGGGGTGATGCATCCCGATGGTTCCGTGGAGCTGCGCGACCGCAAGAAGGACATCATCATCTCCGGCGGCGAAAACATCTCCACCATCGAGGTGGAGCAGGCGGTGGTCTCCCATCCGGCGGTACTCGAATGCGCCGTCATCGCCGTCCCCGACGAAAAGTGGGGCGAGGTGCCCAAGGCCTTCGTCACCCTGAAGCCCGGGGCCTCGCTCACCGTGGACGAACTCGTGGCGCACTGCCGCGCCCGGCTCGCTACCTTCAAAGTCCCCCGCCAGATCGAATTCGGCGGCCTGCCGAAGACCTCCACGGGGAAGATCCAGAAGTTCCTGCTGCGCGACAAAGCGTGGGGCAACCGCGATCGCCGGATCAACTGAACCCCCGTCCCGCGCGCAGACGCCGCGAAGCCCCCGAGGGTACCCGGGGCGCTTCATCTGGCGGAGAGAGAGGGATTCGAACCCCCGTTGAGGTCACCCCCAAACCTGATTTCGAGTCAGGCGCCTTCAACCGCTCGGCCATCTCTCCGGGAACAACCAGTCTAGCAAACCGGCCGGTAGAATCCAGCGGGGGGCGCGCATGGGCATCCGGTCGAAGGCTCTGGGGATGGCGATGACGCTTGCGATGGGGGTTCCGGGTGGCGCGCAGGAGGCGGATCTGGCGCTGTCGGAGGCCGCGGCGGGGCGGTTCGCGGCGCTGGCGCTGAATTGTGTGGGCCGGGAGTATCCGAACAAGCTGGACCATGTGATGAACGCGGCGGAGGAGGTCAAGGGGCCCCGGGCGCTGCACCCGGCTTTCTACGGCTGCTTCGACTGGCATTCGTCGGTCCACGGGCACTGGATGCTCGTGCGGCTGCTGAAGGAGTATCCAGGCCTGGCCGGGGCGGCGGAGAGCCGCGCGGCGCTGGACGCGCATCTGCGGCCCGACTGCATCGCGGGCGAGGTGGCCTACCTGGACCAACCCAACCGGCGGAGTTTCGAGCGCACCTACGGCTGGGCCTGGCTGCTGAAACTCGCCGCGGAGCTGCGCACCTGGGACGATCCCCAGGCTCGGCAATGGTCTGCGGCCCTGCAACCCCTGGCGGACCGCTTCGCGGCGCAGTTCCTGGACTTCCTGCCGAAGCAGACCTACCCCATCCGCACCGGCGTCCATCCCAACACGGCCTTCAGCCTGCATCTGGCCCTGGACTACGCCCGGGCCGCCGGGGATGCCCCGCTGGAGGCGCTGCTTGCAGAGCGGGCGCGAACCTATTTCGGCAGGGATCGCAAGGGCCCGCTGGCCTGGGAGCCTGGCGGCGAGGATTTCCTCTCCCCCTGTCTGGAGGAGGCGGCGCTCATGGCGGAGGTGCTGCCCCGGGCGCGCTTCGCGCGATGGCTGCGGGATTTCCTCCCGGGGCTTCCGGCGGGGCTGGCGCCGGCTCTGGTGACGGACCGCACGGATCCGAAGCTGGTGCACCTGGATGGCCTGAACCTGAGCCGCGCCCGGGCGCTCTACGAGATTGCCGCGGCCCTGGGGCCGAAGGATCCGCGCCGGGCCGCCCTCGTCCTCGCGGGGGATCGCCACGCCCAGGCCAGTCTGCCGTTCCTGGCCTCTGGACACTACGAAGGCGAGCATTGGCTCGCCACCTTCGCCGTGCAGATGCTGGCGGCGCGCTCAGGACGGTGAAACCTGGGTGGCTCCTAGGCGCTGCCTCCGTGCGAGGTACTCGAAATGCCGGCGGTCCTCGTTGACGATATGATCCCGCACCAGGTCGCAGATGATGTAGGAGACGAGCCTCCCGGTGGTGACCCGGCCTGTGGCGACCTCGTCCCGGAGGGCCATGGCCTCACGGGTCAGCCGGGCATGCTCGGCCTGGTGTCCCGCGAGGTCGGGGTAGGCCGCCTGGCGCAGGAGTTCCTCCTCGTCATGGAAGTGGCGGGTGTTGTGATCCAGCAGAGCCTGAAGCCTGCGTTCGAGCTCCCGGGGAGGGAGGCCCTCCAGAAGGCCGGACAGCAGGCGGTTGGCCAGCTCGAACAGAGCCCGATGCTGGCCGTCCACGGTGCGGTTGCCGCTGGCGTAGGACTCGTCCCAGGCCAACTCCAGCAGGCCCCCGGCTGCCTGACCGTTCCACTGGGTCCGTCCTGGGTGGCCCTCGACCCGGTTCCGCCCCAGTTCCTTGGCCCGGTAGAGCGCCTGGTCAGCCCGGTCCACCCAGGCCTCCAGGGACTCGCCCTCGACATACTCAGCCACTCCGGCGCTGAGCGTGACAGTCCCGTCGTCCGGGAAGGACACTGCCTCGAGCTCGGCCCGGATGCGCTCGGCGAGGTTGAGGGCGCCCCCCAGGCCCGTCGCGGGGGAGAGGACAAGGAACTCCTCGCCGCCCCACCGTGTCAAGGCATCCGTGCCCCGGAGGACCTGCCGGCAGGCCTCTGCCGCGCCCTTGAGGACCCCATCTCCCGCCCCATGCCCGAAGGTGTCATTGACACGCTTGAAGTGGTCGAGATCGAGCAGGATCAGGGATACCGGGGCCCTGCGCCGCCGGGCCAAGGCCATCTCGTATCGGGCGGATTCCTGGAATCGGCGGCGGTTCCAGGCCCCGGTGAGGGCATCATGGGTGGCCTGCATTTCCAGAACCTGGACCTGCTCCCGGAGACTGCCCAGTTCGGCCTCCAGCTGGGTTGCCCGCTTCGTGAGGCGGCGCCCCCGCATCGCGGCCTGCAGCCAGCCTCCACCCGCGGATGCCAGCGCGACAAGCACGGGGAGGAACAGGACTTTGCTGGAGGGCATGGGACAACCTCGCCTAAGAGGGCGTATCGGCGATCCGTCTGCTGGCATGACATCCGTCAGCGCCGCCGCCGCCGGAAAAAGGCCTGGAGCTGCTCCCGGCATTCGGCCTCCAGCAGGCCGCCGTCGAAACCCAGGCGGTGGTTGAGGGGCAGGGCCTCCAATTGCGCGGCCCAGCGGCTGACGCCCACCTTGGGATCCGGCGCGCCGAACACCACCCGCGCCACCCGGGCATGGACAAGGGCACCGAAGCACATGAGGCACGGTTCCAGGGTCACGTAGAGCGTGGCGCCGGTCAGGCGGTAGTTCCGGGTCCAGGCCCCGGCAGCCCGCAGCGCCTGCACCTCAGCGTGGGCGGTGGGATCGTTGGAACTCACGGGGCAGTTGTGGCCGCGGCCCAACAGGATGCCCTCCGAAACCACCACGGCGCCGATGGGAACCTCGTCCAGGCATTCGGCGTCGCGGGCGGATTCCAGCGCCATGCGCATGAAGGAGATGTCGTCGCCGCTCCACATGCTTTCCAGTGTGGCCGAATCAGCGATGCGTATCTCGGGAACAAAGGAGCAGTATGGCGGATTTCCCTTGGAACAAAAAGGCTGATCCGCCCTTTTGCGCACCGCTACACTCATCCAGGTCCCCCAAGGACCGACTCTTTTCCATGGCCCCGCGACGGCAGCGCCCTCGCGGGGTTTTTGCAGAGCCGGAGGCCCCATGCAGGCGCACCTGATCCTGAAGGATGGAACGATCTTCCGGGGACGGGCGCCGTTGGGCTTCGGCGGGGGCGGCGAGGCGGTGTTCACCACGGCCATGGCGGGCTACCAGGAGATCCTCACGGATCCCAGCTTCGCCGGGCAGATGGTGTGCATGACCTTCCCCGAGCAGGGCATCTACGGCGTCCACGCGGACCTGAACGAGGCCGCCCATCCCTGGGCCACGGGCCTGCTCTGCCGCCGCCTCACCCTCGTCCCGGACCACACGCGCGCTGAGGGCGATCTGGCGGGTTGGCTGAAGCGCCATCGCATCCCCGTGATGACCGACCTCGACACCCGGGCCCTCACCCAGCACCTCCGCGACCAGGGCGCCCAGCCGGCCATCATCTGGACCGAGGCCGACGGCGGCCTGGAGGTGGGCGTGGCCAGGGCGAAGGCCCTGCCGGACATGAGCGGTCAGGCCCTCTGCGGCGAAGTGAGCTGCCGGGACCGCTACGAGCTGAACCCCGGCGGAACCCTCCGCGTGGCGGTCCTCGATGGCGGCATCAAGCGGAGCATCCTGGACCAGCTGGTGGGGGCGGGCCTGCACCTGGAGGTCTTCCCCTGGGACACCCCGGCCACGGAGCTCACGGACCATCGGTTCCACGGCCTCTTCCTCAGCAACGGCCCCGGCGATCCGGGCGCCCTGCCGGGCATGCAGCGGGAAGTCGAGGCCTGCCTCGGGAAGCTCCCCATCTTCGGCATCTGCCTGGGCCACCAGCTGCTGGGCCAGGCCTTCGGCGGGCGCACCTTCAAGCTGAAATTCGGCCACCGGGGTGCCAACCAGCCCGTGCAGGACCTGGCCACCGGCCGCATCGAGATCACCGCCCAGAACCACGGGTTCGCGGTGGACGAGGCCAGCCTCCCCAAGGAGGTGGTGGTCACCCACAAACACCTCAGCGACGGCACCGTCGAGGGCCTGCGCCACACCTCCCTGCCCATCTTCAGCCTCCAGCACCACCCCGAGGCCAGCCCCGGGCCCCACGACGCGCATCCGGCGTTCCGGCGGTTCGTCGAGCTGATGCAGGAGTTCCACCATGCCTAAGCGTACGGATCTGAAGAGTGTGCTGGTGCTGGGGTCGGGGCCGATCCAGATCGGGCAGGCCTGCGAGTTCGACTACTCGGGGACGCAGGCGCTGAAGGCGCTGCGGGAGGAGGGGATCCGCACGATCCTGCTGAACTCCAACCCGGCGTCCATCATGACGGACCCGGGCCGGGCCGACGCCACCTACCTGGAGCCGCTGACGCTGGCGGTGCTGGAGAAGGTCATCGAGGCGGAGAAGCCCGACGCCATCCTGCCCACGGTGGGCGGCCAGACGGCCCTCAACCTGGCCATGGAGGCCCACGGGAGCGGGCTGCTGGCGCGGACAGGGGTGCACCTGATCGGCGCCCAGCCCGAGGCCATCAACCGCGGCGAGGACCGCCAGCTGTTCAAGGCCCTCATGGACGGCCTGGGCCTGGAGACCTGCCGGGGCGGCTTCGCCCACAGCATGGCCGAGGCCCGCGACCTGCTCACCGTCACGGGCTTCCCCGCCATCATCCGGCCCAGCTTCACCCTGGGCGGCAGCGGCGGCGGCATCGCCTACAACGTGGACGAGTTCGAGACCATCGTGGCCCGGGGCCTGGACCTGAGCCCCACCAAGCAGGTGCTCATCGAGGAGAGCATCCTGGGCTGGAAGGAGTTCGAGCTGGAGGTGGTGCGCGATCTGGACGACAACGTCGAGGTCATCTGCTCCATCGAGAACCTGGATCCCATGGGCATCCACACGGGCGACAGCATCACGGTGGCCCCGGTGCTCACCCTCACGGATCCCGAGTACCAGCGCATGCGGGATGCGGCCATGGCCGTCATCCGCGCCGTAGGCGTGGAGACCGGCGGCTCCAACATCCAGTTCGCCCTGGATCCCGAGACCAGCCGCATCATCGTCATCGAGATGAACCCCCGCGTGAGCCGCAGCTCCGCGCTGGCGTCGAAGGCCACGGGCTTTCCCATCGCCTGGGTGGCCACCAAGCTGGCGCTCGGCTACCGGCTGTGGGAACTGCCCAACGCCATCACGCGCATGACCAAGGCGGCCTTCGAGCCGGTGCTGGACTACATCGTGGTGAAGATCCCCCGCTTCACCTTCGAGAAGTTCCCCCAGGCCGAGCAGGTGCTGGGCACGCAGATGAAGAGCGTGGGCGAGGTCATGAGCCTGGGGCGGAGCTTCCAGGAAGCCCTGCAGAAGGCCGTGCGCTCCCTGGAGGAGGGCCACCTGGGCCTCTCCGGCGCCCTGGAGGGCAAGCTGGACCTGAACCGGCTGAAGGAGCACCTGCTCATCCCCGGGCCCCAGCGCCTCTTCTGGCTCTACCACGCCCTGAAGGCCGGCCACAGCGTGGAGGAACTGCACCGCCTCACGAAGATCACCGCCTGGTTCCTCCGGGAGATCGAGGAGATCGTGGTGCTGGAGGGCCGCCTGCGCAGCTTCCCGGTGGACCGCCTGCCGGAGGAGCTGCTGGAGCGGGCCAAGCGCGCGGGCTTCGCCGATGCGCAGATCGCCGTCTTCTGCGCGGGCACCGAGGCCGAGGTGGCGAAGCGCCGCGAGGCCTTGGGCCTGCGACCGGCCTACAAGCGGGTGGACACCTGCGCGGGCGAATTCGCAGCGGAGACGCCCTATCTCTACGGAACGTGGGAACAGGAAAGCGAAGCCGAGCCCACCGACCGCCCCAAGGCCATCGTGCTGGGCTCGGGCCCCAACCGCATCGGCCAGGGCGTGGAGTTCGACTGCTGCTGCGTGCAGGCGGTGGAGGCCATCCGGGCCAGCGGCGTCGAGGCCATCCTCATCAACTGCAACCCCGAGACCGTCAGCACCGACTTCGACACCAGCGACCGACTCTACTTCGAGCCCCTCACCTACGAGCATGTGAAGGCCGTGGTGGATCGGGAGGCGGCGGGCGGTAAGCTGCTGGGCGTTTTCGCCCAGTTCGGCGGCCAGACGCCGCTGAAGCTGGCCTCGCCGCTGGATGCCGCGGGGGTGCCCCTGCTGGGGACGCCCCTGAACGCCATCCTCGATGCGGAGGATCGCGCGCGCTTCGGCCAGGCCCTCCAGCGCCTGGGCATCCCGGCTCCGGCCTGGGGCATGGCCACCAGCTTCGAGCAGGCCCTGGAGGTGGCGCATGGCCTGGCCTACCCCGTGATGGTGCGGCCCAGCTTCGTCCTCGGCGGCCGGGCCATGGCCGTGGTCTTCGATGATGCGGGCCTGGAGAAGTACATGCGCGAGGCGGTGGCCGTGAGCAACGACCAGCCCGTGCTGCTGGACCGCTTCCTGGACGGCGCCCAGGAGCTGGATGTGGACGTAGTCTGCGACGGTGAGCAGGTGGTCATCGCGGGCCTGCTGGCCCACATCGAGGAGGCGGGCATCCACTCGGGCGACAGCTACGCCGTCATCCCGGCCCTGGGCGTGCCCGAGACCATTGTCGCGACGGTGCAGGAGTACAGCCGCCGGCTGGCCCTGGACCTGGGCGTGCGTGGCCTCATGAACCTGCAGTTCGCCGTGAAGGACGGCATCGCCTACTGCCTGGAGGCCAACCCCCGGGCCAGCCGCACGGTGCCCTTCGTGAGCAAGGCCACGGGTGTGGACTGGGCCGGCGTGGCCGCCCGGGTGGGTCTGGGCCAAAGCCTGAAGCAGCAGGGCATCACCGATGGCGTGCCCCGCGCGGTGTCGGTGAAGGGCGTGGTCTTCCCCTTCGCCAAGTTCCCGGGCGTGGATCCGGTGCTGGGCCCGGAGATGAAGAGCACGGGCGAGGTCATGGGCATCGGCGACACCTTCGGTGAGGCCTACGCCAAGGCCCTGCTGGCCGCCGGGATCCCCCTGCCGCTCTCC
This sequence comes from Acidobacteriota bacterium, assembly GCA_021794095.1. Taxonomy (GTDB): domain Bacteria; phylum Acidobacteriota; class Holophagae; order Holophagales; family Holophagaceae; genus Geothrix. Next base: position 121,109 of record JAJYRN010000008.1, on the reverse strand, counting down.
GGCACGGTCTTCCTCACGGTGAACGACGCGGACAAGGCGCGGCTGCCGGAGTTGGCCCAGAAGCTGGTGGGCCTCGGCTTCGGCCTCTGTGCCACCGAGGGCACGGCCCGCACGCTGGAATCCGTGGGCCTCAAGGTCCGCCGCATCTTCAAGGTGAACGAGGGCCGCCCGAACGCCGTGGACCTCCTCAAGAACGGCGAGGTGCAGTGGGTCGTCAACACGCCCCTGGGCCGCGACGCCTTCTTCGACGAGAGCGCCATCCGCAAGGAGGCCCTGCGCCTGAAGATCCCCTGCCTCACCAACCTCAGCGCCGCCCTCGCCGCCTGCGAAGCCGTCGAGACCCTGCGCGGCGAGATGAAGGTGCGGGCGATCCAGTCCCTGGGGTGAGGCGCCGCCTGGGGATAGGATGAGAGACGCCCCCAGGCTCATGGAGGTTTGCATGGCCGACCTGATGCTGGAACCCGCCCGAACCGCGATCGTCGTCATTGATCTGCAGAAGGGGATCGTCGGCCGCGCCACGCAGCCTCACCCGGCGTCCGTGGTGGTGGCCAACACGGTACGGATCCTGCGGGCGGCCCGCCGGGCCGGTGCTACGCCTGTGCTTGTGCATGTCGGAGGCGCCGCCGACGGCCGGGACCGGCTGCATCCCGTGGCGGACGAGCTCCTGGGTGGCCAGGCGCCCCTCCCTCCCGACTGGTCGGAGCTGATTCCCGACCTGGAACAGGCGCCCGGGGATCTCGTGATCCTCAAGCGCCAGTGGGGGGCTTTCTATGGCACCGATCTGGAGCTCCAGCTCCGTCGGCGGGGCCTCGCCACGATCGTGCTTTGCGGCATCGCCACGGAGTACGGCGTGGAGAGCACGGCCCGGGATGCCTACGAGCGCGGGTTCGAGCAGATCTTCGTCGCCGATGCCATGGGCGCCCTGGGCCCCGAGTCGCACGCGCACTGCCTGACCCGGATCTTCCCGCGCATGGGCCGCGTGCGCGACACCGAGGCGGTGCTCGCGGCGCTGGAGCCCTGACCGAGTCGTCTTCCCTTGGGCTTTTCTCGTGGAGATTCGATGTCCATTCAAGACCGCATCCAGTCCTTCCTGGCCTCCGGGCCCTTCGCCGTGGTCGGCGCGAGCACGGACCGCTCGAAGTACGGCAACAAGGTTCTGCGCTGCTATCAGCAGCACGGGAAGGAGGTCTACCCCATCAACCCCAAGGCGCCGGAGGTGGAGGGGCTGAAGGCCTACCCGTCGCTATCGGCGCTGCCGGTGAAGGTGCCGGCCATCTCGGTTATCACGCCGCCCGCGACCACGGAGCAGGTGGTGCGCGAAGCCGCTGCCGCAGGGGTGACGCATATCTGGATGCAGCCCGGCGCCGAAAGTCCCCAGGCGGTGGCCCTGGCGGAAAGCCTGGGCCTGAGTGTCATCGCCGGCGGCCCGTGCCTGCTCGTGATGATGGGCTACCACGACTGAATTCGCTCCGCGAATTCAGATAGGGGAAGCCTTGTTAACTGAATCCGCGCCGCGGATTCAGCCTAGGCCAGGCCCAGATCCTCGCGAATCATCCGCCGCTGCGCTTCGTGGGTCTGGAGCACCTTCGGCACTTCGCTGTGCCATAGCCTCGACACGTCGGCGGAGGAGATGGTCGGCCTCGAGTCGGCGCCAGGGGTCGAGGGTTCGGTTGAGTCCGGCGAGAACATCCCGCGGGTACCAGGATTCGGGGTCATGGAGTGGGTTCCTTAGGAGTGCAAGGTACGCGGTCTGGAGCTGGTAGGCAACTGCGGATTCGGGCCATTCGGTTCGCGCCCGCACTTGAGCTACGGCATCGCGGTCCATGGCCAGGCTGCCGGAGGTGCCCTCGTCCACGCGGATGTAGTAGAGGCGGAGGCCTTGCCTGGTTTCCGGGGTCTGGGCCAGGAAGGTGCGGGGGGCCCGGGCATGGGCGCGGGCCATGCGGTCCAGGGGCACGTAGCGGCCTTCCCGTTCGGAGCGCTCCAGCATGGCCTTCACGGCCCCGGCCGGATCGCGGTCCGCATAGGCGAGGTGGATCTCGCTGGGCGTGCGGCGGATCCGCGCCAGCAGGAACGCCAGGCCATCCGGATCCGTGTGGGGCGCGTCGAAGACGGCGCCGAAGGACCAGCCCAGGGCGGCGGCACCCGTGGTCTTGCTGGTGGCCTGGCCGCCCATGAGGATGAGCACGGGACGACCCTCCGCGCGTTCCAGCACGCGGTCGCGCAGGCGCTTGCCCAGGGCGTGCAGGTGGAGGGCCGCGCGGCCGCCGGGATCCTCCAGGGCCTCGTAGCCTTGGGTGGGATTGCGCTGGAGGCTGGGGAGGAGGGTGGCCAGCAGGTCCGCGTTGAAGAGCTGGCCGCCCAGGGTGTCCGGCAGGGCGGCATAGGCGTCGAGGGCCGCCTCGGCCCGGCGGGCGCAGTCCGCGGCCTCCGCCTCCAGAGCCCCGCGCAGGACCGCGCGTGCAGCCTCCTCCAGCTCCCAGTAGGAGCGGCGAAGGTGCCAGGGCACCCGCTGCCAGGGAAGGGGGGCGGTCATGGGGACACAGTACGGCATCGGGCCCTTCCGCGCCGCAGGCATCCGTGCACCTCGAAAAGCTGGAACACAGAGGACACAGAAGGAAAAGGAAGACACAGAGGAGTACGTGAAAAAATGCAGAAACCGGCACCTTCCTCTGGGTTCTCTGTGGTGCTCCGCGTCCTCTGCGTTCCCGCTTTTCCTGAGATCGGCCGTGAAGCCGATTTATGCTCTCGTCCATGGATCAGCCCGCCTGCACGCTCCTCTTTCCCGGCCAGGGCACGGAGGCCGTGGGCATGGCCGCGGGCTGGGAGGCGCACGCACCGTGGCGGGAGGCGCTCGCGGTGGCGGAGGCGCGTACGGGGGCGCCGCTGCGGCAGCTCATGGCGGAGGGGCCCCTGGAGGCCCTGCGGGCCCAGCGGTGCGCGCCCTATGCGGTGCTGGCCCATTCCGTGGGGATCTACCGGACCCGCCGGGCCCTGGGGATGCCCCTTCCGGTGGCCGCCACGGGCCACAGCATGGGGTTCTACTCGGCCTTGGTGGCCGCGGAGGTAGTGCCCCTGGAGGCCGCGCTGGAGCTCATTACCGCCGTGGAGGACCGGTGCGAGGCCACCTTCGCTCCCGGCAGCGTGGGCATGGCCTTCTTCATCGGGGTGCCCGAGCTGGAATTGCGTCAAGCGATGAACGGCCTCCCGGAGGCGGTGCTTTCCAACCGAAATGGGAAAGCTCAGTTCACCGTATCCGGCCCCGTGGCCGTCCTGGATGAGCTTGTGGCGGCCCTCCAGCCGAAGGCGATGAAAGCGGGCCTTCTCCCCGTCCAGCACCCGCTGCACGGGCCCCACATGGCGCCGCTCCTGCCCGCGATCGCTCGGCGGCTGTCGGCCGTTGCCCCGGCGCCACCGTCCTTCCCCCTCATCTCGCATTTCGACGGGCGTTTGATCACGGGTGCCGCCGCTGCCTGGGACGAGGGCCTAGCGTCCGTGGCCCTGCCCGTGGACTGGCTCCAGGTGGTGCGGCGCCTCCAGGCCCTGGGGGCGCCCCTGGCGGAATGTGGCTGCGGAAGGCAGCTCGCGAGCCTCACCCGCTGGGCGGATCGGAGCCTCGAGGTGGCATCCCTCCAGGGCGCGCCCTGAGGCCGGGGACCCCTGGCTATTCCGGGGTGCCACGTAACGTGAGGATGGCAAAAGTCGTCTTTTCTTCAGTTCCTGCCGATAGCACGGACATTCCACCCTCTGCCATGATGGAGTCTCTTTCCTCCCAGTTGGACCCTTCCACAGGTCGCTCATGCCGGTCTCCCCGCTCATTCTCGGTGAAGCCCTCTCCAACCGGTGCTCCCAGGTTCTGTACCGCTGCCTGGAGGAAGTCGGCAGCACCAAGGGCGCGCTCTACCTGCACCTGCCGGGGCAGGATGCCTTCGACCTGATCAGCTTTTTCGGCTGGCCCCGGGGCACCCGCCCGCCGGTGCAGCTCCCGGAAAGCCATCCCCTGATGGTGCGTGCCCAGCGGGAGCGCCGGGTTTTCGTGGTGAATGATGCCTCGGATGCGCCGGAGCTGGCCGCCTTCGGCCAAGGCACGGACTGGCCCCGCTACCTGATTTCGCCCGTCTATGCCCGGGGTGAGTGGATGGGCCTCCTCATCCAGCGGGACCGCATCAAGGGGGGCACCTTCGACCGCGAGCGCGACGAAGCACCCACGCTGGCCATCTGCGAGGATCTGGTGCAGGCGCTCCAGGAGTTCCCTCCCTTCGGCAACGGAAGCCGCCTGACGCCCACGGCGGCCCTGTCCGGGCCGGTTCCGGAGGATCTGCCGACGGCCATGGATGTGCTCGAATCCGTGGCGCCCGCTCCGGAGCGCCTGCTGCCGCCGCCGATCCAGGAACCCGACGCCCTGGATGCGCCGGTTCCACGCATCCGTCCCGCTGAGTACCCCATGCCCGAACAGCTGTACGGCTTCCAGGCGGGGACGGAGGGCTACAAGGCCCTTCCCTGGGAAGCGGACCAGACCCTCAGCGGGTGGGTCATGCCGCCGGTGAGCCCTGACCGGAAGCCCGGGATGGTCGCGCCCGAGCAGCGGGCCTACTTCTGGGAAACTGCGGGCCTGCTCTGCCAGATACTCGCCGCCTCGGCGGTGGCCCTGTGGATCGAGGATCCCGAGGAGATCCGCCCCATCCTGGTGTACAGCGCGCTGCCCCTGTCGCTGGAACTCCAGCAGCAGGTACTGGCCCACGCCACCTTCCACCTGCCTGGGGTGGACGAGAAGGATCTGCGGATCATCACCCGGGTGGGGCTGCCCGAGGGCGTGCAATTGTCCGGGGCCTTCGCCACCTACATGCCGTTCCTGCTCAACGAGACCGTCCAGGGGCACGACCTTCTCATGGTCTTCCGCCAGGAGGACCACTCCTTCTCCTTGACCGAGATCGAGGCCATCCAGCAGCTGGGGCGCATCCTGGCGCTCTACCTGCAAGAGGCGCGGCTCCACGAGCGCTACTACCACGGGTTCCTCTCCGTCAGCCATCGCATCCTCCAGTCCAGCGAACGGCGCCTGCCCACCCTGCGCTCCCATAGCCTGGCCACCGCGCGCCTGGCCCGGGATCTGGCACTCCGCCTCGAGCTGCCCTCGGAGGAGGTGGAGGCCATCAGCATCGCGGCCATGCTGCACGATGTGGGCACCCTGCTGCTCGATCCCACCCTGCTGGCCAAAGCCGAACTCACCTCCGAGGAATTGAAGCGGGTCCGCACCCATTCCGAGCTGGCGGCGCTGTTCCTGAAGGATCTGCGCTTCCCGGGCGACGTGGTGCGGATGATCCGCCACCACCACGAACGCTGGGATGGCTACGGTTATCCCGACCGGCTGAAGGAGACGGCCATTCCCATCGGCAGCCGGATCATCGGCCTCATCGAGGCCTACGAGGTGATGACCAGCGGCAAGGGCTACCGGAAGGCCCGGGGATTCCGGCAGGTGCTGGAGGAACTCCAGAACGAGGCGGGCGCCCAGTTCGATCCCGTTGTGGTGGGAGCTTTCATCGAACTCATGGCACAAAAGGGGAGCCGGGAAGCCGGGTGAGGTACCCTGGAAGCTCTGGATGTGTCCCATGCCGTTCCGCCCATCATCCACCCGCCACTCCGTTCTTCGGACGCGCCGGGGCCAGTCTGGGTTCACCATGGCCCTCGCCCTCGCCATGGTGGTGGTGATGGGGATCCTGCTCCTGAAGACCGGCCCCCTGGTGTCCGCAGAGGTCCAGCGGGCCAATGAATCGGAGCTGATCTTCCGAGGGGAGGCCATCGCCGAGTCGCTGCGGGTGTATTTCGCCCTGTACCACAAGTACCCGACGAGTCTCGACGACGTGATGAAGGTGCGCCCCCGCATCCTCCGGCAGAAGTACACCGATCCCATGACCGCTTCGGGGGACTGGGAATACCTCACCCAGGTCCAGCCGGGCGCCTCGGGTGATACGGAGGGGCTGCCCATCGTGGGGGTGCGGAGCCGCTGCCAGAAGGACAGCATCCACCTCTACGAGAACAAGTCCCTGGTGAGCGACTGGATCTTCTCGGCCGATCCGAACCTGATCGGGCTGGGTGGCGGAAGGCCGGGCAATCCGGCCAGCGGTGCCGGCACGGATTCCGGGAAAGGCTCGGGCCTGAATGGCGGCGCCTCGACCTCAGGTTCGAAGAAGTAGGTGCGATGAAACCTCTCCGTGTCCTTCTGACGATGTCCCTGGCCGTCCTGGCCGGGGCGACCCTGCGGGCGCAGGACGTCCAGACCTGGGCCCGGCGTCTGGAACACCGGGGGGTGTCCGTGTCCGCGGGTCTCTGGGATGCCGCCACCGGCAAGACCATCGCGCGCTACAAGGACAGCCAGGCGCTGATCCCCGCCAGCACCACCAAGGTGGTGACCACCTACGCCCTGCTCAAGAGCTGGCAGCCCGAGTACACCCTTCACACGGAGGTCTGGGGCGACCTGCGGAACGGGACGGTGCAGGGGGATCTGATCTTCAAGGGGGGCGGCGATCCCTTCCTGACGAGCGAGAAGATCTGGCTGCTGGCCCATGCCCTGCGCCGGGCCGGTGTGGACCGGGTGACGGGCGGCATCCGGCTGGACCAGAGCGCCTTCGACGCCCAGCGCCAGCCCGAGGGCTGGCAGGACACCTCGGCCGACACCCTTCCGCGGGTGGAGGCACTCTCGGTGAACTTCAACCGGGATGAGCGCGGCCATGTCCTCACGGATCCCGATCCCTCCATCCGGGCCACCCTCCGCGAGATTCTCCAGGAGGCGGGCATCGTGTTCGAGGACCGCCCCGCGCCCGCGGCGGCCCAGCCCCGGCAGTTGCTGGACTGGCCTTCCCCGCCCTTGCGCACGCTCATCCAGGACATCAACAAGTGGTCCAACAACTTCATGGTGGAGATGCTCACGCGGACCTTCGGCGCGGGCTCCTGGCCGCGCGGTGTGCGTCGCATCCAGGATTTCTACGCCACCACCTTCGGGCTGGGCGCCGGGGAGATCCACATCACGGATGGCTCCGGCCTGAGCAAGGAGAACCGCCTGTCGGCCCGGACCCTGGCCATTGTGCTGCGCGCGGCCTACCACGATTTCGAGGCCGGGCCGGAGTGGGTGTCCTCCCTGAAGGTCATCGGGGGTGAGCCGTGGCCGCTGCACATCAAGGATCCCAACCTGGCCCACCGCATCCGGGTGAAGACCGGCCACCTGGATCAGGTGGACACCGCCTGCGGGTACATCCAGATGCCCGATGGCCAGGTGCGCATCTTCGCCATCCTGCTGAATGGTCCCGCCTCCGATGCGGATGTCTGGGAGCAGGTGTCCCGCTGGGCCAACTAACCCGACTAGGATGGATGAGGGAGAGACCCATGGCCCGGATCGCCATCGTGGATGACAGCCGCTTGGCCCGCGTGTTCGCGGCTGCGGCGCTACGTGCCCGGGGGCACGAGGTGGTCGAGGTGGAGCCCGAATCGCTCTTCCGGGTGCTGACGGTGCTGCGAGAGGCCCCAGTGGATCTTCTTTTGTTGGACCTCCTGATGCCCAACTGCCCGGGCGAGAGCCTGGTGCGGGCCTGCCGGGAGGATTCGGCCCTGCAGGGCCTGCCCATCCTGGTCCTGTCGGCTCACCGAGATGATGAAGCCCTCCGGCGGATGCAGCAGCAGGGCCTGTCGGGCTTCCTGCTCAAGCCCCTGGATGCCGGGGCCCTGGTGGCCAAGGTCCAGGAGACCCTTGCGGGCTGAGGTTAATCCCGACGAGGGGGACCGCCCGGACGCTGCGCGCCCTCTGCGTCCCCCTCGTGCTCCCCACGGGGGGGCCGGGCCAAGCCCAGCCCCCGCGTCTTCTCCCGACGAGGGGGACCGCCCGGACGCTGCGCGCCCTCTGCGTCCCCCTCGTGCTCCCCACGCGGGGGCCGGGCCAAGCCCGTCCTCCGCGTCTGATTTCAACGAGGGGGACCGCCCGGATATTCGGCGGAATTCCGCCGGGACGGCGGGCCTTCTGGCGGTGCTGGCCGGGGCCTTTCTGCTGGGCTTCGCCGCCATGCTGGTGCGCTGGGCGGAACCGGCGAGACCACTGGTCATCGGCTTCTACCGCATGGTTTTCGCGTTACCCCTGGTGGCCTGGATGGGCTGGCGGGCCCATCGTCCGGGTGGGGGCGCGGCCCGGGGCTGGGCCTTCCTGGCCGGTGGGTGTTTCGTGGTGGACCTGTGGATGTGGCACACGAGCCTCCTCTACACCAGCGCCGCCAATTCCACCTTGCTGATCGGGTTGGCGCCCCTGTGGGTGGCGCTCATCTCCGTGCTATGGCTGGGGGCGCGGCTGAAACGGCGGTTCCTGGCCGGTCTGGCCTTGGCCCTGGCCGGGGGCCTGGTGCTGGGGCTGGCCAAGGGCGCGCGGTGGGGCACCGGCCGGGGCGAGCTGCTCGCCTCGCTCGCCTCCTTGGCCTACGCCAGCTTCACCCTCACCCTGAGCCGCGCCCGCCGCAGCCTCGCCGCGCCCGAAGCCCTGGCCTGGGTCATCCTCTGTTGCACCGTGGGGTTCGGTCTGCTGGGCTGGGCTCGGGGCGACGCGTTCCACGGCTTTCCGCTGAGGGTGTGGTTCTCCCTGGCGGCCCTTGGCCTGGTGATGCAGGTGGCGGCCTGGTGGCTCATCACCTGGGGGCTGGGCCATGTCACGGCGAACCTGGGCGCCGTGACCCTCATGGTCCAGCCCGTGGCCACCGTGGCGTTGGGCTGGCTGCTGCTCGGCGAGGCGGTGCGACCTCTTCAAGGCGGGGGGATCCTGCTGGTGCTGGGGGGCATCGCCCTGAGCGCGCTCAATCCGCCGGCCCAGAATTGATGCCGGAGAAGGGCCCGGTTGGCGGCGGCACCCGGCCTCACCGTGAGACTAGATGCCCAGCGCGTCGAGCTTCCCCCTATGGCTGCATGGGCCGTTCTGAGGGGAGGCCGGGCTACTCGGGGGTGAGGACGCCGCGCTCCTCGCGGTAGGCGAAGAGCTCGCCGAACCGGCCCCAGGCCACCAACGTGGCGAAGGTGCGCTCGGGATCCTCCATGGGCAGGCGCTGGTGGAGTTCGGTGATGAGTTCCTCGCGGCTGAGCTGGCCCTCCCGCATCTCCAGGAGGTCGCTGACGACGCGGAAGAGCTTGAGCTTGAGGAGCTGCTCCTTCCAGATATGCTTGCGTTCCTCCATGCCGGCGCGGACGAAACGCTGGCCCAGGGCCGTAAAGATGACGGAGCGCTTGGGGGTGTCCACCAAATCCAGCATCTCGGCGGACTTCACGGAGGACAGCACCAGCTCGAAGGGGACGTGGGTGTGCGACACCACCTGGAAGAGATCGCAGGTGCCACCCTGGGTCTCGAGAAACTCCAGCAGGCCCAGGATGTCGCCGCTCTGGGCCGAGGGCAGGGGCTCCGCCATATCCGACAGCAGGCTCGGCTCCGGCGCGGAGACTTCCACATCCGGCAGCTCGGTGCTGGTGATGATGTCGTGGAGCTGGTCCACCAGCCGCAGGAATTCTGCGGAACGGGTGTCCCGGGGCCGGGGCAGGGCGTTCTCCACGATGGTGCGGACGCGGCCGGGATTCGCCGACAGCACCACGATGCGGTCGGCCATGTAGGCCACCTCCTTGATGTCGTGGCTCACCATCAGGATGGAGGAGGGGTTCCGCTCGGCGTCCACCCAGATGTCCAGGATCTCGGCGCGGAGGCCCTCGGCCGTGAGGGCGTCCACTTGGCTGAAGGGCTCGTCCATGAAGAGGATCTCGGGATCCACGCTGAGGGCGCGGGCCATGCCCACGCGCTGCTTCATGCCGCCCGACAGCTCCCGGGGATAGGCCTCTTCGAAGCCCTCCAGGCCCACGAGGGTGATGGCGTGGTCGGCCCGGGAGCGCACCTGGTCCTCGGGCAGGCCCTTGGCGCGGAGCACCGTCCGGACGTTCTCCTCCACCGTCATCCAGGGGTAGAGGGCGAAGCCCTGGAACACGATGGAGACACCGGGATTCAGGCCGTCGAGGCGCTGGCCGTGGTAGCGCACCTCGCCCTTGCTGGCCTCGATGAGGCCTGCGAAGATCCGCAGGATGGTGGACTTCCCGCAGCCCGAGGGGCCGATGAGGCAGAGCACCTCGTTGGGACGGACATCGAGGCTGATGTCCTCCAGCACCCGCAGCAGGTTGCCGCCGCCGCGGTCGAAGGATTTCTGGACGCCCTTGAGTTCGCAGATCGGGGATTCAGCCATGGGTCACTTCGTCAGAGAATAGCGGGTGGACGCGAGGTGGTAGCAGGGCCGCCAGACCAGGCGGTTGAAGGTGACCACCAGGCAGGACATGAGGATGACGCCGGCGGCCAGGAGCGGGAGATCGCGGTGGTAGGCCGCGGCGCTCACGGTGGAACCCAGGCCCCAGGTGGTGAGGGTGTGGCCCTTGTATTCGGCGTACTCGGCCACGATGCTGGCGTTCCAGGCGCCGCCCGCGGCCGTCACCCAGCCCGTCACCAGGTAGGGGAAGATCGAGGGGAGGTAGAGGGCCTTCATGCGCTGCCAGCGGGATAGGCGGAAGCTCGTGGCGGCCTCCCGCAGGTCGCCGGGAATGGCCATGGCGCCCGCGATGACGTTGAAGAGGATGTACCACTGGGTGCCGAGCAGCATGAGCAGGATGCAGCCGTAGTTCAGGCCCACGCCGAAGGTGGCGAGGAGGCCGATGACCACCGGGAAGAGCATGGGCGCCGGGAAGGAGGCCGCCACCTGGACCACCGGCTGGAGCACCTTGGAGAGTCGGGGCGAGAGGCCGATGGCCAGACCCGCCGGCACGGCCCAGAGGGTGCCGAGCAGGGTGGAGATGAGCACGCGGCTGAGGGTGAGGCTGCCGGCCTTGGCGAGATCCCACCAGCGGGCGCCGGGGATGGGCTGGAGGAAGACCACCAGCCGCACGGCCGACCAGGCCGCCAGCCCCAGCAGCGCCAGCAGGCCCAGGTTTGCCGCCCATCGGCCCGCGCGCGGACCGAGGTTGGATTCCCGGGGGGCCTTGGCCGCCCGGGCCCTGGGGCGCGGGGTGGAACGCCGGTGGACCCGGCGGGCCTCCAGCCAGCGGATGAGGCGGGACCGGCGGAACAGCTTCAGCAGCCAGCTGCGCGGCGCCTCGCCCTGGGCGGTCTCCTCCACCCGGAACCGCTGGGCCCAGACCACCACGGGCCGCCAGAGCACCTGATCGAGGAACACGATCATGGCCACCATGGCGAGGATCGCATAGATCATCGCGGGCACGTTGCCACGCTCGACGGCCACGCTCATGTACGAGCCGAGGCCGGGCAGGCGGAAGTCCTTGTCGCCGAGCTTGAAGGCCTCCGTGATCATCAGGAAGAACCAGCCACCGGCCATGCTCATCATGCTGTTCCAGACGAGGCCGGTGGTCCCGTAGGGCAACTCCACCCACCGGAACCGCTGCCACCAATTGAATCCGTAGACCGTGGCCGACTCCTGCATGTCGAGGGGCACCGACTTCAGGGAATGGTAAAGGCTGAAGGTCATGTTCCAGGCCTGGCCGGTGAAGATCATGAGTACCGCGGCCAGTTCCAGGCCCAGGTTGCTGCGGGGGAACAGGGCCACCAGGGCCAGCACTAGGCCCGGCATGAAGCCGAGCACGGGGATGCTCTGGAGGATGTCGAGGAGCGGGATCAGCACCTTCTCCGCCCGGCTGTCCTTGGCGGCCCAGAAGGCATAGACGAGCGTGAAGCCGAGGCTGAGGACGTAGGCCACCAGGCCCCGCATCATGGAGAAGAAGGTGTACTTGGGCAGGGCCAAGGGGGACAGGTTGATGTCCACCACAGGGCGGTGGAGGCCGGTCCACTGGCGGCCCATCATCACCAGGCCATAGAGGATGGCGGCGCCCGCCACGAGGACGAGGAGGTCCACCCAGCGCCGGCGCTTGAAGGGGAGGAAGAGGGCGTTGGCCTGGCCCCAGACGGTGTCGAGGAAGCGTTGAATCATGGCCGTTCCGGAGCAAGGAGGAGGGCGCACCAAGGCGGGCCGCCGTTCCGTTCAGGGGGCGGGGCGGGAGAGCGTCGGGGAGGGCCGCCTCAGCGGGCGGCGTCCCGCGACGGAGGCTCTGCGACGTCGGAATGTCGTCCCATCGCAACCTCCTTTCCGGCGCCAGGGCCAAGGGCAGTCTGCCCTCCACCCGGGGGGAGGGTCAACCATGCTGTCCAGGGGGGACCGCCCGGCTTCGCCTCTGCGTCCCCCCTGGGACCCCCGCAGGAGGGGCAGGCGGAGCCTGCCTCTCCTGCCCCTCCTATCCCGCGTTGGGACGCCTGGCTTCGCCTCTGCGTCCCCCCTGGGACCCCCGCAGGAGGGGCAGGCGGAGCCTGCCTCTCCTGCCCCTCCTGTCCCCGCGTTGGGACGCCTGGCTTCGCCTCTGCGTCCCCCCTGGGACCCCCGCAGGAGGGGCAGGCGGAGCCTGCCTCTCCTGCCCCTCCTGTCCCGCGTTGGGACGCCCGGCTTCGCCTCTGCGTCCCCCCTGGGACCCCCGCAGGAGGGGCAGGCGGAGCCTGCCTCTCCTGCCCCTCCTGTCCCGCGTTGGACCGCCCGGCTTCGCCTCTGCGTCCCCCCTGGGACCCCCGCAGGAGGGGCAGGCGGAGCCTGCCTCTCCTGCCCCTCCTGTCCCGCGTTGGGACGCCCGGCTTCGCCTCTGCGTCCCCCCTGGGACCCCCGCAGGAGGGGCAGGCGGAGCCTGCCTCTCCTGCCCCTCCTGTCCCGCGTTGGGACGCCTGGCTTCGCCTCTGCGTCCCCCCTGGCCCGGGAGTTCCTGGAACCAGATGCGCCCGGATCGGGCTCAGGGCCGGGGGACGGCCTGGAGCAGCAGGGCGATGGCCTGGTCGGTGGTGGCGCCGTCGGCTTCGCCCTCGAAGGTGAGCAGGAGGCGGTGGCGCAGCACGTCCGGCGCCAGGTCCACCACATCCTGGGGCAGCACGTGGTCGCGGCCCTGGAGGAAGGCCAGGGCCCGTGAGGAGGCCTGGAGCGCGAGCGAGGCCCGGGGACTGGCGCCGCAGCGGAGCTGCTCCTTGCCCTTCCAGGGTTTGCCGTGGCCGGGGCGGGTGGCCTGCACCAGGCGCACGATGTAGGTGCGGATGGCGTCATCCAGGCGTACCTGCTCGGCCTGGGCGCCGGCGGCCAGCAGCATGGCCGCGTCCACCACGGGTCGCACCTCATCGCCGCTGAGGTGGGCCCGGCGCAGCACCTCGACCTCCTCCTCCTGCTTGGGGTAGTCCACCCGCAGCTTGAAGAGGAAACGGTCCATCTGGGCCTCGGGCAGGGGGAAGGTGCCCTCCTGCTCCAGGGGGTTCTGTGTGGCCAGCACGAGGAAGGGATCCGGCAGGCGGAAGCTCTCCTCGCCCAGGGTGACCTGGCGCTCCTCCATGGCCTCCAGCAGGGCGGCCTGCACCTTCGAGGGCGCGCGGTTGATCTCGTCGGCCAGCAGGAGGTTCGCGAATACGGGCCCTTTCTTGGGCGTGAAGGTGAGGGCCCGGGGATCGAAGACGAGGGTGCCCACCACGTCGCTCGGCAGCAGGTCCGGCGTGAACTGGATGCGGCGGAAGCTGGTGTGGCTGGCCGCTGCGAGGGTCTTGATCGTGCGCGTCTTCGCCAGGCCCGGCAGGCCCTCCAGCAGCACGTGGCCCCGGCAGAGCAGGGCCACGAGCAGGCGATTGAGCAGGAGGGGCTGCCCGACGATCACCTTGCGGCATTCGGCGAGCAGCGCATCGAGGGCGGGAGAGGCAGGAACTGTGGTGGACATGGTGCGGGCATTGTCCCCTGTCCCGGCCACCTCCGGGAAGCCAATCAACGGGGTAGGATGGGGCCGGAGGGTGAGCCGTGCTCCGACCCGCCATGCGTCCCGAGCCCGGCGCCCGCCTCGTGCGCTATGTGGGCGATTGCCTGCGGGTGGACCTGGCCCATCCCGCCCCGGGCCAGCCGGGCTGGCGGGCTTTTCTGCGCACCAACCTCACCCGCGGCGTCCGCGCCCGGGAGGAGATCCTGGCCCAGGCAGGCCTCCTGCGCGGCGAAGAAGCCACCTTCGCCGGGGCCGCCTGGCGCGACCTCCCCCTGCGGCCGGGGGCGGCTGGCTGGAGCCTGGATCTGGTGCTCACGGAGCCCGGCCCTTTCCGGGCCAAGGCCTATGCGGTGGATCCCGAGGGCCTCCAGCACTGGCCCCTGGGCGAGGATCTGGGGCTCAGTGTGCTGCCGGACCGGCTGCGCTCCGCCAATCTGATCTACTGCGCCTTCCCGCGCCAGTTCGGTCCCGCCCGGAGCCTGCGCAGCACCCGGAATGCCCGGCAGGAGGCCGCCTGGGCTGAGCTCGACCGGCAGGGCATGACGGTCGTCCCGCCTTCGGGCACCCTCCGGGATCTGACCCGGCACCTGCCCCATCTGTTCGATTCGCTCGGCGTCCGGTTCCTCCACCTGCTGCCCGTGGGCCCCGTGCCCACCACCTTCGCCCGCATGGGGCGCTTCGGCAGCCCCTACGCCCAGCTCGACCTCACCGCCATTGACCCGGCTCTCGTCGAATTCGACCGGCGCACCACCGCCGTGGATCAGTTCCGGGAGTTAGCGGATGGCGTCCACGCCCGGGGCGGCAGCCTCCTGCTGGATATCGTGGTGAACCACACGGGCTGGGAATCCCGCCTGATGGAAACCCACCCGGAATGGTTCCGCCGCGATCCCGATGGGAGCTTCCACAGCCCCGGCGCCTGGGGCAACACCTGGGCGGATCTCGTCGAACTGGACGGCGGGGCGCCGGCGTTCTGGGAGGAGGTGGGCGAGGCCCTGCTCACCTGGTGCCGCCGGGGCGTGGATGGCTTCCGGTGCGATGCGGGCTACATGGTGCCCCTGCCGGTCTGGCAGTACCTGGGCGCCCGGGTGCGGCGGGAATTCCCCGATTGCCTCTTCCTGCTGGAGGGCCTGGGTGGGGCCTGGGAGGCGACGGAGTGTCTGCTGGGTGAAGGTGGCATGCAGTGGGCCTATTCGGAGTTGTTCCAGAACCACGAGCCCCGCGCCGTCTCGGGCTACCTGGATCACTGCTTCCGCCAGGCCCAGCGCCTCGGGCCCCTCGTCCACTACAGCGAGACCCACGACAACGCCCGCCTGGCCGAGCGGGGTTCCGCCTGGTCCCTGCTGCGCAACCGCCTCTGCGCCCTCGCCAGCCAGACCGGTGCCTTCGGTTTCACCGCCGGGGTGGAGTGGCTGGCCACCGAGAAGCTGGATGTGCATGGGGCCAGCGGCCTGGCCTGGGGCGCCGAGCCGAACCTGGTGGCCGAGCTGGCTACCCTCAACCGCCTGCTGGCGGACCATCCCTGTTTCTTTGATGGCGCCCAGGTGGAGCGCCTGAGCGCCGACGACTCGCCGGTGCTGGCCCTGGCCCGTCATTCCGCGGAGGGGCTGGACCATTGCCTGGTGCTGGTGAACCTGGATCCCCTCCGGCCCGGGGCCCTGGCGCTTCCGGAAGCGGCCTGGAAGGCGCTGGGTGACCCCCGGGTGGATCTGCTGGGCGATCCGCCCCAGCACACGCGCCAAGGCGAGGTCCGCCACCTCCAGCTACAACCCGGCGCCGCCCACTGTCTGGCGGCTCAGGCCCGTCCGGCGGGGCTGTCCGGCGAGCCCTACCGCATGCGGCGGGCCCAGGCCGCCTGGGCCTTCCAGTGCCTGGGTGAGGTGGTGCCCGTGGAGGCCCTGGGCCCCTGCGACTGGCGTGCGCTGGCCGAGCGGGTGGACCGCGATCCAGCGGGGTTCCTGGCGGCCCTGCCTCGCCTGGATCCTGGTCGCGCCGCGGAAGATTTGGAGGCGGCCCTGGCTGCGGCCACGGATCCGGCGGTCTATCCCGCGGTGGTGGTGTGGGAAGCCGGCGATGTCCGCCGCATCCTGCCGGTGCCGCCGGGCCACTGGGTGCTGGTGCGCGAGGACGGGCCCTTCGCCCTCACTCTTGAGCGGCCCGGGGCGCCGGATCTGTGCCTGCGGTCGCTGCGGGCCGGTGGGCACCACGTGGCGGCTCTGCCCCCCGGGGCTGCGCCCCCCGGAGAGGCCCGGCTGATCCTCGATCCCTTCGGCCGGTGCGGCGGGCCGCTCCAAACCACCCTGCGCTACCTGGCCGCTGAGCCCCGCTGGCAGGACGTTGCCGACCAGACGTGGTGTCCCGGCTTGGCCGGGACACCACGTGGGGGTGCACGAGGGGGGACATCGCGAGCCAACGGCGAGCAGGCGGTCCCCCCTCGTTCATGGCAGGGCATGGCCCTGCTCACCAACGGCCGGGGCGGCATGGCGCGGCTGGCGGCGGATCTGGGCGCCATCGCTTCCAAGTACGACTGCCTGCTGGGCGCCAACCTCCATCCGGACCTACCGTGCGATCGCCACGTGCTGGTGAAGCGCCTGCGCGCCTGGGTCATCGCGGATGGGTTCCTCACCGCCCTGGAGGGCGCCAACCTCGCCGCGTTCACACCCGGGCCGCCCGCCCAGTGGCGCTTCCGGGCCCATGCCGGCGACGGCCGCAGCGTGCTGCTGGACCTGGAGGCGGAGATGCGGCCCGGGCGCAATGCGCTGTCCCTGCGCTTCCGGCGCGGGGACGGAGGCCTGCCGCGGGAGGCGCGCGTGGCGGTGACGGTGCGCCTGGATCTGGAGGACCGGAGCTTCCACGGGGAGACCGTCTGCGATGCGGGCCTGGACGCCCATTTCCGGGCCAGCGCGGAGCCGCTGCCCGGGGTTGCGGGTTTCCGTTTCCACCCTGCGGCGGACCGCCGCCTCCGGGCCTGGAGCGAAACCGGCACCTACCATCCGGAGCCCGAATGGTCGCTGGGAATTCCCCACCCCCTGGAAGGCTGCCGGGGCCAGCGGGACCGGGGCGATGCCTGGAGCCCGGGCTGGTTCGAACTGCCCCTCGCGCCTGGCGGTGAGGCGGTCCTCCAGGTGGAGGTGGAGGAAGCTGCCGGGTCGGTCCCGCCGCCTGCACCTGCGCCACCTGCGGCCATGGATGCTTTCGGCGGCCAGCTGGCCCGCGCCGCCGGGGCCTTCCTCGTCCGCCGGGGCGCGGGGCTCACGGTGATCGCCGGCTATCCCTGGTTCCTGGACTGGGGCCGGGATTCGCTGATCGCCGCCCGGGGCCTGGTGGCGGCGGGCTGGGGCGCGGAGGCCCTGGCGCTGCTTCGCACCTACGGCGCCCTGGAACATCAGGGCACCCTGCCCAACCGCCTCCAGGCCGGGGATGCGGGCGACCGGGATACGTCGGATGCCCCGCTCTGGTACGCCCTGGCCCTGGAGGAGACCGCGGAGGCCCTGGGCGGCTCGGTGTACGGGGCCCAGGCCGGGGACCGCACCCTTCTGGAGGTGCTGCGCAGCCTGGCGCAGGGCCTGCTGGCGGGTGCCCCCAACGGCGTGCGCGTGGATCCCGAATCTGCCCTGGTGTGGAGCCCCGCCCACTTCACCTGGATGGACACGAACCATCCCGCCGGCACGCCGCGGGAGGGCTACCCCGTCGAGCTCCAGGCCCTGTGGATCCGCCTGTTGCGCCAGCTCGCGCGGGTGGAGGCGCCAGCGGCCCGGGCGCCCTGGGAGGCCCTGGCCCGGCGGGCCGAGACGGCCCTGGAGCGCTACTGGCTGCCGGCCCAGGGCTGGTTCGCCGATGTCCTCGCCGCTCCGCCCGGGACAACCGCGGCGGAGGCTGTTCCGCTGGATCATCTGCGTCCCAACGCGCTGTTCCTCGTGAGCCTGGGCCTGGTGCGGGGCGATCGGGCCCGCAGCCTGGTGGCCGCGGCCCAGCGGCACCTGCTGGTGCCCGGCGCCCTGCGCAGTCTGGCGCCCCTGCCCGTGGCGGCGCCCCTGGCGATCCACGGCGCAGACGGCCGCCTGCTCAATGATCCGCAGCGTCCCTACTGGGGCCACTACGAGGGCGATGAGGACACTCGGCGCAAGCCGGCCTACCACAACGGCACCGCCTGGGTATGGCTGCTGCCCACGTTCTGCGAGGCGCTCGCCGCGGCCTGGGACCAGGCGCCGGTGGCCGTGGCGGCGGCCCGGGCCCTGCTGGGCAGTCTGGAGGGCCCCCTGGCGGAGGGCTGCCTGGGCCAGCTCCCGGAGCTGCTGGAGGGCGATGCGCCCCACGCCCAGCGGGGCTGCGACGCCCAGGCCTGGAGCGTCACCGAGGCCCTGCGGGTGTGGCTGAAACTGGGCGTCCGGTCATGACCCGCCGCCGCCGCATGGGCCCCCTCGATCACTACCTGTTGCGGGAGGGCACCCACCGGCGCCTGTTCGAGAAGCTCGGGGCACACCCCTGTGTGGTCGAGGGCGTTCCAGGCACGGCCTTCGCCGTATGGGCCCCCAACGCCCGGAGTGCCAGCGTGGTGGGCTCCTTCAATGCCTGGGATGGCCGGCGGAATCCCCTCACCGGGAGCGATTCGGGGGTGTGGGAGGGCTTCGTTCCGGGGGTAGGCCCCGGCGAGCTGTACAAGTTCGAGCTGCACGGCCCTGATGGCGCCCTGCTGCCCCTCAAGGCGGATCCCTTCGCCTTCCGCTGCGAGCCGTCGCCGGGCACCGCTTCGATCGTCCATGGCCTGGGGGACTACGCCTGGGGCGATGCGGCCTGGATGGAGGCCCGGGGCCGAGAACCCCTCCACCGCGCGCCCTTCAGCGCCTACGAGGTGCATCTCGGTTCCTGGAGGCGCCGGCCCGATGGCACCTTCATGACCTACGGGGAGATCGCGGAGCAGCTCATTCCCTACGTCCGCTACCTGGGCTTCACACACATCGAGCTGCTGCCCGTGAGCGAGCATCCCTATTACGGTTCCTGGGGCTACCAGCCCCTCGGGCTCTTCGCGCCCACCAGCCGCTACGGCTCGCCGGAGGACTTCAAGGCCTTCGTGGATGCCTTCCACCAGGCGGGCATCGGCGTGGTGCTGGACTGGGTTCCCGCCCACTTCCCGGAGGATGCCCACGGGCTGGGCTTCTTCGATGGCACGCACCTGTACGAGCACGCGGATCCCCGGCAGGGACGCCACAGGGACTGGGGCACCCTGATCTACAACTACGGCCGGCGCGAGGTGCAGAACATCCTCATCGCCAACGCCCTCTTCTGGCTGGAGCAGTGCCATGTGGACGGGCTGCGGGTGGACGCGGTGGCCTCCATGCTCTACCTGGACTACAGCCGCGAACCAGGCCAGTGGATCCCCAACCGCTATGGCGGCCGGGAGAACCTGGATGCGGTGTCCTTCCTCCGCCGCCTCAACGAGACGGTGTACGCCTTGCACCCGGATACCTTCACCCTGGCGGAGGAATCCACCGCCTGGCCCATGGTGTCCCGGCCCACCCATGTCGGCGGCCTGGGGTTTGGCTTCAAGTGGGATATGGGCTGGATGCACGACACGCTGCGCTTCCTTGCGCGGACCATGCCCCACCGCCGCTACCACCACGATGAGCTGACCTTCAGCCTGCTCTACCACCATGCGGAGAACTATGTCCTGCCGCTCTCCCACGATGAGGTGGTGCATGGCAAGCGGAGCCTCCTGGGCCGCATGCCGGGGAGTGCCTGGGAGCGCCTGGCGAACCTGCGCCTTCTGCTGGCCTGGCAGTTCGCGCATCCCGGCAAGAAGCTGCTCTTCATGGGCGTGGAACTGGGCCAGGAACGGGAATGGAACCACGAGACCGCCCTGGATTGGGAACTGCTCGATCAGCCGGGACACCACGGCATCTACGACCTCCTGCGGGATCTCAACGCCCTCTACCGGGCGCACCCGGCCCTCTACCGGGGCGATTGCGACGCGGGTGGCTGGACCTGGGTGGATTGCCAGGACCGCCACAACAATGTGCTGGCCTTGCTCCGCCGGGATCCCGATTCGGGCGAGACCCTGCTGGTGGTGCTCAACGCCACCGCCCTGGTCCATCACGGCTACCGAGTCGGTGTGCCCTGGGAGGGGCCCTGTGAGGAAATCCTCAACACCGATGCGCCCCTCTACGGTGGCCAGGGCTTTGGCAATCCGGGGCGTCTGGTACCGGACGCGGGGCCCAGCCACGGGTTCGACCACGCCCTGACCCTCACCCTCCCGCCGCTGGGCGTCATCGTCCTCCGGCCGGCCGACAGCCTGCCATAATCGCCCCCACCCTCCGAGGCCGCCATGGAAACCCTCCGGCAGAAGCTTGAACGCCTCACCCAGAACCTGTGGTGGACCTGGCGCCCCGAAGTGCGGTCCATCTTCCGCGACCTGGACATTGACCTCTACAACCGGGTGCACCGGAATCCCCTGGCGGTGCTCCGCCAGATCGAGACCCGCCAGATGGAGAAGCGGGCCACCGAGGTGGACATTCCCGCCCGCATTGACCGGGCCCTGCGCCAGCTCGACGAGTACGTCCACCCCGTCACCACCTGGAGCCTGTTCCATGCGGGTGGCCTGGGTTCCCGTCCGGTGGCCTACTTCTGCGCGGAGTTCGGCCTGCACGAATCCCTGCCGATCTATTCCGGCGGCCTGGGCATCCTCGCCGGTGACCACCTGAAGGGCGCTTCCAACCTGGGCGTGCCCATGGTGGGGGTGGGCCTGCTCTACCACCAGGGCTATGTGAGCCAAGTGCTGGACGGCTCCCACTGGCAGCAGGATGTGCTGGAGCCCTTCGACCTGAAGGATCTGCCGCTGCGCCTGGCGCGGGATCCCCAGGGTGAGCCCGTGCGGGTGTCGGTGGAAATGCCGGGGCGCCTGATCTGGGCCCGGGTGCTGGAAGCCTGCGTGGGGCGGGTCAAGCTGATCCTCCTGGACACCCGGGATTCCCAGAACAGCGAGGCGGATCAGGCCCTTGCCGCCCGGCTCTACGGGGGGGATCAGCGCATCCGCATCCAGCAGGAGCTGCTGCTCGGCGTCGGCGGTGCCCGGGCCCTGCGGGCCCTGGGTATCACCCCCAGCGTGTACCACCTGAACGAGGGGCACACCGCCTTCGCGGTGCTGGAACGGGCCCGCCACCGGGTGCAGGAGGATGGCCAGGATCCCCATGCCGCCCTCCGGGCGGCGGCGGCGGCCACGGTCTTCACCACCCACACGCCGGTGGATGCGGGCCACGACCGCTTTCCGGCGGACCTGGCGGAGGAACACCTGCGGCCCCTGGCCGAGGGCCTGAAGCTGCCGGTGCGCGATGTGCTGGGCCTCGGTCAGCTCGACGCCAGCAACCCCCACGATGCCTTCATGCCCACGGTGCTGGCCCTGCGCCATTCCCTGCGGGCCAACGGCGTATCGGCCCTTCATGGCACCGTCTCTCGCGCCATGTGGAACCGCCTCTGGCCCGAGCGCAAGGAGCACGAGGTGCCCATCGGCCATATCACCAATGGTGTGCATGCGCCCACCTGGTTGGCTTCGGAGCTGAACCAGCTGTATGTGGAACGGCTCGGGGTCAACTGGATGGATAGCATGGCGCGGCCTGATCTCTGGACGCGCCTCGAATCCGTGGATGCGGCCGAGATCTGGGAGATCAAGCAGGTGCTCAAGGCGCGGCTCATCCGCTTCGTGCGGGATCACGTGGCCGAGACCCGCGCCCACCAGGGGTTGCGGCCGCTGGATCCGCCGCCGCTGGACCCGGATGCCCTCACCATCGGGTTTGCCCGCCGCTTCGTGCCCTACAAGCGGCCGGATCTTCTCTTCTCGGATCCCGAGCGCCTGGCGGCGCTGGTGAACCATCCGTCCCGCCCCGTGAACCTCATCTTCGCGGGCCGTGCCCATCCGGCGGACCAGCTGGGCAAGGGCCTCATCCAGCGGGTGAATCAGCTCATCGAGGATCCGCGCTTCCGCGGCCACATGGCCTTCGTGGAGAACTACAACATCCACGTGGGGCGCAACCTCTACCAGGGTGTGGACGCCTGGCTGAACAATCCCCAGCGGCCCCTGGAGGCCTGCGGCACCAGCGGCATGAAGGCCGCGATGAATGGTGCCCTGCATATCTCCGTCCTGGACGGCTGGTGGGCCGAGGCCTACGACGGCCAGAACGGTTTCGCCATCGGGGATGGCGAAACCCATGCGGACTTCTCCATCCAGGACCGGCGGGATGCCGATGCGCTCTTCCGTCTGCTGGAGGAGGAGATCGTGCCCCTCTACTACGACCGGGATGCCGCCGGGGTGCCCCGGGCCTGGCTCCAGCGCGTCAAGCGCTCCATCCGCACCCTGGCGTGGCGGTTCAATGCGGATCGCATGGTGATGGACTACGTCAACCAGTGCTATCTTCCGGCGGCTGTGGCGGCCTCCTGCCAGATGCCACCGGCCTGATTCTAGACGAGGGGGACCGCCCGCGGCCTGCGGCCGCTCTGCGTCCCCCTCGCGCTCCCCGCGCCCGCGCCGGGCAGAGCCCGTCCCGGTCGCCTGATGCCAGACGAAGGGGACCGCCCGCGGCCTGCGGCCGCTCTGCGTCCCCCTCGCGCTCCCCGCGCCCGCGCCGGGCAGAGCCCGTCCCGGTCGCCTGATGCCAGACGAAGGGGACCGCCCGCGGCCTGCGGCCGCTCTGCGTCCCCCTCGCGCTCCCCGCGCCCGCGCCGGGCAGAGCCCGCCCCGGTCGCCTGATGCCAGACGAAGGGGAC
>JAJYRN010000008.1:0-98524 GCA_021794095.1 Acidobacteriota bacterium | reverse complement strand
CCCGGTCGCCTGATGCCAGACGAAGGGGACCGCCCGCGGCCTGCGGCCGCTCTGCGTCCCCCTCGCGCTCCCCGCGCCCGCGCCGGGCAGAGCCCGCCCCGGTCGCCTGATGCCAGACGAAGGGGACCGCCCGCGGCCTGCGGCCGCTCTGCGTCCCCCTCGCGCTCCCCGCGCCCGCGCCGGGCAGAGCCCGCCCCGGTCGCCTGATGCCAGACGAAGGGGACCGCCCGCGGCCTGCGGCCGCTCTGCGTCCCCCTCGTTTGGTATCAACCCAAAAGCTGCTCGTAGAAGGCGAGATAGGCCTGGGCGGCGGGACGCCAACTGGCATCCTGGGCCATGCCTCGCCGCTGGAGGCCAGCCCAGGCGGCGGGGTGGTCCCGGAAGAGCGCCAGGGCCCGGGTCAGGGCGCCCTGCAGGGCAGCGGTCTGGGGCTCCAGGAACGTGAAGCCTGTGGCCCGTTCCGCGGCCATCGCCTCGGTCGTGGCATCCACCACCGTGTCCGCCAGCCCGCCCGTGGCCCGCACAATGGGCAGCGCGCCGTAGCGCAGGGCATACATCTGGGTGAGCCCGCAGGGTTCCTGGCGGCTCGGCACCAGCAGGGCATCGGCGCCCCCGTACATCCGGTGGGAGAGGCCCTCGTCATAGCCGAGGTGGACGGCCACCTGGCCCGGGTGCAGCCTCGCCGCAGCCAGGAATCGGGCTTCCAGCTCCGGTTCGCCCTGACCGAGAACGGCCAGCTGGACCTGATGTGCCGCGAACCAGGGCTGGGCCTCCAGCACCAGATCGAGGCCTTTCTCGGCGGCGAAGCGGCTCACGATGGCTACGAGGAAGGCGCCGGGGGCCTCCTGGAGACCTAGTTCCCGCTGGAGTTCCGCCTTGCCGGCGCTGCGGGCCTCCGGGTGGTCGGGGCCGTAGAGCCGGGGCAGGTGGGGATCGGTGGCGGGGTTCCAGACCGTTTCGTCCACGCCGTTGAGGATGCCCCGGAGGCGGCCATTGCGCTGGCGCAGGACGCCCTCCAGGCCCAGGCCTGCGGGCCCCAGGATTTCCCGGGCGTAGGTGGGGCTCACGGTGGTGAGTCCATCCGCGTACACCAGCCCCGCCTTCAGGAACCCGATCCGCCCGTAGAATTCCACGCCGTCCGGCTGGAACGCGTCCAGGGGCAGCGCCAGGGGCTCCAGCAGGTCTGCGGGGAACAGGCCCTGGTAGGCGAGGTTGTGGATGGTGAGGACCGTGCGGGGGCGTGGCTCGCCGCCCAGCGCCAGGTAGGCGGGAGCCAGGCCCGTGGGCCAGTCGTGCGCATGGACGAGATCCGGCCGCCAGCCTTGGCCATCGCCGTTCCGCCCCAGGTGCGCGACGGCCCAGGCCAGGGCCCCGAACCGCAGGGGCAGTTCGCCGCTGGCGGCGTAGGGCTCGTCCGTGTGGAAGAAGGCCGGCTGGTCCAGCAGGTAGAGGGGCAGGCCGGCCGGGCATCGCCCCCGCAGGATCCGGGCCTCGCCGCCACCCATCAGATTGCCCAGGGCCATCACGGGTTCCAGGGGCGCGGTGACCCGCTTCAGGGCCGGATAGCCGGGCAGCAGCAGGCGCACATCGGCCCCCAGGGCGCGCAGCGCCTTGGGCAAGGCGGCCATCACATCCGCCAATCCGCCCACCTTCACATGGGGGAAGAGTTCCGTTCCTGCGAACAACACGCGCATGGTCACCCGTTCAGCCGGTCCAGCATGGCCTGAGAGATGAGGGTGACGCCATTCGCGGTGCGGTGGAAGCGCCGGGCATCGTCGTCAGGATCCTCTCCCACCACGAGTCCGGGCGGAATGAGGCAGCCGCGGTCCACGACCACCCGGCGGAGCCGGGCGTGCTCGCCGATGTCGGCCCTGGGCAGGACCACGGCCTCCTGCAGCTGGGCGTAGGAATGGACGCGGCTGCGGGTGAACAGGAGGGAATCCCGGATGTGGGCCCCGGATACGATGCACCCGCCGGAGATGAGGCTGCTCACGGCGGAACCCTGTCGGACATCGTCGCGGTGGACGATTTTCGCGGGCGGCAGCTGCTCCTGGTGGGTGTAGATGGGCCAGCTGTAATCGTAGAGGTTCAAGGCCGGCTGCACGGAGACCAGGTCCATGTTGGCTTCCCAGTAGGCATCTACGGTGCCCACATCCCGCCAGTAGGGCTCGGGGTTGAGGGGGTTCGGAATGCAGCTCCGCTCGAACCGGTGGGCGAACACCCGCGCCTTGCGCACCAGGAAGGGGATGAGGTCGTGGCCGAAATCATGGCCCGATTCCGTCCGCGCATCCCGCATCAGCTCGTCGAAGAGGAATTCGGCTTTGAAGAGATAGATCCCCATGCTGGCCAGGGCCATGTCCGGATGGCCCGGGAGGGCGGGTGGATCCTCGGGCTTTTCGACGAACGAGAGGATGCGATTCCCCTTGTCCACCTCGGCGATGCCGAACCCGCGCGCGGAAAGGCGCGGAACCTCCAGGCAGGCGATGGTCATGTCGGCGTCGTGGTTCAGGTGATCGTGCAGGAAGTACTTGTAGTCCATCCGGTAGACATGATCCCCGGCCAGAACCAGCACATGCTGGGGATCGAACTTCCGGATGTTGTCCACGTTCTGGAACACCGCATCCGCCGTGCCGTTGTACCAGCATTCCTTCTCCAGGCTCTGCTGGGCAGGCCAGATGTGGATGAATTCCTGGAGCGCGGCCGGGAGGAAGCTCCAGGCGAAGGCCAGATGCTCGATCAAGCGGTGGGAGTTGTACTGCGTGAGGACGGCGATCCTGCGAAAGCCCGAGTTCACGCAGTTCGACAGCGTGAAATCAATGATCTTGAACTTCCCCCCGAAATCGAGGCCGGGCTTGGACGCCCAGTCTGTGAGATCCGCCAGACGGCGTCCGCGTCCACCGGCCAGGAGCACAGTCAGGACGCGGCGGGGACTTAAGTACGACTCGGTAAGAGGCATGCCGCCTCCGGGTGCGGATCCGCTCCAGATCGGAGAGGAAGTGGCGCGGATTCAAAAAGAAAGATCTGTCCATCCCCTATGCCCGTCAAGGTGCGGATCGCACGGACTCGAGGTAGATCCCACCCGACTCACGGTAGGGGCTTCACGCAGGCTGGACGGATGCTAGGCTCTGCCACACCAGCTCTTCTGAGAGTTCACCCGGAGGTCCCATGCGATCCGCAGTCATCGTTGAAGCCAAGCGCACCCCCGTCGGACGGGGCGTCAAGGGCGCCTATGCCGCCACCCGGCCCGAACAACTCGGGTCCGTGGTCATCGAGGCCCTCAAGCCCCTGCTGAAGGACTGGTCCAGTCTTGAGGATGTCCTGGTGGGCTGTGCCATGCCCGAGGGCGAGCAGGGCATGAACATGGCCCGCCTCATCAGCTTCCGCGCGGGTCTGCCCATCACCGCCGGCGCCGCCACCATCAACCGGTTCTGCGGCAGCAGCCAGGAGACGATGCTCATGGCCGCCCGGGCCATCCTGGCCAACGCCGGAGATCTCTTCCTGACCGGGGGCGTGGAGAGCATGTCCAAGGTGCCGATGATGGGCTTCAATCCCAGCGTGGATCCCTACATCAGCGAAACCTTCCCCGCGGCCTACTGCTCCATGGGCATCACCGCCGAGAACCTGGCGAAGGAATACAAGATCTCGCGGAAGGAGCAGGACGAGTTCGCCTTCCAGAGCCACCAGAAGGCGGCCGCCGCCTGGAAGGCCGGGAAGTACGACAAGGAGATCGTCCGTTTCGAGACCAAGGGCCTCGATGGCAAGCTCTTCACCCTGCAGCAGGATGAGTGTGTGCGCGCCGACACCAGCCTGGAGAAGCTGGGCACCCTGAAACCCGCCTTCCTGGCCGAGGGCACCGTCACTGCGGGCAACAGCTCGCCCGTCACCGACGGCGCGGCCTTCCTGCTGGTCATGGAGGAATCCCTGGCCAAGTCGCTGGGCCTCAAGCCCCGGGCCCGCATCATCAATGGTGCCGTGGCCGGCGTGGAGCCCGATCGCATGGGCATCGGCCCGGTGCCTGCCGTGAAGAAGGTGCTGGACCGCGCGGGCCTCAAGCTGGATCAGATTGACGCCATCGAACTCAACGAGGCCTTCGCGGCACAGAGCATCGCGGTGATCCGTGAGGGCGGCTACGACATGGCCAAGGTCAATGCCTGGGGCGGCGCCATCGCCATCGGCCACCCCCTCGGCGCCAGTGGCGCCCGCATCATCACCACCCTGCTGAACCGCCTCGAGACCGATGGCGGCAAGTACGGCATCGCCACCATGTGCATCGGCGGCGGCCAGGGCATCGCGTCCGTCATCGAAAAGATCTAACCGCGAAATTCGCGAAACAACGCTAAATAGGCACTTTTGTTCCGCGCCCTTTAGCGTTTTTCGCGGTTCCCTCTTTGAGGTTTCCAATGAACATCAAGAAGATTGCGGTACTCGGTTCGGGTGTGATGGGCTCGGGCATCGCGGCCCACGTGGCCTCGGCGGGCTGCCAAGTGGAACTGCTGGACATCGTCATTGACGAGGCGGCCCCGGACAAGCTGGCGGAAGGGGCCCTGGCGGCCCTGGCGAAGTCCAAGCCGGCCCTGGCCATGCATCCCTCGTTCCTGAAGAAGATCCGCCCTGGCAACCTGCGGGACCATCTGGACCGCCTGTCGGACTGCGACTGGGTGGTGGAAGTGGTCAAGGAGGATCTGGCCATCAAGCGCGAGCTCTACACCCGCCTGGAGCCCAAGCTCAAGGCCGGAGCGTGGATCAGCTCGAACACCTCGGGTATTCCCCTGAAGCTGCTCGTGGAGGGCCGCGGGGACGCCTTCCGCAAGCACTTCGTCATCACCCACTTCTTCAACCCGGTGCGCTACCTCCGTCTGCTGGAATTCGTGACGGGCCCCGAAGTGGACGCGGCCGAGGCCCAGGCGTTCCGCACCTGGCTGGAGGAGGCCCTCGGCAAGGAAGTGGTGCCCGCCTATGACAGCCCCACCTTCATCGGCAACCGCATCGGCATCCACGGCATCATGGCCACCCTGCACCTGGCCCTGAAGGAGCAGATCCCCTTCGAGGTGCTGGATCTGGTGCTGGGCGATGCCTCCGCTCGCGCCAAGAGCGCCGCCTTCCGCACGGCGGATTTGGCGGGCGTGGACATCCTGGCGGCCACGGCAAAGAACGTCTACGACCTGTGTCCCAACGACGAAGTGCGCGACGTCTTCAAGTTCCCCGAGTTCCTCCAGTGGATGCTCGATAACAAGCTGTTCGGCAACAAGGTGAAGCAGGGGTTCTTCAAGAAGGGCCCCAAGGATGCCAAGGGCAAGAAGAGCTTCCTCGCCCTGGATCCCGTCAGCCGCGAGTATGTGCCGCAGGTCAAGAAGGACTGGCCCATCCTCAAAGAGCTGAAGGGCATGGATGATCCCGCCGAGAAGGTGAAGGCGCTGCTCACCAGTGACACCGAAGCCGGACGCCTGGCGTGGCGCTGCATCGCTCCCAACATGACCTATGCCGTGAACCGCCTGGGCGAGGTGACCGATGGCCCGCTGAACGTGGACCGCGCCATCAAGAACGGCTTCGCCTGGGAGATCGGTCCCTTCGAACTGTGGGATGCCCTGGGCGTGGAGCGGGTCGTGGCCCGCATGCGCTTCGAGGAACGGCCCATCGCGCCCCTGATCGAGCAGATGCTGGCCAAGGGCATCACCAGCTTCTACCGCTGGGAGCACGGGATCCCCGTCGCCCAGCTGAACCCCAAGACGCTGGCCTACGATCCCATCCTCGAGGACAAGCGCGTCATCATCCTCAAGCGTGAAGAGGGCCGGGGCAAGGTGGTGGCCGAGAACGGCAGCTGCCAGCTGCTGGATCTGGGCGATGACGTGGCCTGCCTGGCCTTCCGCAGCAAGATGAACGCCCTGGACGACGGCATCATCGGCCTGATGGAGGACACCCTCCAGAAGCACGTGCCGGGCCGCTTCAAGGGTCTCGTGGTCGGCAACCAGGGCCAGCACTTCAGCGCCGGGGCGAACCTCGTGATGGTGCTGAATGCGGCCCGGGACAAGCAGTTCGACATGATCTATGAGGTGACGCGGCGGCTGCAGTACGCCGCCCGGATGCTCACCTATGCGCCGTTCCCGACGGTGGCGGCGCCCTTCAACCTGGCCCTCGGCGGCGGCTGCGAGATGACCATGGCCTGCCAGCGGGTTGTGGGCCACGCCGAGCTCTACATCGGCCTGGTGGAAGTCGGCGTCGGCGTCATCCCCGCCGGCGGCGGCTGTCTGCAGATGCTCCTCCGCATGGAGGATGCGATGGCTGGCCAGGGTCTCAAGGGGCCCATGCCCAAGGTGAAGGCCGCCTTCCAGGGCATCGGCACGGCCAACGTCAATACCAGCTTCGACGAGGCCCAGCGCAACGGCTACCTGCGCCGGACGGATCGCCGCGTGATGAACAAGGCCTTCCTCCTGGACCAGGCCAAGCAGGAAGTCCTGAAGATGGCCGCGGACTTCCAGCCCGTGCAGGAGCGCACCCTGCGCCTGCCTGGCCGGGGTGGCAGCGAGGCTCTCAAGATGGCCGTCCGGGACTTCCAGCTCCAGGGCATGGCAAGCGAGCACGATGCCGTCATCATGGGCGAGCTGGCCAATATCCTGTGCGGCGGAGATGTGAGCCTGGTCCAGGAGATCACCGAGGAGCGCATCCTCGAACTGGAGCGCGAGGCCTTCACCCGCCTCTGCGGGATGGAGAAGACCCAGGCCCGCATGGATGCCATCCTGAAAACGGGCAAGCCGCTGCGCAACTAGCCTCAAACCAGCCTTTTTTTGTGACCTAAGCCGCCTTTTCCCGGGCGGCTTTTTTTTGGTGTTGCCAGCCTGGGACGGGGCCGGAACACTTGGGGCGTTCCCAATCGAACCCAATCCAATAGGAGGCACTGTGAGCGGACATTCCCAGTCAACTCCACGGGTGGCGGCCATCGTGGGCCCCTACCTCTCTGGAAAGACCTCCTTGATGGAGAGCCTTCTCTTCGCGGCAGGCGCCCTGCCGCGCAAGGGCTCCGTCAAGGAGGGGAACACCGTCGGTGATGCCTCCCTGGAGGCCAAGGCCCGGCAGATGAGCGTGGAAGCCAGCCTCGCGGCCTGCACCTATCAGAACCAGGCCTGGACCCTGATTGATTGCCCCGGATCCGTGGAATTCAACCAGGATGCAGTCCACGCGCTGATGGTGGCCGATATCGCCGTGGTGGTCTGCGACCCGGATCCCGCCCGGGCCCTCATGGTGGCGCCCGCCCTCAAGTTCCTGGATGACCACAAGATCCCCCATGTCATCTTCATCAACAAGATGGAGGCACCGGGCAGTGCGACCCGGTTGAAAGACACCCTGGGCGCGTTGCAGGGCGTCTCCGAGCGCCCCCTGGTGCTGGTGGAGCTCCCCATCCGCGAGGGCGATCAGGTCACCGGCTACGTGGACCTCATCAGTGAGCACGCCTATCAGTACGATGCGGCCAAGGATGCGGATCTGGTCACCCTGCCCGAATCGGTCCTGCCGGAGGAACACGAGGCCCGGCAGGCGATGCTCGAACGGCTCGCGGATTTCGACGACCACCTCATGGAGGAGCTGCTGAGCGATGTCATGCCGCCCCTGGAGGAGATCTCCGAGGACATGGCCAAGGATGTGCAGGAGGATCTGCTGGTGCCGGTCCTCTTCGGCTCCGCCGAACGCGACGCCGGCATCCGCCGCCTCTTCGACACCCTCTGCGCAGAAGCCCCCTTCGCCGGGGAGACGGCGGTCCGCCTGGGCCTCCCCGAAGGCAAGGACGCGCTGGTGCAAGTGTTCAAGACCGTGCATGCCCAGCATGTGGGCAAGCTCAGCCTGTCCCGCGTGTGGCGCGGCGACGTGGCCGATGGAGCTTCCCTGGCCGGCAACCGCGTCAGTGGCATCAACCGCCTGTTCGGCTCCCAGCAGACCAAGCTGTCGAAGGCCGCCATGGGCGAAGTAGTGGCGCTTGGCCGCATGGATGAGGTGCGCACCAGCGAAGGCCTGACGCCCTCCGCCAAGGTGGCCCTGGCGTGGCCCGAGCCCCTCCAGCCCATGCTGGCCCTCAGTCTGCACACCACCAAGAGCGGCGATGACGTGAAGCTTTCGCTGGCCCTTCAGAAGCTCTGCGAGGAGGATGCCTCTCTCCAGGTGGAGCAGAATGCGGAAACGCAGGAACGCATCCTCTGGGGCCAGGGCGAGGTCCACCTCAAGTGCGCGCTGGACCGGCTGAAGAGCCGCTTTGGGCTGGATGTGGAGCACCACCCGCCCATGGTCCCCTACCGCGAAACCTTCACGAAGCCCACCAAGATCCATGGCCGCCACAAGCACCAGACCGGCGGCCACGGCCAGTTCGGCGATGTGTGGTTCGAGATCAAGCCCCTGCCGCGCGGTGCGGGCTTCGAGTTCGAGGAACGCATCGTGGGTGGTGTGGTGCCCAAGAACTTCTTCGGGGCCATCGAGCATGGCGTGGTGGATTGGATGAAGCGCGGGCCCCTGGGCTTCCCGGTTGTGGACATCCATGTGGCCCTGGTGGATGGCAGCTACCACACCGTGGACAGCTCGGACATGGCTTTCAAGACCGCCGCCCGCATCGCCATGAGCGAAGGCGCTCCCCTGTGTCATCCGGTGCTGCTGGAGCCCATCACCGAGGTGCACATCTCGGTGCCCAGCGAGTTCACCTCCAAGGCCCAGCGGCTCGTCACCGGCCGCCGGGGCGGCCAGGTGCTCGGTTTCGACGCCAAGCCCGGATGGAGCGGCTGGGATGTGGTGTCCGCGTACATCCCCCAGGCCGAGATGAGCGACGTCATCGTGGAACTCCGCAGCCTCACCATGGGCGTCGGCTCCTTCACCTGGTCCTTCCACCACCTCCAGGAACTCGTCGGCCGCGATGCCGATAAGGTGGTCGAGGCACGGAAGGCGGCGAAGACCACGGCCTGAGATGGAGCGCGGCTCCGGCCCTGGCGGGCCGGAGATAGGAAAAGCCATAAGGCGCTCCAGATGAGACAATCTATCTCCGGAATTCCGAAGGAATTCCGGAGCGGGGAGTCCCCTTGGCCCAGAAAGGCGTCCAGATCATCGCGGTGGAACCGGGCAGCCTGGCCGAGGAGGCTGGAATCCGGCCGGGGGACACGCTGGTGGCCATCAACGGCGAGGCGGTGCTGGACCAGCTCAATTACCAGTTCCTGGTGACCCAGCGGGACGAGACGAACCTGAGGGTGCAGCGACCCGATGGCAGCCTCTTCGAGGTCACCGTGGAGAACGGCGGCGAGGGTCTGGGTGTGGACCTGGCCCAGGATGAGGTGAAGGTCTGCAAGCAGAACTGCGTGTTCTGCTTCGTCCACCAGATGCCCAGGGGCTTCCGGAAGTCCCTGTATCTGAAGGACGAGGATGTCCGTCTCTCCTTTCTCTACGGCCACTTCACGACGCTTTCCAGCAGCGACGACGCGGAGCTGGATCGCATCGTCCGCGAGCGGCTGAGCCCCATCCACGTCTCGGTCCATGCCACGGATCCCGAGGCTCGGGTGCGGGTGGTGGGCAATCCCCGGGAAGGGAACATCCTGCGGAAGATTGACCGTCTGTTGGCGGGCGGCATTGATGTCCATACCCAGGCGGTGGTGGCACCCGGCCTCAATGATGGCGCCATTTGGCAGCGGACACTGGATGATCTCTGGGCCCGCCGGCGGGAAGGGCGGGGCAGTGTCTTGAGCCTTTCCTGTGTGCCTGTGGGACTCACCGCCCACCGCGATGGCCTGCCCTCTGTGCAGGAGGTGGATCCGGCCTTTGCCCGGGACTGGGTGGCCCGCTGGGCCCCGGAGGTACGGAAGTACGCCAAGGCCAACGACGGCGAGCCGTGGCTCCTCTTGGCCGACGAGTGGTTCACCCGGGCCGGTGTCGAGGTTCCAGGCCGGTCCTTCTATTCCCGCTCCTGGGCCCAACTGGAGAATGGTGTCGGCCTGGTGCGGCGGTTCCTGGAACACAGCCGCCGCTTCATCCGCAGCCCCCGGGCGAAGGGCTTCGCGGGGCGGCGCGTCCTGCTGCTCACTGGGGCCAGTTTCGCGCCCACCCTCTCCCGTATTGCGGCGGAGTTGAACCGCACCGTGGGCAGCCAGCTGCGGGTGGCTCCCGTCCGGAACGTCAGCTTCGGGGACAGCGTCACGGTGGCAGGGCTTCTTTGCGGCGCGGACCTCACCTACGCGGCGCATGCGGACCGGGTTGGAAGGGGAGGCCAGAGCGATTGGGTGGATGCCGTGGTGGTGCCCTCATCGAGCCTGCGGACCCATACGGGCCCGACGGACCAGTACACCCTCCGTGGTACGGTGGTGCGCGAGGAGGGAACCTTCCTGGATGATCTGACGCTGCCTCAACTGGCGGCGGATCTGGGGGTGCCCGCCGTTCCCAGCGGTGCGAACCTGTCCCACCTCCTGGATCACCTCGAAGCAGCCGATCGTGGCGCCTTCCGCGGCGGTGCCCTGGGACAGGCATTCCATCCCGAAGGGCTCAACCTGCCCCAGGGCGCCTACAATCCCTGATCGTACGCAGGAAGGCCCCGCGGGTGCGGGGCCTTCGGGTAAAGCAGCGGATCAGCCCTTGGCGTTGACCGGGGCTGTGGCTGCCTCAGGCTTCTTGAGGAGCGAGACGGCCACCTTGATGTCGCCTCCATCCTGACCCTGGAACTTGTCCACCTGCTCCAGAGACTTCTTCTTGGCGTCGTCGGAAGCCACGCGGATGGCATCCAGGACATCCACGGCGCTCTGGAACTTGGTGTCCTCGTCAATCTTCAGGAAGACTTTGCGGAAACCCAGAGGCTGCAGCATGACGATGTCAGGCAGTTTCTGTTTGAGGCCGTCGGCATCAATGGGATCCGTCTGAAGCATCATCTTGCCGTCCTTGTCGAGGCTGATGACGACGGGCGGATTGTTCTTGTCAATGGGAGGCGGGGTCGTCGTCGTGACGATCTGCGGGACGACCACCTTCATGGCCTTGGCGAGGCCGGGCACCATCACGATGAAGACGATGAGGAGCACCAGCACGATGTCAATCAGGGGCGTGACGTTGATATCCGACTTCTGTTTGCCCTTGGGGCCACCGGCATCCATTACTTGCCTCCTTCCTTCGACTTGTCCTCGGCGGTCACGATGGAGGCTTCGTCAGCGCCCCCCTGGCGACAGAGCTGGAACAGTTCGTTGACGTACTTGAAGGGGAGGTCCGCATCGGCCTTGACGAATACCCGCTTATCCATGTGCTGCGAGATATTGCGGTTGATGAAGTCCACGAGCTTCTGATCTTCTGCGTCGTTGCCGAGGAAGAAGCGCATGTCCTTGGCGTCCTTGTCGTCAATGAGGATCGCGCCCGGGCCCGTGACCTGACCGGTATTCGGATCGCGCTTGGAGGTGAGCATGAGGGTGAGGTACTTCACCCCCTGGTCCTCCTGCTGATCCACCTTGGGGGCGTGCTTGGCAAGCGGGATCTTCACAGCATTATTCACGGCCGGGGTGATCACGATGAAGATGATCAGCAGCACCAGCACGATGTCCACGAGTGGCGTGACGTTGATGTCCGACTTCATGCCACCCTTGGAACCACCACCTGCATCCATGGTGTTCTCCTAGAAAGGGGCCCGGGCGTTTGCACCCCCGGGGCCGGGGTGGGATGGATCAGGCCTGGCTCTCGCGGCGGATGAACTCGTCAATCATCTGGGAGGCGGCGTTGTTGATGTTGGTGACGACCATATCCTGCTTGTTGGTGAGCAGGTTGTAGAACCACACGGCCGGGATGGCGCAGACGAGGCCGAGGGCGGTGGTGGCCAGAGCCTCACCGATGGAACCGGCCAGGGCGTTGATGTCGCCAGCGCCCTTGGTCTTCAGGTCCGAGAACACCTTGATGATGCCGACCACGGTGCCGAGCAGGCCGATGAAGGGGGCCAGGGCGCCGATGGTGGCGAGGCTGCTCATGCCCTTCTTGAGGAGCTCAAGCACTTCGGAGGTGCCGCGGACAATGGCGCGCTCCACGGGCTGGATGGCGTCATGGTTGGGATTCAAGGTCTTGAGCTGCTTCTCGTACTGGAAGATGTCCAGCCCGTGCTTCAGCACCAGGGCCACGTGGGACTTGTTGTGGGTGGTGGCAGCGCGCTTGGCGGCCTCGAAGTCACCGCGGCGGAGGGTATCCATGAAGAGCTTCAGGAACTTCTCAGAGGCGGCATTGCTCTGCGCGTAGGTCACGAAGCGCTCGATGGCAACGTAGATCTGCAACGCGATGAGGAAGATCAGGAGGCAGATGATGCCCTTGTTGAAGATCGAAGCGGACTTGAAGAGCTCGACGGGCGAGAATCCCTGGCCTTCGGCAAGGGCGAGCACCAGGGGGGAGGCGAACAGGTTCATGGATGGTTCCTCTCGAGTGGATGAATGGGTGAACGACGGTCAGGTCGAAGTAGGTGTGGCGCGAGGGCCTGCTATTGGAGACGGAAGGGCATGGTGAGCGTGAAACGGGCGTACTGGGGAACGCCGTTCAGCAGGGCGGGCTCGAAGCGCCACTTCATGGCGTAGGCCTCGGCATAGGCGCGCAACTGGGGGGGGCCCTCCTTGGCATGGGCGGATGTAGGCACGCCATCGGGACCGATGTTGACCACCACCACCACGGTGCCCTGGATGCGGGCGATCTTGGCGAGGGGCGGGTAGGGCGGCGCGGGGGGACGGTACTTGATCTTGATCTGGCTGAAGTCGAAGTCCACCACGCGACCTGTGCCGCCGGTCACTCCGCCGACCACGCCACCGGGAACGCCGCCGATGACACCACCAGGGACGCCACCCGGAACACCGCCCGGAACACCACCCAGAGAGTTGTCCTGCTTGGGCAGTTCCTTGGGCACCGTTTCCGGCACCACTTCCTGCCGCGGATCAATGGGGGTGGTGTCCATCTTGGCCGAGGTCACCGCAGCCGGAGGCGGTGGAGGTGGCGGCGGAGGCGGAGGCGGAGGTGGCGGCGGAGGCGGCGGAGCATCCTGCTGCTCAGTGAGGTCAATGCCCACGGTCTTGATGATCTTCTTGCCAGCATCCGTCTGCTTCGCCAGCTGGAAGGCCACGAAGCCGAACAGGGTGTACATGGCGATGGTCGTGGGGATCGTCACAAGGGGGTTGCCCCCTCGGATTTCCTTATTCCCCGCCGACAACGAAGACCGATAGACGGCATCCTCGAGGCTCTCGGCCGGTGCCGCCGGTTTGGCGGGGGCGGTTTTTTTTGGCTCTTGGCTCATGCGGCTCCCTTGAAAGATCCAGGGAAAAACAGCAAGCCGAACCCGTGGAGATCGGGGTTCGGCTTCAGGAATGGGGGAAAAGATCTGGGGCAAGCCCAAAGGCTAAGATGGCAAAGGACTGTCTTCGGGTCAAGCCTAGAAACCCAGCGCAGGGCCACGCCAGCCGGGGGTTCCACGCTTTTTTCATGTCCATCCCTGGGCCGTTGAATGGGACAAATCGAGGTGGATGTTAATTTTTGCAAAGAAAGTGGAGTCACAGTCATGTCACCGGTCACAACTCGCCCCTTCCTTTTCAGGAACGAAAGCCTGGGCTCATCTGCCCCCGCGCGCGCCGGCCGCTTCTCTACGGAGCATGGAGACGTGCTCACGCCGGCCTTCATGCCCGTGGGCACCCAGGGCACGGTGAAAGCCATTACGCCTGAGCAGTTGCGTGACATCGCACCGCAAGTGGTCCTGGGGAACACCTACCACCTGGGGCTGCGGCCTGGCGATGCCCTGGTGGCGCGACTTGGCGGCCTGCACCGGTTCATGGGATGGAGTGGACCCATCCTCACGGATTCCGGGGGGTTCCAGGTGTTCTCGCTGGCTTCGCTTCGGAAGATGACTGAGGAAGGGGTCACGTTCCAGAGCCACCTGGACGGCAGCCCGCAGTTCCTTTCGCCCGAGCGGAGTCTGGAGATCCAACGGAACCTAGGGGCTGACATCTGCATGGCCCTGGACGAGTGCCCGCCCGGGCGGATGGAACGGCAGGGGCTGGAAGCGAGCATGGCCCGCACCACCCGATGGCTCGCGCGGAGCCGCGCGGTGCCACTCCAGCCGCACCAGGGGCTCTTCGCCATCAACCAGGGGGGTACCCACCTCGACCTGCGCCGCAGGCACCTGGACGAGGCGCTCTCGCTCGATGCGCACACCCCCTTCCAGGGGTTTGCCGTCGGCGGGCTCAGCGTGGGCGAGCCAAAGGACGCCATGAACGCGGTGCTGGCTGAATTCGTC
The DNA here is from genome assembly GCA_021794095.1 of Acidobacteriota bacterium. GTDB lineage: Bacteria > Acidobacteriota > Holophagae > Holophagales > Holophagaceae > Geothrix. The sequence continues at coordinate 84,285 of JAJYRN010000008.1, read as the reverse complement.
CGGGAACTCCCCGAGGACCGCCCCCGCTACCTCATGGGGGTCGGCACGCCCGAGGACCTGCTCTTCGGCATCGAGCAGGGGGTGGACCTCTTCGATTGCGTCCTCCCTAGCCGCGAGGCGCGCCATGGGCGGATCCTGACCAGCCGGGGGAAGCTGAACCTCAAGAACGCCCGGCACCGGGAGGCGGACCTGCCCCTCGATCCCGCCTGCACCTGCTACACCTGCCGGACCTTCAGCCGGGCCTACCTGCACCATCTGTTCCGCTGCGGCGAACTGCTGGGCTTCACCCTGAACACCATCCACAACCTGAGCTACACTGTGGGGCTGACCCGAGCCGCGCGCCAGGCCCTGCTGGAGAACCGCTTTCCCGCTTTCGCCCAGGACGCGCGCGCCGGATGGATGACCGAGGAGCCCTGAATGAACTTCGCCCTGATCCAGCCCGCCACCACATCGGGCCCAGCCGCCGCGCTGATCCAGATCCTGCCCTTCGCCGGCATCGCGTTGATGTTCTATTTCCTTCTGATCAGGCCACAGAGCAAGGCCCGCAAGGAAATGGAGGCCCGCCTCTCCAAGCTCAAAGCGGGCGATGAGGTGGTTCTCACGTCGGGGCTCTACGCGACCATTGACCGCGTCGAGGAGAAGCACATCTGGCTGAAGATCGGCAGCTCCGTGGTGAAGGCCCGCCGGACCGCCGTAGCCGCCCTCGCCACGGAATCCGAGCCCCAGAACTGATACCCCCTTCCCTCCGGCCCGGCACGTTCCGGGCCGCTTTCATGAGGAGTGCCCCGTGAGCAAACGGAGCCTCTGGCGCCTCGTCATCGTCCTGGCCGTTCTGTTCGGCTGCGGCTACTTCTTCGTGCCCCTTTCCAAAGTGAAGCTGGGCCTGGATCTTCGTGGTGGCGTCCACTTCGAACTGGAAGTCCAGAGCCAAGACGCCCTGCTGGCAGATCTCCGCGACACGCGGGACCGCCTGGCCGCCAGGCTCCAGGAGAAGGGACTGACCGGGGCGACGGCCAGCGTGGATGGCGATGCCGTCCGTGTGGATGGTGTGAGCCCAGACCAGTCTGCGACCGTCGAGAAGGTGGTCCGGGATTCCTTTTCCGGCTACTCCGTATCCCAGGCGGGCGGCGTCTTCAGGCTGACCCAGAACCCAAGCTACCAGTGGCAGTTGAAGGATGATGCCAACAAGCGGGCCCTGGAGGTCATCCAGAAGCGCATCCGGGACATTGATCCCGCCAACGTGCTTGAGCCGGAGATCACCGCCAGCGGGACCGATGGCAATCGTATTGTGGTGGAGATCCCCGGCATCGAGGAGGGCGACCGCGAGCGCGTCAAGAAATTGCTGTCCACCCCGGGTCATCTGGAGCAGCGTCTCCTGGCCAAGGCAGACCAGATCTACTTCCCCACCCGTGAGGCGGCCCTCGCGCACTTCAACGGCAAGCTGCCGGAGGGTACCGAGCTCCTGCCGGAGCTGGCGGATCAGCGCGCCGCCCGGCGGGCCGGCCAGCCCGTCGAGAAAGCGAAACCCGGCGAAGAGAAGATCAGCAAATGGGTGCTGCTGGATACCAGTCTCGTGACGGATGGCGCCGACATCATTGACGCGCACCGGGGCTCCAATCCCACCACCGGCGCCAACGATGTGGACTTCACCCTGAACCAGAAGGGGGATGACGATTTCGCCAAGATGACAGGCATCGCCGCGGACCAGAACCGCCTCATCGCCATCGTGCTCGACCGCAAGATTGTCACGGAGCTGAGCGCCAAGGAGAAGATCATCGGCGGGGCCGTGCAGATTGCCGGCAACTTCACGGCTCAGGAGGCGGACGACCTCGCCAGCCAGCTCCGCAGCGGCGCCCTGCGCGCGCCCATGAAGTTCCTGGAGGAGCGCGTGGTGGGCCCCGGCCTTGGCCGCGACTCCATTCACGCCGGTGTCCGGGCCTCGCTCATCGGCTTCCTGACCATCATCCTGTTCATGGCGTACTTCTACCATTGGTCGGGGCTCAACGCGATCGTGGCGCTGTCCGTGAACGTGATTGTGATGCTGGGCCTGCTGGGCTCCTTCCGGGCCACGCTGACGCTACCCGGCATCGCAGGCTTCGCGCTGACCCTCGGCATGGCGGTGGACGCCAATATCCTCATCTTCGAGCGCATCAAGGAGGAACTCGCCCTCGGCAAAAGTGTGCCAGGAGCCATTGACGCGGGTTTCGACCGCGTGTTCTGGACCATCGTGGATGCGCACGTGACCCAGCTCGTCGCCGCGCTCCTCCTCTTCATCTTCGGCACGGGCCCGGTGAAGGGCTTCGCCGTCACCCTGACCGTGGGCGTGGTGGCCAGCCTCTTCACCAGCATCTACATCAGCCGGTTCATCTACGACTGGGTGCTGGAGCACCATCCCGGCACGAAGACGCTTTCCGTCGGCACCCACACCTTCTTCAAGGGCGCGACCTTTGATTTCATGAAGTACAAGGGCATGGCCCTGGCCATCAGCTGGAGCATCATTCTCGTCAGCCTGGCCTTCGTCCATCCCTGGCACATCTCGAACAATCCGCGGATCAAGCTGGGCATGCAGTTCGTGGGCGGCAACGACATGACGGTGCGCTTCCGCGGGGGCATGGATCCCGAGCTGATCCGCGCAGCCCTGGCTCGGAGCGGATTCCCCGATGCCAGTGTGGTGGCCTATGAAGGAGGGTCCGGTTCGGGTTACCAGGATTTTGCGGTGAAAGTGAAGGCCCGCAAGAATTCCGACCAGAAGGACGCGACGAAGCAGGCCAATGCCCTCCACGCGATCTTCAAGCAGCTCGATCCCGCCGCGGCCACCAATCCCCTGCCGCCCCTCAACCTGGAGGGTTCAAAGAATCTCGCGGACGCGCTGGTCAAGGCCAATCCCCTGAACCTCCAGCAGGACGACCAGGGCCAGGCCCTGGCCGCGGCCTACGGCCCCATGGCAGACCGCATCATCTCGCTTCGCGATCGCCTGCCCTCGGGGCTCTACGACAGCTTCAACCAGCTGCCCCAGGATCTGCCCCCGGCGGTGAAAGCCGCAGTCGAGAAGGCCTATCGCCTCGGCTCCGTGGGCATCCAGAAGGACGAGAGCTTCTCGCCGAGCATCTCGGGCGAGTGGACGCGGAAGACGCTGACCGCCGTCCTGATGGCGAGTTTGGCCATCCTCCTCTATGTGATGTTCCGGTTCACGGCCAGCTTCGCCGTGGGAGGCATCGTGGCCCTTCTGCACGATGTCCTGATGGCCCTGGGCCTGTTCGCGGCCTTCGGCTACGAGTTCAACGTGCCGGTGGTGGCCAGCTTCCTCACCCTCATGGGCTATTCCATGGCCGACACCATCGTGGTCTTCGACCGGATCCGCGAGAACAGCCACAAGCCTGACTACCGGCGCGCCTCCATCACGAAGCTGGTGAACGACTCGATCAACCAGACGTTGAGCCGGACCATCCTCACCTCGATGTCCGTGCTCTTCGTGAGCGTCTGCCTCTGGTTGTTCGGTGGCCCGGCCCTCCACGACCTGGCCTTCCCCCTGGTCATCGGCGTCATCACCGGCACCTACAGCTCGATCTACATCGCCAGCCCGGTGGTCGTGTACTGGGATCAGTGGTTTGGCGGCAAGGACAAGCTGAAGCAACACTGATACAGTCCGGGGGTTCCGCGCTGCGCGCACACCCCCGGACCCCCGCGCAGAAGCCCGGCAAAGCTGGGCTTCTGCTTTTCCTAGCCGAGAGCCCATCCTCCTTCGGATGCTGTTCCGGGAGATTTTTTATGTCCTTCCGGGATTCCCAGGCGAGGGTTGCCCCTCCCAGCTCACCCAGCCGGCGCGGCCGGGGATCTCGCGGCGCGTGAGGGACTTGGCGGGCGGGTTCACGGCCTTCAGCTCCGCCAGCCAATCGGTGTGGGTGCGAGCCTGGACGCCCCGCTCGCGCAGGCCGCCCAGGAAGGCGTCGAAGGTCTCGACGAGCGCGCCGCCTTCCACTTCCGTGTGCAGGGCATAGACGTTCAGGGCATCCTCGCGAACCAGGCCCCAGACCTCCGCGTTCACCTGGTCCGGCGTGCGGCCCTCCAGGCCCAGCAGCTCGTCCAAGGTGGGCAAGGTGGTGGGGATCTGGAGGGTGTTGAGTGTCCGCCCCTTCACGATGGGATAGAAGGGCGCCAGGCCACGGCAGTCCCCGGCGTAGTCGAGGCCGTAGGCCTCCTGCAGCTCCAGGGTGGTGTCGTTGCAGCGCCAGGCCGGGCTGACGGCACCTCTGGCTTTTTCGCCGAAGACCGCCTCGAAGGCCCCGTGGGCCTGGGCGTACCAGTCGGACAGCCACTGCTGCGACTTCCGGTCCAGCAGGTCGTGGTACTGCACATGGTCCCAGCCGTGGATGGCCACCTCATGGCCGGCCTCTTTCGCGGTGCGCATCTCGGTGGCGGCCCGTTTCCAGATGATGGGCGCGGGGAGGAGCACGCCGTACATCATGGTCTTGAACCCGTAGAGCTTCGGCCCGTTGGTGCGCCGCATCTTGGCCAGGAAGCCCTTGCGGAAGATGCGGCGCAGCGCCTTCCCGCTGTTGTCGGGGCCGAAGCTGAAGTAGAAGCTGGCGCGCATCTGGTGCTTGTCCAGGAGGCGCAGCAGGGTGGGGATGCCCCGGATGGAGCCTTCGAGGGTGTCCACGTCCACGCGGAGCGAGATGGCCTTCATGCGCGGAAGCTCTGGCTCCGGTCCATCCGGCGGGCCTGGATGAAGCGGCGCATGGGTTCGAGATCCGCCTCGGCGCGGGGGTGGAGGATCACGCCCAGGCGGGTGGGATATTCCGCGCCTTCCAGCACGGTCAGATGGCAGACTTCCCCGGGGCAGTGGAGCGGAATGCCGCCGGGCAGCATGGCGTCCAGTTCCAGGCGGGCATGCAGCTCCACCATCAGGACACCGGGGAACGCCAGGCCCACGCCGGTTTCCGTCAGGTTCACCAGCAGCGCGTCGAGGCGCTGGTTTCCCAAGGCGACCGTGGCCCGGAGGGGGGCCTGGGCGGGCGCTGCCACGCGGATATCCGCGCGCCGGTGCAGGTGGGCGTCCAGCGGCCAGCCGAGGTGGAGCTGGTGGGTTCCGTCCTCGCAGCGAAGGATGTCCAGGACTTCCTCCGACAGGGAGAGGAGTTCCTGGCCGATGAGGATGGACAGAACGCCCGCACTGCCCGGGGCGGGCAGGCGGTCCCGGCGGTGGGCGCCCGCAAGGTCGAGCGACTCGCCCGGTTCCAGCGCGGCCAGATAAAGATCGCCCAGGAGCCGCGTGCTGCCGTCCGGCCGAAAGCTGGCGGGGGCATGGGTCTCCAACGCTTCCTGCAGCAGCTGGGTTAATGCGAGATCAGTGAGGGTGGCCCCGCTGGCCATGAAGAATCCTTTCAGATGCCGAGCGCGAGCCGCTCCGCGAGGGTGGAATGCAGCCCTGCGGCGACCAGGGAGTGGGCTGCTGCTTCGACATCGTAGTCCAGGCGGTGGAGGCGCACGCGGCGGCGGTTGGGGTCGAAGGTGAGGAAGGAGGCCCGTGGATCCCGGTCCCGGGGCTGGCCCACGGACCCTGGGTTCACGAGGTAGCGGCACTGGGGCTGGAGCTGGAACCAGCTGCCGGGCTGGAGGGAGATCCAGTTCAGCTGACCCCTGGCTTCATCCAGCTCGAAACAGCCTGGAAGGTGGGTGTGGCCGAAAAAGCAGAGCGGCCCTTCGAAGGCCTCGAAGGCCCGTCCGATTTCGCGGATGTGCAGGAGATAGGCATCCTCGTCCACCGGAGAACCATGGGCGATCAAGTAGTCTCCTTCGACCGTGAGGGGACCGGTGGGGAGCTCCGAGAGAAAGCGGCTGTTGTCCTGCCGCAGGTGGTTGCGGGTCCAGTCCGCCGCCTGCCGCGCGGGCAGGCTGAAGTCCGCATCCTGTGCGATTCCCGCACAGACCTTGTCGTGGTTGCCCCGCACCAGGAAGCGGGGGCGCAGCTCCCGGACCTTGTCGAGCACCTGGTTGGGATGGGCGCCGTAGCCGACCAGATCGCCCAGCAGGACGAACCGCTGGATCGCGCGGCGGCGCGCGAAGCGCAGCACAGCCCGGAGGGCGTGCAGGTTCGAATGCAGGTCGGAGAGGATCAGGTCCACGTAGGAATTTCCGGGAGATGCTTCAGTCTACCAAGGCGGCCGCGAGTTCCCGGGAAGTGTGACCGAATGGCAGGAGCATCGGGGCCAGCGCCCAGGCCGGGGTGCGGGCGGCCCAGCGGGCCAGGAAGGGGACGCGGTCCTGGGCCAGGGGGCGGGCCGGATCCCCGGCGACCCGGGCCCAGGCCCGGTGGGGCGGCTCCGCCAGCCAGAGAGGCTGGAAGTCGGCCGCGGCCACCGCCGTCCGGCTGCCGGGATGCTCCCAGGCCCCGGCCCCGAGGGCCAGCACGGCGGGATACTCCAGGGCACGCAGCAGGCAGGCTTGCTCCAGATGGCGGAAGGCCGGTTCGCCGGCCGTCGCGAAGAGGTCCGCGATGGATTGGCCGGCGGCCTCGGCGATCGCTTCGTCCAGGTCGAGGAAGGCCAGGCCCAGTCGCTGGGCCAGCTCCCGGCCGAGGGTGCTCTTGCCCGCGCCGCTGCCTCCGACAAGGGCCAGGCCCTGTCCGGGGCGGAAAGGGGGGCGTGCCTGCCAGCGGGCCCGTTGCGCCTGCCAGCCCAGTTCCGCGGGATCTGGCGCCCGGTGCCAGGCGCCCACCATGGCCAGGGACTCGGCCCCCGCCGCGAAGCAGGCCTTTGCATCGGCAGGTTCCAGCCCGCCGATGGAGATGGGGGCCAGCCCCTGGCGCCGCAGGGCCGCGCAGCCCGCAGTGAGCCCGCCCAGGCCGATGGGCGCGGCATGGTCCGTCTTGGTGGCGGTCCCGCGGAAGGGCCCCACCCCCGCGTGGTCGCAGACGGGATCCACCGCATCCCACTCGCCGGGTGCGTGGGTGGAAGCTCCCAGGTGGCAATTCCCCAGGCCTGGCAGGCGGTGAACCTCCGAGGCCGGCAGGTCCTCCTGGCCGAGGTGCAGCCCCCAGGGGTTCAGATTCTCCCGGGCGGCCAGCAGGGCAAGATCGGCCCTATCGTTAATGCATATCCAAGGCCATCCGCCGTTTGCGGCAGATTCCACCAGGGCCTTGCGGAGTTCCTCCCACTGGGGGCCGATCCCCAGAGGTTTCCCCCGGAACTGGACCAGCGGGAACCCCGCCTCGCCCAGGCGGCGAATCTGCCCGGAAAGCGGTTCAGTGCGCGAGGCGTCGGTGATGGGGTAGAGCGGCGGCAGCTGGAGCATGGCTCCAGTGTGCCAGCCCGGTTCTGGGGCGGTCAGGGGAGGGCCTTCGTCCGCGCGATGGCGCGGTCGAGCAGGGCCTCGAAGGCGCGGAAGATCCTCGGCACAGCGGCGTGCTTGGCGGGAAACAGCTCCGGGTCATCCTGGAGATGCACCAGCATGGTGGCGTTGGCCTCGAAGACGAGGACGGTGCCCTCCCCGATCACCGCGAAGTCAATCCCGGCATAGTCCAGGCCCAGCCTGCGGCCGATGGCCTCGATGGCCGCGGTGGCTCTGGGCCCCAGGGTTTCCGCGGGGGCCTCCAGGAAGCGCCGTTCCTCCTCGCGTTTCCAGGGCGCCTCCAGCATGTGGGCGGTGTGGTAGTGCACCAGCCAGCTCTGGGAGATGGCCAGGTGGTAGGGGTAGGGTTGGCCATCCACGAAGATCATGCGGTACTTCCGGAAGTAGCCGTCTGGCCCGGTGCTGTCCTGGAAGGCGATGAGGTAGAAACCGTCGGCATCGGAGGCGAGGGCCTCCTCCAACTGGGCTTCCGTGTCCACCCGCTGGGCCCCTTTGCCGCCCTGGCAACTCACGGGGCGTACGATCAAGGGGAAGGCCAGGCCCGCTGCCGCCAGCCGTTCTGTCAGGCCGGAGCCCAGGGCTTCGTCCCGGCGAAGACGGACGATGCGCGGCACGAGGACATCCGGCAGCCCCGCGAGAAGGTCCGGGAGCAGGTCGCGGCGGGTGGCCATCACCCGGTCCGGGTGGTTGAGGACCGTGCGCCCCTGGCAGAAGCGAAGCAGGCGCCCGAGGGAAAGCTCGGCGATCTCGGCATTGCCGATGGCGTTGAACACCACGTCATGGGGGGGCAGCTCCGCCTCCTGGGCGTCAGTGGCGCACTCGACGATCCACTTGATCCGGGTGGTGGTGGCCCTGGGCATGAGGGTGTCAATGGGCACGTTTCCGGTGCCGGCCGCCCAGGGGACGAGGACGGTCCGGCGCGGCTCCGGGGCGGTCTCGACCATCAGGGGCATGGGCCGTGGGGCGCGCCTGCGGTGAATCTGGGCCTCGGCCAGCCGGGCCTCGCACTCCAGCATGGCCGCCAGGTTGAAATGGGCCTCCTCGTCGTCGGGCGCGACCGCCAGGGCCCACTGGTACCACTTGATGGCCTCCAGGCTGTGGTTGGCTTCGGCGTGGAGCATGCCGAGATGTGTCAAGGCCTCGATGGAATCCGGCTTGAGCGCCACCACGCGCTCGTAGTGCCGGATCGCATCCCTGAGGTTGCCCTGGTCCTTGAGCAGATTCCCGAGCAGAAGATGGGTATCCGCGAAATCCGGGTTGAACTGGAGGGCCTGCCCGAGCATGGCGATGGCCTGGGCCGCCTGGCCGTGTCCGGCGAGTTCCTGGGCGAAGGCGTGGAGGGTCAGTCCGAGGGCCCAGCGCGCCTCGGGATGGTCCGGCTGGAGGGCCAGCGCCCGCCCCAGGCAGGCCACGCCCGCGCTGGGCTGCCCGAGGCAGGAAAGGGTGCGCCCCAGCCCGACGAGCGCGTCCAGATGGTCCGGGTGGGCCGCGAGCACCTGGCGGTAGCCCGATTCCGCCTCCGCGAACTGCCCCGCTTTACGGAGCGCATCGGCCTGGGTGAGCTGGGTGGGGACAGTCGCCATGGTGTGGGCTCCAACGGCAAGGATGCCACTGTCCAACGCGCTACGCCGCCTCGCTCTCTGTGAACTGGAGGCGCACCAGGGGAGGCTTTGGGCTCAGGATGGTTCTAGAAAGCTTCTCCGGCTCAGGCTCATTCCTCCGGAGGCTGGTTCTCACGATCGAGGTGCTTCATGCGGCAGGCTCTGGGGGTTTCATCCGCTCTGCTGGTTCTGATGGCCTGCTCCTCTCCGAAGACGATCATGGAGAGGGCCTCCCTTCAGCAGCAGGTGGTGGAGGCGGAGCGTGCCTTCGCCCGCACGATGAGCAACCGGGATTTCAAGGCCTTCCAGGGGTTCCTGGCCGATGACGCGGTCTTCCTAGGCGGCGACCGGACCTTCCGCGGGAAGGCCGAGGTGATGGCTGGATGGGCCCCCTTCTATGAAGGCCCGATTCCCAGGTTCTCCTGGGCGCCTGGCCGGGTGGAGGTCCTGGATTCGGGGGGCCTTGCCCTGAGCACAGGACCGGTGCGGGATCCCAAGGGCAAGCTCATCGGGACCTTCACGTCCGTCTGGCGGCTGGAGTCCGGTGGCCATTGGCGGGTCCTCTTCGACAAGGGGGATCCTGCCTGCGAGAAACCCTGATTCCGGGAAGCCTGGTCCGATGCCGATGTCCGCGCGATCCCACCGTCCACAGGGTCGGAGCCTGCCCGTCAAGGTCGGCCTGCATCCGCGCAACCGCCATGCCACCGGGTACGACTTTCCTCGCCTGGTGGCCGCCAGCCCGTTTCTCCGGACCTTCGTGCATCGCAATGCCTATGGAAACGACAGCGTGGATTTCGCCGATCCCGAGGCCGTGAAGGCCCTGAACCGGGCCCTGCTGCTCGTGGACTACGGGATCCGGGACTGGGATCTGCCCCGCGGCTGCCTCTGCCCGCCCATCCCGGGGAGGGCGGATTACCTCCATCACCTGGCGGATCTGCTGGCTTCCACCCATGGCGGCGCCATTCCCCGGGGATCCCGCATTCGGGCCTTGGATATCGGCGTGGGGGCCAGCGCCATTTTCCCCCTCCTCGGTCATCGGGAGTACGGCTGGTCCTTCGTGGGCACGGAGCTGGATGCCTTGGCCCTGGCCTCGGCCACCCGCATCCTGGCGGCCAATCCGGATCTTGCCCGCGCCGTGTCGCTGCGGCGGCAGACCCATCCGGAACGGATCTTCGGGGGCACGGTCGAGGCCGATGAGCGCTTCGAGATCACCCTCTGCAATCCACCCTTCTACGGTTCCCTGAACGAGGCGGACGAGGCGACCCGTCGCAAATGGCGCAAGCTCGGGCGGGGCGGGACCGGGCGCAACTTCGGCGGCCAGGGGGCTGAATTGTGGTGCGAAGGCGGCGAAACGGGGTTCGTGATGCGCATGATCCAGGAGAGCCGGAGCCTCGCGGATCGCGTGACCTGGTTCACCACCCTCATCTCGGCCTCCAGCCATCTTCCGGCGGTGCAGCGTGCGCTTCGACAGGCCGGGGCACGGGAGATCCGGATCATCCCCATGGCCCAGGGCCAGAAGCAGAGCCGGATTGTCGCCTGGTCGTTCCTCGCTCCAGCCGCCATGGCAGCCTGGACCCAGGCACCTGTCCGAGTCGAGCCCTGACGGTGCCTCAGGCCGCCTCGCTCTCCGTGAACTGGAGGCGCACCAGCTTGGCGTAGACGCCTTCCTGGGCGATGAGGCCATCATGGGTGCCGCGCTCGACCAGGGCGCCCTGGTCCATGACCCAGATCTCGTCGGCATCGCGGATGGTGGAAAGGCGGTGGGCGATGGTGAAGGTGGTGAGGCGGTGGCTGACCCGCTCGATGACAGCCTGGATCTTGGCTTCCGTCTCCGAATCAATGTTGGCGGTGGCTTCGTCGAGCAGCAGCACTTCGGGCTCCTGGTAGAGCATCCGGGCGAAGGCCAGGAGCTGGCGTTCCCCTGCGCTGAGCTTCTGGCCCCGTTCTCCCACCTGGGTCTCCAGGCCCAGGGGCAGGCGGGCCACCAGATCCTTGAGCTGGCTTTGTTCCAGCACGGAAACCAGGCGCGCCTCCTCTTCTGGGCGGTCCAGCAGGATGTTCTCCCGCAGGGTGCCCGAGAAGACGAAGACATCCTGGAGCACCAGGCCGAAGAGGGCGCGGAGGTCGCGCAGCCTGAGGTTTCGCGCGTCCTGGCCATCCACCGTGAGCCGGCCTTCCAGCGGATCGTAGAAGCGCATGAGCAGGTTGATCAGGGTGCTCTTGCCGGCGCCCGTGTGCCCCACCACCGCGATCCGGCGGCCCTTGGGAATGACGCCGCTGAGGTTCCGCACCACCCGGCGGCCATCCGCGTCGTAGGCGAAGGAGATGTCCTCGAGCCGGATCTCGCGCTCGAAGGCCACAGGCTTGGCCCCCGGGGCCTCGGGGATCTCCTCCTGGTTGTCCAGCAGGCGGAAAATGCGCTCGCTCGAAGCCAGGGCGGTCTGCATCACGTTGTAGCGCTCGGCCAGTTCCCGGATGGGCCGGAAGAACCGCCCCGACTGCTGGATGAAGGCCAGGAGCAGCCCCCAGGTGATGGCGCCGGCCTTGAGCTTGAAGCCGGCGTAGAAGATCAGGGCCGCCAGGGTGCCCGAGGTGATGAATTCCACCACGGGGAAGAAGACGGCGTAGGCGAAAATGGTGCGGAGGAAGGCCTCCAGGTAGTCCTCATTGAGGGCGTGGAATCCCTGCTTGCTGCGCGCTTCCTGGGCGTTCACCTGCACCAGGCCCATGCCTGAGATCTGCTCCTGGAGGTAGGCGTTGATGGCGGCGTAGCGCCGCTGGGTCTCCCGGAAGGCCTCGCCGGCGCGGCGGCGGAAGATTTCCGTGGCGGCCAGCAGCAGGGGAAGGATCCCCAGCGCCACCAGGGCCATGCCGGCGTTGGTCCAGAACATCCACCCCACGATGGCCAGCAGGGACATGGCATCCCCCACGATGGCCACGAACCCCGAGGCGAACATCTCGTTCAGGTTCTGGACATCGCTGGTCACGCGGGTCATCAGGCGGCCCACGGGGTTCCGATGGAAGAAGTGGGTGCTGCGGCCCATCAGGTGGGTGAACAGTTGCACCCGGAGTTCCACCATGGCCTTCTGGCCCACCCAGGCCAGCAGGTAGTAGCGCAGGAAGCTGACGATGAAGCCCCCAGCCAGTACCGCGATGAAGGCGGCCACCAGACGGGTGGCGCCCTGGAGGCTGCCCTGCGCCATGAAGCGGTTGATCATCACCAGGGTGAGCTGGGAGGGCATCACCTCCAGGAAGGCGCCCAGGCTCATGAGCAGCAACAGCGTCAGGAGGGCGGGCCAGTAGGGTTTCAGGTAACCTGCCAGCCGCCACAGAAGCGCCTGCCGCAGGGGGTGGGCGTCCACGGCATCCGGCTGGAAAAAGGCTTCCTGTTCCGACATAGGGGCATTCTCCCACATGCGCACGGCTTCGCCCGATTGGGGTCGGGCCCGGTAAAGTGGAGGCACCCCTGGAGGGGTCATGCGTCCTGGCACATTCCTGGTGTTCCTTTCGGCCCTCGCCGCCTCCGGGGGCTCCGCCCGGGCCGGCCTTCCTGCTCCTGCCGCCCAGGCCCAGGCGGCACCGGGCCGGGCGATGCTCTCTAAAGGGGATGCTGGCCGGGCCCTGGCCTGGGGGAAGGACATCTGCGTGCTGTGGGCGCCACCGGGCACCTCCTTCCGCAACGCGCCCCTGGCCTTCGCAGGCTTCGGCCTGCATGGGCCGGGGGGCTATGACGATCTAGCCGGTCTCGATCTGCGGAACCATGTGGCCATCATCGCCCGCCGGGTGCCGGAGCTGCCAGTGTTCGCCCGCCTACCGCGGAAGGATCGGAGCCTGGCGGCCCGCATCCGGCGTCTGGACCAAGCGGGCGCCCTCGGGGTGATCGTGCTGGAGGAGGCGCCGCTTCCTGGCCCCCGGATGGTTCTCGGGAACGTGGACCTTCCCGTGCTGGTCATGACCCCCGCGTCCCTGTCTCCCGAATGCGGCGATCTGGCCGCCCGCCTGCGCAGGATCATTTCCACCGGCCATCCCCAGAGCCAGGATTTCATCTATGCGCCTTGGACCACGCTCACGCTGGACGTGCCCGGGGGGCGGGCGCCTGGCCACCGCCGGGATCCCGATGACCGGGACAGGCGCTAGCATGCGGCTGGCCACGCCCCCCGGATTCGCCACGGACGTTTTCCTGCTCGCGGCGCCGGATGCAGCCCTTCTGCCCGAGGGGCCCTGGACCCTGCTGGGTGATCTCCAGATGCGCCCGGCGTGGCGGACGGCGGGCCTACCTGAGCCGGAACACGCCCTGTGGGTGCCCGTGAGCGAAACGGAAAAGACCCTCACGACCGTGATTCCCTGGCTGGAGCACTGGGCCCGGATTCCCCTGCATCGGGAGGCCACGGTGGTGGCCGTGGGCGGCGGGGTGCTGACGGATCTCGCGGGCTTGGCGGCCGCCCTCTTCCTGCGCGGCGTGGCCTGGCAGGCCTGGCCCACCACCCTGCTGGCCATGGCCGATGCGGGCCTGGGGGGCAAGACCGGCGCGGATCTCGATGCAGGGAAGAATCTGGTAGGCGCCTTCCACGCGCCCCGCCGCCTGGTGGCCTGCACCGATTTTCTGGCCACCCTGCCGCCCCGGCACCTGGACAACGGCCGCTGGGAGCTGGTCAAGACCGCCCTCGTCCTGGGCGATCTGACCTGGGCCACGGAACTGCTCGAGGACGGGCCCATCCGGCCGCTCTGGGTCGAGCGGGCCCTGGCCCACAAAGCGGGGGTGGTGTACCGTGACCCCCGGGAATCCGGCGAGCGGCGCCTGCTCAACCTGGGACACACCCTGGGGCACGCCCTGGAGGCTGCTTCGGGCTACCGCTTGCTGCACGGCGAAGCGGTGGGCTGCGGCCTCCTCGCTGCCTGCCTGCTTGGCGAGGCCCAGGGGGCCAAGCCCTTCCCGAAGGACTTCCTCGATCGCATGGCCCGGCGCCTGGCCCCGCTGGCCGCCGAAGTGGCCCCCTGGGAGGCCTGCCTGCCGCTGCTGCACCGGGACAAGAAGGCCCGCGCCTCGCAAGTCTCCCCGGACCGGCCGCCCCTGACAGAAATCCACTGCATTCTCCCGAGGCCCGGGGAACCCGCCATCCAGCGCCTGCTCCCACCGGAGGCCTGGGCGGAACCCCATGCCCGATTGCTTCAGCTACTCAACCTGGAGGCCGTCCGTGCCTGATTCTCGAACCCTGATCCTGGCGGGCCTCGTGGTGCCTGCCCTGGTGGGGGCCCAGGCGCCCTCCCAGACCCCGGATGTCCGCGCCATGATGCTGAAGGCACGCGCCCTCCAGCTCCGCGGCGGCGGCTCCGATCCCGAGGGCGCCGCCGTCCTCTACCGCAAGGTGGTCGCGCTGGTGCCCCAGAGCGCGGAGGCGCACCTGCGCCTCTCCGAGGCCCTCCAGGAATCCCGCGACCTGGATGGCGCCTTGGCCGAGGCCCGGAAGGCCGTGGACTTGGCGCCCCAGAACGGCGAGGCGAGGGCCCATCTGGCCCTCCTGGAGGTGGAGCGGGGCCAGACGGAGGCTTCCGCCTTTCCCCAGGCCCAGAAGGATCTGGAAGCCGCGGTGGACCTGCTGCCCCAGGATCCGGAACTCTGGGCCCGTCTGGGCGAGGTGTCGGAGCGGATCAAGGACGCTCCGGAAGCCCTCCACGCCTGGCTCCGCCTGGGCCGCCTCAGGCCCTCGTTCACCCCGGCCTGGGAGCGCGCCTACCTCCAGGCGGTGGCCACTCACGACTATGCCGCCAAGCGGGAAGCGGTGTTGGCGCTGAATCAGCACCATCCCAACGAACGCCAGCTCCGCATGCTGGAGGAGCTGGCCCGCGAGCAGATCCAGGCGGGGTTCCTGGCCCACGCGGAGGAGAGCTTCCTCCTGCTGGCGAAGCACCTTCCCGATGAAGCCGCCCTCTGGGAGAACATCTCGCTGATCCGCCTTCAGACCTCCCGCTTCCAGGAGGCTCTGGGCAGCCTGGCCCGGGCCGAGGCCCTGCGCCCCAGCCCCCGCATCACCCTCAACACGGCCTTGGCGCTGATGAACCTGGGCCGCTTCAGCGAGGCGGAGGAACGTCTCAAACCCCTGGTGGCCGGCCCCGGGAATGGCGATGCGGTGGCCAATGGGGTCCGCGCGCTTTATGCGGAATGCCTGCTCCTGGAGGGCAAAGGCGCCCAAGTGGTGGCGCTCATGAAGGCAGAGGCCCCCTCGCCGCAGATCGCCGGCGAGATGCAGGTGTACCTCTGCCAGGCCTACATCAGTCTCGATGATTGGAAGGTGGCGCTGGCCGCCATCCGCGAAGGGATCCAGCAGTATCCCAAGGTGGCGTTCTTCGCCCAGGCCGCCACCCTGCCGCCCCACGCGCTCGAATACCGTTTCTTTTCCCGCAGGAAGGCCCGGACCGCGCTCGAGCAGCTCCACAAGGAGGGCATGGCTGCGCTCTGGCAGGAATTCCGCCGCTGGGACAAGTGCCTCCAGGCTATTGATGAGGCCCGCGCCCTCGGGCCCATGCGCAACGTGGATCTCCTCGTCATGCAGAGCTCCGCCTACGAACAGCTGGGCCGCCCCCAGGATGCGCTCCGGGTGCTCCGCGAAGCCCAGAAGATGGCGCCCGGTGATCCGCTTGTGGGCAACAACCTGGGCTACCTGATGCTGGAGCAGGGCCAGAATCTGCCCGAGGCGGCGGCCCTGATCGAGGCCAGCGCGAAGGCCACCCCGGACAACGGCAATGTGCTGGATAGCCTCGGCTGGGCCCAGTTCAAGCTGGGCCACGTGGCCCAGGCGGAAGCCACCCTGCGCCGGGCCGCCGAACTCAGCCCCTTCAGTCCTGATGTGCGCCAGCACCTGGGCGAGGTCCTGTTGGCCCAGGGCAAGCTGGAAGAGGCGGCGGACCAGTGGGAACGCGCCCTGGCCTTCGTGTTCCCCGAGCATGCGGCTCTCGAAAAGCGGCTGGATGACCTCCGGTTCCGCATCGCCCGAAAGCAGGCCAAGCCCGTGGTCGAGCCCGCCCAGCCCGATCGTGAAGATGCGGATGAGGAGACGCCATGATGCCGCTGTTCCAGGCGCCCCCGGCCGCAGTCGCGCCGGCGCCATCGCCTTCTGTGAAGGCGCTCTACGGCTGGGGCTATGAAGGGCCCGATGGTGAAGGAACGGGCACGCTCAGCCTGTGGGTGGAGCCCGCCACCGGCCGGATCGTGATGGAACTCCAGGGGCTTGGAGAGCGCCTCCTGCTGCTGGAAGGCGACCGGGCCTCGGGGTACCGGGTGCAGGTGCCCCGTCAGAAGCTCGATGAGCGGGCCCCCACCCTGGCGGCCCTGCCGCTCCCCTTCCTCCCCCAGGTGGCCAGCCCTGAGGCCCTCCTGGCCCTGCTGCGCACCGGGGCGGGCCCCGGTGTGTCCATTCAGAAGCAGGATGCAACCGGCCCCGTGAAGCTCCACTGGACCGGCCAGGATCCCAAGGGCCGGACCGAGCAGGTCTGGCTCACCCGCAAGCGGTGGATCGAAGCCCGGTAGCGCCGCCCGCGATCACGCCTCCCCCATCCGGGCGATGGGGATTCCTCCGCGCCGCCTTCGGCGCCGCTGCGGCCGCGCGAATCGCAGGCACGCCGCTGACCCGCTGCGGCAGCCCCCCGGGCTACCTTCGCGGGCGGCTACCTGCCAGCGATTCAGCGACTTCAATCCCCGCCAGATCTCTCTCCAAATGTCGAACCCCCCTGACGGGGGGCTCGACATTTGGAGCGGGCGATGGGGATTGAACCCACGACATCAAGCTTGGGAAGCTTGCGTTCTACCACTGAACTACGCCCGCGTGGCGGTCAGTCTACCGCAGGGCACGGCGCGGCGGCTAGCCCCGCCCCTTGGCCTTGGCCTCCACCACGCGCTTGGCTTCGCGCCGCAGCAACTCGGAGACGTTCCGGTCTTTCATGAGCAGCTTGAGGTCCGACTCCAGCAGGCGCTTGAAGTGAGTGAGGGAAAGGGGTATCGGGGTCCGCGGGTTCATGACGAGGTTCTTGGTGATGGTGTATTTCTTCATCCAGTCGCGGGTGCTCGAAATGATGCGGAGCACCTCCTCGTTCACCGTGCGCATCTGGGCGATGTAGGCCACCTCGCCCTCGGTGATGCGTCCGTTGCGGATGACGTTCACCTGGATGAGCCGGTTGGCTTCGCGGATGAGGATGGTGCGCTCCTCCTTGCCGCCTTTGAGGGCGAGGATGATCTTCTGGTTGGTGCGCAGCCGGGCGATGCGCTGGGTGAGCGTGAGGGTGATCTCGTTGCCTTCATCATCCAGAAGGGGGCCTTCATGCAAGGCCTTCCGGGCGGCGGCGACGTCCTCGGGTTCAGCCTCGGCTTCCACTTCCTCGGAGGTCGCCTCCTTGGGCAGGGGCAGTTCGGACCAGGCGCGGTCCAGGTGCCCGGCCTCGACTTCATCAATGATCTCCAGCCGCTCGTTCTTGACGTCATCGGGCACCAGGCGCAGCACCTCGAAGCGGAACTCGTTGACGCGCCGCTTGATGGTGTATTCAGCCTGTGGGTGTTCTTCCAGCAGATCCAGGATCCGTGGACGTTGCATCCAGAGCACCTGGTTGTTGAGCACGATCTCGAGGACGCTGCCGGGCAGCGATGGCACCGCCGCTTCCACGATCTCGGCAGAGAGGCTCGGATTCAGCAGTGCCGCTTCCAGCAGGCCGGGTTCCTTGCGGTGGCAGAGGATGAGCTGGAGGCAGGAGGGTGGATCCACGGGGCCGAGCAGCAGGCCGATGAGCACCGATTCCGGCAGGGCCTGGAGGGCGCCGATGGCCCGCTCCGCATAGGGCGTGTCCATGAGGACGGCATGGGACAGGGCCGTCAGCATGTCCGGCGCTGGGACGGGCAGGGCGCCCCCCGTGAGGGCCTGGGCCATGGCCTCGGGGAGCTGGCCCCGCAGGAAGCGGTCAACGATGGGATGCAGGGTCATTCGGAATCGCTTTCGGAATGGGAGGGTGGAACCGGGGTGTCAGGCAGGGGCGGAGGAGGCGGCTTCAGCCAGTTTCCTCCGGCATCAAACTGGCCGGTCCAGGCGGCACCGACGCTCTGGCCGTGGAGGATGCGGTGGCCCGCCACCTCCACGGTCACCACGCCGGCGTTGTCCAGGGAAAGGCTGAACGGCCCCTTCACCCGCAGGCGCCAGGGCTCGGATACGCGGAGCGTGTGCTGGAGCTGGCTGCCATCCCCAGCCTGGATGCGCGCCTCGCAGGTATCCAGGGCGCGCAGGCTCACCAGGATGCCTGCCTCGGTGACCGGCGGTTCGGGCAGCAGTTCCCCGAGCACCGGGTTGGGCCCCGGGGCGGGTGGGGGTGGGGGCGGCAGCGGCGCCGGACCTGCGGCCAGGGCCCGGGAGCGTTCGGGCCGGTGGCCCAGGCTGGGGCCGGGGATCACCAGCCACAGGATCACCGCGAGGGAGGCCAGGGTGAGGAGACCCATGACCACCCGTTCGAGGCGTTCCTGGCGAGGATCGGGCGGTGGCAGTTCCACGGAACCGGGTACCTCGTGGAAGGCGCCCGTGTGCAGATCAAGATCCACCTCCAGGCGCTCGGCCATCTGGCGCGCCAGCGGGCGGGCGCGACCCGGCGGGAGGCTGTCCCAGTCGTCGCCCTCGATGGCCTCGATGCAACGCAAGGGCAGCTTGAGGTCGTGGGCGAGGGCTTCCCGGGAGAGCCCTCGGGCGACCCGCGCCTCCCGTAGGAGTTGGCCGACGGAGGCGTCGTGCTTCATCCGGACCAGCCTACGGGAAGCTCCTTGAGGAGGCGGGCCAGATGCTCCCGGCGCTCGCTGCGGCTGAGGCGGCGCTCGTCGAGCTGGCCCCGGTGGGCCATGGTGTCCGCCAGACTGGATTGCAGATCGTCAGGGGTCGCGAAGTCGCGGCCGGCCAGCCAGGCTTCGGCCTGGGCCAGCCCCAGCCAGTGCTTGACGGCGCGGGTGGAGCAGAAGCCGCCATCGGCGCGGAGCCGCGCCACCACACGCTCCGCGTAGGCCAGCAGGGGATCCGAGAGGCGCACGCCCTTCACCGCGGTGCGGGTCTGCCGCCAGCCTTCAAGATCCAGCGGTGGGGCCAGGGAATCCAGGCGGTCCAGCCCCGCCTCGCCGCGCAGAATGCGGCGCTCCGCCTCCGGGGCCGGATGGCCCAGGTGCAGGGCGCAGGAGAACCGGTCCAGCTGGCTCTCGGGCAGGGGGAAGGTGCCGGCGTGATCCAGGGGATTCTGGGTGGCGATGACGAAGAAGGGATCCGGCAGTTTCAGGGTGCTGCGGTCCAGGGTGACCTGGCCCTCCACCATCACCTCCAGCATCGCGCTCTGGGTCTTGGGGCCGATGCGGTTGAGCTCGTCGAGCAGCAGCACGTTGCAGAACACCGGCCCGGGCTGGAAGCGGAAGGCCTGGGCCTGGGCATCCCACAGGTGCATGCCCAGCAGGTCCGAGGGCAGCAAATCGTTGGTGCCCTGCACACGCTGGAAGCTGCCGCCCAGGATGCGCGAGAGCCCCTTGGCGAGGGTGGTCTTGCCGACGCCCGGCAGGTCCTCCAGCAGCACATGGCCGCCCGCCAGCAGGGTGGCCAGGCTGCGGCGCACCTGCGGGCCCTTGCCCACCACCACGTTCTCCAGAGCGGCCAGGCCCGCCAGCACGGCGGGACGCAGCGTCTCGGGCCCGCGCGGGGGCGGAGGCGCGAGAACGGGAGGCGGCAGTGTCATGGGGCCTTCTTCGGGCGGGATCGTCATGTTCCATCTTCCAGAGGGATCCCATGATCCCGCAAGCGCTGGGCGAGGGTCCGGGGCGTGAGGCCCAGGCGTTCGGCGGCGGCCGGCAGATCGTGAGCCGCTTCGCGCAGCACCCGGGCCAGGATGCGGCGTTCGGCCTCCCGGGCGACGGCTTTCAGACGCGCCTCCAGGGGCCCATCCCCGGGCCAGGCCAGGGTCAGAGGCGGGGCGTCTCCGGGGTTCAGATCGGGGAGCTGGTGGATGACCAGCCCTTCCGCGCAGCCGAGGGCGCGGCCCGCCAGGTGCTCCAGTTCGCGGATGTTTCCAGGCCAGGCATAGCCCAGGAGGACGCGTTCCACCCCCGGGGCGAGCCAGGGCGTCGGGCGGCCTTGCCGGGTGGCATCCCACTCCAGGAAGAGCCGGAGCAGGGGCAGGAGATCCTCCCGGCGCTCCCGCAGGGGCGGCACCCGCAGCTCCAGGGGACCGAGGTGCTGGGCCAGGGACGCGGGCAGGGTGTAGCCCTCCGGCGCGGTGGCCATCCAGTGCACCGCCCGCCCCAGGGGGCTGTCCATGGCCCGGGCCAGGGCGGGGGCGGCCTCGGGGCGCAGCTGGTCCAGCCCCGCCAGCAGGAGGCTGCCCCCTTGCAGGAGCTGGAGGATCCCCGGCTCCGGGCCTTCCTTCCCCAGCGAAGCCGCCTGGAGGCTGAAGTAGGGCGCGGCGGGATGGCGGAGAAGGTGGAGGCGCCGCGCGCACCGCGCCTTGCCGGCGCCCCGCTCTCCCCGGAAGAGGGCCGGCAGATGCGAATCTGCGGTGCGCCGCAGGGCCGCATCAAGTGTCTGCATGGCGGGGCTGTGGGCGATCCAGGGTTCCGCGGGGTTGGGCGGCGGCGCCACCGCCAGGGCCCGGAGATGCTCCAGCAGGGCCAGAAAGGCATCCAGGTCGAAGGGCTTGGGCAGGAAGTCGTCGGCCCCGAGCTTCATGGCCTCCACGATGTCCTTCGGCTCTCCGAAGGCGGACATCAGCACCACCCGCAAGGCCGGCTGGAGGCGGCGGGCCCGGCGGATGAGTTCCAGGCCGCTCATGCCCGGCAGGCGGAGATCCGTCACCAGCACCTGCGCGGGCCGGTCCGCCAGGGCGGCCAGGGCCTCCTGGGGATCCGCCACCGCCCGGACGGACCACGTGGAACCCTCCAGGGCCCGGGTGAGCAGGCGCCGGAAGCTGTCCTTGTCCTCGACCAGCAGAAGCTCCATGGGGACACGCTATCAGCTGTCGGCGCCGCCACAACCCTCGATGAAGCGGCGGCTCTGGGCCTCGGCCTGGGCCGCGAAGAGCCCGGCGCCCTCCACGAGGGCCAAGCCCGCCTCCCGGGCCCAGACGGCGAAGGCGGTGTCCTCCTTGTAGATCCATTCCACCGCCCAGCTCAGGCTGGGCCGGGCTGCCGCCAGGAGGTCCGGGAAGGGCGCGGGATCGCCCGGTTCCATGCCCAGGCTGGTGGCCTGCACCACGCCCACGGGGGCGAACGCGGCCACGGCCTCCGGCGAGGGTGGCCTCCGGCGGCTGGCCTGCAGTGCCTTCCGGCCTGTGGTGTCCAGCACCGCCAGGCTGGTGTGGGCTACGCCGCCTGATCCCAGCACCAGCACCGGACCCGAGGTCAAATGTGACAGTGTTTGTCCAAATGCATCCGCGTCCGTATTGGCGCGCTGCCAGGGCGCGCCGGGCGCCCGGCGCCAGAGGGTGTTCAGGGGACCGGCCAGGCCCAGGGCCGCGGGCAAGGTTTCCTTCAAGGGCGCGGTGAGGCTCAGACCCAGGAGCCCCAGCGCTTCCATGGCTTCGATCGCCTCTCCGGCCTCGGCGCAGGGCAGGGGAAGGTACACGAGATCCTTGAAGGCGCGCTGGAACCGCTCGTTGTGGAAGGCCGGGCCGCGGGAATGGAGGACCGGCTCGCCGAGGACGCCGCAGAGGCCATGGCCCGCGTGGAGGCGGGCACAACGCCAGGCCCGCAGGGTGGCCAGCGGGAGCTGTCCAGGCGCCGCGGGCGGGCCATCGTCGGGGGCAGCGAAGGTGAAGGCGCCGCCCCAGGCGGCTTGCATGACGCGGCTGGCGATTCCCTTGGGCCCCATGAGGAAGGCCGACAGGCGCAGGCCGTGGTCCCGGGCCCAGGCGAGGGGTTTGCGCAGGCGGCCCGCATCGCCTAGGCGGGTGGCCACGCCCACCCACTTCCAGGCATCGCCGTCCGGAAGGGACTGGAGGCGATTCTCCAGGTCGAAGATCCCGGCGCCCACATGCACCGAGCGCAGCAGCCGCATGTGGCTCCGGGCCGCCTGGAGGGCGGGGGGCACCGGCAGATCCCACTCCAGATCCAGCCACCGGGGCCGGCCGGGCAGCGCCTTCAGCAGGTGGGCCAGGCGGCCCTCCTCATCCTCATCGGGCCAGCGGCCGCCTTCGGAGACCCTTCGGCAGGACACCAGGCAGCGCCGCTTCAGGGCGGCCACCAGCGCCTCCGGATCCTGGGCGGGGAACAGGTCCAGGCGCAGTTCGGGAAGGGCCTCCTGTGGCAGGTTCCGCGCGCAGGCCAAGGCGTCCTCCCAGCCGTCGTGGCTGAGGGTGACGAGGTAGAAGGGCAGCCCCTGCATGGCCGGGAGGGGCTCAGCGGGGCCGGAGGGCGGCCGGGGAAGTGCCCGGCGAAACGCCGCCCTGCTCGCGCTTGACCCGCTCCTGGAGGCGCAGGGCCGCCTTGCCGCCGAGCCGGAGGATCCGGCCCCCTGCGCCCAGGCGGAAGGTGGCCATCCGGAGAAGGGACCAGGTGCCTGGGTCCAGCTCCTTTTCGAGGATGATGTCGTGCCAGGGAATGGAGGCGGGCCCGCGCCACCAGGCGGTCTGGAAGGGGAACGGCTGCTTCAGGTGGAGGCAGCGGCGGCCCAATCGGACCGACATGGGCGTGTGGCCGCGCAACCCCCCGAACCGCACCTGATTCCATCCCAGGTTCTCCTCGATGGGATCTTGCGGATCCGCGGGGTAGGCCTTGTAGAGGGCCGGGATGCCCATGAGGCGGTTGCTGAGGCTGGTCAGCGCGGGATAGAGCACCAGGAACAGCAGCACGGCGAAGATCACCGCGCCGGGTGGCGGGGGCTGGCTGGTGGATAGGGCCAGGAGCATCATGGCGCCACCTGCTTCGCGGCCTGCCAGGAGGCTTCCATCTCCGCGAGGGTACGGCCCTCCCAGCCGCCACGGGCCTGGGCATCCTCCTCCACGCACGCGAAGCGCCGGCGGAAGCGGTCCATCTGGCGGCGCAGGGCCCGGTCGGGATCCACGCCCTTCTGGCGGGCCCACTGCACCAGGCTGAAGAGCACATCGCCGAATTCCGCCTCCACGCGATCGGGAGCGGACTCCGCCTGGAGCTCAGCCACCTCCTCCTTCACCTTGTCCAGCACGCCTTCCAGATCGGGCCAGTCGAAGCCCACCTTGGCGCAGCGGCGGCCGATCTCCAGAGCCTCCTCCAGGGGCGAGAGCGAGGCCGGGATGCCCTCCAGGAGGCGCGGCTCCTCGCCGTGGAGCCCCTTCTCCTCGCGCTTGAGGGTGGCCCAGTTGGCGAGCACATCCTCGGCGCCCTCCACCGCCACGTCCCCGAAGACATGGGGATGGCGGCGCACCAGCTTCGCCACGATGGCCGCTTCCACATCATGCAGATCCCAGGCGCCGCGCTCCGCGGCCAGTTGCGCGTGGAAGGCGACCTGGAGCCACACATCGCCCAGTTCCTCGCAGAGATGGGCCTCGCGGGCCGCGTCCCCCGGTACGTGGGCCGCGAGGGCATCCAGCGCCTCGGCGGCCTCCTCGCGCAGGTAGCGGGCCAGGCTCTGGTGATCCTGCTTCAGATCCCAGGGGCAGCCGGTCTCCGGGGCGCGGAGGGCGGACATGACGGCGCGGAGGGTGCTCGGGTGCATGCCCCGAGGGTACTCCGATTGGCGGCTTCAGACGGGGTGATCAGGCTTGGCCCGATCACCCTGTGGGGGTGTACGAGGGGGGACATCGTGAGCCGAAGGCGAGCAGGCGGTCCCCCCTCGTGGGTATCAGTTGCCGAAACGGGAGGGATCCAGGGGCCCCTCCGCCCGGGGCTGCCGGAAGCGCTCGGCGGCGAGGGCGCCCACGGCCAGGCCGCTGGTCATCCCGTGGCCGCCCAGACCGGCCACCCAGAAGAGGCCTGCCACCTTGGGATCCCAACCCACCACGAAGCGGCGGTCGGGGGCGAAGGTGCGGATGCCTGTCCAGTAGCGGGTGATGGGGATCTCCGCCAGATCCGGTGCCAGCTCATGCAGGCTGCCGTAGAGGCCTTCCAGCACAGAGGCATCCGTGGCCGGCTGGCGGCCCCGTTCCGGCAGGGGCACCGCCACTTCTTCACAGGGACACAGCAGCAGTCCTCCGCTCTCGGGCCGGAAGTAGAACGGGCGGTCCACCCACCAGGCCCAGGGTTCCCGCGCTGGATGCGCCGCGCCACTCCACACCAGGGAGCGCCGCAGAGGGGTGAAGGCCAGATCCGATCCGGCCCAGCGGCCCACCGGGCCCGCCCAGGCGCCGGCGGCGAGAACCAGTGTCTCGGCATCGAGCGGCCCCCGGTCGGTTTCCAGGCGGAAGCCGGAGGGGCGGCGCTCCAGGCCGGTCACCGCGCACCCATAGCGCAGCTCGGCACCGGCGGCCCGGGCGCCTTCCGCGCAGTGGCGCAGGAGCCCCGCCGCGTCGAGAACCCCATCACCGGGAATGGCCAGATGCTCCGCGGCCCGCAGGCCCGGCAGGGGACAGCCCGGCCCGCGTCGCGCTTCCACGCCCAGGCTGCGGGCCTCGGCTTCAAGCAGTTCCAGGCCCCCGGCCTCCGCCGCCAGCAGCAGGCCGCCGGTGGGCGCCAGCAGGCCGGCTTCCGCCAGGCGGCGGCGCCCCTCGGCGGTGAGGGCGGAATGCTCCGGGCGGCCCGTGAGGGAGCGGGCGATGGCGGCGTTGTGGCCGCTGGCGTAGGTGCCCGGCTGATCCTCCCGGTCCAGGAGGACGAGGCCGCGCTGTCCAGCGCGGGTGAGGTGGAAAGCGGTGGAAAGCCCGGCAATGCCGCCGCCGATGATCGCCACCTCTGCCTTTTCAACGCTCAAGGGTGCCTCGCTGTCCACCATCGTAGCCTGGGTGGTGCCGAGGCATCACAGGGGCTCCTGCGGGAACAGGAGTTCGAAGCAGGCCCCGCCTTCGGGCCGGTTGGAAGCGCGGAGGGTCGCCTGGTGCGCCTGGGCGATCCAGGCGGCGATGGCCAGGCCCAGCCCAGAACCGGGGGCATTGGCGTGGGAACGCGCTGCATCGCAGCGGTAGAAGCGTTCGAAGATGCGCTCCAGGTCTTCGGGAGGGATGCCGGGCCCGGTGTCCTTCACGGTGAGGCGGACCCGGTCTGCCACGGGCCGGACATCCAGCTGGATGCGGCCGCCCGTGGGCGTGTACTTCAGGGCGTTGTCCAGGAGATTCGACATGAGCTGGTGGATCCAGCGCTCATCGCCCAGGATGGTCACGGGTCCGGCGGCTTCGTATTGAAGCTCCACCGCTGCTTCCTCGGCCCGCAGGGCGAAAGCCTCCACCTGGTACTCCGCAAGTTCGTCGAGACGGAGGGGTTCCATCCGGAGGGGAAGCCGGTCGGTATCGGCGCGGGCCATGAGGAGGAGGTCGTCCACGATCTGGCTGAGGCGCCCCACTTCTTCGCCGATGCTGGTCATTTCTTCCTGGAGTTCCTCGCGGGTCAGGGTGCCCCGGGAGACGAAGTCCACGAGGCCGCGCAGGTTGGCCAGTGGGGTCCGGAGCTCGTGGGAGGCATCGGCGGTGAAGCGCTTCATGGCTTCGAACGCGCGCTCCAGGCGGTCCATCATGTGATTCAGAGTATCCACGAGGCGCCCGATCTCGCAGTCTGCGCCCGGGTGGGGCAGGCGCAGCCCGAGGCTCTTGGCTTCGATCTCCCGGGCCATGGCCGTCACGCGCTCCACGGGCGCGAGGGCGCGCCCCGCAAGCCAGTATCCGCCTGCCGCGGAGAACAACAGCCCGGCGGGCAGCAGCAGGAGCAGGATCTCCCGGAGCGCCGAGAGGACCGGCCCGATCTCTCCGAGATCCTCCACGACACGGATGACGCCCTGGCGTCCCATCTGGGTCCGGTAGGGCAGGGAGTACACCCGCCAGGGCCGGCCTCCGCCTTCCAGGGTCTGGAACCAGGGCCGGTGCAGGTGGCGCCAGGTCGCGTGGGAGAGATCCGGCACCAGCGGGTTCACCTGCATTTCGGGAGACAGGAAGAAGGCGCTCCGCTTCCCCTGGTCCTCGTGGATGAGGAGGAGGCGTCCGATCTGGCCCAGATGGGCCTGCTGCTCCGGCGTGAGGTGCTCGCAATCGGCCTGTTCGGAGAGGATCCGCAGGGTCTGATTCGCGATGTTCTGGAGCGATCCGTCGTGATGGTGCAGGAGGCTCCGGCGGACCAGACCATAGGCCAGGAGCGTGAAGCTCACCATGAAGATCGTTAGCGCGACCGAGTACCAGGCCGTGAGGCGGAAGCGGAGCGTGCGGGTGAACGCGGCCATCAGGAGGGATCCCGGAGGACGTAACCCGTGCCCCTCAGGGTCTGGAGCAGCTTGGGTTCGCGCCCGGCATCAATTTTCTTTCTGAGCTGGGCGACATAGACATCCACGAGGTTGGAAGCATCGCCGTAGTCCGAGTCCGAGGGCCATACCTGGTCGAGGATCATGCTCCGGGAGAGGACGAGGCCTTTCCGGCGCATGAAGAGCTCCATCAGGGCGAACTCCTTGGTCCGGAGAGGGATGATCTCCCCGGCTCGGCGCAGCTCGCGCCGGCCCACATCCAGTTCCAGGTCCGCCACGCGCAACGCGAGTTGGAGCTCGGAGGGGGGGCGCCGCAGGATGGCCCGGAGGCGCGCCAGCAGTTCGCGGAATTCGAAGGGCTTGGGGAGGTAGTCATCCGCGCCCAGGTCCAGGCCCTTGATGCGGTCATCCAGGCCGCCCCGCGCCGTCAGAAGGATGATGGGCACCTTGCAGCGCTCGCGTCGGATGCGGGCCAGCACCTCGAAGCCATCCATATAGGGCAGCATCACGTCCAGGACCACCACATCGTGGCGGCAGCCCAGGGCGAGTTCCAGGCCGCGCAGGCCGTCCTCGGCCCGGTCCACCGCGAAGCCTTCAGCCTTCAGACTTTTCTCGAGGCTCTGGGCCAGCTTGGGCTCGTCTTCCACCAGCAGGACCTTCATGTCCTCTCCAGGTTCGGGCCGGAGCTTGCCCCGGGAAACAACGCGGAGGGAGGGGCGGCAGAACCCCCCTCCCTCCGGTGGGTGCATCAGAATGCCACGATCAAGTCCGCGATGAGCTGATCGTTGTCCGGGGTGATCCCGTCCTTGTAGGTGGTGCGGGAGGCCTGGATGGTCCAGCGCCCGCCGTCCTTGGCGCTACGGAAGGCCATGCCGTTGATGCCGAGGGTCTTCATGGCCTGGTCCTGGGAGGAATCGGCGGTATTCGGCCGGACGTCGTCGTATCGGCCGAAAATGCCGAAGGAGGGGGTGAAGTCCAGGTCGCAGAGCAGGAAGTAGCCGGCGTTCTTGGTGTTGGTCCCAGCCACATCCACCTGGTGGCGTCCTTCGAAGTAGGCGCCCATGACGCGCCAGTTGTCGCGGATGAAGCGGCCGAGGATTCCGTTCCGATAGAAGGTGTCATTGAAGAGGACCGCCCCCGGGTTGGCGGCGTCCAGGACAGGATTCTGGCCTCCCAGATGGAAGAGCCCGAGGCTGGATGCGGAGTCATCGAACCGGTAGAGCGCCGAGGCGTAGGTATCCTTGTGGTTCGTGGGGCTCGGTCCGGATGCGGCGGCGCCGGTGCTGTCCGTGGTGGGCGTCAAGGTGTCCATGACGCCGGCCGCCAGCTCGAAGTTGGACCAGTTCAGCTTGGCATCCACACCGCGTCCCGCCGCCGCCAGGGTGAAGGGCGAGGTGGTACTCGCTGGGGTGGAGAGGACGAGGGGTGCGCCCAGGGCGCTGCCGGCGCCCAGGCCGAAGTCCCGGAGGATTTCGGGATTGAACTGGCCGCCCCGCACCTGGAGGAAGGCGGTCTTGGATAACGGCAGGTTGTACTGGATGAAGGCCTCTTCCATGCCATCGGCCGGCGTGGCGCCGGTGTTGAAGTGGTACATCAAGGTGTAGCCGAAGCGGCTGGACAGGGCGCCGCCGGAGACCATCTGGATGTCGGGCTGGGCGGTCTGGGTGGCGGGCTTGGTTCCCTTCACGGCGGTGGCACTGGCATCCAGGGTCAGGGAGGCATAGTTCCCAAGCTTCTGGGCCTTGGCATCCGATGCGTCGAAGGAGGTGGGGTCCAACCGGGCGCCGTTGCGCTGGAACTCGAGGCCCATGGCCGTGAGCTGGAGGGTGGGAAGCTGGTGGCAGTCCTCGCAGGACAGGCCCGTGAGGCGGGCCCAGGCGGGCACGGCCAGCATCGGGAGGCCTGTCCCGAGGAGCAGGAGGAGCGTTCGGATCACTTTCATGCATGACTCCAGAGAGAGGGGGGAGATGAAGGGCCGAATGGCATTCGGGGTATTCATGGCCCTTGGGTCGTCAATACGAAATGAATCCTGGGGCGCGAAAATGAAGCCATCGTGAAGCGCAAGAACGAATTCGTGTGGCGTGGATCACAAGGCGGGGCTTCAACCTGAAGTGAAGATGAAATTATCCGTTGTGATGTATTTGCGATTGCATTGCCTAGGCAACTCTCTACCCTTGTCCAGTAGGAGAAGCCCGTGCGCCGCTGGTTGTTCGTTCTGCTCGCCGCTGTGATGCTCTTGGGCATCCAGGGCGGGCTTCTGGCCTCCGGGCGGGGCCCTTGGACATGCGCGGGAGCGATGGATCGCGCCGGTTGCGCCTGCTGCCAGGCAACTGCGGCGAGGCCGTCCGCCTGTGGCATGTCCATGCGGCATTGCCAAGCCAGCCCTCGGCCTGATGGCCCCCTGGCGGTGCTCGAGCAGCACACCCTGAGAGGCGCCCATGAAGAGGGGGCTCGCCCGGCTCATGAGCCCCGCCCCTGGCCGGGAGGGCTGGCTGCCGTTCGACCGGGGCGTCTTTTCGAGCCGATGCCCTGGTCCATGGCGGCGGTGCAGGGAAGCGGGCCACCCGGCGGTGCGGGGGGACGCAGCCGCCTGGCGCGGCTGAGGCTTCTCAGGATCTGAGGGTGGTGCAACCCCGGCTCTGCCTTCCCGCTGGGATAGGCCTCCCTTGAGTTCTCTTCACCCATTCAGCAGGAGTTTCCGATGCGCAGCTCCCTGCGCTCGCTCCTGGTGCTGGCCAGTCTCCTGGCCGCGTCAGCCGCGGGCGCTCAGACCCCCACCCCGACCCCAACCGTTTCCTCCGATCGTTCGCAGGATCCCGTCCTCGCGGGGCTCATCCAGGAGGCGATCCAGCGGAATCCGGATCTCGCCGAGGCCCGCTCCCTGGTGGCGGCTTCCCGGGAGCGGATCCCCCAGGCCAAGGCCCTGCCGGATCCGTCCCTCAGCCTGGGCCTCCAGAACGACGGCTTCCATGGCCTCCAGGTGGGCAAGATGCCCACGTCCTACTACCAGATCGTGGTCACCCAGCCCCTGCCCTGGCCGGGCAAGCGGGATGCCCGTGAGAAGGTGGCCGCGCTGGGCGTCCGCGTGCAGGATGCCGCCCTGGCCCGGACCCGCCTCACCCTGCTGGCCGACCTGGAGCGGGCCTACGTCGGCCTCGTCCTGGTCCGGGAGCAGCTCGGCCTGCTGGACCAGCAGGCCGCCTACCTCCAGCAGGCCGAGGGCAGTGCCCGGGTGCGCTACCAAGTGGGCAAGGCCAGCCAGACGGATCTGCTGCGGGCCCAGCTGGAACAGACTCGCCTGCAGCAGACGCGCCTCGACCTCCAAGCCCAGGAGGCCAGCCTGCTGGCCAGCCTGAACCGGATCCGCGTCGAGCCCTCCACCACGCCCCTGGCCACGCCGGCCACCCTGGAAACCCTGCCGCCGCCGCCCCTGGCGACGGAGCAGGCGTGGATGCAGCGCGCCGAGGCGGGAAGCCCGGATCTGGCCTATGCCCGGCGCACCCTCGCCCAGTCGGAGCAGAGCCTCGATCTGGCGAAGCTGGATGTCCGTCCCGATTTCGCCGTCAGCGCGGGCCTCATGCCCCGGGGGGGCCTGGATCCCATGTGGCAGGTGAGCGTCTCCATCGGCCTCCCGATCTACGCCCATCAGAAACAGCAGCGCGCCGTGGCGGAGCAGACGTGGCGGAAGCAGGCCAGCGGCCAGGCGATCCAATCGGTTAAGACCCTCCTGCGCCAGCGCATCCGGGAGCGCCTGGCCGCCCTCGGCGCCGCCGAAGCCTCCGCCCGGATCTACCGGGAAGGCCTGCTGGTGCAGAGCGAAGCCACCTTCCAGTCCGCCATGGCCCAGTACGAGGCGGGCAAGATCCCCTTCCTGTCGGTGCTGGAAGCCCTCAACGGATGGGTCTCGGATCGTTCGAGCTACTTGTCCGTCCTGGCCCAGGCGCAGGCGCAGCAGATTGCCCTGCGGTCCTACGACCTCGGGCCCGCCCCCGCCATCACTGCCGCCAGCCTGGGCTCGCCCTCCCTGGCCCTGGGCGCCGGCGCGACGTCCTCCGCATCCACTCCATCTTCCGCATCGTCCATGTGAGGTTCCTCCATGTCCATCGCATTCGAACCCGAACCCGAACCCGAACCCCGGAAACCCGGATCGCCCTTGAAGATGCTGGGCGTGCTGACCCTGGGCCTCGCGGTGGGATTTTCTGCCGCCGGACTGTTCATGGAATCCCATGAACACCCCGCCCCTTCTGGATCCAGGCCTGGCCCTGCCGGGGGCCCGGCGCAGCCTGACCCGGGAAAGATCCTCTTCTACCGCTCGCCGATGGATCCCAAGGTCACTTCGCCCACACCGAAGAAGGACGACATGGGCATGGACTATGTGCCTGTCTACGCGAGCGATGTGGATGGACAGGCACCGGCTCCTGGATCCGCCGGCAAGGGGAAGATCCTCTTCTACCGCTCGCCGATGGATCCCAAGGTGACTTCGCCCACCCCCAAGCAGGACGAGATGGGCATGGACTACGTGCCGGTCTACGAAAGCGAGGTGGCGGCGCAGGCACCGCCGGTCGCCGGCCGGGCCACCATCACCATAGACCCTGACCGCCAGCAGCTCATCGGCCTCACCACCGCCCCGGCGGTGATGGGCAACGTGAACGGCACCGTCACCACCGTGGGCACGGTGGCCGTGGACCAGACCCGCGTGCGCAAGATCAACGTCAAGGTGGATGGCTTCATTGACAAGCTCTTTGTGGACTACCTGGGTATGGCCGTGGCCAAGGGGCAGCCGCTCTTCAGCCTCTACAGTCCCGACTTCGTGAGTTCCCAGCGGGAGTACCTGCTGGCCCTCAAGACGGCTGCGGCGCTCTCGAAGGGGGACTACCAGGCCAGCGGCGATGATCTGGTGCGGGCTGCCCGCGAGCGCCTGCGCCTGTGGGATGTGCCCGACGCGGAGATCGAAAGGCTCGCAAAGACGGGCCAGGTGGAGAAGGACCTGGTGCTGCGCTCGCCGATTTCCGGCGCAGTGACGGCGAAGAACGTGGTCCAGGGCTCCCGCGTGGGCCCGGGCGAGAGCCCCTTCGAGATCACCGACCTCAGCCGGGTATGGGTCCAGGCCGCCCTCTACGAACCGGAACTGTCCAGGATCCATGTGGGATCCCGGGCGGAATTCACCCTCCAGGCCCTGCCCGGCCGGACCTTCGAGGGGCGTGTGGCCTTCCTGGATCCCGTGCTGGATCCCCAGACCCGCACCGTGAATGCCCGCCTGGCGTTCGCCAATCCCCACGGCGACCTCAAACCCGGCATGTTCGGCACCGCGGTCATCCGCGGCCGGGACCAGCAGGGGCTGCTGATCCCCCTGGACGCCCTTCTCGATGCTGGGCTGCACAAGGTGGTCTTCGTGTCGCTGGGCGATGGCCATTTCGAGCCCCGGACTGTGACCGTGGGCCGCACCGTCGGTGAGCAGGTGGAGATCCTCTCCGGTCTCGAATCCGGCGAGCAGGTCGTCACCCGCGCCAGCTTCCTGGTGGATTCGGAATCCCGCCTCAAGGCTGCCCTGGCCCAGGTGGCCGCCACACCCGCGCGGCCGGTGAAACCATGAGCGGGCAGTCCACCTACGACCCCGACAAGCCGACCTTCCTCCAGAAGGTGATCCGCTTCTCGGCCCACAACCGCTGGCTGGTGCTTGCTTCCGCGGCGCTGCTCCTGGTGCTCGCCGTCTGGAGCATGAAGCGCATCCCCCTGGATGCCATCCCGGATCTGAGCGACACCCAGGTGATCGTCTATTCCCGCTGGGACCAGGCCCCCAACGTCATCGAGGACCAGGTGACGTACCCCATCGTCACCGCGCTGCTCGGTGCGCCGGATGTGAAGGCCATCCGCGCCCAGTCGGACTACGGCTACAGCTACGTCTACGTGATCTTCAAGGACGGCACGGACATCTACTGGGCCCGGAGCCGGGTGTTGGAGTACCTCAGCAAGATCACCAGCAGCCTGCCTCCGGGCGTGAAGACGGAGATCGGGCCGGATGCCACTTCCGTGGGCTGGGTGTACCAGTACGCGCTGGTGGACCGCAGCGGCAAGCACAGCCAGGACCAGCTCCGGAGCTACCAGGACTGGTACCTGCGCTACGCCCTCCAGAGCGTGCCGGGGGTGGCTGAAGTGGCCACCGTGGGAGGGCAGGTCCGGCAGTTCCAGGTCAGCGTGGATCCGAACAAGCTGGCCGCCTACAAGATCCCGATCAGCGCCGTCATCCAGGCGGTGAAGGATTCCAACCAGGAAGTGGGCGGGCGGCTCATCGAATACGCCGGTCACGAGAACATGGTGCGCGGGCGCGGCTATGTCCACACCCCCCAGGACATCGCAGAGGCTGTGCTGAAGGCCCCGGACGGAACGCCCGTGCGGATCGGCGATGTGGCCACCGTGTCCCTGGGGCCGGACATCCGGCGTGGCCTGACGGATCTGGACGGGCAGGGCGACGCCGTGGTGGGCACGGTGGTGATGCGCCAGGGAGAGAACGCCCTGAATGTCATCAACCGCGTCAAGGCCCGCCTCGCGGAGCTGAAGAAGGGGCTCCCGGCCGGTGTGGAGATCGTGCCGGTCTACGATCGGAGCACCCTCATCAATCGCGCCATCTCGACGGTCAAGGACAAGCTCATCGAGGAGATGATCGTCGTCTCCCTCGTCATCCTGATCTTCCTGTGGCACGTGCCCTCGGCCCTGGTGCCCATCGTGACCATCCCCTTTGCCGTGGCCCTGGCCTTCATTCCCCTGCTGGGCATCGGGCAGAACGCCAACCTCATGTCCCTCTCGGGCATCGCCATCTCCATCGGCGTGCTGGTGGATGGCGCCATCGTGGAAGTCGAGAACGCCTACAAGAAGATCGAGCGGTGGATCGCGGCCGGGAAACCCGGCGATTTCCATGAGGTGCGCCTCGGGGCCCTCATGGAAGTGGGCCCCAGCGTCTTCTTCAGCCTGCTGGTGGTGGCGGTGAGCTTCATGCCCATCTTCACCCTGGTGGATCAGGAGGGGCGCCTCTTCAAGCCCCTCGCCTACTCCAAGAACCTGGCCATGGCCATCGCCGCCATCCTGGCCCTGACCCTCGATCCCGCCATGCGCATGCTCTTCGCGCGCATCGAACCCTTCCACTTCCGGCCGAAGTGGCTCGCGAAGCTGGCCACCCACGCGGCGGTCGGCACCTACTACCCGGAGCACAAGCATCCCATCAGCGTGTTCCTCCACCGGATCTACGAGCCGCCCTGCCGGTTCGTGCTCCGCCACGCCAAGGCCACCATCGCCGTGGCGGCGCTCATGGTGCTGGCCACCGTCCCGGTGTTCATGCACCTGGGCAGCGAGTTCATGCCCCCGCTCGACGAGGGGACGATCCTCTACATGCCCACCACTGACCCGGGCATCTCGGAGACCGAGGCCCAGCGCCTCCTCCAGATCCAGGACCGGCTCATCCGCACGGTGCCGGAGGTGGCGCGGGTCTTCGGGAAAGCGGGCCGGGCGGATACAGCCCTGGATCCCGCGCCCTTCTCCATGATGGAAACGGTCATCGAGCTGAAGCCCGAATCGGAATGGCGGAAGCGGCCGCGCTGGTACTCCAGCTGGGCCCCGGACTGGCTCCAGGGCATCCTGCGCCCCATCTGGCGCGACCGGATCACCGAGTCGGACATCGTCAACGACCTCGATCGGGTCGTCCGGCTTCCGGCGGTCTCCAACGCCTGGACCATGCCCATCAAGGCCCGGCTGGACATGCTCAGCACGGGCATCCGCACCCCGGTGGGCCTGAAGATCAACGGTCCCGACCTCACCGTGATCCAGGCCATTGCCGAACAGGCCGCCAGCATCCTCGAGAAGGTGCCGGATACCCGCAGCGCCTTTGCGGAGAAGGTGGCCCAGGGCTATTTCGTGGACTTCGATCTGAAGCGTACCGCCCTGGCGCGCTACGGGCTGAGCGTGGCGGACGCCAACCAGATGGTGATGACCGCCGTGGGCGGCCAGAACCAGTCCACCGTGATTGACGGTCGCGCCCGCTATCCCGTGAACGTGCGCTATGCCAGGGATTTCCGCGAATCACCCGGAGCGCTGGACCGCGTGCTGGTGCCCCTCCCCACGGGCGCCACCATCCCCATCTCGGAAATCGCGGACGTGAAATGGACCCAGGGCCCCGCCATGATTCGCGATGAGAACGGCCAGATGAGTGGCTACGTGCTGGTGGACTTCGACACCTCCAAAGTGGACGTCGGCACCTATGTCGAGCGGGCCAAGGCCGCCATTGACCAGGGCCTGAAGCTGCCCGAGGGCTACAGCCTCGCCTGGAGCGGGCAGTACGAGAACATGCTCCGCGTGAAGGAGCGCCTCAAGCTGGTGCTGCCCATCACGCTGGTGTTGATCTTCGGGCTGCTCTACGCCAACACCAGGTCCGCCTTCAAGGCCGGCATCGTGATGCTCGCGGTGCCCTTCTCGGCCATCGGCGCCTTCTGGCTGCTCTGGATGCTGCACTACAACATGAGCATCGCCGTGTGGGTGGGGCTCATCGCCCTCATGGGCCTGGATGCCGAGACCGGCGTGTTCATGCTGCTCTTCCTGGATCTCAGCCATGAGGAAGCCAAGCAGGAGGGGCGCCTGAACACCCGGGGCGATCTGGTGGAAGCCATCATCCACGGCGCTGTGAAGCGCGTGCGTCCCAAGGCCATGACCGTCTGCGCAGCCTTCATGGGGCTCCTCCCCATCATGTGGAGCGTTGGTACCGGCGCGGATTTGATGAAGCGCGTCGCCGCGCCGATGGTGGGCGGTCTCGCCACCAGCTTCATCCTCGAACTGCTCGTCTATCCCGCCATCTACTACCTGTGGAAACGCAAGGAAGTGGTGGAAGGCCCCGTGACATTTGATCCCACCGGCGCCGAGCCGGCCTGACCCGAGGCGGACCGCCTCCATCCAAAGGAGATCTCATGTTTCCCTTGATGCTTTCTCTGCCGGTTGCCACCGCGATACTGCCCGCAGAGGCCCCTCCAGAATTCCCGGTCTGCCCCGTTTCGGGTGCGGCCTACAAACCGGGGACGGGCATTTTCCTGACCGTCCGAGGCCATCGCTACTGGGTGTGCCACTCCACCCACGCGGAAGCCCTCGACAAGAACCCAGAGCGCTACCTGGATGCCCGAGGCGTTCCCCTGCTGCTGCTCAAATCGAAGGGGGCCAAGGCCCCGGGTATGGGGGCCTCATGCAAGGGCCACATGACTCATGGAAAGGAGCGCCCATGATGGGGACCGCCGCAGCCATCCTTTTCATGGCGCTGATGATGTTCGTTTTCCATGGCTGGCATCACCATCATGGGCCGGCCGCCCCTCCACCTAAGCCTCAGCAGCACTGCGCGCCCAGCGTCCCGCAGGGGCCTTCGCCGGTAGCCCAAGGGGATTCCGATTCAAGCAAGAAAGGCCGGAGCCTTTCCGGCGAGGGGATGGACGGCCCGTTCTGAGCCGCTCCATCCAAATTCCCAACCCACTTCTCGATTGGAGAAATCATGTTCGCAACGTTGTTCACCCTGGCCATGATGGCTGCCCCGCATGGGCACCCGGCATCCGCTCAAAACACCAAGTGCCCCGTCCTGGGACGGCCCGTCACGGGCCAGAGCCAAGTCGTGACCGTCCATGGCCACGCCTATCGGGTCTGCTGTTCCGACTGCGCTGGAAAACTCGAGAAGCATCCTGCCGCCTACCTCAAAAAGGATGGGACTCCCAAAAATGCCGCCAAGCCCATCCAGAAGGGTTCCATGGCTTCCATGCCTGGAATGCGCCCCTGACGAACGGGGCCTGACCCCCGGAGCTCACCAACGCCCACCATTGCGGTCCGGACATCCGATGTTCCGGTTCGGTGCGCCCGAATCGCGGTGAATCCCGTGAGTCTGGGCTCCCGCGCGGGATTTGACGAATAACTCGGCCGTTCCTCGGAGATCGCGCTGGCGGGAGATTATCCCCGCTGGCGCCCCGCGGAGGGCCGTTTGAATGGGCCTCCGGCGTCGAATAGGCCGCCTTCGAACCAGGCCGGTACGCTGGGTGCCGGTTCCGCCCGCTGTCCTTTTTTGGAGCCCTGATCATGGACTTATTCCGGCCTGCGAGGGCTCACCGTGGGTGGCTCAGGCTGCTGGGGGGAATTCCCTTGGCAGCCCTGGGGCTATGGACGCTCCGCCTCGTGCCGCAGGCCCGACAGGCCCATGCGGCCGTGGCCCATTGTGAATCCTGGGTGGCCGGTCTTGACCACTTCCAGGAGACCTTGGCACGTCTCCAGGTTGAAGGTTACGCCATGCATTACGGGGGCTCTTTCGCGCTGGAGCAGGCTTCAGTGCAGGAGGCTCTCGATGCCTATTGGCGTGCCCGTGGGCATCTGGCCGACAAGACGCATCATGAGGATGATCCGCGCCTGGATGCCCTCGACCGTGTCATGGTGGCTTATCTGGCTCAGATGGGACGCGTGGTTGCTGCCACACGGGCCCTTGGAGAGGCCAAAGACGGGTACCACGGCCAGGCTGCACGGGCCGCACTGTCCTCAGAACTGGCCCAGCTGGCGCGTCAGTATCTGGTGGTCACGGATGCGTACCATGATCTCGAAAGTTACCACCAGCGCTTCCTGGAGGCATCCATCAACCAGATGGAACGCCACAACCGGGAATTGGTGTTCTTCGCATGCTCGTCCTTGCTTGTTGGCATCGCTTTCATCCTGCTTGGATTTCATGTCGGCCGCCTGAGAGATCGAGCCGAGGATGCCACTGAGCTGGCCCGCACCCTCCTCGATGTCGCACCCATTGGAGTTCTGGTGTGGGATGCCGTGGGGAGAGTCCACCATGCGAACCCGCGCATGGGCGAGTTGCTTGGCCGTTCCTCAATGGCCCTGATGGATGCGCCCATATCGGCCATCCTCCCAGCGCCGGTCCTGGCTTTGCTTGAAGAGGTCGAGCCTGGCCATCTGGTGTCTTTCAATATTCACCGCCCTGACGGGCATTTTGCGGCCTTTGAAGCCTGCGCGGCACGGGCGGTATTCTCTGGACTCTCCTTCCGAGTCGCTGCTGTGGAGGATGTCTCCCGCAGGCTAGAGGCGGAGCGGCGTATCCAGGAACGATCCCAACAGGCTGAGCTGGGTGCCCGCATCAGCGGTTCTATCCACGATCTGGAGCGCCTCATCCACCCGATCCTCCTGGCTTCGGACCTGCTGCAAGCCGGGGGTAAGCCTCCTGAGAAGGTCAATGACTTGATTGGGCTGCTCGATCGGAACGGCCGGGCTGCCGCAGACCTCGTCGCCCAACTTATGCGCGTGACTCTTGAAACTGAACATAACGCCCAACCGGAGCTATTTGAGCTTCATGCCTGTCTGTGGGAAGCCATCTCTTCGTTGGAGGTGCCTCCCGGCTTGCAATTCGATGCCATCGTTCCCGAAGGCACTTTCGTGGTACGGGGAAATCGCTCGGATGTGGGCTTCGCCTTCAGGACGCTTCTACAGCGGGGTGCGATCGCCGCTGGATCCGGGGGCCTACTGCGTCTCGAATCACGGTTGGACAGGGGAGCCTGCCTTGTCGAGATTTGCGATTCGGGGCCTTCGGTTTTGGATGCAGATTTGCAGGCTGTCTTTTCCGCGCCCTATGTCGCCAGCTCACGGCCTGGTGGCCCGGACCTTTCCAGCATTCCTTCCATTCTCCATCGCATGGGGGGAGCCATCACGGTGGCCAAAGGATCTTCGGGACAGACCCAATTCACGCTCCGCTTCCCCATCCAAGGGGCCTGACGATTTTCTGATGGAGAGCAACCGCGTGCACCTGTGCTCCAGTGTGGTTCAGGATGCCTTCGCGTCTCGGCAAGGCCGGCCTTGTTGTCGTGGCCGGATGTGTCAGATGCAGACAACCCGCTCAATACCGAGAGGCTGGAGTGAATGATGGATGACATGGAAATGCCTGGGGTAATCAGATCTCGATGGGCCGCTCCGGTCTTGTTCACGGGGAAAGCCATTGCAAATCCTAGAAAGATGGGCGCGCTGCTTCCCAGTACCGCATCTCTGGGAAAGACCATGGCGTGTATGGCCTCCGGGGTGAGGGTGGTTGAACTCGGGCCCGGATCTGGGAGCATCACCCGGCACCTGCTTGCCCGTCTCCCACTGGATGGCCGGCTGTTGGCTCTGGAGCTTGATGCCGGCTTCGCCCAGCGGCTCGGGGGCCGCATGAAGGATCCCCGCCTAGACATCCGCACCGGTGATGCCAAGGATCTTTCGGTTTGGCTCCAGGCCACAGGGTGGGATCATGTTGATGCTGTTGTATCCGGTCTCCCGTTCCAGGCATTCTCTTCCACAACCCGGGCCAGCATCCTGGATTCGGTGCAGGCAAGCCTCACCCCGGCAGGGCGATTCGTCGCCTTCCAGTACGGTCTGCGCCTACTTCCAGTCTTTCGCGAGCACTTTCGCAGGGTTCATGTGGTGGGCCCGGTCTGGTGGAATCTCCCACCAGCCTATGTGATCATCGGCCGGATTTGAGTCTGCCCTGGGTATCTCCTCGTCCCCCGAGGTGTTCTCCGCGTCGTCGACTGAGCCTCGGTGTGGTCATGGCGCAAGAAGAACCGAGTCGGTCACGGGAGATGCGCATGGCTCGGCTCAGTGGCCGAAGGCATGTCGTCATCAGGTGGCGCCTTGGCGACGATGGCGCGGTACTGCGCGGGGGTCATGTCCGGCAACCTCTGGAGGAACGCCACCATGCTCCATATGGTCGGGTCATCATGACTGGATCCCCACGCGGGCATTCCGGTCATTTTCAGGCCGTGTTTAATGATCCAGAAAGCCTCTCTTGGGTCCAACCGGGTGCGAGCAAGGTTCTGTGGACGCGGGTATAGCCCCGGCCGGATTTCCGAGTCACCCATTCCGGGTGCCAGGTGACAGTTCGTGCACATCGCAGCGTACTGGCCCGCACCCTTGAGCACGAGTTGAGGATCGTTGAGATCTGGAACGGGAATGGCGCGGGAACGCACGGAGACGGACCGCTCGCGAGTCAGGTTCATGATGGCCAGCACCGGCCTCGAATGCGGTACATCGGCAGCTACGTTGAAGCCACCCAAGTAGATGAAGGTCACTCCTGCCAGGGCCATGATGCCGAAGACAGCGACGACTGTGATGCCAACTATGGCCGACCTGTTTCGCATCGTGGCCTCCCTGAACCAATGTAGTGTTTATTCGAATGAGATTCAATAATAATAGTTCTGAAGTTGAAGTGCCCTTCAATGAGATGGGAACCCCTCGGTTCTACTAAATGCTGACCAGGAGGCACCATGCTCGCTCCCTTTCTTGCTTTGGCAGTGCTGGCCGCGCCCGCCCCGGCCAAGACCAAGCCCGCCACCAACCTCAAGGATCCGGTCTGCGGGATGGCCGTTCCGGCCAAGGCCCCAACGGTCGTGGTGCGCGGGCGGGCGTACCGCGTGTGCGGCCAGGCATGTGGCGAAAGCCTTCAGAAGCATCCCGAGAAGTACCTCGAGAAGGACGGCACACCCAGGAACGCCAAAAAGTAGGGGACAGCCCTCGTCAGGGCACCGCGGCCAGTACCGGCGGCGGGAGGCCGAGGGTCTGCATCAGGTCCGCCAGGGCCCTGACGACGGGATGTTCCGGATCCCCAGGCGCCTCCACGATGAGGGTATTCGACCCAGGCCCGGGCCCCTGGGCTTCCACTTCGTAGCGGACGCCCTCTGCTTCCGAAGGCTCATGGCTGCTCGTGAGGTCCGCCAGGGTTTCCAGCTGGATCGCAAGGAGGTGCCGGACACCGGCCTCCAGCCGGGCCGCATCCACCTGGCCCAGCATCTCGTCAGCCCCCGTGGGGCCGGCCATCTTCCGGATGGTGATGATCATGCCCACCCCCTTCGGGCGGCCTAGCGCCTGCCCTTGGCCGTCCCGATCCTGAAGCCGGCCAGAATGTGAGGCTGGGCCGGTGGCATGTCAATCGCCCGGGACTCCATCCGGCGCGGGGCCGGTGCCTGGATTCCCTGGTCAGACGTGGTGTCCCGGCTCGGCCGGGACACCACGTGGGGGTGCGCGAGGGGGGACATCGCGAGCCGTAGGTGAGCAGGCGGTCCCCCCACGTAGACGTCAGGGCTCTGGGCAGGCCGCCAGCACGTCCAGCCAGGCTTTGAGCACGAAGGCCGTGGCGCCCCACAGCGGAGCCTGCGGCAGCTCCAGTCTCGGCACCTCCAGGGGGATGCCGTAGCGTTCCAGCCGCTCCACGGTCCAGGGGGCGTCCATCAACGGGGCCAGGGGCAGCATCAGGATCTGCTCCAGCTCGCGGTCCAGGTGGAAGGCGGGCCGGGGCGCCTCCCAGCGGAAGAAGACGGGGGTGAACCGGATGCGGTCCTTCGCCACGCCGTCCGGGAAGCACCCCAGCTCCCAGAGGCCTTCCGCCACGCCCGTCTCCTCGGCCACTTCGCGCCGGGCGGTGGCGGGCAGATCCCGGTCCCGGGGCTCGGCCATGCCACCCGGGAAGGCCAGCTCCCCGGCGTGGCGCGGGGCGCCGAAACCGCGCTGCACCAGCACCAGCTT
Organism: Acidobacteriota bacterium; assembly: GCA_021794095.1. GTDB lineage: Bacteria > Acidobacteriota > Holophagae > Holophagales > Holophagaceae > Geothrix. The sequence goes on along the minus strand of JAJYRN010000008.1, from coordinate 43,445 downwards.
GCGGGCGCCGAGGGCGTCTCCCCAGAGGATCACGCCCACGGCGGCCCGGAGGGAGTCCTGGGGGGTTCGCGGACTGAGCTGATGGGCGCGCGGCCCGCGCTGGGGTGCGCGCAGGCTCGCCTCGACGCGCCCCCAGGACACGGGGGGCGCGTCCTCCGGGGGGCGCCAGGGGGCCGCTGTCATGGGGTTCACCGCATTTTCCCGAAGACCGACCCCCGCACGCGCTCCACGGTGTAGACGCCGCGGATGCGCCGGAGGCTGGCCATCAACTCCACCAGATGGGTCCGGTCCCTCACCCGCAGGGCGATGTGGAAGAGTCCCGCGCCCTCTTCCGTGGCGGACCCATGGAACCGCTGGACGTTGATCCCCACGCGCTGGATGCCCTCGGAAATGGCGGCCACCATGCCCGGCCGATCCTCGGTGGTGAGGGCGATTTCCGTGTCGTAGAGCTCGAGCCCATGCTTGCCCCAGGCCACGTTGACGCGCCGCTCGGGATGCAGGGTGGCGGTGTTGAGCTGGGGGCAGTCGGCCCGGTGGATGGCCGTGCCCCGGGTGCGGGTGACGTAGCCCACCACTTCGTCGCCCCAGATGGGTTTGCAGCAGGCGGCCAGGGTGTAGAGGATGCCTGTGGTATCACCCACCACCACCGCATCCAAAAGGTTGCTGGCCTCTTCCCGCGGTTTGGCGCGCTCGGGTTCGGGGACGAGGGGCTCGATGAGCTTGTGGACGGTGAGGCGGCCGAATCCCAGGGCCACGTAGGCGGCTTCCCAATCCGCGAGCTTCAGCTCCACCAGGCGGGCGTCGAGCTTGGCCTGGGTCTCGGGATCGTCCAGGCGCACCCCCATGGCGCGGGATTCCCGCTCCAGGCGCTCCTTGCCGTGGGTGAGGGCGTAGGCGCGCTCCTCGTCGCGGATGTAGGCCTGGATGCGGCTCTTGGCGCTTGCGGACTTGACGAAGCCCAGCCAATCCCGGCTGGGCTTGTGATCAGGCCGGGTGAGGATCTCCACGCGATCGCCGTTCTGGAGGGTGTGCTTGAGGGGCACGATGCGGCCGTTCACCTTGGCGCCGACGCAGTGGTGGCCTACCTGGGTGTGGATGGCATAGGCGAAATCCACCGGCGTGCTGCCCTCCACGAGGCTGCGGAGGTCGCCCTTGGGCGTGAATACCTGGATGCGGCCGAAGGTCAGCTCGCCGCGGAGGTTGGCGACCAGGTCGCGGCTGTCCTGGGCGTCCTGGTGCAGCTCCACCATGCGGCGCAGGAAGGCCACCTGGTTGATCTCCGAGCGGTTGGCGATGCGCCCGTCCTTGTAGGTCCAGTGGCTGGCGATGCCTTCCTCGGCGTGCTGGTGCATCTCCGGGGTGCGGATCTGCACCTCGAAGATGTCCCCGGACTTCATCAGCACCGACGTGTGGATGCTCTGGTAGCCGTTCTCCTTGGGCAGGCTGATGTAGTCCTTGAACTTGCCGGGAACGGGCTTGTACAGCGCGTGGATCAGGCCCAGCGCCGTGTAGCAGCTCGCGCGGTCGGGACAGATGATCCGGTAGGCCAGCCAGTCGTGGATGTCCTCGAAGCCTTTGGCCTGGGCGCCCATCTTCTTCCAGATGCCGTAGAGGTGCTTCACGCGGCCGTAGACCTGGGCGGCGATGCCCTGCTGGCGCAGGATGGCCTCCATGGCGCCCTGGATCTCCTGGATGGTTTCGGCGATCTTCGCGCGCTTGCCTTCCACCGCACCCTTCAGTTCCGCATAGCGCTCCGGTTCCAGCTGGCGGAACGCGAGATCCTCCAGCTCCAGCCGCACCGCGCCCATGCCCAGGCGGTTGGCCAGGGGCGCGAACAGCTCCAGCGTCTCCCGCGAAATGCGCCGGCGCTTCTCCTCGTCCATGACGTCGAGGGTCTTCATGTTGTGCAGGCGATCGGCCAGCTTCACCAGCAGCACCCGCACGTCCTTGCCCATGGCCACGAGCAGCTTGCGGACGTTCTCGGCATTGAGCAGGTGCTTGTCCGTGAAGGCCAGCTTGCTCATCTTCGTCAGGCCGTCCACGATCTCGGCGATCTCCTCCCCGAACTGCGCCCGCACCTGGGGGAGGGTCATCAGGGTGTCCTCCACCACATCGTGGAGCATCCCGCAGGCCACGCTCACCGCGTCCAGCCGCCACTCCGCCAGGCTCTGGGCCACGGCCAGGGGATGGAAGAAGTAGGGCTCGCCGCTCTTGCGCACCTGGGTCCGGTGCATCTCCCGGCCCACGGAGAAGGCCCGCAGGAGCAGGGCCACATCCCCCTCCGGATGGTGGGTCAGGAAGGCTGTCCGCACGCGGATGAAGGCCCCGTCCAGGGTGAGGCAACTGTCGCCCTCGCAGGCTGAGCCTTCCCCCTCTCGGAGGGTGGGCTCCGGGGACGTCCCTAGGTCAGCCATGGAGGGAGTGTGGCGCAGCCGGGCAGCCCACGCCAGGGTGGATTTTCGGAAGTGCGGGAAAGAACCGGGTAGCCTCTTTTGCACCCAGGGCTGACATCCACGACACTTGGGGGATGCCGCGCCGATCCCATCCCGACGATGCCCCCGCCTTCAAAGGCTGGACCCGCCCCGGTCCGGTGCCGCCTGGAGGGTTTTCGCCCGAGGCGGACGAGACGCTGGATGGCCTCTGTGGCCGCTGGCGGATTTTCCAGAAGGCCAAGGGCCATCGCTTCAGCGTGGACGACCTGCTGACCGCCTGGTACGGCACCACTTGGTGCCCCCGGCCAGAGCGCATCGCCGACCTGGGCTCGGGCATCGGCAGCGTGGGGCTGCTGGCCGCCTGGCGCTGCCCCGGCGCCACCCTCCACACCGTCGAGGCCCAGGCCCAGAGTGCTGCCCTGGCCCGCAAGAGCGCGGCCTACAACGGTCTGGGCGACCGCTACCTCATCCACGAAGGCGATCTCCGGGATCCCGCCGTGCTGGGCGGAGAGGCCCCCTTTGATCTGGTGCTCGGCACGCCACCCTACTGGCCCGAAGGCAGCCGCGTGCCCGCCGCGCACCCCCAGGCCGTGCCCGCCCGCCTGGAAGTGCGCGGGAACATCGCCGACTACGCCCACGCCGCAGCTCGCATTCTGGCTCCTGGCGGACTCTTCGCCTGCGTCTTCCCCAACGACCAGCGGGACCGCGCCCTCGGCGCTTTACGCGAGGCTGGTCTGCTGTGCCTCCACCGCCGCGAGGTCGTCTTCAAGGAAGGCGAGCCCTACGGCCTCGATCTCTTCGCCGCCACCCGCCGCCAGGATCTTCCCGAGGCGTTCGAAACCCGCGCCGAATGCCCCGAGGTGGAACCCCCTATCCTCATTCGCCACGCCGACGGCCGCGTCGCCCCCTCCATCGCCCGCATCCGCCTCGCCCTGGGGTTTCCGCCCGGGATTTGAGTCGTTTCTAGGGGATTCTGGCTGATCCGCCGATACTCCTTCCGAGGTCGAACCATGGATCGAGGCAGTTTCATCGGGGTGCTGCTGGGCTTTCTGCTGCTGGGGGTGGCCATCGGCTTCGGGCCGAACCCGCGGATCTTCTTCAATCCGCCCAGCACGATGGTGGTCATTGGCGGGGTGATCTCGGCCACGCTGATCCGCTTCCCGCTGGATCATGTGCGCTATGCCTTCTCCATCGCCTCCCGGGCCTTTTCCACGCGGACGCCGGATTCCCAGGAGGTGATCGCCGAGATCGTGGGGCTGTCCCAGCGGGCGCGCCGCGAGGGGCTCATCAACCTGGAGAAGTACCTGGATGTGGAAGGATTCCTGGCGAAGGGGCTGCGGATGGTGGTGGACCGGGCGGGCCGGGATCACATCCGCGAGGTGCTGGGGCAGGAATTGCGGGCCACCCAGGAACGCCACCACCAGGGCCAGGAAATCTTCCGCTTCATCGCGCTGGCCGCCCCCTCCTTCGGCATGGTGGGCACGCTGATCGGCATGGTGCAGCTCTTCGCCAGCATCAAGGATCCCGCCAACATCGGCGGGGCCATGGCGCTCTCACTGCTCTCCACCCTCTACGGCGCGGTCATCGCCTACCTGCTGGCCATTCCCATCGCCGGGAAGCTGGAGGTGCGCAGCCGGGAGGAGATGCAGCTCAAGCAGATCATGATGGAAGGCGTGCTGGGCATTGAGGCCGAGGTGAATCCTTCGGCGCTGGAAACCCAGCTCAAAGCCTTCCTCGCGCCGCGGGAACGCGACCGCGGGAGGGGCTGAGATGGCCAATCAGGCCCCCATCCGGTTCGCCCGCCGGAAAGCGGACCTGGAATCGCTCTGGCTGATCACCTTCGCGGATCTGATGGTCCAGCTCATGGCCTTCTTCGCGCTGCTGTATTCTTTTTCGGCCCACGACACCGCCAAACTCCAGCAGGCGGTCCAGTCCATCCAGAAGGCCCTCGGCGTGAAGCCGACGGCGGATGGCATCCTGCCGGGTTCCCGGGGCGTGGCCCCGGCCAAGGCGGCGGATCTGGAGAAGCTGCTCAACGACCTTCAGACCGAATCTGGGCGCGAGGTGGGTGCGGAGCTGCGCGTGGTGAGCTTTCATGGCTCCCTCATCTTCAACGAGGGGAGTTACGCCCTGACGCCGGGCAGCGATGTGCTGCTGGTGCGGATCTCCCAGCTGATCCAGCGCTATCCCGGTTTCACGGTGGTGTGCGAGGGGCATGCCGCGCCCGGCGAGAAGGGCCCCGGTGGGGATGCCCTGGCCCTGAGTGCTGAGCGGGCCGAGACGGTCTGGCGCTATCTGCGCGATCTGGGCGTGAATCCCGCGCACCTGGCCGTGGAAGCCCGGGGCGACACACAGATCAAGGGCGATCCCACGACACCTGAAGGCCGCGCCCTCCAGCGCAATGTGGTCTTCCGGTTCCAGCGGGTGGCCACGCGCTGAAGGGCTAGCCCTTGGCTTCCAGATCCAGATCAAAGAGCACCTGGGCGGCCTCGGCGCGTTCCAGGCGGCGGGCGGGATCCTTCTCCTCCTTGAGGGCTTCCGTCGGCCGGCGCAGCAGGGAGCGCACCATGGACTGGGCCATGAGGCGGATCTTCTCGCGGTCGGCGGGACTCAGGTGGTTCAGCTTTTCCAGGGACCGGTCGAATTCGGCCTCGCGGATGGATTCGAATTTCCGCCGCAGGGCCGCGATGGTGGGCACCACGGCCAGGGAGCCGAACCAGGCCAGGAAGTCCTCCAGTTCCTCTTCGAGGATCGCCATGGCGGGCACCACTTCCCGTTGGCGCTCCTGCCGGTTCCGCTCGGCGATCTCCTGGAGGTCGTCCACGGCGTAGAGGAAGGCATTGTCAAGGTCAGCCACCTGGGGATCCACGTTCCGGGGGATGCCGAGATCCAGGAAGAAGAGGGGCTGGCCCCGGCGCTGGGAGACGGCCTTGCGCACATCCTCTCGCGTGATGACGGGCTCCGTGGAGGAAGTGGCGCTCACCACCACATCGGCCTTGGGGATGCGCGCGGCCAGATCCTCCCAGGGGTAGGCCTGCCCGCCGCGCTTGCACAGGGCCTCCGCTTTCTCGAAGGTGCGGTTCACCACTTCGATGTGCTTGGCGCCCCGGGCCACGAGCAGGTCGTAGAAGATGGAGCTGGTTTCCCCGGCGCCCAGGATGAGGAAGCGGCGCGGCGCCAGGTCTTCGTATATCTTCTGGGCCAGCTCGATGGCCACGCCGGGGATGGAGATGGGCCGGGAGTTGAGGCCAGTCTCGTTGCGGACGCGCTTGCCGGCTTCCAGCGCCTTCTGGAAGAGCCGGTTGAGCACGGCCCGGGTGAGGCCGGCATTCGAGGCGAACCGGAACGCCTCGCGCACCTGGCCGAGGATCTGGTGCTCACCGAGGGCCAGGGATTCCAGCCCAGCGGCCACGCGGAGCAGGTGGCGCACCGCATCGGCGCCCGAATGGTGAAAGCCTGCGGCCTGCACGTCGGGAAGGGGGACGCCGTGGAAATCGGCTACGAAACGGGTGAGGGCTGCCAGGGGATCGCCTTCCACCTCGGCGGTTCCGCGCAGGCCATAAATCTCAGTCCGATTGCAGGTGGAGACGATGACACCTTCGGCCAACAGGCCTTCCTGGCGGAGGCGTTGGATGGCCTCTTCGATCCGTTCGGGGGTGAAGGCGAGGCGTTCCCGCAGCTCCACAGGAGTCTGTCGGAAATCCCAGCCCACCAGCAGCAGCGGTGATTCGTCTGGATGGCTCAACGGAACACGTGCTCCTGCGTGATGAAAAGGTTCACGATGGTGTAGGAAAACAGCAGCAGGAAATAGCCGGCGATGGACAGCCAGGCGATCCGCTTGCCGCTCCAGTTCAGCAGGCGCCCGGCCAGCAGGCAGAACACGTACACCGCGATCAGCAGCAGGGTGATGGCCACCTTGGGATCCCAGACGGTGGCCCAGTTCGTGTCGGCGCGGATGAAGCCGAGGGTGGTGGCCACGGTGATGGACACCACGCCGATGCCGATGGAGGTGTGGTGCATGCGGGAGAGCACATCCAGGGCCGGCATGCGCGAAAAGAGCAGCCCCAGCTTCCGCTTGTGGATCTGGTGGATCTGAATCAGGTAGAGCTGGGCCAGCACGAAGGCGAGGGTGAACGCCGCGTAGCCGAGGATCGCCAGGGTGACGTGGAACGCGAACTCCGAGCCGGTCAGGCGGGGATCAGGCGGGAGAGGATGCGCGGGCTGGGTGGCCAGGGAAACGGCCAGGAACAGGATGGCCACGGGGATCAGGAAGGGTCCGGTGGAGCTTTCCCGGTGTCGGAGGCGCAGGATCCCGTACGAGCCGGCCACCATCCAGGCGAAGAGGGACATGGAGGCCGACCAGTCCCGGTAGGGCACCGTGTGGGTGATCCGCCCCCCGATTTCCAGGGCCCCGAAATGCACCAGGAAGCCAAGGGAGAGCAGGATCTTGGCAATGAGGCCGAAGGCGGGCTTCTCGTGCCGGAGATGGGCAATGGAGTAGGCCTCAGCTCCGAGGTAGAGGAGCAGCGCCAGGCCGCTGAGGAGGAAGGTCGTCGCCATGACCTTAGATGATAGCGGCATCCCAGCAGACTGGCATGCCGGTCCCTCCAGGAAGGGGCCGGGCCTGCGTTCTACCGGGCATCCAGCGCGGCGCGGACCATCCGGGCCAGATCCTGGATCCGGAAGGGTTTCTGGAGGAAGCGGATCTCCTGTTCCAGCAGGCCGCGCTTGGCCATGATGTCGCCGGTGTAGCCGGACATGAACAGCGCCGGGATGCCGGGCCGGAGGGCGGCGACCCGTTCCCTCAGCTCCTTGCCGTTGATGCCGGGCATCACCACATCCGTGAGGAGCAGGTGGATGGGGCCCGGGTGCTGCTGGGCCAGGAAGCAGACATCAATGGGGTTGCTGGAGGCCAGCACCGTATAGCCTTGGCCCTCCAGGGCCCGGCGCAGCACCTCGAGCATGCTGGGCTCATCCTCGGCCACCAGAATGGTTTCGTCGCCGCGGGGCAGATCCATCCTCGGGGCCGGCGCTGCCGCGACGTCCAGCTCCCCGCACCGCGGGAGGTACACCTTCAGCGTGGTGCCGACGCCGAGGTGGCTGTACGCGGAGACGGTGCCGCCATTCTGCTGGGCGATGCCATAGACGATGGAGAGCCCCAGGCCGGTACCTTTGCCCTCGCCCTTGGTGGTGAAGTAGGGCTCGAAGATGCGTTCGAGGGTGGTGTGGTCCATGCCGCACCCGGTATCGCTGACGCTGATCTGCACGTAGTCTCCAGGGGCCATGCCACTGTGGAACAGCCGGTCATCCTCGCCCGGGCTCACGTTGGCGGTCTCGATGCAGATGGTTCCCGATTCCGGGATGGCATCCCGGGCGTTGATCACCAGGTTGGCCAGGATCTGGCTGAGCTGGGAGGGGTCCATGTGGATGGGCCAGGTGCCGGGCTCGGCTTTGAACGTCAGATCAATGTTTTCACCGATGAGGCGCCGCAGGAGCTTCAGATTCTCGCCCACGGCCACATCGGGAAGGATCCGCTGCGGCTGGGCGGGCTGCTTGCGGGAGAAGGCGAGCAGCTGCCGGGTGAGATCCGCGGAGCGCTCCGCGGCCTGCTGGACATCCAGGAGGCGCTTCCGGCTCTCCTCGGGAAGGAGGGCCGTGGCCAGGCACAGCTCGGTATTCATGAGGATGACGTTCAGCATGTTGTTGAAATCGTGGGCCACACCCCCCGCCAGCCGGCCCACCGCCTCCATCTTCTGGGACTGGCGGAGGTCGGCCTCGACCCGCTTGGAGCCGGTGATGTCCTGCATGATCTCGATGAAGTGGGTCCGCTCGCCCTGTTCATTCCGGACCGGTGTGATGGTCGTCTTGGCCGTGTGGAGGCTGCCATCCGCGTGACGGTTGACGATCTCGCCCTCCCACGGGCGGCCGGCCATCAGCGTGTCCCAGAGGCGCTCGAAGAAGGCTGGATCCTGGGACTCGCGCCGCAGCGCGCGAAGGCTATGGCCCACCAGCCTGTCGGCGGGGAGCCCTGTGATCCGGGAGAAGGAGGGGTTGGCCCATTCCACGACGCCCTGGCTGTCGGTGATGGCGATGCCATCGGCCGCAGCCTCCAGGGCGGCGCCCTTGATCCGCAGCAGAGCCTCGACCTCCTTCAGCGCGGCCATCTGCTTGATGACTTCGCCATGGCGCTTGTCGAGTTTCTGGACCAGCCGTTCGTTGTAGAGCTTCAGGAAAGCGCGCTCCTCCAGCGGGGGCGCCTCGGGGGCATGCAACACGCCCTGCCGGGCCCGGTCCAGCACGCGCTCGATCTGGGCCAGGAATGGTTCGGGCTCCATGGGCTTCCTCAGATACTCCGCTGCGCCCATGGAGCGGCCCAGCTGCTCGTCCTCGTCGGTCTGGTAGGTGGCGGTGTAGAAGACGAAGGGGATGGCATGGAGGCGGGGATCCTGCATCCATGCCCGGCAGAGGCCGTAGCCATCCATCACCGGCATCAGGATGTCGGAGATCACCAGGCCCGGCGCGGCGGCCTGGGCCTGGAGCAGGGCCTCCTGCCCGTTGCTGGCGAGGGCGGTGCGGTGTCCCCGGCTCTCCAGCAGGACTTTCAGCAGCTGGAGGTTCGCGGGTTCGTCATCTACCAGGAGGATGAGCATGGAGGGGCTCCGCCAGACAGTTGGAGCGGCCGTGGCCGGGAGGCTACAGGTACGCGTGGATGGTGCTCGAAAACGTATCGGGGTTGAGGGGCTTCTCCAGGTACTCGGTGAAGCCTTCGAGCAGCGCCCGCTCGCGGTCCCCGGCCATGGCATAGCTCGTGACGGCCACGATGGGTGTGGAGGCCGTCTGGGGCAGGGCCCGCAGGGCCTTGGCCACCTGGTAGCCGTCCATGCCCGGCAACTGGATGTCCAGGAGGATGAGGTCGTAGGGTGCCTCCTGCACGGCCCGGATGCCCGCGGGGCCGTCGGTGACGGTGTGCAGGTCCACCTGCAGGGGGCCGAGGAGCATCTTCACCAGCAGCAGGTTGTCCGGGTTGTCTTCGATCACGAGGATGCGTTTCATGGGGCCGGCTCCGGGGCAGTCAAGGGAAGGCTGAAGGTGAAGGCGCTGCCCTGGCCCAGGCGGCTCTCCACGGTGATGTTTCCGTCCATGAGGCGGGCCAGGCGGCGGCTGAGGGCGAGGCCGAGGCCCGTGCCCTCGCTGCGCCGGGCGAGGCCGCTGTCGAGCTGCACGAATTCCCGGAACAGGCGGGAGAGGTCTGCCTCGGCCATGCCGGGGCCGGTGTCGCGGACGGTGATCCGGGCCCGGTTGTCTTCGAGCGCCAGCTCCAGTGTCACCGTGCCCTTCTCGGTGAACTTCACGGCATTGCCCAGCAGGTTCAGCAGCACCTGGGAGACCCGCCGCCGGTCGCCGGTCCAGTCCAGGGACTCCACGGCGAACTGGGCCTCCAGCGCCAGTCCCTTCTGGGCGGCCAGGGGCCCCACGGCCTCCAGGGCCTCCCGCAGGGCCTGCACCAGGTCGAAGGGCTGGCTGGAGAAGCGGATCTCCCCGGCCTCGATTTTGGAGAGATCCAGCACATCGTTGATGAGGTCCAGCAGATGGCGGCCGTTGCGCTGCACGATGCGCAGGGGCTCGACCTGCTTCGAGGAGAGTTCGCCCAGAAGGCCGCCGAGCAGCACGCCGGTGAAGCCGATCACGGAATTCAGCGGGGTGCGCAGTTCGTGGGACATGGCGGCGAGGAAAGCCGACTTGGCGCGGTCCGCGGCCTCGGCATGCTCCACGGCCATGGCCAGATCCTCATTGGCTTCCCGGAGCAGGGCGGTACGTTCCGCGACGCGTTGCTCCAGTTCCTCGGCCCGGGCATGCACCTGGGCGAGGAGAAGGGCATTGTGGAGGCCCACAGCCACCTGTTCCGCCAGGGTCTCCAGGAAGACGGTGCCCTGCTGGAAATCGCGGCGGGCGGCCGAGGCCAGGCCCAGGGCGCCGATGGCTTCGCCACCGGCCCTCAGGGGCAGGGCGGCAAAGGAGGTGGCCTCAGCGTCCCCGGCCCAGGCGGCGCAGCGGGGATCTGACCGGAGGTCCGGCACGTAGAGCGCATGGCCTTCCTGGAGCGCGAGGGCGCAGAGATGCACGCCCACGGCACGATCGGGCCCGGGGATCTGCGGGGCGTCTCCCGCCCGTTGGGCGGAGGCTGCCAGCCGGAGCTGGTCGTCCTCCCACAGGAAAAGCAGGGCGAGATCGGAGGCCGCGGCCGCGATGGCCTGATCCACCGCGGCCTGCATCCGGGCCCCGAGGTCCATGGGCGCGTTGAGGGCGGTGCCGAGGGCATTGAGGGCGGCGAGTTCCGTGGCGCGGTTCTGCAAAGCTTCCAGGGTTCTCCGATGCTCGGTGAGATCATCCCCGAAACTGATGGTGCCGGTCACCCGGCCCGCCGCATCCCGCAGCAGGGTGTTGAACCAGCGGATGTGCCGGCGCTCGCCGGACCGGGTGAGAATCTCGTTCTCGAACTGCTGGGGAATCGCGCCGGACTGGAAGCCGTCGGTGAACACGGGCTCGACCTGGGACCGCTGCTCGGGCGGGAGGAAGCGCTCGAACCAGTTCCGGCCCAGGAGGTCTTCGCGGGTCCAGCCGGTGAGCCGGAGCAGGTGGTCGTTGCAGCCGGTGATGAGGGTGCCGGCATCGAGGGTGACGCCGATCAGTTCGACGTTGGCGAAGGTGTCCTGGAGGCGGCGCTCGGATTCCTTGAGCTCCTGCCGGGTTTCCAGGGCTTCGAGCGTGTGCCCGAGGTCGGCGGTCAGCTCCTCCAGGAGCAGGGCTTCCTCGGGGCCGATGGCCTGGGGGTCGGCATGGTAGACCATCAGCGCACCGATGGCGGCCGTGCCCCGCCGGATGGGGAACGCGCCGCTGGTCTGGAAACCGTGCTCCCGAGCCGCTTCCCGCCAGGGCAGGAAGTCGGGATTGCTCAGGCACGATTGGCAGATCACAGGGCGGTTTTCGCGGAGGGCCGTGCCGGTGGGGCCTCGTCCTTCCAGGCTGTCGTCCCAGCGGATGAGGATGGATTCCAGATACCCCTGCACCAGCCCGGCGGAACCTTCGGCGGCCATCTGTCCCGTGGCCTCTTCCTTGAAGCCTACCCAGGCCATGCGGAAGCCCGCCTGCTCGACGAGGATCCGGCAGGTGGCCTCGACCAGCGAGGCGCGATCCGCCCCGCGGATGAGGGCGTGGTTCACGTCAAGCAGGGTGCGGTAGAGGCGGCTGCGTTGCCGCAAGCCCTCCTCGGCCTCCTGGCGGTGCTGCACGGAAGCGGCCAGCGCCAGGGCGGTCATGGCGAGGGTGCCAAGAAGGCCCTGCTGCATGAGCAGGGCGAAGGCCGCCGGGCCTTCCAGGGAGAAGGGACCGGCCCCCGACAGGGCGCTTCCGGTGGCCATGGCCGAGAGCAGGGCCATCAGCGCCGCGGTGTAGAAGGGCCCCACCCGTACGGCAGCCAGCACCAACAGAGGGAGCAGGATGAAGGTGCGGTCCGGGGGATGGGCGCAAACCTTGAACCAGAGCAGCGCCAGAAGGGCGCCGGCCAGGAGGGCCTCCAGGTGGGCACGCCGGGGCAGGGCGGAGAGCCGTTGCCAGGAGAAGGTGAGCAGCAGCGGCGTGATCACCAGGGCACCCATGCCGTCGCCGATCCACCAGGTCAGGGCGATTGTGGGGAAGCTCTCCCAGCGTCCCGTGGCGGAACAGAAGGCGGTGGTGCCCACCAAGGCGCCCACGGCGGTGCTGACCAGGGCGACGGCGCCGATGAAGGTGAGCACCTGGGAACCGGAGTCGAAGGGCTCCCGGGTACGGGCTCCGCGTTCCATGAAGACGCCCGCCAGCAGGGCCTCAGCCGTGTTGCCCGCGGCGGTGGCCAGGGAGGCGCCCAGCCAAGCCGCCGGCGGCAATCCCATGGGGGCCATCTGGAGCAGGTTGGCAAGGAAGGCGCCCAGGGCGATCGCTGGCCACACCCGGGGCCCGAAGCGCAACACCGCCGCGATGGCCAGACCCGTGGGAATCCAGACGGCGGTGGCATTGGTGCCGGGAGCCGCCAGGCGGAAACAGAGCCAGGCGGAGGCCACGTAGGCCAGGGCCAGCCCCCCCAGGACCATGGGGCTCGGCGGTTGGGTGGGCGTGGGCCGGGAAGAGGTCATGGGGTGCCGAAGGAGGCAGCCGGTGGGGGATTGCGTCTCAGAGTGTAGGCTGCCCCCCGGGCAGCGGGTAGCCCATCGGCCTCCGAGACCTTGCAGACCGGCCCGGCGGCTTCAGTGCTTCGGGCGCCGAGGGGAGGGGCGCAGGCGGACGCGCACCTTCATGCGACCCGTGGCATCTGTGGCCAGGACTTCCCAGGACAGGTTTCCGCTGTGCCCCTTCGGCTGCTCACCGGGGCCCAGGTTGAAGGCGGCATCGTCGAGTTGCCAGCGGTCGCAGGGAAAGCGGGGTTTGGGCGGCTCGGGCGTGCCGGGATGGGCGTCCACCACATGCACCGCACCCTTCGGCACATCCGGGCTGAGTTTGGAGGGATCCACCAGGGCCACGATCAGGCCGGCGTAGCCAGGACCGAAGCGGCCACCGACGCGGCCCCGCTCGAACCCCCAGGGGCGGCGCACTTCCAGGCTCCAGAAACGGCCCTTCCGGCGTGGATCGGGCAGGGTGACCCACTGGGGATCGGGATGGGGGCCGGGCTCGGGAGCCCGCGCCACCGGCCGGATCCAGCCTTCCCAGAGCCGGCCCTTCAAGGCCAGATGGGTCACGGTTTCGCGGTAGCGCCCGCGGTACCACAGCTCGGAGCGCACCCAGGCCGTGGGATGGGAGGGGCTGTAGCCGGTGTCGTCCACCCAGGGGCCGTGGCCGGGATGGGAACGGTCCCAGCCGCGGTACTGGCCCGCGTCCATCAAGTCCCAGATGCCAGCGGTGTCGGGGTGATCGCAATCCAGGTAGAGGTCATCCACGGACTGCTCGCCCATGGCGTGGAAGGCCTCGTGGACGATGTTGCCCAGGGGCGAGGTTTCCGGCATCAGCACCACCGGCCAGCGGTGGTACGGATCCCAGGGCAGGGGCATGAGCCAGGTGTCAGCCCGCAGATCCTTCGGGTCGTCGGTGAGGGTTTCGGGATTGCCCGCGGTGATGATCCACAGGTGGTCAGGTTTGCCATCGGGATGGGGGGCGCCGGTGGCGTTGTTCACGCGGTCGCATGCCGGCGGGACGGGGCGGTGGAGGTGCTCCAGCACCCAGGTCACCAGATCCGCCTGCCGCGAGGGGTTGCTCGGGGGCGGGAAGGGGCCCGCATGAAGGTGGAGCATCGGCCCCTCGACCAGGGAGAGGGCGCCTTTCGAGACCTCGTAGAGGTAATTGGCGGCGCTGGCCACCCCGGGACGGCGGGAGAAGAGGAGCTGGCGCAGCGCGCCATCGGGCACCTGGCTGGGCCGGTCCTTGAAATCCAGGCGCACCACCAGCACGGTTTCCTCGTGGTGGCGCGGTTCCGGGGTGAGAACGATGTCTCGGCCCCACTCCGCGGCGGGGACCAGATCCCGGTGCCAGCCATCCTTCTCGACCGCGAGGACGTCATCGGAGGGGGCCAGGGCCAGATGAAAGCGGCCCTGGGCATCGGTGACCGCCACGGAAGGGTCCAGGTCGGGGGATACCCGGGGCTGACGGTCCGGATAGACCTGGACGCCAGCCAGTCCATGGCGGCCATCGGTTACGCGGCCTTTCAGGTCCACGGCGCGCAGGACGGGGGCCGCGAGCACCAGGCCCGCGAGCAGCGGGCCCGCAAGACGCATACGGCCGTTCATACCGGCCGCGCGGACATCTTCAAGTGGGCGAGGCGGGCCATGAGGGCGATCCGCCGCCGGGTTTCCGGGGCCACGAGCGGCTTTTCCACGGCATCGGCCAGGGCATCCCGGAACTTCGACCAGACTTCCAGTTCCCCGGGCGCGTGCAGGAGCATGATCGGCAGGCCGGCCAATTCCTCCGCCTGATGGATGGCACCCGCCAGAGACTGGGCGCTGCCGTCGAGCAGCTCCGTGTCGAGCACCAGAACATCGGGGCGGTGGGCGATGATCTGGGCGCGCGCCTGGCCTTCCCCCTGGGCTTCGAAAAAGGTCGCCTGGTCCTTGCCGTAGTGGTTCTCCACCTGCGCCCGGATGAGGGGGCTGCCGGAGGCCACCAGCACCCGGGGGCGGGCTGGCGCCGGGAGTCCCAGGGCGCGGGACAGCTCGCGGATGCGGAGATGGGTCTGCACCCGCACCTGGAGCAGCAGGGTGGAGGCGGGCTTGCGCAGGAAGTCATCGGCGCCCACGGCATAGCTGCGGTCCTTGGCATCCCGGCTCAGGGCCGTGAGGACGATGACCGGGATGGCCGCGGTGGCGGGATTGGCCTTGATCGCCTCGCAGGCCTTGAATCCATCCATGGAAGGCATGACGACATCCATGATCACCAAGTCCGGTGGCGCCGCCGCCAGGAGATCCAGGGCTTCCTGTCCATTGGTGGCCGAGACGACGCGGTGGCCCAGAGGCTGGAGCTGTGCTTCCAGCTGACGGCGCTGTAGGGCGTTGTCCTCGACGATCAGGATGGACATGGGGGCGTGCGTCGCGTCCAAACGGGCTCCTTCCATTCGTCTTACGAGGGTAGATGCCCACTCGTCCGGGATCAACCTTGGGATGAAGATATGTGGTGGCTTGGAATCTGATGTGGTGTCTCGGTTTGGCCGGGGTACCACGTGAAGGTGCACGAGCGGGGACATCGCGAGCCGAAGGCGAGCAGGCGGTCCCCCCACGTTCATATTCGCGCTCCAGGCGCGGACCTGCATCACGGTACAATGGCCGGTTCGAGGTTCCGCATTGACCGATCCCAAGCTCATCCGCAATTTTTCCATCGTCGCCCATATTGACCACGGCAAGTCCACGCTCGCGGATCGCCTGCTCGAGCTGACCAAGACCGTGGCCCACCGCGACATGCAGGAGCAGATCCTCGATGACATGGATCTGGAGCGGGAGCGCGGCATCACCATCAAGGCCCACGCGGTGACGTTGAAATACCCCGCCCTGGACGGGAACACCTACACGCTGAATCTCATTGACACCCCCGGTCACGTGGATTTTACCTATGAGGTGAGCCGCAGCCTGGCCGCCTGCGAGGGGGCCATCCTGGTGGTAGACGCCACCCAGGGCGTGGAGGCCCAGACCTTGGCCAATACCTACCTGGCCCTGGAGAACGGGCTGGAGGTGTTTCCAGTGCTCAACAAGACCGATCTGCCCAGCGCGGATCCGGTCCGGGTGCTGGAGCAGATTGATACCGTCATCGGGCTGGTGGACACGGCCCATGCCGTGAACGTGAGCGCCAAGACCGGCGACAACTGCGAGTTGGTGCTCGAGCAGATCGTGAAGTGCATCCCGCCGCCCCAGGGCGATCCCGACGCGCCTCTCCAGGCCCTCGTCTTCGACTGCTACTACGATCCCTACCGCGGCATCGTGAGCCTCATCCGCGTGATGCATGGACGCGTCCGGCAGGGCGACCAGATCCGCTTCATGAGCAACGGCTCCGAGTATCGCGTGGATGAGATCGGCATCTTCGATCCCAAAATGGACAAGCAGCCCGAGCTGAGCGTGGGCGAGGTGGGCTACCTGGTGGCCAGCGTCAAGCAGCTGGTGGACGTGAAGGTGGGCGACACCATCACCCACGCGGTGACGAACACCACGAAACCAGCCTCATCCATGCTGAAGGGCTTCAAGGAGATCCAGCCCGTGGTCTTCGCGGGCATCTTCCCGACATCCAGCGATGACTACGAGGATCTGCGCAACGCCATGGAGAAGCTGCGCCTCAACGACAGCAGCTTCACCTACGAGCCGGAAACCTCCACGGCCCTGGGCTTCGGCCTCCGCTGCGGCTTCCTGGGCCTGCTGCACATGGAGATCGTGCAGGAGCGCCTGGAGCGCGAGTTCGACCTGGACCTCATCACCACGGCCCCCAGCGTGCGCTACCACGTGCATCTCACGGACGGCACCGAGGTTCCCGTGGACAACCCATCGAAGCTGCCACCCCTGCAGAGGATCGCGAAGATCGAGGAACCGATCATCGAGGCCACCATCCTCACCCGCACCGATTTTGTGGGCGGCCTGCTCAAACTCTGCGAGGAGCGCCGCGGCATCCAGCAGAAACTGGAGTACGTCTCCACGGACCGCGTGATGCTGGTCTACGAACTGCCCCTGAACGAGGTGGTGCTCGACTTCTACGACAAGCTGAAGTCCATCTCCAAGGGCTACGCCAGCTTCGACTACCACATGAAGCACTACACGGAGTCGGACCTTGTGAAGATGGACATCCTGGTGAACGGCGAGGCGGTGGACGCCCTCTCCATCCTGGTGCACCGGAGCAAGAGCCAGACGCTCGGGTTGGCCCTGTGTCAGCGGATGAAGGAGGTCATTCCCCAGCAGCTCTTCGATGTGGCCATCCAGGCCGGTATCGGCAGCAAGATCATCGCCCGCACCAACGTGAAGGCCCGCCGCAAGGACGTCCTGGCGAAGTGCTACGGCGGCGACGTCAGCCGCAAGAAGAAACTCCTCAACAAACAGAAAGAAGGCAAGAAGCGGATGAAGGCCATCGGCAACGTGGAGATCCCGCAGGAGGCCTTCCTCGCGATCCTCAAGGTCGAGAGCTAACCGATCGCGTCGTCGTCCTTGAGCTCGCCAATCTCGATGAGGTTGACGAGGAGGCGCTGAAGTTCGTCCTGGCCGACGATGCCCCGGCGCTGGAACAGGCGGATGAGTCCCAGGACCAGCGTCCGGGTGTGGTAGGACTCCAGCCGACGCAGGTTGGGCTCATGGGTCCGGCTGTGGATCAGATCCGCGCTCGGGGGCGGAGGCGCGGGCGGGTTGGGGGGAACCGCCGGATCGAAGAGGCCGAAGGGATCAATGTGGATAGGCTGGGTGGGGACGCCGGCCCCATCGAAGAAGGGATCCCGCGGGAAGAACGCGCTGGCCGGGGACACAGGGGCGGCTGGCGGGGGCGGTGGCAGGGGAACCGGCAGCGGCTCGATGTGGAACGGCATGGGGAGGCCGTCTTCCGGGGGCTCGCCCCCGAGTTCGATGGTGACGGCCGAGGAGGGAACATGCCCCACGTTCCGGTAGAGTTCTGCGATGGCTTTGCGCAGGGCGCTGTGGGAGGCCACCACGGGCTGGATGGTGAGGCCCGATGCGAACCGGGCGCTGTCAATGGCGTTCAGGTCCGAAGGGTCAGACATGGCCAGGACCAGGGATTTCGGTTCTTTGATGGAGACGGGCAGGATGTTGAACTGCTCTGCCAGCCGGTGGGGAATCAGCTTGAGGAGCGCAGGCGGGACCTCCAGCGAGCGGACATCCATCTGCGGCACGCCGGTCTGGTGGCTGAGAAAGTCCATCAGGACTTCTTCGGTGATGTAGCCGAGGGCCACCAGATTGCTCCCCAGACGGCCCCGGGCGATCTTCTGGTGGGTGATGGCGCTCTGCAGCTGGGCAGGGGTGATGAGGTCCGCTTCAACGAGCAATTCACCCAGCCGCTTGTTCGGTTGTTGCATGGGAGGCGCCTTGGAATGGGAATTACTTCGGCGGAGATCACCTTCAAGTTAACTTGATTGAGGGTGATCATGCCAGAGCGGAGGACCCATGATGATCGCAGATCCTCATCAGACCTCGGAACGCCTTTGGCGGACGGTCCTCCATGATGTCAACAACCTGCTGGCCGGCCTCCAGGGCGTACTGGATCTGAGCGATCCCGCCCAGCCCTTGAGTCCCCGCAACCGGGTGCGCCTGGAGGCCACCCTCCATGAGGGGCGCAACGTCGTGGTGATGGCCCGTGCCCTGGCCCTGGAGCGGGTGCCGGATACCGGCAGCCTGCCCTGGCCCGAATGGCGGCAGAGCCTCCTCCAGCGGCTGGAGCCCCTGTCAGTGCTCTTCTCCTGCCCGGTGGAAGTGGTCTGTGTGGCGGGCGAGGGGGCCTCCTGGCCTGCCCCCCTGCTTCAGGACTGGGCGGCAGCCTTCAGCCGCCAGATCCTGCCCTGGGTCGCGCCGGGCACCCTCCGCCTGGAGGCGGAAGCGGCGGAGGGCGGGTGCCGCCTGCGCTGGCCGTCCGCCCCACCCCTCCCACCTGCCCTGAGGCCCGATCCACCGGAAGATGCCTCGCTCAACCTGACCTCGCTCTGGCTGCGGGCCATGGCTGTCCGCCTGGCGGTGGAGGTGCGGGAGGAGGATGGCGCCCTGGTGGCGTGGGTTCCATGCGCGTCCTGATCGTCGAGGATCAGGCCCGGACGGCCGGAGAGCTGCGTTCAGGCCTGGTCAACGCGGGATTCGAGGCGGTGGTGGCCACCACCGTGGACGAGGCCCTGCCCCTGGCCCAGAGCGGCGTCTTCGAAGCCCTGGTGGTGGACATCATGCTGCCGGGGCGTTCGGGCCTCGAACTGGTGGAGGCCCTCCGCGGCGCGGGCCATCCGGTGCCGATCATCATCCTTTCGGCCAAGGGGAACCTGGAGGACCGCCTGCGGGGGCTCGAAGCGGGCGCGGACGACTACCTGGCCAAGCCGTACAGCATCCTTGAGGTGGTGGCCCGGCTTCGGACCATCACCCGCCGGGCCCAGCCCATCATGGCCGCGCCGGTGCAGGTGGCCGATCTCATCTGGGATCCGTCGCGCCGCAGTGTGGCCCGGGCTGGGCGGCGCATCGAGCTGACTCCGAAGGAGTACGCCCTCATGGTGCTGCTCCTGGAACACGCAGGCCGGGTGGTGCCGCGGAGCCAGCTCGTGAAGACTGTCTGGGGCATTGAGGGCGCCGTGGACGCGAATGCGGTGGACGTGCAGATCCTCCGGCTGCGGCGGAAGGTGGATGACCCCTTCCCGGTGAAACTCATCCATACCCTGCGGGGCGTGGGCCTGGTGCTGGAACCCCGTGAGGCGGACTAGCGGCAGCATCCTCTGGAAGCTCCAGGCGGGCTTCGCGCTGGCGGCGATGCTGCTGGCGGCGGCCATGGCGCTCTTCATGGACCGTGCCCTCCAGAGCTCCCTGGAGGCCGAGGACGCCCAGGTGATGGTGGATCAGGCCCGGGTCATGGTGCAGCAGCTCGCGACCGGACGCCTCGAACCTTCCGCTGGAGATCGGCCCCGGCTCGAGAAAGCCGAATGGCGCGTGCAGGATGCCGCAGGGCGCGTGGTGGCGGCCAGTCCGGCCATGGCCGCCCTGCCGCCCCTGCCCCTGCCCGGATCCGGTGATCCGCCCCGGGAGGTTACCTCGCGGGATGGCCGCATCTTTACGCTGCTCGTGCGCCCCTGGTGGGGACCGGCGGGCACGGGCGGCCGGTTGATCCTGATCATGGACCGCAGCCATGAGCATGCCCTGGTCGCCCGCTTCCGCCGGACCCTGGCCCTGGCAGTGGCCCTGGCCGCGCTCGCCGCGGCGCTGCTGGCCCGGCTCGTGGCCGCCTGGGGGCTGGCGCCCCTGGGCCGCATCATCCGGGAAGCCGGAGCCATTGACGATCGGCATCTGGACACCCGCCTGGCGGCGGAACAGTTCCCCCAGGAACTCCAGGAGCTGGTGACCACCCTGAATGCGGCCCTGGCACGTCTCCAGGCGGCCTTCGAACGGACCAGCCAGCTGGGGGCGGAGCTGGCCCACGAGTTGCGCACGCCCCTTCAGAACCTGCGGAGCACCCTGGAAAATCAGGCGCTCGCGCCCGCCTGCCCGCCCGCCCAGCGGACGGCGCTGGGCGGCCTGCTGGAGGACTGCGATCACATGGCGGCCCTGATTGACCAGATTCTTTTCCTCGCCCGTGCCGAGGCCGGGCCTGCGCCCCTTCGCCGCGAGCGGGTGGACGTGGCGGTCCTCCTGGAGGAGGTGCGGGCCTTTTTCGAGGCGGCCGCGGAGGAGGCGGGCATCGCCCTGGTGGTGGATACGGCGCCCTTCAGCGTGTCCGCCGACCCCCTTCTGCTGACCCGCGCGCTCCACAACCTGGTGGCCAACGCGCTGCGGCATACCCCTGGAGAAGGACGCGTGACGCTTGGTGCAGCCCTGGGAGGCCGGGGCTTCCTGCTGTGGGTCGAGGATACGGGCCGGGGCATTCCCCCCGAGTGGCTTCCGAAACTGGGACGCCCTTTCACCCGCCCCCCCGACGAGGGGCGTGGGCTGGGCCTGGGGCTGGCCATCGTCGCCCGCATTGCCGCCATGCTTGAGGGCACCATGGACCTGCGTAGCGAGCTGGGCCGGGGCACGCGGGTCGCCCTGGATCTCCCCTGTTCCTGATGGGAAGTTCATCTTGATGTAAGGTTTTATTCATGTTCTCCTGGGTCCCCCGGAGGACGCATGAAACCCGCCCTGGCCCTGATTCCATGCCTGCTGGTGGCCGGTGTGCCCCTGTGCAGCCAGACGCCCGCCCCGCCGGTGGCTCCCTCGAACTCGGCGATCGTGGAAGTGACCGCCACCCGCTTCCCCGAGGATCCGATCCGGGTGCCCGCCTCGGTCCAGGTGGTGACGGGGCAGGAACTGGCCGCCCGCGGCGTGACGGATCTGCAGGGTGCGCTGGCCCTGGTGGCGGGCGTGGCCATCGCCCCCGGCGGGGATGCGGGACCGGCGGCCAGCATCCCCGAGTTCATGGGGCTCAAGGAGTTCGACGCGTTCCTGCTGGTGGTGGATGGCGTGCCCTGGGGCGGCACCTTCAACCCCGCCCTCTCCACCCTGGATCTGGAGAATGTGGACCGCATCGAGATCCAGCGCGGCGCCGCGCCGGTGATGTACGGCGCGACCTCCTTCGTGGGCGTCATCCAGGTCATTCACAAGAAGCCCGCCGACACCCAGGATTCCGTCCGTCTCGCCGCCGGGAACCACAGCAGCGGCTCGGCGGCTGTCACCCTGCGGCTGCCCCGCTGGTCGAAGGTGGATTCCAGCCTTACGGTGGACGCGGCCAAGCAGGGCTACGACGACCCGCGCACCAGCTACAAGAAGGGGCATGTGCTCTGGCGCAACCGGGCCGAGCTGGCCTCCGGAACCCTGCGTTTCGACCTGGACGCCGCGGCGGTGGACCAGGATCCCGCCAGCCCGAGGCCCCGCGTGGGCGCGGCGTTCAGCCCGGAGGTGCCCGTGGATTCCAACCAGAATCCTGCGGGTGCCTTCATCCATGACCGCCGGGCCACCTTCACCCTGGGCTGGGATCAGGATGCGGGATCGGCGGCCTGGTCCACGATCCTCTCGGCCTCCCGCGCCCGCCAGGATGTGTTCCGCGGATTCCTGGTGGACCTCTCGGCCCCCAGCCTCAACGCCCATGGCTACCGCGAACGCATCGAGACCACGGATATCTATTTCGATACCCACCTCACCTGGACGGACCTGCCGGGGCTCAAGGTCGTGGCGGGCTTCGATCACCTCCATGGTGCCGGAACCGGCCACGGCGGGGACTTCGACTACACCGTGAACCTCAATGGCAGCAACCCGCCCGGGAGCGAGGCACTGCCGCCCGCCGCGGACATCCGGGTGGACGACCACCGCGATTTCTCCGGGCTCTACGGGTTTGCCGAGTGGCATCCCGCCTCCCGCTGGATTCTGGAGGCCGGCCTGCGCATGAACCGCACGGACGAGTCGCGGCGGGCCTACACCCTCGATTTTGGGGGCCTCGCCGCGGGGTATGTGGGCGGGCAGGACCAGCGGATCGTCAACCGCCTCACGGGCAGCCTCGGCGCCACCTGGACCGCCTGGGAATCCGGGGTGGACCGGGTGAACCTCTTCGCCAGCTACCGCACCGCTTACAAGCCCAGCGCCATTGATTTCGGCCTGGACAGCACGCCTGGCATCCTGGCGCCGGAGACGGCCCGCACCTGGGATCTGGGCGCCAAGTCCCGCCTCGCCGGCGGGCGCCTCGGCCTGGAGGTGAGCGCCTTCCTCATGGACTTCGAGAACCTCGTGGTGTCCCAGAGCCTCGGCGGTCTGCCGGTGCTTGTGAACGCCGGAACGCAGCGGTTCCAGGGCCTGGAGGGCAGCGCGGACTGGCAGATCCGGCCCGACTGGATCCTGCGCGGCGCCTACAGCTATCACGACAGCCGGTTCCGGGACTACGTGCAGGATTTCGACGGCACGCCCACCCAGCTCGCGGGCAAGCGCCTGGAAATGACGCCCTACCACCTCGGCTCCCTGGGCCTGATCTACGCACCCGCGCAGGGGTTCACGGGCTCCCTGACTGCCCGCTACACCGGCAGCGTTTTCCTCGACAAGCGGAACCGCGTTCCCTACGGCGGCTACGCCACTGTGGATGCCAGTTTCGGCTACCGCGTCGGGCGCTGGGACTTCCGGGCCACGGGCCAGAACCTCACCGACCGCCGCGATCCCGTGGCCGAGAGCGAGATGGGCGACGCGCAGTACTACCTGATGCCCGGCCGCCGTCTCCAGGCGGGGGTTTCGCTGCGGTTCTGATCTGGACGAGGGGGGACCGCCTGCGAAGGAGCTGGAACGGAATAAGCAATGCCATCGCGCGGGGTGCCGGGCAAGCGAGTCAAGGAGGCTGAGGTTCCAGCGGAGCGGGACTCCGTGAACCGAAGCCGACGCAGGATCGCGCAGCCCGCCACCCCGCGCCCGGAGGGTTGACGCCCATCCGCGCGCCCCGCGGCGTCAGGGCCCTTGAACCATGAACCACATGGCCCTGCGGGCCCTTCCTTGCGGATGCATCGCGGCTGGGCGTCAACGATGGCAACGATTATTCCGTTCCAGCTCCTGACCTGCGGTTCGCGATGTCCCCCCTCGTGCACCCCCACGTGATGTCCCGGCCAAGCCGGGACACCACGTCTGGCCGGCCCTTCAGTCCTGGGAGGATGCCTGGGCCGTGCTGGTCCAGGCGCCATCCCGCCAAGCCAGATGGAGGATCTGGCCCGCGGCCACCCGGCCCGCGGAGGTGATGGGCAGGCCCTGCGCATCCCGCGCCAGGACGAAGCCCCGGTCCAGCGGGGCGGTGGGGTCCAGGCCCCGGATCCGTTCCGCCAGCACGGCCCGGCGGTGGTCCTGGAGCTGGATGAGGCGGGCCAGGGCCGGGCTCAGCCGCCGTTGCGCCTCGCGGACGCGGAGCCGGTCGGCCTCTCCATCCGCCAGGCTGGACGCGTGGCGGAGGCGCTGGCGCAGCAGGGCTAGCCGGGTGGCGGCCTGATCGAGGCGGGTCCGGGGATGTGCCAGGTCCAGGCGATGGCTCAGGGCCCCCAGGCGCGCCTGGTTCCTGAGCACCGGGTCCGAGCGCAGCAGGCCCCGGTCCGTGAGCAGATTGAGGGTGGTCTCGAAGCCGCGCAGCCGCCAGGCCACCTTGGCGGTCAGGGCCTCCGTGCGGCGGCGCAGATCCGCCGCGAGGGCGGTCCGGTCCGGCGTGGCGAGTTCCGCCGCCTGGCTGGGCGTGGCGGCGCGACGGTCGGCGGCGAGGTCCACCAGGGTCGTATCAATCTCGTGGCCCACGCCGGCGATGACCGGTAGGCGGCAGGTGGCCACGGCGCGCACCAGGGCGGGATCGTTGAAGGCCCAGAGATCCTCCAGGCTGCCGCCGCCCCGCACCAGCAGCACCGCCTCGCAGTTCCAGAACGGATCCTGGATCTCCTGGAGCGCCAGCAGCGTCTCGGGCACGCAGCGCTCGCCCTGGGCCGCCGCCGGGGCGATGAGCAGGTCAATGCCCGGCGCGCGTTGCGCCGTCACCTCCAGCACGTCCCGCAGGGCCGCGCCGCCCAGGGCCGCGACCACGCCGAGTTTCCGGGGAAACCGGGGCAGGGGGCGCTTCGGCCGGTCGAAGAGGCCCTCGGCGCGGAGTTCCGCCTCCAGCTGCCGCAGGCGCGCCTGGAGGTCGCCCTGACCGGCGGGCTCGCAGTGGGTGACGGCGAGCGTGAGGCTGCCGCCCGCGATGTAGAGGTTCAGGCTGCCCTTCAGGACCACCCGCTGCCCGTTGGCGGGCGTGTGGGCCAGGAAGCGCTGCTGGCCGGCCCACACGGCGCACTGGAGGGCCGCGCCCTCTTCTTTGAGGGTGAAGTACCAGTGGCGGCCCGAGCCGCGGAAGTTGGACACCTCCCCCACCACGCAGACCGCCGCGAAGGGCGGCTCGAGGCGGGCCTTGACCTGCTCCAGCAGGCGCTTGACGGAAAGGGGCGCATCCATGGCCGCATCATCGCATGGGAGGGCTATCCTGGGCTCCGGGAGGCGCCCATGGTCCAGCGGATCCTGAAGCCCGGAGACGGCGCCTACGGCCGGTTTGCGGCGCGCCTCAACCGCTTTCCCCAGGGCGCGCCCCCCACGGAGCGGCTCTTCCAGATCCTCAAGCTGTTGGTGAGCGAGCAGGAGGCGGGTCTCCTGGCCCAAGTGCCCATTCGCCCCTTTACCGCCGCGCGGGCCGCGGCCATCTGGAAGGTGCCCGAAGCGGAGGCGCGGAAGGTGCTGGATGGCCTGGCGGACCGGGCGATGCTGCTGGATGTGGTGAAGGATGGCGAGACGCGCTATGCCCTGCCGCCGCCCATGGCGGGCTTCTTCGAATTCTCGCTCATGCGCGTGCGCGGCGACCTCGACCAGAAGGCCCTCTCGGAGCTGTTCCACCAGTATCTCAACGTGGAGGAGGACTTCCTGCGCGCCCTAATGCTTCAGGGTGATACGCAGCTGGGCCGGGTCTTCGCGGACGAAGCGGCGCTGCCAAGCCGGGACACGGTGGAGGTGCTGGACTACGAGCGGGCCAGCGAGGTCGTCCGCAGCGCCCGGGTGATGGGTGTCTCGGACTGCTATTGCCGCCGGAAAAAGGCCTACCTGGGCACGGCCTGCGACGCGCCCATGGAGATCTGCATGAGCTTCGGCACCGCCGCCGACAGCCTCACGCGGCACGGCCACGCCCGGCGGGTGGATGTGGCCGAGGGGCTGGACCTGCTGGCGCAGGCCCGGGAGCGGGGCCTGGTGCAGTTCGGCGAGAACGTGCGGGAGGACGTGGGCTTCATCTGCAACTGCTGCGGCTGCTGTTGCGAAGCGCTGGTGGTGGCCCGCACATACGCCTTCCTCAAGCCCGTGCATACCTCCGAATGGCTGCCGGAACTGGAGGGAGACTGCGACGGCTGTGGGAAGTGTGTGCGGGCCTGTCCGGTGGACGCCCTGAGCCTGGTGTCGGCCCACCATCCCAAGCGGCCCTCCGCAAGGATGGCCCGGCTGGAGGCGGAGCGCTGCCTGGGTTGTGGCGTGTGCGTGCGGGCCTGCACGCGCCAGCGTATCCGCCTGCGGCGCCGCGGTCGGCGGGTGCTCACGCCGGTCAATACGGCCCACCGCGCCGTCATGATGGCCATCGAGCGGGGCACCTTCGCGGAGCTGCTGGTGGATGGCCAGTCCACCTACGGCCACCGCGCCGCGGCGGCCCTCCTGGGGGCGGTCCTGAACCTGCCGCCCCTCAAACAGGCCCTGGCCTCCGAGCAGCTGAAGAGCCGCTTCTTCGGCCGGATGCTGGCGCGGAACGGCCGATAAACGCCCGCCGGAGACATCACCCTGGTCCGCTGATCCGGGATCTACCGCGCGTGCCGGAAGCGCCCCAGGGCCACCGTCAACCCCGCGAACACCGTGCGTACCGGCGCCCCCCGGGTGAGCCCGATGTCCACGCCTCCATCCAGGACGCAGGCGGGCGAAACCTTGTACCCGAAGGCCCACAGGTTCGATACGATGCGCGGATTCAGCTCGGTTCCTCCGATGGTATAGACCTCACCCGAGATGGACCAGGCGTCCGTGAGGGTGAAGCTGAGGGAGGCCGTCGCGGCCGGCTGGCGGACGCGCCCGCCGCCGTCCCCGGGGGGCCGTCCCAGCCAGCTCTCCAGGGCATTCACATCCAGGTGGTACGGCCCCAGGTCGCGGCTGAAGAGCAGGATCAGGCCATCACCGGGCGCACCGGCCCCCAGGCCCTTGGCATAGCTGGCGGTGGGGAAGGTGTGGTTGACCTGGATGGCCTGGTCCATGCCGAAGATGCCGACGTGCTGGTAGCACCACTGCACACCCAGATTCAGATCGCCCGGCCCCGTGACCGGCTCGGTGCCTGGATCGGTGAGCCGCTGGAAGCCGGGCGTGGCAAGCCGGAACTCCAGATCCTTGGCCCAGCCGATCTTCAGAAGGGTGGGGGTGCCGAAGGCGGTGCGGTCATCCCGGTAGCGGCTCTGCTGGCCGCCCCATTCCAGCTCGATCTGCCCGCTCTGGGTGGTCAGAGCAGGCGTGGCGAAGGTGGGCCGGTTCGGATTGACGACCAGGGGCGGATCCTGGGCCCGCAGGAGGCAGGCCAGGAGCAGGCAAGGCCACAGACGAAGGCGCATGGATCCTTTCAGGCGGCAAGGCAAGGCGGGGGAACGGCCTATGATGGCGGGAACCACCGGTGATCTCCATGCGCTTCCTCGTCGCTCCAGATTCCTTCAAGGGCAGCCTGACGGCGGCCGAGGCCGCCCGCGTCATGGCCCGGGGCCTCCGGACCGTATTCCCTGACGCGGAGATCCTGGAGCTTCCCGTGGCGGATGGCGGTGAGGGCACCGTGGATGCGCTGCTGGCGGCCACAGGCGGAACGTCCCGCTGTACCCGGGTGCGCGGGCCCCTGGGCGATCCCGTGGAGGCCGTCTGGGGTGTGCTCGGTGATGGGCGCACCGCCGTGATCGAGGCTGCCGCAGCCTCGGGGCTCGGCCTCGTGCCGGAGGGGTGCCGGGATCCGCGCCGGGCGAGCACCTTCGGGACGGGAGAACTGGTGAAAGCGGCCCTCGATGCCGGGTTCCGACGCATCCTCCTGGGTCTGGGCGGCTCCGGCACCAACGACGGTGGCGCGGGGTTCGCCCGGGCCCTGGGCGCGCGCCTCCTGGATGCGGAGGGGCGGGACTTGCCCGAGGGCGGCGCCGCCCTGGCCCGGCTGGCGCGGGTGGATGCCAGCGGGCTGGACCCGCGCCTGCGGGCGACGGAGCTCCTCGTGGCATCGGATGTGGACAGCCCCCTTTGCGGGCCGCGGGGCGCCACCGCGGTGTTCGGACCCCAGAAAGGCCTGGCTCCAGAAGGGGTGAAGGAACTGGACGCGGCCCTCAGCAACCTCGCCCGCATCGTTTCCAGGGACACGGGCCGGGAGGTGGCGGATCTTCCCGGTGCGGGCGCGGCGGGGGGCCTCGGGGCGGGATTGCTCTGGTTCACCCGGGCCCAGCTCCGCCCCGGGGTGGAGCTTCTCTTGGAGGCCTCGGCCTTCGAGGCCCGGCTGCGCGGGGTGGATCTGGTCTTCACCGGCGAAGGCCGCACGGATGTCCAGACCGCCCTGGGCAAGGCGCCCCTCGGCGTGGCGGCGGCGGCCCGTCGCCACGGGATCCCTGTGGTCTGTCTGAGCGGGAGCCTGGGGGAAGGCGCGGAGAACCTCCTGACCCTTGGCGTGGGGGCGCTGGCGTCGGTTCCTCCTGGGCCCCTGGACCTCGCGACCTGCATGGCCAATGCGGCCCCGCTGCTGGAGTCGGCCGCCCGGCGCGCCGCGCGACTGGTCAGCATCGGCATGCGCCTCGGGGCACGCTCCTAGGGAAGGCGCGACAGCGCCTGTCCAAACGCCTCCAGGGCCCGGTAGTAGGGCTCGATGCTGGGGATGTAGTGGCGCTCGCCCTTGGCGTGGGGGCCGATGCCGCTCTGGCCCCAGACGACGGCCTGGCCGCCGGGCGCGAAGCGGGCGGAGGTGCCGGCCCCCTTGCGGCCCATGGGGGCATCGCCTCCGGCGGCGACGATGCCCGCCAGGAGCGCCTTCAGATACGGGTTGTCGGGATCGCAGGCCACGCCGGGCTCCCAGGCGGAGGGCACCAGCTCCAGGCCCCGCTCGGCGGCCAGGGCCTCGATCTCCGCGCGCAGCTTCGAGACGTCATCCTGGGGGATGGGGCGGATCTCCACGCCCAGGCTGCCATGGTCGGGGGTGATGTTGTAGACGCCGGGCGTGCCCACCTGGATGTAGGCGAAGCGGGCCAGGGACTGCCAGCCGTTCTCGCCCTTGAGGGTGAGGTGTTTCGGGAAGAGCTCGCGCAGGGCCTCCCGGGCGCCGAGCAGGCGCTCCATGAGGTCGGGACCACCCGCCAGGCCGCTGTGGCCGCGGGTGCCCGTGGCCACCAGCTCGAAGCGCAGCACACCCCGGTTCTGGGTGCAGACCTCGCCCCAGAGTTCCGTGCCCTTCTCGCCCGTGCGCTCTCCGGCCACGAAGAAGGAAGGTGCGTAGCCGGATTCCTCCTTCAGTCGCGCCAGCACGTGGGGCGTGCCCATGGGCTCCAGCTCGCCGTTCTCCTCGTTGCCGACCATCAGCAGGTTCACGGGCGGATAGGGGGCGCCCTTCTTCAGCGTGTCCTTCATCCACACGAGGTAGGTGGCCAGCACCGTCTTCATGTCCGCGGCGCCGCGGCCCCAGAGGTAGTCGCCCTCGACCTTCGGCTCGAACTGGCTGTCGTCGGGCTCCGGCGCCACCACGTCGAAGTGGCCGCAGAGCATGGCCGGGGCCTGCTCCTGGCGCGGGAAGTGGGCCAGCAGGGCCGGGAAGGTGGCCCCGTCGAAGGTGCGGACGGGCACGCCGTGGTTGCGCAGGTAGTCGTGGATGAAGGTGCCGGCCCGGCGGACCTCGGCGAGGCGCTCCTCGGGACAGGCGGTGACGGATGGGATGCGGATGAGGCGCTGGGACAGGGCCAGGATCTCGGCCGTCTTGTCGGCGTACTCCGTTTCCACCAGGGCCTCAGGCCGGGGCTGGAAGCGGATGGGGGCGCGGGCGTCCAGGGAGACCTCGTCCCGGGCCCGCTCGAGGAAGTCCTGGAGCTTGTCCTCTTCGGCGCCGAGGGTGGCGAGGTTTCCGGTGAGGGCTTCGACTTCGCTGGCCACGCGGGCCTGGCGCTCCTCCGCCAGCCGGGCCAGGAGCTCGGGCGGGACGAGGTCCGAGCCCTTGAGGTCGGCCTTCAGCCGAGCGCGCATGCGCTCGGCGGTGCTGGGGGCGCCGGCGGCCATCTCGACGAGGGGCGCCAGATCCTCCCAGAACCCGAGGGCCTCCGCCAGGGGCCGGAGCTGGTCGAGCGTCCAGGCGAGGAAGGTGCGCATGGCCACGGGCTTGGCCGTGAGGGGATCCTCGATGACGGCGCGCAGGCCTTCCCGGGCGGCCACGTCTTCGTTGCGACGGGCGCGGCTGATGTCCTCAGCGTCGTAACGGAAGCCCCGGGCGAAGTCCGGATCGCCGTAGAACCGCAGCAGCAAGAGGTGCTTCAGGGTGAGGTTCGCCACGTCCAGGGCCAGCGCGTGGCCGGGGTCGTCCGTGCGGACCTCCACGCGGGCCATGGGCAGGTCAATGCGGGCGAAGAGGTTCTGCCGCTCGATCTGGGCGGCCATGTCCTCGACGTTGTGCGTCTCGCCGGCGGCGAAGAGGCCCCGGGCGTAGATGTCGTGGAGCTGGTCGCTGGTGACCTGGATGAGGCGCTCCACGGGCTCTGCTTGCGAGCGGGCGCGCACGGGGATCCAGTTGTTGTTGCCGAAGCGCACGCCGCGGCGTACCAGGTCGTAGGACAGCCGCAGGTAGTCCGGGTGGCTGCGGTTGAGGTCCGGCACATCGAGGGCGGGCGGGTTCGGGAAGGTGAGGTTGCGCACGGATTCGAAGGGCGTGAGCCGCACCACGGGCTTCCCGCCTTCTGTGGAGGCCTGCATCGGTGTGCTGGCGCTGGTGGCGATGAAGAGGGCCGCGAAGGCCCGCATGAGCCGGGTGGCGGTGATGTAGACCTGGTTCTTGTAGTCGTCCAGGTGGCGGTCGCCGCGCTCGGTGGCGGGCAGGTGCATGAAGTCCCAGGCCAGCATGGGTTCGGGCAGGCTCAGGTTGGAATGGGTGCCCGCCGTGGCCAGCTCGGTGCCATAGAGCTCCACGCAGCGCTGGAGGTAGCGGCGCTTGGCCAGGTGCCAGGACTCCGGCACGCAGTCGGGGCCGATCTCCGGCAGGACGAGCAGGTTCCCGTGCCAGTAGTAGAGGGGTTCTCCGAAGGTCCGGCCATCTCGGTCCAGGGCGTTGATGAGCTCCGCCTCCAGCAGGCGGCCTTCGTAGATGGTGCCCTTCGGCGTGTGGTAGGGCCGCGTCACCCACTCGATCATCCAGTGGAAGACCTCCAGCTGGTGATAGGGCTCCGTCCAGGGCGCCAGCACCTTCGCGCGCAGGTGGTCCACGAAGGACATGCGGTCCGGTCCCGTGCCCACGGTGAGCAGCGGCCGGAACTGCGAATCCATGAGGTTCCACTCCAGCTCCAGCCCGCAGAGCCCGCCCGCCGGGCGCGTCTCCAGCGCCGTCTGGCGCGCCAGGGTGAACTTCTCCACGAAGGCATTCAGATCAAACACGGGCACTCCGGATCAAACCGCAAGGAATGAAGACCGAACCACGAAGACGCGAAGACCACGAAGGAAGGCGAGAAGGCCGTGAGACAGATGTTCTTCGTGGTGAATCTTTTTCACTGTTGCAGGGCCTTGAGCGCCGTCACGAGGCGTTCGGCGGCACCCTGGGTGCGCTCGGGGGGGGTGGCGTAGGAGAAGCGGATCCACTCGGCGCCGTAGGGGCTGAAGAAGGCGCCGGGCACGACAGCCACGCCCACCTCCTCGGCGAGGTGCTGGCCCAGGGGCTCGGAATCGGCCCAGCCCTTGGCCTTCAGGGCATCGCCCACATGGAGGAAGGCGTAGTAGCCCTGGCCCAGGATGTGGCGCAGGCCCTGCTCCTTCAGGAAGCCACGCAGCCAGGCCCGGCTGGCGTGGGTGGGCCCCACGATGGGCGCAGCGGCCTCCTTGATCCCCTTCTCATAGGCGGCCATGGCCACGGCCAAGCTGAAGAAGGAGGGGATCACGGTGTGCGAGGCCTGGGCCACGATCACCTTCACCACGGATTCCGCCGCCAGCAGGTGGCAATTGCGGATGTTGGAACCGCCGAGGCTCTTGGTGATGCCATCCAGCACCATCAGGCGCTCCCGCTGGGCGGGCTCGAAGGCCTTCAGCAGGGCGTTCACGTCGTAGGGCTCGTGGTCGCTGACGACGTGGTACATCCAGTCGAAGAGGACGAAGGCCACGCCCGCTTCCAGGGCCGCCTTCGCCAGGGTGATCTGGCGGTCCAGGGTGAGCGTCTGGCCCGTGGGGTTGTCGGGGCTGGTGATGACGAGGCCGGCCACCTTGCGGCCATGCCGGGCGGCTTCCGCCACGCAGGCGCGGAGGCCGTCCTCGCTGTAGGCCCAGCCTTCCTCGGGCCGACCGGGGGCCCACATGACGTTGGCGCCCACGCCGTAGGGGCCCCAGTTGTAGCTGATCCAGGGCACGCGGCTGACGACGACCACATCGCCCTGGCGGCCATGCCCCAGCGCCAGCATGGCCTGGTAGGCCTTCTGCAGGCCGTCGCGGCCGCCCTGGGTGCCGATGACGTTGCCCGGCCCCCAGCCCGTGGCGGGGTCCAGCTTCCAGTAGGTCTCGGCCACGGCCTTGCGGTAGGCCTCGGTGCCGAAGGGCATGTCGTAGGCGGTGCCATGCTGCTTCTGCAGCTCAAAGGCGCGGTCCAGCAGGGCCTCGGGCACGCCGGGCAGGGAGGCGCCGCCGTCGCCCTGGCTGGCGTCGAAGACCGGCACGCCAGGCTGCTTCTGCTGGAACACCTTCAGCGATTTGTTGATGAGGAACATCCGGGAGGGCGGGATGGGTGCCAGGCGGCCCAGGTGGTCGCTCGCGGGGATGAGGTTCGCTTCAGGTACAGCAAAGGCAGGCGTCTCGGAAGACAGCAGCAGGGTGGACACGGAACCTCCAGGGCGGATGGGGCGCAGTGGACCGGTACGAAAAAGCCGTCCCTGCGGAAACGCAGGAACGACGAGCCTGAAGATCAGGATACCAGCCGACCTTGACCCCCTTCCTGCGAAAGTGCCGACGGCAATTCGAAAGGTGCTGAATTTGACGGAGCGTCATAAAGATGATTCAAAGGTATGGATTCGTTCAATTGCGGATCCGCTTATTCTCGTTGCATGCGAAGTGAATGGAGGCAGTTGGATGGCCACGGATGAAAATGGCCATTGTGTCTGAAACAGGAAGCGACCTTGACCTCTTCAATGAGGCCCCTGGAGGCGCTAGGAGGCCAATTCCCCGGCCACCTTGGCGGCGGTCTCCACGCCTCGGGCCAGCACGGAGCGGATGCGGCCGTCCTCCAGGGCCAGCAGGCCCGCGATGGTGCAGCCCGCGGGGGTGGTGACGTCATCCCGCAGGGATGCGGGGTGGCGGCCGGTGGCCAGCAGCATCTCCGAGGCGCCCAGGGCCACGCGGGCGGCCAGCTCCAGGGCCACAGCCCGGGGCATTCCGCGCATGACGGCGCCTTCGGCCATGGCCTCCAGCACGAGGTAGATGAAGGCGGGGCCGCTGCCGCCCAGGCCCGTGACGGTGTCCATGTGCTTCTCGTCCAGCTCCATCACCGAACCCATGCAGCCGAAGATGCGCCGGGCCAGGTCGAGGTGGCGCGCCTCGGCGCCGGGGCCCGCGCAGATCACGGTCACGCCCTTGCCGATGGCGCAGGGCGTGTTGGGCATGGCCCGGACGATGGCGCAGCCGGGAGCCCGTTCGGCCAGGGACGCTGTCCCCACGCCCGCAGCGATGGAGAGGATCAGGGGATGGTGATCCAGCGCGCCGGCCTCCTGCAGCCGGTGCAGCAGGCCGTCCACATCCCGGGGCTTCACCGCCAGGACGAGGATCTGGGCGTGGTCAGCGGCCTCCTCGGGATGCACGGCCGTAAGGCCCAGGGGCTCGGCATGGGCGCGGGCCACGTCGGGCCGGCGGGCCCCTACGCGAAGGGTCTCCGGCGTGGCGAGACCCTGGGCCAGCAGGCCCGTGGCCAGGGCGTGGCCCATGGTGCCGAAGCCCAGGAGGGCCGTGGCGGGAAGGTGGTTTTCTTCAGACATGCGGACTCCCTAAACGAAAAACCCCCGACCGCGGGTGCGATCGGGGGTGGGTGGGGGGCTCGACCTGCGTCTAACTCAGACCCTCTCCTGCCGGCGCACCGGGGGGCGGCAGGCTAGGGCGCGGGGTCTGGAAGTGGAGGGCGGACATCGTGGGGAACAGTGTGGACCGGACAGGGGCGCGCCGCAACCGGCGTGGCCTTATCAAATCGCTAGGGCATGCTGGGTTCACCATGGCCATCGAACCGGGGTGATCCTCAGCGTCATTCCTCCGTCCGCAGCCGATAGCCGACGCCGGGCTCGGTCTGGAGGTAGCGGGGGCGGGATGGATTCTCCTCCAGCTTGTGCCGGAGCTGGGTCATGTAGACCCGCAGGTAGAGGGGCTGGGCGCCGGGCACGCCGCCCCAGACTTCGCGCAGGAGCTGCTGATGGGTGACGACCTTGCCCGCGTGCCGGATGAGGGTGGTGAAGAGCTTGTATTCCAGGGGCGTGAGGTGGACCTCTTCGCCGCCGACGTGGACCTGGCGTTTGGCCAGATCCACCCGCCACCGGCCGAGGGTGAACAGAGGAGCCTCGCCGCCTTCGGATTTCTGTTCGTGCCGCAGGGCCACCCTGATCCGGGCCAGAAGCTCGCCGGTGCTGAAGGGCTTGGTGAGGTAGTCGTCCGCCCCCGCATCCAGGGCGCCGATCTTGTCTCTCTCCTGGCCCCGGGCGGACAGCACGATGATGGGCGCCGTGTACCACTCGCGGAGCCGCTTGGCCAGTTCGAGGCCATCCATGTCGGGCAGGCCGAGGTCCAGCAGGATGAGGTGGGGCCGGTGGCTGGCGGCCAGGGTCAGCCCTTCCTGGGCGGTGGCCGCTTCCAGGAACCGGTGGCCGCTTCCCTCCAGCACGACCCGGAGGAAGCGGCGCATCTGCGGCTCGTCTTCGACGAGCAGGACCAGGGGCGGAGCCGGCTCACTCATGGCGGGGCCTCCGCAGGCAGGGTGGGCGGCGGATCGCCCAGGGGCAGGGACACCAGGAACTGGGCACCGCCCTGGGGATGGTTGGTGGCCTGGATCCGGCCGCCGTGGGCGGCGACGATGCCCCGGCAGATGGCAAGTCCGAGGCCGGTGCCGGGGCGTCCCTCCGCGCCCTTCCCCCGGGCCAGCTTCTCGAAGATGCGTTCTTCCTCGCCTTGGGCGATGCCCGGTCCGTGGTCGGTCACGGAGAGCGTGAGGGTTTTCGCGCTGGCCCAGGCCTTGATATCCACAGGGGAACCGGGTGGGGAGTACTTCAGGGCGTTATCCAGGAGGTTGAGAAGCACCTGTTCCATCAGCACGCCGTCCAGGGGCGCCAGGGGCAGGTCGGGAGGCAACTGGACCTGGACCCGGGCGGCTCCGTGCGCCAGTTCCTGGCGGTTGAGGGCGGAGCCGATGATTTCCTCGAGGGGCGTCCAGTCCTTCCGCAGCTCCAGGGAACCCGCCTCCAGGCGCGTGATGTCCAGGAGGTTGCTGACCAGCCGGTGGAGCCGCTGGGATTCCTCCTGGGCCGATTGGAGCAGTTCTCGGCGTCCCGCTTCGGATAGGCCCGGGGTCTCCAGGGCCATGCTCACGGCGCCGGTGATGACGCCCAGGGGCGTGCGCAGGTCGTGGGAGACGGAGCTGAGCAGGGCGTTGCGGAGGCGTTCCTCGTCGGCGCGGCGGCGATCCGCCGCGCCCTGTTCGGCCAGGAGGGCCCGCTCCAGGGCCAGGGCCGTCTGGTTGGCGAAAGCCTCCAGCAGCTGCCGCTGGTCGGGCTCCTCCCACTGGGGCGACCGATCCGGCAGGACGCCCAGGACACCGATCACACCGGCCGCGCCCTTGAGGGGAAGGTAGGTGGCCCGGGCCCCCGGCAGCGTGAGTGTCCCGAGCCCCGCCGGTTCGCCGTGGTCGAAGACCCACTGGGCCACGCCCCGCTCCTGGTCGTTCAGGGGGAAGGCCAGGTGGTGGTCCGGGGCCTGGAGGCGTCCCGAGGCGTCCGGCAGAAGCACCACGGCGTGGCTCTGGAACTGGGTGGCGATGTTTTGGATGGCCGTTCCGACCATGGCGGTGGAGCCGCTGCCCTGAGCCAGGGCCTGCCCCAGCCGGTAGAGCGAGCGGGTGCGCTGTTCGCGGCTGCGGGCCAGCCGTGCCTGGGCGCGGATCCGCTCCGTGAGGTTGCCGATGACCAAGCCCACCAGGAGCATGACGGCGAAGGTGCCGATGTGGCGGAAATCGCCCACGGCGAAGGTGAGGTAGGGCGGGATGAAGAAGAAATCGAAGGCCGCCACGCTGAGCAGCGAGGCCAAAAGCGAGGGGCCGCGTCCGAACCGAGTGGCCACCAGCACGATGCCCAGGATGTACACCATGACGATATCCGCCAGCTCGGTGCGCTGGATCAGCAGCCGGGCGGCCACGCTGGCGATGCCGACCACCAGCGCGCTGAGGAGGTAGTTCCGCAGCGGGCTCGTGAGGCGATGCGCCAGGGTGGGGGTGGCCGATTCCTGGGTGGATTCTCCCGTGATGACGAAGACGTCAATGTCGCCGCTGGCGCGCACCAGATCGTCCACCGGTGAACCCAGCAGGAGGTCTATCAAGCGGGGACGGGAGGGTTTGCCAACGACGATCTTCGTGATGTTCCGGCTGCGGGCGTAGGCCAGGACATCCTCGGCCGCCCGGCCGCCGCCTTCGATGACGACCGTTTCGCCGCCCAGCTTCTCCGCCAGCCGCAAGTGGGCTTCCACGCGCGCCCGATCCGCCTCGGAATAGCGGACATGGCGCGGCGTCTCCATGTAGAGGGCCGTCCACCGGGCGCCCAGGGCGCTCGCCAGCCGCCGGGTGCCGCGGATGAGCCGTTCCGAGAGCGCCTCGGGCCCGATGCAGACCAGCAACCGGTCCCCGGCCGCCCAGGTTTTCCGGATGCCTTCCGAGGCCATGTAGCGCCGCATCTGGGCATCCACGCTCTCGGCGGTGTGCCGCAGGGCCAGCTCGCGCAGCGCCAGGAGGTTCCCCTTCCGGAAGAAGCGGTCCTTGGCATGCCGCGCCTGATCCGGCAGGTAGACCCTCCCCTCCTTGAGCCGCACCAGCAGGTCATCCGGTGGAAGATCCACCAGCTCCACCTCGTCCGCCCGCTCCAGGAGCGTGTCCGGCACATTCTCCCGGACGATCACGCCGGTGATCTGGGCCACCACGTCCCGCAGGCTCTCCAGGTGCTGGACGTTGAGGGTGGTGTGGACGTCAATGCCCGCGTCTAGCAGCTCCATCACGTCCTGCCAGCGTTTCTCGTGGCGGGAGCCTTTCACATTGGTGTGGGCCAGCTCATCCATGAGGATGAGGGCTGGATGCCGTGCCAGGGCCCGGTCCAGGTCGAACTCCGGAAGGAAGAGCCCGCTGTACGGGAGCTCCTTCCGGGGCAGCGCCTCCAGGCCCTCCAGCAGCCCGGCCGTCTCCTCCCGGCCGTGGGTCTCCACCACGCCGATCACCACATCCACGCCCTCGCCACGCCGCTCCTGGGCCTCCGAGAGCATGGCGTAGGTCTTCCCCACGCCTGGAGCCGCCCCGAAGAAGATCTTCAGCTTGGCGCGCCGGGTCCGGGCCTCCTCCTCCTGCACCTGCCGGAGCAGCTCGTCGGGATCGGGCCGTCGGGGATCCATGGGGGTACGTTAGCGCATCGCATCAAGGTCACGGTTCAGCGCCAGGACATTCACCCGGGGTTCCCCCAGGACGCCGAACTGGGGGCCTTCGATGTGGCGGGCCACCAGTTCCCGGACCCTGGCCTCGTCCAACCCCCGCGTCTTCGCCACGCGGGGCACCTGGAAGATGGCCGCTGCCGGGCTGATGTCGGGATCCAGACCGCTGCCCGAGGCGGTGACCAGGTCCACGGGCACGGGGCCCTTCGCGGCGGGGTCCGCGGCGCGGAGGACCGCGATTCTCGCCGCGACGGCTTCGGCCAGGGCGGGGCTGCTGGGGGCGAGGTTGGAGGCGCCGCTGGCGGCGGCGTTATACGGCCCGGGCGACGTGGCCGAAGGGCGGCCCCAGAAATCCCTGGGGTCCGTGAAGGCCTGGCCGATCAAGGTCGAGCCGATCACCTTCCCGTCCATGCGAAGGAGGCTGCCTCCGGCCTGATGGGGGAAGAAGGTTCGGGCCAGGCCTGTGAGAGCCAGCGGATAGGCGAGCCCGGTGAGGACTGACAGCCCGAGGAAGGAGACGAGCGCGGGGCGGAGCTGGAGGTTCATGGGTGCCTCATGCAACGACGTGCAGCGCGACCAGGAGCCAGTCAATGGCCTTGATGCCCAGGAAAGGCACCACCAGGCCTCCCGCGCCGTACATCAGGAGATTCCGCTGGAGGATCCGTGCCGCGCCCAGGGGCCGGTAGGCCACGCCGCGCAGCGCCAGCGGAATGAGGAACACGATGATGAGGGCGTTGAAGATCACCGCCGAGAGGATGGCGCTCTCGGGGCTGTGGAGGCGCATGACGTTGAGGGCCCCCAGGGCCGGGTAGATGCCGACAAAGGCCGCCGGCAGGATGGCGAAGTACTTGGCCACGTCGTTGGCGATGCTGAAGGTGGTGAGCGAGCCGCGCGTCATGAGCATCTGCTTGCCGATCTCCACGATCTCGATGAGCTTCGTGGGGTTGGAGTCCAGGTCCACCATGTTCCCGGCCTCCTTGGCGGCCTGGGTGCCGCTGTTCATGGCCACGGCCACATCGGCCTGGGCCAGAGCCGGGGCGTCGTTGGTGCCGTCGCCCGTCATGGCCACCAGCCTCCCGCCCGCCTGGTACTCGCGGATGAGCTTGAGCTTGGCCTCGGGCGTGGCCTGGGCCAGGAAGTCGTCCACGCCCGCTTCGGCGGCGATGGCGGCGGCGGTCAGCGGGTTGTCGCCGGTGATCATCACGGTTTTGATGCCCATGCCGCGCAGCTCCGCGAAGCGTTCGCGGATGCCGCCCTTGACGATGTCCTTGAGGTGGATCACCCCCAGGGCCCGGCTGCCAGTCGCCGTCTTCTCGGCCACCACCAGGGGGGTTCCACCGCCCGTGGCCACGTCCTCGACAATGCGCCGCAGGCTGTCCGGAAAGCGGCCTCCCTTGGCCTGGAGGAAGGCTTCCACCGCATCGGACGCGCCCTTCTTGACTTCCCGGGCGCCGAGCGTCACACCGCTCATGCGGGTCTGGGCGGTGAAGGGGATGAAATGGGCATCGAGGGCGTGGACGTCGCGCTCCCGCAGGCCGTAGGCCTCCTTGGCGAGGATGACGATGCTCCGGCCCTCCGGCGTCTCGTCAGCGAGGGAGGAGAGCTGGGCCGCATCGGCCAGTTCCTTCACATCCACGCCCTCGGCGGGCAGGAAGGCCACGGCCTGGCGGTTGCCGAGGGTGATGGTGCCGGTCTTGTCCAGCAGCAGCACGTCCACATCGCCGGCGGCCTCGACGGCGCGGCCTGAGGTGGCGATGACGTTGGCCTGGATCATCCGGTCCATGCCCGCGATGCCGATGGCGCTCAGGAGCCCGCCGATGGTGGTGGGGATGAGGCAGACCAGCAGCGACACCAGTACCGTGAGCCCGAGCGGATGGCCCTGCCCCGCGGCCTTCACGCTGAAGGCCGAGAAGGGCAGCAACGTCGCCGTGGCCAGGAGGAAGATGATCGTGAGGCCCGCCAGGAGGATGTCCAGGGCGATCTCGTTGGGAGTCTTCTGGCGCTTGGCGCCCTCCACCATGGCGATCATGCGATCGAGGAAACTTTCGCCGGGATTCGCCGTGATGCGGATCACCAGCCAGTCCGAGAGCACCAGCGTGCCGCCGGTGACGGCTGACCGGTCGCCTCCGCTCTCGCGGATGACCGGGGCGCTCTCGCCCGTGATGGCGCTCTCGTTCACGGAGGCCACGCCCTCCACCACCTCGCCGTCGCCAGGGATGGTCTCGTTGGCTTCCACCACCACGCGGTCGCCGATCCGGAGTTCGGAAGCGCCCACCTGCTCGCTGGCACCGGTGCGATCCGTCCCCAGGAGCCGCCGGGCGCGGACATCCTTCTTGGCCCGCCGGAGGGCATCGGCCTGGGCCTTCCCGCGGCCTTCGGCCATGGCCTCGGCGAAGTTGGCAAAGAGGAGCGTGAACCACAGGCACAGGGCGATGGCCAGGATGAAGCCCGGCCGCTCCTCCCCGTGGCCCCCGAGGGCTTGGAGCCAAAGTCCGGTGGTGAAGGCGCTGCAGATCCACACCGTGAACATGACCGGGTTGCGGAGCTGATGGATGGGATTGAGTTTGCGGACGGCGTCGAGGGCCGCCCGGCGCACGATGGCGGCCTCGAAAAGCGGGCGGGCCTGACGATGGACCCCCGCACGCACCTGCGCGAGGGGGGGACGATCCTGCCGGGAGCGGGCATCCATGGTCGTCTCCTCCGTCAGCGCAGGGCCAGCTGCTCGGCCACCGGACCGAGGGCCAGGGCCGGGATGAAGGTCAGCGCGCCCACGAGCAGCACCACGCCCACCAGCACCCCCACGAAGAGCGGCGTATGGGTGGGCAGGGTGCCGGGCCCCTCCGGCGTGTGCTTCTTCCGCACGAGCGAGCCGGCCAGGGCCAGCACGGGCCAGATCACGCCGAAGCGGCCCAGCAGCATGGCTGTGGCCAGGCCGAGGTCGTAGAAGCGGGTGTTCGCGGCCAGGCCGCCGAAGGCGCTGCCGTTGTTGTTGGCGGCGCTGCTCCAGGCGTAGAGCACTTGGCTGAAGCCGTGGGGCCCGGGGTTGCTCATGGAGGCCACCGCTGAGGGCACTAGCACCGACGCGGCCGTGCCCAGGAGTACGGCCGCGCAGGGCAGGAGGATGGCGAGGGAGGCCATCTTCATCTCGAAGGCCTCCACCTTCTTGCCCAGGTATTCCGGGGTGCGCCCCACCATGAGGCCGCCGATGAAGACGGCCACCAGCGCGAACATGAGCATGCCGTAGAGGCCCGAGCCCACGCCGCCGAAGACCACCTCCCCGAGCTGAATCAGCCACAGCGGGACGAGGCCGCCCAGGGGCGTGAACGAATCCAGGGCCGCGTTCGTGGACCCGCTGGACGCCGCCGTGGTGGCCGTGGCCCAGAGCGCCGAGGGACCGGGTCCGAAGCGCAGCTCCTTGCCCTCCATGTTGCCGCCCGGCTGCTCCAGGCCCGGCTCGCGACTGGCCACCTGGCTGGCGCCCAGGCGGGTCAGGACCGGATTGCCGGACACCTCCGCGTGGGTGCAGACCGCCAGGGCCCCCACGAACATCAGGGTCATTCCGGCCAGCAGGGCCCAACCCTGACGCCGGTCCTTCACCATCCGCCCGAAGGTGAGGCAGAGGGCCGCAGGGATGAGGAGTATGGCAAGGGTTTGGAGGAAGTTCGAGAGGGGCGTGCTGTTCTCGAAGGGGTGGGCCGCATTGGCTCCGAAGAATCCGCCGCCGTTCGTCCCCAGCATCTTGATGGCCACCTGGGAGGCTGCCGGTCCCAGCGCCAGCACCTGGCCCGAGGCGGTGTGGACGTAGGGCGCGAGGGTCTGGATGACGCCCTGGGACACGAGCACCAGTGCGAACACGAAGGACAGGGGCAGCAGGATGTAGACGACGCTCCGCACCACATCCACCCAGGCGTTGCCCAGGCCCGAGGCGCTGCGGCGCTGGATGCCGCGCACCAGGGCCGCCAGCACCGCGAGGCCCGTGGCCGCGGAGAGGAAGTTCTGCACCGTGAGACCGAGCATCTGGGTCAGGTAGCTGAGGGCCGTCTCTCCGGCGTAGGCCTGCCAGTTGGTGTTCGTGGCGAAGCTCACGGCCGTGTTGAGGGAAAGGTCCGCAGGCACGTTCCCCAGGTGCTCGGGATTGAGCGGCAGCCAGGCCTGTGTCCGCATCAGGAGAAACACCGCCCCGAGACCGAGAAGCTTGAGCAGCGTGATGGACCAGCCGTAGGCCGCCCACCCCATCTCCTGATCCGGCTGTACCCCCATGAGCCGCAACAGGCCCCGTTCCAGGGATCCGAGCACGGGATGGAGGAAGGTGCGCTCCCCCTCCAACACCTTCGCCATGAACGCCCCGAGGGGGGGCGCCAGGGCCAGCAGCAGAAGCAGGAAAAGGATGTTCTGGGTCCAGGCGTGGCTCACGCGGCGCCTCCTGTGCCGTGGCCCTTCGGGGCTTTTTCTTGCCGTGTGGCCTTCTGTTCCCGCGCTGGGCTCATTGGAACTTCTCCGGCTTCAGCAGGGCGAACGCGAGGTAGGCCAGGAGGCCCAGGGCCAGGAGAAGCGCGGCAAAGAGGACAGGGTTCATGGTCATCTCGACAGCCCCGGCAACTGGACGAGGCACCACACGAGGAGGGGGAACCAACTCATGATCACGAGGAAGAACGCCTCGATCCGTTGTCTTTGACCTCCCGCGCGGACCAAGTGGCGGGCGGTCTGCACCCCCGCCGTGCCTGCCAGGAACCCCAAAGGGGGAAACCAGAGCATCTGAATGCGCATGGACCCTCCGTCACCGCGAACCCGGCGCACTTCAGCCTCGATGCTTGGGCATTAGCGCAGGGTTAAGAGGAGAGA
This sequence comes from Acidobacteriota bacterium, assembly GCA_021794095.1. Lineage (GTDB taxonomy): Bacteria > Acidobacteriota > Holophagae > Holophagales > Holophagaceae > Geothrix. Next base: position 1,579 of record JAJYRN010000008.1, on the reverse strand, counting down.
ATGGAGTGTTAAGATTTTGTTAGTTCTGCCACTGGATCGCCCCCAGGACTTCCTGGATAAGTATGGGTGGAGGCGGAGGTCACTCTTGCCCGGGACAATGCGCCTCTGGCCTCCGCAAGTCGGCTGGATGATCCGTGAATTCCTTACGGACGCTACAAGGGCCGGATTCTTTTATGGCCAGGTGCTGGGCGGGTTTTCAACTGTGTCGCGTGGGATCACGCTCCGGCCGCAGCCTTCAGCGCCTCCCACAGGGCCTCGACGTGCCACCGCTCGGTGGGCTCGGCGCGATCCAGCAGCCCAAGGTGATCGCCGCGATCCTCGACTGTCTCAGCCAAAAGGAACAGCCGCCCTGAAGGAACCTCGATCTCCCGACATCACGGATGATCCTGCCAGGGGCATGCTTGACCCTGGCAAAGCCGTGTCACATCCTGGCTGGGACGCTCTTTGATGACCTGGGTCAAGGCCACGAAGGGCCTTTGGAACCCTGTCACAACCCAATCCAGCCCCCGGCACGGATGAAATCTATCTTCACAACTTGAAGTGCTACCCCTGCCGCGCCAAAATGGGGCCTTTGAATTCCCTATCCACCAAGCTGTTAGTAAAAAAGATTTTTATACTGGTGTTATATACTACCTTAAAGCCAGGAGAGCTATAAATATAAGCGCAAGTTTCGATTCTGATCAAGAACGGGTTAAAGCTATTATGGGATGGCTTGAAATATCGGCCCAGTGTGGTGAAATTCGAGCCATGGAAGAGCTTTCACAATTATATTATCATGGCGAGGATAATGTATCCTCTGGGAAATTCCCAAAAAATCTTGAACGTGCCTGGTATTGGGCCCGTGCTTATCGGAAGGCGGTGGGATGTCCTTCACCTGATGTGGACCCACCGGTGGACGAGAATGGAAAGCCATGGAAACGTCCTCAAGGCATTCACTCGCGGGCGCGTCAGAAATGAAGTGTGATGCGGTCTCACAGGAGAAATAATGAATTATTTAAAATATTTTGCGATCATCTTGATTGGTGTGTCTTGTTTTGGCCAAGACCGATTCGAAGATATCAAGGTGCCTCATTACGGCCCCTATTTTAAGCAGTGGGAAGAGAAAGCCAAGCAGGGTGATCCGATTGCCATGCTCGATCTTTTTGAGTGGGCAGAAGGTATGTATAATGCAAACACGGATATACCCTTATCTCCGGTTGGCGTATGCGTAGAATGGCAACCAAATGCAGAAAAGCTCATTCATCAGAGAGTGAAAGTACTCGCCGACAAGGGTAATACGACAGCGATGAGAATGATGGGGTACTTTAGTCAGGAAAGCAGCATGGCGCGTGATTATTTAAAAAAAGCCGCAAATGCCGGTGACCCATACGCAATTTTAGATTATGGTGGAAATTTGGGATATGCAGACCCTGAGCGGGATAAAATGTTTGATCAGGCCGCCCAAATATTCATCCTGCCCTATTCGGTCGAGACGAAAAATTAATGTAATCGCGGTATTCAGGGAACCTACATACATATTCACAGCACCCATTGGGTGAGGTGGAAGCATGGAGCAGGGGATCGGTCTTCCTGGAATGCT
>JAJYRN010000025.1 GCA_021794095.1 Acidobacteriota bacterium | reverse complement strand
CTCTACAACCGTCACTGGCGCCTCGAAAAGCTAGGCGGACACACACCCGAAGAAACACGCCAAGCTTGGCTCAGCCGACAGGCTGCGTAATGCTTAAGCCTGGTCTAAACAACTGGGCGCGGTACACCAGGTCTTCAGGAAGGCATCGAGCGCGGGGGACATGCCATCCAGCGTAGCCGGTCTCCTAGAACACCAGCACCTGGTCCGCCCACAGGGTCCAGTCCGTGAGTTCCTCCAGGGTGCTGCGGCGGCAGCCTTCGGCCAGCTCGGTTTCGGCGAGGCCGCGGGCCTCCATGCAGGTGCCGCAGACGCCCACGAGGCCATGGCGGGTGGTGACGCCCTTCAGCATCCGCTCCAGGTTGTAGTAGCCGTCGGGGGTCTTCTGGCCCCGCTTGGCGCAGGCGGCCGCATCGCCCATGAGGAAGACCCGCACCTCGGCCCCCTCGCGCTTGGCCGTGGCGCCCGCCAGACGCAGGCCGTTGTAGCTGCGCTCGGTGCCGTAGGGGGGATCGTTGAGGATGAACAGCAGGTGGCTCATGGGAAACCTCGCGGATGTGGAGTTTTCATCCTATCGCTCCCGGCCTGCACGCGGAGATTCCAGGCTGCTGGGAGGGGATCCGGGCATTGATCACTTGAGCCTCGGCAGCCGAGGGCGGATCATGGAACTGGTGTCTTGCGGAGGGTCCATGTCCGAGTGCGTCATTCCCACCCTCACCACGCTCGACGTGGTGCAATCCAAATCGGTGCTGCCCCCCGGGTACAAGGCGGATCTGGCGAATCTGAAAGGGCTCGACCTGACGGCGCCCATGCTGGAGCTGCTCCGCCGCACCACCAGCCGCCTGCCCCAGGACGTGATTGATGCCCTGGTGAAGGGCCGCGACGCCGAGGAGGAAGGCAGCCGCGCCTTCAACACGCTGAACGACATGGTGCGCAACATCGTCCTGGCCGATGGCCACGTCACGCCGCTCTGCCAGGACACGGGCTCCATCATCGTCTGGGTGCGCCATCCCTTCGGCCTGAGCCAGCGGGCTGCCAAGCAGCAGATCCGCGCCGCGGTGGTGGAGGCCACCAAGCGCTCCTGGCTGCGCCCCAACTGTGTGGAAGCCCTCAGCGGCAAGAACACCGGCACCAACATGGACCCCTTCCATGAGCACCACCCGGCCTTCCACTTCGAGGAGTGGGACAAGCCGGACATCGATATCTCCGTCATGCAGAAGGGGGGCGGCTGCGAGAACGTGGGTGCCCAGTACCGTCTGCCGGATGCCGCCCTTGGCGCGGGCCGCGACATGAAGGGGGTGCGCAAGTGCATCATTGACGCGGTGGTGAAGGCCCAGGGCCAGGGCTGTTCGCCGGGCATCCTTGGCGTGGCCATCGGCGGCGATCGCGTCACCGGCTACGAGAAGAGCAAGGAGATCATCCTCCGCAAGCTCGGCACACCGAATCCCGATCCGAAGATGGACACCTTCGAGCAGGAGCTCACGAAGGATCTCAACACCCTCGGCATCGGCCCCATGGGTTACGGCGGCACCACCACGGTGCTGGGCGTGCTGGTGGAGGAGATGTACCGCCATCCCGCCAGCTTCTACGTTTCCATCAGCTACATGTGCTGGAGCAGCCGGCGCGGCACGCTGACGCTCAAGCCCAGCGGCGACGTGTCCTTCGACTGAGGTTCCCATGATCCGCCTGACCACTCCCATCACTGAAGACCAGATCCGCCAGCTCAAGGTCGGCGACGAGGTGCTGCTCAACGGCCGCGTCGTCCTCAGCCGCGACATGGGCCACAAGTACATGAAGGAGCAGAAGCCCGAGTGGCTGAAGCCTCTCCTCGAGAACATGGTGATCTACCACTGCGGGCCGGTGGTGAAGAAGCACGAGGATGGCCACTACAGCTTTGTGGCCGCCGGGCCCACCACCTCCATCCGCGAGGAGCCCTACCAGGCCGAGGTCATCGAGACCTACAAGGTCCGCGGTGTCATCGGCAAGGGCGGGATGGGCAAGAAGACGAGCGAGGGCCTGCAGAAGACCGGCGCCGTCTACCTCCATGCCACCGGCGGCGCGGGCAGCCTCCTGGCCGAGCGCTGCAAGCGCGTGGTGGATGTGAAGATGCTGGAGGAGTTCGGCAGCCCCGAGGCCTTCTGGATCATCGAGGTGGAGGACTTCCCCCTGGTGGTCACCATGGACAGCCACGGCGGCAGCTTGCACGAGATCGTGCTGGCCGAGAGCCAGGCGCGGGCCAAGGCGCTCATGGGCTGATGTTCCCTGGGGGTTCTGTGCTGCGCACACACCCCCGGAACCCCCGCGCCGTGTCCTGGCCTGAGCCAGGCCTCGGCTTGCACGGAATCGAAGGTTGGAGGCCACCTTTCCTGCGATAGGCTGGAGGGATGGGCCAGACCTACCTCCAGCTCCGCCTCGACTTGGCCGCGGCCCTTTCGGGATTCCTGGATCCCTCCGAGGCGCACGCGGAAAGCATCCGCTGGTTCGAGGAAGGCCTGGGAAAATCCCGGAGCTGGGTGGCGGCCCACGGCGATGAGCCGGTGCCGGCGGAGCTGCGCCGGCAGGTGAGCGCCTGGGTCCGCCGCCGGCGGGCGGGGGAGCCCTGGGCCTACCTCCTGGGCTGGAGCCTGTTCCGGGGCCGGCGCTTCCAGGTCACGCCGGACACGCTCATCCCGCGCCCCGAAACCGAGCTGCTGGTGGAGGCCGCCCTCGACGTGGGAACCCGCCTGGGGGTGGACCGCTGTGTGGATGTGGGCACCGGCAGCGGCATCATCGCCATTACCCTGGCCCTGGAAACGGACTGGGCGGTGGCTGCCTCCGAGCTGAGCCCGGGCGCCCTGGCGGTGGCCCAGGCGAATGCCGGAGCCCTGGGCGCCGAGGTCGCTTTCCAGGGGGGTAGCCTGCTGGAGCCGGTGCCGGATCCCGTGGGGCTCGTGGTGGCCAACCTGCCCTATGTGGATCCGGCGGACGGGCCCACGCTCCAGCGGGAACTGAGCTTCGAGCCCTCCTCGGCCCTGTTCGCGCCGGACCGGGGCCTGGCCCTCAGCACGGAGCTGCTCAGGCAGGCCAAGGCGCGTCAGGCCTCTGCCTGCCTCCTGGAGATCGGCGCCGGGCAGGGGGGCGAACTGTGCCGCCGCGCCCTGGGATTCGGATGGCACAAGGCCCTTGTCCATCAGGATTTAGAAAATCATGACCGGGTGCTTATCGCCCTGGGTTGAGGTTTTGGCACTCTCCTCGCCCTGCCCTGGTGTGGAGGCTTGCCATGCGGAAATTGCTGCCTATTGCCCTGGTGCTCTTGGGTGTCGGCTGCTCCCTTCCCAAACGCCACGATGTGAACCTGATCAAGAAGCCCGCGATCCCCTACGTGGAGGAGCCTCCAGAGCCGCAGGCTCTGAGTGAGGGCAGTCTCTGGCGGGACCGGACGCTCATCGGAGACCTCCGGGCCGCCCATGTGAACGACCTGGTGACCCTGCGGATCAGTGAGAGCACCAGTGCCATCAGCAAGGCGGACGTCACCACCAAGCGGGATGGCAGCAACAACCTGAACGCTCCGGTCCTCTTCGGCGCCCTGGCCAAGTTCGGCATCGGCAGCGGGGGCAGCGGCACCCGCAGCACCGCGAACACCAACAAGTACGCCGGGACGGGCACCACGGGCCGCAGCGCCACCTTCAATACGGTGGTCACCGCCCGGGTGGTGAAGGTGCTGAATAACGGCAATCTCATCTTCGAGGGTTTCCGGGACATCCAGCTGAACAACGAGACGCAGCGTCTTTATGTGGCGGGGATGCTCGATCCGCACATGCTCGACAGCTCCAATTCCATCAGTTCTGGGCAGGTGGCCGAGCTCCGCATCGGCTACGGTGGCGAGGGGGTGGTGGATGAGACCCTGAAACCCGGCTTCATCAGTCGCCTCCTCAACTACATCTGGCCCTTCTAGGAGGCACCCATGCGTCTCGCAGCCCTGTTTCTTGCGAGCCTCGCCCTTCTGGGCGCGGATGCTCTGCCGCCGGAGAAGAAGATCGAAGTCCGGCTCAAGGATGTGGCCCAGCTCCAGGGGGTCCGGAGCAACCAGCTGCTGGGCTACGGCATGGTGGTGGGTCTGGACAACACGGGCGACAAGGACCAGACCAAGTTCACAGTCCAGTCGCTCACCAACCTCATGTCCCGCCAGGGTCTCACCATCAACCCTGCCATTGTGAAAGTGAAGAACGTGGCGGCCGTCATGGTGACAGCAGAACTGCCGCCCTTCGCCCGCGCGGGTTCGAAGATAGATGTCACGGTCTCCAGCACGGGTGACGCCAAGTCCCTGGCGGGCGGCGTCCTGCTGATGACGCCCCTCCAGGCTCCCGATGGCCAGACCTATGCGGTGGCCCAGGGGTCGCTGCTGGTGGGCGGGTATTCCGCCTCCGCGGGCGGATCATCGGTCACCAAGAACAATCCGAATGTGGGCCGTGTGCCGGATGGGGCGCTCATCGAGCGCGAGGTGGGCGGGGACTTCAATACCCGTCCCACCCTCCGCTACAGCCTCCAGGAGGAGGACTTCACCACGGCGGTGCGCGTCGTCCAGGCCATCAACAAGGAATTGGGCGAGCATGCGGCTTCGCCGCTGGATGCCCGCACCATTGATATCCAGATCCCGAAGCCCTACCAGGGCCACGCAGTGGAGCTGGTGGCCCGTCTGGAGAACCTGCCCATCCAGCTCCAGCCCGTGGCCCGGGTGGTGGTGAATGAGCGCACCGGCACGGTGATCATGGGCGCTGATGTCAAGATCGGGGCGGTGAGCATCGTCCAGGGTGGCCTGAGCATCGTGGTGAGCTCCACGCCGCTGGTCAGCCAGCCGGCACCCTTCAGCCTGGGCAAGACGGCGACGGCCACCAAGACAAATGTGACGGTCAAGGAAGCCAAGCCCAAGACCCTGTCGGTGGAGCCCGGCGTCAGTGTCGGCAAGCTGGCTGAAATGCTGAATGGCATGGGCGTCAGCTCCCAGGATCTGGTGGCCATTCTCCAGGCGATGAAGGAAGCCGGGGCCCTCCAGGCCGAGCTGAGGATCCTGTGAGCAGCCCGGCGGCCCTCGCTGCGCCGGATGCCGTGGCCCTGGTCCAGGGCGCGGGGCCCGTGCCTTCCGCCCAGGACAAGACCATGGAAGCCGCCCGGCAGTTCGAGGGGCTGCTGATGGGCATGTTGTTCCAGTCCATGCGAAAGACCATTGAACCCTCGGGACTCTTCGGGGGGGCGGAAACCACCCGGTCCACCTACGACTACCTTCTGGACCAGGCAGTGGCGGACAAAGCGGCCTCCAGTGGTCAGGGCTGGGGATTGGCGAAGATCCTGGCCGCCTCCTGGTCCCAGGCCAGGGCCGTCAAGCCAGGCGTCAAAAGCTGAAGATTCTGGCCGAACTGCCGATAGGGAGGGGGTCGAGGTGAACATGCGCGTCAGCGGCAAGTCCAGCAGTGTCGGTGGAACCCAGGGCCCCAGTGGCGCGAAGCCTTCTGCTTCGCCAGTCGCCGGTTCGGTTCAGGCCCCCGCCTCTGTGTCGGATGCCCTCCAGGTATCCTCTTCCGCCCAGCTCCTGGCCGTGGCGCAGGAAGTGCTGGCGGTGACGCCGGATATCCGGACCGAGAAGGTGGAAGCCCTGAAGGGCCAGCTGGAAGCGGATGAGTATCACCCCGACGGAGAGGCTGTGGCCGAGGGACTGGTTCGCGAGCATCTGGGCAGTCGCGCCGGATCGCTCTCCTGAGGCCCTTGTCGTGGGGGGATGTTTTCACCGCTGATTCAACGCCAGGTCTTGCAGACCGCCGCCGTGGAGGCAGTGAGGGCCTCCGCGGACGGAGCGGCCCTGGTCCAGCAGGAACAGGCTCGGCGGCAGGCCTTCGACGCGAAGCTGGCCGAGGCGCGAGCGGATGTGGCCGATGTCGAGGCCACGGACGTGCTCCGGCTCACGGATCGGGAAGGGAAGCGGCAGTCTTCCGGCCAGGGCACGGGGGCCGGCTCCGGAGGCGATGCCTCGGAGGAACAGGGCCCGGCAGAGGGTGCCGGGCCGCATCTGAATCTCCTGGCCTGAGCCTTGCCCTGGAATCCAGGAGGAGGCCTCCCATGCTGCACGCCCTGCCCGACCTCTTGGATGCCCTTGAACACCGCCTGATGCGCGGCGAGGATCCGCTAGGACTGCTGGCCTCGATCCGCTGGTCCGAGCTGGTGGGATGGCCGAAGAATCGGGCCGAAGCCCAGAGCCTTCAGCAGCGGGTGGGCTCGCTCCAGACCCTGGTGAACGGGCTCCAGGCGCCTCTGCGGGCCACCCTCATGGGGTTGACCGAAGACTCCGCCTATGGGCGGGATGGCCATCCCCAGGGGGGGCCGGTGCTGGTTCCCCAGATCCACGGCCGGGTTTAGGAGGACGCCATGCCCGGACTCAATGCAGGCCTCTATGTGGGACTCAGCGGCATCCAGGCGCAACAGGCTGCCCTGAACGTCGTGGGCAACAACATCGCCAACGTCAACACCCCCAACTACTCCCGCCAGCAGGCTGACCTCACCTCCAACCAGGCCCTGGCCAGCGGCGGCGTCTATTTCGGAACCGGAGTGACCCTCAGTGCCGTGCAGGGCATCCGCGACCAGTTCCTGGATCTCCAGATCTACCATCAGACCGCCCTGCAATCGGGCGCCCAGGACCGCTACTCGGCACTCAATGCCATCTCGCCCACCCTGGCCGATTCAGGTACCACGGGCCTGGCGGCCCAGATCCAGTCGTTCTTCCAGGGGTTCCAGAACCTGGCGGCGCGTCCGGAGGATGCGGCCCTGCGCACGAATGTCATCGGCCAGGCCCAGAACATGATCTCGAGCATGCAGTCCCAGTACCAGATGCTCACCGATCAGCAGAACACCGCGGACCAGTCTGTCCAGAACCTCGTCACCCAGGTCAACACCCTCACCAGCCAGATCGCCCAGTTGAATACGGTGGTCACCACCGAGACCTCGCCCGGTTCCCGGAACGACGCCCGGGACCAGCGCGCGGCCCTGACGACCCAGTTGGCGAAACTGGTGGGCATCCATGTGACGGAAGGCTCCCAGGGCGAGTACCAGATCACCCTCGATTCGGGCGGCGCGGTCCTGGTGAGCGGCAACACCCAGTACCAGATGGACGCTTCGAGCACCAGCGCCACCACGGGGTATCACCTCGTCAAAGTGGATCAGGGGAGCACGGCGGTGGATGTCACCTCTGCCCTCCAGAACGGCTCCCTCGGCGCCCAGCTGGATCTGCGGGACAACGTCTATGCGGGCTACAAGACCCAGCTGGATACCCTGGCCGCCGGCATCGCCAGCCAGGTGAATCTGCAGCATCAGAAGGGCTACGCTCTGGATGGCACCACCACGGGCCTCAATTTCTTCACGGGCGATCCGGCCACGGGCCTGCCGACGGGCGCGACCGCCGCAAACAGCTACCAGGGGGCGGTGACGAACCTCACCGTCAATTCGGCCATCGTGAACGACCCCTCTCTCATCGCTGCTGCCGGGGCGGCGGGCGCGGCGGGCGACAACGCCAATGCCAATGCCCTCGGCAATCTCCAGTTCACCGGGGGAACCAACGCCAGTGGCCTGGTGCTGGGCTCCCCCTTCAGCACCGTGGTCAGCAGCTTCGTCAGCAAGGTGGGCACCGACACCCAGAGCTGGAATGTCCAGAGCACCACCCAGCAGAATCTGGTGACGGCTCTCCAGGCCCAGCGGGACAGCATTTCGGGGGTGGACCTGAACGAGGAGGCGGCCTCCCTCATGACGCTTCAGCAGGGCTACCAGGCTTCCACCCGCTTCCTGTCGGTGATCAACCAGTTGATGCAGCAGCTGGTGACCTCGTTTGGCCAGTAGCCCTCTAGAAAGGACACGCCATGTCCATTCGCATGCCCCTCAGCATCCAGACCCGCCAGATGCTCCTCGGCCTCCAGCGCACCCAGGATCGCCTCGCCCAGAACACGCAGCGCATCAGCTCGGGCAAGCGCATCACCAACCCCGGGGACGACCCAGCGGGTTCCGCGCTCATTCTCGATCTTGGAACGTCCATCGGCGCCAATACCCAGTTCCAGAGCCAGGCCGCCTCCGCCCTCTCCTTCCTCCAGGGCACGGATACGGCCCTCAGCTCCGTGACCAATGATCTCACCCAGCTCCTCCAGGTGGGCCAGCAGGGGCTCAACGGGAGCACGGGAGCCAACGGCCGCGCGGCCCTCGCGGCGACCGTGGATGGCCTCCGCAACAACCTGCTCGGTCTCGCCAATACCCAGGTCCAGGGCAAGTTCATCTTCGGTGGGACGCAGACCACCAATGCGACCAACACCCCGCCCTTTGCCCTCACGGCGACAGGAGCCGCCTACACCGGGGACTCGAACACCATCAATCTCAATGTTTCCAGTACGTCCCAGGTCGGTATGAACATTCCCGGGGATACGGTGTTCTTCGGGTCGGGCGGAGCGGGTTCCAGCACCGATCTGTTCAAAGCCGTCACTGATCTCCAAACGGGGTTGAGCACCAACAATTCAACCCTGATCCAGCAGGGCTACACCAACCTCCAGAGCATCCTGGACAACGTCACCCAGGCGCAGACGGACATCGGCGGCCGCGAATCCCGATTGAATGATCTCCAGAGCATCCTCTCGGCCCAGAACGTCAGCCTGCAGAGCATGCAGAACACCGTGCAGGACACCAACTATCCCGAGGCCATCACCCAGTTCACCAGCGATCAGACGATTCAGAACGCCACCCTGAGCGCCCTGGGGAAGTCCAATCAGCCCAATCTGTTCAACTATTTGGGCTGAGCCGCGGTGAGCGCGCTCAGGGGCAGCCACCAGCGGTGCTCCTGGCCACCCAGCAGGAAGCCTCCAGCGGCGGGCACGAGACCGCCGTCGTCGGTAGGTTGGGGGATATCCTGGGGGGCGCCGAGGCCAGGCCACAGACTGGACCAGTCGAAGCGCTGCATGGTGGGCTCCCCGGGCTTCCAGCGGTAGAGTCGGGCCAGGCCAGCCTGGAGGTAGGGGGCCCAGGCTTCCGGCGAGGCCGGCGAAGGTGAGGCTGGCGGTACCGCCGCCGGGGCTGTCCCGGCTGGAGTGGGGCTGGGTTCTGTGGATGGCGCGGGCGCTGGTAATGGTAGATCACCCGGCAGCGCTGGAATCGCGGCCGTGGAGGGCTGGAAGGCCGGGGCTTCGGGGGCGAACCAGAGCGCGCCATGGGTATCTGCGCCCAGGAGGTGGAGCAGAGCGGCATCCCGCGCCTGGGGCCCGGTCAGCAGAGTGCTGAAATCCTGGGGGGGGAGCGGGGTTCCGTCCGCGCCCACCTCCAGCAGGCCGCCAGGCTCTGGTTGCCACCACAGGCGATCCCCGGTCCGGGCCAGGGTGCCCTGTCCGGGCGCGAAGCCCAGGGCAGAGGGTTGGGGTGCGGGATGCTGGCTCCAGATGCCCGACTGGAACGCCCAGAGGCCTCCGGTTGCGGCGGCCAGCAGGTTCTGTCCCTGGGTGGGCAGCACGTCCGAGAGGCCCACCAGGCCCGGTGGTAGCGGAATCTGGGACACCGTTGGTGTGGGCAAGAGATGGCCCTCTTTGTCCAGCATGCGGAGGGCCTGGATGGGCCCATCCGGGCTGAAGAGGAAGGCTGTGCCACCGTTCCGGGACAGGGTCAGATGCGTGCCCGTTCCCTGGTAGGCCCAGATCTGGGTGCCCTGATCGAGCCCCCAGGCGATCAGCAGGGCTGGGGTCTCCGGCTGGCGGGTGCGGTAGAGCAGCAGGAGGAGGTGGTGGGCGGCCTGGGCGGCCTCCTGGAGTTCGGCAAAATCGAAGGCATTGCCTTGGACATCGTCCGGTTGGCTGAGCGTCAAAGGCGCCTGCGGGATGCCGGCCTGGAAAAGGCACACCTGCTGGCAGCCTGATTGGGAGAGCACCTGGGCCACGGCGGTTCCGTCCGGGAGGGGCTTCGCCCAGGCCAGGGTGCGGATCGGGATGTCACCAGGGTGGTACTGGATAAGGATGCCCTGGCCCGTGGGGGCAGACTGGAAGGGAGACTGGTCCTGGCCTTTGGTGGTGGCAGACGGCGCAGCGGACCGATGGAGGGCGGCATACCCTGCGAGGGCTACGATGCCCAGGGCTCCAAGACTCAGCAGCAGACGTTTCATGTGGGTTCCTCTGCGTGACGGAGGTGGGATTCGAGTGCGGCGAGAGCTCGCCGGCGATGGGCCTCGCCTTTCGCCGCTTTCACGGCACGGGTTCCGCCGGATCGTTTGAGACCTCGGAGGTCCAGCCCTTCGTCTTCGAGGGGGGGCAGCAATCCGAGCATGGCATTGGTCGGGCCAAAATCCTGGGGCGAGGCGTGGGCGAGATAGTGCAACAGGCTGCCGAGGACTGTCTCTCTCGGGAAGGGCAGAGGCACCAAGCCCCGGCTCCAGCGATCCATCCCAAAGGCTGCTGCAAGGCCCGCGGCGGCCGATTCCAAGTAGCCCTCCACTCCGGATAGCTGGCCCGCCACCCACAAGCCCGGGCAGGACTTGACAGTGAGTGTCGCATCCAGGATCGCCGGTGCCTGGAGGTAGGTATTCCGGTGGATGCTCCCATAGCGGATGAACTCGGCTCCGGCGAGGCCGGGGATGAGGCGGAAGACGTCCCGCTGGGCCCCCCATTTCAGACGCGTTTGAAAGCCCACGAGGTTGAAATGATCGCCGGCGAGTGTGTCCTGCCGGAGCTGGACCACGGCATGCGGCCAGCGCCCGGTCTTTGGATCATCCAGGCCGACGGGCTTCATGGGGCCGTGGCGGAGCGTCTCTCGGCCTCGATCGGCCATGACTTCAATGGGAAGGCAGGCTTCGAAGTAGGTTGCGTCCACCTCATGCAGCGGCGTGCGCTCGGCCAGGAGCAGCGCGTCGAGAAAGGTCTCGTACTGGTCCCGATCCAGGGGGCAGTTGATGAAGTCGGCCCCGCCCTTGTCGTAGCGGGACGCCAACCAGGCGATGCCCATATCAATGGAGCTGCGCTCCACGATGGGGGCGATGGCATCGTAGAAATGTAGCTGACCGCAGCCCGTGGTCCGTTCGAGCCAAGCTGCGAGGGGTCCCGCGGTGAGGGGGCCCGTGGCGATCAACGTGGGCTCCGAGAGATCCGGAGCCTCGATGCAACCCTCCTCCCAACGCAGGTTCGGGTGGGCCCGGAGGGCCTGCGTGACGGCTGCTGCGAAGGCCTCCCGGTCCACCGCCAGGCTGTTCCCCGCAGGCACCCGCGTCGCCTGGGCGCAGCGCAGGATCAGGGAATCCATCCGCTGCATCTCGGCCTTGAGGATGCCGGTGGCCGAGAAGGGGTCATCGCTCTTGAAGGAGTTGGAGCAGACCAGCTCCGCCGCCTGGCCGCCGGAATGGGCGGCCGTCATCTGGCGGGGGCGCATCTCGGAGAGGCGGACTTCGTATCCTCTCGTGAGGAGCTGCCAGGCCGCTTCGGCTCCGGCCAGCCCCGCGCCGATGATGTGGATCACGCGCCCTCCTTGTTCAGTGATTCTATGCCAGAGGGCTGAGCGAACTGGCGTCCGGGATGCCGCGCAATTTCTGCTTGCGTCTGCCCTGTGGCGTGATAGTCTGAATGTCCTGCGCAGTTGAGGCTGTGGGGCGAGGCAGGGTAGAGACCTGCGAGCGTCTTTGAAAACCGGATAGGGAGAATAGGAAGCCTTTGAGGGTTCTGCGTGCTGTTCAATGGACGGTGCGTAGGATCAGAGATAACGACCAGAACATG
>JAJYRN010000002.1:109075-342519 GCA_021794095.1 Acidobacteriota bacterium | reverse complement strand
CATCCGCGCGCCCCGCGGCGTCAGGGCCCTTGAACCATGAACCACATGGCCCTGCGGGCCCTTCCTTGCGGATGCATCGCGGCTGGGCGTCAACGATGGCAACGATTATTCCGTTCCAGCTCCTTAGGAACCCGGCCGCACCTTTGAACGCGATCAGATCTGGACCGCGCCCGCCGGAATGGCAGCACCGGTGGCACTGGCGGCCCGCGCGTTGGCCATCACCTTCCCACCCGTACTCGGGCCCACAGCCAGCACCGCTCCCTGCTTGAGGGCCTGCTCGGTGGTGGCGGCGGTCGGCACCTTCAGCGCAGCCATGCGCTGGATGAGGAACGAAGCCGCGCTGGAACCATCCCCGACCACATGATCCCCGGCCACCAGGACCACGGCATCGGGCTTGTGCTGTCCCAGGGTGGCAATGGCCCTCCCGAGTTCCTGCGGGCCTTTCACATCCACCACCATGAGCTTCATGCCGGGGAGGGAGGCCGCAAGCGCGTCCACCGCGCCGCGACTACTGGCAGCATCACAGACCACGGCCACGGTGGCGCAATGGGGCCAGGCATGCTTGAGGGTCTTGCCCAGGGCGTCATAGTCGCTGGCCCTCAGGGGAAGAACCAGCAGGACGGCAGCAGACAGAAGGGTCACAAGCTTCATAAGAGATCTCCACTGGACTGTCCAGAAACCACTTCCGGAAAGCCGCTTCCCTGCTTATCGGTTGGGCTCTGGAACGCCTGAAGCAGAAATTCGCAGGTCATGCCTTCACGATCCCCAAAGCGGGCTAACCTGTGCTGGGCTTCAGGCCTGCCAGGAGAAATCCGGATGAACTGGGCACATGCGCACTTGATCCTCAACCACGCGCCCGTCATGGGGGCCCCCTTCGCGCTGTTGCTGCTGCTCTGGAGCCTGCGCCAGAAGAGCCGGGATCTCCAGACCGCCGCCCTCGGGGGCATGGTGTTGACCGCACTCGCCGCCGGCGCGGCCTACTTCACCGGGGGTTATGCGGGCGATCTGGTCCAGACGCTGCCCGGCGTTTCCGCCGCACGCATCAACACCCATGAGGATGCGGCCCTGCTCGCCCTGATCGTCGCCATTGCCACGGGCCTCCTCGCCTTGGCCGGGCTGTTCCAGGCCCGCAAGCAGGCCGCAGTGCCCCGCTGGTGCCTGCTTGGCTGTCTCGTCCTGGGCCTGGTCACCTGCGCCCTCATGGCCCGTGCCGCCAACCTCGGCGGCGAGATCCGCCTGCCGGAAGCCGCGTGGGGCTTCCAGTTCCCCCACGCGTCCTAGTCCATCTCCAGGTTCTCTACCAGGAAGGCGTACTGATCGGCCAGTTCGGCCAGGATCTTGTCCGTGGGCTTGCCGGCGCCGTGGCCGGCGCGGACTTCCACGCGGATGAGGATGGGCGCAGGCCCCGCCTGCCCGGCCTGCAAGGCCGCGGCGAACTTGAAGCTGTGGGCCGGCACCACGCGGTCGTCGTGGTCGCTGGTGGTGATGAGGGTCGGTGGATAGTTCACGCCCGGCCGGATGGCGTGCAGCGGGCTGTAGCGGAGGAGGGTCTCGAAGCCCTCCTTGGTCTCGCTGCTGCCGTAGTCGCTCTTCCAGCCCCAGCCCAGGGTGAAAAGGTGGAAACGCAGCATGTCCAGGACGCCCACCGCGGGCAGACAGGCGCCGAAGAGCTCCGGCCGCTGGGTCATGCAGGCGCCCACGAGAAGCCCGCCGTTGCTGCCGCCCTGGATGGCCAGCTTCGGAGTGCTCGTGTATTTCTCGTGGATCAGCCACTCGGCCGCGGCCATGAAATCGTCAAACACGTTCTGCTTGTGTGCCAGCCGCCCGGCGTTGTACCAGTCCATGCCGTACTCGCCGCCGCCGCGGAGGTTCGCCACGGCATAGACGCCTCCCATCTCCAGCCAGGCCACCCGGGAGGACGAGAACGATGGGGTCAGCGGGATGTTGAACCCGCCGTAGCCGTAGAGCAGCGTCGGATTCTGGCCATCCAGTGCCAGCCCCTTCCTGTAGGTGAGGAACAGGGGGATCTTCGTGCCGTCCTTGCTGGGGTAGAAGACCTGCTTCGTTTCGTAGGCCGCAGGATCGAAGTCCACCTTCGGGGCCCGGAACAGCTTGCTTTCCCGGGTGCGGAAGTCGTAGCGGTACAGGGTGGTGGGATAGGTGAAGTTCGTGAAGGCATAGAAGGTGTCCAGATCCTCCCGTGACCCAGCGAAGCCCCCGGCGGTACCGAGGGCGGGCAGCGCCAGTTCGCCGATCTCCACTCCGTCCAGACCATGGAAGGTGATGCGGGTGTGGGCATCGTGCATCCAGTCGGCCACAAACTGGTTGCCGACGAGGGAGACACCGGCCAGGACATCCAGGCCCTCGGCTTCGGGAATCAACGTCCGCCACTGGGTTGGCTGGGCCTGGCCTGGGCGGAGGGCCACCAACCGGTAGCGGGATGCCTCCTGATCCGTCAGGACGAAGAACGTATCCCCGTCATTGCCGATGACGGAGTAGCTGGCATCCATGGCCTCCAGCAGAGGCATGACCCTCGCATCCGGCCCTGCGAGATCCAGGATGAAAAGGCTCGTCCTGGGATCGGTACCCTGCTCGGCGGTGATGACGAGCCAGCGGCCATCGTCGGTCACGGTGGCGCTCAGATACCAGTCGGGATGATCCGCCCGCTGGTAGATCAGCGCATCCTCGGCCTGCGGCGTCCCCAGCCGGTGGAACCAGACCTGGTGGTTCTGGTTGATGCCTTTGAGGGTGTCGCCGGGCTTTGGAGCATCGTAGCGGCTGTAGTAGAACCCGCTGCCATCCTTCCGCCAGGTGGCGCCGCTGGCCTTGGACCAGTGGATTTCGTCCGGGAGATCCACCCCGCTGGCCACCTCGCGGACACGCCAGGTGAGCCAGTCTGAGCCTGCTTCGGCGATGGCGTAGGCGGCGCGGGTGCCATCGGCGGTCACGCTCAGGCCCGCCAGGGCCACGGTGCCATCCGTGGAGAGGGTGTTGGGATCCAGCAGGATCTTGGGCTCGCCTTCAGGGCCCTGGGTCCAATAGAGCTTCCCCTGGGGCTCCAGGCCCGTGTTGCAGGTGAAGAAGCAGCGCCCGCCCCGCTGGAAGGGGACCGAGTATTTCTCGAAGTCGTAGAGCTTCGTCAGCCGCTCCAGAAGGCCTTTCCGCGCGGGAATCTTCGCCAGATAGTCGAAGGTGGCCTGGTTCTGGGCCTCCACCCAGGCCTGGGTCTCAGGGCTGTTGTCATCCTCCAGCCAACGATAGGGATCCGGCACCTGAGTGCCGAAGTAGTCCTCGACCACGGCATCCCTGCGGGTGGGCGGATAGGGGATCGGGTCCATGGGTACACGCGTCATGGGACACACCTCCGCCAGAAGGGCCATCTTGGCAGCGGCGGCGGGGCAAGCCTAGCCGTGCAAGCCTGCGCCCTTGGTGGTAGGCTCCGGCCAAACTTGGAGGTCCCTTGGTCCCGCCATCCAGCAAGAAGGTCTTCGTCCTGGACACGAACGTCCTTCTGCACGATCCGAATTCCATCCTGCATTTCCAGGAACACGACGTCGTCATACCCATTGTGGTCATCGAGGAAGTGGACCACTTCAAGAAGGATCAAACGGAAGTGGGCCGCAATGCCCGCAGCGTCTCCCGGATGCTGGACCGGCTCCGGGCCGCGGGCAGCCTGAGCCGGGGCGTCCCCCTCGAAGGCGGTGGCTCCCTGAAAGTGGATGTGGCCGCCCACAGCCTGGACCTGGGGATCCTCTCCGCAGACAAGCACAAGGCCGACAACCAGATCCTGGCTTGTGCGCGGGAACTGCTGCACACCCTGAAAGAACACGTGGTCCTGGTGAGCAAGGACACGAACCTGCGCATCAAGGCCGATGCCATCGGCGTCCAGGCCGAGGATTACACCACCGACCGGGTGGAGATGGAGGAACTCTACGCGGGCCACCGCACCTGGGAAGTGGAACCGGCCCAGGTGGATCTGCTCTACGATGGCGGCCTCCCGCCCGACCCGGACCTCCACCTGCATCCCAACCAGTTCGTCACCCTGGTGGATCGCACCAACCCCAGCCACACGGCCCTGGGCCGCCTTCTGGCCGGAGACAACCTGCTGCACCCCCTCCGCCGACTGGAGGCGCCGCCCTGGGGGATCAAGCCCCGGAACCGCGAACAGCAGTTCGCCCTGGACCTGCTGCTGGACGACTCCGTGCAGGTGGTGACCCTGCTGGGCAAGGCGGGCACCGGCAAGACCCTCCTGGCCATTGCCGCAGGCTTGCAACAGGTCGTGGATGACGAGCGCTACCACAAGCTGCTGGTTAGCCGCCCGGTCATGCCCATGGGCCGGGATCTGGGCTACCTGCCGGGCGACATCGGCGAGAAACTGCGGCCCTACATGCAGCCCATCTACGACAACCTCGAGTTCATCGTGGCCGCCAATGTGGAAGCCCGCCGGCGGACCACCATGACCGCCGCCCAGTTGGAGGAGGCCGGCTACCTCAGCGTGGAACCCCTCACCTACATCCGGGGGCGCAGCATCCCGAGCCAGTTCCTGGTGGTGGATGAAGCCCAGAACCTCACGCCCCACGAGGTAAAGACCATCCTTACCCGGGCCGGGGAAGGCACCAAGGTGGTCCTCACGGGCGATCCCCAGCAGATTGACAATCCCTATGTGGATGCCAGCACCAATGGTCTGAGCTTCCTGGCGGACCACTTCAAACACCTGGACATCTCCGGGCACGTCACCCTGGTCAAGGGGGAGCGGAGCCGACTGGCGGAATTGGCGAGCACCTTCTTGTAGGCCGGAGCCATGGTGGATGCCTCCTGGGACAACGGTGGTTACGGACAACCCGCCAAGACGGGCCTGCCGGTCTGGGCCAAGGTGCTGCTCGGGTGCGGTGTGGCCGCAGTGCTCGCCCTGGCGACCTGCGTAGGGGGCGTCGTGCTGGTCACGTCGCGCCTGTCCCACGCCTTGAAAAACCAGGAATGGGTCCAGCTGCGCACGGTGACAGACCGTCTGCAAACCGATGCCGGCGCCCAGGCGGTCTATGCCGGAAACCCCGGGCTGGCTGCGGACTACCCCACCGAATCGGATTTCCTGAAGGCCGTGGGGGGCTGGAGGCCGCGCCTCGACCCTCTCCCGGCCGCCATGCCCAGCGTGTTCACGGGCCGGATCAGCTACCAGATGCGGATCCAGGGCAGCCCGCACCGGAAACAGGTGGAACTGCGCTACCGGAACGACAAGGGCGCCTGGACCACCGCCAGGTGGGAGGATGGCCGTCTGGTGGCCCTGGATGTGCGCTGAGGCGTCCGGTCCCGAAAGGCGCAACCCTGGCAGAACGGGCGGTTTTCGGCCAAGATTCAGGCATGGCCGCCGCTTCAACCTCCATGAATGACGCCCTCGCCCTGCTCCTGAAGGGCACCGTGACCTGCCACAAGGCCGAACAGCTTGAGGCCAAGCTGAAGGAAGGCCGGCCCCTGCGCATCAAGGCCGGCTTCGATCCCACGGCACCGGATCTGCATCTGGGCCATGGTGTCCTGATCCGCAAGATGGCCCAGTTCCAGAAACTGGGCCACGAGGTGACCTTCCTCATCGGCGATTTCACGGGCCTCATCGGCGATCCCACCGGCAAGAAAACCACCCGCCCGCCACTCTCCCGGGAGGAGGTGCTGGCCAACGCGGAGACCTACAAGGCCCAGGTGTTCAAGATCCTGGATCCCGAGCGCACGAAGATTCGCTTCAACAGCGAGTGGCTGGGCCCGCTCCACGGCGAGCAGTGGATCCGCCTGGCTTCCCGCTTCACCGTGGCCCAGATGCTGGAACGCAACGATTTCGCCAAGCGGATGGAGGCCCGCGAGCCCATCGCCCTCCACGAGCTGCTCTACCCGCTCACCCAGGCCTACGATTCGGTAGCCCTCCAGGCCGATGTGGAACTGGGCGGCAACGACCAGCTGTTCAACCTCATGCAGGGCCGCATCCTCCAGGAGGCCTCGGGCCAGAAGCCCCAGGTCGTGCTGACCGTGCCCCTCCTGCTGGGCCTGGATGGCGTGGAGAAGATGTCCAAGAGCCTGGGCAACTACATCGGCTTCCTCGAAGATGCGGACACGCAGTTCGGCAAGGCCATGAGCATCAGCGACACCTTGATGTGGGACTGGTATCTGCTCCTGACAGACCAGCTCCCCGCCGAGATCGAGGCCCTTCAGCAGGGCCACCCCATGGATGCCAAGAAGGGCTTGGCCCGCCAGATCGTGGCGGATTTCCACGGCCCCACCGCCGCCCGGGAGGCCGAGGACCGGTGGGTGCGCCGCTTCTCCGAACGCAGCCAGGACGAGGCTCCCGACATCACGCTCCCACCCACGGATGGCGAAGTCCCCCTGGCCCGTATCCTGGTGGAACGCGGCCTCGCCGCCAGCCGGAAGGAAGCCGAACGCCTCATCATCCAGGGAGCCGTCAGCCTGGATGGCCAGAAGGCTTCCGATCCTTCCGTGCGCCTCGCCCTCCGGCCCGGAGCCTCGTTGCTGGTGAAGGTCGGGAAACTCAAGCTCGAACGCTGGATGGTCCCATGAGCCTGACGGCCCTCAAGGATCTTTTCGCCCGCCGCCGGGCCCAGGCCACCGGCATCTGGCGCCTGGGACAGGAGCCCCAGCGCACCATCTTTCTCGAGGCCGGCGATGTGGTGTTCGCCACCAGCACCCATCCCCAGGATCGCCTGACCCACCTGCTGGTGGAGCGGGGCAGGATCACCCAGGCTCAACTGGATTACGCCCTGGCCAACCTCGATCCGGGCATGTCCATCGGGAAGAATCTCATCCAGATGGGCTTCATCACCCAGCGTGACCTTCTGGAAGTGGCCCGCGCGCAGGTGGAGCGCGTCGTGTGGGCTGCCCTGGCTGATGAAACGCACGAGCCCCTTTTCGAATCCCGGGGGGAGCTGGACGCCACCACCGTGCGCCTTCCCTTCGACACCCCCGCGATGCTTTTGGCGGCGGTGCTGAGCCTTCGGAACCGGGAAGTTGTCCTGGAGGAACTGGGCCCCTTGAACCAGGTCATCGTCCTGGAGGGCCGGCGGCTCCAGGAGCTGGCCCTTCCCGCAGATCTCGCCCGCCTGCCCGGCCTCCTTGATGGCACGCGCACCCTGCTGGAACTGAGCCGAGAGTCCGGGGTGGAGCCCTTCCGCCTGGGCGCCTTCGCGCTCTTCCTCCGGGAGATCGGGTGGGCCCGCCTCCATGAGCTGCCTCCCCTGGACCGGCGGGCCCTGGAGATGGCCCTGGAACCCGCGCAGACCGACCTCAGCCCGGCCCTGCCCGAGCCTCCGCCTGAACCCGCCCCGTCTCTTTTTTCTGAAATCCACGCGAGCCAGCTGCCAACCACGAACCTGGAGCACCTTTCCGAGGCCTTGGATCAGCTCGGCCCAGAGGATGAGCTTCCGGAAACGGTGCCCTTGCCCCCGGACCCCGAACCTCCCCTCGCGGCCCCACTCGCCTCCCAGACCGCCCCCGAGCGTTCCCTGCCCATCCTGCAGGAAGCCTATGGCTCCACCGAGCGACCGGAGCCCCCGGCCCCGCCCGAGCTCCTAACCTCCGCCCGCTCCAAAGTGTGGCTGCTCGTGATCCCCCTCCTGGCCCTGGCGGGCTGGGGCAGCTACCGGATGTGGCGCCACCACCGGCCGCCAGCGGCCATCCACCCCCTTCCGACGCCTCCCCCGGCTCCCCCTCGCCCACAACCCGTGCCGCCACCTCCGACCCAGGCGGCTCCCCCCGCCGCACCTCCCGCATCTTCTGCGCCAGCCATCCAATCCACATCCCCGCCGCCCCCTTCCAAGCCCGTGGGCCCCGCGTCGCGGGCTGAACGTCTCAAGGCCATCACCGCCGGCCATTGGGCCCTGGCCCTTGCACAGGGCGAAGCCCAACGGCGGGTGATCCATGGCACCTGGACCCTCCGCCTGGAAATTGCCTGCCAGGGAGCCACGGTTCAGCATGCCGTGGACCTGCTCGCGAGCCGGAATCCCGACCTCTTCCTGCTGCCCATGACCCTGCGCGACGGACGAACCTGCTATCAGGTCTTCCTTGGCTCTTACCCCTCTGAGGCCCGCGCCCTCCGGGCAGCCCACCGCCTTCCGGCCCCTTTCCACAGTGAGGGCAACCGGCCCAAGCCCTTCCGCGTCGCCGAAATCCCCCTTCGGCAATAGATTTCGTAGAGACCTCAAAGATCTGCTAACGCTTGATATATCCCTATTTTATTAAAATGCATGGCTCATTGAACTTCAAAAGGCTATACTGCATTCATATATGGGATTGAATCGTGTATCAACCCCATGTGGATCTTTTGGAGTCCGATGCTGTCGTCCTTCCACCCTACCAACTGGAGCAAGGCCTGTGTCCACTGGATCCACGAGATCCAAGTGGTCTTCGAGCCGCCCGCGCCCGTGGTGCCAGGAACAGGCGGCTTCCTTCGGATCACGCGCCTGGGTGCGCCTCAGATTGCCGTGCTGGTGGCCTTGGCCTTCACCCTGCACTGCACCCGCCCTCCAGCCACCTTCACCTCGCCCCGCCCGCGCCTTGACCGGCTTCCCCCGGCCCCGGAAGCGCCCGCCTTCGTCGAGGAAGGCATGGCCAGCTGGTACGGTGGGGATGGGGACGGCTTTGCGGGCCAGCCGACCGCCAGCGGCGAAGTCTACGATCCGGATGCCTACACCTGCGCCCACCGGACCCTGCCCCTGGGGACACTGGTGAAGGTCACCAATCTCGAAAACGGCCATCACGCCATTTTCCGCGTGAATGATCGCGGTCCCTTCATCAAGGGGCGCCTGCTGGACCTCTCCCGCAAGGGTGCCCAGGTGCTGGGGTTCATCGGGCAAGGTGTCACCCAGGTCCGCCTTCAGACCGTGAATGCTCAGGGCCTGCCGATGCCGATAGATCCGTCACTCGACCAGCAGGATCCCTATGTTGTTCAAGTGGCCGCCTTGTCGAATCCCGCGAACATCGCTGCCCTTGAGGATGAGCTGGCCGATGCCTTCGGGCCGGTCACGACCCAGGATGTGGTCACCGGGCGCGGGTTGCAGGTCAAGCGGGTCCGGGTTGGCAGCTACACCCGCCGCCAGGACGCCGAGAAGGCCGCCCAGCAGATCGCCAAGCTCCTGAAAGACCGCGGTGTCGAGCCCTTCATCACCCGCCGGCGCTGATTCCAGACGCCCCTTCCTGGTCATTCCGGCCGGCGGTCGGGGCCTGCGCATGGGAGGGGGTCTGCCCAAACAATTCCGGGATTGGGGCGGGAGGCCGCTGCTGCGGGCAACAGTGGAGGCCTTTCTCCTCCCGGGCATGCCGCCCCTGGCTGGCATCGCCCTGGCCGTGCCCACGGCCCACCTGTCCGAAGCCCGCGCCTGGCCCTTCCCCGTGCCCTGCCAGGTGGTCGTTGGGGGCGAGACCCGCCAGGAGTCGGTCTGGGCAGCGCTCCAGGCCCTGCCCGATGCGCCCATGGCCCCGGTGATGATCCACGATGCCGTGCGGCCCTTTCCTCCCGCCACCCCCCTCTGGGAGGCCCTTTCCGCCCTGGATCAGTACGACGGGGTGCTGCTGGGTGAGCCCTCCACGGACACCCTCAAGCGGGTGGACGCCCAGGGGCGCGTGCTTCGCACCGAGCCCCGGGAGGAATTCTTCCGGGCCCAGACGCCCCAGATCGCCCGGCTCGGCACCTGGAAGCAGGCCTTCAGGGCCGCCGCAGAGCAGGGATTCACCGGCACGGATGACGTGGCTCTCCTGGAGCGCCTGGGCTTGGCCGTCAGAGTCATCCCGAGCCCCAGCTCCAACCTGAAACTCACCACCCCGGAAGACTGGGAGCGGGTGCGGCCCCGGTAAGGAGCTGGAACGGAATAATCGTTGCCATCGTTGACGCCCAGCCGCGATGCATCCGCAAGGAAGGGCCCGCAGGGCCATGTGGTTCATGGTTCAAGGGCCCTGACGCCGCGGGGCGCGCGGATGGGCGTCAACCCTCCGGGCGCGGGGTGGCGGGCTGCGCGATCCTGCGTCGGCTTCGGTTCACGGAGTCCCGCTCCGCTGGAACCTCAGCCTCCTTGACTCACTTGCCCGGCACCCCGCGCGATGGCATTGCTTATTCCGTTCCAGCTCCTAACCCTTCCAAACCACGGTGTGTGGTGGATGGACCCACATCTTTATGTTGTTTGTCATAACGTAAACAATGAAATAATTAAATTAATACAATGGCATGGAACTGGCTTAAAGACCTGCGAGGTCGCACCATGCCCCGCAGCACCCAACCCCAGACCCTTGGTCACGAGATCACGATCTCGGGCCGTGGCCTGCACGGCAACCGCCCTTGCACAGTGCGGCTGGTGCCCGTGGACGCCCCTACCGGTCTGCGCTTCGTCCACCTGCCCACCGGCACCGAGATTCCGGTGAAAGCAGAGCGGGCGGGCGATCTGGTCCTGTCCACGACGCTGATCAAGGATGGTGTGCGGCTTCAGACCATTGAGCATCTGCTCTCCGCCCTCATGGGCCTGGAGATCGAACACCTCCGCATCGAGGTGGATGCCGAGGAACTGCCCATCCTGGATGGCAGCGCCGGCCCCTGGGTGGAAGCCCTGCTCCAGGCGGGCACACGCACCCTCGACGGGCACCGCCGGTTCCTGAAAATCACCCGTCCCGTGGAAGTGCGGAACGGGGATCGCTGGATCCGGGTTTCCCCCTATGATGGCCTGCGCCTGCGCTACACCATTGACTTTCCGGTGCCGGCCCTCGGCCGCCAGAGCCGGGAACTGAGCCTCACGCCCGAAAAGTACCGCCGGGAGCTGGGCTCCGCCCGGACGTTCTGCCTGGCCCAGGAGATCGAGGCCATGCGCGCCCGGGGCTTGGCCCAGGGCGGCAGCCTGGACAATGCCGTGGTGTTTGGCAGCGAAGGCCCCCTGAACGAATCCCTCCGGTTCGAGGATGAGGCCGTCCGCCACAAGATGCTCGACCTGGTGGGCGATCTGGCCCTGCTGGGCGCCCCGATGCTCGGCCTTGTGGAAGCCCATGCCGCCGGCCATGCCCTGCACGTCGCCCTGGCCCAGGCCATCCTCGCCGATCCCGGCTGCTGGGAGTGGGCCGAGGAGGACGCCCCGGCCAATGTCCGCTATTTCTTCCAGCCCGTGGCGGCCGCGCTGCCGGCCTGAACCCTGGTTGCGGGATGACGTTCCCGCTGGCATGCTGGACCTTCACCCGAGAGGTGCATAGGTGTTACTTCATCTCGATTGCTGACCTGACGGACCGGGCGGAGCTGCCCCGGTGGGTGGCCTCCCTGACCAGGAGCGGAGAGACGGAAGCGGAGACACGGCAACGGGTGGCGACCATCCTGGCCGACGTGCGCGCCCGCGGCCTCGAGGCCGCCCTGGATTGGACGGAGCGCCTCGACGGCGTGCGCCTGGATTCCGCCGCCCTTCGCATCCCTGCGTCGGCCCTCGCGGAGGCCCGGACCCGCCTCGACCGCGAACGGCCCGAGCTGATGGCCGCGCTGCGGGAGCTGATCGCCAACGTCCGCCGCTTCGCGGAGGGCCAGCGGGCTTGCCTGCGCGATCTGGAGCTGCCCCTCCCCGGGGGCGGTACCGTGGGCGAGCGCTGGTGCCCCCTTGGCAGCGTGGGCGTCTACATCCCCGGGGGACGCGCCTTCTACCCCTCCACCCTGGCCATGACCGTCATCCCCGCCCAGGTGGCCCGCGTGGGCCGCATCGTGGGCATGACGCCACCCCGGCCCCAGGCCACCCTGCCCGGCGCCTGGGGCGTGGATCCCCTCGTGCTGGCCTGCGCCGCGGAACTGGGCCTGGAGGAACTGATCCCGATGGGCGGCGCCCAGGCCCTGGGCTGGCTGGCCTACGACGAACCCGCCGTGGACCTGGTGGCCGGCCCCGGCAACCGCTTCGTGGCCGAGGCCAAGCGCCAGCTCCTGGGCGTCTGCGGCATTGACGCCCTGGCCGGACCCACGGAACTGCTGATTCTGGCCGATGCCAGCGCCGATCCCGCCTGGCTGGCGGAGGATCTGCTGGCCCAGGCCGAGCACGATCCCGATGCCGCCGCCGTCCTCGTCAGCGAGGACCGAGGCCTGCTGGAGGCCGTGGCGGCGGAACTCGCCACGCGGGCCGAGGCCTCACCCCGCCGGGAGATCCTGGCCCAGAGCCTTTCGCGCCACGGGCGCCTTGTCTGCGCCGAACGGGAACTGGCGATCGCCCTGGCCCAGGCCTGGGCCCCCGAGCACCTCGAGCTCTGCGTGGCGGATCCCGAAGCCTGGAGTCCGCGCCTGACCGCCGCCGGTGCCCTCTTCCTGGGTGCTTCCAGCGCCGAGGCCTTCGGGGACTACGGCGCCGGCCCCAACCACGTGCTGCCCACGGGACGCACGGCCCGCTACACCAGCCCCCTGGGCGTGGCCACCTACCTCAAGCGGCAGAGCCTCCTCGCCCTCTCCCCCGCGGATGCCCGGACCATGGCTCCCTGGGTGGCCCGCCTGGCCGAGGCCGAGGGCCTGCCCCACCACGGCCGCAGCGCCGACCTTCGCCATCCCCACGCCTAGGGCGCGGTTTTGCCGCCGCGCCCCTGATCGCTCCGTCCTGGAAGCCTCGCCTTCGCCTACCCTGATCCCGAGATCCCCATGTCCCTGCTCCGTCCCGACCTGAACGACCTGCCCGCCTACCGGCGCCCCCCCGAACCCAAGGAGGGCCTGCGCCTCCACCTGAACGAGCCGCCCGCCGACTGGCCGCCCGCGGCCCGGGCCGCCCTGCTGGACCGCTTGGTCCGGATGCCGTTCCACCGCTATCCCGAACGCCAGGGCGAACTGACCGAGCGCCTGCGCCGCCGCCTGGGCGCGCCGGAAGGCGGTCTCCTGCTCGGCCCCTCCTCCGGGGCCCTGCTTGATCTGGTGGCCATGGCGGGCCTGTCGCCCGGCGAGACCGTGGCCATCCCCGAGCCCGGCTTCAGTCTCTACCCGCTGCTTATCCGTCGGCACGGCGGCCGCGTGCGTCCGGTACCGGTAGGGGAGGGCTGGCCCCTGGCCCCTTGGGAGGCGGCCCTGGAGGCTCGGCAGATCTGGTTGACCCTTCCGAACAACCCCACGGGTGCCTGGATCTCGCCTCAAGAGCTCGAACCCCTCCTCCAGGCGGCCGCCGCCCGGCCCGAGCCCCCGCTGGTGGTGCTGGATGAGGCCTACGCGGAGTTCGCCCCCGCCACCCACCGGCTGGCCGTGGATCGCTTCCCGAACGTCCTGCTGCTGCGGACCTTCAGCAAGGCCCTGGCTTCCGCGGCCTGGCGCCTGGGCTACCTGGTGGGCGACCCGGCCCTGGTGGGGAAACTGGCCACCCTGCAATTGCCCTATTCCCTGCCCGCCGCCAGCCTGGAGGCCCTGGACGTGGCCCTGGATTTTGCAGGGGCCTTCGACCCCGGCATTCGCGAGGTGCCCGACCGCAGGGCTCGGCTCGCCGCCGCCCTGCCGGAGCACCAGGCCGCCCCCAGCGAGGCCAATTTCCTCTACCTGACCCCGGATCCCGCCGCTCCCCTGGAGGCCGCGGGCCTGAAGGTGCGACGCCTGCCAGGGGCTGGCGCGGCCCGCATCACCGTGGGCGACGAGGCGGCCACGGCCCGGGTGGCCAAAGCCCTCGGCGGCAGCCTGCCGCCGCCCGCGCCCCAGAAGCGCCGCCGACTCCTGGCGCTGGACATTGACGGTGTCCTCATTGATGCGGATCGCAGCTTCATGGAGGCCGTGGCCCGGGCCCTGGCGGAATTGCGCCCCGCGCTGCCCTGGTCCGATGCCACCTTCCGCGCCTTCAAGCGACTGGGGGGCTTCAACAATGACTTCCGCCTCACGGCGGGGGCCCTGGCCCTGGCGGAGGTCTGCGGCGATCGCGACCTGGTACCCGTGTTGGAGGCCGCCACAGACCGGGGCTTCTCTGAATTCGAATCCCGCATGGCCGCCCTGGAACCCGCCGCCCAGACGGTGGTCCAGCGGCACTACGCCGACACCATCCAGATGGAGAAGCCCGTGGTGGCCCTGGCGGAACTGGAGGCCACGGGCTGGGATCTGGCGGTGCTCACGGGCCGGCCGCCAGAGGAACTGGAGCTGGCCTGGCGGGTGCTGGGCTTCCGTTTTCCCGCCGTGTGTGACGCCGCACCCCACCTACGGAAGCCCGAGCCCGCGGGCCTGCTCCAGCTGGCGGACGCCTTCCGGGCCGAGGAGGTGCTGTTCGTGGGCGACACCGTGGACGATGCCCGCTGCCTCCGCGCCGCCGCCGCGCTGCGTCCCGAACTCGCCTGGCGGTTCGCAGCCGTGGGCGGGGACCGCGCGCGCTTCGCCGCGCCTGAAGACCTCCAGTTCGCGAGCCTAAGCGACCTGCTGCCGATGTTGACGGAGGAGCCCGCATGAGAACCACCACCCTGGACCGCCGTACCGCCGAGACCCGTGTGCACCTCCAGCTGTCCCTGGAGGGCGGCGAGATCCGCATCCGCACGGGACTGGGTTTCTTCGACCACATGCTGGCGCAACTCGCCCGCCACGGCGGGCTGGGCCTGGTGATCGAAGCCGAGGGCGACCTGCCCGTGGACAGCCACCACCTGGTGGAGGATGTGGGCCTCTGCCTGGGCGAGGCACTCCGGACGGCCCTCGGCGACCGCGCCGGCATCGCCCGCTTCGCCCATGCCTACGTGCCCCTGGACGAGGCCCTGGCCCGCGTGGTGGTGGACCTCTCGGGCCGCCCCTGGTGCGAGTTCCACGCCGATCTCCCGCCGGTGGTGCTGGGCGACGGCTTCCAGACCGAGATGGTGCGGGAGTTCTTCATCGCCCTCGCCCTGCGCGGCGGGCTGGCCCTCCATGCCGATCTGTTGCGGGGCGTGAACACCCACCACAAGGTGGAGGCGCTCTTCAAAGCCCTGGCCCGCGCCCTGCGCGAAGCTGTCCGCATCGAGGGGAGCGGAATCCCCTCCACCAAAGGGACGCTGTCGGCATGATCACGCTCATTGACACCGGCGCGGGCAACCTCGCCTCCCTGGAAGGGGCCCTGGACCGCCTGGGCCTGGATCATGTCCGCGCCGAGCGGCCCAGTGAGGGCGCGGACGCCGGCCCCCTGATCCTGCCCGGAGTGGGCCACTTCGAGGCCGCCCAGCAGGCGCTGCGGGCGCACGGCTGGTGGCGGGAACTGCCCCACCTGGTGGCCGATGGCCGCCCGCTGCTCGGGATCTGCCTGGGTCTCCAGTTGCTGGCGGAGGGTAGCGAGGAGGCGCCGCGGGCCAGTGGTCTGGGCTTGCTGCCGGGCCTCGTCCGGCGCCTGGGACCGGGCGTGAAGGTGCCCCATGTGGGCTGGAGCCGGGTGCAGCAGCATGTCGCGCACCCGGCCCTGCCGGATCCTCAGGGCGGCTGGCTCTATTTCGTCCACAGCTACGCCCTGGAGCCCGGCCCGGAGACGGTGTACACCGCCAGCCACGGCCGCCCCTTCTCGGCCGTGGAAGCCCGGGGCCGGGTGCTGGGCTTCCAGGCCCACCCCGAAAAGTCGGGGGCCTTCGGCCTGAGTCTGCTCCAGGCGGCCCTGGCCTGGATGGGAGCCACCGTCGCCGTGCCGGAGGCGCCATGCAACTGATCCCCAGCTTGGACCTTCTGTCGGGCCGGCTGGTCCGCCTCCGCCACGGCGACCCGGATCAGGCCACCTTCTACGACTTGGCGCCCGAGGCCTGGGTGGAACGCCTCGCGGCAGCCGGGGCCCGCCGCATCCACCTCGTGGATCTGGATGGCGCCTTCGGGCGGGCCCGCCAGGGCGCCTTCGCGGGTTTCCCGGCCCAGTTCCCCGCCCTCCGCTTCCAGCTCGGCGGCGGCCTGCGCACGCGGGACGACGTCTCCTCAGCGCTGGACCTCGGCTTCGACGCCGTGGTGGGCACCCTCGCCGTGGAGCGGCCCCGGGAGCTGAAGGGCCTGCCGGGCGACCGCGTCCTCGCGGCCCTCGACCTGAAGGGCGGCCGCATCGTCACCCGCGGCTGGCAGACCACCAGCGCCTGCGCCTCGACAGATGTGTTCGAGGCCCTGCTGGTGCTGGGCTTCGACCGGGCGCTGGTCACGGACGTCGGCCGCGACGGAACCCTGGAGGGGCCCGGCCTCGACGCCGCCGCCCTCGTGACAAAGGAGGGCTTCCGCGTGCAAGCCTCCGGTGGTTTGCGCGGGCTCGCCGACCTCGGTGCCCTGGCCCGCATTCCTGGCGTCGTGGGCGCCATCAGTGGCAAGGCGCTCCTGGAGGGTGTGCTGCCCCTGGATGATCCCGCCACCCGCCTTGCGCTGGAAGGAGCCGCCTGATGCCTGCCAAGCGCGTGATCCCATGCCTGGATGTGAAGAACGGCCGCGTGGTGAAGGGCGTCCAGTTCAAGGACCTGCGCGACCTCGGCCATCCCGTGGACCTGGCCCGACGCTACGACGCGGAGGGCGCCGACGAGTTGGTGTTCCTGGACATCAGCGCCAGCCAGGAAGCCCGGAGCACCCGGGAGATCTGGGTGCGCGACGTGGCGCGGGAGCTGAGCATCCCCTTCACCGTCGGCGGCGGCATCGCCTGCGTGGATGACGCCAAGCGCCTGCTCCGAGCCGGCGCCGACAAGGTGGCCGTGAACACCGCCGCGGCCCTGCGCCCGGCCCTGGTCTCCGAACTGGCCGACGCCTTCGGCCGGCAGTGCGTGGTGGCGGCCGTGGATGTGAAGCGCGATCCGGATCTCGGTTGGCGCGTCTTCTTGAAAGGCGGCACCGAGCCCACGGACCGCGCGGCCCTGCCGTGGCTCCAGGAGCTGTGCGACCTCGGCGCCGGCGAGCTCCTGCTGACCTCCATGGATCGGGACGGCACCGGCCAGGGTTTCGACATCCAGCTCCTGGATCGGGCCACCGAGCTGCCCATCCCCCTCATCGCCTCCGGTGGCGCGGGGCTGGAGATCCATTTCCTCGAAGCCCTGGAACACGGTGCCGATGCGGTGCTGGCCGCCACCCTCTTCCACGAGGGCACCCTTCCCATCCCGAAGCTCAAGGCCTACCTCGCCCACAACGGCATGCTCGTGCGGATGTGACCATGGACCTCAATGCGCTCCGATTCGGCCCCGACGGCCTCATCCCCGGCATCGTACAGAGCCCCGCGGGTGAGGTGCGCATGCTGGCCTGGCTCAACCGCGAGGCCCTGCGCCTCACCCTGGAGACCGGCTGGGTCACGTTCTGGAGCCGCTCCCGTCAGGCGCTCTGGACCAAGGGTGCCACCAGCGGAAACCGCCTGAAGGTGATCCAGGTGCGTCCCGACTGCGATGGCGATGCCCTGCTGATCCTCGCCGAGCCCGAGGGCCCCAGTTGCCACCGGGGCACGGAGAGCTGCTTCGACGGCGATGCGCCCTGGCCCGCCACCCTGCCCTGGCTGGGCCGCCTGGAGGCAGTGCTGGAGGCCCGCCGGGCCGCCGCCGATCCCGCCGGAAGCTACACCCAGCGCCTCTTTGCGCAAGGCGTGGACCGCATCGGCAAGAAGGTGGTGGAGGAAGCCGGCGAGGTGGTCATCGCCGCCAAGAACGAGGACCGGGAGGCTTTCCTGGGCGAGGCGGCGGATCTGATCTTCCACTTGGATCTGCTGCTCCTCGCGAAGGGCGCCCGGCTGCGCGATGCCGTCGCGGTGTTGCAGCGCCGCCACACGGATGCCACGGGAGGCAAGGTCTGATGCCCGTCCGCACGCCCCACTTCCCCGACCTGCTGTTTGGTTCCGCCGCCCGGCTCCGCCGCTGGGAGGGCGCCCTCATGGCGCTGCTGGCCGCCCACGGCTACCGGGAGCTGCACCCCTCGCTGGTGCTGCGGGAACCGGTGCCCGAGGGCGCGTTGCGGTTCTTCGACGGCGAGGATCTGGTGGCCCTGCGCTGGGATTTCACCGTGGCCCTGGCGGGACTCCTGGCGCGGCGCTTCCCGGAGCCCCCCGATCGCGTGGCCTACGCCGGCGCAGTGTTCCGCCGCCCGGTCCAGCCCTGGGAAGCCATGGAGCGCTTCGAGGTGGGCTGCGAGCGGATCCAGCCGGAAGGAGAGATCTCGGCGGAAGCCGATGTGGAGCTGGCCCGTCTCCTCATGGCCGTGCCCGAGGCGCTGGGTCTGCGGCGCGCCATCCTGCACCTGGGCAACGCTGCCCTCGTGCGCCGCCCGCTGGAGGCCGAGCAGCTTCCACCAGACCTTGCGAAAGCCGTCGTGGCAGCCCTCTCCCGCCGCGCAGCCCACCGCGTCCGCGAAGCCCTGGGGGATCACCCCGCGGCGCCGCGCCTCACGGCCCACGCCGAAGCCCTGCTCGCCGACCTGGATGGCCCCGACACCCTGAAGGCTCTGGATGCCAGCCCCTACGCAGATCTGCTCGCCGGGGAGCGGGCCCACATGGACCGGGCCCTCCACGCCCTGCTCCCCATCCTGCCGGAGCGGCTGGACCTGCGGGTGGACCTGGCGGATGTGGCCGGATTGGACTTCTACACGGGCCCCACCCTGCGCCTCTGGGCCCCCGGCGCCCAGCAGGAACTGGCCGCGGGTGGCCGCTACGACCGGCTGTTCCCGGAGCTGGGTCGGCCCTGGCAGGCTGCGGGTTTCTGCGTGCGGTTGTCCCGCCTCCTGGATCTCGCCGAGACCCGCCCCGACCTCTTCGAGCAGCCATGACCGCGCCCGTTCTCATCGCCTTCCCCAAGGGTCGCCTCGGCGACGAGCTGGTGCCCCGCCTGGCCGGAACGCCCTTGGCGCTCGATGCCGCCGCGTTGAAGTCCCGCGTGCTCCGCATCCCCACGGCCACGCCGGGCGTATCGGCGCTGCTGCTCAAGGGCGCCGATCTGCCCCGCTACGTGGCGGCCGGTGTGGCGAGCCTCGGCATCGTGGGCTCGGACACCCTCGACGAGCTGGAGATGGACCTGCTGGAGCTGGCGGATCTCCGCATCGGTGCCTGCCGCCTCTGTCTCTGCGCCCCCGCCGGCATCACGCTGGAGGATCTGAAGGCCCGCCCCCACCTGCGGCTGGCCACGAAGTTCTTCCGCGCCACGGAGGCCTGGCTGGCACGGGAAGGCCTCACGGCCGAGCTGGTGCCCCTCAGCAGCAGCGTGGAGCTGGCGCCGCTGCTGGGCCTGGCGGACGCCATCGTGGACCTCGTCCAGACCGGCGCCACCCTCAAGGCCCATGGCCTGGTGGAAACAGCCCTCCTGGGCCGCTCCTCCGCCCGCCTCATCGCCGCCCGGGGCGCCATCCTCAGCGAACCAGGACGGATCCGGCCACTGGCGGAGATCCTTCTCCGGGCCCTGACCTAAAAAAAGTACGAACCAGTTCGTTGACAAATCCGAACCGGTTCGTACATTGGAGGACATCCACCCGGGAGACCCATGACCACCGACCCCATCCGTCCGTCCGATGGCGAGCTCGCCATCCTTCGGGTGCTCTGGGACCGGGGCCCTTCCACGGTCCGCGACGTACACGCGGATCTGTCGAAGGGCCGGGACATGGGGTACACCACCGTGCTGAAGCTCATGCAGATCATGGTGGACAAGGGCCTGGTGACCCGTGACGAGTCCGCGCGGAGCCACGTGTACCAGGCCGCCCAGGGAGAGGCGCCCACGCAGGCCTGCCTGCTGCGGGAGCTGATGGACAAGGCCTTCGAGGGCAGCGCCGCCTCTCTGGTGCTGAGGGCCCTGTCCGAGTCGCCGGCCGACCCGGCCGAGTTGGCGGCGATCCAGGCCACCCTGGACCGCCTCCGCAAGGAGCGCCGATGAACGCCATCCTGCTGAATCCCACGCTCCACCGTCTGGGGCTCACCCTGCTCCATGCGCTGTGGGAGGACACATTCATCGGCCTCGTGACTTGGGCGGGGCTGGCCCTGCTTCGGCGCGAGGATGCCCGATTCCGCTACCGGTGGGCCTGCACAGGCCTGATGGCCATGGTCCTCGCGCCGATGGCGACCTTCGTGGCCCTTGCCCCTGGCGCGGCCCCGTCGGGAATCCAGGGTGCGGATCTGACGATCTGGGCTCCGCCTGTCCAGGCTGGGTCCGCCCTGTCCCTGGCGGCCTTCGGGGCCTTCCTGCCCTGGGTGGCCGTGCTGTGGATGCTGGGGGCCAGCGCCATGCTTCTCCGCCTCGGCGGGGGACTGTGGTGGCTGGACCGCTTCTATCTGGTCCAGGCCCGGCCGGCTCCCGCAGCCTGGAATACCCGGCTCCAGGACCTCGCCCAGCGCATGGGTCTGTCCCGTCGCGTGCGCCTGCTCGTGTCGGATCGGGCCCAGTCCCCCCTGGCTATGGGATGGCTCAAGCCCGCCATCCTCTTGCCGGCCTCGGCCCTCCTCGCCCTTTCGCCGGATGCCCTGGAGGCCGTGCTGGCCCATGAGCTGGCCCACCTCCGGCGGAACGATTACCTTGCCAACCTCCTGCAGACCCTTGCGGAGGCCCTCCTGTTCTTCCATCCCGCCGCCTGGTGGCTTTCCCGCCAGATCAGGGACACCCGGGAGCACTGCTGCGACGATGCCGCCGCAGCCCTCCTGGGCGATCCCCTGCCCCTGGCCGAGGGCCTCGCCGTCCTGGCCGCCTTGCGGCGGGCGCCCACTGATCCCGAACCGGCCCTCGCGGCCGCCCGAGGAACCCTCATGCACCGCATCACCCGTCTCTTCCAACCCCGACCAAGCCAAGCCCCCTCGCTCCGGGGTCTTCTCCTCCTGCTCGTCGGCCTTTCGCTTTGCGGCGCCACCGCCCTGGCTACGCGCCAGGTCAACTCTGCCCGCCCAGCACCCATCCACGATTTCAGCCTCAACCAGATCCGGGTGGCCTACCGTCCCGCCCCCCCAGCCTGCCCCGCCGAGGCCAAGGCCAAGGGTATCTCCGGGACCGTGATCGTCGAAGTGGTCCTCGGCACCGACGGCCGGGTGGAATCCGCCAAGGCCCTGTCAGGCCCAGAGGCCCTCCAGCCCGCCGCCGTGGGCTGGGCCAGAGCCTGGCGTTTCAAGCCGGCCCAGGTGAACGGGCAACCGGTGAGGGCCAGGCTCCAGCTCACCCTGACCTTCCGTCTCCGGAACCCGAAGGCCATCCTGGAGGTTGATTCCAACCACACCAAGCTGGCTTACCGTCCCCCAGCGCCCGCGTACCCTGCCGCGGCCAAGGCGAAGGGCATCACGGGCACCGTGGTCGTCGAAGCCGTCATTGGCCTGGACGGACGGGTCGAATCGGCCCAGGCGCTGGAGGGCCCCGAAGCCCTGCGGCCCACCGCCGTGGACTACGCCAAGGGCTGGCGGTTCGAACCCGTTCGCAAGGACGGGAAACCCGTGAAGGCGCGGGTGAAGCTCACCATGCCCTTCCGGCTGCGTTAGCCGTTCCTCCTATCCCCTTGTCGCCGGCTGAACGGCGGGATGCCTGCCCGCCGTTCAGCTGCGCCCGTTGGCCGCGAGGTACTTCCGGATGGCGGCCTCAGTGTCTGCACCCTTCAGGCCCGCTTCGCGGGCGAGGGCGAAGGCCTCCGGAATCGTCTTCCCCTTGTCCAGCACCAGCCAGGGCACCACCGCCGCCGCAGAGCGATTCCCGTTGCTGCAATGAATGAGCATCCGGGTGCCCGAAGGGAGGTCATTCAGGAGGGTTCTCAGGAAATCGAAATCCGCGATGGATGGTGCCCGCCCTACCGTGAAGCGAAGGTACTGGATCCCGTGCGCCTGGAGCCGGGAGGCCTCGGAATCGCAGTCCACGTTGGGTTCATCATCGCGGCGGAGATCAATCACCCGCACGACATGCTCCTTCTTCAGGGTTTCGCACAGGCCTTCGTGGGGCGTGCCCTTGAGCACGAAGACCCCGGGCGCAACCTCCACCGTGCCAGGGATGACCGAGTGCGGCGCCTGGAGGAACAGGGCGGGCAGGAGCAGGATGGGCAGCATGGGAGCCTCCGCGCAACGCGGGCGGGACGCCGGCCGGGAAGAATGTCCACCGATCCAGGCTGCGATCGGACTCCAGGGCCGCCACCCGGTCTGGCGAACCGCCGCTGCCCCTCAATGTAGGCTCCGTGCGCTTGGATTCAATACGTCACGGTCGCATATCCTGAAAAATCAGACCGTCCGAGAGAAGGGAGTCTTGGCGCTCAGCTTGGCCAGATAGGCATCGAAGGGCTGCACCAGGTTGCGCACGAAGCGGCATCCAAGCGGGGTGATGAAGATGCCTTCCGGATGCACCTCCACGGTGCCCTGGGGCACTTCCTCCTGCAGCTGCGCCACCGCATCCGCGAAATAGACTGGCCCATCCACGCCGAAGCGGGCCTTGAGGTCATCCCAGCGCAGCTCGAAGTGGCCCATGAGGTGGTGGATGACCCAGCGGCGCAGCTCGTCCTCCTCGGACAGGTGGTGCCCCTTGTGGACGGCCAGATGCCCTTCCGTGATGGAGCGTTCCCACTTGGCGAGGATCTTCTCGTTCTGGGCGTAGACACCGGCCACGTTGGAGATGGCGCTGGGACCGAAGCCCAGCAGGTCTGTGCCGGCGGCCACGGCGTAGCCCATGAAATTGCGGATGAGCCGCCCCTCCTTCACGGCCTTGGCCATGGGATCGTTCGGGTGGGCGAAGTGGTCCATGCCGATGGCGATGTAGCCGGCCTTCTCCAGGATGTCCGAGGCCAGGAGCAGCAGTTCCAGCCGCAGGTCCGGCGAAGGCAGGGTCTCGGCGGGGATGCTGCGCTGGAAAGGCATGATGCTGGGCAGGTAGGCAAAGCCGTAGATGGCCATGCGATCCGGCGAAAGCTCCAGCGTGGATTCCAGCGTGCGGCGGAAGGTGTCCATGGTCTGGCCCGGCAGGCCGTACACCAGATCGAGGTTCACGCCATCGAAGCCCAGCTCTCGGCATTGCTTCATGGCCGTGAGGGTGTGGTCCCAGGTCTGCCCGCGGGTGATGAGGGCCTGTACGTTCTCGTCCAGATCCTGCACGCCGAAGGAGACGCGGGTGAAGCCCATCTTCCGCAGGGCCGGCAGCTGGTCCGGTTCCAGAAACGTGGGATCCACCTCGATGGCAATCTCCGCCCCCGGAAGGAAATCGAACCGTTCCTTGAAGAGGTTGAAGGTGCGCTCCAGATCGACGGCGTTCAAATAGGTGGGCGTGCCGCCGCCCCAGTGGAGCTGCAGGGCCTTGCGGCGGTCCGGCATCCGCGACACCACCAAATCCAGTTCCTTCGTCACCGCAGCCAGGTAGGCCTCGACGGGATCGTACTGGGGGCTCACCACCACGTTGCAGCCGCAGTAGGCGCAGCGGCGCGGGCAGAAGGGGATGTGCAAGTAGAGCGAGAGGGCCTCGTCCTTGCGGAGGTTGGCCCGCTCCAGGGCGGAAAGCACTTCCGCTTCCGGGAAGTCGTCGGACCAGACCGGCGGCATGGGATAGCCGGTGTAGCGCGGCCCGGGACGATCATAGCGGCGGATGAGATCGGCAAGCTGGTTCATGGGCGTATCCGGTCAGAGAAAGCGGTACCAATCGCAGGGGAAAAGATCACCGCCAAGACGCCAAGAGCGCCAAGCCTATCACTGATCCTTTTCTTGGCGTCCTTGGCGCCTTGGCGGTGTTCATTCATGCTTTCACTTCATCAAGCACGGCCGCCACGACGGCCGGATCAGTCTCGGGCACCAGCCCGTGGCCGAGGTTGAAGATGTGGGGGTGGCCCTTCATGACATCCACGATGGCCCGGGCCTTCTTCCGCGCCACCTCGGGGCCGGCCAGGAGGGCGATGGGATCCAGGTTGCCCTGGAGCACCATCTTCGGGAAGCGGCGGCGGGCCTCCGCGATGGGCACCTGCCAAGGCACGGCCAGGCCCTGGCAGGGCAGCTGGTTCAGCGAATCCGGCAGGTACCCCGTGCGGGCGAAGAAGAGGGTCGGCGCGGCGGTCACCTGGGCGAGGGTGCGCTGCACGGACGGCAGGGCGAAGGTGGCGTAGTCCTCCGCGTCCAGTTCCCCGGCCCAGGTGTCGAAGAGCTGCACGCCCTGGGCGCCGGCCTCGATGTGGAGGTTCAGCAGCCGCGCCGCGGCGTCCGCCAGCTTGTCCAGCCACCTGCGGGCCAGGACCGGTTCCTGGTGAAGGAAGGCCTTGGCCTTCGCCCAGCTCTTGCTGCCTTTTCCCTCGATGCCGTAGGCCAGCAGGGTCCAGGGGGCTCCCGCGAAGCCCAGCATCGTCACCTTGGGCGGCAGTTCCTTCTTCACCTTGCGGATGGCCGCGCAGACCGGCTCGAAGATGGTTTCATCCAGGGGCCGGTTGATGTCGATCTGATCCAGGGTCTTGCCGATGCGGGGGCCGCCCTCGGGAATGGTCACTTCGCAGCCCAGGGCATCGAGGATCACCAGGATGTCGCTGAAGATGATGGCGCCATCCATCTGGGGAAATCGGCGAATGGGCTGGAGGGTGACTTCCGCGGCCAGATCGGAATCGTTCAGCAGTTGTTCGAAGGTGGCCTTGGCCCGCACGGCGCGGTACTCGGGCAGGAACCGCCCCGCCTGGCGCATGAACCAGACCGGTGGCTTGTCGAGGGCTTCGCCATTCAGGACGCGGAGGAGGGGCTGGGTCATGGATTCACCGAAGGAGAGTCAGGCAAAGGCGGGGGCCACGGCGGCCACGGCCCGCCTGAAGTGGGCCAGCTCAGCCTCGCCGTGGGCGCCGCTGAGGAAGGCCACTTCGTAGCCGCTGGGGGGCAGGTAGACGCCCTGCTCCAGAAGGGCGCGGTGCAGGCGGTTGAAGCTGCTGATGGCCTCGCCCTTCACCGCGTCGCTGCGGCGGACGCCGTTCTGGAAGAGGGGCCAGAGCAGGCTGCCGTAGCGGGGGCAGTGCAGGCCGGGAATGGTTTCGAAGGTGGCAGCCCACATCGCGGCCTTGGCATCCAGCTCCGCGTAGAAGGCGGGAGTCAGCTTTTCCATGGTGGCCAGGCCCGCCGCCATGGCCACGGGATTGCCGGAGAGTGTGCCGGCCTGGTAGACCGGGCCATCCGGCGCCACGACGCCCATGATGTCCTTGCGCCCACCGTAGAGGCCCACAGGCATGCCGCCGCCGATGATCTTGCCGTAGGTGGCCAAGTCCGGCGTGATGCCCAGGCGCTCCGCCGCACCGCCGGGGCCCACGCGGAAACCGCTGATGACCTCGTCGAAGATGAGGATCACGCCGTGCTTCGTGCACAGCTCGCGCAGGCGTTTGAGGAATTCGGGGCGCTGGAGCAGCAGCCCGTTGTTGGCCGGAATGGGCTCGATGATGGCCGCGGCCAGCTCATTCCCGATCTCCGCGAAGGTGCGTTCCAGGGTGTCCAGGTCATCGAGCGTCACCACGGAGGTCAGCTCGGCGATGCCCTTGGGCACGCCGGCACTGGTGGGCGCGCCGAAGGTGACGAGGCCGGAACCGGCCTTCACGAGGAGGCCATCGCTGTGGCCGTGGTAGCAACCGTCGAACTTCAGGATGCGGTCGCGGCCGGTGAAGCCGCGGGCGGCCCGCAGGGCCGACATCACGGCCTCGGTGCCGGAGGAGACGAAGCGCATCTTCTCGATGAAGGGCACCATCGCCTTGATCTTGCGGGCCAGGGCCAGCTCGCGGCGGCTGGGGGCGCCGAAGGTGAGCCCCTCGTTCATGGATTCGGTCACGGCGGCCAGGATGTCCGGGTGCGCGTGGCCCAGGATCAGCGGCCCCCAGGACATGCAGAGATCGAGAAAGCGCTGGCCGTCCTCGTCCTCGAACCAGGCGCCGCTGGCCTTCCGGAAGAACTTCGGCGTCCCCCCCACGGCGCGGAAGGCCCGCACGGGGCTGGAGACACCACCTGGAAAATGGGTCAGGGCTTCGGCAAACAAGGTGTCGTTCGACATGGAGGATCCTTTTCTTCGCGGTCTTCGCATCTTCGTGGTGGATCTCCGTTACGAGATCCACCCCTTCTCCACGGCCTCCCGGCCGGCGTAGGTCACGATCATGTCGGCGCCGGCGCGGCGGATGGCCGTCAGATGCTCGAGCATGAGCTGGTCGCCATTCACCCAGCCCAGGCGGTCCGCGGCCTTCACGGTGCTGAACTCGCTGGAGACGTGGTAGGCGCAGATGGGCGCCAGCTGGGCCTCCCGGAGGCGCCAGATGAGGTCGAGGTTCGGCAGGGCGGGCTTGACCATCAGCATGTCGGCGCCCTCCTGCACATCCAGAAGCGCGTCCCGCAGGCCCTCCCGGGCGTTGCGGGGATCCATCTGGTAGGTCTTCCGGTCGCCGAACTTGGGGCTGCTGTCGGCCGCATCGCGGAAGGGGCCGTAGTAGGCGCCAGCGTGCTTGATGGCGTAGCTGAGAATGGCAGTCTGGGTGTAGCCGGCACCATCCAGACGGGCGCGCAGGGCGGCGACGCGGCCGTCCATCATGTCGCTGGGCGCCACCACATCCGCGCCGGCCTCGGCGTGGCGGAGGGCCATCTCCGCCAGGAGCGGCAGCGTCTCGTCGTTGAGGATCACGCCCTCGTCGTCCGACAGCCCGCAGTGGCCAGAGCTGGTGTAGGCGCAGAGGCAGACATCCGTCATGACGATCACATCGGCGCCGAAGGCCTTCTTGAGGGCAGCCACCGCTTTGGGCACGACGCCCTCGTGGTCATGGCAGCCCTTGGCGTCGGGGCTCTTCTCGTGGGCATCGGGCACGCCGAAGAGCAGCACGCTCTTCAGGCCGCGCTTGAGATCCTGTTCCACCTGATGAACCGTCTCGTGGATGCCGGAGCGGGAGATGCCGGGCAGGCTCGCGATTTCGCTGATGCCCTTGTGGTGCTGGACGAAATAGGGCTGGATGAGGTGGCGAGGGCGGAGGTCGGTCTCGGCCACGAGGTCGCGCAGGGCGGCGGTGGTGCGAAGGCGGCGGGAGCGGGTCAACATGGTGTGTTCTCCTCCTTCAGGTGCTGGGCGAGCATCGCCCAGAGCAGACTAGGCTTGGGTTCACAGGTGCCATGGGGCGGCGCCCCGGCCCCGGTGAAGGCTTTGGCGGTCCCCTGGCCCCACGCGAACCGCAGCAGGTGATGGGTCAAAGGGGCCAGGATCTCGGCCTGCAGGGGGCTGAGGGCCAGCACGCCCTCGACCTCCGGCACCGGCGGAAAGGGATCGCGAGCCGCTTCGCGGTGGGTGACCCAGGGATGCAGGCGCCAGGCAGTCCCCTTCGCGGTCTCCTCCAGGAACTCCCGGCTGCGCTCTCCCCGCACCAGCACGAAGCTGCCCCCCTGCGGGAACTGCTCGCGCACCAGCTCCCACAGGGCCTCGGCCCGGGCCTCGGAAGGCAGCAGGATCTCCAGATCCTCGCGGCCCAGCGCATCCGCCGTTCCCGCCCCCTGCACGAGGCAGACCATCCCCGGCGGCAGTTTCGGACCCGCCACCCGCGCCCCGGAGGGACTCAGCAGCAGGACAGCCCCGGCGCTCTGGAAGGGAATCGGAGGCGGAAGGCTGGAGGGCTGCAACCGGGTGAATGAATAGGGCACAGGCTCCCAGCCCGCCTTCCGCACCGTGTCCGAAAGGGGGTGCTGGGCCGGCCGGGCCAGGGCCAGCCGGGGGCGCCCGTCCTTCAGGCGCATGCGATGCCCAGGCCCCGCAGGACCGTGTCCAGCATCGCCCGGTCATCGGTGCCGCGGACTTCGGCGCGGCGGATGCCGGTTTCGTCCGCATAGGCGGCGCGCAGGAGGATGCTCCCGTCGGCCTGGGGCTCGGCCAGGGCGCCCAGGGGCTGCTGGCAGCCGCCGCCAATGCCGGCCAGAACGCCGCGCTCCAGGGTGACGCAGCGGGCGGTGACGGGATCGTGCATGTCCGCCAGAACCTCCAGCAGATCGGGGCGGCCGACGCGGGCTTCGGCCAGCAGGGCGCCCTGCCCCGGCGCGGGGGGCAGCTCCGTGGGCGTCAGAGGGCGCACCACGAGCCCGTCCAGCTCCAGGCCCAGCCGCTTGAGACCCGCGGCGGCCAGCATCGTGGCGTGCAGGGGCTCGTCGCGGAGCAGGCCGTCGCGCACCCGCTGCAGGCGCGTGGGGACGT
Source organism: Acidobacteriota bacterium (assembly GCA_021794095.1). Taxonomy (GTDB): domain Bacteria; phylum Acidobacteriota; class Holophagae; order Holophagales; family Holophagaceae; genus Geothrix. The sequence continues at coordinate 314,553 of JAJYRN010000002.1, read as the reverse complement.
TGCCGCGGATCCAGGTGAACCGGGCCTTCGGAAAGATCGCGCCCAACATGCGCTCCCGGCGCACGGCGCTGGTTCCGATGACCAGATCCTCCGGCGCGTCCGGGCGCATCACCAGCCAGTCGGCCCAGTCTTCGCGGGCGGGGATGCAGGCCTGAATAATGCCCTCCGGGCGATCAAGGGAGACATCCTTGAGGCTGTGGATGAGGAGGTCGGCCTGGCCCGCGGCCATGGCGTCCTCCAGTTCCTTGGTGAAGAAACCGCCGCCAGACTGCTTGTCGAGGGGGCCCTGCAACCACTGGTCGCCGGAGGTGGAAAAGGTGCGCCAGGAAACTTCATAGCCCTTGGATTCAAGGAAGCGGACCAGCGGCTTGGCCTGGCCCACAGCCAGCAGGGAACCGCGGGTGGCGAGGGTCACAGACTTCATGGGTTCACCAGGGAGGAAGGGCAGAGGCTGGGCGGCAGGGGATCCATCTCGAAACCATCATCGGGGGCAGCCGGCGGGACGCCGTCACCACTTCGTCATTCTCCCCCAAACGTGGCGGTCATCACAGGATCGCACGAATGGCTGATTCCACGGCCTCCCAGTCCCACTCCTGGAGGCCGGGGAAGCCCTCTGGGCGCAGTTCCTGCTGGGTGAGCCAGGCATCGTAGACCACCAGCGCGCACATGGCCTCGGCGACGGGCACGATGCGGGGCGCGATGCAGGGATCATGGCGGCCCTGGGTGGAGATCTCGGCAGCCCGGCCCTCACGGTCAATGGTGTGCTGGGTCCGGGCAATGGAGCTGGTGGGCTTCACTGCGAGCCGCACCACCACCGGCGCTCCGGTGCTGATTCCGCCCAGGGTGCCACCGGCGTCGTTCTTGAGGGGCCCCTCGGGGCCCAGCGGATCGTTGTTCTCGCTGCCGCGGCGCCGGGCGCTTTCGAAGCCCGCGCCCAGTTCAACCCCCTTCACCGCCCCGATGGACATGCAGGCCGCGGCCAGCAGGGCGTCCAACTTGCCGAAGGCCGGATCTCCGAGGCCGGCGGGCAGCCCCTCGATCCAGACCTCGCACACGCCGCCCACGCTGTCGCCTTCAGCCCGGGCCGCTTCCACCGCCGCCCGCTGGGCCGGGAAGGTTCCCGGATCGGCCACGCGAAGGGGGTTGGTTTCCACGAAATCCCAATCAAGGCCAGTCCCCGCAATTCCCGCGATCTCACGGTTGAAGCCGCGGACAGTCACGCCCTGCCCCGCCAGCTGCTGCTTGGCCCAGGCTCCGGCCGCCACCCGGGCCAGGGTCTCCCGGCCGCTGCTGCGCCCGCCCCCCCGGGGGTCGCGGATCCCGTACTTGCGCTGGTAGGTGAGGTCCGCGTGGCCCGGCCGGAACAGATCCGCGATGGCTGAATAATCCGCGCTCCGCTGGTTCTCGTTGAACACCACCAGCGCGATGGGGTGGCCGGTGGTCCGGCCCTCGAAGACCCCGCTCAGCACCTGCACCCGGTCGGCTTCGCGACGGGGCGTCACCAGATCGGACTGGCCGGGCCGCCGCCGATCCAGCTCCCGCTGGATCGCGTCCAGATCGAAGGCAAGCCCCGGTTTCACTCCGTCGAGCACCACACCCACGGCGGCCCCATGGCTCTCCCCGAAAGTGAGGATGCGGAAGGCGCGGCCGAAGGTGGAGGGTGAGTCGAAGAGCATGGGCAGGCTCCTAATAGACGGCGCTGGCGCCTCCATCAATGGGGATCACCGTCCCAGTGGTCCAGGTGCTCTCGTTGCCCAGCAGATGGGCGGCGAGCAGGGCCACCTCCACCTCCGTGCCCATCCGCCCGAGCGGATTGACCGCGGACAGGCGGGCCAGGTCGCCTTCGGGATCCTCGCTGCCGGACAGCCGCACCTCCACCATCGGCGTGTGGATGGGACCGGGCGCGATGGCGTTGCAGCGGATGCGCCGGGGCGCCCATTCCAGGGCCAGGACCTTGGCCAGCATGTGGACGCCAGCCTTGGCCACGCTGTAGGCGGCGCTATCGGGAATCGCCCGCAGACCGATGTTGGAACCCACCAGCACCACGCTGCCGCCTTCCCGCAGCCGGGCGCCCACGTGGTGGCACAGCAGCCAGGGACCGCGCAGGTTCGCCGCCAGCATGGCCTCGAAGTCCTCGAGGGATGTGGACGCCACGCTGCCCATCGCCAGTTGGCCCGCGGCCAGGAACATCCCATCCAGCTCCGGGCACCCCGCGGCGAAGGCCGCCACGGCCGCATCGTCCGTGTGATCCAGCACGACGTGCTTTGCCACCCACAGGGTCTCCTGCAGTTCGGCCAGGCGCCGGCCGGCCAGGATCAGCTCGGCCCCGCTGTCCCAGAAGAGGCGGGCGGCAGCCCGGCCGATGCCGCTGCCCGCGCCGGTCACCAGGATGCGCTTGCCCCGCAGCCCGCTCACGAGGGATCCGGCACCCGGAAACTGCCCGTTCCGGGGCGCGAAGGCGCCACGACCCCACCGCTCACGGCCCAGGTGAGCGCCTGATCGGCGCTGAGATCCAGGGTGCGGACCTTGGCGGGATCCATCATCACCACATAGCCCGAGGTTGGATTCGGCGAGGTGGGCACATAGATGGCCAGCATCTTTTCGCCACCGGGCACGGCCCAGGCGCAGTCACGGCTGGCCACGAAGCCCAGGGTGAAGGCCCCGGGGTGGGGCCACTCCACGAGGACGACTTCCTTGAAGCTGCCGCCCTGGCCCGACTGGATGGCGCCCATCAGCTGGCGCGTGGCGCCGTAGATGCTTTTCACCACCGGGACATGAAGCATGAGCTCATCCAGCCAGTCCATGAGCTGGCGCCCCGCGAAGTTGCCCACCAGCGCGCCCACGATCGCCAGGAGGGCCAGGGTGGCAAGGGCGGAGAACAGCGCCAGGGCCCAATAGGGAAGATCGGGCAGGTTGAGGTGCTGGACGATCCAATTCAGGGGTTCCCGGAAGATCCCCACGAGGCCGTTGAAGATGCCCCGCAGGATCCACAGCGTCACGACCATGGGGAGCAGGGTGAACACACCTGCGAGGAGGTACTTGCGGATCATTCAGGATCTCCCTTGGAACCGGTGAGGTGGCCATTCTCGGCCAGGATGCGGGGGCCCACCACTTTCCAGAAGGCATGGAAGTAGGACACCGCGCTCCAGATGGCGAGGATCACCGCGCCCCACAGCAGCAGCACGCCCATGCCCCAGAAGAAGGTGTAGGGTCGGTTGAGCTGGATGAAGAAGCGGAAGATCTCCTTGTGGGTCCACTCGTATAACCAGAAATCCAACTTTGGCCCCAGGATCAGGCAGGAGATGGCGGCGACCTGGAAGCCCATCTTCCACTTGCCCAGGGTGCCGGCGGGGATGGTCAGCCCCTCCTCGCTGGCGATGCCCCGGAGCCCGGTCACGGCGAGTTCCCGGGCCACGATGATGAAGGTCATCCAGGCGGGCGCGAGCTGCAGTTCGACGAGGGAAATGAGGGCCCCGGCCACGAGCAGCTTGTCCGCCAGGGGATCCAGGAGCTTGCCCAGGGTGGTCACCTGCCGCCAGCGCCGGGCCAGGTAGCCATCCAGCCAATCGGTCGCGGAGGCGATCCAGAACACCAGTACGCCGATCACCTCGTGGTTCGTCACCTTGGTCATCAGCACGACGACCAGGACGGGAACCATCAGGATCCGGGTGAGGGTGAGGAGGTTGGGAAGGTTCATGCGCCGGCTGCGTGAAAAGGAGGACGGGAAGAAATGGCGGACTGGACGCCCGCGTGCTCCTTCCAGCCTACCGCCATCGGTCACACCACCGTGAGGGCGCCCCGGACCAGGAGCTGTTGCCAGGCGGCATCCGGCATCACCGCGAATGCCCCGGTGTCGTGATCCTCCTGGGCGAGGCTGGCCAGCGAAATCTGCACCGGCACGCCCCGGGCCTGGAGGCCGTTGAGCACATCCAGGGCCATGGGATCGTCCAGCAATTCCAGCGCCTGATGGGCCAGGCAGAGCCAGGGGGTGCCCGCTTCGATCCGGCCGAGGGTCTCCAGCAGAAGGCGCCGGCCAAGGGCCCGGTCACCGGGCGCGAAGGCGCTGCGAAGCAGCAGCACGGGGCGCAGCCCCTGGGCGGGAACCTCGGCCTTCGGCGCGGAGGCTGGACGCGCCGCACCGGCCACCTCCAGCTCCCAGCGGGCGCCCTGGGCCCGAATCCGCACCGCCCGGCCCTGGCGCTCCAGGAAACCCGTCACATTCACCTGAAGGATCTCGTCCTCGCCCAGGATGCGCAGGGCCTCGCCCGGATGCTCCCCCAGGAGGGCCCGCAGTTCCACCAGCGCCTGGGACACGGTGACATCGCGCAGCTCGAGGGTGAGGATATCCATGGGAGGGACCTTCGCGTGCCAGTTGAACATCCGGATCCTCCGGCATTCAAGGCCTGGCTTCGCACCGAGGCCACCGCCCGCGGCTTTCTGAGGGTGGGCTTCGCCGCCTGCGACCCTTTCGACCAGGAGCGGGAGCGCCTGGAGGCCTGGTTCGGCGAGGGCCGGGGCCGCCTTCTGCCCTACCTGCACCCCGGCGCCCTGGGCGATCCCCGCAGCGTCTTCCCCGGGGCCCGCACCGCCCTGGTGGGGTTCTTCCCCTATGCACGCCCCGAGGCGGTACCCGGCGCGGCCCCGGGCAGCCTGAAGCTGAGCCGCTACCTCTGGGGGCCGGACTACCACATGCTCCTGAAGCCCCGGCTGGCCCGGCTGCTGGAGGCGGCGCAGGCCCGCTGGCCCGGTCTGGAGGGGCGCATCTGCGTGGACACCGCCCCGCTCCTGGAGCGCCAGATGGCCGTGCGGGCGGGCCTCGGCTGGCAGGGGAAACACACCCTGCTCATCGCCGGCAAGGACGGGTCCTGGGGCTTCCTGGGCGTCCTGCTGCTCTCCGTGGAGCTCCCTCCGGATGCCCCCTTCACCACCGACCATTGCGGCACCTGCACGGCCTGCCTGGAGGTGTGCCCCACCGGCGCCCTCGTCCCCTTCCGCCTCGATCCGGCGCGCTGCCTCACCACCTACACGGTGGAAACGGAGGCGGAGCCGCCGCTCGAGGTGGCCGCCACCTTGAAGGCCAGCCGCTGGGCCGCAGGCTGCGACCTCTGTCAGGAGGTCTGCCCCTGGAACCGGGCGCCCCTCTGGGGCGACCCCGCGCTGTGGGGCGGCCCGAGCCCCCTGCACACCCTGCCGGCCGACCGTCTGCCGCGAGGAGCGGCCCAGTGGCGGAAGGCCACCCGGAGGACCGCCCTGAGGCGGGTTCGGGATCGCCATTGGCGGGCCACCCTGGCCCGGATCCTGGAAGCGTGAGATTTCATTGGCACTGGCTGGCCTTTTTCCCTATAAACGAACTTCCGGCCGCGCGTGGCCGCCCCGGTTTTGGAGGAGGCCTCTCGGATGCCATTGAAGCACTGGACGGTCCAGGACGCCGCGACCCTGTACGGGATCAAGGAATGGGGCAACGGCTACTTCGGCATCAACGCCAAGGGCCACCTTGAGGTCACGCCCACCAAGGACGAGAACCTCAGCTGCGACCTCTACGAGATCGTTCAGCACCTCAAGAAAAAGGGCATCCGGACGCCGGTGAACCTGCGCTTCCCGCAGATCCTGGCCCACCGCGTGGTGGAGGTGAACGAAGCCTTCCGCGCGGCCATCCGGGAGTTCGGCTACGAGGGCGGCTACCAGGGCGTCTATCCCGTCAAGACCAACCAGATCAAGGAAGTGGTGGAGGAGATCGTCCGCGCCGGCAACAAGTACCACTACGGCCTGGAGGCTGGATCCAAGCCCGAGCTGATGATCGCCCTCAGCCTGGACCTGCATCCCGAGGCCCTGGTGCTGTGCAACGGGTACAAGGACGAGGCCTTCATCCGCATGGCGCTGCTGGCCCGCAAGGCCGGCCGCAATGTCGTCATCACCGTCGAGAAGATGACCGAGCTGCCCCTCATCCTCAAGGTGGCCAAGGAACTGAAGGTGGAGCCGCTCATCGGGCTGCGCGCCAAGCTCAATGCGCAGGGATCCGGCAAGTGGGAGACCAGCGCGGGTGACCACGCCAAATTCGGCCTCACCACCCGCGAGATCCTCGACGCCATCGAGGTGCTCGGCAAGCGCGACCTGCTCGACAGCGTCATCGAGCTGCACTTCCACATCGGCAGCCAAATCACCGACATCCGCAAGATCAAATCAGCCATGAAGGAGGCCACCCGCATCTACGCCAAGCTCCGCAAGATGGGCGTGCCCATCCGCTACCTCAACGTGGGCGGTGGCCTGGGCGTGGACTACGACGGCAGCAAGACCACCTTCAGCAGCTCCATGAACTACACCATCTCGGAATACGCGGCAGATGTGGTGTACACCACCAAGGACATCTGCGCCCAGGAGCAGGTGCCCATGCCGGATCTGCTCAGCGAATCGGGCCGCGCCATCGTCGCCTACCACGAAGTGGTGGTGGTGGACATCATCGGCCTCATTGACACCACCCACACCAAATACACGGTGACCCTCACCGGCAACGAGCCGCAGATCCTCAAGGAATTGGCCTACACCCGGGACAACATCTCCGTGAAGAACTTCGCCGAGATGTACCACGATGCCATCACCCAGAAGGACGAGATGCTCACCCTCTTCAACCTGGGCTACCTGGGCCTGGAGGATCGCAGCAAGGGCGAGACGCTCTTCTGGGAGGTGTGCCGCAAGCTCTCGCGGATCCTCAGCAGCAAGAGCCTGAAATACGTTCCCGAGGAATTCCAGGATCTCAACAAGAGCCTCGCCGACAAGCTCATCGCCAACTTCAGCCTCTTCCAGAGCATGCCGGATCACTGGGCCATCGAGCAGCTCTTCCCCGCCATGCCGATCCACCGGCTGAAGGAGAAGCCCGGGCTGTCCGCCACCCTCTGCGACATCACCTGCGACAGCGACGGGAAGATGGAGAAGTTCATTGACCTGAAGGATGTCCGCGATGAGATCCCACTCCACGAGCCCCGCGGCGGCGAGTCCTACTACCTGGCCTTCTTCCTCACCGGGGCCTACCAGGACATCCTCGGCATGCGGCACAACCTGTTCGGCGCCCCCAACGAGGCCCACATCATGGTGGACGAGGACGACACCTTCAAGGTGCAGCACGTGGTCAAAGCCGACACCGTGGACCATGTCCTCCGCAGCGTCCACTACGACCCGGAGGCCCTGATCCAGGGCCCCACGACCCGCCGCAAGCCCTCCGTGAAGGGCGATGCCGCTGAGGCTTTGCGCGCCCTGCTCACCGAGCAGCGGGGGCTGCACACCTACCTGGAGATCTAGCGCGGCCGGATCCGGCCGCCCACACATCGGAGGTCCTATGGCCATTCAACGCATCGGCATCGTGGGCTGCGGCCTGATGGGCGCGGGCATCGCGCAGTGCGCCGCAGAAGCGGGCTTCGAGGTCCGCGTGAAGGAAGTCGAGCAGGCCTTCCTCGACAAGGGTCTGGGCCGCATCCAGGCCGCCTGGGACCGGGCCGTGGCCAAGGGCAAGCTCCAGGACGGCCAGAAGGCCGAGTACGCCCAGCGCCTGCGGGGCACCCTGGACCTCGCCGCGCTGGGCGAGTGTGATCTGGTCATCGAGGCGGTTCCCGAGCGTCTGGAGCTGAAGCTGGCCACCCTCGCGGATCTGGACCGCACCCTCGGCCCCTCGGCCATGATCTGCTCGAACACCTCCAGCCTCTCCCTGGCGCAGCTCGGCACGGCCCTGGCCCCCGCACGCCTGCCGCGGCTGGCGGGCCTGCATTTCTTCAACCCCGTGCCTGCCATGCCCCTGGTGGAGATCGTCCGGGCGCTGGGCACCTCCGAGGACACCGTGGCGGCCCTGAAGGCGTTTGTGGCGCGCCTGGGCAAGACGGCCGTTCTGGCACCTGACGCCCCGGGCTTCGTGGTGAACCGCTTGCTGGTGCCCTACCTCCTGGATGCGATCCGCTGTGCCGAACAGCGCCTCGCCACCGTGGATGATCTGGACGCGGCCATGAAGCTGGGCGCGGGCCATCCCATGGGCCCCCTGCACCTCAGCGACTTCATCGGCCTGGACACCATGGCAAGCGTGGCCGATGTCTTCTTCGAGGCCTTTGGCGAGCCCCGCTTCAAGGCTCCCGCCCTGCTCCGCCAGCTGGTGGCTGCGGGCCGCCTGGGGCGCAAGTCCGGCTCCGGCTTCTACCGCTGGGAGGGCGACAAGCGCCTGGAGGCGCTGCCGCTGTAGGCTACAGCCCCAGGACCCGCCGCACCTCCTCCATGCGCCGCCGGCTGATGGACAGGCGGCCCGTGGGCAGCACCAGTTCATCCTCGACGGTCATCTCGCGCACGGCCTCCAGGCGCACCAGGGCATTGCGGTGGACCCGCATGAATCCGTGGTCCGTCAGCCGTTCCTCCCAGTGGGCCAGGCTCCCATCCACGGGCAGCCGCCCCTCCGGCGTCCAGGCCACACAGTCACCAAGATCAGCCACCAGCGCATCCACCTCCTCGGGACGCAGCAGCCGTGTGGTCCCCTTCTTCCGCACCGGGATGCGCAGCCACTCCTTTTGCAGCGGCTCATCCTTGGGCTGGATGCGCGACAGGGCCTGGGCCACGCCCACGCGGGAGATGGGTTTCAGCAGGTAGTGGACGGCACCGCCCGCGAAGGCTTCGATGGCGTGCTGGGGGTAGGCGGTCACGAAGACCAGCGCGGGCCGCGGCTCGGGCAGCATGTGCATCAGCTCCGTGCCCCTGATGCCCGGCATCTCGATGTCCAGGAACACCGCGTCGGGCTGGTGCTCCGCGATGGCCGCCAGTCCCAGGCGGCCATTCTCCGCCGCGGCCACCACCGCCACGCCCGGCAGCTCCGAAAGGAGCTCCACCAAGTGCTGCCGCGCCAACGGCTCGTCTTCCACCACCACGATGCGGATCATGCCTGCCTCCAAAGCAAGGTGGCACGGAACCGCGTGCCAGCCTGTTCCAGTTGAAGATCCGAAGGATCCGAAAGCCTCGCCCGGAGCGAGGCCAGGCCTGTCCCGGTTCCCGCGGGGGCTTCCTGTCCGGAGGCATCGCCCACCTCATTCTCGACCCCAACGATGAGGTTGGAGGAGGTGGAGAATGCGTCGTACCGGGGTTCCACCCGGGCCCAGATGCGCAGCTCACCCCCACCCGCGCGGCGGGCCAGACCATGCTTGATGGCGTTTTCCGCGAGGGTGTGCACGGAGAGCGTCGGGACCAGCAGCGGCTCGGCCTCCTCCGGCACCTCCATCGTCACCCGCAGCCGCGCACCCAGGCGCAGGCGCTGAAGCCCGAGGTAGTCCTCGACGAAGGCCAACTCCTCATCGAGGGGCACCAGCGGTTTCTCCACCAGGGCCAGCAGCCGCCGCTGCAGGCGCCCCACCTTATCGAGGGCGGCCGAAGCCGCCTCCGGATCGTGGGGGATCTGCGCCTGGATGCTGTTCAGCACGTTGAACAGGAAATGGGGCTCCAGGCGGAGGTGCTGAGCCGTAGACGCCGCCGCCTCCCGGGCTTCGCTGACGCGGCGCAGCCCCACAAACAGCTCCAGCAGCAGCATGAAGGCCAGCAGCAGGCAGAGCTGGAAGGCCAGGAAGGCCCACCAGCCACCCGCCCGGAGATCATTCCCCGCGAAGAGGATGGCGAGGAAGGGCAGGAAGAACATCGCCACCAGCCAGTACGTTCCGCTGGCCTTGGTGCGCCGCCACCCCTGAGCCTGGAGATCCTCGGCCGTAACCATCATGCCTGCCGCCATCGGAAGGCCACCCGGAAGCCCGTCGCCGTGCGTTCCATCGTCAAATCCTCGGGCCGGGCCAGCCGCTGGCGCAGGGTCTCCAGGGCCGTGCCCGTGCCTTTGTTCGGACTGGCCCCGTTTCCCGGATCCTCCACCCAGAGGTACAGGGCGCCCTCGCGCCGCTCGGCGCCGATGCGGACCACTCCGCCCTGCTCCAGAGGCGCCACACCATGCTTGATGGCGTTCTCCACCAGCACCTGGAGGGAGAGGGGCGGGATCGGCAGGGTTTCCAGATCCTCAGGCACCTCAACGACCACCTTCATCCGCGCCCCCAGCCGCGCCTGCTCAACGCCCAGGTAGGCCTCCACGAAGGCCAGTTCCTGCTTGAGGGGAATCGTCGCGTCATCCGACAGGGCCAGCACCTGCCGGAACAAATCCGCCAGGCGTTCCGTGGTGGCTTCCGCCCCTTTGGGATCGCCCTGGATCTGGGCATGCAGGGTGTTCAGCGCGTTGAAGATGAAATGGGGCACCAGCCGGGAGCGCAGGGCGGCCTCCTGGGCCGCCTCGGCAAACCTGCGCTGCTCCTCAGCCTCCTGGCGGTGGCGCTCGATCCGATTGAAGAAGAACGCGAAGAGGAGCGTAAGGATGCAGGCCACCAGAAAGCCCTGGAATGTCCTGGGAGTTCCGCTCCAGGGGCCGCCGCCGACGTGGGGGATGAGGGCGTTATGAGCTTGGGCGAGGGCATCCCCTATCCAGAAAAGGCAGACCGTGCCCAGGGAACCCATGCCCAGAAAACGCAACCAACGCCAGGCTCCCCGCGGCAGGTTGGTGAATCCGAAAACAACGGTCCAGCTGGCCCCCATGCCGAAGAGCAGGCCGAGCACGAAGTCGTACGGGGCCCCTTTCAGGGTGGCCAGCCGGCCCCGATCCGGCAGCAGGGAGACCAGCCCGAACAGGACCAGGCTGGGGCCGGCCACCCTCAGGACGCTGAAAATCCGGTTGTGATCACTCCGGGCCTTGGCCAGCAGGGCGAACCCAGCAGCCCACAGCCTGACGCCCAGAGGAACAGAGGATGTTCGCAAATGCCGTGGGGGCCGGTTCATGCCAGCCTCCACCGGAAGGACACGCGGTGCCGTCCGTCCACCATCCCCATCTCTAGGTCATCGAGCTTCTCCAGCCGCTGGCGCAGGGTCTCCAGGGCCGTGCCCGTGCCTTTGTTCGGACTGGCCCCGGTGCCCGGATCCTCCACCCAGAGGTACAGGGCGCCCTCGCGCCGCTCGGCGCCGATTCGGACCGTCCCGCCCTGCTCCAGGGGCGCCACGCCGTGCTTGATGGCGTTCTCCACCAGCACCTGGAGGGAAAGCGGCGGGATCGGGGCGGATTCCAGTTCCTCCGGAATGTCGAGAACCACCTTCAACCGCGCTCCCAGCCGCGCCTGCTCGATGCCCAGGTAGGCCTCCACGAAGGCCAGCTCCTGTTTCAGGGAGATGGTGGGCTGATCCGCGGCGCAAATCACCTGGCGGAACAACTGGGCCAGCCGCTCGGTGGTGGCCTGGGCGCCCCGGGGATCAGCCTCGATCTGAGCATGCAGCGTGTTCAGGGTGTTGAAGATGAAATGCGGGGCCAGACGGGCCCGGAGGGCATCCTCCCGGGCCGCCAGCAGGTCGAAGCTGGCGCGCTTGGCCGCCAGCGCCTGCTCCATGAGGAAGACCAGCCCCACGAAGATGCTCAAGGGGAGGAGGGTCGCCGCCAGGAAGGAGGCGGGCTGCAGCCCCAGAAGCAGGGCCGGGGTCAGGACCAGCATGGGCACGGCTCCGCGCCATCCTCCCAGGCGACCCGAGGCTTCCTTGCGCTCGATCCGCAGCCGCTCACGCTCGTAGAGGCGAGCCGCCAACCACCAGAGGGAGCCTGCGCCCGCCAGAATCCCCAGGAACAGGAGAAAAACCCACCCCCCCCGACCATGCACCAGGGATAGGAGGGGCCCATTGAGCAATCCCAGGGTGATGACAATCCGGATCGCCCACCAGAGCCGGGTGCCCGGGTTCTGCTGGCGGACCTTGTCCCACTCGCACTGTAGGTTCGTCGGAATGGCCACGGATGTCTCCCTCAGCTAAGACGGGGATTCGCCACGAATGGTTCGCCCGGGGCTCTGGGAGGTCTTCCCGGTTTCGGCGTGCCGGAGGGCCGTGGGGCCGATGCCGCGGTGGGCCCGCAGCAGGACTGCAGCCAGCGCGCGAATGAACCCGCGTCAGAGAATAGCGTTTTGGAAGGCAACAGTGTCTGAGGTTCCAGACAGGATCCGCTCATGCCAGCCTCCACCGGAAGCTCACGCGATGACGACCATCCACCAAGCCCATCGCCAGGTCCTCCGGCTTTTCCAGGCGCTGGCGGAGGGTGTCCAGGGCCGTGCCGGTACCTGGGAGGCTTCCGTTCCCCGATGAACCATCTCCGGGATCGTCCACGCCGACCTGGACCGCTCCGTCCCCCAGCCGATCGGCGAAGATTCGGATCAGCCTCGATCTGCGCGTGGAGTGTGTTCAGGGTGTTGAAGATGAAATGCGGCGCCAGACGGGCGCCCAGGGCCCGGTACTGAGCCTCCTTGGCCAGCCCGGTCTGGCGCTCCGCCTCGGCTTGGCGGCGTTCCAGGCGATCCAGGATCAGGGCCAGCAAAACCGTCAGGACAACCCAGGAAAGGAGCTCGCTGGTGGGGTTGGTCTTGGGAATGGGATTCACCGGAAGGGGCCGGGGTGATTTTGACGGCAGCCCCTCCGCGGCCCGATCCTGGATGGCCATGGCCTGGCCATCCCGGCGCCCTTCATTGGTCGCCTCCACAAAGCCGCGGGCGAAGTCGGTCAGCCCTAAACCCAGCCAGACCATCGGAGCGGCGAAGGCCAGGAGGAACACCGCCCGCCGCCAGCCACGGCCGGCCCCACGGACACCGTGGACCCACAGCGCCCCAGCCAGCACCACCGCTGCCAGGGCGACACCGGCCCCGAGCATCTGCCAGGGGAACCTTGGCTGGAAGATGGAACCGAGCGTCAGGTCCAGCAGAATCCCAAGCAGAATCACGCATGAAAACCAGGTGCGGCGGGCTGGGCTCATCCCGGGATCCTCCATCCACTCACCCTAGCCCCACGGTCCGGTCGAACCAGGGTGAGCTTCACCAATGGCGGGGTTGAGCCGTCGAACGGCTCACCACGGATCCTGGACGGTCTTCCCGGCCTCGGCGTGCCGGAGGGCTTTCAAACCGATATCCCGGCGGGCCTGCATGCCGGGCCAGTGGACCTCCGGCAGGGCGGCCGCGAGGGCGGCCCGCGCCGCGGCGAGGTTTGGTGCCACGGTGGCGAGGTTCAGCACCCGACCGCCGTTGGTGACCCACTGCCCGTCCTGCTGGCGGGTGCCCGCATGAATGACCGTGGCCCCAGGTGCGCCGATGCGGATGGGGACATCCCGCCGGGCGCTTTCGGGGTAGCCCTCCGCCGCCAGCACCATCGCGATGGCGCAGCCCGGCAGCGTGCGCAGCGCACGTCCCTGGAAGCGGTGCGTGGCCACCTCCAGCAGGAGGGCGGGCAGATCCTCGTCCAGAAGCTGCATGAGCACCTGGGTCTCCGGGTCGCCGAAACGCACGTTGTATTCCAACAGTTTCGGCCCCTGGGAGGTCCACATGACCCCCAGGAAGAGCACGCCCCGGGCCGCCAGACCATCCTTCTGGAGACCGCGCACGGTGGGCTCCACCAGCTCGCGGCGCATGCGTTCCACATCCTCGGGGCGCAGGAAGGGGATGGGGCCGAAGGCGCCCATGCCGCCGGTGTTGGGCCCGCAGTCGTCCTCGAAGATGCGCTTGTGGTCCTGGCAGGCGGGCAGCAGGGCGGAGGTGGCGTGGTCCGCATCCACATCCACCAGCACATGCAGCGACAGCTCCATGCCGACCAGCGGTTCCTCGAAGACCACCGTTCGGCTGGCCTCTCCGAACTGCCCCGCCAGGAAGGCCCGGAAGGTGGCCAGGGCCTCGGCCTCGTCCTGGGCCAGCACCACGCCCTTCCCCGCCGCCAGGCCATCGGCCTTCAGGACGATGGGATAGCCGTGGGGCCAGGACCGGATGAGGGCCTCGCCCTCGGCCAGGTCCGTCACCGTCCGGCTGGCGGCGCAGGGGATGCCATGGCGCTCCATGAAGGCCTTGGCGAAGGCCTTGCTCCCCTCCAGCCGCGCCGTGGCGGCGCCGTGGCCGAAGACCGGTACCCCCACAGCCCGCACCGCATCGGCCACACCCGCCACCAGGGGCGCCTCGGGCCCGATGACCACCAGACCCGGGCGGTGGGCGGCGCACCAGGCCGCCACCGCGCTCGGATCCTCGATATTCAGCGACACCCGCGCACCCAACTCGGCCAAGGCATCACTGCCAGGAGAGGACACAAGTTCCACAGGGGTGCGCGCCGTCGTGAGTTTCAACGCCAACGCATGTTCCCGGCCGCCCGAGCCGAGGAGCAGGACCTTCATGAAGACCTCCGAAGCACCCAGTATCGCAAGAGACCGGCCTTCAGAAGGCCAATGTCTCCCCAGGCCGCATCATCCGCAGACGCTTGTCGCCCGCGAAGGCCCTGCGGACCTCCTCCGCCTTGGCGAGGCCCGGGAAGGTCCCGTAGTGCATGGGCACGATGGCCTCGGGGTGGAAGTACTTCTTCACGGCCAGGGCGGCCGTGGCGGGATCCTCGGTGTAGGGGCCCCCGCCCACGCACAGGAGTAGCACGCTCGGGTGGTACAGCTCCTGGATGAGGGCCATGTCCCCGAAGATCCAGGTATCCCCGGTGTGGTAGAGGCTGCGGCCATCCTTGAACGTGAGGACATAACCCACGGGGCGCCCGCCGGGCGTGCTGCTGTGCATGGCGGGCACGACGTGGATGGTGACATCGCCCACCTGGATGCGGCCGCCGACGTTGCAGCCGATGAACTGCCCTGGGGGCACCCCCAGCATGGGCATCAGTTCGGAGGGCGCGATCACCTTCGCGCCGGTGCGCTTGGCCAGGGCCGTGGTGTCGCCGACATGATCAAAGTGGCTATGGGTCACGAGGATCGCCGCAGGCCTGTAGCGCGAGAGATCCTTATCCGCGGCGGGCGTGGCCGGATCCTGGGTGAGGTAGGGATCAATCAGCAGATCGGTCCCCCCCGGGGAGACCACCTCGAAGGCCGCATGGCCGAGCCAGGTCACCTTGAATGCAGCCTTGGGCCGGGGCGCAGGCGCAGCAGCCAGGAGGGCGGGAACGACCATCGCGGCCAGGATCCTGAAGACGCGCATGGGAACCTCCGAACCGGCCCATGATGGCGCGAGACAGTCCAGGTCGCGCCATCTTTCTCACCCGGCGTCACCGAGGTTCCCGCCAGCCGGCGCAAGCCCGGCTCTGGCCCTCCGTGGAAGCGGGGCGTATGTTGAGGGCACATTTCTGGAGTTGCCATGGCCACCCTCACCCTGAACGGCCACGCCACCCTCACCTGCGGTGAGCTACCCATCCCAGGGCGCCCCACGCCGGATTTCAGCCTCACCACGAAGGATCTCCGCGAGATCACCAACGTGGACCTGGAAGGCAGGCGGGTGCTGATGAACATCTTCCCCAGCCTCGACACCGCGATCTGCGCCCAGAGCGTGCGGACCTTCGACCGCCTCGCGGCGGACCTGTCAGACACCGTGCTGCTGTGTGTCTCCATGGACCTGCCCTTCGCCCAGGCCCTCTTCTGCGCGTCCGAACATACGGACCGGGTGGTCACCGCCTCCGCCTTCCGCCATCCCGGCTTCGGCAAGACCTTCGGCGTCACCCTGGTGGATGGCCCCATGCGCGGCCTGCTGGCCCGTGCCGTGGTGGCCCTGGACGAGAACGGCACCGTGGTCCACACCGAACTGGTGCCGGAACTGACCCACGAGCCGGACTACGACACCGCCGTCCATGCCCTCCGCAACCACCACCACCCCTGCCCCGAGGACGCCGCGCTCACGACGGAATAGCCCTCGCCAAGCGGAAACCAGGAGGGGGCGGGGCCTCAGTCCACTTGATCCGGATTCGAACCGCGCCTGGCTTCGCCAGCCGCCGGCCTTCTCCGGCGTGCCTTTGTGGCACGCCTCCGCAGTCCACTCGCAGGTTCGAATCTCGATGACGTGCTCCAAAGCAAAGGCCCCCGCCGGGGGCCTTTGCTTTGGAGCCAACTACAGGATTCGAACCTGCGACCTGCTGATTACGAATCAGCTGCTCTACCAGCTGAGCTAAGTTGGCGCTGGCTTTCCAGTGTGCCCGGGGGGGCGACGGGAATCAAGGCTGGCTCAGTGCCGGGACCAGGTCAGGGCCCAGAGAATCCCGAAGAGGCTGAGGGTTTCGACCTCGTCGGGGTCGAGTCTTGCGTTGCGTTCGCTCAGCGCCTCGGGGCCGGGCCCGCGCATGACGATGCGGTGGCTTTTGCCGGAGGGGTCTTCGAGCAGTACCCAATCGGGGGCAGTCCGGCCGACGACCGCCGCGCCCATTCGGGGATTCCCGGGCCTCCAGCGCAGAGCCAACGGTTCCCAACACCCCGCATTCATGAGGTGCCAGATACCTTCCGGTGGCGCTTCCGGAAGCGTGAGCACCGCATCCTGGTCCAGGAAGCGGATCAGGACGCGGGCCTGGGGCGCCGGCTGCGGTACAGGGCGGCGGCAGCCGGGCAGGAGGGACACCAGTAGAAGCATGGGCAGCGTCAAACGGTGCATGGCCACCTCTCGGAGGCGCAGAGGGCGCTACCGATAGTACGCCCGGATGGCGCTGACCACGGCAGCGGCGTAGCGTTCGCGGAAGGCGGGATCCCGCAGGTTCGCGGCATCATCCTCGTTGGTGAGGTTGGCCACTTCCACGAGCACCTTGGTGGCGCCAAGGCTGTAGCGGATCACGGCGGGCACCCACTTGGCGCCGTTCCGGATGACCACGTTCCGGATGGGGCGGTTCATGTGGATCGGGATATCCGCCCGCTGCAGGGCGCTCAGCAGCACCTCTGAGAACTGGCGGCTGCGGGCCTCGCCCCGGAGTTTTTGCTGGGGCGTGAAGGAGACGCGGGAGAACCGGCGCATCTCGGCCACGCGGCCCGCCCGGTTGCTGGCCAGGGCGAAATGGGAGGGCACCAGGGCCGCACCGGGCACGTAGACCATCGTGCCCCGGGAGCTGGGATGCAGGCTGTCCGCATGGAAACTGATGAAGAGGGTCTTCTTCGGATCACCTTTGCGGCGGATGAATTCTGTGAAGAGCTCGTTGGCCAGGACCCACCGGAGATGCACGCTGACGGCGTTGGGATGCTCGCCATCGTTGGCGAAGGGGGGATCGGTGAGGATGTCCGCCGCATGGCTCGGGGTGCGGATGATCTCCCGCGTCCGGAAGCCGATCCGGGGGTAGCGGATGGTGCTGCTGACCTGGGCATCGGTCTCTTCTTGGAGCAGACGCCGCACCCGCATGGTGATGTCGTAGACGAAATCCGATTCCCAGATGCCGTTCGCCTGGGCTCCGATGTCCACGCCACCGTGGCCCGCATCCAGCACGATACGGACACCCTGGAGCTTCGGCCCAGCCTCCACCCGCGCCGTCCGCCGGACTTCCGCCCGGACTTCCCGCTCCTCCGCCAGGGCGGCGGTCCCTTCGGGCTGGAAGGGGTCGGCGAGAACGGCGATGGGGATCTTGACCAGTTGGCCGGGTTGGATGCCATGCAGATCCGAGATGCCGCTGCGGCGGGCAATCTCCTCCGCCAGATCGTTGACCGCCCTCGGACCCACCCGGTCCGTGTAGCGCATGACCACGCTGGAGTAGAGGGCCTCGCCCTTCCGCAGATGGTAGGCTGCGTACTTGCCCTGGTCGTCCTGGCCGTAGGTAAGCAGGGCCCGGTAGGCCGCCACCCGGGCCTCGTCATCCAGGCCATCCTCGGGCTGGGAGCGGTCGGGCTCCCGGCTCTGCCCACCGAGATCCACGGACAGCAGGGGGCGCGGGATCTGCCAGACATCGCCAGCGCGGAGCTTCTCTGGCAGCTCCGGATTCTCGGCCATGAGCCGGTCGTAGTTCTGGCCATGGCCGGTGAAGAGGGCTGCGAGCGTCCAGACGGATTCCAGCTTGGGGTAGGCCACCACATGCCGCACCCCGTCATCGTGCCAACGGTCCTTCGGGAAGAAGGCCGCCAACGCCCACCGCTTTCCGGCCGGAGAAAGCTGATCAAAGCTGAGCCACCCCTGAGGCAGGGTACCGTGCCCCAGGAAGGCCTTGGGCAGGTGGCGGGCTTCGAGGCTCAACCCTTTCTTGAACTGGAGGCGGAGGACCACCATGCGGCCGTCGGGCGTGCGGGCGTGAACCTGCGCAGGCGCGGGCGCCTGGACCGGAGGCACGGCCAGGAGGGCGGGCAGCAGGAGACTCAGGCCTCCCAAGGCGCCTCCCCGGCCACCCCCGTGAGCCCGGCCCGCACCCATTCCTTCATGGAGGATTGGAGCGCCTCGGGAGCCTCGGAGCGGCGCTGAAGGAACCGCTGAAGGCGGCGTTCCAGATGCCCTGCCCCCTCTTCAAGCAGGTAGAGGCGGTCGTGCAGGCGATCCTGGGGGGCTTTGCCCGTGCTCGGAGGCAGCTTCAGCGTACCCATGTCCAGGGTGGCCGCCGCCAGGGAGAACACCCACTCCATGTCACCGGAGAGGATGCGCAGCTTCACCCGCGATGGCCGCATGCCGCGGCTGAGGGCTTCGAAGGCTTCGCGGCTGTCGGAGGGGCTGCCCTTGCGGAGGGAGATCTCCTTGACCTCGCCCCGTTCCGAGACGAGTTGGATCGCGTCATCCACGAAGCAGGCGGAACCGTCCCCATCGGCGCCGCTGGCGCCGCCTTCGGTCTGGCTGCACATCCACAGCCAGAGCAGGAACTCCTCCCCGAGGAAACGCCCCTGTTCAAGCAACTCCATGGGTTTCATCCCTGGGCCTCCTCGAGTTCGAGATCCAGCGGATCCAGCGCCATGAGGGCCTCCACGGGCAGTTCGGGACAGAGGCGGCCCGCCAGGACCAGGGGCGCCAGAGGATGAACTTCGCACCCGAAGGATTTCATGAAGAGGCTCGACAGGGCTCCCTGCGCCTTGGCGGAGGCAGCGGTGGTCCAGAGGAGCCCGCCCTTCAGATCCCAGGCCACCTCCACCACCTTGGGCACCGGCAGGACTTTGCGCAGGAGTTCCACCTTGATCTCGTCCTGGAGGGAGATGCGGGCCTCCTTGCCCAGGAAGGCCAGGTCTTTCTCCTTGAGGAGCTGCTGGGCGCGGAGGTCCACATGCGCCCGGAGAAGGGTCGCGGGGACGCGCCGCGTGTCGATGCGGAGCGCGAAGACCGCGAAGCGTTCCTGGCTCACCGAGTCGGGCTCTGGCGGCGTGATGAGCGGGTTGCGCCAATCGCACCAGCCCATGCGCTCCTCCTCCAGGCCATCCTGGAAGGGGCGGAACTGATCCTGTTCCAACCCGGCCTGGAGATCCTCCAAAGCCGGAACGGGACCGAGCACCATGAAGCGTTTGAGTGAAACCGATCCCTGCAGCAGGCTCATCGCCGGCGCCTCCCCCGGAAGTTACCGAACAGGCGGGCCAGAAGGCCCGTCCCAGCCTGGCCCCCGGTCACCCGCTGGACTGCAGGCTCCCCCGGCTCGCCGGGCAGCGGCAGCGTGGGATCTGTCAAATGGAGCAGCACGGCCGTGATGTTGTCCCGCCCTCCATGGGCCAGGGCCTCCTCGATCAATTCCTCAAGGCTCTGCTTGGGCGTATGGTGGCGCTTCAGCACGTCCAGAATCCGCTCGTCCGGAACCTCTCCGTGAAGCCCATCGGAGCAGCAGAGCAGGCGGTCCCCCCGCCGGAGGGCCACGCGATAAAGGGCCACACGCAGCGGCTGGGGTGAGCCGAGGGCCTGGGTGATCATGTTGCGCTGGGGATGGGTCCGCGCCTCTTCCCGGGTCAGCGTGCCCTGGGCCACCAAGTCATTCACCAGGGTCTGGTCCTCGGTGATCTGGTGCAGCAGGCCCTGGCGGTAGAGATAGGCCCGGGAATCGCCAATCTGGGCCACATGGACCAGGCCATTCCAGATGACCATGGCAGTCAGGGTGGATCCCATGCCGCGGGCGGTGCGGTCATCATCGGAATAGCGAAGCACCGCATCGCTGGCCTGGAGTACGGCCGTCTCCAGGGCCGTCAGCAGATCCGTATCCAACGCCCCCTTGGCGGCGCTCCGGCCCCAGTGCCCGAACAGGTGCACCGCCACGGCGGCGAGACCTTCCCGACTGGCCACCTCACCGGCAGCAGCACCCCCCATGCCATCGGCCACGGCCACCAGTAGCCCGGGGCTCCCCACCCGCAGAGGCCGCGAGGGCCCATTCAGAATGGGCTCATCGCCGTCCAGCGCGCTCAGCAGGTAGGCGTCCTCATTGTTCTTCCGGACCTTGCCCGGATGAGTGATGGCAGCGTAGTCGATCAGCATGAAGAGGGTTTGCCCTGCTGGAAGTCGAGGGAAAGCGGGAACAGTGAACGGCCCTTTCCGTTCATCATAGCGGGAGGGGAGGGCATCGGATGCAGCAAGGCGCAAGGAGAGATGCTGCGGACCTGGGCATTCTAGGCCCGGGTGTCCTTGGCCTGTCCCTGGCCCAGTGGGCCGCCGAATGCGGCCTCAAGGTCCGCCTGCTCGGCAGGGATCTGGAGCACGCCACCCGCGGATGCATGGACATCGAGCGGCGCTGGGCGCGTGCCACGGGCAAGGGCCACCTGTCGGCTGAGACCCAGGCGGCAGTTAAGGCGCGCCTCTCGCCCCATGGATTCAGTCCAGACTCGCTCCAGGACATGGACTTCCTGTTGGAAGCCATCCCGGAGGATCTAGACCGCAAAGCAGCGGTGCTGGCTGCCATCGGTTCCTGGGAGCCTAAGCACCTGGCGATCCTGACGGGCACATCCTCCTTGCCGGTCTCCATCCTCGCGGAGCGGGCGGGGCTCCAGGGGCGCCTGCTCGGGTTTCATCTGTTCGTGCCCGTCCCCCGGATGCCCGTGGTGGAATTGGTGGTACCCGGCGACGTGGCGGATGGCCTGACGCAGCAGGCAATCGGATTAGCGGAACGCCTCGGCAAGCGGCCCATCCGCGTACGCGATCAGCCCGGCTTCGCGGCCGCGCGCATGGCCCTGGCCCAAGGTCTCGAAGCCATGCGCCTCCTGGAAACGGGCACGGCCTCAGCCGAAGATCTGGATGCCCTGATGACCCTCGGCTACGGGCATCCCGTGGGCCCCCTGGAGTTGTCCGACCGTGTGGGCCTGGATCTTCGGCTGCGCATCGCCGATGGCCTCCATGCCGCCACGGGAGAGCCACGGTTCCGCCCACCTGCGCTGCTTCGGGACAAGGTCGCGCGGGGGGAGACCGGCCTTCGCGCTGGGCGCGGTTTCTTCGAGTGGGATGCATCCGGGAGGCGCAAGTGAACATTGTGCTGATCGTCACAGCATGCGCAATTCTCGTGCTGGTGCTGGTTCTGGCCTACAAGATCGGCAAGATCCTTCTGCGGCTGGCGGTGGGATTGGCGGTCCTGGCTCTGCTAAGCTGGTGGCTCTGGCACGCCTTCCACGCCTGAATCATGCACACGAGGAGCAAGCATGGCCGCCATCTCCTGCACCCATTGCGGCGCCGATCTGACCGCCCCCCAGAGCGTCCGCATCGCCGAGTACCAGTTCGGCCACCTCGAGAAGGTGTCTGACGATCCGGGTTTTCGCTATCACTTCGACCAGGCAGACAACTACACCATCCTCTGCAACGCCTGCAAGCGGCTGGTGCGCACCCTTCCCATGGCCAAGTAGACCTTCAGTCATTTCCACCATGAGAACGGCCCCGATCGGGGCCGTTCTCATGGTGGAAGGAACCGATCAGCCGCGGAGCACGTGCGGCGTGATGAAGATCAGCAGTTCCGCATCGGAGGTCTGCTTGCTTTTGTTCCGGAACAGGGCACCCAGGAACGGGATCTTCGACAGGAACGGCACACCGGCGCTTCCAGTGGTGGTGTTGGTGACATAGACGCCGCCCAGCACCGCCGTGCCGCCATCCCGGACCAGCACCTGGGTATCGAGGGCCTTCCGGAGAATGGTCGGAGTTCCATTCACGGTCCGGCTGAAATCGGCCTCGGCCTTTTCCAGCTTGATATCCATGATGATGGTTCCCTCGTTGGTGATCTGCGGGGTGACATCCAACTCGAGGTTGGCATCCACGAAGGCCACGGTGATGGCGCCGCCCTGGGCTCCACCCTGCTGGGTGGGATAGGGGATCTTCTCGCCGCTGAGGATGGTGGCCTTCTTGTTGTTCTGGGTGACCACCTTGGGCGAGGACACGATCTTCACCACGCCTTCGCTTTCCAGGGCCTGGAGCACCGCGTTGATGCTGAACCGGTCGCTGAGGAAGGAGAACCAGAACTCGCCAGCGGGACTCGGAATGCTGGTGACGCCGTTCATGCCTGGGGCCCACGCGACGGAAGCAGCTTGCCCAGAGGCGGTACGATTGAACCCCTGCACACCATTCCAGTAGGGCGACTGAGTGCCAACCCATGGCGTGCCGGTGGTGCTACCCGAAGCACCGGAAATAGCGGTGGGCGCCACGTTAGCCTGGGGCCAGACGACGCCGAAGGCGCGCTGCCAGTTCTTGTTGGCCTCGACGATGCGGGCCTCGATCTGGACCTGGGGAATCTGGACATCGAGTGTCTGCAGGAGCTGATCGAGCACTTTGATGTTGCTGGGAAGGTCCGTGATGATGAGGGTGTTGGTGCGTTCGTCGAGAATGACCGAACCCCGCTTCGTCAGCATGTTCTTGATGATGCTTTGGACATCGCTGACCTTGGCATAGGACAGGGGGCGGGTGATGGTCTGCAGGGGACCGGCCAAAGCACGGGTTTCCTCCAGCTTCTTGCGTTCCTCCGCTTCCTTCTGGAGTTTCTCCACCTTGGCCACGCGAAGCACACCATTCTGGATTTCCTTGCCCAGTCCGGCATTCTTCAGCACCACATCCAGGATCTGATCCCAGGGCGTGTCCGTGAACCGGTACCCATAGTTCCCCTGGACATCGGGATCCATGACCAGATTGAGATGCCCCGTATCGGCCAGAATCCTCAGGAATTCACGGATATCGGTGTTCTGGAGGTCAATGGTCATGCGCGAGCCGGTGTACTTGGGGGTGTCGTCTCCCAGGGTGCGACCGACGTAGGGGTTCCTCGGCGCAGATTCCGCCGCGGGCGGGGCCTGGGCGGCAGGCTGCGCCTGGGCGGCCTCCGGTGTGGCAGCGCTCAAGACCGTTGCCGCAGCCAGCCGCGGAAGGGTCTGGAAGACGGGGCCTACTGAGGGCAGCGGGGTGAGCGGTCGTGCGGGCGCGGCCACCGGAACCTGAGGGGGTTTCAACTGAGCCGTGACGACCGTGGGTTCTACCATCGGCCGCAAAGGTTCGGTGTCAAAGCCCTCCATGTGGGCCTGGACCTTGCCCTGGCCTGGCATCAGAAGGATCTGGATCCCATCCGAAGCGGGCATCACCGTGGCCTGGGTGCCTGGAACCACATCCAGCACCAGTCTGGTCACTGGATGCGGCATGGCGGTGAACTGCCCAAGCCTGACCCGATGGATGAGTGGATGCGTCAGGCCCGCCAGATCTTTCCGGCTGACCTGGGTGCCGCGCTGGACCCCGGGCAGATCCACCACCACCCTGAAGGGAGAATGGAGGACCTGGAGTCCCGGGCGGCCCGCGAATCCGGGCACACGGAGCAGAATGCTCGCGCCAGCTCCATCCGTGGTGAGACGTGCGGATTCAAGGTGCGTCGTGGCGGCCTTGACGGGCTGGGCGGCGAGCGCAGCCGGGGCGGCCAGGAGGGATCCCGCTTGGATCCCCGCCAGGACCACGCCCCCTGCGACAAGCAAGGAACTCAGGCGAGCATTCATCGATTACCCTCCTCGCGATTGAATGTCTTGGTCACGGTCCGGAAGACCGAGCGGTTGGTAGTGTCCAGTTCCCACTGATGGAACGTCACGGCCTTGTCGGAAATCCCGACAATTTCAGCATCCTTGAATCGGTACCCCACCGGCAGCCAACGGACATTCCCGCGGCTGTCGGAAACGATAGCGAAACTCTTGCCGTTCCGGCGAAGTATGCCTTTCACGGAAATGTCGTCAAGCATGTCCTGCGCGTCCAGAGGGCGGTCATCCCGCGGCGCCGCAAAGGGATCCCTTTGCATGGTGGGCTTGTATGGAGTCGCCTTGATCGTGGCCACATCATCGAATGCAGCATCTGCGGAGATCGCGGGAGCCGTGCCGGGCTGCGCAGCGGCCGCCGTGGGCGGAGGCGCCTGGCCCAGCAGGATGGTGCCTGCGAGAAGTGCGAGGGGAAGGGGAATCCTGGTCATGTCGGTGCCCTCAATCCTGGTCCTAGTGGGCCGGAGCCGGCGCAGCAGCTCCAGGTTGTTTCCCGCCGGGGCCTGGCGGCGGTGTCTCGACGTTGTAGACGAAGACGCTGATCGTGCATTTAACATTGGCGGGATAGAGGCTGCGGCTGTTGTTGGCACGGGTCATCTCGATATTCGAAAGATTGATGATCTTGTCGTACCCGGAGATCAGGGATGCGAACTGTCCAAAGGTCTGGTAGCCCACCCGGAAGGTGAACGCGACCGGCTTCTCGGTGTAGTAGGTGGTCTTCCGCTCAGGCAGGAGCGAGAAAGACGTCTGGTCAATGCCCGCATCATCCGCCAGCTTCTTGATGCGATAGGGAACCTCGCCATAGTCCGCTTCGGAAGGCATGATCTTGACCAACGCTTCGATTCGCTTGTCCTCCTTGGCGACCTCCTCGCGCAGCTTTTCGTAGCTGGCCTTGAGGAGCTTGCCTTTATCCACGGCCGCCTGGAGTGTCGTGATATCGGTCCGCGTAGCGGCCAGATCGGACCGCTTGCCGCCAAGCAGGAAGAAGACCAGCGCGGCCACAACGATACCCGCCACGGCACCCACCAGAATCTGTTTCTGCAGCTGGGAATTCATGGGCTACCTCAGACGGCGTTCTGGAGGTCGAAGGAGATGGTGAATGCCAGCGATCCGTTCGCGATCTTGTTGGCATGCGGGTACTGGATGTTCTTGAACCAACGGCTGCGGGACTGGAGATTCACATAGAAGGCATTGATGGCCTCGAAATTCCGGCTCTCTCCATTGATGGTCACGCTCATGCCGTGCTGGGTCACAGACTGGAACCAGACATCATCCGGGAGGCTGTTGGCCAGTTCCTCGAGGAAATGCACCGGAAGAGCCTGTTGGCGCTTCAGGTTGGTCATGACCTCTTCTTTCTTCTGCAGGGCCTCCTTCTTGGCCCGGAAGGTCTTTTCCAGCTGGTTGTAGGGCTCGTACTTCTGCTTTTCGATCTCCAGCGCGGCCTTCTTCTGTTCGGCCTTCACCAGCTCGTTGTTGAGCCACGCATAGTAGATTCCGCCTGTGGAGGCGATTAGGATGCCCACCACCAGGCCCGCGATGGGGATCGCCGAACGTCCGGCGGCCTCTCCGCCCGCGTAAACCTGGACGGGTTCGGCGGCTTGCTTCTCCTGTCCCTTCTTGGCCCCCGCGGAGGTCAGGGCGTCACCCAGCAGGTTGATTTTGATCATCGGTCCCCCACTTGACGCAAGGCCAGCCCGACCACGACGGCAGCGGCACTGCCGAGTTCCCGGACCATCTCCGGATCCTCCGTGCGCCCATCCATTTCGATGAGCTGGAATGGATTGAAACGGTCAATGGACACCCGGAGGCGATCCGCCAGCACCTCAATCAGCCCATGCACCTGGGATCCCCCCCCCGCCAGAAGCACGCGATCAAGGCGGTCCACCTTGAAGCTGCTCTTGAAGAAGTCCAGGGTGCGGCTCAATTCATCCGCGAAAGCATCCGATACGGCGTTGATGGAAGGCTGCACTTCCTCCGGGTTCCTGCCCTCGGCGGCCTGACCACGCTTGAGCAGTTCGGCGGCTTCACGGCCAAGCCCCCAGTCCTCCATGAGCTTCTCGACGTAACGGCCGCTCCCCCAGGTCATATCGCGCCAGAAGACGGACTTCCCGCCGACCATCATGGTGAGGTTCGTGAAGGTGGCTCCGAGGTTGACCAGGGCCACCACCTCATCGCGGGTGGCCCCCATGGAGTTCATTTCATAGGCATTCTGGAGGGCGAAGACATCTACATCCACCACCCGGGGAACACATCCGGCCTGGGCGACACAACTGGTGTAGGACTCCAGCTTGTCCTTGCGGCAAGCCACCAGGACGACATCCATGTTGCCGTCCTGTGCGCGCTCCTCGATCAAGTCGTAGTCGAGGGCGTAGGAATCCAGGCCTTGGCCGGCTGGGAAGAAGCTTTCCGCCTCCCACCGGACGGATTCCGCCAGTTCCGCGGGGCTCATCAGCGGAAATGTCACTTTCTTGACCATCACCTGCTGGCCTGACACGGAAATCGCCATGTCCTTGGCTTTGATTTTGTGCTCCGCGAGCACCTGCCGAATGGCCGAGGCCACGGCGTTGCCGTCCATGATGTCCCCGTCCACGATGGCATCGGACGGAAGCGGGACGGAGCCCAGCTTCTGCAAGCGGAATCGCCTGGTAGCGCCCTTGCCGATCTGCTGCAATTCGCAGACTTTGACCGAACTGGAGCCGATATCCAAGCCGACAAGACTTTTGGTTTTTGATCCGAAAAGACCCACCGGACGCCTCTTTTGAAGATTAAGTAAGGGAAATAGTACCGCGTTGTTGAATGGCGTCAAGGCTAACGATATTTCGCGTCAATCCTCTTCGCTGCCGGATTCGATCAAAACCGCGGTGATATTATCCTCCCCGCCGTTCTCCCGGGCTGTGGCAATCAAGGTTTCCACAGCGATTTGGAGGTCCAGAGCCTGCGCCACAATGTCCCAGATCTGTGAATCGCCCACCATGCCTGACAATCCATCCGAGCAAAGCAAAAGCCGGTCCAGTTTCCCAAGGTCGAATTCCTGAACTTCCACCTCCAGACCGCCTCCGCTCCCCAGAGCCTGGGTGATGACGTTCCTGAAGGGGTGGGTCCGCGCCTCGGAGGGGGTCAGGATGCCATTGGCCACCTGTTCGGCGACCCAGCTGTGGTCCCGGGTGAGCTGCTGGATGCCGTCGGCATTGAGCAGGTAGGCCCGGCTATCGCCCACATGGGCCAGCGTCACCTTCGATCCGTGCAGCAGGCAGGCGACAACGGTGGAGCCCATGGTCTCGCGCTCAGGATTCTGCTGGATGTCATCCGTGATGGCCTGGTCGGCCAGGAGCAGGGCCGCCTTGAGCCGGTTGCCGTCGAATCCCAGGCGGGTGTCGTATTCAAGGGGCCAAGTCCGGTCCTTCTCACGGGTTTCCGCCACGAATTGGGTCATCCGTTCGACCACGATGCGACTGGCCACCTCCCCCGCCGCGTGGCCGCCCAACCCATCGGCGACCACGAACAGCCCCAAGGCCGGTTCAGCCAGG
Organism: Acidobacteriota bacterium; assembly: GCA_021794095.1. Classification (GTDB taxonomy): domain Bacteria; phylum Acidobacteriota; class Holophagae; order Holophagales; family Holophagaceae; genus Geothrix. Next base: position 287,340 of record JAJYRN010000002.1, on the reverse strand, counting down.
AAGCTGTCCTCATTGTGCTTGCGCACGCAGCCCACATCCGTCAGTCCTGCTGCGCGAATCGCCATGGTCAGCCCTTTCTGGTCAAGCGGTTCCACAGATCCTTGAGCTGATCCATCAGGCTCTGAGGTGGAACGGTGGCCGGTGCTTTGCCGCCTTCATGGCGCCCGGGCCTGGATGCCGCACGGTGTGAGCGCAGCTTGGGATGATTGGGCGCCAGAGCGACCGCTTCCTGGAGGTGCCGTTGGGAGCGGGCGGCCATACCCAGCTGTTCGAAGTGGGTAGCGAGCTTGAGGTGGCTCTCCACATCCTTGGGATTCAAGCGCACGGCGGTTTCCAGAGCCTTGATCGCCTGCCGGATGTCGCCCCCATCCTGCTCGATGACAGCCGCCAGCAGGGCATGGTAGGCCGCCTTGGAGGCGTCCATCCGGATGGCGTAGTGGATCAAGGCCCGGGCCTGGTCCAGCTTGCCTGCTGTCAGCGCATCCTTCGCCATGGCCGCCCAGTCTTCGGGCGTGCGCTCGCGCGCCGTCTCCGGCTCGCTGGGTGCCGCTGGAACGGGTTTTGGGGCTACAGGTTGGATGGAGGCCCGCTTGACCGGATCCTTCAGCATGCTGAAGGCTTCCGCGAGTTCCCGAAACCGGGCTTCAGCGGTTTCCTTCTCCGCGCCCATGAAACGGTCGGGATGCCAGCGCTTCGCCAGGCGGTGGTAGGCCGCCTTGACCTCCTCCGGCGAGGCGTCGGGTGAAATCTCCAGCACTTCGAATGGATTCATGGGTCTTCCAGGGAGCACCCCGGCCGGCGTGCAGGAACAGTGCCAGAGGGGTGCTTAAGCATGGGATAGTAGCCTATTTCCATCCTGCATGCTGGCCCAGACCCAGGGTATTCCCGGAAGGCGATGGGCTTCAGGGCCCCGCGCGGGATGGAAGATGCGCCAGCCTCCTGGCAAAGTAGAAGGTCCGGAGTGTGGCGATGGCCTTGAGCACGGCGATGGGTTGGCGCGAGGGGCTGGATTCCGGCGCCCTGTCCGCCGAAGCCCTGGTTCGCCAGGCCCTGGAGCGGATCCAGTGCCAGGATGGGCGGATCAAGGCGATCCTGAGCACCCATCCGGAACGCAGCCTTGCGTTGGCTCGCGAGGCGGACCGGCGCTTGGGGGCCGGCGAGCGCACCCCCGTGCTGGGCCTCCCGGTTGTGCTCAAGGACAACCTTCATTGGAAGGGAACGCCCACCACCTGCGCCTCGCGGATTCTGGATGGCTACCAGGCCCCCTACGACGCCACCGTCGTCGCCCGGCTGCTGGCGGCCGGGGCCGTCCCCATCGCCAAGGCGAACATGGACGAGTTCGCCATGGGCTCCAGCGGCGAGTACAGCGCGTTCGGCCCCACGCGGAACCCCTGGGATGAGGCCCGGGTTCCAGGTGGCAGCAGCAGCGGCCCCATCGCCGCCGTGGCGGCCGGCTACGCCCCATTGGCCCTCGGCAGCGATACCGGCGGCTCCGTGCGCCTGCCCGCCAGCTTCTGCAATGTCACCGCGCTGCGGCCCACCTACGGCGTCCTCAGTCGGTACGGGCTCACGGCCATGGCCTCCAGCCTCGATCAGGTCGGGCCCGTCGGCGCCTCCGCTGCCGACGTGGCCGCGGCCCTCCAGGTCATGGCCGGGCGGGATCCCCTGGACAGCACCTCCGCAGACCTGCCCCGCGCCGAAAGCCTTTTCCCCCTTCAAGCCGCGGAGCTCAAGGGCGTACGCATCGGCCTGCCCGTCGAATACTGGGGCCCCGGCCTTGAGCCGGGCGTACGAAGCACGCTGGAAGCCGCCCTTGAGAGGTTCCAGGATCTGGGCGCCGAACTGCTGGACATCTCCCTGCCCCACACCCGCTTCGCCCTCGACGCGTACTACCTGCTTTGCACCAGCGAAGTTTCCAGCAACCTTGCCCGCTTCGACGGCATCCGCCTCGGGAGCCGGGCCCCGCACCCGGGAGGAACCGCAGCGGAAGTGATCGCGGAAACCCGCGATCTCGGCCTGGGCGCCGAGGTCAAACGGCGCATCCTCCTCGGGACGTTCTGCCTGTCCAAGGGCTATTACGAAGCCTTCTATCAGAAGGCCCTGAAGGCCCGGACCCTCATCGCGCAGGATTTCCAGACCGCCTTCGAGCAGGTGGACCTCCTGGCAACCCCCGTCAGCCCGGCCGCCGCCTTTCCTCTGAATGCCCGGACCACCGATCCGCTCGCGATGTATCTTGCGGATGTGTTCACAGTCCCCACCCCCCTCGCCGGACTGCCAGCCCTATCCATCCCGGCCGGATTCTCAGAAGGATTGCCTGTGGGCCTCCAGCTGATCGCCCCGGCGTTCTCGGACACTCGCCTTCTGGAAGCCGCTCACCGGTACCAGCAAGTGACCCGCCACCACCTGCTCACCCCCACCCCGTTCTCACAGGAGCCGCCCCATGGCCTTTGACGTTGTCATGCCCCAGATGGGCGAAAGCATTGCCGAAGCCACTGTGCTGAAGTGGCACAAGAAGGCCGGCGACACCGTCGCCAAGGACGAGACACTCTACGAGATCAGCACGGACAAGGTGGATGCTGAGATTCCCGCGCCGGCGGCCGGAACCCTGTTGGAAATCCTCGTGGACGTGAACCTCACGGTGCCCGTGGGCACTGTGGTGGCCCGGATCGGCGATGCCTCGGAGAAGGCCGCGGGCGCGCCCGCCGTTGCGGCACCCCAACCCGCTGCCCTGGCGCCGCTCGCCGCCCCCATCCACCCCATGGACATGGAAGATGACAACAGCCTGGAGGCCCGTCTCCGCACCAAGAGCAGCCCGCTGGTTCGCGAGATGGCCCGCCAGCATGGCGTGGACCTGAGCCGCCTCCAGGGCACCGGCCAGGCCGGCCGGGTGACGAAGGAGGATCTCGAAGCCTACCTGGCCAAGGGCCCGGCGGCCCCGGCCTCCACCGGCATCGCCCCCGCCCTGCCCGCGGTGCATGATCCCTCCGCACCCACCCTCGGCCTCACGCCCGCTCTGTCCGTGGTCCCGGCCCCCGCGGTGCCGGCCTTCGCGCCTGGCGAGCGCGTGAAGGTCGAGCCCATGAGCCGGATGCGGAAGATCATCGCCGGCAACATGGTGGCCAGCCGCCGCACCTCGGCTCACGTCTACACGGTCTTCGAAATAGACATGACCCACGTGGCCCGCCTGCGGAACAAGCACAAGAAAGCCTTCGAGGAGCAGTTCGGCACCAAGCTCTCGTTCATGCCCTTCATCATGATGGCGGCCTGCAAGGCGCTCCGGGCCTACCCCATCGCCAACGCCTCCGTGGATGGCGACAACGTCCTCTACAAGCAGGATGTCAACCTCGGCGTCGCTGTGAGCCTGGACTGGGGCCTCATCGTGCCCGTGGTCAAGAATGCCGACATGATGAACCTGGGCGGCCTGGCCCGCAGCCTGAACGACCTGGCCGAGCGCGCCCGCACCAAGCAGCTGAAGCCCGATGAGATCAGCGGCGGCACCTTCACCATCACCAACCCCGGCGTCTACGGCGACACCTTCGGGTTGCCCATCATCAACCAGCCCCAGGTGGCCATCCAGGGCGTCGGCGCCATCGTCAAGCGCCCCGTCGTCGTCACCGGCCCCGACGGCACGGACTTCATCGCCATCCGCCAGATCATGTTCTCCAGCCTCGGCTTCGACCACCGGATCATTGACGGCGCCACCGGCGACCTGTTCATGGCCTTTGTTAAAAAAGAGTTGGAGAACTCCACCTTCGGCCTCGAGTAGCAGCCTCTCCCTCGCGAGAAGGGGCGGTCAATCGGCCGCCCCTTCTCGCGAAACCGAGGCGTCTGCGCCTATCCGGCCGTTTCCCGTACCATCTCGTGGTACGTGGCATGCTCGCCCCGGAAGTAGAGCGGGATGATGCCCGTGGGGCCATTGCGGTGCTTGGCCACGATCAATTCGGCATGGGGATCCGGCTCCTCCTCTGCTGCCATGGCCACCATCTTGCGGTGGATGAAGGCCACGATATCGGCGTCCTGCTCGATGGCGCCCGAATCGCGAAGATCCGAAAGCTGGGGACGTCCGCCCGTACGGTGCTCCACCTCGCGGTTGAGCTGCGAAAGCACCACCACGGGGATACCGAAATCCTTGGCCATGAGCTTGAGGCCGCGGCTGATTTCGCCGATGCGGACGGCCTCATTCTGCTTGGCCCCGCGGCTGCTCTCGGGGCTGCTGAGGAGCTGCAGATAGTCAATGATGACGAACTCGATCCGGCGGTTGCTCTGGCTCCCCTGCTTCAAGACCATGTTCTGGATCTGAGGCACGGTGATGGAAGCCTGATCGCAGATGTAGAGCGGAAGGGTGGCCAGTTCCTGGCGGGAAGTGAGCAGATCCTGAAGCCGGTTGGCGGCCCGGCCGGCCTGAATATCCTTCATGTTCGTCTGGCTGTGCGCCGCGAGCAGGCGCAGGAAGACTTCCTCCTGGCTCATTTCCAGACTGAAGAAGGCGCCGCAATGGCCATTCCGCCCCTCCCGCCCCAGGGCGGAGCGCAGGATCCAGTTCAAGGCCAGGGCGGTCTTGCCCACGCCGGGGCGCGCGGCAAGCACGATGAGGTTGCCCGGCTGGAAGCCCTGGGTGAGCTCGTCGAAGCGCGAGAAGCCCACCCGGATACCCGGTGAAAGACGCCCTTCCAGGCGCTCCTGGAGGCGATCCATGGCCTCATCCGCCACGGCGCTGAGACTCAGCAGACCCCGGGCCTTGGCGTCCCCCTGGGCCAGCAGGAAGAGCTCCTGGGCCGTCTGATCCACCAGGATCTCCGGAGCCTCCTCTTCCCCAGCAGCCTGCCGCACGAGCTGGGCGCCCAGATGCACCAGGCGGCGCAGGCGGGCCTTGCGGCGGATCACATCCGCCAGCACCTGGGGGCGGCCCACATCCTCGCCTGCCAGAAGTTCCACCAGGCCGGGATAGCCGCCGACCCGATTGAGGTTGTCCTCCTGGTCCAGGGCATCCTTCAGGGTAAGGGCATTGACCTCGACCTGGACCTCGATCAGCCGGCGGAGGGCGCGGAACACCGCCCGGTGGCCCGGATGGACGAAATCCTCCTCAGCCAAGGTGAACACCACCTCGGCCGCCAACATCTCCGCCCCGGGGGCGCAGCAGGTGGCGAGGAACGAGCGTTCCGCGTCAATGTCCTCCGGAAGGCGCTCCGGCAGCCAGTCCGCCATCAGGGCTCTCCCGCGGTCAAGGGAAAGGAGGAGTGTAGCCGGCTCCCGTCACATCCACGAAAATGGGATTGGTCACGGCGATGGGATAGATACCCTTCATGATCTTGGCCCAGGGGGTGCCCGGCGCATAGGCGCCCGTGGTGGTGAGCGGCACACCGGCCTCGACCACCACCCAGGCGCTCTTCCCGGCGGGGAGGGCCAAGTTGACCGTGGCGGTTCGGAGCCTGAAATCCGTAGTGGAAGCCGTGAAGCTGGACAGAGGCACGGCCTGGACCGCTCCATTCACCACGACCCGCACCTCATCCACCGGAACCCAATCCGGCGCATAGAGGGCAATGGACAGCGAAGCTGTGGTGACAGGCCCGGAGACCAGGCCGCCGGGACCGACCCCGTTGAGGGTGACATCCAGGAAGGGCCCGGTGGAGGCCACGGCGGCGCCGGACTGGAGGGCCTTGAGGACTGGGCTCAGATCACTCTGGCTCAGGGTGGCCGCGCTGCTGCCGAGGTCGAGGTAGGTGCGGGCCAAGCCCACGGGCGTATCCAGGCTGTAGCGGGCCGAGGAGAGTCCGAGGGCTTTGGTGAAGGCATTGGGCATCTGCTGATTCAGCAGGCCGAACCAGTCGCGGCGCACCGCCAGGAACTCGTTGAACCAAGCCGTGGCATTGGCCGGATCCGTGAGCGGGAGGGGGTTGCCGTTCGCGTCGGAGTACTCGCCGCGGAGCAGTTGCAGGGCGTCGAAATCACCCTCGTGCTTGCCCAACGCAACGGGCCCTGTCTGGGTCCACCAGGCATTGACGCCAGTTCCGAGGGCCACCGTGGGATCGAAGCCCCGCACGGTGAAGAGGCCTGTGGGGCCGCACGGGCGCTCGATGACGTTGTAGGCGCCCTGGGCCTGGGTGATGAAATCAGCCAGCGTCCAGCCGGCCGAAGGCTGGGCCCCCCCGAACCGGGCGTTGATCGGCGCGGGCGTGAACAGCGCCGTGACATCACCATCCCCCAGCGAGGACGAGCGGGCACCGACCACGAAGGGATCGTTGCCGATGGGATCCCGCTGGGCATCCGAGATGGTCGGATTGTTCGTATCAAATTCCTTGCGGAAATCCGCCTGGAGCGCGACGGGATCCGTATTCTCGTCCTGTTCCGTGCGAGCCACCACATCCACGCCTTCGGCCAGGGCGGAACTCAGCATCTCACCGGGGTTCAGGCCACCCGTGGTGGCCTGGGTAGGATCGGGCAGATCGAAGCTGACCCAACCCGAAGGCAGGCTGGTTTTCACCACGACAAACTGATGCTGGACATCGGGCTGACCATCGTAGGCGAGGACCGGAATCGCATCGAGGTGGGAAAGGGGACCGCGGGTGCCGTAGGCCACATAGCTGCCGGGCGCGAAGTAGGCCGCCACGGGGGCGTTGGTGTAGGCGAAAGAGGTGCCGAAGATCTGGTTGCCGGCGCGGTACTGATAGGCGCCGGCGTTGATGCCGTAGACCTGCTTGACCTTGGTGACCGGATCGAAGAAGCCTGCAAGCGTCCGGGTCCGCTGCATGTCCGGATCGGGCGTCGTCCCCACCCCGGCCAACGTGATCCGCAGCGGCTGAAGACCGTCGTACACGCTGGCGCCAGCTTCCCGAGTCGCGAAGGCATGCCGGGTGACCTTTTGGGCAATGACATTCCCGGTTGAATCAGTCACGTCGCCGCGTTCGGGTGCCAGGGGCTCGGCAATCTGCCAGGCCTGGGTCGTAGAGGGCTCGATATAGGTCGTGAGGTTGGGGCTGTTGGTGTTCAGCAGGTTCGTGCCGAGGTAGAGGGTGTAGGACTCGTTCCGGTTGCGGGCGATGATCCGATAGCGCTGGGTCTGGCCTGCATTCAGCGGATCCGGCACGGCCGGCAGGAGCAACTGGACCAGAGGCGTGGCCGCCGTGGGCACTTCCCCATGCTCGAACCACTCCACGCGTTCCAGATTCCAGTGGGTCGGATCGAGGTCGGTGCTTGGATCGGCTGCGCTGCCCAGGTAGCGCTCGATCCGGTACTCGGTCTGGAGGGCTCCGCCCGATGTGGCGGTGCCGAAGGTGGTGAAAATCAGTGTTCCGTAGTCGCCCCCGACCAGGCCGAGGTGCGCGGCGACCATGGCGTTGAAATCGGAGGTGGTCTGAGTCGGCATCACTGCGGACTGGCTGAATCCGCCTTCCACATAGAGCCTGCGGGTGTAAGTCAGGGATTGGCCATCCGCAAGACTGGGAGCGGCAGGTCCACCGACCACCAGGCGCGCCGGCACGCGGGGACGGTCTTCCTCCAGGGCCGCCTGCGGATCGGAGGTGACCAGCAGATAGTCCTCACCCACGGGCATCAGGCCGAGAGAGGCGTGGCAATCCAGCGTTTCCCCGGCGGACTCAGCGCCCATCAGGCCCACCATGGGCGCCTGCACACTGGAGGTCAGCGGCGCGTTGAAATCCGATCCCGGGATCTCGACCCCCCAGTTGGTCACGGGCGCACCTGAGAAGGTCTTGGTGGCGGGCACAACGAAGCGGTAGCCGCCACCCTGCTGGGAGAGGTAGTCGCCCAGGTTCTGGATGGGAAGGGTTCCCCCGGAGTGGTTGGTCACGGTGGTCGTCAGGGTGAAGAAGGAATCCCCGGTGCCGAGGGATATGAGATGGTCCACCGTCACGCCCGTCACGCGGCCCTGGGCATCCACAGCCGCGCCGAGCTTGCCCTTGGGATCCAGCAGGTAGCCCGTCATGTCGAGGGTGACATCGTTGGTGACTGGGTCCTTGCCCGGCGTGTAGTGGTCGAACACCAGGGGCAGATCGGGATCCTGGTTGACCACCGGACCGAGCCGCTCGAGCATGTCAGCGGGCAGGGACACCCGCTTGTAGCTTTGGTCCAGGGAGATCGAACCGATATCCAGCACCGCGCCGCCGGAAGCCGCGCCGAATTGGCCCATCTGGCTACCGAAGGCCGCGCCATCCACGGCCATCTGGACGAAGTCGTTGCCCAGGTAGAAATCCCCAGGACCGGCTGTGGCTTTGAGGCCGTTCACCCGGTCTCCCCCCACCGCGGGGATTTCTTCCACCGCCAAGGCAGGACGGGATACCCCCGTGGCCCGGAAACAACCCATCCCACCCCCTGCGACCAGGATCAGGGCCAGGGAGGCGAGGCGGCCAATGGGAGGAACGGGCCGGACGGGGCGGAGCGGGCTCAGGTTCATCAAGGCATCTCGTCAAGACAGGGTGTGCATGGGGCGAAGACACAGGAAGGGTCTATGCTAACCCACGATGACGTTCTCCGCCTTCCTTCATCATGGCTGGCAGTCGAGGCGGGCCCTGCTGGCGGTCCTGGTGCTGCTCTTCCTGGGAGACTTGCTCTGGACGCTCGGAAGGTTCCCGGCGCTCACGCGCCATGAGGTCTTCACCCTCGCCAGCCTGCCCGCGGGCCAGGACGCCGTGCTGATTCTGGGGGCTGGCGTCTACGGCCGCGGAGAACCGACCCGCGTCCTCAAGGCGCGCCTAAGGATGGCCCTGGCGCTGTACCAGGCGGGCAAAGTGCGGTGGTTCCTGGTCTCCGGCGATAACCGCGAGCCCTCCTACAACGAGCCCCAGGCCATGCGGCGCTGGCTGCTCCGCAAGGGAGTGCCGCCCACGCGGATCGTCAGCGATTACGCGGGACGGCGCACCTGGGACAGCCTCAAGCGGGCCCAGGTGGTCTTCGGCCTGCGCCGGGTGGTGGTGGTGACCTCGGATTTCCATCTGCCCCGGGCCCTCTTCCTGGCGGATCACATGGGACTGGAAGCCCTCGGCGTCCCCGCCTCCACCGAACACCAGCCCCTCTCCGCGCAGGTGCGGTTCTGGGTCCGGGAATATTTCGCCCGCCACCTGGCCCTGGTGGATGTCTGGTTCCCGCCCGATCCCATGCTCGGCCCCCGGGAGCCCACCCCGGATGACTGGGAGCCTGCGTCGTGAAACACCAGCCTGATGGGATCTATCTGCTGGCGGCAGGGCGGCTGCCGCTGGGCCGTTACGGGGGAAGCCTGGCGGGCGCCGGGGCCGTGAACCTGGGCCTTGCGGCGATCCAGGGTCTGCTGGCCGATCCCGCCCTGCCCCGGCCCGGGAAAGTGGTCTGGGGCATGGCGCGCAGCCACACCCAGGGCATGAACCCGGCAAGAACCCTGGCCCTCCAGGCTGGACTGCCCTTTGATACACCGGCGTTCACCCTCAACATGGCCTGCGGCTCCAGCCTCCAGGCCGCGATCCTGGCCGCCCAGGAACTGCGCGCCGGCGCGCCCGCCCCCATGCTCGCGGGCGGCAGCGAGGCCATGTCAGACACGCCCCATCTGCTGCCGGGATTGCGCTGGGGGTTCCGCATGGGCCATCGGACCCTGCCGGATGTCATGCACCAGGATGGCCTCCGCTGCCCGGTCACCGGCCTGCTCATGGGCGAAACCATCGAGCGGCTCGCGGCGAAGCGGGGCATCCTCCGGGCCGAGGCGGATGCCTGGGCCGCCGAAAGCCACCGCCGCGCCGCCGCAACGCACGCGGAAACCGAGTGGCTGCCTCACCCGCGCCTGGACCACGATGAATGCATCCGTCCCGGGACCACCGCCGGGGAACTGGCCCTGCTGCGTCCGGTATTCGATCCGGCGGGCCAGGTGACCGCGGGCAATGCCTCCGCCCTGTCCGATGGCGCCGCGGCCCTTCTGCTGGCGCGGGGTGATCAGCTCGACGCCGCTCCTCCCCTCGCGCGGATCCTGGGCTGGTCCGAAGCCGGCGTGGATCCCCTGGACATGGGCGAGGCTCCGGTCCCCGCCGTGCGCCGCCTGCTCGCGACCCACGGACTGCGCGTGGAGGACATCGCGCTCTGGGAACTCAACGAGGCCTTCGCCGCCCAGTTGCTGGTCTGCCAGCGCCAGTTGGACCTGCCCCTGGACCGCCTGAACGTGGCCGGTGGCGCCGTAGCCCTGGGCCATCCCATCGGCGCCACCGGCGCCCGCATCGTCGTCACCCTGGTCCACCAGTTGCGGCAGCGGGGCGGCGGCCTGGGCATCGCCACCCTCGGCATCGGGGGCGGGCTGGGGCTGGCGTTGCTGATGGAAGTGCCGGGCTAACCCACCGGCTCGGCCAGCAGGGCCTTGAGGGTCTGGTAGTCGGTCTTGCCGGTCCCCAGGGTGGGAATCTGCTCGATCTGGCGCACATTCCGGATGTGGTGCAGCGGGGAGAGGCCGGCCGCGCGGATGGCGGCGTTCGCTTCATCACGCGGAATGGCCGGCACGGTGAACAGGACCAGATCGGGGTTGAGATCGGCCGACATGGCCTCCACCGCCAGGATCGGCTCGGCCTCGTCTTCGCCCATGAAACGCTGGGCCAGCGCCTCTTCGATGGCTGGCAGGGACACCATCTCCCCCCCCAGCTTCACAAAGCGCTTGAGGCGCCCCGCGAACAGCAGCACGCCACCTTCCTCGCGGACCAAATCCCCGGTGTGGTACCACTCCTTGCCCTCGAAGGAGACGAAGGGCGAGCGGGTATCTGGATTCAGGTAGCCCGGGAAAATGCTGGGGCCGCGCAGGAGCAGCATGCCGGATTCCCCGGCTTGGACCCTCCGACCGCTGTCGAGATCCACGATGGCCCACTCCACCGAGGGCAGCGGGCGGCCAATGGTCCCGTTCCGGGGATCCTCCTCCCGGTTCACGGAGACCACCGGGGAACACTCCGTGATGCCGTAGCCCTCCAGGACCATGACACGGGGCCAGCGGCGGGCGAGGGTGGCATAGAGCGGATCGGGACACTTCTCGGCGCCGGAGATGACCCAGCGGAGGGATTCGAGGTTCCGGTCCTCCGCCTGCCGGGCGATGCCGGCGAGGAAGGTGGGGGTGCCCACCAGAAGCGTGGCGTGGTAGGCCTCGATGAGGCGGGCCAGCATCCGCCCCTCGGTGGGGTTCGGGTGGTAGACCGCGGGAATACCCATCACCAGGGGCAGGATGGTGGTCGTCGTCAGTCCGAAGGCATGGAAGGGCGGCAAGCAGCCCATCATCCGGTCATCCCTGCGGAACCGCAGGATCTGGGCGATGTCCCGCAGGTTGGCCAGGAGGTTGCCGTGGGTGAGGGGCACGGCCTTGGGCAGGCTCTCACTGCCGCTGGTGAACAGCACCGCCGCAGTCTCGCGGGGCCGCACGGCGGCCAGCGAGGACCAGTTGAAGCGCGCCCGGAGGGCCGCCGAGAGCTTGGCGGAAAGCGGAATCCGCTTGCCCACCTCGTCCAGGAGGAGCAGGCGGCCCTGGAGGGCGGCGAGATCCACGCCCTGGGCTTCCAGGCGGTTCATGAGCGTCGTCACGGTGATGACGTGTTTCACACCGAGCAGATCCAGACCGTGGCCCATGCTGCGGGAACCGGAGGTCCAGTTCACCATCACCGGGGTCTTGCCCGCGAAGAGCAGGGCAAGATAGAGGATGCCGGCGCCGCCGGAGGCCGGCAGCATCAGGCCCACGTGGTCGCCCTCCAGGCGCTCGAAGATCGGTTTCAGCACCATCAGGGCCGTCACCACGTCCCGGTAGGTCTTCACGCCGCCGGTCTGATCCGCCACCGCCACACGGCGCGGATTGCGTCGGGCCTGGCGGAGGAACACCTCGGGGATGGTCGTCCCCTCCGGCAGTTCGATGGGAAGGTCCACCGGCGCATGGAACCAGGCGTGGGGCACCGGCTTCAGTTCTCCCTGGCGCAAGGAAACGGCAGCCCCCGTGGCCGCAAGCATCGCGTCGCCCACGGTCTGGAGGGCGGCGGGATCACCCATCGGATGTCCGTAGGCCCGCTCGATCCAGAGTTCAAGCTCCCGATGGGCCATCGCGTCCAGACCGAGGTCGGCCACCAGGGCCTGGCCATCCTGGATTTCATGGCGCCCCGTGAGGGTCTGGAAGTGCCGGCGCACCGCATCGCGCACGGAGGCCGGCACGGTCCGCGGGTTGCCAGTGATCCGCGGGCGCGGAGGCTCCGGCAACACGCGAACCCCCCGGCCGCGCCAGAAGAAGGCCGGAACGAAGGTGCGCGGGGAGGGATCCGCATTCAGGCGTGCCTCCAGGCTGCGGTTGAGGGCCAGCCGCCCCTGCTCCACCGGGAGGCCCTGGACTTCCTCGAAGGCGAATACCACCCGGCGGCGGGGCATGAAGAACAGGCCATTGGCCAGCAGGTGGCCCAGGCTGCGGAGGAGTTCCCGGCCGGGCCGGGGCCGCTGCCCGGAAGCCGCGCTGAAACGACTGCCCCACAGCCCCCGGACCCGCACCACGACCACATGGGCTCCGGGCGCCTGTCTGAGCAGGGGCTCCAGGAGTCCGTTGTCGGCGAGATCCTCCGTCTTCTGCCGGGCCAGACGGCCGCCCGGGAACAGGAGCAGGTTCCGGCCCGCGCGCAATTGGGCGGCAACCTGGGCCAGATCCTCGGCTAGGGCCTCCCGGAAGCCGGGCCCGGACGTGGCCGGGTCAGGCAGCGCCTTCACCCCGAAGGCCCGAGCCAGCCCGCGCAAGGGCCCGTGGATGGTATGGTCCCGGCCTGCCACAAGGGTTGGGGCCCAAACCGCATGCAGCTCAGTAACCAGGAGGAAGGGATCCACCAGGCTTGGGTGACCCGCCAGGAAGAGCACCCCGCGGCCATCCGGCGGAGCCAGCGTATCGAGGCCCTCCAGATGGACGCGGTAGCGCAGCCGCAACAGCGGCCGTCCCAGGGAGCGGATCAGGGCGGCAATCATCAGGATCAGACCTTCTTCCGGCGGGCGGAACCCGGATTGTAGCGGGAATCCCCTCAGGCCCTAAACCCGGAAGCCCGCTTCTGCGAACATGGGGAAGGGCCCTGTCCGGCCCGCGAGGCGCCCATGTCCGATGCCCCCTTGATCCGGCTCACTGACATCACCAAGGTCTACCAGATGGGTGACATGGAGGTGCGCGCCCTGGATGGCGTCTCCATGGAAATCCACCGAGGGGAATACGTCGCCATCATGGGGCCATCCGGATCGGGAAAATCCACCATGATGAACGTCATCGGCTGCCTGGATACCCCGACCAACGGAACCTACGAGCTGAACGGGAAGCTCGCCTCGGCCATGAGCGACGATGAATTGGCGCAGATCCGCAACGAGGAGATCGGTTTCGTCTTCCAGACCTTCAACTTGCTGGCGCGGACCACGGCCCTCCAGAATGTCGAGCTGCCCTTGATCTATGCCGGAAAACATCCGGAAGAACGGCACCACATGTCCCATCAGGCGCTGGAAAGCGTGGGGCTGGGTTCCCGCGGCGACCACATGCCCAACCAGCTTTCTGGCGGCCAGCGCCAGCGCGTGGCCATCGCCCGGGCCCTGGTGAACGATCCGAGCATCCTCCTGGCTGATGAGCCCACCGGCGCCCTGGACACCAAGACCAGTGTGGAGATCATGGCCCTCTTCGAGGATCTCTATCAGAAGGGCAACACGATCATCCTCGTCACCCACGAGGAGGACATCGCCCGCCATGCCCACCGCATCGTCAAGCTCCGCGATGGCCGCATCACCCACGACGAACCCAACATGCCCATTTCCAGTGAAGAGCACCTGTCGCATCTGAATCTGTAAACTAGGCGAATGCAGAAACTCGTCCAGGGCATCCACCAGTTCCAGACCCAGGTCTTCCGCTCCCACCAGGTGCTGTTCGAGGAGCTGGAGGCGCATGGCCAGAAGCCTGAGACCCTCTTCGTCACCTGTTCCGATTCCCGGATCAATCCGAACCTGATCACCCAGACGGGCCCGGGCGAGCTGTTCATCCTCCGCAACGTGGGGAACCTCATCCCGCCTTACGAAAGCATGGGTGGGATGGCAGCCGGCATCGAGTTCGCGGTCGAGGCCCTCCAGGTCAAGGACATCATCATCTGCGGGCACTCCAACTGCGGCGCCATGCAGGCCCTGCTGGACCCCGCCAAGCTGGAAGGGCTGCCCGCCACCCGGGCCTGGCTGTCCCATGCCCGGAAGACCGAACGCATCATGTGGGAGAGCTACGGCCACCTTCAGGGCAAACCCCTGCTGACCGCCACCGTGGAGGAGAACGTCCTGGTGCAGTTGGAAAACCTGCGCAGCCATCCGGCCGTGGCCAAGGCGGTGGCCAGCGGGGCCCTGCACCTTCATGGCTGGGTTTACAAGATCGAGACCGGCGAGGTGTTCGCCTTCGACCCCGATCGCGGGCAGTACGGCTCGGTCACCGGCAGCCAGGGGCCTGCACCCCTGGACGCACAGCACCGGGCCACGGACCTTTCGATCTAGGAGCCTGTCCAAGTAATTGGAACGCCCCGCGAATACTTGGACAGGCTCCTAGAGTTCCAGCCGGTCCAGTTTCTCGGGCCGGTCCCGCCAGCCTTCGTCCACCTTCACGAAGAGTTCCAGACGCACCGGCCGCTGGAGCAGCTTGCGCAGCTCTCGCTGGGCGCTCTGCCGGATGTCCTTGATCATCTCGCCCTGGGAACCCAGCAGGATCTTCCGGTGGCCATCGCGGTCCACGAGGATCCGCGCAGCGATGAACACACCCTCGGGCCCGAGATCCTCCGGGTAATCCTCCTGGCCAGCCTCCAGCCAGCGCTCGATGAGGACTGCCACTCCGTGGGGCACCTCCTCGCGGGTCTTCCGGAGCACCTTCTCGCGGATGAATTCCGACGCCAGGGAACGCTCCGTCTGATCCGTGAAAGTGTCCGGATCGTAGGGCCAGCCGGTCTGGGCAGCATCGCGCTCCAGCAGCGACCAGAGGGGGTCGAGGTTCAGGCCCAGCCGGGCCCCGATAGGAATGATCTCCTTGAAGGGCAGAAGATCCTTGTAGGTGGCGACCTTCTCCAGCAGCCGGGACTTGGAGACGAGATCAATCTTGTTGAGCAGGAGGTAGACGGGCCGCCCCAGCTTCTTCAGGCGCTTGGCCAGGGCCCGCTCACCGGCGCCGAGGAACTCGCTGGCGTCCACCACCCACAGGAGCAGGTCGGCTTCCTCCAGGGCCTGCTCAACGTGGCTCATCATCCGCTCGTTGAGGATGTGTTTCGGCAGGTGGAAGCCGGGGGTATCCAGGAAGGCGAGCTGAACATCACCCCGGTTTACCACCCCCAGCACGCGGGTGCGGGTGGTCTGCGGGATCTGGCTGGTCGCGGCCAGCTTCTGGCCCAACAAGGCGTTCAGGAGCGTGGATTTCCCGGCGTTCGGAAGGCCGATGATGGCGAGGGTGGCGTGGCGGCGCTCAACCACGGTGGATGCCGCGTTTCGATTCGCGAATGAACCGAAGCAGATAGGCCACTTCAGCAATGGAACCACATTCCTGCTCGGTCTGCTGCATGGCCTCCTCCCGCAGGAGGCCCGAGTGGAACAGCAGGCGATGGGCGCGCTTCAGCCCCTCGATCACCTCCGGCGCGAAGCCCTTCCGCTGGAGGCCGATGGTGTTCACGCCATAGCTTTTGGTATCCCGGGCCCCGGCGGTCTTCATGAAGGGCAGCACATCCTGGGTGGCTACAGTGAAGCCGCCCATGAAGGCCTGATCGCCCACACGGCAGAACTGGTGGACCGCGGAGAAGGCGCCGATGTTGCAGCCATCACCCACTTCCACGTGTCCCGCCAGGGTGGCGCAGTTGGCGAAGATATTGCGGCTGCCCACATGGCAATCGTGGGCCACATGCGAACCGGTCATGAGGAAGTTGTCGTCGCCCACGGTGGTGAGTCCGCCGCCGCCCTCGGTGCCCCGGTGCATGGTGCAGCCTTCGCGGATCACGTTGCGATCGCCCACCTTCAGCCGAGTGGGAGCGCCCTTGAACTTGAGATCCTGGGGCCCCATGCCCAGGGTGGCATGGGCGAAGATATCGTTGTCCTCACCGATCTCGGTGTGGGGGCCGATCACCACATGACTCCGCAGCTGCGTGCGGGCGCCGATCACGGCGTTGCCCTCGATGAAGCAGAAGGGGCCGATGATCACGCCCTCGCCCAGGCGGGCTTCCGGACTGATGACACTGCTGGGATGGATCTGCGCGCTCATTTCCCTTCTCCCTCCGCCAGGTCCATCAGCATGGACATGAATTCGGCCTCAGCCACTTTCTGGCCATCCACGAAAGCCTCGCCGCGCATCTTGCAGATCCGGCCCTTGAGTTGCAGCACCTTGACTTCCATCACCAGCTGATCGCCCGGCAGCACGGGCTTGCGGAACTTCGCTCCATCAATCCCCATGAAGTAGATCACCTTCCGATGCCGATCCTCAATGTCCTGGAGGAGCAGGCAGCCTCCCGTCTGGGCCATGGCCTCCAGGATGTAGACGCCGGGGAAGACGGGGCGGCCGGGGAAATGGCCCTGGAAGACCTGCTCGCTGTAGCTGATGTTCCTCAGGCCGCGGATCCACTGCCCGGGCTCGTAGTCCAGGATCCGATCCACCAGGAGGATCGGATAGCGGTGCGGCAGGAGATCAAGGATCCCCTGGAGGTCAATGGTCCTCGGCTCGTGTTCAGGCATGCGGAACTCCAAGCCTCCAGACTAACGGAGGGCCCGAGGCTCAGGAAGGCCGGACCGTCCGCTCGAAGACCCGGGCCTCGATGAAGAGATCCAGCAGGGCGCGATCCAGGGCGCCCTCCCGGGCCTCCTCGTCCAGGATGGCAAGGCTCCGGTCCACCGGAACAGCCACCTTGTAGGGGCGGTCCATGGCTGTCAAGGCGTCGAAGACATCGGAAATGGCCATGGCCCGGCTCTGGACCGGGATCGCGCCGCCTTCCAGTTTCCGGGGATAGCCCCGGCCGGTCATGCGCTCATGGTGGGCGTAGGCGATGTCGGGGATGCCCGCCAGATCCTTCGTCCAGGGAATGCGCTCCAGGAAGCGGAACGTGTGGGTGACATGGCTTTCGATCTGCCGGCGCTCCTCCTCAGACAGGCTGCCCCGGCGGATCCGGAGGCAGGCCAGGTCGTCTGGCGCCACCACTTCCTTCTGCTCTCCGGTCCAGTGGGTGAAGCGGAGATCCTCCAGCAGGCCCAGGCCTTCGGCCACCTCCTGGGTCAGCACCGTGGGCTCGTTGCTCTGCTGGACCAGGTGCATGAGGCGTTCGGTTTCTTCCCGGCGGTCCCGGATGACCTGCTCCCACCGGGCGGGATCGAAACCCTCCCCGCCCTTCCAGGCCTGGGAGAGAAGGCCCAGGGCCTCCTCCAGCTCCCGCTGACGGAGGCGCTGGAGGACGAGCTCAAGCTGGTGGGGCTCCAGCTTCTTGGCCTTGACCAGCACCTGTTCGCGGACCCCGACCTTGCCGAAATCGTGCAGCAGGCTGGCGTAGCGCAGCTCGCGGAGCTGCCGGTCGGTGAAGGTCAATGCGCCATAGGGCCCGTTGGGCGTGCGGTTGACGGCCTCGGCAAGCCCGGTGGTGAGCTCGGCCACCCGGCCCGAGTGGCCGCTGGTCACTGGATCCCGCGCCTCGATGGCCGTCACCGAGGCGTTCACGAAGCCCTCGAAGAGCTGTTCGATCTCGGTCCGGAGGTTGGCGTTCTTCACGGCGACGCCGGCCTGGCCCGCCAGGCTTTGCGCGAGGTTGGCGTGCTCCGCCAGGAAGGGCACGACGCGGACCGCGCCTTCCAGTTCCTCCAGGCGGTTGATGAGGGCCAGCGCGCCCAGAATGGCGCCTTCCGTATCCACCATGGGCACCACGAGCATGGACTGGGTCCGGTAGCCCGTCTGCAGGTCGAAGGCACGGTTGAACTCGTAGGGAACCTCCGGCGGAAGTTCGTAGACATCGGCCACATTGACGAGGCTGCCCGTGGAAGCCACATAGCCGGCCAGGGCCTTGGGCGTGAGCGGCATGCGGAAACGTTCCGAGGGCCAGTTCACCCGCGCATTCTGGGTGTGCGCGAACAACAGCTCGCGGTCATCTTCCTCGCCGATCACCAGATAGATGGAACCGGCCTCGGCGGATACCAGCTCCCGGGCGGAGGTGAGGATCAGGTCCAACAGGCGGTCCAGGTTCTGTTCCGAGGCCAGCGCTCGCCCCACGCGGTTGAGCCGCGCCATGTCCCGTTTGTCCTTCAGACGCTCCCAGGCGGTCAGCAGCAGGGCGATAGCCGCTTCCTCCCCGGGCCAGACGGCACAGGTGGCGAGTTCACCCTGACCCGGCACCCCCAGCACCACGTCCGCCGGGCCGGCCTCAAGCCAGACCAGCGCCGGCCTGATCTCCCGGCTGACGCGGCTGGAGAGGGTGTTACGGTGCTCGGGAGGGACCGCGACCGTGAAGCGCACAGGCAAGACCAGCTCCGGGAAGAAAACAGTGCCGCCAGCATATCGGAATTCCCCTGCCCCGCCAGAGACCTGGTCGGGGACGGTGGACCGCTTGGCCTGGGGCGGCCTGGGCGTGGCCCACGGGTCCGATGGCCGGCTGCTGCTGCTGGAGGCGCCCCTGGCCCTGTTTCCCGGCGAAACCGTCGAGGCCGAAGTGCGCTGGAAGGCCCGTCACGGTGAAGGCCGGATCACCCGCTGGCTGAAGGCGGACGCCCGCCGTGTACCTGCGGCCTGCCCGGTGGCGTCCACCTGCGGCGGCTGCGAGCTATGGGAAGCCGGGGATCATGGCCCCGACCTGAAGCGCCAGATGGCGGCGGATTTGTTCCACCGGCAGCTCGGCGCGGTGGACTGGACCTGGCACCCGGCGCCGCCCGAGGCCCGGCGCCACCGCATTCAGCTCCACTGGGACGGCGCGGCGCTGGGCTACCACCGCCGGAACAGCCATGCCCTGGTGGCCGTCTCCGCCTGCCCCGCCGCGGCCGAGCCCCTGTCCGCGGCCCTGCCCCGGCTCAAGGACGCCATGGAAGGCCGGGCCCTGCCCGCCCGGCCCCAGCGCTGGGAATTGGCCACCGGAACCCCTGCGGGGGAGGTGCGCGCCACGGACGAAAAGGGCCGCACCTGGCGCCTGGAGCCCGACGGCTGGACACGGGACGAGGCCCCCGTCACCCACCGGCTGCCCACAACCACGCTCCAGCACGGCCCCGGCGCCTTCTTCCAGGTCAGCCCCGCCTGGGCCGCCCAGGCCTTCGGGGGACTGCTGGAGGGCTGGGATCTGCGCGGCGCCACCCTCTACGATCTCTACGGCGGCGTGGGGTTCTTCTCCGCCCTGCTGGGCCGCCGTTTCCAGCACCGGATCCTCGTCGAATCCGGCGAGGACGCGGTGACCTGGGCCCGGCGGAACCTTGAGGCCCTGGGGCTGGCTGCCGATTGCCAGGTGGCCGACGCCGATGCCTGGGTACCGGAAGGCCTGGGCGCGGCGGAAGATCTGATCCTGCTGGACCCGCCCCGGGCGGGCCTCACTCCGGGTCTCTGCGAGCGGCTCCAGACTGCGGGCGCCCGGACCCTGGTGCTGGTGGGCTGCGATGGGGCCGCCTTCTGCCGGGATCTGAAGCGCCTGGCCCCCGCCTGGCGGCTGGAGGCCCTGGCGGCCCTGGATCTCTTCCCCCTCACCCACCATGTGGAGTGCGTGGCCCTGCTGAGGCGGTAGCCGCCGTCATTCCCAATCGAAAGGCAGGGCCGGCTGGGGCGGCCCGGGGGGCAGGATGCCTTCCAGCCGCAGGAGGTATTCCTTCATGTCGAGCCCGCCGCTGTAGCCCACCAGGGAGCCATCTGACCCGATCACCCGGTGGCAGGGAATGAGGATGGCGATGGGGTTGGCGCCGTTGGCGCGGGCGGCGGCGCGGATGCACTTCTCATCCCCCAGGCGATGCGCCAGGTCCAGATAGGAGATGGCCTGGCCGTAGGGGATGCGTCCCAGTTCCTTCCAGACCCGCCGCTGGAAGTCCGTGCCCCCAGGCGCGAACGGGATGTTGAAGTTCCGGAGGTTCCCGGCGAAATAGGCCGCCAGTTGGCGGATGAGGAAGGGCAGCGGCTTCGGCTCGGGCCCCTGGGGCTGGGCGATCACGCTGCCCCGGCAGCGCACCAACCGGACCAGCCGCCCCTCGGCGTCGAACTCGGCCCCCAGGGGCCCAAGGGGTGACGGCAGCGGATGCAGGGGGCCGGCCATGGCCCCAAGGATGCCAGCTTTCTCCCCTAGCGCCTCCATCCCTGGCCAGCCTCCAGTTCACGCAGGGCCACGGCCATGGGGCCGTCGCCTTCCCGGGGTACCCGGTGAGCGGGAATGAGCACTGCGATGGGGTTGGCGGCGCAGGCCGCCGCCACGGCACCCGGATCCAGGCGCAGGTGGCCGGCGAGTTCGTCCGGGGGGGTCACCTGCCCATAGGGGATGGCCAGCAGCGCATCCCAGACCCGCAGTTCCACGAACGTCCCCTGGGGATCGAGCGGCACCGTGAATGTGCGCAGGCGACCCGCGAGATAGGCCTCCAGTTGAAGATCGAGGAAGCGCTTGGCCTCCCGTTGTTCCTTGGGAGGGAGCGGGCTGGTCTTGCGCGGGTCCAGCCCTCCGAGGGCCAGCTCGTGCAATCGCCCACGGCCATCAAAGGCCGCCCGCAGGGGCCCCATCACCGAGGATAGCTCGTAGTGCCACAAATGCATGGATGCATGATGGCAGGATGTGCCGACGGGGGGTCCGGTAGACTCGAGGCATGAGCGACCGTCCTTTCCGCCTCTCGATCATTGACTACCTGAACGCCGCCCCTCTGAATCAGGGTTTCAAGCATGGCCTCGGGTGGGAATATTTCCACCTCAAGTTCCACTATCCGTCCGTCTGCGCCGATCGCCTCCGGGCCGGGGAGGTGGATGCGGGAATCGTCAGCTCCATCGAATACCTGCGGATCCCCGGGCTCCGCATCGTGCCGGGCCTCTGCATCGCCTCCCCCAAGCGGGTGCGGAGCGTCCTGATCCTTTCCAAGGTGCCGCCCGAGCAGATCCGCTCCCTCGCCCTCGACACCTCCAGCCGCACCAGCGTGGTGCTGGGGCAGCTCCTGCTCCGGGAACGCTACGGCGTGACCCCCGCGATCGCGGACATGGGACCGGACCTGGCGGCGATGCTCGAGCAGCACGACGCGGCCTTGATGATCGGGGACTCGGCCATGCGGGCGCCCAAGCAGGATCTCTTCGTCCTCGACCTCGCCGAGGAATGGCATGCCTGGACCGGCCTGCCCTTCGTGTTCGCCCTCTGGCTGGTCCGCGAGGACGCCCCGGAACTGCCGGTCCCGGGCGGCGTGGCCCCCTTCTTCCACAAGAGCCTGGAGCTGGGCCAGAGCCAGCTCCCCGCCATCGTGGAGGAAGCCCGCCGCAGCATCGGCTGGACCAAGCTGGAGCTCACCGAGTACCTCACCGAGAACATCAGCTACACCCTGGGCGAAGCCGAGCAGAAGAGCCTGGGCCTGTTCTACGAAAAAGCGGTGCGGCATGGCTTCGCCCCGGAGGAGAAGCCCCTGCGGTTTCTCTGAATCAGGGCAGCCCGAGGCGCTGCTTGAGGGTCGGCGCGGCACCCCGGCTCACCTCCACCTCCTGATCCCCGGCTAGGCGCACCCTCAGTCGGCCGTATTCCCCTGGACGCACGCCCACCACGGCCTCAGGGCGCAGCAGCAGGTGGCGGTGGCCGCGCACCAGGCCACGCCCCGCCAGAGCCTCCTCCGCCTCCGCCAAGGTGCGCCAGAGCGTCCGGAAACGCCCTCCGGCGTGGGCCCAGACCGTCTCGTCCTCATAGGTGAAATGGGTGGTCCGCGCCAGGTCCAGGAAGAGCAGTCCTTCCTGGGCCCGCACGGCGTAGCGGAAGGGCCCAGGAGGTCGCCCCGCGCGCGGCGGATCCTGTGCGGGACGCTCCCGCAGGCGCTCCAGGGTCCGCGCCAGACGCTCCGCGGTCACGGGCTTGAGCAGGTAGTCCACCACGCCGTGCTCGAAGGCCCGGAGCGCGTGCTCCGAATAGGCCGTCACCAGCACCACGGGCAGCCCCCGGGGCGCTTCGGCAGCCAGGTCCAACCCCGAGAGGCCCGGCATCTGGATGTCGAGGAAGAGGGCGTCGGCCCGCCCGCCGGCCTCCAGCCAGTCCAGCACCGCCGAGCCGTCCTCCAGGGCGGCGGCCACCTCGCAGCCCTGCTCCTGGAGGAGGCGCACCAGCCGGCGCAGGTTGTAGGGCTCGTCCTCGGCCACCAGGACACGGAGGGGGCTGCTCATGGCAGCCGCCCTGATCGGGGCAGGCGGAGCCTGGCGCGGGTCCACGGCCCCTCCCGGAGCAGACGGAAGGCTCCCGCCGGGAGCCCGAGCAGGCTCAGCCGCTCCCGGAGGTTCCGGAGCCCCACTCCTTCCCGGGCCTCGGCATCGAGCGGAAGGCCCGTGTTGGCCACTTCCAGTTCCAGATCCTCGCCTTCGCCCCGCAGGGAGATGCGAATCGTTCCACCGCCACGATTCGGTGCGATGCCGTGCTTGATCGCGTTCTCCACCAGGGGCTGAAGCAGCAGGGGCGGGACGCTCAGACCCTCCAGGGCGGCCTCCCACTGCCAGTCCACCTCGAGCCGGTGGCCCAGGCGGATGCGCTCCAGGACCAGGTAGCGCTCCACCAGTTCCCGTTCCCGGGCCAGGGGCGCGACTGTCAAGGCGCCATGTTCCAGGAGCCCGCGCAGCAGGTCGGCCAGGCTCACCAGCGCCCGTTCGGCAGCCTCGGGATCCTCCCGCACCAGCTCCGCCAGGCCGCCGATGGCGTTGAACAGGACATGGGGATTCATCTGGGACTGAAGGGCCCGGGCCTGGGCCTGGGCCGCGGTCCGGCGGGATTCCCGCGCCAGGATTTCCGCCCGCTCCTTTTCCGCCAGGATCCACCCCAGGAGGACGGCGACGGACAGATTGGTGAGGGCCAGCAGGAGCATGCGGGGAGGCAGATGTCCCCAGGGCCGGTCGGCCCGGAGCAGGCCATGGGCCCTCGGCCCCATCCGCATCCCGGGCCCCCGGCCCCTCCCGCCCCGCGGCATACCCCGGGGCGCGGCCTCGAGTGCCAACATCAACACCAGCACCCAGAGCACGTTCCAGGGCAGGGCCTGGAGCAGCCCCCGCCAGGCCCGCACCGTGGGCGCCTCGTCCCCGCTCCACTGCCAGGGCACCGGCGTGACCGTCAGAAAAAGGCCCGCCCAGACAAAGGGAGAGGCCAGTTCCAAGGGCCCCCGGGGCGGACCTCCAAGCCCCCAGCGCGCCAGATTCCAAGCCAGGCCGAACAACAGGACAGCGCCCCACGTGGCGGGGCGCTGCATCCGGTGCCAGGCGGCCTGGCCTACCTCAAGGGCGCGCATCGGCCCTCAGTTTAGAACCTACTCCTGCGGGGCGGAGCCAGGGCCCATGCCGGCGCCCATGCCCGGGCCACGGTGGCGTCCCTGCATCCGCTGCTGGCGCTCAGCCCGCATCTTGTCCCACTGGGCCTTCTGCTCCGGCGTGAGGATGCCCACGCTCTCCCGCAGGAAGGCGCGGCGCTGTTCCAGCAGGGCGAACCGGGCCGCCGCCGCCTGGTCGAAGAGCGGCTTCAGGCTCGCATCCGAAGCACTCGGATCGGCCATGGCGTTCCGCAGCGCCTGCTGGGCTTCGAAGGCAGCCTTCCGCCCGCTCTGGAAAGCCGGCTGATACTTGGTCTGGAGGGCTTTCAGGCTGGCCTTCTGGGCATCCGTCAGGTTGAGGCAGGCGAAGAGGGGCGAATGGCCCATCATGCCGGGGCCATGCCCGGGACCGCGGCCATGCATGAAGCCCTGGGCCGCCAGTGGCAGGGCCGCCGCGGCGAGGACGAGGGCGAGGGGGCGAAAGGCAAGTTTCATGGGACATTCCTCCAGAAAGGCCAGGGCGCATCGCCCGCAGCACTCCCATGGATGACAGGCTTCCCCAGGAGGTTGACGCCATCCGGCTGGATGGCAGAGGAAGGGGGCCGAAATGCAGAATCCTCCCATCGGGCCGCAACAGATGGACGTGGTGCCCCCATAATCGGAGGTTCAAGACACCCGGAGCCCCCATGGACCTCGCCTCCCTCTTCCAAGCCCATCTCGGCGAACGCCAGCGCAGCGCCGAGGAGGCCCTGGCGCGCACCGGGTTCGACGCCCTGGTGATCTCCAGCGGAGAAGTGCATACCTACTTCGCGGACGACCAGGACGCCCCCTTCCATCCCACGCCCCACTTCGCCCACTGGTGCCCCATGGAAGGGCCCCACCACATCCTCGTGGTGCGCCCCGGCAAGACTCCCCGCCTCATCCGCTACGCCCCGGAGGACTTCTGGTACGAGCAGCTGCCCCTGGGCAGCCCCTTCTGGGCCGGAGGGTTCGAGATCGAGGAGGCCGGTACCGTGGAGGATGTGTGGGCCCGCCTGGGCAGCCTGTCCCGCGCCGCCTACATCGGGAACGAGGCGGACCGCGCCACCGCGGCCGGTCTTGAGGCCAATCCGGCCCTGCTCACCGCCCACCTGGACTGGACGCGCAGCTACAAGACGGACTACGAGCTCCAGTGCATCGAGGAGGCCACGGTCCTGGGCGCCCGCGGGCACCTGGCCGCCAAGGCCGCCTTCCTCGCCGGCGCCAGCGAACTGGAGATCCACCAGGCCTATGTGCAGGCCGTGGGCTGCGTGGATCACGAGCTGCCCTACCCCAGCATCGTGGCCCTCAATGAGAAGGGCGCCACCCTCCACTACGAAGGGAAGCGCGGCCTGAAGAAGGGCTTCACCATGCTCATTGACGCCGGCGCCCAGGTGCGCGGCTATGCCTCGGACATCACCCGCACCATCACCGCGCCCCACTGCGACAGCCGCTTCGCCGCGCTGGTGGCGGGCATGGAGAAGGTACAGCGCGAACTCTGCGCAGCCGTCCACCCCGGCATGCCCTACGGCGACCTGCATCACCTGGGGCACCTGAAGATCGCGGGCCTGCTCCAGGAACACGGCCTCCTGAAGGCCAGTCCCGAGGAGGCCGTGGAGCAGGGCCTCAGCCGGCCCTTCTTCCCCCACGGGCTGGGCCATCACCTGGGCATCCAGGTGCATGACGTGGCAGGGAAACAGCTCAGCCCCGACGGCACGCCCGCCCCGCCGCCGCCCCAGCATCCCTTCCTGCGCACCACCCGCATGATCGAGGGGGGCCAGGTGTTCACCGTGGAACCCGGCATCTACTTCATCCCCATGCTGCTCCGTCCCTTCCGGGAGAACGAGCACCGCGACCGCTTCGACTGGAAGCTGATTGACGCGCTGGCGCCCTGCGGCGGCATCCGCATCGAGGACAACCTGTTCGTCACCGGCGCCAGTTCCAGGAACCTGACGCGGAAACACCTGCCGAACTGAAGGCGCCCAACCCACGAGGAGGACTCGCCCGGAATCCGACGGTCCCCCTCGTTCAGATCAGGCCGGCTTGGTACGGGGCGCCACGAACCGGTCGTAGAGCAGCATCAGCACCGTGGAGGCGCCGCCGATGGCGGCCAGGATGTCCCACATCATCCCGGGCCGCTGGGCCTGGTGCAGGTAGCGGTCCACCAGGAACCCACTCAGATAGCCGGCGACGAGGGCCCCGATGGCCACGGGCAGGAAGGCGAAGCCCATGTAGGTGCCCACCTGGTCCCTGGGCGCCAGCTCCGCCACGTACTCGTAGAACCGGGGTGCCTGCATGGATTCGCCGATGGCGAAGATGAAGATGCCCGCCACCGTGGCTTCCATGGTGGGCACATGGCCAATGAGCAGCCAACCCAGGCTGGCCACGGCGAAGCCCGAGGACATGGCCAAAATGGGGCGCATCCGTTTCATCAACGCCGTCACCGGCACGGTCAGCAGGATGATGGACCACGCATCCACCGTCTCGATGATCTCGAAGTGCGGGTAATGGAGGAACTCCTTCACGTAGAACGGCAGGCCGTAGAAGATCTGCCAGAACATGATCCAGAAGCCGGAGAAGATCACCAGGAAGCTCATGAACCGAAGATTCGTGAACACCAGGGCCATGTCCTTGAAGACCTGGGACCAGGTGCGCGGCGCCTCATCGCCCCGGCCGCCTTCCGGCTCGCGGAAGAACAACAGGGTGCCCGCGAGGTTCAGGAGGGATACGAGCGCGGACATCACCAGCACGTAGGAGATGCCCAGGCCCTCGCGCACCTGGAGGCCCAGGATCGGCCCGATGGCTCCGCCCAGGTTCACCAGCGTGTAGTAGATCGAGTAGCCGAAGGATTTCGTGGTGGGCGTCGTGGTCCTGGCTACGGTGCCCACCACGCAGGGCTTGATGAGGGAGCCGCCGAAGGCCGTCAGCAGCAGCGCGCCAACGATGTAGGGCGTGAGGCCCACGGACGCCACAAAGGGCTTGCCGAAGGGCAGTCCCGCCAGTCCGATGGCGAAGTAGCCGACGCTGAAGATGGAAAAGCAGGCGATCAGGCTCCGGCGGAAGCCGAATCGGTCCACCAGCGGCCCCGTCAGGGTCGGCAGGAAGAAGATGGCGAAGCCGTAGAGTCCCGTGAGGGTGCTGCCCATGCGGCCGAGGCCGACTTTCTCCACGAGATAAACCGCCAGCACGGCCTTCGAGCCATAGAAGGCCAGCCGCTCGAACAACTCCAGCATGTTGGCCACCCAGAAAGAGCGGGTGAAACCATGGCGCAAATCATCAAGTCGGTTCCTGAAACCCAAGGTGCCTCCTGCAGGGCAGTCTCCCGATCATCCGGGGATAGATGGCAGCGGGTCAACCCCACCGATATCGAGACGCAGGCAGGTATGCTGGCCCCTGGAAAAGCCGGGGCCGTTTTCCCGGCTCCCGAAGCGCCAGGAGCCCGCATGTCCATCGTCCACTGGAACACCGACTTCGAGACCGGGATCGGCTTCGTGGATGCCCAGCATCGAGACTTGTTCGAAGTGGTGAACCGCCTCAGCGAAGCGGCCGCCGGACCGGAACGAGCCACCCAGACCGCCCGCGCCCTGGGTGACTTGATGGATCAGACCGTGGCCCACTTCCGCGCCGAGGAAGCGTGCATGCAGGCCCACGGCTTTCCGGGCTTCGCAGCCCATGCTGGCGAACACACGCGGCTGGTACGCGAACTCCAGCGCTTCCAGGCCGCGGTGGAGGCGGGCCAGGGGCTGCCTCCGGGCTCGACGGCCTTCCTGGTGGAGTGGCTGAAGCACCACATTCACCAATCGGATATGGCCTACGCCCCGTTCCTGAAGGCGCACGGCGTCCAATAGCGGCAGCCGCTGGCGGATGGCCGCGTCACAAGAAAGATACAAAGGCTCCATGGGCCGGGTACATCGGCCTGGAACCCTAGGGGAGATCCGAACACCCTTTCCCCCTCCTCGGAGAACCCATGACCAAGACCTCTCTCCTTCTGCTCGCGCTGGCCGCGGGCGTGCCCCTGGCCGCGCAGGCCGCGCCGGGCGGCCTGACCATCTCCAAGGGCGATTCGAGCATCACGCTCTACGGCATCCTGGATGTGGGCGTCGCCAACGTGGCCCACGCCCAGAGCTTCGATCCCTACCACTCCCTCGGCGCGAACCCCACCGTCAGCAAGTTCGGGGACAAGTCCGCCACGGGCATGATTGACGGCGGCATCTCCCCCAGCCGATTCGGCTTGAAGGGCTCCACCAACCTGGGCAACGGCTGGAAGGGGATCTTCACGCTGGAAGGGGCCATCAACCTCCGCAGCGGCGACACCGTCAACGCGGCCCTGGGTGTGGCCCAGAACACCGCCTCTGGCAACATGCAGAGCGCTTCCTCAGCCGTCAGCGGCCAGCTCTTCGCCCGTGGCGCCTTCGCGGGCATCTCCAACAAGGATTTCGGCACCCTGACCTTCGGCCGCCACACCGCCCTGTTCCTGGACACCATCGGCGGCTACGACGCGCTGCAGGGCTCCCAGCTCTTCACACCGCTCGGCTATTCGGGATCCTACGGCGGCGGCGGCGCCACCGAGAACAGCCGCGTGGATGACAGCATGAAATACAAGGGGCAGTGGAACGCCTTCAGCCTGGGCCTCCTGCACAAGTTCGGCGGCGTGGCTGGCTCCTCCTCTGCCCGCTCCACCGACCAGGTCTCCCTGGCGTACGAACCCGGCGCGTTTGGGGTCACCCTCGCCTACCAGACCTACAAGGACGCCATGGCCCTCGGCAATCCCAATGGCACCACCCAGCCCCTCGGAACGGTCGTGGCCACGGCCTTCGACACCAAGTCCGTCATGCTGGCGGCCCGCTACAAGGTTGACGCCCTGGCCTTCAAGGGCGGCTACGAGCAGATGAAGTACAGCAATCCGAGCAATCCCCTCGACGATGCCAGCGCCACCAGCCTCTTCGGCCTCGTGGTGAGCAGCGTGAACGTCACGCCCTTCACCGTGGCTGGCCAGTCGGTCGAGAAGAAGCTGGATGTGTACTGGCTCGGCGCGGCCTACGACGTCACCGAGAAGTTCAACGTCGGGGTCGGCTACTACCACGTGAAGCAGAATGACTGGTCACTCGGGACGACGCCGACCGGTTCCCCCAAGAATTCCGGCAACGCGAAGTACACGTCCCTCCTGCTGGACTACCATTTCTCCAAGACCTTCGACGCCTACCTCGGCTACATGGGCGTAAGCACCGATGGCGGCATGGGCAGCACTCAGATCGGCTACCTGCACGACAGCAACACCACCACCGGCCTCGGCCTGCGCTACCAGTTCTAGTCGCATCCCAACCACGGAAGCCGGCCTTCGGGCCGGCTTCCTCGTTCACAGCCAGAAGCGGCTGAGGCTGTCGAGCAGCCGGGCGAGGTTGTCCTGGTTGTGACGGTGGCGCAAATCCTCGCCCGGGATCGGAGGATGGGGCGGGACTGGATCGTGAAGGAGGCGGGGCGGATGGGGACCGAGCAGATCCTTCCAGCGCGCCAGCCACGCCTCCGGAAGGGCCTCCGGCACCGGTTGCCCGAGCAGGGTCAGGACCAGGATGGCCCAGACCCGGGCGACCACCCGGGCCTCGTACCCGCCGCCGAGGGTAACCAGCAGGCGGCCCTTCGCATACTGGTCCGCCAGCTCGATGACCCGCCGGTAGAGGGTTTCAAAGGCCTGGGTGGTGAGGACCAGATCCCCCATGGGATCGTCGAAGTGGGCATCGGCTCCGCCCTGGACCACCAGCACCTGGGGCGCGAAATTCGCCAGCGCCTGCGGCACGACGGCATCGAAGGCCTCCAGATAGTCCGCCGGCCCCGTGAACGGCTCCAGGGGCACGTTGACCGACAGGCCGCGGGCATAGCCGCTGCCCAATTCATGGATGTGCCCCGTGCCCGGAAAAAGGTAGTGGCCGGATTCGTGGAGGCTGATCGTGAGTACCCGGTCGTTTTCGTAGAAGAGGCTCTGGACCCCGTCGCCGTGATGCAGGTCCAGGTCCAGGTAGGCGACGTGCCAGCCATGGTCCACCAAGGCGCGGATGGCCACAGCCAGATCGTTGTAGAGGCAGAAACCCGCGGCCCGGCTCCGCTGGGCGTGATGAAGCCCGCCCCCCAGTTGCAGAACCCGCGTCTCGGCGCCCCCCATGAGCAGCCGGGCGCCATGCAGGGCGCCCCCCACCAGCCATCGCGCCGCCAGGTCCATGCCCGGAAACACTGGATTGTCGGGGGTGTCGAGTCCGAAGGCATCCGCCCCGGGCTTCTGCTCACCCCGGGACAGGGCCTCCACCACCTCGACATAGGACGGATCATGCACCGTGAGGATGTCCTCGCGCGTGGCGGCGGGCGCCGCCTGGAGATCCAGGGGCACCCCCAGCTCGCGCAGCAGATCCAGCAGCATCTCGAGCCGGGCAGGCGTGAAGGGATGCTCCGGACCAAAGTCGTATTGCGCGTACTCCGCGCGATGGATCAGTGCGGCCATGGCTTGGGCTGGGGCCAGAGAACCCGGAAGCCATCCCGGGTCAGCTCATCCGCCAGGGTGCGCGCCTGGCTGGAGCCGATGCGGAGGACGGTGCGCACCGCCTGGTCGGGATCGGGATAGGTGAGGATGGAATGGATGTTCACATTCCGGGCCGCCAGGAACGCAGTGAGTCGCGCCAGCTCGCCGGGACGGTCCGCCAGCGCCACCTCCAGCCGGGAGGAAGGCAGCGAGATGCCCGTGAGCTTGATGAGGGTGTCCAGGATGTCCATGCCGGTGAGAATCCCCACCAGGCTGGCGCCATCCATGACCGGCAGGCACCCGATCTTGTGCTCCCGCATGATCCGGGCAGCATCCTCCACGGGATCCAAGGGGGCGATGGTGATGGGTGGATGGCTCATGGCGCCGCGCACCGGATCCTCCAGGTCGAGACGGCCAGGGCAGAGGCTGCTGGTCACCCAGCGCAGGTCGCGGTCCGTGAGAACCCCCACCAGACGGTCCCCCTCCATCACCGGCAGGTGGCGGAAGTCGCGGGACTGGAACAGCGCGCAGGCCTCCTTCAGGGTGGCCTCAGGCGAAAGGGTGGTCACGGGGCTTCGCATCATTTCGCGGACGAGCATGGCAACCTCGAGCCTTCAGGGCAGACGGAAGGTGGGGGCGGCGAAGGCAAGCCGAAGCCCCGGCAGCAGTGGCAGAGGGCCCGGAGCCAGCGGACCTTCGGACGGGATGTCCACCTGGGCATCGAAGGCATACAGCCAGGGCAACTCCTCCACCATCTGGGTGAGCCGCCCCAGGGTTTCGGCCAGGCCGCAGGCCTTCGGGAGATCCAGGCGCGCCAGGACATCGGCGATGTCCAGGTCCGTGAGCGGCGTGATGCGCAGGATGGAGGCGCCTCCCCGGCGATGGAAGCGCCAGATGGGGCCAAAATCGGGATCCACCGTCAAGCTGAGCAGCACGCGCCTCCGGGAAGCCTCCGGCGCCACCTCCATCACCGGAATGTCGAACGGAGCCAGCAGGGCCTTGGCCTGGGGGCCTTTGACCCCCAGCGGCGGCGCCTCGCGGGGGAGCCCATGCAGACTCGACTCCACCAGCTTCCGGGCGGCCGCGGGATTCATGCCCTCGTAGCCCAGGATCCGGCCCGGCGGAAGCAGGCGGAAGCGGGCATACTCCACCGCCTTGGACAGGGCCAGGGCCGCGGATTCCGGGAAGCGGTACGAGGGGAAGATCCGGGCCACACCGCGCTCTCCCTTCGGGGTGAGCCCCACCGGAATCGCGCCGCTCACCCCCATGAGGGAAAGCAGGGTCGGCTTCGCGAGGCCCGTGGCCCGTTCCGCCTTGGCCGCGGCCCGCCGGATGGCCCGGGCGACGGCATTCGGATCACAGGAGCCGACGCAGGCGAAGGTGGCGATGAGGGCGTCCACCTCGGGATGCTGGAGGGCCTGGAGACAGGCCTGTTCGTACTGCTCCGCCGTGGCCGTGGCCTGGAGATCCACCAGCCCGGGACCGGAGATCTCCATGCCGCGGGATTCACAGGCATCGGCGCAGATGGTGGCCACCCCGCCGGAGTTGCTCACCACGGCCACGCGGTTGCCCCGGGGCAGCGGCTGGTTCGACAACAGCAGGGCGATGTCGAAGAGTTCCTCCAGGGTATCGGCCCGGATCACCCCGGCCTGCTGGAAGAGGGCTTCCACTTCCGCATCGTTCTGGGGGCTCGCGCCGATATGGGCCTGGGCCATTCGCCTTCCCGCGCCGCTGCGGGCGCTCTTCACGCAGAGGATGGGCTTGCGGTGGGAAATGCGCCGGGCCAACCGGGCGAAGCGGCGGGCGTTGCCGAAGGTCTCCAGGTAGAGCAGCGCGAGATCGGTGTTGGGATCCTCGTCCCAGTACTGAAGCAGGTCGTTGCCCGAGACATCCGCGCGGTTGCCGGCGGACACGAAGGTAGAGAAGCCCAGGCCGCGCTCGGCGGCGTACTGGAGGATCACTACGCCCAGGGCCGCGGAGTGGCTGAAGAACCCCACCCGGCCCCGCGGCGGCAAGGTAGAGGCCAAGCTGGCATTGAGCTGCACGGCCCCATCGGTGTTGAGCAGGCCCAGGCAATTCGGCCCCACCAGCCGCGCGCCCCGGCTGCGGACCAGCTTCACGAGGCGTTCCTGCCGCCGGGCGCCTTCCGAGCCGGTTTCAGCGAAGCCAGCCGCCAACACCAGGAGGCTGCGACAGCCCATGTCCAGCGCCTTCCGGGCCAAGGGCAGCACCTTGGAGGCCGGCACCGCCAGGATCACCAGATCCGGCGCCTCGGGGAGATCCGTCAGCGAGGCGTAGGCCCGGACCCCCTCGATGGAGGTGGCGCGGGGGTTCACCGGATAGACCGCGCCTTTGAAACGGCCCTGGAGGATGTTCCGGAACAGCGCATTGCCGAGGGAGGAAGGATCTCGCGAAGCGCCCACCACGGCCACAGCCTTGGGGCGCAGCAGCGGCACCATGGAATTGGCCGCCGCCACCCGTTCTCGCGTGGCGGCGCGCTCCCGCATGGCCTCCGGCGCGTTGAGGGGGAACCGCACATGGATGATGCCGCCTTCGACGGCCTGCCGCGTCTCGTAGCCGGAATCGCGGAACACGCGGATCATCTTCTGGTTCTCGTAGAGCACCTCCGCCTCGAAGCCGACAAAACCGGCACCAGCGGCCAGCCCGCCCAGTTTCTCGAGGATGAGGGTGGCGATACCCCGGCCCTGTTCCTCCTCGGACACCAGGAAGGCCACCTCCGCCAGGTTGCCTCCATCGCCCACGTAGTTGCCCAGGCCGAGAATCCGCTGTTCCTCGCCCTCCACGGCCAGGAGACAGGCCCAGCGGCGGGGATCGCATTCGCAGAGATCCTCCACGAACTTCCGCGACACGTTGGCCACGCCCGCCATGAAGCGCAAGGCCAGCGTCTGGCGGGTCCGGCTGTTGATGAACTGCTCGACGTGATCCGCATCTTCCGGCCGCGCCAGGCGCAGCAGGATGCTGCGTCCATCCTTCAGGAGTACGAACTCCCGGTACTTGGCACCATCAGGGATGATCGTGAACACAACGGCCTCGTAGGACGGATAGACCGGACCACCCTAGCATGGACCACCCCTGGGTTCACGGCCGGAGGAGTCCGCGCACCATTTCGATGGCATCCGGATTTTCCAAGGCGCTGAGATCGCCTCGCACCTCTCCCGTCCGGGCCAGATCGCGGAGCAGTCGGCGCATGATTTTGCCGCTGCGGGTGCGGGGCAGCGTGGGCGTGAGGATGACCCGCTGCGGTTTGGCGAAGGCGCCCAGTTCCTCCGCCACCCGCTGCACCAGTTCCGCTTCCAGGCCCGGGCTGGCGGTCACGCCCCCGCGCAGGATCACGAAGGCCAGTGGAAGCTCGCCTTTCATGGGGTCGGGCACGCCGATGACCGCTGCCTCGCTGACGGCCGGATGGGTGATGAGGGCGGCTTCCACCTCCATGGTGCCGATGCGGTGGGCGGCGACATTGATGACATCATCCACCCGCCCCGTCACCCACACCTGCCCATCGGGATCGAGGATCGCCGCATCGAAGCTGTTGTAGCGCCCCGGGAAGCGGGCGAAGTAGGTGGCCTCGTAGCGGGCCGGATCACCCCACACGCCGCGCACCAGGCTCGGAAAGGGGGCGGCCAGCGTCATCACGCCGAGCTGCCCGGGGGCCACCGGAGTTCCAGATTCATCCACCACCTCGGCCTGGTAGCCCGGCAGCGCGTGGCCACAGGAACCCGGCTTGGTGGAGGTCATCCCCACCATGGAAGAAGTCCAGCCCGTGCCGGTTTCCGTCTGCCCGTAGGTGTTGTTGAAGAAGATGCGGCCCCCGCCCAGCACATCCCGGCTCCAGTACCAGGTGTCGGGATCCAGGGGCTCGCCGACGCAGCTGATCAGCGTCAACGGGCTGAGATCCCGGCCCTGCATCCAGGCATCCCCGGCGCGGCGCAGCATCCGCAACGCCGTGGGCGCCGTGAAGAGCTTCGACACCCGCAGGCGTTCCATCACCTCATAGAAATGGCCTGGATCTGGCCAATCCAGCGCGCCTTCGTAGGCCACCAGGGTGGCGCCGTTCGCCAGCCCGCCCACCAGGGCCCAGATGGGAAAGGTGAGCCAGCCCACATCCGCCGTGCACCACATCACATCGTTATCCTGGGGCAGCAGGGACCACTTGGTGTTGGCGTAGGTACCCACCAGGAAGCCCAGGCCCGCGTGGATGAGGCCCTTGGGCTTCGCCGAGGTGCCCGAGGTGTGGATGAGGAAGCCCGGATCGTTGGCCTCCATGGGCTCCGGCGGGCAATCCGGCGAAGCCGCCGCCATCAGCTCGGCGTACTCCCGATCGCGGCCGGGGGTCAGCGGCACCTCGCCGCCCATGCGCCGCACCAGCACCACGGCTTCGACGGAATCCACGCCCGCCAAGGCCGCATCCAGCGTTTCCTTGAGGGGCACGCGCTTGCCGCGGCGGACGCTGGCATCCGCGGCCACGACCACCTTCGGCTGCGCATCCGCCAGCCGCTCATGCACCGCCTGGGCCGAGAAGCCCGCGAAGATCACCCCATAGATGGCACCGATCCGGTAGCAGGCGTGGCAGGCCACGAAGGCTTCGGGCAGGTTGGCCATGTAGATCCCCACCCGGTCGCCCTTCCGCACACCAAGCCCCTTGAGCACGTTCGCAAACCGGGCGACAGCCCCCAGCAGCTGGGCGTAGGTCCAGGTTTCGCGGGCGCCATCCTCGCGCTCCCAGTACACCGCCACCTTGTCGGGATGCCGGCGGGCGTGGCGGTCCACGCAATTCACGGACACATTGCCGCGCCCGCCGGGGAAGTAGCGGAACTCCGGGAAGCCCCCCTCCAGCACGCGATCCCAGGGCCTGGACCACTCCAGCTCGCCCGCGATGGCGGCCCAGTAGCCCTCTGGATCCTGCTGGGCGCGCGCCAGATAGGCCGCCGTCTCCTCAGGCGTCATGGGTGCCTGGGCCATGAGGGCCGCCGTAGGCGGCACCAGCGGCTTGCCGGCGTAGATGGGTTGTTCTTGCTCGCTCATGGCGCCCCCAGGGTGCGGTCAGTCGTCCAGGCGGAAGGTCCAGGCGCAGTATTGGCCATCCTTGGCATCCGGCGGACAGTGGCGGCACTGGACGCGGATGCGGGGATCCACCGTGGAGGAGAAGGCGCTGAACTCGACCTCGCCCACGGGCCGGCAGGGGAAGTCCGGCAGCCCCTTCCGGCGCCGGGTTTCCTGCACGCGGCAACGGTCCATGACGAAGGTGAGCTCCTTCCGGTCCTCGGACCATTCGGCGTGCTGCTCATTGATGAAGCTGTACATGCGATAGGCCAATGCCCGCTCCAGGGCCTCCAGCCCCTGGGCGCCCGGCTCTCCGAAGGTCTCGATGACGCGGCGTGCTTCCGCCGCGGCGAACCGCTGCCAGGAGGCCGCATCCAGGCTGATGGCGGTTTCCATGCCCAGGCGCTCTTCGGCCGCCAGGAACCAGCAGCCATCGTGGGCCAGCCAGTTCTTCGCGAACATGTCGAGGGCTCGCAGCAAGTCCTCGCGGGTCATGGATGCGTAGGGGTTTTCCACGTGGATCTCCTTGTCGGACGTGCTGTCTTGGGTCCGCTCCGGCACCCCATGGCCTGCGCCAGGGGCACAGAAGGTATGGCGCTCCCCTCGCGCTTCAGGTCAGGGAGGCCGAGAGGTCCCGCTTGCGCCAGTACCGCAGCAGGCCCTGGACGCTCATGAAGGCGGGATCGGCGATTTCGTAGTCCTGGATCACATCCTCCGGAAGGCCGTGTTCCGCCAGCAGCCCATTCACGAAGGCCTGAAAGGGCGGAATCAGGGACGCTTCGGAGGCGCCCTCCACCATCATCTGGGCCTTCACCCAGTCAGCGATGCGGTGGAGGTTGTCCTCCAGGGAATCAAAATGGGCCGCCGCATCGCGCTTGATGCCGAAGTGGGTGGGATAGAGGCAGGCCGGATGCACAGAGCGCATGCGGGCGATGGAGGCGGTCCAGGCCTCCAGGTCAATGTCCGGAGGGGGGAAAGGCGGGATCACCGGCCCATCCCCGATGCGGATGCCACCCACATCCCCCGTGAAGAGGCCATCCTCCAGGCGGTAGGTGATGTGGTGGATGGCGTGTCCCGGCGTATGGAGGGCCTGAATGGCCGCATCCCCCAGTCGCACCGTCGCACCATCCTCGAGGGTGGTGATGCGCTCGGCTGGGATGGGTTCCAGCCGCCCCCAGAGCGGCTCCATGGACTCGCCGTAGATGCGGCGGGCGGAACCCAGCAGCTTGCTGGGATCCACCATGTGCGCGGCGCCGGAGGGGTGGACATAGATCTGCGCGCCGTGCTGCGCCAATCGCCAGGCCGCGCCGGCGTGATCCAGGTGGATGTGGGTCACGAAGACGTGCCGAATATCTTCCAGGGCGAAGCCCTGGGCCTGCACAGCGGCCTCGAGGTTCCCGTACAGGGATTCTGGCCCCGTTTCGACCAGCGCCGGACCCGCGCTGGTGCGCACCAGAAAGGCCCCCACGGTTCCCTCAGCCTGGAATTTCAGATCCAGCAGATTCACTGGACCCTGGGCATCGCTGGACATCATGGGGGCCTCTCCGGGTGGGTCTACATATAGAAGAACTGGAGCTGGATGTTCACCAGATTGTAGTCGTTGAAGGTCACTCCGGGGGCAGAAGGCTGCACGCGGAGGTACTGCACCTTGAGGTTGGAAGTGTGGCCCTTGATCCACCAGATGAGGCCTCCACCCACGCGGTCCTCCTTGGGCGCGGCCTTGGTCTCGACATCCGGGTGCTGGAATTCGTAGCGGAGGAAGGGTTCAAGTTCCGTCGCCGAGAACCGGTAGCCCGCTTCGCTGAACAGGGTGTTGCGCTTGGTCAGGGTGGGGATCCAGGTGCCACCATCCCAGTTCCAGTGATCGGCCTGGAAGGTCACCGAATCGCTGCCCACGGGCCAATCGAAGAACACGTCCATGGCGGTGGCCTTGTAGTCATCCTGGCGGTCGTGGCCGATGCCCACGGAGAAAATGCGCTTGGTGCCGAAGTAGGTGCCCGCGTAGTAGGCGTTGGCGGTGGCCTCCGCATCGAAGAAGTTGTACTGAACGCGGCCGGATACGCGCATGGCGTTGTTCGAGGCCACATGGTCCAGGACGGGATTCGGCGCATTGGCGAGCTCCGGCACCCGCTTGCCCTGCATCACGGAGACGCGGTAGTCCAGGTGATTCCAGGCCAGGCCGCGCAGCAGCAGGCCCGTGTCCCGGATGGTGTTGTTGGCCAGTCCGGCATTGTTCAGGAAGTCATAGGCGCCGTAGTCCACGCTGAGGAGGCTGGTGGCGCCCTGGTTGCCCTGGTGGGACAGGGGCGGAATGGTCAAGCCCGCATCCAGGTGCAGGTTCGGGGTGAAGTTGTAGGTGATATAGGCATCCTGCAGCACCAGGTTGCCGCTAGGGCTCATGTTGACCCGGCTGCCATCGGGGTTGCTCTTGCCCATGTTGGGGCTGTCGGTATCAATCCAGATCCCCCACTTGTCGCCATAGGAACCGACCATGTACAGTCGCATCCGGCGCATGAACAGGTTCTGGCTGGTGCCATCCAGGGTGGGATTTCCTGCCGCCTCGTACTGGGGCTGGAAGAGGAAACCGAATTTCAGCGTGGCGTCAGACGCCTTGAGGGCCAAGCCCTGGGCTGCGACCGGAAGCGCAGCCAGAAGCCCTGCGCCTACAACGAGACGACGGTGGATTCCCTTCATGGGGTCCTCCTAGATGGGTGGGTTGGGGGTTGATGACTTGGCCGGAGGCTACTACTTGATGCGAGGTTGTCAAGCCATTGATTGAGTCTCCCCTGCGATTCCTTCGAATCTTGCCAATCCCAGCAGGGCCCGACGGCGCCCTGGACGAATACGCGATGGGTCTCTAGAGTTGGAGGCACCATTCCTAACCGGAGGATCCAATGCGCGAACGGGAGGCCTTCCTCGAGGCCCGGGATTTGCTGATGCACCATAGGAACGACCTGGAGGGAGCCCGCCAGACCTTCCGCTGGCCCCGCCTGGAGACCTTCAACTGGGCTCTGGATCACTTCGACACCTACGCCGAAGGGAATAGCCGCCCCGCGCTCTGGATCGTCGAAGAGGATGGCTCGGAGACGCGGATCACCTTCCAGGAGATGAGCCGCCGCAGCAGCCAGGTGGCCAACACCATGCGGGCCCTGGGCGTGAAGCGGGGCGATGGCGTGCTGCTGATGCTCGACAACGTCCAGCCCCTGTGGGAAGCCATGCTCGCCTGCATGAAGCTCGGCGCGGTGCTCGTGCCCTCTACGCTTCTCCTGTCCCAGGCGGACCTCCAGGATCGCATCGAGCGGGGCAACATCCTCCACCTGGTGGTGGACGCGGCCCAGACAGCCAAGTTTGCCAGCCTGGATGCCACCATGACCCGCATCGCCGTGGGCGCGCCCGTGGCGGGCTGGACCCCCTTCGAGCGGCTCTACGAAGGCGCCCCGGCCTTCACGCCCGACGGGCCCACCCGCGCCTCGGATCCCATGCTGCTCTATTTCACCTCGGGCACCACCGCCAAGCCGAAGCTCGTGCTGCACACCCACCAGACCTACCCCGTGGGCCACCTCTCCACCATGTTCTGGATCGGTCTGCGGGAAGGGGACATCCACTGGAACATCAGCAGCCCCGGCTGGGCCAAGCACGCCTGGAGCAGCTTCTTCGCCCCCTGGAACGCGGGCGCCTGCATCTTCGTGTACCGCTCCGCCCGCTTCAGCGCCGCCGCCGCCCTGAAGGTGATTGCCGACAAGGGCGTCACCACCCTTTGTGCCCCGCCCACAGTCTGGCGCCTGCTCATCCAGGAAGATCTGGCCTCGTACCCGGTGAAGCTGCGGGAACTGGTCGGCGCGGGCGAGCCCCTGAACCCCGAGGTCATCCACCAGGTCGAGAAGGCCTGGGGTCTCACCATCCGCGATGGCTACGGCCAGACGGAGACCACCGCCCAGGTCGGGAACGCACCCGGCCGGAAGGTCAAGGCCGGGTCCATGGGCCATCCCCTGCCCGGCTACGATGTGGTGCTGCTGGATGTGGATGGCCACGAGGCCCAGGAGGGCGAGATCTCCCTCAAGCTGGATCCCCGCCCCATGGGCCTCATGCAGGGCTACAAGGATGATCCCGCCAAGATGGAGAAGGCCCTGGCCGAGGGCTACTACCACACGGGCGATGTGGCCACCCGTGACGAGGAAGGCTACCTCTTCTTCGTGGGCCGCGCCGATGATGTCTTCAAGAGCTCGGACTACCGCATCAGCCCCTTCGAGCTGGAATCCTTCCTCATCGAGCACGAGGCCGTGGCCGAGGCCGCCGTGGTGCCCAGTCCCGACCCGGTGAAACTGGCCGTGCCCAAGGCCTACATCATCCTCCGCGCCGGGTTCGAGCCCAGCCGGGAGACCGCCCTGGCGCTGTTCCGCTTCATCCGTGAGCGCCTCTCGCCCTACAAGCGCATCCGCATCCTGGAGTTCAGCGACCTGCCCAAGACCATCTCCGGGAAGATCCGTCGGGTGGAACTGCGCAAGCGGGCCGCCGAGGGCGGGGCCAGTGCCACCGAGTTCCGGGAGGAGCAGTTCCCCGAACTGAAATAGTCTCAGCCGCCACGGTTCGCAACTTACCCCAGGACAGGTATTGGTGGGGAGGGGATTCGTGTCGAGAATGAAGCAGGACAGCCTTTTCCAGGAGGAACCATGAAGTACCTCGACGATGCCCGCGACATCAAGTTCAACCTCTTCGAGTGGCTGGACCTCGATTCGGTCCTGGCCGCCGAGCCCTTCCGGGAATTCGACCGCGAGCAACTGGGGATGGTGCTCGACGAGGCGTTGAAGGTCTGCCGCGGCAACGTGGCCGCTTGCAACGAAGTGGGCGACCGGGTGGGCGCGCGCTACGAGGGCGGCCGGGTGACCCTCCCCGCAGGCTTCGCCGAGGCCTACCAGGATCTCGCCGAGGGCGGCTGGATCGGGCCCACCATGAATCCCGAATACGGCGGCATGGGCCTGCCCGAAGCCGTGGGCACCGGCATCAGCGAATTCATGATGGGCGCCAACGTGGCCCTGGGCCTCCAGATCCTCCTCAGCCGCGGCGCCGCGCACCTCATCGAGACCTTCGGCAGCGAGGAGCTCAAGGCCACCTACTGCGAGAAGATGTACACCGGCGCCTGGACCGGCACCATGTGCCTCACCGAAGCCGGCGCGGGCAGCGACCTGGGCGAGATCAAGACGAAGGCCGAGAAGCAGCCCGATGGCAGCTACCGCATCACGGGCGAGAAGATCTTCATCACCAGCGGCGAGCATGATCTCACCCCCAACATCATCCACGCCGTGCTGGCGCGGGTGGCGGGCGCTCCCGCCGGTCCCAAGGGCCTCAGCCTCTTCGTGGTGCCCAAGGTGCGCGTGAACGCCGATGGCTCCCTGGGCGCGTCCAACGATGTCCTCTGCGCGGGCATCGAGCACAAGCTGGGCATCCACGGCTCGCCCACGTGCAGCCTGGTGTTCGGTTCCTCCTCGGGCAGCCAGGGCTTCCTCCTCGGCACCGAAGGCCAGGGCCTGCCCCTCATGTTCCAGATGATGAACGCCGCGCGCTACGAAGTGGGCGTGCAGGGCCTCGCCATCGCCGCCGCCGCGCACAAGGCCGCCCTGGCATATGCCCGGGAACGCCTCCAGGGCAAGCTCTTCTCCAACAAGACGGCGGGCGCCGGACCGGCCCCCATCGTCCAGCATCCCGATGTGCGCCGCTCCCTGCTCATGCAGTCCGCCTACCTCCAGGCCATGCGCGCCCTGGCCTCCTACACCGGCTGGTGCATGGACATGGCCCACGCCAGCCAGGGCGAGGCCCGCGACCACTGGCAGGGCTTCGTCGAGCTGTTCACGCCCATCTGCAAGGCCTGGTGTTCCGACTGGGGCTTCCGCATCACCGAGTGGGCCCTCCAGACCTACGGCGGCTACGGCTACACCATGGAATACCCCGCTGAACAGTACCTCCGCGATGCCAAGATCGCCTCCATCTACGAAGGCACCAACGGCATCCAGGCCCTTGATCTGGTGGGGCGCAAGTTCCGCATGCAGGATGGGCGGCCCTTGAAGCAGCTCTTCGCCCTGGCCGCGGAGACCGTCGCCAGCCTCGGAAACGACCCCCTCCTCGGCGCCTCGGCCAAGCAGCTCGGCAGCGCCCTGAAAACCACGGGCGAGGTACTGCGGGATCTCCCGGCCCGCCCCGATGGTGCCTTGCTGAGCATCCTCAACGCCGTGCCCATTCTCGACATGCTGGGCCATGTCTTCGGCGGGCTCTTCCTGCTCCAGCAGGCCCGCGTGGCCTCCGGGAAGCTCGACGCCCTCCTGGCCGAACGCGGCGTGGCGGCCGGGGACACGGCGGCGCGGACCGCGCTGTTCGAAGCCAGCCCCGAAGCCGCGTTCTACCAGAACAAGGTCCAGGCGGCCCTCACCTTCGCCCACCGGGCCCTGCCCCAGGTCCAGGCCCTGGCGGTGGCCATCCAGGCCGGGGATGTGTCGCCCATGGAGGCGGTGCTGTAGCGCCCTCCCGAGCCCCCGCACCCTCCACGATCCACCGCGGCCCGGGCCCCTCCCGGGCCGCGGCCCGTTAGACTGGATCCCATGGTTGGAGCCCCCATGTCCCTGCTCATCTCGAATGTCCGCATCGTGGATCCCGCGCAGTCCCTGGACGCCCCGGGCGCCCTTCTCGTGGCGGAGGGGAACGTGGTCGCCCTGGGGGCGGACGCCGCGTCCCACCCCCAGGCCCAGGGCGCCGATGTCGTGGATGGCGGCGGGGCCATCCTGGCGCCGGGCTTGGTGGATCTGCATGTGCACTTCCGCGAGCCGGGGCAGACCCGCAAGGAAAGCATCGAGACCGGCAGCCGGGCGGCGGTGGCAGGCGGTTTCACAGCCGTGTGCGCCATGGCGAACACCAAGCCCGTGAACGACAGCGTGGCCATCACCGAGCTGATGCTCACCCGGGCCGCGAAGGCGGACCTCTGCCGCTACTTCCCCATCGGGACCGTCAGCCGCGAGATGAAGGGTGAGGAGCTGGCCGACATGGGCACGTTGAAGGCCGCCGGTTGCGTGGCCTTTTCGGATGATGGACAGCCCGT
Organism: Acidobacteriota bacterium; assembly: GCA_021794095.1. Taxonomy (GTDB): domain Bacteria; phylum Acidobacteriota; class Holophagae; order Holophagales; family Holophagaceae; genus Geothrix. The sequence goes on along the minus strand of JAJYRN010000002.1, from coordinate 245,278 downwards.
GTCCAACGCCTCCCTCATGCGCCGGGCGCTGGAATACACCCGCTGGCTGGAGGTTCCCGTGGTGGCCCACGAGGAGGACAAGGATCTGGTCGGCAAGGGCTACATGCACGAGGGCACCGTGAGCGCCTCCCTCGGCTGCCTGGGCATCCCCGCCGCAGCCGAAGAAGCGATGGTGGCCCGGGACATCATCCTGGCCGAGCACACCGGCGGCCACCTGCACCTGGCCCACCTCAGCACCAAGGGCAGCCTGCGCCTGGTGCGCGAGGCCAAGGCCCGGGGCCTGAACGTCACCTGCGAGGTGACGCCCCACCACTTCGCCCTGTCGGACAAGGAGCTGATGAAGTTCGACAGCGACTACAAGATGAACCCGCCCCTGCGCAGCGAGGCCGATATCCAGGCCGTGCTGGAAGCCCTGGCGGATGGCACCGTGGATGCCATCGCCACGGACCACGCGCCCCACAGCTGGGACGATAAGGAGGTGGAGCTGCCCATCGCCGCCTTCGGCGTCATCGGCCTGGAGACCGCCCTGCCCCTCACCCTGGAGCTGCTGGTGAACCGCAAGGTCATCTCCCTGGCCCGCGCCCTTGAACTGCTGACCAGCAGCCCCGCTCGCCTCTTCCACCTCGACCGCCGGGGCCTCGGCACCCTGAAGCCCGGCGCCCCCGCCGACATCGTCCTCTTCGACCCGGCCCAGCAGGTCCAGGTGGACCGCGCCTTCATCCAGTCCAAGTCCTACAACACCCCCTTCAAAGGCTGGACCCTCCCCGGCAAGATCCTCGGCACCTGGGTGGGCGGCAAGCGGGTGTGGGGCTGAGGCCCTGAAGCACCCTCCAGATCGGGATTGACGGGGCGGTTCGTCTGGGTTTATTCCTAGGTAGGACCTATCGACCCTAATCTCAATTTTCAGTTCTGGCGAATTGGTGAGCAGTAATAGACTCGCCTAATTCTCAATCAAGCGGCTCTTCATAACCACAGAGTTGACGCATGCTTGTTAATTGGAAAAAAAGCTCAAGGTTCAAGCCAGAAATAATTCTGAAAAATATTGAAAATATCCGTTCGATTAATCCAGAAGGAGGTATGTCATTTTCTGGATTTGTAGTCGAAGAATATTTGCCTGCGCTACAATCGATGCTCGAGTTTTCTGAGGTAGCCATTGAACTCGGCCCATCAACCTTAGTCTGGCGGGGATTAATTAGGGTAAGAGAGAAACTCACTCCTCAGTCTTTTCTCAAGGCGATCACCAGAGAGATAGAGGAACAATTAGCATCGAAAGAACAAATATTTAATTTTCTAACATCAGTATCGATGGAACGTCCTAAAGCAAACCAGTGCTTACAAATTAATGGCGCAAAACTTCACATTTTATTTGGAAACTATCCTGCTCGATATAATTCACGATATGATTTATTAAAAAAATATGGCAATAATATAGCAACTAATCCAGAATCATATTGTAAAGTTATTATTGAGGTCAAAGCAAAATCACCGTCATCAGCAGTAAATAGAGCATTTAAATCACTTGATCTACAGCGCGCTTTTTGGTGCCTAATGGGCAATTCAAGATTAAAAATCACATTTGGAAAACCGTCACTTGAACCGATCAATGTTGTACGGGTAGGCAGAGAGCACACACTGCATTTCTCAAATGGTGAGCCAGCGTTTGATGGTATTTGGTTTGAGCCAGAGTTCGCAGAAGCATCCCCATTCCGCATCGAAAAGCCCAGGATATCCACATTAAAATCTCGTTTGGCCATAAAACAAATATCGGAGTCCGCCTTCGGTGAACAACTCACATCTTCACTAATAAAATACGTTCGCGCTCTCGATCATATTGATGCTAACACTGCATTTCTTAGACTTTGGGGTGCGATAGAAGGTCTCACGTCCCCCGGACAGGCTGATTACGATAAAGTCGTTAGACGTTGTGCATTTTTATTTAAAGATAGCGATTTTCATCGTCAAATACTCGAGCATCTTCGAGAGTTTAGAAATGAAAATATTCACAAAGGTGAGTACTCCGAAAATGCTCGCATTCACTGTTTTCAACTTCAATATTATTATGTTAATTTAATTTGGTTTCATATACATAATGCTAAATTTTTCAAATCCCTGAATGAAGCAAACACGTTCCTCGATTCATCCACCGATCGGAATTTCCTTAAACGAAAAATTCAGCTGGCTAGAAAGGCATTGCACTTCATTCGGTAGGAATTAAATAGAATCCAACGTCCACACCACCATGACCACTCAGTCATTCACTGCGAATTGTCGATCAACACAACTCCTCCATCTTTATTTGTCACCTCGGCAGAACATGCTTGGTTGCAGTCTTTCACTTACTGCCAAACCTCTATTCCGTCTCCCCGTTGGAAGCCGTAAATACTGATCCGCTTCCAGCCTACCTTTGCCCCGAAGCCGTCCCCGGCTATCTTCTGATGGCCCTAATGGCAACTTTCTGGCGCTTCGAGGTGACCCCATGACTCCGCTGAGCGCAGCCCCGGATCCACTGGCCTCGGACCTCATCTCGCAGCGGATCGCGGAGCTGGGGGACGGGCGGGGGGCGACGCTGGGACGGATGCGGCAGCTCATCCTCGGGGCGGATCCGGGCCTCGTCGAGGAATGGACGTGGGCCACGCCGGTCTGGTCCTGCGGCGGCCTTGTGTGCACGGGCGAGGCCTACAAGGACAAGGTGAAGCTCACCTTCGCCAAGGGCGCCTCCCTGACGGATCCGGCCCGGCTCTTCAACGCGAGCCTGGAGGGGAACACGCGCCGGGCCCTGGACCTCCGCGAGGGCGAAACGGTGGACCCCGCCGCCTTCCAGGCCCTCGTCCGCGCGGCCGTGGCCCTCAACCGGGCCGGCAAGGCCACATCGTCGAAGCGCACGAAGGCCTGAGCGGGAACCCCGTTCGACCTGAAATGACAAGCCTACACCGCCAAGACGCCACGGGCGCCAAGAACGGAATGGGCCTTGGCCTTTGGTTTCCTCGGCCTCTTGGCGGTGGCCCTTTGGGGGTTGAGGGCCCCGGTAGGGGGGCCTGGGCCGAGGATGGGTCCGCCGCGTCGCACCCCACGCCGGTTGGCACTGAATTTGATTCAGGGCTGTTTGCTCTCAAGAAATTCCAATCGTGGGCCCATCCCGGGAACGGTCCACGCGATTCTGCAACAAGGAACGTCGCCTTCTGCCTCACCTTCCAGAACCCCATCCCATGGAGGACGCCATGCGCCCATTGTTTGCCTGCGCCAGCCTGCTCGCCCTGACGGTAGGCTGCGCCGTCGCACCCCACATCACCACGGATGTCACGCGGATCGCCCCATCCGTCGGGCCGGCGAAACCCGCAGGCTGTGACATCCAGATCCTCACCCAATCCCCGACGGACCGGAAGTTCCAGGAACTGGCCATCATCAATGCCGTCACGGACGGGGCCTCGGTCTCCAGGACATCCTGACCCTGGCCGGGAACGGCTTCTCCTTAGAGTGCCTCACAAAACGACCAACCGAGGGCATACCAGCAGATCAGAATGCATCCGAGGCTGAGGGCCCGTTCCGGATCCAGGGCCGCGACGCCCGCCCGCCCGCCTGAGACCCCGATCCGCCCGAGCCTTCCCGAGGTTGCCCCATGAACGTCCGGCGTGCCCTTCTCCCGTTGTCCGCCCTGCTGCTGCTGGCAGCCTGCCATGGACCCATGGCCACCTATCCCGAGGTGGCGGACCCGGACACCCGGGTGGTGATCCGGTTTCTTGACCGGTACCAGGCGCACGACCTGCGCGGCATGATGGCCTGCCTGGACGACGAGGCGGAGTTCAGGGATGCGACCACGGGCGCGCTGGACAAGGCGCAGATCGAACGCTACCTCCAGAACGCCCTGGAGAAACGCCCCGACCTCCAAGTGACCTTCGGGCCGCCCCGGCGTTCGGGGGGCACCATCCAGGCGAAGGTCCGGATCCAGAGCCAGGTGATCTCCAACTCCACCTGGATCTTTGTGGTGAAGCACCGCAAGATCCAGTCCTATTCGATCGGGCCCGGGACGCCCTGACGGGCGTGGCCAACCCTTTCCTGCGCCCGGCGGACCGCTCCGCGGCGCGAGCCGGTCCGGGCTCGGCTTTCGTGGCCCGCCTCCCGAAAAGGCCTATCTTCGGCCTCGGCAATCGCCCATCACGGGAGGCCGCTATGAAGAGCTATCACCTCACCAAGGACGGAGACACCTGGAACCTCCGACCGGAGGGAGCCGCGCGCTCCGTGGTCCACGCCGGCACCAAGGTGGAGGCCCTGGGCCGGAGGCGGGCCTACATGCACAACCACCCCGGCTCGGTGACCATCCACAAGGAGAACGGCCGGATCCAGGCGGAGCGCAACTATCCGCGGATCGCGGGCTCGAAGCATACGAAGTGCTGACCCCCGGCCCCGCGTCCTGATCCCCGGAGGGTCCGCCACCCCGGGTAGGATGAAGGCATGCTCGCGGTCCTCCTGGTGTTCCTCATCCCGTTCGGCGGCGGCATTCCGGCGGGGGTGCTGCTGGGGCAGGCCCGGGGACTCTCCTGGGAAGCCGTGGCGGGACTCTACGCGGTTTCGGATCTCGTCCTCGCCCTGGTCTTCGAATCGGTGCTGATCGGCTTCGCCGCCCTGGCGCGGCGGCGGCCGCCGATGGCCCGGTACGGCGCGGCCGTGAAGGGGGCCATGGCCCAGAATGTGGCCCTCGTCGGCGGCACCAGCGCGGGGCCGCTGCGCGTGATCCTGATCTCCTTCGGGGTGGAGCCCATGACGGGCCGGACCGCCGCCCTGCTCGGGGGCTACGGGCCGCTGCCGGGCTGGGCCTTCGCCATCACCGGCGACATGGGCTACTACGCCCTCATCGCGCTGTCCACCCTGGGCCTGAACGCCTGGCTGAAGCACCCCAAGGTCACCGCCTGGATCATCCTCGGGGCCATGTTCCTCTGGCCCATGGTCACGCAGCGGGTGCGGGCGGGCCTCGCGCGCCGGCGTGGGGCCGAGGCCTGAGGCCAGGTCGCTACGACCAGGGGGGGTCCGCCCCCAGCGGGGCCACGTGCACCACCACATCAACCGCAGGCAGGAGGGGCTTCAGGGCGGGCTCCACGGCCACGGCGATGGCGTGGGCCTCCTCTGCGCTCAGCCCGGGGCGCACCTGGATCACGACGTCGGCGAACCAGTCGCCTCCGATCCGGCGCATCCGCACACGGGGCGCCCGTTCAACGCCAGGCACGGCGAGCGCGGCGGCGCGGGCCTGCGCCACAAGGCCAGCGGGCACGGTGTCCATCAGGTCCGACAGTGTCTTCCATCCCAGCTGGACGCTCACCCAGATCACGATGCAGGCCACGGCGAGGGCGGCCAGCGCATCGGCCCGGATCAGCCAGGGCTGGTGGAGCCGGTGGGACAGGGCGACCAGCGCCAGCCCGAAGAGCACCACGGAGGATGACCACACGTCGGTGGAGAAATGCAGGGCATCGGCCGCCAGGGCGCGGCTGTTGTGCTTCTTCGCGGCCTTCATCAGGGCCCGGGAGCGGGTGACATCCACTCCGATCGCCAGCCCGATCACCCCGAAGCCCCAGACGCTGGCCTCGACCTGGACATGCTGGAAGAAGAGGCGCTGGACAGCCTCCCAGATGATCCAGGCACAGGTGAGGAGGAGCAGGAGGGTCTCGAAGAGGGCCGACAGACTCTCCACCTTCCCGTGGCCATAGGGATGGTTCTCGTCTGCAGGCCGTGCGGAAGCCCGGACAGCGAGGACCGTGGCCCCTGCCCCGACCAGGTCCAACGCCGAGTGGGCAGCCTCGGACAGGATGCCCAGGCTGTGGGTCATGAGCCCCACGACGACCTTCGCGGCCGTCAGCCCCACGGCCGCCAGCATGGAGCCAACCGCGACCCGCGCCTTCTCCTGCGCCGCCAGATCGGAGGGGATCCTCGCGGATTCGCTGGCCTTCATGTGGACTCCCCATCGTGCGGATCCTGGCGGATGGACCCGACCCGGTCGGCGCGGGCAGGGCACCACGGTACAAACCCTTGCGGCACAAGGCAAATCCACGCAAAGACTCAGATTCACTCCCCGTGCTGCCCGGGAAAGGAGCGGTGCGCAGGCCGGCCAGGAAATCTGAGCCTTCTTCCGCCCGGCAGCGTACCTTGGGGGCGTTCTTGATCCGGGGAACCGCCATGGACACCCACCTGCACGCGATGCCCGAACTGTTCGCCCAGCTCGGCCTGCCCGCTACCCCCGCGGCCATCCAGGCCTTCATCGAGACGCACCGCCCCGAAGCGGCCCACCTCGCCCTGCCTGACGCCCCGTTCTGGACGCCCTCCCAGGCGGAGTTCCTGCGGGACCAGGTGCAGAACGATGCCGACTGGGCGGGCGTCATTGACGCGCTGGACGGGGCCTTCCACCGGGGCTGACCCGGCTTCCGCAGACGGCTCCGGCCCCTGTGGCAGGATGGTGTTCCCACGCCGCGCCGCTCCCTGGAGGCCACCGATGAGTACCCTCAACTTCAAACGCGAGATCAGCGGAACCCTGGCTGAAGGCATCGCGCGCGCCACCCAGGCGCTGGCCGCGGAGGGCTTCGGCATCCTCACGCGGGTGGACATGCACCTCAAGATCAAGGAGAAGCTCGACAAGACCATCAACCCCACGGTGATCCTCGGCGCGTGCCATCCGGGTTTCGCGTACCAGGGCTACACCCTCAACAGCGATATCTCCGGCCTGGTGCCGTGCAACGCGGTGATCCGCGAGCTGGCACCCGGAAGGCTCTCGGTGGAATTCGTCAAACCGTCCGCGCTGATCCAGATCCTTGGCGATGCCCGCCTCACGGAGCTGGCGCGCGAGGGGGATGCCGCCCTGGCGCGGGCCCTGGAGAACCTGTAGGTCGGTCGGCATCGGCGGCCCCCCGAAGGACCGGGCGGCGGGCATCATGCTAGGGGAGGAGTCACCCCTTGCCCACGGATCACGAAGCTGAATTCACCCGGGCCTTTATCGCCTCCGCCAAGCGGGCCCGGTTCATCCAGGCCCTGGCCCACCCGAAGCACCGCCAGGAGGCCCTGGTGCTGCTGGACGAGCACCTGCCCTACATGCCCGGCTTCGCCACGGAGGTGCCCAGCGCCCAGGACTTCCCGGCAGAACTGGAGAAGCTGCTGCGGGCGAAGGGTGCGGGCCCGACCTGCCATGTGATCGCCGACGGATGGAAGGCCGACGGCCGGGAGCTGCCGCTGCGGGAGGCCCTCCACCAGATCTGCCTGCAGGGCTCCGGCGCGATCCTCTCCTGCCTGCCTGGCCAGCTGGCCTACTACCGCCCGGCGGCGCCGGGCCGGGGCCTCCTGCTCGAACGGCACCGGCCCGGGATCCCCTCTGGGATGATCCTTGAACCATGAGCCAAGCCCTTCTCGTCATGGAGGTCCAACGTGGTCAATTCCATCCGTCCTCGCGGCCCTTCGAGGCCGTGGTGAAGCGCATCAACAGCCTGGCAGACCGGGCCCGGGGAGCGGGCGTGACGACCGTGGTGGCCTCCGGCGCCATCGGATTCAGGGAATGAAACACCCACCCGTCCCCGCTGCCCTCGGCCTCCTGGCCTCCCTCGGCCTGACCTTCGCCGCGGCGGCGGTCGGCGCCACGGCCTCGGTCCGGGCCGGGGCATTCTACGGGCAGCTCATCCGCCCCGCCTGGGCCCCGCCGGGCTGGCTGTTCGGGCCGGTGTGGAGCGCGCTCTACCTGCTCATGGCCCTGGCGGCCTGGCGGATCTGGCGGGAGCGGGGCTTCCGCCGCGCCGCCCCGGCCCTCGCCCTCTACCTCGCCCAGCTCATCCTGAATGCCCTGTGGTCCTGGCTCTTCTTCGCCTGGCACCGGGGCGGCGCGGCCAGCCTGGAGATCCTGCTGCTCTGGGCCCTGCTCCTCGCCACGGTCCTGGCCTTCGCGCGGATCCAGCGCCTGGCCGCCCTCCTGCTGCTGCCGTACCTGGCCTGGGTGACCTTCGCGGGGTTCCTGTGCCTGGCCATCTGGCGGCTCAATCCGGGGCTTCTGGGCTGAGCAGGCCCTGTTCCATCCCTCTTTGGGAAAGCGGGTACACGCCGCATAAATGTTCTGGAGCCCACGGCCTGCTTGGGGCTACACCCTTCCCCAGATGGGCTACCATTGCCCTCGAAACCCTCACCTCCAGCACGGCTCCACATCTGCCCATTCCGGAAAGGAAACCCATGCCTCCACGTTCCAAGCGTCTCCTCACCCGCAGCCTGCTGGGCGCGGTGCTGGTGTTCTTCCTCATGCCGTTCGTCACCCTGACCTGCGGCGGCCAGCCGTTGATCACGATGAATGGCGTGAACCTGGCCACGGGCCGGACACTCGAATCCAAGAACCCGTTCAGTGGCGATGTCCAGAAGCGGGAGATCCAGCCCGAGCCCATGGTCGCCCTCGCGGCGCTGGCGGCCGTGGCCGCCCTGGTCCTGGCCTTCCTCGCCGATGCAGGGAGCGCCCGGACCGGAAGCATGGTGGCCTCCGGGCTCTGCGCCCTCTTCCTCCTGGCCACGAAATTCAAGGTGGACAGCGATGTCATGAAGCAGGGTGAAGGCGTGGTCCAGGCCCAATGGGAATTGGGCTTCTGGCTGGCCCTCCTCGCCGCCCTCGCCGCGACGGTGCTGTATTTCATTCCCGACCAGGCCACGGCGGGAACCCCGCAGAAAGTGGAACCCGCCTCCGACTGAGCGCGTTCCATCGCTCGCTGAGGAGATCCCCGGCCCGTTCTAGACTGGAACCATGAGCCAGCCGCCGCCCCCTCCACCCGCCCCGGGAACCGCCCTGCCGGTGGCGGAGGGGATCCGCTGGATCCGCATGCCCCTGCCCTTCGCCCTGAACCACGTCAACCTGTGGCTGATCGAGGACGGGCCGGACTGGACGCTCGTGGATACGGGCTACGGCCTGCCCGCCACCCTGGACCTGTGGGAGACGCTGCTGGCCAGCCTCCACGGCCCGGTCACGCGCATCCTCGTTACCCACGGCCATCCCGACCATGTGGGTCTGGCCGCGTGGTTGCAGGCGCGCACCGGCGCGCCCATCCACCTGACGCTGGGCGAGTACTTCGGGGCCCAGTTCTTCTGGCGCGGCCTGGAGCGGGGCTGGAAGCAGGAGGCGCTGGAGCACTTCCGCCGCCACGGCCTGGATGAGGATGCCCTGGAGGCGCTGCGGATCAGCCCCGACACGTACCGGGCGGGGGTGCCCGAGCTGCCCCGCACCTTCGAGCGGTTGGTGGACGGCGACCGCCTGGAGATCGGTGGCCGGACCTGGACCGTCCTTGTGGGCCACGGCCACAGCCCCGAGCACGCCTCCTTCGTCTGCGAGGCGTCGGGAATCCTCATTTCCGGCGACATGGTGCTGCCCACCATCACCACCAACATCAGCGTATCGGCCCTGGCGCCTGGCGAGGACGCCCTGGCGCGCTACCTGGCCTCCCTGCGCCGCCTGCGCGCCCTGCCGGACGACCTCCTGGTGCTGCCTTCCCACGGCCGCCCGTTCCGGGGCCTCCACGCCCGCCTGGACGCTCTGGAGGCACACCACGCCGAGCGCCTGCGCCTGCTGGAAGCCGCCTGCCGGGAACCCAGGAGCGCCGCGGACATCCTGGGTGCCCTTTTCGGCCGTGCCCTGGACAGCCACCAGATGGTCTTCGCCATGGGCGAAGCCATCGCCCACCTCAACCACCTGGAACAACGGCACCGTCTCGCCCGCACCCTGGGCGGTGATGGCGTCCTGCGGTTCCAGGCCCTCCCGCAGGGGGATGCCCCATGATCCGCGCCCGACGCTCCCGCTTCCCTGGTGCCAGCTGGACCGCCATTGGCGCGGGCATGGGCCTCGCCGTAGGCGCCGGCTTCCACCATGCGGGCCCCGGCCTTGCGTGGGGAGCCGCCTTCGGCACCCTGATCCCCCTGCTGGAACGGTTGCGACGATGAGCGCGCTGGAAGGGTGAGGCAACCAGCCCTCAGAGGGTCTTCATGTCCAGCACGAAGCGGTAGCGCACATCGTTCTTCAGCATGCGGACGTAGGCTTCGTTCACCTGCTGGACGGGGATCAGCTCGATGTCGGAGACGATGCCGTGCTCGGCGCAGAAGTCGAGCATCTCCTGGGTTTCCTGGATGCCGCCGATGAGCGAACCCGTGAGGATCTTCCGACCGCCGATGAGGGCGTGGGCGGCCACAGGCGTGGGCTCGGGCGGGACGCCCAGCAGCACCATCGCGCCTTCCACCCGGAGCAGCCCCAGGTACTTGTTGTAGTCGTGGGGCGCGGAGATGGTGTCAATGAGCAGATCGAACTGACCGGCCAGCTGCTTGAAGGTGGCCTCGTCGGAGGTGAGGCCGAAGTGGTGGGCGCCCAGCTTGCGGGCATCCGCCTCCTTGGACTTGGAGGTGCTGAGCATCGTCACCTCGGCGCCCATGGCGGCGGCCAGCTTGACGGCCATGTGGCCCAGGCCGCCCAGGCCCACTACGCCCACCCTGTCGCCCTTCTTCGTGTGCCACTGGCGCAGGGGCGAGTAGGTGGTGATGCCCGCGCAGAGCAGGGGCGCGGTGGCGGCGAGGTCGAGCTTGGGCGAGACCTTGAGCGTGAAGGCTTCATCCACCACGACGCTGGAGGAATAGCCGCCGAAGGTGGGCGTCGTCCGGTCCATCTCGGTGCCGTTGTAGCTCCAGGCACAGCCCTTCTCGCAGAACTGCTCCAGCTTGCGCTGGCAGCTGGGGCAGGTGCGGCAGCTGTCCACCATGCAGCCCACGCCCGCCAGATCGCCGGGCTTGAAGCCCTTCACATGGGCGCCCACGGCCGTCACGCGGCCCACGATCTCGTGGCCGGGCACCATGGGGTACATCGAATTGCCCCATTCGTTGCGGACCTGGTGGAGATCCGAGTGACAGATGCCGCAGTAGGCGATCTCGATCTGGACATCGTGGGGCCCCACCTCCCGGCGCTCGATCTGGAAGGGCGCCAGCGGGGCGGTGGCGGAGGCGGCGGCAAAGGCTTTGACGGTGGCCATGGGGGCTCCAAAGAACGAGAGGCTTTGACTCTAGGCCCCGCAGCCGCAGGGGGGAAGTAGGCACCGCGACGTGCGTATCCCGCCCGCCGGGGATCGGCGGTAGGATGCCCGTCTTCCGAAGGAGGCCCCATGCCCCGCCCCGCGACCCTGCCCCTTCTCGACTGGAAGGCCGTGTTCGACTCCGGCCTGGAGTACCCCGCTTGGTTGGCCGCCGCCGAATCCGCCGAGCAGCGCGAAAAGCTCGAAGCTCAGCGGCTGGCGCTCACGCTGGAACCCCAGGCGGCCGGCTTCCTGGCCGCCCTGCCCCGCCCGGTGCACATCGTGGCCATCGCCGAGGACTGGTGCGGCGACGTGGTGCGCCACGTGCCCGTGCTCCAGCGCCTGGCCGAGGCTGCGCCCATGCTGAAGGTGCGCTACCTCTCGCGCCAGCAGTGGCCCGACGTGTTCGCCCGCTTCCTCACCAACGGCGGCGAGGCCATCCCGAAGTTCATCTTCCTCAGCGACCGCTTCGTGGAGTGCGGGAACTGGGGCCCCATGCCCGAAGCCTGCCGCGAGTTGATCTCGCGGGGCAAGGCCTGCGGCGATGTGGCCGCGGCCCGCAAAAAGGTCGCCGCGCGCTACGAGGCCGACGGGAACCGCCGCGAGGTGGTGAGCGAGCTCCTCCACCTCGTGGACATCGCCAGCAGCCGGGAGCCCTGAACGGCGGATCGCGGCTCCGCACCCATTCCCGTGCTGCCGACCACCCGGGCGGGGGCCCTCAGCCAGCCTGGGGCGGATCGGGGGCCGCAGCTCCGGGGTGCCCCATCTGGAACATCAGGATCGCCCCGGCGGCGGCCACGTTGAGGCTGTCCATCCCCGAGGCCATGGGAATGGCTACGGCGCGATCGCAGCGGGCCACGTGGGCCGCCTCCAGGCCGGTATTTTCGGGCCCCATCACCAGGGCGCAGCGAGGTGCGGGCCGCCAGGTACGGGCATCCTCGGCCGCCGGTACCAGCGCCGCCGCCACAGCCTCCGATCCAGGTTCGGCCTCGCGCCAGCGGGCCAGCAGCGTCCAGGGGTCTTCCCTCCGCCAGACGGGAATGCGCCAGACCGCGCCCATGGAGACGCGCACCGTGCGCCGAGTCCAGAGACCCGGCCCCGGGCCCGCCAGCACCCCATCCAGGCCCAGGGCGGCGGCGCTTCGCAGCAGCAGGCCCAGGTTTTCGCTGTCGTACAGGCGCGGCAGCACAAGCAGGCGCCGGGTGAGGAGGAGATCCTCCTCGGGCGGCGAGGGCGGCACGACCGCGCAAGCCATGAGGCCCCGGTGGAACGGGAATCCGGCCAGGTCCGATAGTTCGGCGGCCCCGGCCACCAACAGTTCGGTGCCCGTCGGGAGACGGTCCGCCAAGGCTTCGGCGGCGGAGGGGGTAGCGGCCACCGAGATCACCTGCGGTCCGCCTCGAGCGGTGGAGGCCAGGAGATCCTCGACCAGAATGCGGCCCTCTGCGATGAAACAGGGCCCGAACACGGGGTGATCCCGGATCCCGGCAAACCGGAGATCGCGGTAGGGAATCCATGGGTCGAAGGCGTTCATTCCTTCACTCTACAAGCTCTATGCCGACATCACTCTATTTGTCAGGCATTTGTCATGCACTTTACTTCTGTGACACGCATCATCCAGCCCTGTGTTTCGACAGAAACTGACGGTAGGCTGGCAGGCATGCGGACCCCTCTTCCCACCCCCCTATCTCTGAGTGACCGCTCCCGGCACCCCGGGAGTTCCCGCGCGATCGAGCCCGCGCTCCTGGCTTCTGCGCTCCTCTTGCTGGCCGTCGGCTGCAACCGCGACCAGGTGGCCCACTACCGCGTGCCCAAGAGCGGCGAGGCCGCGCCAACCGCCAGCATGCCTCCCATGGGCATGCCTGGCATGCCGGAGGCGGATGCGGGCGCAACCCAGCCTGCGCGCGCCAGCCTGCGCTGGACGCTGCCCAAGGGCTGGCGCCAGGAGCCCGGCAGCGGCATGCGCTTCGCCACCCTGAAGCCGCCGGTGACGGGCAAGCTCGATGTCTCCGTCATCGTCCTGCCTGGCCCCGCGGGCGGAGAGCTGGCGAACGTGAACCGCTGGCGCGGACAGATGGGCCTTCCGCCCTTCGATGCGGCGGCCGAAACGGCCCAGCGAAAGGTCCTGAAGACCAAGGCCGGCGATCTGGCCGTGTTTGATTTCACCGGCCAGGCACCCGACAAGGGCCGGATGGTCGCGGGCCTGATCACCGCCTCCGATGGCAACACCTGGTTTTTGAAGATGGCCGGGGATCCAGGTCCCGTGGAGCAGGCCAAGCCCGAGTTCATGCGCCTGATGGGGAGTATCCACCTTGACTGAGACCAAGCTCCTCCGCCGCCTCTGGAAGGCCCTCGGCTCCTTCGAACTCACCATCGTCTCCCTGGCCCTCCTGATGGCCCTGGTGTTCCTCTGCACCATCGCCCAGGTCCACCTGGGCACCCTGGGCGCGGTGAACGCCTACATGCACTCCTTCCTGGTGTGGTGGGAACCCCAGGCCTCGAACATCGCCATCCCGGTCTTCCCCGGGGGCATCCTGGTGGGCGCCGCCCTGGTGCTCAACCTCATCGCAGCCACCATCCAGCGGCTCGACTTCACTTGGCGCAAGATGGGCCTGTGGATCGTCCACGCGGGCTTGATCCTCCTCATCGCGGGTGAATTCGCCACCGGCGCCTTCCAGATGGACACCCAGATGGCCATCCAGGTGGGCCAGACGGTCAATTTCGTGGAAAGCCCCCGCCTGATGGAGCTGGCGGTCATTGACACGACCAACCCCTCCTATGACGACGTCTATTCGATTCCCGATTCCACCCTGGCCCGGGAAGGAACCGTCGCCATTCCCGGCACGCCCCTGACCATCCGGGTAAAGCGGTTCTTCCGCAATGCGGCCCTGAGCCGCCTGGGCCCCGGCGATCCGCCCACCATGGCCACCGCTGGCGTCGGCACGGGCGTGAAGGTGGTCGCCAAGGCCCCCATCACCCGTGACAACGATGTCAACCACACCACGGCCTTCGTCGAGCCCATGGCCGGTGGCCGGAGTTTCGGCACCTGGCTGGTCTCCACGGATATCGCCGCGCCGCAGGGCTTCACCTTCGAGGGTCACAGCTACCGCCTGTTGATCCGCCCCCTGCGCGTCTACCTGCCCTACGCCATCACCCTGAAGAAGTTCAGCCACGACGTCTATCCCGGCACGGACATCCCCAAGAACTTCTCGAGCCTCATCCACCTGTCCAACCCGAACACCCACGAAGAGCGCGATGTGCTGATCTACATGAACCAGCCCCTGCGCTACGACGGCAAGGCCTTCTACCAGGCCAGCTTCGGACGGGGCGATACCCTTTCGATCCTCCAGGTGGTCGGCAACCCCGGCTGGCTGATCCCCTACATCTCCTGCGTGCTGGTCACCATCGGGCTGTTGATCCATTTCGGCATCACCCTGCGCCGCTCCATCAAGCGGCGGCAACCCAAGAAGGAGGGCTGATCCATGAAGCTCGCCAAGCTGTTCCCCTGGCTGGCCGCGGCCCTGGCCCTGGCCTCCGTCGTCACCGCCATGCTGCCCTCGGGCAAGGTGCGTGGCTTCGCCATCGGCCGGTTCGCCAGCCTGCCTGTGCTGGAAGGCGGCCGCGTCAAACCCATGGATTCCGTGGCCCGGAACTCGCTCCTGGTCATCCGGAGCCAGCAGGAGTTCCGGTACCAGGGCCATACCGTCAGCGCCGATGAATGGCTGCTCGACCTGATGTTCCGGCCCACGGTGGCCGACCAGCAGCCGGTCTTCGTCATCAACGATCCCGATGTGCTGGGCCTCATCGGCCTGAAGCAGACCTCCAACCGCTACTTCACCTTCAACGACCTGGGGCCCCACCTCCAGGAGATCCAGGACCAGGCCCAGACGGCCAGCGCCATTGACCCCAAGCAGCGCACCCGCTTCCAGAGCGCCGTGGTGAACCTCTTCGACCGGGTCTACCTCTACTACAAGCTGCGCAACACCCTGCAACTCGCCGGCACCCCCGGCCTTGCCTTCGAACTCCAGACCGTGGGGACGCCTGATGCCGCCCAGCGCCAGGCGGATCTCGTGCGGTTCGCCCAGTTCCGCATCCTGCCGCCCCTCCCGGGCCAGAGCCCGGATGCCTGGCAGAGTGTCGGTGAGGCGCTCCAATCCGCCGCGGCGGGGAGCCCTCTGCGCCCGGATCTCACGCTTCTGGCCCAGGCCAGCACCGCCTACGCCACCGGCGATGCCCAGGGCTTCAACGCGGCCACCCGGCAGCTCGAAACGCGCGTCGAGACCGGGCATCCCGCCTTCGTCCGCGAGGCGGACCACGAGGCCCTCTTCAACCGCACCCAGCCCTTCTACCTGGGCATGGTGATCTACGTCGCGGCGCTGCTGGCCCTCTTCATCTCCTGGATGTGGAAGCCTGAAATCCTCCAGCCCACGGCCTTCGCCCTGCTGGTGGTGGGCGCCCTCGTCCACACCTTCGGCCTCGCCTTCCGGATCATCCTCCAGGGCCGGCCGCCGGTGACCAACCTCTACTCCTCCGCCGTCTTCGTGGGCTGGGGCGCGGTGATCCTCGGCATCGTCCTCGAACGGCTCTACAAGAAGGGCTTCGGCACCGCCGTGGCCGCCGCCGCCGGCTTCGCCTCCCTCATCGTGGCTCAGCACCTGGCCACCGATGGCGACACCATGGAGATGATGCGTGCGGTGCTGGATTCCAACTTCTGGCTGGCCACCCATGTCGTGACCATCACCATCGGCTACAGCGGCACCTTCCTGGCCGGCGCCCTCGCCATCGGGTACACCTTCTGGCGCTGGATCCGCGGCCTTTCCGGCGCGGGCGAGGATCGCGAAACCGCGCGCGCCCTGGTGGACATGACCTACGGCGTGATCTGCTTTGCGCTGTTCTTCAGCTTCGTCGGTACCGTGCTGGGCGGCATCTGGGCCGACCAGAGCTGGGGCCGTTTCTGGGGCTGGGATCCCAAGGAGAACGGCGCCCTGCTGATCGTCCTGTGGAACGCCATCATCCTGCACGCCCGCTGGGCCGGCTACATCCGGGAGCGGGGCATCATGGCCATGGCCATCTTCGGCAACATCATCACGAGCCTCTCCTGGTTCGGCGTGAACATGCTGGGCGTGGGCCTGCATTCCTACGGCTTCACGGATAGCGGGTTCACGGCCCTGGCGGTCTTCATCGCCACCCAGGTGGTGATGATGGGCCTCTGCCTCATGCCGGTGCCGAATCTCGCCTCCAAGCCGCGCCCAGGGGCCTGATCCCGGCGCTTTGCCACAGGAAGGCCCCCGGTTCCGGGGGCCTTCCCGCGTACACCCTGTTTTTCAGGCCGTGGCCCAGTCGCGCACCAGGGCCTCGAACCGCTCGCCCCGTTCCTCGAAGTTGTTGAACTGGTCGAAGCTGGCGCAGGCGGGGCTGAGCAGCACCTGGTCCCCGGCCTGGGCGATGGACAACGCCTGTCGCACCGCATCATCGAAGGCGGGCACGGTCTCATGGGGTAGATCCGCCAAGTCCCGCTGCAGCTTGGGAATGGCTTCCCCGAGGAAGATCAGCCGCCGCAGCTTGCCCTCCAGGGCCTCCCGCAGGGGGGCGTAGCTGGCGCCCTTGTCGGTACCGCCCAGCAGCAGCACCAGCGGTCCCGGAAGGGCCCGGATGGCCGTGAGCGTGGCATCCACGTTGGTGCCCTTGGAATCGTTGTAGGCCTGCACACCGCCCTTCTCGCCGCAGAACGCGATGCGATGGGCCAGGCCGGCGTAGGTGCGCAGGCCCTCCCGGATCGCCTTGAGGGACGCGCCGCCGTGGCGGGCCAGCAGCGCCGCCGCCAGGGCGTTCTCCACGTTGTGGTCGCCGGGGATCCGCAGCTCGCGGCGGGACAGGAGCGCCACCCCATCGAGGTGGAGGGTGCCGCCGGCGTCGCACCAGGCCTCGCAGGGGGACCAGCCGAAGCGGGTCGTCGCCGCGGCACCGGGGGCATCCTCCCACCATTCGGAATGGGCTTCGGGCACCACCCGGAGGTCGCCATGGACTTGCCGTTCGAAGATCCGCAGCTTGGCGCGGCGGTAGCCTTCCAGGTCGCCATGGCGCGCCAGGTGATCCGGCGTGAGGTTCAGGAAGGCCGCAGCTTCCGCATGGAATTCCACCACGGATTCCAGCTGGTAGCTGCTGAGTTCCACGACGAACCGGGTGCCGGGCCCCGCGCCCTCCACCGCCTCCAGGAAGGGCTGGCCCAGGTTGCCGCAGGCCACCGCAGGCAGCCCGGCCGCGCGCAGCAGGTGCGCCGCCAGGTCCGTGGTGGTGCTCTTGCCGTTGGTGCCCGTGACGGCCAGGATGGAGCCGCCATTCGCCCGGGCCCGCAGGACGCGGTGGGCCAGTTCCACTTCGGCGATCACGGGGATGCCGCGGCGCGAGGCCTCCACCACGAAAGGCACCCCGCGGGAGATGCCTGGACTGATGATCACTTCGCCACAGCCCTCCAGGAGGGCCAGGGGATGCCCACCCCAGACGCCGGGCACACCGTCCCGCGCCATCTGGGCCGCCAGCTCGGCGCCAGGATCCGGGCGGATGTCCGTGAGCACCACCTCGCGCCCGTGCGCCGCCAGATAGCGGGCCGCCGTCAGCCCGGATCGCCCTGCACCCATTACGACCGTCCTCATGCCGCCTCCCCCCCAAAGCCTACCGCCGGCCGGGCTTGACTCGAAGGCACCTCCAGCCGAAGCAGTAGACTGAATAGGCCCTGTGCCGGAGTCCCCCATGCCGAAGGGCATCCTCCAAAGATTGCTGAACGGCGAACGCCCGATCGTCGCCCATGTGCAGCCCATGTACCGCCTTCGGGACAACCGGCGGATGGCTCAGGAGTACCTGACTCGGCACCTCGACCCCACGGGCGAGGCCCATCCGGTGGGCGCCATCCTCCAGGCCCAGGATCTGGAGCCCGCCCATCGCCTGATCCTGGATCTCCGGTTCCTGGAGGAGACGTTTCGCACCGTGGCGGTCACCGACGTGCCGAACCTGCTCCACTTCGTGAACCTCGAACCGCTCAGCCTCGAAGCCCCTGGCTTCTGGGAAGCGCTTCCCCGCTGGCTGGAGGCCCTGCCCTTCCCGCCGGACCGGGTGGTGCTGGAATTCACCGAGGGTCAGCGCATCCACGATATGGACGCCCTCCGGGGCTATTCCGCGCGCCTGCGGGACGCGGGGCTGCGCATCGCCGTGGACGACCTGGGCGCAGGCGTGGCCAGCCTCAGCCACATGGCCCGGCTCGCGCCCGATTTCATCAAGGCGGACCGCAGCCTGGTGGAGCAGGTGCACCGCCGCCCCTACCAAGCCGCCCTGCTGAATGCCCTCGCCCATTTCGCGAACCGGATGCGCATCGGCTTCATCGCCGAGGGCATCGAAACCCTGGAAGAACTCGAAGCCGTCATGGACGCCGACGTGCCCTGGGGCCAAGGCTATGTCCTCGGCCAACCCTGGCCCACAGAACCCCGTCCCCTGACCGGCCCGGTTCAGGCCGATGCGAGCCGGGCCCTGGATTGACAGCTGTTTGAATGAGAGCCCCAGCCGGATGCCGAAACCCCCGAAACCTAGTGGTGACGGGGGTTTGTTGGCGGAGAGTGAGGGATTCGAACCCTCGAACGGCTTTTGACCGTTACACGATTTCCAATCGTGATTTTCGATTTTTAAGTGTTTTTATTGCACGAATAAAGGCTGCCTGTTGGATTTGTTGTCCAAATCCTGTACCAGCCCCGCGGCAGTTCCGATCTGGTCAGCAGCGCGGCGCACCGCATCGCCGCCCTGGGCCACGAGGTAGGGCAAGGTCGTCTTGAGGTGCTTGTGGCGCAGGGCCTCCTGGATCTCCCGGGGTGGCACCCCTTGGGCGCTGAGGAGGGTGGCGTAGGTGGCCCGCAGGCGATGGGGCGTGAGGTTCACCACCCCGATCAGGGCGCCGGCGAGCTTGACGTAGTGAAGGGTGTAGAGGCGCCCGTGGGCTCCGTTCTCCCCGTGGCCCGGAACCAGCAACCCGGCTTTGCGGCCGCCGATCATGCGGGCGAGGTGCGGCCTGGTCCACTCGGGGATGGGAACCGGCTTCGCCTCCTTCCCCTTCGTGCCGACCTCGGGGTGGTAGGGGGTGAACTCCATGCGCTGCAGGTTGGCGTGCTGGACCAAGGCGTGGCGGGCCTCGCTCTCCCGCAACCCCATGCCGGCCTCGAGGATAATCAGGTCGCGGGCGTCCGGGGGCGCCACCTGCTCGACCGCCGCCAGGAAGGGCCCCAGCTGCTCGAGGGTGAGGCTGGGCCGCGGCACTTCCTGGACCTTGATGGCTTTCACCCGGTAGGCCCTCCGCTCGATGACCTCCCCTTCCTCGGCCCAGGCCATGATGGCCCCGAGGCTGCGGAGGACATGGTTTGCTCCCCCGGCGGTGTTGTAGCGCCCGGTGACGTTCTTCTTGGCGAGGTATCCGTTCAGGATGGCTTTCACGTCCTGGGTGGTGATCTCGTCCAGGGGTTTGTCGTGGATGGCCTGCATGTGGGCCTGGACGTCGCTGCGGATGTTCTCGCGGTGGCTCTCGCTATGGCCGGTTGTCCGATCCTTCTCCATGTGTTCCAGGGCCTGCAGGAGCGTAGGGACGGTGCTCCGGCCGCGGCTGTCCCTGGTGCCCTCCACCAACCCGTCTCGGAAGTCCTTCAGCCATTTCACGGCCAGGGCCTTGTCCTCGCACCCTGTGGAGCCGTGGTATCGCTTTCCGCTCCACATGAAGCGGTAATACCAGACGCGGCCGTGCTTGTATAAGTTTGTCATGATTTACATAACCATCTTCTTGTTTCTGTTTTTTATGTAGTGTTGATTGTCTAAATATTCAAAATACTGAGAAACTCTTACCGCCACAGGTGTAAGGGTGAATTCGGGGCCGTCCCACCCAAATCCATGATTTATTTCTTCTCCCAGCGGCGCCTTATTCGCTCTATTATCAAGAAGTGCTTTCTTGAATACTTGATAAGCCCTAAATCCTGTCAGTTGACCATCATTAACCAGATCTTCAAGAATTTTTAGATATTGATATTCTGATTTTGTTAAAACAATTGAATCAAACCATACAATTTTCTGCTTTTCGCCACGTCCAACAGACATATTACGCGCTATTTTGTCTGCAAATTTAACTTCTTCCTTGACTTTCCCCATTAATTCTTTTTCTTTTTTATCTTTGTTTATTTCATCTTCAATGATTTTCATTCTACTGTTTAATTCTGTTATTTGTTTAGATTGTATTTCTATTGTTTTGTTTTTTGTTTTTATTGAAAATACAGAAACTGCTGACGCAATAGCCATGGCACCAGCGATAGACCATGGAATAATATTTATCCTCATTATTCACAACCTCCCGCATTTTCCGACAACTCTTCCCACGATCTCGAAGCCGTGGTGGTTGTCAGGGGTGATGGTGTAGGCCGCGTAGGCCGGGTTTCTGGAGACGACCTGGATGTTGCCGCCAGGCAGGCGTTGAAGCTGCTTGACCATGAGGGCCTCGTCCTGGCGGATGAGGTAGATTCCGTCGGCGCCCATTTGCTTGGCGCGGGTGTCAATGAAGATCGCATCGCCTGGCTGGAGTATGGGGGTCATGCTATCGCCCTCGACATGGATCGCATAGAGGGCCTGCGGAGGAACCCGCAGCACGCTCCGGATATGGGAAGCGCTCAGGCGGATTTCGGTTTCGGTTTCCGCTTGGCCGTTCTCGTATCCCAAGCCTGCGGCCGCCCACGTGGTCAGCAGTGGGACATCGACCCATTGGTCGCGGGGGGTGCGGATCACGCGTGGAGAGTTGAGGTCAGCGACCGGCGCGATTGCCTCGCCATGGAGGCTGCGGAGAAGGGTGGGGATCGCATTTGAGGCCGGGTTCTTGATCTTCCCGATGGCGTCCTCGAGGATCATGGCTTCCTGGAGGTTCCTGGGGCCGGCACGTTCCCAGCGTCTCCAGACGGACTCTTCGACGCCAGTGGATCGGACCAGCCGCTCGATGCCCGACCGCTGGAACCCCGCCGTCTGGCCACTCCCTTGCTCGAGGATGAGGGCGTGGATGCGCTGGGCCAGCTCCCGGCGCTTTGGGTCGTAGGGCTCCCCTTTGCCCGTCTTGATCCATTCGAGGCGAATCCCGGTGGCCAGGGAGATGGCTTCCAGTGTCTCCGGGTTGGGGCAGCGATAGCTCGTGTTGTTCTCTTCAAGTTCCCATTTGGGGGCCATGCCCGTCCCGGCTCCAACTTCAATCCCAAGTTCCTTTTGTGTGAGACCGGCTGCTTTTCTTGCCCATCGGATCCTTTCGGGAAGTTTCACCTGTGTGCCCATGGGTGCATTTTCGGGTTGCATCCGATCTCCTTAAGGGTTAGTTTTGGGTTCATGAAGAGTGAATTTGAATCCGAAGCGCCTCCAACTTCGCTTGCAACCCAACAGGATGCATCCAGTCGCCCTGTTCGTCCACCCCGGGTTTGGACGGCCAGGAAAGTTACCTATCTATTGCTTGAGGAGGGGTGGAACAAGTCGGCTATTGCGCGGGCGCTCGAAGTTTCCCAGCCGGCGGTCCAGGCTGCCATATCCAAGGGCAACAGCCGGGCGATCTGCTACTTCGTCGCAGGAATCCTTCGGGTGCCTCCTGCGAAGGTCTGGCCCCACTTTGCGACAGGGCGGCAGCCGAAGGATGGGAAGCCATGAGCAAGGCGCTCCAATCCCCGTACCGCCTGAATGCCGTCGCTCGCATCCAGGATCGCGTTCTGGATGCCCTGGCGCGCGAGGCGTGCATCGGCGCCATGGCGCTCTCTGCCGTCATCGGGGATTGGGCTAGGGCTGATGTGATGGTGGCCCTTCGTGGGTTGGTGCGGCAGGGCGTCGTGGAGGTGGATGGTTGCCGTCGTGGGGCGCGGTATCGGCTTGCCGGGAGGGCCGCGTGATGAGCTACCAGACGTTGATGGCTCCAGACGGAGGCTCCCTTTCATACAGGAAGGCTAACGCCAACCCGTTTTCCCATCGGACGATAGATTCCCAATCTGCATTCAGGTGGGAGAAGTGGTCGAACAGGCAGGCGTGCAGCTTCTGGCGCTGGTCTGATGCCTCCCAGGAGAAGGCGACGGCGCGGATCGCCTCCACTTCCTCGGTGGAGAACGGCGGAAATGTCGCTTTGACCTCCTCGGTTCTTTCGTCCCATCCGGGGACGGGGAACAGGAGCCACCGGAAGGATCGCCTGCGCCATTCCTCCTCTTTGGCGATGCGGGCCTGTTGCCACGCTTGTTCCTTGGCCTCTATCTCCTTGGCGAATTCTTCGTTCCGCCTTTGGTTCTCGGCTGATCGGGCCTTGATGCTTTCAATGCGCTCCGACCTCTGTTCTGGCGGGAGTGCGGCTATCTCGGCGATCAGAGCCTCTAGCAGCGCGCCTTGGAGGATTGGGGCCGCATTGGGGATCTGCCCTTGGAATGGGGCCATGGCATCCACAGCCCCTCTCACGATGCGCTTGAGATTCCGGCGCTCCTCCAGTAATTGCTCCATCTGCCATACGAGTTCGGTTGTCTCCTCTTCCGGGTTTTCGGAAGCCCCTTCTTTGATTGGAGCGAGAACAGTAGCCACGTTCTCCTCGAATTCGTTGGGCCCGAATGTCTCTTCGATCTTGGTGAACCATCCCTTCACCACTTCTCGCATGGCCAATGGGGTGTTGGCCTTCGGCCCGGATGCAGCCTCATCCAAGGCTTCCTTAAAGAGGCGCTCCATCGTCTCCTGGAATTCGGAGGCCATTTCGACTCCTGGGTGCGAATCCGCCCAGGCTATCACTTTCCCCCTTGCGCGTCCTGCGGGAAGAGTTAGGCTCTCTACCGGGAGCGTAGACACCTCCTACAGAAAAGTCATTCCATCGGCCAACCATGGTCGGGGAGCCCAGGAAATACAAGACCGTCCGTTCGCGGCGGAAATCCCTGGGGCCGTTCCTGTAGCGGTGTCTAACTCCCCGGCTTCCAGGCTGATTCTGGATGACATAAACGGGCTAGACACCCGTCAACTACAGGAGGCCGCATGGTGAGCGGCGTTAGGGTTTTCCGTACTCCGGGAGGCGCAGATGTGCGCGTGCTTGTGGGGCACTGGAAGGGTGGGGTCGTCGTATCGGCCCAGGATCTGGTGGCTGCTCTCGGTGTGAGTTGGGATGGTGCGATCCCGGCCATCAAGCAGATCCAGAGGGGGATCTGGCAGGCCAAATTCGAGCCTGCGGCTCGACGCGGCGAGTCCTCCTTCAACGAGGAGGCTGCCTACGCCTACCTCCATTTCGAGAGGCGTGTGGCTGTGTCCCAGCGAAGCGCCCTTCGGCGGTGGCTGGCGGCCGAGGTGTTCCCTGCGGCGATTCCCTCCCTATCTGTTTCCCCCTCTCTCTACCTTCCCGTGGAGGCCAGCGTGAGCCCTGTCCCGAATTTTTCCGTAAACACCTTCTCCTTCGAGGGTGCTCCCGTCCGCACGGTCGAGATCGGCGGCGCCCCATGGTTCGTGGCCAAGGATGTGGCCGAGCGGCTGGGCTACGCTGAGACCAGCAACGCCGCTAGGCTTTTCGCGCATGTGCCCGATGACTGGAGGGGGGTGAATCCGATTCATACCCCTGGGGGCACCCAGCCGATGCTCTGCCTCTCCGAGCATGGTCTCTACTTCTTCCTCGCCCGTTCGGACAAGCCCGCGGCGCTGCCCTTCCAGCGGTGGATTGCCGGCGAGGTGCTTCCGGCGATCCGGAAGACCGGGGCCTACAAGATGGAACCCCTTGATCCGATCTACCGGGTGGGCGACTTGGAAATGCGGGTTCCACGCTCGATGTCGGAGGCCCTTCGCAGCATGGCGATTCTGGCCGACAAGGTGGAGGAGCAGGCCACCAAGATCCAGGAGGACGCTCCCAAAGTCGAATTCGCCATGGCGGTGCGGAACTGCGACGACACCTTGTCGGTCGGCAAGTTCGCCAAAATCCTGGGTGTAGGGGAGGTCAAGTTCTACCGCTGGTTGCGGGAGGCGCAGATTCTCTTCAAGCAGGGGAAGGCGAATATCCCCTTCCAGCGGTACCTGGAGTTGGGGTATTTCCGGGTCGTAGAGAATGTGATCTACATGGGTTCGGCCATTGGGAATGTGCCGGTGCCCCAGACGCTCGTGACCGGCAAGGGCCAGATCTGGCTGCAGCGGAAGTGGGCTGCCGCGCGAGGTGTGGCATGAGGTGGCTTGCCTTCTTCCCCATCAAGGCACATGCTGGATGCGCCCGGCGTCTCCAGCCATACAACACCCTGCGGGGAAAAACTGGGGGCTCATCTCCTGTTGAGTTTTCGGCCGCCGGGCACCGATTTTTTTTGTGTGTGAATGGTGAGAAAGGACTTGCTTGGTCCTTTCGTGTAAGCACACTCACGAGTGGGTCTAGAAAGCCCTCATCTCGTTCTGGTAGCACTCCTGCACCTGTCGGCCTATTCTGTGAAGGCCAGGGGTGCAGCGAATACGCCGGGACGGTGCTTCGGCACGGCGGTCCAGTCAATAAGCTCGGCCTTCTGATGAGGCTTTCTAGCCCCTGGCACCCTCCCATTGAGGGGAACACCGGGTCTAGAAAGCCCGTTCATCAGGAGGGCCCCGTGCCCAATCTCTCTCATCGCGGGGGCGTGAGCCTGCCCAAGCTCACGCTGCCCCGTCTTTCCTTCTTCGGTGGCCGCTTGGCCTGGGAGTTCCGGTGCGGCCACTCGTCCCCGGTTCCTGCGCCATTCCCGCCCGGGCTTTCTGTCGCTGAGGCTGCCCGGCAGGCATCCTGCCCCACTTGCGCCCACAGGGAGGCCCTCGTGGCCCGTCGGCGTTCTCTTGGGGAGGTCGCCAATGCTTGATGGGATCGCAGTTCCCCAACCTACCTCCATCCTCTCCGTGGAGGCCCTCCATGCTGCTCTGCTGGAGCGGCACGCTGGGGCCCGGGAGTTCCCTGGGCGCGACCAGTACGTCGGAGCCTCCGAGGTGGGCACATGCATGCGCCTTGTGGCGTGGCGGAAGCTCCATCCCGAGGCCAACACCTTCGACCCCGAGGCTGCGGGGCGCATGCGCGCCGGGCAGGTGCTCGAGAACGAGTACGTCCAGATGGTGCGGCTGGCCCTGAAGGGGCAGGTGCGCGAGACTGGCGCGAATCAGAGCGAGATCGTTGTCGAGGACGCACCGATCCGGTTCCATCCCGACGGGAGGCTGCTGGCCTCTGTCTTGGAGCCCCTCAAATGGGGCCGTGTGCCTGTCCTGCTGGCATCCGGGGCTCGGATCTACCTCGACCAGATCCCTTCGGGTGATGGAGTTCTGGAGATCAAGACCGCCAGCAGCCACCAGCTGCGTCGTTTCCGCAAGGAGGGCCTCAATCTCGCCTACCAGGGCCAGACCCAGGTTCAGATGGGCGGTCAGGGTTTCTCGTGGGGTCTGGCGGTCGTTGGATCGCGCGAGAACCTCTCCGATACCGAGGTGTTCTTCCTGCAGGCCGACACTGAGCAGTTTGACGCCATGAAGGGGCGTTCGCACCGGATCATGGCGGCCGTGGACCGCATCCGGCAGGGCCTCCTTACTGAAGATGCCGGTATGCCCGAGCCCGAGACGGATCGTGGCTACTGCTCCTCGTGCCCCATCGCTGATCAATGTCCCGCCATGGTCGCCGTCCGGGCTGCGGCGGGGACCACCACCGTCATTCCTCCCGACGAGGTTCCAGATTTCGAGGCCCTGGCGGATGAATACCTGTCCCTCAAGCCCGAGGCCGACCGCTTCGAGGATGTGAAGGATGCCCTCAAGAAGCGCGGAGAGGCCCTGGGGCTCTCCAAGGGCGTCCTGCCCTCTGGCCGCATCGTCTCGCTCTCGGAGCGCCAGGGGCGGGAGTCCGCCGACCTCAAGACGCTCAAGTCCCAGTTCCCGGAGGTGGCCGCGAAGGTCGTCTCGCGGGGCGATTCCTACTCTGTGCTAACCGTCAAGGAGACCAAGTGACAACCGCTGTCGCAACCCGTCCATCCATGGACCCAAACCGCCCTGCGCCCGATCCCGCCACGCTTCGGCGCTTTCTTGAGAGCAATTCCGTCGTCCTCAAGCGCGTGGCGTCCAACCTCGACCCCTCGCGCGCCATAGGCATCGTGTGCTCGGCGGCCTCGCGGAACCCCTACCTCCAGAAATGCACGCCACTCTCCATCCTGCGCGTGCTACAGGACGGGGCCACGCTCGGGTTGGAGGTTGCTGGGCCCTTGCAGGAACTGCATGCGGTTCCCTACTACAACAACGACCTCAAAGTCTACGAGGCGCAGTCGCAGCCGGGCTACCAGGGCCTCGTGAAGCTGGTGCTCCAGACGGGAAATGTAGCTCGGGTCACCTGTGAGCCCGTCTACAAGGGGGACAGCTTCGACTACCAGTTGGGGGATTCCCCGTTCCTCCGCCACAAGCCCGACCTGACCATGCTGGGGGAGGAGCGCCCCGACGACGAGATCGTGGCCTTCTACGCCGTGGCCTTCTTCAAGGATGGCACCACCCAATTCGAAGTCATGGGCCGTGCCGCGGTCGAGAAGATCAAGGCCCGCGCCCTAGAGAAGAAGCGTGGCGCCAAGGGCCCGTGGGAAACCGACTATGCCGAGATGGGCCGAAAGACCGTGCTCCGTCGGCTGTGCAAGCGCCTTCCCAAGACGTCGGCTCTCGCCCGGGCCCTGGACCTTCAGGCTGCAGCGGAGGGTGGCGAACACATCCCGGTGGAGCCCATGCCTGTGGTTGTGGAGGGTGCCCACATGGTGGTGGATCCTGCTCCTGCTCCTGCCGCTGCTGCGCCGGAAGCCCCCGTTCCTCCCCCTGTCCAGACTCCTTCGGGAGAGGTGGCGCCCAGCGCGGATTACCACTATGGCCCCGCGCTCTCTGCGGCCCAGGTGAACACCGCCAAGGGCCATGCCGACCGTCTCAAGCTCCACCACGACTCCAGCCGGCGCGTCATTGCCGCTGTTTCAATCAGCGACAAGGCGAGTTCACGGGCCTTCATGGATCAGTTGTTCAGCAAGGACGACGCCAAGATCCGGGCCGCTTTCGAGTCGCACGAGGCGTGGGGGAATCCTCTCCAACAGACCTCTTCCCAGGACGGGATGGCTGTCCCTCCTGGTGATGATCCTGGTTGGCCGGAGGAATAGGCCGTGACGCGTGCATCACGCAATCTCTCGGCAATTTTCGCGGAGGTGCGGTCGGGGCTTTCTCCCGACCGCTCCTACAGCTTCGTGGATCTCTTGAGCCTCTGCCGGCGCCGAGATCCTCATTTCGGCTACTCCACCCTCCATGACATCCTCCACACCGCCGAGCGCGCTGGTGAGATCCTCCACCTGCGCCGCAATTCCTACGCTGTGCCGGATGGTCAGGGCGGTGTGGCTACCTCCCTCATCGATATCCCACACGAATCTGCCGACCCCACGCGCTTGCTCCTCATCGAGCAGGGCATCTCGGTGGTGCAGCAGCAGCAGGCCCTCATGGACCAGAAGATCGACCACCTGCTGGTCCTTCTCCGCGGTCTGCAGGGCGGAGGTCAACTATGATCGAGCCCTGGATGAATCTGGCGGCCCTCCGGCGCTTCTTCGCCCGGATGAAGGGCCTTCCCCTTGTGGATGGGCGCAAGGAGCCGATGGTGGGCATCCCCTACATCGTCTCCGCCACCAAGAAGGGGCTTCCGTTCCACCGGGATCCCGTCACGGGACGGCGCTACTGGCTCATGTCCGAGGTTAGCGCCTTCCTGGAGCGGAACAACGCCGAGACCACCAATGCTCCCCTGCGGAGGAGGAAGGCGTCGTGATTTCCCTGCTTCGTAGCGCCTGGCGCCGCCTACGCGCCCTGCTTGGGCTTCGCCCCCCCTTCTGCCCGGAGGAGGATCCCAATCGCCCTTCCTGGGCCCGGGAGGCGTGGAAACGCGCCCAGCGGCGTGGGTATCGGTCAGACGGTGCCAAATGAGTGGCGTCTTGGGTTCCCCCTATGTGCTCAAGGCTTCTGGTGAGTGGGAAGATTTCTATGGTTCCCGGAGCCAATGTCAGGTGTCCCACAACGCCGAGACGGGCTCGGTGGCCATCTCTATCCGATGCCGTGGCGAGGAAGAGGTGCTCGTCTTAGAGCCTTCCTGTTCTGCCGACCGCGAGGCTGTTGCCTTGTTGTTAATGCGGGCCGCCGACTTGCTTTTACGGGGTGCCTGATGGCGCAGCTGTGGTTTAAATTCTGGTCCAAGGATTACCTCGCAGACGCCAAAATCGCCATGCTCTCGTACGAGCGGCGGGGCATCCTCCAAACCCTCTGGGCCTATGCCTGGGAGGAGGGAAGCATTCCGTCTGATCCCGAGCTGCTTGGCGGCCTCCTTCGGATTGATGCGAACGCAATGCGAACGCATTGCGATTGGATTGCGACCTTCTTCGTAAAGCACCCGTCTGACCCAACTCGCCTTGTTTCACCCCGGTTGGAACTTGAGCGTGTTGATGTAGATTTACGTGGAGCCAAGGCTCGCGAATCAGCCAAGAAGCGGTGGGACAAGCATTTAGACTCTATGCGTTCGCATAGCGAAGGCAATGCGAAGGCAATGCGAAGGCAATGCGTTTCCCATGCTAGTCAGAGTCAGAGTACAGAAAGTACTAACCCCCCTACCCCCCTTGCAGGGGGGAGGAAGCCGAAGGGGCGGTCTTATGGGTTGACCCTCACGAGCATGGCTGAGGATGTCCGGGGCCAGTTCCTTCGCGCTTGGGGTGCTTGGCCCACCCAGGCGTGGCACAGCGACCAGAAGGTCTGGGGTCGACGTAGGACCAACCAGGAGGGGGCCGCCAAGAGGTTCCAGGAGATTCTGGAGCACAACACCGTCGCGACTCCCCGTGGCCCAAAGCTCACGGCTGTCGATCTGGCTGACGTCGCCCTGTTCTTCGTGGCTGCCCGGCATCGGCATGCCGAGCGGACTTCCACCCATCTGAATGTGCCCACCATCGAGAACTTCTTCTCGACGGTGGATGGCCCCAAGGCCAACCCCTGGCAGAACGCCGCCGCTGCTTGGATCCAGGCCGGCTGCCCTCCCATGGGTGCGTCTGACGCGCAGCCCTCGCTCCCGGGGGCCGTGAATGGCTAACCGTGTCCCCGACCGTCTCCCCGAGGACTTGGAGGCCGAGCGGAGCTTCCTGGCTACCTGCTGCGCGCCGGGGGCTGAGGCTCTGGCTTCGGAGGCCGTGGTGGGCATGTCCCCCTCGGACTTCGTCCACCCGGCCCACCAGGCCGTGTTCTCGGCCCTCCTGACCCTCCTTTCCCGTGGCGAGGAGATCCATGCCCTCTCGCTCAAGATCGCCCTGGAAGAGGCGGCCATGCTTGGCCGTGTGGGTGGATTCTCTGGCCTTGTTGACCTCCTGGCTGCGGAGGATGTCGGGCGCCCCCAGGCCCTCGCTGCCCACCTGCTCGAGAAGTCCCGCTTGCGTCGGCTCGTCCATGTCGGCGCCAGCCTCATGCGCTCCGCCGCTGCCGAAGAGGCAGCCTCTGCGGAGTTGATCTCCGGAACGTCGGCCGTCCTGGCTGGGTTGGCCCAGGGCGCCCATCGGAAGGGCCTCGTCCCAGTGGCCGATCTGGACGAACGGACCTGGGCCCGTATCGAGGATGTGCGAGAGGGGCGTCGTTCTGCTGGGGTTCCAACCGGTTTCGGGCGTCTAGACTGGCTCCTGGGTGGCGGCTTCCAGCCTGGGCAGGTGGTGGTCCTGGCTGCCCGGCCTGGCGTTGGGAAGTCCACCCTGTTGGTGCAGTGGCTCCGCCACATCGCCTCCCATCATGGCCCTGCTGCCCTCTTCGCCCTCGAGATGGCCGACGAGGAGATCTGGACGAGGGCCATTGGCTCCGAGGCGAGTGTCCCTAGCGGGCTCATCCTGTCTGGGCGCCTCGACCACTCTGCGGTGCAGCGTTTGGTGTCCGCCCGGGAGCGCCTGCGTGGGCTGCCCCTCTCGATCTGCGATCAGGCCAGCATTACCATCCCCGAGATACGGGCCCTTTCTTCATCGGCGCTCACCCGCGGCGGACTCACGGTGGTCGGGATCGACTACCTGCAGCTTCTGAGCAGTGCCGCAGGCAGCCGCGGGGCCAAGCAGAACGAGGCCACCCGAATCGGGGAGATCTCCCGGGACGTCAAGCTCATGGCCAAGGATCTCGGCCTGCCAGTGGTTCTGCTCTCCCAGCTCAACCGCGAGGTGGAGCACCGTTCCGGCGGTCGCCCTCAGCTTTCCGACCTCCGGGATTCCGGGGCCGTGGAGCAGGATGCCGACGTCGTGGTGTTCGTGCATCGGCGCGGGGATGGAGAAGACGCCTCCTTCGAGTTGGTCATCGCCAAGAACCGCAACGGCCCGACGGGGATCGTTCCCCTTGTGGCCGACCTGAAATTCTTCCGCTTCCTGGAAATGTCCAGGGAGACGGCCCCTTCCACCCCTTCTGCTGACAGGCGCTCCGACGCCTACGGCGACGATCTCTGAGGTTCCCGAAATGACCTTCCTGTCTGGCAAGACCACCAGTTACACCCGTTGGATCTCTGACCTTCCCGACCTTTCCCATGCCCTGGACGGCCTCCTGGGTGAGATCGGCTTCAGGGCCCTTGTCGAGGACGAGGCTCGTCTCGAGGCCATGGGCACCTGCTCCTGGCGCTCCCTCCTGGATGGCCCGGTCGACCGGGGCTATCTGGATGGCGACCCGGACCTCTACGCCGTGGGCCTCCGGCGGGACACCAAGCGGGCCCCTGGGCAGCTGGTGAAGGCCGAGACCGCCCGTGCCGTGGCTGACTACCTGCAGACCTGTGGCGGGAAGCCCTCCAAGAAGCGCATCCGTGAGATCGGCGCCGAGGTCCGCTTCGAGTTGAACCAGCAGGCCAAGCCGAAGCCCACGCACGGCATCGCCGTGGTGGACGTCCCGCGCGGCCTGGTCCTGCTCGATGGCCCTGGTGGCATCCATGGCTGGCTGATCAGCGCGCTCCGCATGCGCCCATTGTACGAGGAGGCGCCCCCGCGTTTCCTCGAATGGCTCATCTGGTCCGGGCTCCATGAGGACCACCCCATGGGGCATGCCCACTGCTGGCCACTCCGGCAGGTGGTGTTCCGCAATGCCGACGGCGAGGGGTTCTCGCTCCAGGGGGAATCCAGCGAGGGCCTCGAGGAAGTGCTCGAGAAGGCCATGGCCAACGGGCAGCGGGTGCAGTCGGCCCGGTTCACCTTGGTCGCCGGCGAGGACACCTGCTCCCTCACGCTGAATCGGGCGTGGTTGAAGGTGGGCTCCCTGGAGTTCCCGGAGGATCGTGGCGCCACTGGCGACCTGGAGGCGCGGCTGCTGGACCGCATGGACGCCATCCGGGGCGTGGAGCGCGCCATCGGGGATCTGGTCCTGGAGTTCCTGGGGCTGACCGAGGCCCGCGGCCTCGCCGGCCTCCCGGCCGAGTTCGTGGCGCTCCTGCCAGATTCCGAGGTTCAGGTTGCCCCAGAGGTTGCCAATGGCTAGGGGGGTCGGCGTTGCCCATGTGAGCCTGCACGACCGGGACATCGTCTGTTTCCACTGTGGCGCTCGGGACAGGGTGATCCATGACGACCAGCGCCAAGGCATACCCATCAACTCGCCTGCCTGGGCTGGATTCATCGCGCACGGGGTGGCTTTCGAGAAGGCCCACGCCCGCTGCCAGGAGACCGAGAGCAGCCCTACCTTGAAGCTCGAGACCTCTCCCGGGGAGTGGGAGCGCGGCCTTTTCGTGGGTTCATCCTCTGGGACCATCTTCGCGGTGCTCCAGGGGCATCCTCCCCTCGGATTTGCGCGGGATCGGCTGGGGGCTCTCCCGCAAGATCCCGCCGACTTCCAGCGGTGCCACCGCCTGCTCCTTGTGGTTCCTGCCTGGCGCTCCCGGCTCGGAGAGGTGGCGGCCAAGTATCCACGCTGGGCTCCCCTCGTGGCGGCCTGGGACGAGTTGACGGCGATGCTCCAGCGGCGGGATCCGGGGATGTACGACCGGATGCAGGCGCTAATCGGGGAGGGTGCCTGATGGCCCAGGACACGAAAATAGCTTGGTGCGACCACACGGTGAACTTCTGGTGGGGCTGCACGAAGGTGAGCCCGGCCTGCGCGAACTGCTACGCCGAGCGCCAGGATGCCCACTTCCACCCCGGTATTCCTTGGAAGGAGCGGTTCCAAGGCGAGAAGGCTGGATCCTCTCATTGGGGCCCGGACGCCCCGCGCCTGCTCCGTGTGGATGCCGCCCGCCGGGAGGCCCTGCGCTATGAGCGCCGCGCTGTGGCCGAGGGTCGGCGGTTCCGGGTGTTCACCAACAGCATGAGCGACTTCTTCGAGGACCGACGAGACCTGGATGGCGCCCGCCTCGAGGCCCTGGACGTGATCCGGCAGACGCCGCACCTGGACTGGCTCATCCTCACCAAGCGGCCGGAGAAGATCCGGGAACTGCTGACCCGGGCCCAAAATGGGATCCAGGCAGACCTGTTGGTGGGGAACCGACCCGGCCCGCGGCTCATGGAACTCCGGTCCTGGCTCTATGACTGGCTGGATAACGGCAACGCCCCCGCCAATGTCTGGCTGGGGACCACTGTGGAGGACCAGGGGCGGGCGGACCAGCGGATCCCGGCCCTGCTCCAGGTGCCCGCGGCCGTGCGGTTCCTGAGTTGTGAGCCCCTGCTGGGGCCCGTGGATCTCCGCTGCGTGAGCCCCTACCACAACCCCGGCGGTGGCCGGCTCGGCCTCGACGCCCTGGCCCCCGGTGCCATGCACCTCGACTGGGTGATCTGCGGCGGTGAGTCCGGCCCCCACGCCCGCCCCATGCACCCGGACTGGGCCCGGGGCCTGCGCGACCAGTGCGCCGCGGCCGGCGTGCCCTTCCTATTCAAGCAGTGGGGGGAATGGTTCCCGATGGGTGCCGGAGGGGAATGGCCCGGGCGTAACAACTGGCGTGTGGCTGGTTCATTCGCACATGACCCCCACCAATACATCGTCAAGACAGGCAAGCACGCCGCCGGCCGCCTCCTCGATGGCGTGGAGCACTTGGCCTTCCCGGAGGTGGGTCGTGTCTGATCCGTTTCTCATGCCCGACAACCCGGCTTTCGGTGCTTTCGCTGGGCGCCCCGTAAACGAATGCCTACTTGAGATCCAGGTGGCCCATTTGTGTGCCCTTCTAGATCAGGACCGGAACTGGGTTCAGGATCCGGTTCTTCGCCGAGCCATCCAGGATGTCGCGCCTCCTCGCTCTCGGGATCTTGGCCCTGAGTATGTGTACATGTGCGTGGATTGCGGCCGGAAGGTGACCCACAGCTACATGCAGGCCGTGGGCTTCGGATGCCCCTGTATCTGCAACACGAATCGGCCTGGTGGATGGGAGGGGACGGTATGAAGCGCCCTGATCCTCTCCTTTGCTTTATGGCTGGGATGGTTTTTTCTATAGCGTCCTTGTCCCTCCAGCTCGACGTCTGGGGGCTCCAGGAATCTGTCCGCCGCATGGTTAATGGTTGGGCTCCCGCTTGGCGGACTGTCCCTGAAGCCCTTGTGGGAATCGCCTTTTCCTTATGGGTCTACCGCAGGGAGGTCCGTCGTGCTTTCTGACGCACACCCCTACCTCTGGCGCTGGGACCGCTCCCGCTACCCCGCCTCCTGGCTCTGCTTGCGCCCGTCGGAGGACGATGTCCAGGCCGCATGCCTGTCCAAGCTCTCGTTCTTGGGGATCCCGGCCATGCCGGTGGACGCCGGCGCGAAGCTGCTTCGGGGGAGGGCCTATGGGGCTCTCCGCCGGGCGGGGGCCTCGACCGCCTGCCTCAAGGGGCAGACGGGGGCGGGGTTTGCGGGCCTGGCTGACATCATCGGCGTCATCCCTCGCTCGGTTCACCGCCTGGACTTCCCTTGGGGCATCCCCTTGTTCCTTGAGTTGAAGGCCCCGGAGCACCTGGAGCCTTCCCCGGGTGGGGGGTTCCGGCAGGTGGAGGCCGCCGGGAAGCCCTCTGCCCAGCAGCTTGGGTTCCTGGATGCCATGCATGGCGCAGGTGCCTGCGTCGGGGTGATTTGGTCCGTGGATGATCTCCAGGAGGTTTTGCCGTGAAGCTTGTCTACGTCGCTGGCCCGCTGACCCACCCGTCCCCCGAGGTCATGGAGCTTCGCCGGGAGCGGGCCCTCGCCTTCGGTCGGCACATTGAGAGCCTTGGGCCGTATGTCGCCTTCGTGCCTCACGCGCACATCCTGGAGCCCCGCGGTGCCACCCCCGAGGAGGTCTGGAGGGTGGCGATGCGGAAGTGCCTCGCCAATTTGCGGCGCTGCGACTTCCTCGTGCCCATCCCTGGTTGGGAGGAGAGCCGTGGGGCCCGGGTCGAGGTGTGGTTGTGCCGCCGGATGTCGGGTTTCCCACCCGTGGTGCAGGTGGAGGATCTCCGTGCCGCGGGTTGACCGAACAAGCCTCACTCTCCAGGCCCATGCCCAGCTGGGCCTCCGGTGCTGCCGGAAGTGCGGTGCGCCCGAGGGCATGCGGGTGGTCAGGATCTGGGGCCAGCCCACCCTCTGGTCGCTCGACACCGACCTCCACCTGGAGCACCCCGATGTCTACCGCTGGCCTTCGAAGGTGATCATCGAGAAGGACTCTGATGGGATCTGCAGGTGGTGCTCCCAGCCGCGGGGAGCCAGTTCTGATCTTTCCCGGGTGCAGGCCCGGCTTGCTCGGGAGGCCGCGCGTGGCCAGGAGTAACCATCGTGAGGCCAGCGCCCGGGCGGGCGAGATCTTCGCCGGGCGGTCCAGCTTCCGGCAGGGCCTTCCAGTGACCGCGTGCCCCCACAAGGAGGGGACACTCCATTCGGATTGGTGGCGGGAGGGTTGGCGCCTTGAGTCGGAGTTGGTGCAGTTGTCCCGATCGGCGGCGCAGGTTGGGGGTTGACAGTCTCAATCCTCGTGGTTAGGTGCCCGGTCGCTGGGATTCGCCGTTGGACATTGACCAGAGCATCTACGTATGTTTGGGGCGCCTCGTGGACGTCATCGAAGACGTCACAGGGCAGCGCCCCGACCAGCATGTGCTCCTGGATGCCATAGCGCGGCGGGCTGCCCAGTCGAAAACGAAGCGGTTCATTTTCTTGAGCCGGGCCCATGTGCTGCACATTGCGTCCTCCCATGCCAACCGGGTTCTGGCGAACCGAGTGGCGCGCTGGACCTTGCGGGCGATGGGGCCCGACACCCCACTCCTCTACAGCTATCCCATTTTCCGGGAGATGGCCCTGGCCCGTGGCCTCAAACCGTGGAGCTTTGGCCTCTTCCGCCGCCATGCCTGGGGTTATGCGTCCCGGGCCCGTGGCCTCGCCTCTGGAGTTGATCGTGCCGTCTAAAAAGAGCGCACCCGCCCCATCCCTCCGTGTGCCAGAGGTAGTCCAGATGGCCGTGAAGGATCTTCGCCCCTGGGCCGGGAACCCGCGGGAGCATACGGCCGAGCAGCTTCGGCTCATTCAGAAGAGCATTGCTTCCCATGGCCTGGTGGCCCTCCCGGTCGTCCAGCGTGGCACGAACCGCCTGCTGGCGGGGCATGGTCGGCTCCAGGCCCTCCTCGATGCGGGGCATGGGGAGGCGCTCATCCCGGTGGTTGTCGCGGACCTGGACGACCAGGGGGCGACGGCCTACACCGTGGCCGACAACCGGCTCACCGATCTTTCTGGGTGGTCCTTGACCTCCCTGCAGGAGATCTTGGCCGGCCTGGACAACGGCTCTTTCGACCTCGAAGCCACCGGCTTCACCCTGGAGGCCATCGAGGATCTGTTCGGTGCCCTCCCGGGCGGGGGGGCGACCGATCCCAAGGCGGATCCCGACGCCGCACCCCCCTGCCCAGAGACCCCTGAGACCGTGCCGGGCGAGATCCTGCTCCTTGGGCCCCACCGCCTGATCTGTGGCGACAGCACGGATCCATTCGTCTGGAGGGCCCTCCTTGCCGGGGAGGAGCCTGATCTGGTGCTCACTGATCCACCCTACGGCATGGACTACTCGTCCAACGCCAAGGGCACCGCGGGCGGCAAGATCAAGAACGACGCCCTGGACCGGGCCAACCTCGAGGAGTTGCTCGTCCGGGCCTTCGCCTGCATCCGGGCGGCGTCAAAGAAGCAGGCAGCGTGGTACGTGTGGCACTCCTACCACCGGCAGCGGGAGTTCCAGAACGCCCTGGAGGCCGCGGGCCTGCGGGTCAAGTCCCAGATCATCTGGGTCAAGCCCTCCGCGGGGCTTGGGATGGACGAATTCCGCCGGCGCCACGAGAACGCCTTCCTGGCCGACAACCCGGATGGTGGGGCGGCTGTGGACGTCCTGCAGCGCGGGCTCGTGGTGGAGGACCACATTCAGGGGGCCTACGCGACTGATCCCGAGGCCAAGCCGACCTGGAAGGGCGGGCGCACCCAGACGACTGTCTGGGAGGTAGGTCGGGACGGAGCGAAGAACCTCGTCCACCCCACCCAGAAGCCCGTCGCCCTGCTCGACAAGGCCCTCAAGCTGTCCTCCGTGCCTGGAGATCTCGTGGCGGATGGCTTTGGGGGGTCTGGATCCACCCTTGTGGCCTGCCACCTTGCTCGGCGGCGTGCGGCCCTGGTCGAGCTTGACCCAAAGTTCTGCGATGTGATCGCGCTCCGGTGGGAGGCCCTCACGGGGCAGCCGCCCATCCGGGTGAAGCCCGGGAAGGGGGCCTGATGCGTCCTGGTGTGCTCATCCTGAATCTGCTCCTGGCCTTCGTTTTTGGATGGTGGGTGGGCTTCTATCACGGCCGCGAGTTTCGGAATAGGTGGCGTCAGTGAGCACCTTGATAGCCTTCCTCCTCCCGATTTTCGGCTTGGTGGTCCTGGCCGCATTCCTTTTCGGCGTGCATCTGGGGCACCGTGGATCGCGCCTCCCTGGGGGCCCTCGTTGAGCCGCCCTGATGTGCCCCTTCAGCTTGAGCCAGTGGCCCAGGCCCAGCGCGACCTCCTCTTGATGGGGGAGGTCGTGCGGGCCCTCCTCATCCGGCTGGGGGGTGAGGCCGCCATCACAGGGGACGACCTCTTTGTGGCCCGGCAATGTGGCCTGCAGGCCGTGCCCATCCCCGACGGTGGTCTTGCCATGCGCTTGGTCATGCCGACGGTCATTCCGCCTGGCCCTCAGATCGGGATCCCATGAGCACTACTGACCTGTCCCCCACCCTCCGCCGGGTGCTGGATGCCGGGCTCATCCAGTTCAAGACCCTTGGGCGCGCCGTGCTGATCCGGGAGGTTGCCTCTGTCTATGGCGGCTCCGTGTCGGCGGTCCACCAGCATGTCCGCACCCTTACGGCCATGGGCCTTGCGAAAAAATCCGATAAAGGTCCGGGCTTCCTCTTCCGTCGTCCAGTCCCGGAAACTTCCAGACGGTTGATGGCTGTTTGCAAGCGCCATGGCCTATCCGAGCAGGTGACTACCGAAATTATCCAGGCAGGGGGTGATTGGTGAGGCGCCGACGTCCCCTCCTCCGGCGGGCTCCCCTCCGTTCCCGGTCCACCCTCCGGTGCTCCCGGCCCGGGCGCTCCCCGCGGCCGAGGGCCCGGCGCCCCGCCCACACCCAGGCCGAGGACGCCCACCTGCTGGCCGTGGCCGAGCTTGGATGCCTGGCCTGCCTCCTGGATGGGTGGGAGGGCACCCCGGCGGAGATCCATCACTCCCGCCTTCGCCCCGATGGGCAGAGCTACGGGACCAGCGCCCGGGCCAGCCACTTCGAGATCATCCCCCTGTGCCCAGCCCATCACCGCGGCGGCAAGCCCGGGGTGCTCTCTAGGCACCTGCACGAGGTCGACTTCGTTGCCCGGTATGGGGACGATCTGCACCTGCTCGAGCTGGTCCGCCGGCTCCTATCTGTGGAGGACTGATGCCCCGCCCCTTCCATCTCACCCGCATTGCGTCCCTCATCGTGGCTGGAGCCACCGTGGTTTCGAATGGGGCCCCCACCCTCCAGGAGCAGGTACGCTATGCCGTCACTGCCTGCCGGGTGGATGATCCGCTCACGGGCGCGAGCACCGTCGCCTTCGATGTGAGGGTGCCCCCCCCTGAATCCACCACCATCTCCACTGCCCGGCACCTTGCTGCGGCCGTGCTCCCATGACCTTCAGCGAGGCTCTTGAGGCCATCCGTGCCGGGAGATCCTTGCGGAGGCAGAGGTGGAGTGCTGGGCGTCGTGTCTACCTGGCGGCTCCTCCCCTGATTCACATGGGAGGTCGTGTGGTGCTCCCCCCCCCCATCCTTGAGGTGAGCAACCCCGACCAGCCGTGGGGCTCCCCCTGGCACGCCACCAGCCCCGATCTTCTCGCCACAGATTGGGAGGTCGCATGATCCCTGATTCCCGATTCGCCTCGGCTGCCCTCGAGGATCTATCCGGGGATCAGCTCTATCAGATGGCTCAGATTTGGGCCTCGTCCCAGCTGGTGCGCGGTCGGATTCCTCGATTCCCCTTCAGTGATGGGTGGTGGACGCCCTTCCTTGGTGGTGTGTTCCTCCCTGTCGCTCGCCTGGAGGCTGGCTCATGAATACCGAATGTGCTCCCATCTGCCCCACTGGGCTCCGTCTCCGGCTCCGCACTGCCCAGCTGACCCACCTGCGCGGGAAGACGCAGAGTGTGATCCATGGGCTCGAGACCGGGGTCTTGAGCCCCGAGTTGTCCGCCCGGGTGCTCCTTCGGGCGCTTGACGAGGTTGAGGCCATGGGGTCTGGTGAGCGCGATCTCACCACCCAGACGGACTGGCGTGGATGAAGAGGGCTGCTCCGAAGCGGGCCCGGAAGACCGCCAAGCCATCCTCGGAGGCTCCGGAAAAATCCCGTGTTCCGCGTGTGATTGAAAAATCCTCTCCTCGCCCGGTTGGGCGTCCGCCATTGCCGCCCGAAGTCCGCGCTGCTCGAGCCTCCGCGCGACAATCGAAGGCTGTTGAGAAACGGCGCGTAAGTGATGCAATCAATACGGCAAGGATTCGGTATATCCAGGGGTTCACGCCCCCGGATGCCCTGGAAGGCTCCCTGCCGCGCTTCGAGCCTCTGCGCGAGGTGGCTGAGGCGCTCGGCGTCTCCGCCCGCGCCCTCGAGGAGCGATCCCGGCTGGAGGGCTGGGGCGACAAGCGCCTGGAATTCCAGGCCGGGGTCATCGAGCGGTCGAAGCTCCTGGCGACCCGGAAGCTGGGGATGCAGCAGGCGGCCGTGCGGGAGGAGATCCACGCAGGGGCTCGCCTGGGAGTCAGGAAGGTCATTGACAAACTTCGGGATGAGCATGTGGACATGCTCGACCTCCACCGGGCGCTGGCGACCTTCGATCGTGGGCTCCGGGTGACCGAGCGGGCTGTCAACCCGGACCTCGACAAGGAAGTTGCCGCTGCAGTGGGGGGGGCTCGGTGGCTGCTTCTGCGGGAGGGTATCCCTTCGGATGCCCCATCGGGCGTCATTGACGTCATACCTGAGGAGGATCTTGATGGCTGACCTGGGTCCGCAGTTCGATCTGCTGGTTGTGCCTGCGCCCTCGGCGCATCCTGAGTCTCTATGGTGGTCGCAGGTGGTGGCCCATGCTGCGGCGCTGGATGCATTTTACCGACGGGTGCAGACGGTCCACCGTCTATCCCAAACCCTAGATTCCATACGCGAGAGCAGCCAGAGGGCCTTGGGCGCCCTCTGTGGGCCTCCATTCGCGCGGCTGGCCGCGGGGATTGGGTCGGATGGGGGCGACTCCGTGCCTATGGCTCTGGGCGCCGAGATCGCATGGTGGCTGCAAATTGGGTGCGCCTCCTTGCACCTGGCTGGCGTCCTCGGGTTGCAAGAGCCTGAGCACCCTACTGCGGGGATTGCCTTCGA
Source organism: Acidobacteriota bacterium (assembly GCA_021794095.1). Classification (GTDB taxonomy): domain Bacteria; phylum Acidobacteriota; class Holophagae; order Holophagales; family Holophagaceae; genus Geothrix. The sequence continues at coordinate 205,421 of JAJYRN010000002.1, read as the reverse complement.
TATCCATCGCAAGGCCCGCATGGCCATCTACCTGCTGGTGCCAGATGGCTCGTCTCAGGATTTGCTTCGCCGGTTATCGGTGGATGACGAGGTGGCCCGGAGCATCGCTGCTAGGCAACTCGAGGTGGAAGGAGGAGCATGCGTGCTTTAGACGCCTTCCCAACCCCCGTGACCCGTGAGGAGGCCATTGCCGCGCAGCGGCGGCTCTTGGAACCCCTGAATGCGCTGCCAGAAGATGACCAGATCCGGGCCGTGGGCCACAGCCTGCTCTTGTTCTGTGCCCAGGCCCTCCAGGTCCGTGTGAAGGATGGTGGTCCCCTCTGGCCCTTTGTCCTCAATCCCATCCAGCGGCGCTACCGCTCCAGCCTGCGGAAGCGTCATCTGCAGGATCCCCGTCGGGGGCCTGATCGATTCCGCGGGATCCGGGATCTGATCGTCAAGCCACGCCAGTTGGGGTTCTCGACATTCATCGCGTCACTGTTCTTTGACGACGGCCTCCTCAACCCCGGGCGCGTTTCGGTGATCCTGGCCCATGACCGCGACATTGCCGAGATCCTGCTGGAGACCTACCGTCTGTTCTGGGATCACCTGCCGCCCTCCCTCAAGGCCGGCCTGCAGTTGTCCTCAGACACCAAGTACGAATTCGAGATCGTGTTCCCTGGGGACCAGACCCTCAATCCGCCCAGCAAGTTCGTGATCGACACCGAGGCTGGACATCCCTGGCGCGGTGGCGTGATCCACAACCTGCACGCATGTCTCGGTCCCGATACCCTTGTCATCGGCAAGGACGGGTTCGTGTTCCCTATCGCTTCCCCGCCCGCAATGGTTAGAGATGGATGTGGATCTATGATCTCTGTCCAGAGTGTGGCCGAGACGCCTCACGTCGGAGAGGCCGCGCTTCGTGTCACAACCTTTGGTAATGCGCCGTTCCCCCTGACTCTCACGCGGGATCACCGGGTTCTCACCCGGGAGTTCAAGACCGGGAAGCCCGTCTGGAAACGTGCGGACGAATTGACGAAGGGGGATTACATTGGATTCCCCATCACCAAGATGGGGGAGTGCAGGTCCAAGGTGCTTGATGTCCCGCACCGGAAGAACTGCATTCATGTTCCTGCGACGGTGGACGCTGATCGTGGCCTTGGTGCGTTGATCGGTTGGTATCTGGCCGAGGGTTGGGCCTTCCGGAATGGCGACCTCCTGTCTGGGATTGGGCTTGCCATCCACCGAGACGAGACCGCCCAGGTCATGGCTGTGGTGCAGCCGTATGTTGATGCCGGATTCTTCACAAGCGTTCGTGTGACTGACCGCGCCAACAGTTTGACGACCCATATCACGCTCCACGGGGGATCTTTCGCCGATCTTGTTGTTGGTCTGGTTGGCGAGACCGACTCGAAGCGGATCCCCGATGCCTTCTTTAAGTATCCTCGCCCCTTCCTAGAGGGGCTCCTCGCGGGGTTGATTGAGGGCGATGGTTCGTTTGTTGACCCTAGCAGGGTGTCGTTCTGCACCACCCGTCCGCAGCTGGCCGTCCAGTTGAAGCGCCTGGCCATCAATATGCGGATCGGCCTTCCATCTATCCAGATCACCGATGCCGGCCTTCGCCATGGTCGCCGGGAGCAGGATCGCTGGGTGGTGGACTTCTTCGGCCCTGCCAACGTGAAACTCCGTCGCATGCTCGGAAAGCCTCTGCCTCCCCGTGGCGGAATGTTCCAGGCTTACCTCGACAAGCGTCCCGACTCGCCTCGCTGGAATCATGGGTATGGCAGGCACTCTTGGCGGCGCGGCGACAAGTATTACTGGGCGCAGGTGAAGCAGATCGAGGAGGTGCCAGCGCCTCCCGTGATGTATGACCTCTGCCTTTCCGAGGATCCGCACTCCTATTGCACGCTCTCCGGCGTGGTCCACAACAGCGAGGCCGCCTTCTACCGGGACTACCAGGGGTTCAAGAACAGCTACCTGCAGGCCGTCCCGGCCTCTGGCAATGCCATCCTCGAGACGACCGCCAACGGGCAGAACCTCTACTACTCCGACGTCATGGCCGCCCTGGAGCAGGAGGGTGATCCATCCATGCCTTGGCGGGTGGTCTACTACGCATGGTACGAGCACCCTGAGTATCGGCGCCCCTTTGACCCCGCAACCCAGGGCCCCCTCTCCTCGGAGGAGGTGGCCCTCATGGCGAATCACGGGCTGGACCTGCAGCAGATCGCCTGGCGGCGCGCGAAGATGCGTGAGGTTGGGGAGACCTTCCAGCAGGAGTACCCCGAGACGCTGGCCGGGGCCTTCCTGACTTCGGGCCGTCCCTACTTCGACCAGCAGGTGGTCGCTGCCCGGATCGAGGCCCTGCAGAAGCACCCGGTGTCCTCGGTGCCCGGGCCCGCGGGCTCGACCATCTGGGAGCCCTACCTGCCTGGGGAGACCTACCTCCTCGTGGCGGACATTGCCGAGGGGATCGACCGCGGCGCCACCCGTGTGGGGGATCCCGAGCAGGGGGGTACGGACTTCTGCGCGGCCTACGTCCTCCGGGTACGGACCCTTCGGGTGGTGGCTGCCCTGCACGGCCGGATTCCACCGGTGGAGTTCGCCCGGCGCATGGACACCCTTGGGCGCGCCTATCGCGCCTGCGTGGCCCCGGAGCGGAACAACCACGGGCACACGGTGGTCCATGTGCTCGAGGAGGCCCGCTACCCAGAGGTCTACCGCCACCTCGAATATGATGCGGCTGGGGCTCGGTTCCTGCGGGCTGGGTTCCCCACCGACACCAAGACGCGCCCCATGATCCTCGATGCGCTGGCTGAGGTGATCCGCACCGGTCAGTTGGACTGTCCTGATCTGCGTTTCTGGCTGGAGGCCCTCCGATTCCACCGGAACCCTCTGGGCAAGCCGGAGGCCCTCCCTGGCGCGCATGACGACCGGGTGATGTCCCTGGCCATCGGGGTTTACTTGGCGACCCTGGGGCGTTCCGGGTGGGGCCTCGAGGGGGTGGATGGGTCCGACCGGGCCGGGTTCCCGACTCTTTCTGCGCTCCCCGCGCTTCCCCTCGTCAGCGAAGGGGCGCCAGACCTACCCTCCTCTTTCCCTCCCCCCCTACCTGTCGGCGCCCATCCCGACCGGCTCCCGGTGTCGACCTCGACCGGCGGCCGCGATCTGGTTGCCGAGGTGGCGCAGGAGCGGGCCATTGTGCGTCGGCGCACCTGTGGGGACTGCATGCACTTCTCGGATGCCCTTGGGGGGGTCTGTAAATACCCTGGCCATGGATTCCGGGTGAAGGCGTCGGACCCGTCCTGTCTCGCGCACTACCCCGCGCAGGGTGGACCAACCGATGGTTGGGAGGACGAGTCGGGCTGGTGATCTGGAGATATGACGGGCTCCCTCTGGTCCTTCCAGCCTGCGAATGGCGGCTCTCCCTTCGGGCATCTCGGCCCGGCGGAGCATACCGCCTATGATGCCCGGGCGCCACTGGACGAGGTTGCGGACGCCAACCGCGAGGTGCTGAAGTCCTATGCCGACCCCAGCTTGGCCCCGCCCGATCTTGCTCGGATGATGCTGGATTGGGTCAACCTCCAGAAGGCGGAGCGGCAGGTGCAGAAGTCCCTGGCCATGAGCCGGGTGGAGGCGGCGGACCCGAAGGCTCGTACGCAACCCCTCCTGCAGGGCCTCGGCGCCGGCGGCCGCTACTTGCCCAAGCCCGGCATCCCTTTCTCCGCCCTCCGGCAGCTGTCCCAGCGAATTGAGGTGGCGCAGGCCATCCACCGCACCCGGAGGCGGCAGGTGCTGCGGTTCGCGTCGCCTTCCCAGAAAGACGACGAGGTCGGTTGGCGCATCCGCCACATGGACCCCCGCCACAAGCCCACCGAACAGGATGCGGCCTACTTCTCCTGGCTCCAGCAGGTGCTCATGTCAGGGGGCCTCGAGTTCGACCAGCTGGAGCGGCGGCGGCGCGGGCGCGTCGGCTTTCGGGACTTCCTGGCGATGCTCACGGAGGACACCCTCTCTCTGGACCATGTAGCGGTGGAGACCGTGCCTTATGTGGGGCCCAGCGACCAGGGCGGCTTGGACTGCTTCTGGGTACGCGACTCCGCCACGTTCTATCTCGCTTCTACCTTCGGCGAGGAGGATTCGGACGACATCTTCGTCGTGCAGGACGCCTCAACAAACGGGATGGGCGCGCCTGGTTCGGTCGAGTTCACCTACGAGGAGGCGGCCCTGTTCCAGCGGAATCGGTCCTCCGACCTCGAGCGGTACGGGTATGGGATGTCGGAGCTGGAGTCCAGCCTTGAGACGCTGACGAATTTCCTCTCTGCGATGGCCTACACCCGGGAGGGCCTCGACAACAACGCCATTCCCCGCGGCATCCTCGTCCTCTCTGGCCAGTTCCCCCGGGAGCAGATGGCTGCGTTTGAGGCGGGGTGGCAGGCGAAGATCCGTGGAGCCTCCAACGCCTTCACCCTCCCCGTCCTCCAATCCCGGGGCCAGCAGGCGGCTGCGGAGTACATCCAGACAAACGCTCCTTTTTCGGAGATGGCGTTCGCAAAGTGGATAAGCCTTCAGTCCGCCATTATGTGCTCGATCTATGGGATGGATCCTGCCGAGATCGGCATGGAGCCTTTCACCGCCGCCGGCCGGAGCCCCCTGGCTGGGGACGACACCGCGGAGCGCCTGGCTGCGGCCCGGGACAAGGGGCTGGATCCCCTGCTCTCTGACATCGAGGCGTTCATCTCCGATGCCATCCTGTCCCGCTACTGGGACAAGGCACGGTTCTCGTTCACCGGTATCGATCCCGGGGATGTGGCTGCCAAGCGCATCACCAAAGAGCGTCTGCAGAGCATTGACGAGCTTCGGACCTCCCTCGGGATGGATCCCTACCCCATTCCGTGGGTTGGCCAGATGCCCGCGGACCCCGGGCTCATCCAGGCCGAGTTTACCCGCCAGAATGCCGTGGGCACCCTTAACGAGGGCCGGAAGCTCTGGGGTTTCGAACCTCATCCGGATCCCATCCTGGGGAACGCCCCCCTCAACCCCTCCTTCCAGACCGCTTACCAGCAGGCCCTTGGGGCGCTGGGCGCCGAGGCGCAGGACGGGGGTGGCGAGGGAGGCGAGGGCGGCCCTGCTGGGTCATCTTTCTCGGCCGATGATCTGGGCGCCGAAGATGGCGAAGAGCCCGAGGCACCGGATGGCAAGGCCGGCCAGATCGCCGGCGCCCTCGGTGACCTCCATCCTGTCCCCGGCGTGGGGGGTGGCCAGTGATCAGAGGGGTGCTGGTCCTCCGCGTCGGGGCACTCCTGTTGGTAGGCGCCTGGTGGTGCTGGCAGCTGTTCCTGGTGGTGCTGGAGGAGGGGGAGGCCCGCCATGGTCGCCCTTGATCCGCGTTTCGGGGCCGTCCTGAATGACGTCCGCGTGGCTTCGGGACGGCCGGTGCTCAAGGCCCTTCGCCGCGGCCGCGTGCCGCTGACACCGCCGACGGCTGCCCAGGTCGAGGCGGAGCGTCCTTTCTGGGGCCCTCACCCGGATCCAGAGATCGCCTACCTTGAGGACCAGTTCTGGGGGGTGGGTGAGGCTTTCCTCCGCGGTCTGCTCTCTCATGCCTTGGGGCGCCGGGTTCGGTCGCTGCAGAAGGCTTTCCAGCCGAAGCCGCCCGAGGTTCCAGGCTGGGGCAAGATCGTGGACCTATTCCGCTCGGACCTCGAGCCAGAGCGGCTCATGCAGGGTTGGCAGACCGTGATCGACCGCCTGGTCAGCGCTCTCCTGCCCGGCGACACGCAGGAGCAGTCCGCCCAGGCCCTGGCCCTCCGGGCCTCCCTCCTCCACCGGGCCGGGGAGCGGGTGGCCCATCCCGAGCGGTTCCCGTCCTGGGGGCAGGCGCTTCGTGAAGCACCCTCATCCGCAGCCTCCACGGCCATGCAGTGGACGAAGGCCCGGGCGGCGGAGCACATGACCAATCTGACCGCCGAGGCGCGGCACGCCCTGCTCTCGACCCTCTCTGCCTCCCGTGAGGCCGGCGATGGGGTGGGCAAGCTGCAGCAGCGGTTGTTCGACTCGTTCTCTGGCCTGAACCGGGACTGGCGCCGGGTGGCGCTCACTGAGACCGCCTTGGCCGTGTCCAACGGGGCCATCGCATCGGTGGATCCCGCGGAGGGCTGGATGGCCGAGTGGAAGGCTGTCAAGAACGCCTGCCCCTACTGCCGGGCCATGGCCGGTCGTCGGTTCCGGGTGGTCCCCGCCGACGCCTCCCGCAAGGACGGTGACACGCAGATCTGGGTGGGCAAGTCCAACATCGGGCGCTCTGCCCATCGCTGGTCACGGAAGGAGCAGCGCTTCCGTGACCGGGACGAGATGTGGTGGCCGACGATCCCGGCGCACCCGAATTGCGGGTGTACCTGGGTGCTCCGCCGCGCCCCTCTGAAATCCTGACCTTTCCCTGGAGGCCCCCATGTCCCTTTCCATCGCTGTTGCCACCCGTGATGCCCTGCTGACCAGCTACGGCACGAATTTCAATGGAGCCTCCCTCGAGATTTTCGCCGGCGCGGTCCCGGCGGACGCCGACACGGCGCTCTCGGGCCAGACCCTGCTGGGCACCGTGACCTTCGGAGCCACCGCCTTCGGGGCGGCCGCGGCCGGCTCCATGGCGGCCAACGCCATTGCCCAGGCCAATGCCGTGGCGACCGGGGCGGCCACCTTCTACCGGGTGCTCAATGGCGCGACGGTGATCGAGCAGGGTACCGTGACGGCCACTGGTGGTGGAGGCGATCTGCAGTTGAACACCACCTCCATCGTCTCCGGCGCCCCAATCGACGTAACGTCTTTCGTCCGGTCGATGTAGGGAGGGCCCGATGGCCCAGCTTTTCGCCAACAACGCCACCACCACGCTGGCATCTCCTGCTGCGTCCACCGACACCACGCTCACCATTGTCGATGGATCCTCCTTCCCGGCGCCTTCGGGTTCCGACTTCTTTCTACTCACGCTGGCTTCCGGGACGCCAGAGAGCAACTGGGAGATCGTAAAGGTCACGGCGCGATCAATGAACACCATCACTGTCGTCCGTGCCCAGGAGGGCACCACGGCTGCGGCGTGGGCAGCCGGCGCGAAGGCTGAACTGAGGCTCACGGCAGGGACTTTGTCCACGTGGGGGCCCAGTGGAACACCCTGGTCTTATTTTTCTGCCGACGCTCCGCAGGCATCACCATCTACGCTAGATGATGAGTTCGATGGAGCATCACTGGCATCCAAGTGGACGTTGGTTAATTGGTCAAGCACTTCTCCATTGCATACGACCAATCTCGTGAACGGTGTTCTTTCTTCCGTTATGGCTGGTGGTGGTGGTGCAACATACAGGGCAATCCTGCAACCACTTCCGGCGGGTGACTTCAGCGTGATTGCAAAAATATTTTGCGACCACCCAAGCTCCTATTCGGCAGCAGGTATCATCCTGTCAACCACGAATGCGGCAGGGTCTGGAAATCAGTTCGTTTGGCAGAATTTCAACGGATATGGATGGATGGGCCGCAATGTTACAAACTTCAGCACAGATGGAAGCTATACAAATAGCGGAGCAACGGTTTCGAACTACTATCTAAGGGTTAGAAGGTCTGGAACTACTTATTATTTCGCATGGTCGATTGAGGGGTGCGTGTGGACAGAAATAACAATCGCGCTTTCAATAACTCCTGCATATTTTGGCCTGCACCTTTACGACAATACTTCAAGCACAATGAATACTATTTTTTACTTTTTCAGGTATGCGGGAGCATCAAACGCTTCATTTGGACGCACGGTTCAGGCTTATCTGCTTTAATAGTTTCCATGATCCCCTACTTTGCCACCCACTTCTGAGGCATAGCTCGTGCTGAACGGCAGCGCACTTAATTCTGTGGCCCTGAATGCGGCTCTTTCGGCGCTGCTGGTTGTTTCTGGTGGCAGCAATGGCGCGCTTCGCTTCGGCGGGAGCGCTGGTGGTGCCCATGGCGTTGGAGGTAGTAGTCCTGTTGTTTTGCGGGTGGCGGGAAGCGCGACAGGGGCCCTGGGTGTTGGTGGATCCTCTGTGGCGGTTGCCTCGATAGTGGGATCGGCCTGGGGAGACACTGGAATCTCTGGGGCGGCGTCCTCTTTGGTTCTCGTGGTCGGGGCCGCTGCGGGAACACACGGGGTATCGGTCAATTCGGGTTCCGCCATCTATCTGGGGGGCACGGCATACGCTGCCGTGGGTGAAAACGCATCCTCCTCCCAGCACATTCTTGTCAGTGGAGCAGCTGTAGGCGCGCACGGGGCGGCTGGGGCGAGTGCAGCTCACCTTTTGGCGGCTGGCACTGCGGCAGGATCCCATGGGGTGGCGGCTTGGTCCTCGGCTGCCTTCTCTCTCTCTGGGTCTGCGTCTGCAAGGCAAGTGGCCGGCATCGTTTCTGCCTGCGATCTGCCCTTTGTGTCTGGATCTGCGGTCGGTGCCCATGGGGTGGCGGGGGCCTCTGCTGCCTCCGTCCCCCCGATTGCGGGTGCGGCCTCGGGCCAAGACCTTGCCATCTACGCCGTCTCTCATGGTTCCCTGCTTGCGACAGGCGCCTCCAGCGGTGCGGTGGGCGTCAGTGCATCCTCTGCTGTTTGGGTGAATGTCCTTGGGAATGCTTCGGGTGTTGCCATTAATCCCCTTTCGGTTTCCTTCTGGCTGGTGCGCGCATGAGTCTCCCGACCTTCTTCCGTGGCAGCCTGCCCGACCTCTGGATCGGGCTCGAGGCATCAGAGGCGCTGAGCCTCGTGGACGGCATCCACGCCGTGCAGGATCCATCCGGGGTGGGCGGCCAGCTGGCCCTCCAGTGCGTCTCGACTGGCACGGCGACGTCGGTGCCCATGGCCTCTTGGGGCCCATCTGGCGCCACCCTGGGCGGCCGTGTGCCCCTTGCTGGGCTGCTCGCTGGCGAGTACCAGATCCGAGGGCGCGTGGTGGGCGCCAGCACGGGTTCTCCTGCCGATTTCAGCCTGGGCTTCATCCTGGCGGATGGTCCTGCCCCTCAGAATGGTGCCGTCGAGGTGCCTGCGGATGCACCTGGTGCCCCAGATTTGCCCCTGGATGCGCTTCCCCCTGCTGTGGTGGCCATTCCCCCTGCGGGCCCCACTGATGTGCCTTTCCTGGCGCCCACGGCCCCGACGCTCGCTCCCGATGCCCCACCCCCGGCCACGTTGCCTTTCCTGGCGCCCGGCGTCCCCAATCTGGCCTCTGGGGCCTTGCTGCCTGCAGTGGTGGCCATTCTTCTCCCTGGCACCGCGGCTGTCCCTTTCCCTGTGGCCGTGGCCCCGGCACTTGCCTTCCCTGCCCCATCCTTCTCTCTGGAGTTCTGACATGATTCAGGCAGGCAATTTCGGTTACGTTCTCACCCTCCAGTCCGGGTTGGACCTCAGCACCGCCACAGCGGTCAACCTCGTCATCAAGGCGCCCGGCGGTGCGCCAGTGGTGAAGCCGATCCCCATCCCTGCCGGTATCGTCAATGGGGCTGCTGGTCAGATCGCCTACCAGGTCGGCGCTCTCGATTTCCCGGCCCCCGGGGTCTACCAGCTGCAGGTGGTGGACGCCTCTCCGGGGCGTCAGGTGGCCTCGCGGGTGGCCACGCTCGTGGTGGAGCCCAACGTCTCGTGATCCGCCAGGACAGCCGCTGCAAGCTCGGCATCGTCCTGGAGTGAGAACTCCGCCACGCAGCGCTGGCACTTCCCGTCCACCTGCTGACAGAGGCTCCATCCGGTCCCGTCGGGGTAATTCGGGCCCGTGACCATCCACCGGCCGCGGATGTAGGGTGGCTGGTCGGCGTGGCTCATGCGCCTCCCATCCTGGTCAGATCGACCAGTTGTTGTGTGGCCCAGTCCACGATCTCCTGGGTCGGCAGTTCCCTTGAGGCGGTCAGCCCGCAGAGGAGGCACCGCGCCTCGGTGGCTTCGGTGATGCCGGGCCGCGGGAGTGCCCAGACCGACACATCGAATGCGCGCTGGCTCCGGTCCCTCTTCTGCACGAGGTTGACCTCGAGGTCCAGGCGCTTCTCTGTCCTGCATCCCAAGGGGACGACCTTGGTGGTGCGCGGGAATTCCCGGTCGGGGAGGATGCGGCCGTCGCCGTAGGGGTCGTTCGTTCGCATTATGTAATCGAGGGGTTGGGCAATTGGCACCAGGTAGCGGAAGTCTGGCCACCTGTCGCAGATGTCCCCGGTGAAGTATGTCTTGACCGACCGCATCAGATGCCTGCCTCAGAAAGTGGGTCTATTGAATTTGCGGTTGTGCTGGGGTCCGGTGCGGCGCGCGACGGGTTTCCCCCGCTCGATGCGCGGCGTCTCGGTCGCGGTTAGGGCTGCCTGGCAGGACGGGCAGAAGAAGGATCCTAGGGATGCATCCTCCTTCTCGCATCGGAGGCAGATGGACGGTGACATGGGGGTCATTCGGCTTCCTCTCGCAGGACTTCAATCACCCCGGCGGGGATGTGGTAGCCGAGAGTCTGGAGGCGCTCCAGAAGCTCTGCGGCTTCCTCGGGTCCATCGGCCTCCAGGTGGTCGCCATCGTTGGGGATGCCGATGGGGACGAGGTGGGCACTCTGCACCCATGCCTGGGTCGCGCGGTGGTAGTCGGCCAATTCGCCGACGGTTCCTGCCTCGGGATAGACGGGCCTGGGTTCGGCGCTCTGGTAGCGGCTGCTGGCTACCTCGATGACGAAGGGGCCGTGGCACGACTCGTAGACGTAGACATCGGATCCGTAGCAATCGGAGGAGAATCGGCAGTAGCTCATGCGTAGTCTTCTCTACCCTTCTCTCTCACATCTCCTCCTGATCCCTGTTTTTTTAGGTTTGTCTAAACCCCGCGCCCTTGCACCCGCTCCGCTTGCGCGGCCCGCCCCCGCGTTAGGCGGCGTGAGACGGGGGCGCAGGTGTCGCATAATGTCAGGTTAGGCCGATGCGACCCACTTCCTCGTTTCACACGACTGGCACCGCGCATGGCTTTCGAGTCCCGGCTTGGTGTAGCGCGAGGCATAGCGCCAGTCATGCAAGCCCAAGCGGCAAAGCAGCCAGCGGATGATATTCACCAGCCTAATTTCACCTTCGGGCGTCCGTTGCATCTGCCAAGCCCAACTTGTGATGGGGCTATTCTGGAGGCGCTGAATCAAAGTCATCGGCCTAACCTTTCGTTCGAGTCGGACCCGATAGCCACGGGTCGGTAGTTTTGAGGTTTCGGCGGCTATGGCTATCGGGCCGCTCAACTTTTCCGTTAGGCGTCTGGAAGCGTGGTCATCAGCTACCGCCGCAACCATAGAATGATCCAGACGATGCTGAGGATGAGGGTGATTGCGCCCGTGATTACAGAGCCGATCATTCGCGCCAGCCCTTCCTCATTGTTCGGGATGTGCCACCAGAATGCGGCGGTTGCCAGGAGAAACAGGAGGATGAAGGTCGCTAGGATTGGGTGGGGCATCGGCCTAACCTTTCGTTCGAGTCGGACCCGATAGCCACGGGTCGGTAGTTTTGGGGTTTCGGCGGCTCTGGCTATCGGGCCGCTCAACTTTCTCGTTGGGCGCTATCGGTAATGCTCCGTGAACCAGTTACTCAATTTGATTGCCAGGGCCTTGGGGCCACTCCCGAGGGCCGGTTCCTTTGCCAGCAGGATCCCCCAGAAGTCTTCCGCCTCTTCGCGTGTTGCAAGAGTGATCACCACGGGCTTAAATGAGGGCTCTTGCTTAATTTGCATCGCGTCCAACCTCTGCATGAACTCGGACCCGATAGCCTTAATGGTCCGCGTGGTTTGAAGATCCGGCTCGGCTATCGGGCCGGTTATGCCTGCCGTTAGGCCCTTGGAGTTTCGTTGGGCAGGCCGGGGACTTCGCAATTCAACACGGCCTTCTCACGGGCGATGTGGCCATACCAGCGGCTCCGCTCCTTCGTTGCCTTGTCGAAGGCACGGAGGGAACCGGCCAGGAACTCGGCCAAGATGAAGTCGGGCGTGTCACTCCCGTTCTCCATGCTGTGGGCATTGATCAGGTTTTCCAGCTTATCTCGGAATGATTCGCTCATCTTTGAACTCCGGGCCTAACCAGGCCCTTCAACTCGGACCCCAGCGTCATTGCTTGGTCCTACGGTTTTGTTGTGGTTCCACGCTGGGGCCGGTTAAGGCCGAAGTTAGGCGCTAGTCGTTGCTTCTACCTGTCCAGTTGCGGAACTTGTTAAACGGGACGACGCGCACATTCTTGGATCCCATCCACGCCCAAATCCCGCGATAGAGGAACCTCCTGCCTGCATACCAAACCGTGGTGCCTCGGACACTAAAAAGACGACTCATCCTTGATTCGCACATGCGCCTAACCTCTCGTTCCACTCGGACCCCGCAGCAATTCCGATATTTGAAAGGTTGTGGTTCACCGGCTGCGGGTCCGGTGAACTGGCTCCGTTAGGCGCCTTCCAGCGCGTCGTCTGCGAGTTTGAAAAGCAAGGCGTCGGTCCCCTTCGCATACTCACGAATCTGTCGGAGGGCCTTCTGGTAGCGGTCCCTTTCCCGGTCATGGAGCAGCTCCATTTGGGCGCGGAACATGCCCGACTCCTCGGCGGTGATCTGCACACGCTCTCCGCGCATGATGGCCTCGGTCTTCTCGGGAGACAGAAGGCCCAGAAAGGGGAGATTGCGCCTAACCGTGCGCTCAACTCGGACCCCGCCTGCATTGTCTTTCGTCATGTTCATCCTCCAGGCCCACGGCGGGGCCGGTTAGCTTTCTCGTTAGACCGCAGCGTCCTTGATGGGGGCCAGCACCCACCACCATGACCAATCGATCTTCCCGACCAGTTTCAGGACGATGAACACGATGGTCAGCAGGCCGGAGAATCCGATGCCACCGGAGGAAGAGGAGGATGAGTTGGACATAGGGCTCCTTGTGTGGTTAGGCGGCCTCGTCGCGGGTGCGGCGAAGCTCGACCACCATGCCTTCTGGGACGGGGCCAACTTTCAGGATGTAGGCCCATCGGTGCGCGTTTTGTGTCTGCCCCTTGACGCCGGACAGGCCGTATCCCCAGCGATTGATCGGGCCCGTCCAGTTGTGGCATCCGGTCGCTTCATCTGTTGCCCACCGGGTATCGAATCGGGCGATCTCCGGCCTCATCTCTGCCCCCGGCTGGGGCGCGAAGAGCGGCAGGCTGTCGAATTCAGTTGCCATGGCGGTTCTCCCACGGCTGGATATCCCAGCCCTCGTTCCGGCTGATGTGAAGGGCTCTGGCCAGCTCGAGGACGGGCATCACTTCGATGTGCAGCGGATCCTCTGCGATGGGGCGCCCGTGTTCGACCGCCTGGACCACCACCCGAAGGTGGTCCTCTGGCACGGGGGTGAGATACGGTCTGTAGGCCACGATTCGGAGGTCGATGCGATCCTTCCTGGCGCGGTAGGCGAGGGCGCTCATCGTTCAGTCCGGACTCCCACCTGCTTTGCCCGGGCGGCGAGCTTCGCGTTGATGGCCTTCTGCGCGGCGATGGCCTCGCGCATGCACTCCTGGTATTCGGCGGCCTCGTGCTGGCGTTCGGCCCTCCCGGAATTCCATTCGCGGAGGGCGCGTTGCACCTGCTGGATCTGCTCGATGGTTTGCTGCTCCATGGCCCTCTGCTGGGCATGGGCGCGCCAGATGTTCTGGCCGACGGCCACAAAGACGAGGAGGAATCCTCCCATCACGAACACCCATGTGGCGGCGCGCATCAGCCTGGCGCCAGGTGTGTGATCTTCTGCTGGATCCATGGTGTCTCTTGTTCGTGCCGCTTTCGGGGCGGCACGAGACACGATGGGGTATTTATTGGGTTTGTCTAGGGTGTTTTTTGGGGTTGCGCGGGTTCGAATTCTATCCCATGCTTCTCCCTGCGCCCTCGAGGGGGTGCCTCGACGCAGGGTGGAGCAGTCTGGTAGCTCGCTTGGCTCATACCCAAGAGGCCGCGGGTTCGAATCCCGCCCCTGCCACGAATCCTTGATTCCGCTGGGTGCCGCAGATCCCGGAAGGGGGCGGCGGATGAGCGATGAGCCTTCGCCGGGGACGCCTGGTGTCCGGCCGCCACCCAGCAGCATTTCGCAGGGCAACGGTCGCCGCTGGCGCAGCGCCGGCCCGGGCGCACTCCCGGGTGCCCTGCGATCCCTTCCCTGGGCGCCCGTTGCTGGCGGGTTCCCTTCAGCAAGGCGCGGCCCCACGTGAGCCCCCGGTTTTCCGGTGTGGAGTCAGGGCAAGCGGCCCAGGGCCCCTTCGGAGCGTGGCGCAGCTTGGTAGCGCGACTGCTTTGGGAGCAGAAGGCCGGGGGTTCGAATCCTCCCGCTCCGACCAGTTCTTTGAAACCAGATCACTCCATGACGCCCTTGGTCAGCGTTCATCGCTTTGGGAGCGGGAGAGCGCAGGTTCGAATCCTGCCAGCGGCTTCGGCGGCTGTAGCTTAGTGGTAGAGCGCCTACAAATGCTGTCCACCTTCCATCGTCATGGGGTTCCAATCAGGGGGGCGCCCTGTTTCGGCTTTCATCGTGTCGCTGGTTCGAGTCCAGTCTCAGGCCCGCAAGGAACCTGGGTAGCTCAGTTGGTAGAGCAAATGACCCTTCAGGGTTGCCGAGGCCCTTTCATCGTCCCCCACGCAATTTTCACGACGCCCTCGGCGGGGGTTCATCTTGCCATGATAGAAACCCCCCGCCTTCCCTCACCGTCGTGGAGCCCTTCGGAGACGCCCTGTGTCGGGCTTCATCTGCGGATAGAACTCGGTGCAAACCGAGCCCGGTGGTTCGAACCCACCTGATCCCGTCCCCTTCCTTCGTCTCCGTTCTTCTCCACCTCGCCCCGGCCCGTGCGCCGGGGCTTCTCTTTGGAGGCGCCCCCCTCATGCGCTTCGCCCAGACCCAGGGCCTCACCCGCCCAACCGGGCTTGCCCAGCCCGACGCTACCAACCACGAGGGCCTGTCGGCCTTCTCCGAGAACCTGCAGCAGTCCGTGGCCCGCGTGGCCCTCACGGGCGTGCTCAAGGACGGGTTCTATGTGAAGGAGGCCGAGCAGACCCAGGAGATGGTGGACCTCTGCCGTCAGGCCGCCCAGGACGATCCCGGTTTCCTCCTCTCCGCGGCGAAGGTGAGCCGCCGGGCCAATTTCAAGCTGCTTCCGAAGCTGGCCGTGGGCGCCCTCGTCTCGACCCTTGAACCCGAGGGAGCTGAGGGCCCTGGTCCGCGGTGGACTCCGGAATTCGAGGCCCAGGTGGTGGATCTCCTTCAGACCTACTCTGCTGGGCAGCTGCTCGAGCTTGCCCTCGTGTTCAAGGGCAAGGTGTTCGGCCGTGGCCTCGGGCGCCGGGCGCAGCGTGTCCTTGGCCGGGCCCTGGCCGGCATGAAGCCTCAGCGCCTGGAGGACATGACCCTTTCGGATCGGGATGATCTCCGGCGCCTGCTCCGGCTGGTGCATCCTGTTGGGTTGAACGTGCTGCAGGCCGCTCCCTTCCGCTACGTGCTCGGGGATGATCGCGTTGCGGCCACCCCGCGGCAGGCTGCCCTGGAGGCCCTCAAGGACGGCGTGGACGACGAGATGGCGGCCTCCCTCATCGGGTTCAACCATCTTCCTTTCAATGTCACCAAGGGCATTGTTCCGGCTGGGCGGCAGGTGGTCTGGAAGGCCATCCTGGGTGAGATGTCGCCCCTGCAGGTGCTCCTCAACCTGCGGTCCCTGGACGAGAAGGGGGTCATCACCCCCGAGCAGTTGGACCAGTTCCTGGCCGCCCAGGATCTTGGGCGTCTCCGCCTGGTGCCCCACGATGTGCTGCGCCCCATCGCTTTCGCCCCGAATCGGTTCCGAGAGCCCCTGGTGGCCTTCCTTTCGCGCCTGGCTGCGCGGCCCCTCCCGGGCCTCGAGGGCAAGCGGGTGGGCGTTGCCATGGATATCAGCCCTTCCATGGCGGATGCCTACCAGGAGGATGGTGCCTCCTGCTGGTATCTGGCGGCCACCATGGCCACCCCGATCCTTGCGTCCTGCGCGGATCGCCATCTGGTGTTCTTCGACAATCTTCCGCACCCCGAGGGGGGCGATCTGCAGCCTTCCCCCTTACACTACGGTCGCCGCCCGGCCATGCGCCTGCCCTACCTCAAGGGCTGTCCCCCCGAGGCCATCCTGCACAACCTACTCCCAGTGGACGTCAACCAAACCAACGGAACCAGCATTGGCGATGCCATCCGGTGGTTCCATGATCAGGCGCCCGTGGATGTGCTGTTCCTCTTCACCGACGAGCAGCAGAACGGCCAGATCCGGGGCCTGGACCAGTGGCGCGGTTACCTCCGCGGCGTCAACGGGCGCGCCCGGCTGGTGGTGGTGAACGTCTCCAACACCAAGTGGCACATGGCCCACGACGGGGCCGACCGGGTGACCGTCATCCAGGCCATCACCCCCTTGGTCTACCAGCAGTTCGAGCGGTTCGATGAGACCCCTGTGGAACTCATCCGACGACTCGGGTAGGCTGGGTTCCTTCTAGAGTGCTGACGAAGTTGAGAGAGCGTCAGCAGGCGGGGCCCCCGGAGACGGGGGCCTTTTCGTGCTCGGAATGCCCTATTCGGGTGGCCATTTTCGCGGGGCAATTGCAAATGGCGGCGGCCTCGCTCTGGATGCCGCGCAGCTCCTGTGTTATGCCGTTCCGGTGTTATCGAATGGGGGCCAATCCGGGGTCAAAATGGGTCAAATCGGGTGTGCCAAATGCCGCCCATTGCGGGCGATATTCCATGGCGGCCTACCGGATCCAGCTGGGCCTCATCCCTTCCGACACCTGGACCTTGTAGGCCCTGCAGAGGGTGTGGAGGCGGATCCCGGGCTCTCCGGTGAGCCATCGCCCGGCCTTGGCGGCTGCGGTGATGGTCTGGCGCCGGACCTTCAGGGCCTCGGCGGTCTTGCCGAGGGTTCCGATGGCCGCCACGAGGTCGGCGTACGGCCCGGGCGGGAGGGTGAGGGGGCGTCCGGTCCTCATGGCTTCTCCGTCTCCCTGGATCGGAGGATCGATGCGTCGTGGCGATCCCAGTCGTGGGGACAGCCAACCCAGCAGCAGGAACACCGGGCATCGTATTGGCTGAGTTCTCCGTATCCGAAGGTGGCGCTGCAGACCTGTTCGTTCCTCTGCCGCGCCACTCCGTAGTGGGCGTTGTGTTCGGCGCGGGTCATGGCCTACCTCCCCCCGTAGCAGAGCCACATGGCGTATCCCGGGTGATGCGGATGGCTTCCTGGAGGTCGTTCCCGGAGTAGAGGGTGGCGCTGGTGTCGGCGTGGACCACGAAGAAGCGATGGTCCCAGGTGGCGCCCTCGGCCCGCATGTTGGCGAAGTTCTCGGTGTCCCAGTAGAGGATGTGGCCCGTGGTATCGCAGGTGACGCTAGGGTTCACATCGTTCTCGTAGCTGCTGTCCGAGAAGCCTTCGGGGATGTGGAAGTCGGCGGCGACCTCCCAGGGGCCTTGGGGGTTGGCGGCGGTGCGGGGCTCGAGAGTCATGGTTTACCTCCCCTCGGCCTTGGCGACCGCGGCCCGGGCCATCTCGCGGCTGTGGGCGTAGAGGCTCTCGTCGCCGTTCGTGGCGGGGTCCAGGATGGCCTTCAGGGCCTCCAGCATGTCGGGCGCGGCGGCCAGGATCCGGAGGGCTGGCAAGCGGTCCTGCTCCTCGTCGGTCAGGCAGAGGACTTCGGCCTCGCACTTGCGCCAGTCGGAGAGGCTGTCCCGCTCCTCGGCGATGCGATCCTCCATGTCGGAGATTTGCGCCCGGAAGGCGGCGAGGAAGTGGTCGAGGACCGGGTTGGTGATGGTGATATTCATGGTGTCTCCTGTGCGCTTTCGGGCGCGTGGTGGGTTAGGCGGTGCGGGTGCAGGTGGCGGAGAACCCCCAGGTCTGGAGGTAGGACTTCGTTTCGGCAGCGATCTCCTTGGCCGCCTTGAGGGTCGGGACCGTCTTGACCCAGCGCTGGCACTGGAGCTTGATCGGCTCGGGCAGCGTGTCGAAGTGGCCGGCGGGGGCGGAGAGGCGAACCTGGAACCGGTGGTCCCGGCAGCGGTGGATCCGGATCGTGAGGGTGGTGGTCATGGCTACCTCCCTTCCTTCTTGGCGATGGCGGCCCGGCACTTGTCGCAGGTGAACTCGATGGGCTCGGCGAGGAAGCGGGCCTTGTCGGGCGTGCCGTTGCCCAGGCGGGGGAACCGGCGCCCGCAGGCTGCAGTGGCGCTCCATCCGGATCCGGACTTGATGTAGTGGAGGAGGAGGCCGGCTTTCCTGGTGGCGCTGGTGGTGGTCATCGTGGGCTCCTGTGGGGCGCTTTTCGGGGCGCATCTATACTTTGGGCGCTCGCCGTCCAAAGTCCAGCCTCAACCCCAACAATCTTTAACTTTTTTTCTGCGGGGCGTCCTGTGGCGGCATTCGGGTGCTCCCGGCGGCGCTCCCCACCCGCGCGAGGGCCGCGGCTTGGTGGGTCCATCCGTCCAGGTGGGCATCCTGGAGGCCCTTGGTGGCCTTCTCCATGCCGGCGCGGAAGTGCCCGGCGCCCTCGTGCAGTGTCCGGGTGAGGGTGGCCTCCCCGTCTCGGATTTCGGCCTCGAGGGAGGCCAGGAGACGGCGCCCATCGTCGGTCGGGTCAACCGGGGCCGGGGCCATCCCCTTGGGGGCCTCCTGGCCCTCCTGGGGGGCTTGCTGGGGCTTTTCCTGTAGTTTGGTCATGCCACACGCTCCTGATTCCGCCGGGCCCGGATCTCGCGGAGGGTGCCGGCGATGCCCGAATCGTCCAGGTATCCCTCCGGGGCCTGGTACACGGCTCCGAGGCTGTCCTTCCGCTTCACCCGCTCCACATTGGCGCGTTCCCATTCGTGGTCGGCCAGCAGGTGGTGGATCTCCACGTTGTCCTTCTGGCCCAGGCGGTGGATCCGGGCGTCCCGCTGCTGCATGGTCATGGCCGTCATGGGTTGGTCAATGTGGACCATGACCTTGCCCATCTGCAGGTTGGCCCCGGTGCTTCCAGCATCGCTCATGACGATGACTTGGTGCTCGCCCCGCTGGTAGGCAGCCAGCTTCTCACCTTTGCTCTTGGAGGAGTCTTTGCCGGTCAGGCTGGCCACCTTCAGGCCCGCGGCCTCGAGGTTCTTGTGGAGGGCCTCCACCGCGGCGAGGTTCCTGGCGAACATCACGACGAGCTTTCCCTCTGCGGCCGCATCCTTGGCGATGCCCACGGCTCGTTTCATCTTGCCGCCGGCGGGGTCCAGGTTGATCGCCCGGTTCATGGCCGCCTCTCGGAAGGTTCCGACGCTGCGGGCCACCATCTTGGCGATGGCCTCGTGGTCGCTTTCGGGGTGCCCTTCGAAGGCTTCGGGGGCCAGTTCCTTGGCCCACTTCATGCGCTCGTCCCCTCCCGCTCCGGTGCGGAGCTTGCCTGCGGCCCTTTCCACTTTCTCGATCGCCGCATGCTGGTGGGCCTCGAGGGGGATCTTGTCGTCCAGGCGGTTGGCCTCGGTGGGCAGCTTGAGGCGGGCGTTCACCCAGTATCTCGTCAGCTGCTGGGCGAGGCTCCGGCGGGACAGGTCTGCGTCCGTCCCATATCGGCGCATGAATTCGTCCTTGCTCTCCTCGGGGTAGCGGTAGGGATCCAGGTGGTGGAGGTCCGACCACGCCTCGCTGGTGTCATTTTTGATGGGGTTCCCAGTGGCCATGACCATGTGGCTGACGTTCCGGCTGTGGGCGTTCAGGATCCTGGAGAAGGTGCTGTCGGCCTTCCCTTCCCGGTCCAGGGCGCCATGGGCCTCGTCCACCATGAGAGCCTGGAAGTTGATGCCGTGCTTGGCGAAGGCTTCCTTCACGGTGGCGGCCAGCTTGTCCTTCGGCACGCTCATGGCCCATTCGTGGGTCTGCTGCGGGTCCATGCCCAGGTGGTTCTGGAGGATCCGCAGGGTGTCGTCCCGCAGTGCCTGGTGGGTGATCACCACGGCATGCTGGTCGGGATCCTGGTAGGCCCGGAGCCGCTCCTCGAAACTCTCCCCGGGCTGGGCGTGGACATGGAACCCACTGTTTGGGTCGATGAACCGGATGGCCTCGGCTCCGAATTGCTTCTGCACGATGGACGGGACCGCCAGGATGGACTTCTGCACCTTGCCGGCCTTCTGGAGTTCCGTGAGGGCTCCCAGCATGACGGGCGTCTTGCCCGAATTATGACTAATCAGGCCACTTGATGTATAGTTATGCTCAACCGGGACTGAGATATCGAAGATGATGTGTTCTCCTGCTTCCTCGACTGAAAGGACGGTGGTGTATGGGAAGGCCCCCCAAGGTTGTGATCCCTGTCGATGTTCTCCGCGCTTTGTATGTAGACGAGGAGTTGAGCACTTCCGAGATTGGGAAGCGCTTCGGGTTGACTGGTGGTTCGGTTGGGGCTCGGCTTGAACAGGCCGGAATTCCTCGTCGTCCTGCACGGCCAGGTTTCGGGTCAAAAAATCCATGCTGGCGTGGCGGAAGGACGGTCGATAAATCCGGGTATGTCCTGGTCCACTGTCCGGATCATCCTCATGCAAATTCAAATGGATATGTGCGTGAGCACCGCCTTGTGATGGAGCAGAAACTGGGGCGCCATCTTCTTCCCGATGAGGTTGTTCATCACTTGGATTCAAATCGAGGGAACAACCATCCAGACAATCTGTCTCTGTATGCAGCGAATTCAGACCATCTTCGAGAAGAACTTTTAGGCCGCGTTCCAAGACATTCTCCGCAAGGGCTGGCTCGAATGCGTGAGAATGGGGGCCGTCCAGAGTGCCATCCAGAATGGACCGATGAGCGGCGTGAAAGAGCGCGTGTGCAGATGAAGGAGCGGTGGAAGAATTCCCCCATTCCTCGGCGTGTGTGGACGGATGAAGAGCGGGAGAAGCAACGCCTTCGCGCTCTCCGGCGCAAACGGAATCCAGACGGCACGCTTGCGTGACGAGATCTAGTAGCGGGTCATTCTCTGTTTCGGATGGCTCACCGGATTCGAGCAGTCTGGTCCCCGGTTGAATAAGCCCTGCGGCGATCCATCCAAACTCACCGAGGAACCTATGCCCCGGTGTGACGACCATGGATGTCCCATTTGAGCAGACTATCCGGACCATCCTCCCCATCCCCTTGATGAACACATGGGACGATTTGCGGATGCCGGTGGTCCCATCCGGTTGGATCGTCTGGACCCAAGGCGTTTCTCCGGATATCCACCAGTCATAGAACGAGCGTGTGATACCGCGTTTCTCGCATCTCAGTTCTGTCCCGCCGTAGACGCACCCGGCTCCCAGGAAGAGCCCGATGCGCTTGAGTTTCGTGATGGCCTGGATGGCCCGCTGCTGGCCCACGCGGTCACCGTCCATCCGGACACCTTCATGCACGTCCACGGCCCGACGGGTGCCCTGGAATGCTGCGGCGAGGCCGGGGATGTGGGCCCGGATCTGGGCCTCGAGCGTGGGCCCGAGGGTCTGGCGGAGGCCCGGCTCCTCTTCCTTCTCGAAGAGGGCGCTTTGGCCCTGCAGAGCGGCCTCGCGCTTCCGGCGGGCCTCGTCCATCTGATCGGCCACCCCCCCCTCCAGGAGGCGGCCGCGGCTGTCGCGCTTCCGGAGGCTGGTGGCGAGGCTGGACTGGTTCTTCCGCAAGGCCGCCAGGCGCTCGGGGTCCATGGTGGCTCCCAGGAACCGGTCGCGGTGGGCCAGCTCGGTCTTGCCCAGCTTCAGGCCCTTCCCTGTGAGGCGCTCGTGGTGGGCCTTGAACCTCTCTGCGAAGGCCCCCTTCATCTGGTCCTGGACGGCAGCCTGGGCCTGCTTGAGCCCTCCCATAGCCTGGACGTAGAGCGCCCACGGGCTGTCCTCTGGGGCAGTGGCGACGGCCGCGGCTGTGACTTTCTGGCCGCTCGGGGCGACGTAGGTCGATGCATTGGCCTCCATGTCGGCGTCCTGGCCGTTTTCCACGGCTTCCTTCGCCGCGTCGTAGCGGGACTTCCAGTCCACCCAGACCGGGGAGTGGGTTTGCTCCCCGAACATGTCCACTTCCCACTGTTCGGGCTCGGGGCCGGCGATCTCCATGGCGCGGGCCTGGGCCTTGTCCTCCTTGGTCTGCGGCTGGGCAGTCGGTGATGTTTTATCACCGACTGGAGTAGTCAAGGATTCCTTGACACCTGCCGGGGCGGCATCCGGGTCGATTCCCTTCACCTCCCGGTAGAAGTAGTCGCGGATGTGGGCCTGCTGCTCGGCGCTGAGTTCGCCGGCGGGGGTGAAGGCCGCCGTGGTTCGGGGATCCTCCGCCAGTGCCCGGTGGACGGCCTCTGCAAAGTCGGGGCTGTCGGCATCCACCCACTGCCGGGCGAGGGCCGTGTCCGCGGCTGCGCCCTGCTTCTCCAGGAACCGGTCCAGCGTCTGGTCGAAGTGGCCTGCCAGTTCGTCCATGGTCCGCAGGCGCATTTTTGGGTACTCGGTCCCATCCTCTGCCTTCTGGTAGATCGGGTTCCCCTCCTTGTCTTTGACATGCTCCTGCAGGGGGAAGACCTCCGACAGGGCGTTCACATAGGACTTGAGGGCCCCCTCTGGCACGCTGGACGCCATGAAGGTGCCCGACATGACGTCGTTGAGGATGTCTGCCGGGCGCTCCCCGTCTGCGAGGCGGCTGCCCACATGATCCATGAGGGCGTCCCGCACCTGCTCGGGGCCCATGTCGTCCTGGATCTGGAGGCGCTGGCGGAACTGGGGGGCTTCCTGGATAGGGTGGTCATAGCGGCTGTCGGTGCGATCCGCGAACCCGGCGGGAAGGTATCCCGGGCGGTCCAGCTGTCCACCCTTTATGGCCAGGGCGAGGTCGCGCTCGTGGAGGGCGGCGGTGTCGATGGGTGCCACGAGGCGGTCCTGCCCCTGGCCGTTGAGGTGGATCACGGCTTCGCCGGCCTCGTGGTCGATCTTGTAGTCGCCTTCCTTGAGGCCCAGGGCCGCGGCGGTCTGGACGGCCTTCTCGGGAGTCATCTTCCCGAGGGGGAGAGTGAGGTTCTCCTGATCCTTCCCCGCCTGCAGCGAGGCGATCAGAGCTGCCCGGGCCTCGATGCGTCCCAGGGTGCCTCCCAGGGTGCGCCTGGCTTCCTTCAGGATGTCTAGGCGGTTCTTCTGCATCTCGACTGCCAGGGAGAGATCCCGGGGGTTCTCCGCGAGATCCGCCCGCAGCCGGTTGGCTTCGGCGCGCAGGGCCTGGGCCTCGTCCATCACCTTCGGGAGTTCCTCCTGCTCCTGCAAGTGGTGATGCTCCAGGGCCTCAATGATGGCGGCTTGGTCGTCGGGGCTGAATTCCCGCCGAATGCCACGGGCAACCAGCTGGGCGGCGCCCTCCGGGCCTATGGCCTCCACCACATCGCGCTCGATCATTCCCTGGCCCACGGCCGCCAGGGCGACCTCGTGGAGGGCATCGAAGGCGGCCGCCCCGCGGGTGGCATGGAGGCCGTCCATCGGCTGGGGGTCGAACCGGTCCAGGGGCTCACCTTCCGGGTAGGCTTCCCCGACCTCCTGCAGGAACCCGACCATGTTCTTGGTGAGCATCTGCTGGTAGACGTCCTGGGCGGCGGCCTCGGCCACTTCCTCGATGGGCATCTGATAACCCTCTTCGAACACTCGCTCTTTGGCCTGTGGGGTGCTGGCCTTGTAGGCTTCGCGCAGTTCTCGGCGAGCTTGGAGGAGCGTGGCGAGGCGCTCGTTCTTCTGGACGGCCTCCTTCACTGCCTCGCGGACGGCCGCGGCCTTGTGGGCCTGCAGCTCCTTGCTGGCCTTGTGGGCCTCCACATTGGCCGCTTGGGTGGCCTGGTGGTCATCCTTGGGCACGGCTCCTCCCATGCCCGGCAGGGGGGTCTGCTGGCCTTCGGGGGCTGGTTCTTCCGTCCTCCCTTCCCCCTCCTCCCGCCCGGAAGGCTCTGGGATGGTCCGTCCCTCTGCCGCCGCACGGCGCTCCTTGATGTCGGCCACCTGCTCCGCCAGTTTGTCGGCACTGAGGCCGGCCATCTCGGCCCGCTTGGCCAGGGCCCGCTGGTAGCCAGGGCCCTTGGGGTCCGCCTCGGAGACGAGGTCGTCAATGTCCAGCCCGTGGGGGCCATATCCCCCGATGACCGGAATTCCAGCCTGGACCCGGGCGTCCACGTCGAGCACCAGTTTGCGCTCGGCCTCCCGCACGGCCGCATGGGCCGCTTTCAGGCGCTCCCGGCGCGCCTCGGCCTGGGCCTTTGGGTCGTCTGGTTCCGGCTCCCCGTCCTCTCCCAGGAGCCCCTTCTGCTCGGGACCAAGCACCTTGTCTGCGAAGGCATCCTCCGCCTGGCGGCGCTTCTCTTTCCCCTCGGCCTTCTCGGCTTTGTATTGGGCGCGTTCCTCGGGGGTCATCTTGGACAGGGCCTCTCGCTCCGCGGCGCGCTTCTCTTTGGCCTTCTCCCGGGCCTCTTTCTGGTATTCCTCCGGGCTCTTGAGCCCGTGTAGGCGGAGACCGTTGAGGGCCCCCCCGGCCCCGCCAACTACTCTCCAGACGCCCTTGTGGCCCTTGGCTGGCATGACCTTGATCGGCTGGCCCTCCCCGCTCCCATGGTGGACGGTGACCCATCGGCTGCCATCTGGCTCCGGTTCGGATTTCTGGATGGGGCGCCCCTCCTGGCCCTCCCGCAGCCATGCCTTGAGGTCGCCAACCCTCATTTTCTGGATGGACCCGAGGCCCTTCCACCCGCGCTCGTAGTTGGCGAGGTAGGCCGCCGTGGCCGAGGCTTCGTCGGGGAAGCCCAGCATCACCTTGTCCTCGTCGTATTCTCCGGTCGCTGGATCCACCTGATGGATCACGAACACGGCCTCGCTCTTGAGGTCATCGCCCATGAAGGCGTCCACCCCGTCTCCGTCCGCCCCGAAGGTCCGGGCGATGAACCCGTAGTCGTGGGCCATGACCGTCCGCCACCGATTTCCGTTCTGGCCGATGCCGCTTCGGACGCTGCCCTTCGGGTTCTCGATGACGATGGGGATGCCGTGGAAGACGACGCGGGCCCTGGGGTAGCTGGGGACGGCCTGGTCCTTGCGGATGCGGGTGGGGGGCTGGGCCGATTGGGCGCGGGCGTGGAGGTCGGGGGTGGTGAGGGGCTTGGGCGTGATGAGGGCGTCCCATCCCACCGGGATCCAGTCGAGGACGTTGCCGGCCAGGTCGGAGAATGTGATGGGCTGGGTCATGGGGTGCTCTGGAGAAGGGGGTTGCGGGTGGGGGTGGAAGGGATCAACCTTTAAGTGCCCGGTGGGGAGCCCCAGCCGAAACGCTTTGGGCGTATGAGGTGGGCCGAAAGGCACAGACTCGCGTCATGGCCTCCCCCCCGGGTCGTTTTTTGCTCGGCGCTTCATAAGTGTTTTGAGGGCCAGTTCTCGCCTGCCGTAGCGGATTTCCTCGACCATCACGAATGTGTCACCCATCTTCTTCGTGTAGATGATGCTGGGCAGTCCTGTGTCTTGGTCCTTTCCCCGCTCGATGTGGTCTGGATTCGCAACAATGGACTGGATGGCGAGGATGTCGTCGTCCGTGATCGGTTCCAGGGCCGGGTCATCTTCGCGGCCGGGACCATGGTGCTTCCTTACGTGGTTGATGGCAGCCAAATCGATCCTGTGGTGGAATCCCTCCACCTCGAATCCAGTAGCGTTATGGATGCGCCTTGCTTGATTTGTATCCACATCCCCGAATCGCACTGCCGTGAACCCATTGGCCGCATTGTTGAGTAATGCAGCGATCTCAGCCTTCCCCCCCCGTACGACCCCGGCGGGTAGTTGTTCCTGCCCTCGCGGAAGCACCTTGTTGTGGACGTGGACGATCCGACCCCGCCGGTTCTGGTCGTAGTCCGACTTCTCGATGGGGCGCTCCTCGGCCTGCGCCTTCTGGATGGCCCGTGCCGCCTCGGGGTCGCGGGCAAGGTGCTCGGCCAGGGTGAAGAGGGCATCGAGGTTCATGCGCGCTCCTGGAGCCACTGGCCGGCCATGACGACGAGGACGCCGGGGAGGCAGAGGGCCAACCCGACGCAGACGAGGATGGTTCCGGCGGCGCGTTTCATGGATCCTCCCCGAGGGCCCGTCATCGGAGCATGCGCATTGGGACTGTCAAGGGGTCATGCGTTCGGCTTGGCGGATCCAGGGAGCGCATGCTGCCAGCCGTGATCCTTGGCGATCCGGCGGATGTTCTCGCGGATCTCCTGGGGGTTCTCGGCGTGGCCGGCCAGATCCCAGGCGTGGGTGACGTCCTCGGGCCCGGCGATGGGGAAGCTCTCGTGCGGCCCCGCGAAGGCGCCCTTGATCTTCCCGGCCTTCAGTTCCTCCCGGCGCCCTTCGTCCCAGGACTTGGCGGCGCCCCTGTGGGCCTCCACCTTCTCGGTGCCGTAGGCTGCCGTGGCGCCCTTGGCCTTGTCGGAGTGCCACCGGGCCGCGGCGCGGTGGTGGTCCATGAGTTCCTTGTGGTCCTGGGCCACATCGGCGGGGCTGAGTTCGTGGGCCTCGGTGTGCTGGCGCAGGGCCTCGAGGTGGGCCGCGCTGGCCTTCTGGTGATCCTCCGGCTTCCGACTCTTGAGGGCCTCGTCGGAGGATGCGTGGGCGGCCTTGGTGGCGTTCATGCTGCCCTGGCGGCGGGTCTGGTATTCGTGGACCTGGATCACCTTTCCGTTGTGGGTGCGGGTGTAGGCGCCGACCTGGGCCTTCTCCACGGCGCGGGGCGTCGTGGCGATCTGGATGGCCTTGGCCAGGGCGCGCTCCAGGCCCTCCTCGTGGTCGGGGATGAGGCTGGCCTGGGCCATCTCCGGCTCCATGGCGGGGAAGAGGGCGGCCTCGCCGATGGTGGCATTGGCCTGCCCGGCGAGGTCCATGCCGAAGGCGGCCTTCATGAGATTGCGGAGGTGCTCCTTCGGGCAGCCGGCCTCGATGGCGGCCTTGAGGGCCTGGCGGGCGTCCTCGGCCTCCGGCATGGCGGCCAGGGGGGTGAGGTAGTTGGTGGACCGCCCCTTGGCCTGGGCCAGCGCTGTGATGGCCGCCAGGGCCACGTTGCCGAGGGCCTGGGGGTCGTAGGGGTTGAGGGTGGCGAGATCGGACATGGGGGCTCCTGGGAATGGGGGTTTGGAAAGGGGGTTGCGCGAGGGTGAGGAAGGGATCAACCTTGTCTTGCAGTCCCGGCCTCAATGCTTGACTGCTCCCATGGCCCCGTGGTTTGGCCAGAGGTGGAGTCTTTGAGGCACCCGGTTACACGGGTTGGGTGGTGGGGATTCAGGCTCCCACCCGGGGCTTGCCATGACTTGAGGCGAGTCTTGGCGTTGTCGGGAATGTGCCCTGATTTTGTTGGTGGAAGAAATGGGAATGCCGTAACCACCGTGAAGAATCCGCCTCGCTCGCGTCGGAGTTGGATGGATGCCAATCCCGCCTTGGTCCCGCGCCCGATAACAAGGAGCTTCTCCCCGTGCTCTGTATGGGACCAGACTTCAGACCCTTCTTGGAGAATGTGGGCCAGGAACTCTCGAGCGTCTTGGAATCCAGCGGCCTTGTAGTCGTCCTTGTGGCGGAAGTCGAGGTGGGTGATTCCAAATCCCTTGCTAGGTTTGGAGGGGTCTTGGAATCCGTGTTGGACTCGGATGGCTCCTCCCTTCTCCAACCCCGCTTTTCGGGCTGTGTCGTCATCGATGTGCCACCAATCTTTTCCGCCTCCTGGCGCTGGGACGAAGTCGAATTTGTTGGGTGATGCGAACTGACCTCCGATCCTCTCTCCCTTGGAGTTCACGGCACCCTTCGGCTGGTGCCGCTGTGCCTTCACTAGCGCCCGCAGCCCGCCAGAGAGGGCGTGGACCCTCTCCAGCAGTGCCTTGGTGGTGGTGCGCCCGTCCGGGGTGGCGGGGGCGGCGGGCGCTAGGATTTTCCCGAATGATTCTCGTGGTGTTCGGCCATGGCGTCGTGGTAGGCGGCGCGGAGCCGGGCCTTCCGTTCACCGATGCTCTTGTCGTGCTGGCCGAGGCGGTACTCGCTGGCTGCGGAGCGGTGGTGCTTGGCGGCCTCGGCATGGGCCTCGGCGGTGCCGTCCTGCTGCATGAGGCGGGATGATGCGTCCATGGCCTTCCCGGTGCTCGGGCTGCCCTTGTCCTTGTCCCACTTCCGGTCGTAGGCGAGGGTTCCCCCACCAGCGTTGTTCGCTTCGGCTTCAGCTGCGGTCAGGTGGTTCGCGGAGCCCTTGATGGGGGAGGCGGGGGCCTGCGAGGCCCCCTCAGCTTTTCCCGGGCGTCGATCCTCCGCTGCTTCGCGCTTCGCGGTTTCCTTGCCCTTCTCCTTCGCCTTGGCCAGCATGGCGTCGATCTCGGCAGGCGTTTTCTTCCTCCCACCCATCAGAGGGTGGTTGGCACGGTACTCCGCCATCTGCTCGGGTGATGCATCCTGGCTGTCACGCAGTTCCTGCGCCTTCTGGCTGTGGTAGATCGCCGCGTCGGAGTGGTGCCCCTGGGCCGCGCTGTGGCTGCTGTAGTAGAAGCCGCCCTTCTTGGTGCCCTTGGCGTGCTCGTGGGCTCCAGCTGCGACCCAGTGGGCGTTCGAGGCCATCTCGTGGTGCTCGGCGGTGCCGCTGTGCTCTGCGATCTGGCTGGTGAGTAGGGCGTCCCTGGTGGCCTTGGTGGTGGTGGTTTTCTGCTTCACTCCGCCCTGGAGGTAGGAGTGGGGAATGTTCTCTCCCTTGGCGGCGGCCGCGGAAGCCTTTCGGGCCGGGTGGTCAGCCTTGAGCATGGGGGCGATCTCGACCTTCTTGGCTGGCTCATCCCCCTTCGGCACCACCTTCCCGTCCTCGAGCTTGTGGGTTCCGGCCGCGATGGCTTCGGTGTCCTTCCTGGCTTGGCTGTGGGCATCGCCATCGCGCTTCTGGTAGAAGGCGTCCGTGGATTCCGGGGTGGCGAAGTCGCTGGGCTTGGCGAGTGTGTTCCCGCGCTCGTTGTGCCAGTCGGCGGCCTTGTCGTGGGCCTGGGCGACCTTCTCCATGTGGGCCGCTTCCTTGGAGTCGGGGGCCTGACGCTTCGCGTGCTCCCGGTGCTCGGTCGCGGCGAGGCGATGGAATGCCCGAGCGTCGTCGTGGTCCTCCTTCTTCCCACTGGTCACGGCGTCTCCGGTGGCCCGGATGGCTCGGTGGCTGGCATCGGATGCGACCTTGCCCGTCATCCCCTGGGCCACGAGGTTGTCAGCCTCCTTGGTGTGTGGGTTCTGATACATGGGTGGGACAAACTCTTCCTTTGGCTTCATGGAGTCGGCCAGTTTCGCGTGGGCGTCAGCATGCTTGCTGTGGGCGTCGGCAATGCTCTGGTGGCCGTTCCGTAGAGAGGGGGTGTAGGCGTGTCCTGCCGCCTCCTCGTGCGCATGCATGGCGGCGATGTGCGCGGCCCTGGCACGACCGTGCCCGGCGGCGTCCTTGGCTTGGACGGTTTTGAGGTGGGCGTCATTGGATGAGTTCATGGCCCGGATGGCCTTCGGCTCGTGGGCTGCGCCTCGCGCGGCATCGCGCATGTGCATGGCGCTCTGGTGGGTCTGACCAGCCTCATTCCCCAAGTTCTGGGCCTCGGTTGGGCGGGGGCCGGCGACGGGAGGCGGCGCGGTGGGCTTGGGCGGGAGAGCGTGGCCCTCGGGCTCGTCGGCGGGGCGAACCGTGGTTGGCTCGTCCGCGGCCTTCGGCTGGGTGATCCCCGCCTTCTGGGCCACATCGTCAGGGATGTGCCGGGTGTAGCGGGGGTAGCCGTAGCCCTCGGTGTTGACGTAGTGGTGGCTGCCGTCGGGAGCCTTGGCGATGAATTCCATGGGCGGCTTGCCCTCGGCATCGCGCCCGGGGTGGTCGATCACATCGCGGCCAGGGGTTCGGACGGGATGGGCACCGTGCTTCTCGTGGAGCAGGCGCAGGGCCGCAACCTCGTCCTCGTTCCCCTTGACGGGCTTGCTCGCCTGCTTCGTCTCCTCCCAATCAGCTGCCTTCCGGGCCGTGCCACTGTCCAGGATATGGCGGAAGTCGCCCTGCTTGATGCCCTTGGCGATGGCGGGGGAGTGCTGGGGGGCCTCGGCAGGTTTGGCCTTCTCGGCCTCCCTCTCGTGCTCCTTGGCCTTCTGTTCGTGTTCGCCTCGACTTTCCTCGTCGTAGTTGATCTTGGCCGCGTGTCGATGCGCCTCGGCAGCAGCCGCATGGGCCTCGGGGGTATTCTCCTGGTTGGCCGTTTTGCTGGCGGTGAAGGCGGATTCCCGCCTGGTCTCGATCTCCTTGTGCCCTTTGCCCATCTCGTCGTTATGGCGCTGGACCTCTGCGTGATGGAAGTCGGCCTTCTTCATGTGATCGTCATAGCTCTGCTTGTTGTCGTAGAAGGATGCTTCGGCAGCCTTCTGATGTGCGGACCTCGCACGGCCATGCGCCTCGATGGCCAGCAGGTGTTTCTCAGCGTGACGACCATGGGATTCGTAGTTGTCGCCGAGGGTCTGGCTGTCGGCATGAAAGCCGAGTTTCCCGGCGACCTTTGATGTGTATTCAGCGTGTGCTTCGGGCGTGTTGGTCCGGGCGGCGTGGCTTTCGGCATGGGCATAGTGGCGACTGGCTTCGTAGTAGTGGTCGCGGCCCTTTCCTGCATCGTGGGCGAGGGCATGGATGTCTGCAGCGGCTTCGTGGAGGCCAGCAGCCCTTCCGTGGCCCTCTGCATACCCTTCCTCGCCCTTGACCTTGTTGGCGGCGTGGGTCGTGGCTTCCCATGCCTTATCGGACTTGGCTTTGGGGCTCTCGTCCTCGCCCCCCGTGGCGACCTTCGGGGACTGGGTTGGTGGCTCTCCGGCGCCAGCGGCGGCTCCGAAGTGGGCCTCGGATGCTTCGTAGTGGGCAGCAGCGGCGTCCCCGTGGGTGCGCTCACCCGTTCCTGTCTTTCGGCTGGCCTCGTGGGCGATGTTGCTCAGTTCCTGGGGTGTGGGTTTCTTGCTTGGAGGATTCCCGCCGGCCGAGGCGTTGCCGTGGGCCTTCTGGCCCTGATCTTCCTTTCGGAGTTGCTCGGCGCTCTTTCCGCCCGACTTCTTGCCGTCCTTGTTGTACCAGTCCTGCTTCAGCAGATAGTTGGGATCGCCACCCGCGACAGGTGCCTGCTTTTTGGTTGGTGCGGCGGTTGCCTCGGCGTGGCTGGCCGCGATATCCAGATGGCGCTTGGCGATAGTCTCTTCTCCCAGATCGTGCCATTGCTGGGCGGCCTTATTGTGGGCCTCGGCGGCCTTGGCGTGCCCTTTGGGCCCATTCCCTTCAGCGTCCTTGGTGGCGTTCTCCGCATCTCTGCTCGCCTTCCCCGCATTGAGCCGCTTGCGGCCATCTCCGAGGCTCTCGCGCTTGGTGTTGGCCGGAACGGACACATTGACCTTCTTGCCGTCTGCCCGGGTGACAGTGAGTGGAGGGTGGCTCTCTCCCTCGACCTCGGGCGCGTGCTTCTTCAGTTCGTTGTGGATCGCCAGCGCATGCTCGGGGCTCTCGACGAAGTGGTGATCGTAGGCCCCGACGCGGCCGAGGTGGTTGGCTCCCGCGCGGCGTTTCTCGGTCTTGATGCCGAGGCGGTCGGCGGCTGCCTGGATCTGGGCGCCATCTTCGGCGTCCGTGGCGCGGAGGTAGTGTGCGCCACTCCTATGTCTCCCAACCACCGTGCGCTCGTGAAGCTCGGCCGGTCTGCCAATGGGGTTGTGATTGTCGTATTCGTGGACGTAAACGGTCTTGCCGTTCACCACGCGAATATGGCCTTTCACGATTGCTTTGAGGATCGCCCTGGTTTCTCGCTGAGTCATCATTTGAATCTCCTTATTGGGTATGGAAGTTGAGACGGGCGAATTCCCCATGAAGCTCGATTGCCGCGCGGTCGTAAGCCCGTGCGGCTTCCTCTTTGGTTGCGAAGTGCCCAAGGAATCTGGTGAGTCGGTCTTTTGTGATTCGGATCGCCTCCCACTGGTCGGCATCCACCAGACAGATTTTCCCTCTCGTGAGTTCAACGGTTACCGACCCATCACTATTGGCCGTGGCCCGGTTGGTCTGACGAGCGGACATCCTGGCTCCTGTCTACCGCCAAGGTTGGGTTTCGGTCCCTCCCTCCGGCGTCCCTGGTGGCTCAACATGGGGCACCCAGGGGACAGGTAGCCAGTAGAAATGCGCTGTTGCCGCAAAGAATCGGCGGCATGAGCGTTCTCGGCCTTGCAGCTGCCATTGCAGCCCCCATCGGGGCTCCGGCACTGCCTGTCGCCTTCCAGTTCTCGCGGGTTGCGCTCAAGGCCCAGGTGGCCGAAGAGGCCGGCCAGCGGATCCTCTACATGCAGGCTTCTTCGGAGGTCCGCGACCTCCAGGGCGAGAAGGTGCTCCTTTCGGCCTTGGCGAAGTCAATCCCCTACTTCCTCCAGTACGGTCGCATTGATCTGGATCACGCCTCGGTCCTTGGTGAAATTCGAGGCCAGAAGGTCAACCCCTACGCTTATGAGATCGGGAAGCCGCTGGACGCACGCGTGGACGGCGATTCCGTCTGGGTGAAGGCTGCGATCTTCACGGCCAGGGGTTCCGGCAACCGCTGGACGGAGGCGGCCGACCTCTTCTGGGACAGCCTGCAGACTTCTCCCCCGACCGTCTGGTACCCCTCCATCGCCGGCGATGTCTTTGCCGAGGCGCCCACCGTCGAGGACGGGCGAAATACCCAGGAAATTCGGGGCATACGGTGGCATTCCATCGGTTTGTCGCGGACCCCGGTCAACCACACCGTTGGTCCAGTCACGACCATGCCGGTGCGTGCATTCGCCAAGGCGTTTGCCTCTCGGGCGGACCTGGAGGAAGCCCTCGGCTCCTTCGTGCCTGGCCGCGGGCTCACGCTCGAAACGCTACCGACTCCAAAAGCTGGTGATCCGGATGTGATCGCCATCCTCCAAACCCTCAACGACGCGCAGCCGGATCTAGGTGTGGACGGGTTCTTAGACCTGGCCGGCCAGCGCGGCATCCCCCCCGAGCACGCCATGGCCGTGCTCCTCACCATGCTGCGCCCGTGATGGAGGTTCGCATGTCCATTGATTTCAAGAAAATTCAGGGTCAGGTCCGTGAGGTGCTCAAGAGCATCGGGGCGATCCGTGACGGCCATGACGCTGTCGCTGCGGAGCCTCCTGCGGATCCCGATTCCCTCGACCCGCGCCTGGATGATGCTGCCCCGACGGAATCCAGCATGGCAGCCGCCGGCGAGGAGGCCGCGGCTGGCCAGGGCGCCGATGGCGCCGAGGAAGGCGAGGAAGGCGAGGAAGGCGAGGAAGGCGAGGAAGGCGAGGGGGGCGAGGGGGGTTCCTCGGAAGAGGACCAAGGTGAGGACGGCGATGGCCGCCCAGTCGAGAAGGCCCTTCCTTCTGGTGAGGACGAATTCGGCAACCACGACTTCAGCGTGGAAGAGATCCGGCGTCTCGAGAAGGCGTACGGCAATGGAACCGGCGAGGCCGAGCCCTCCGAGCTGCTCAAGGGCGGCTTGGATCTCGAGACCGTGCTGGAGGGGATCCTCCGGGCGATGGAGGACCAGAACGTGGTGATCCGGGCTCTCCGAGATGAGATCTCCTCGCTCAAGGCCGGCCAGACCGCCACCAACCGAAAGCTTTCGAAGGCCATCTCTGGGCTGGCCCCGCAGCCCC
This sequence comes from Acidobacteriota bacterium, assembly GCA_021794095.1. Lineage (GTDB taxonomy): Bacteria > Acidobacteriota > Holophagae > Holophagales > Holophagaceae > Geothrix. Next base: position 171,786 of record JAJYRN010000002.1, on the reverse strand, counting down.
TCCTGCCTATTCCCCCGGCCCCCAAGGCCATCAGCAAGGCGCTTCCCTCCGCGTCCGTCCCTGCTGTCCCCGCGCTCACCCCTGACGAGATTTTCGCCCGCATGAAAGCCGGGACGCTCTCGCAGTCGGAGGCCGTGGCTGCAGCCCGTCAGGCGCGTTCCGTCTAGTAACCAACCCCTCTTCCACCACCCTCTCGGCTTTGTGCCGAATCTTGGAGGTTCCACATGCTCGATGTGGTTTCCATCCTCGGTCAGATGGCCGAGTCAAGCGCGGATCCCCGTATCCGCAATATCGTCAAGGCCCTTTCCAGCACCCAGGCTGGGACGCAGCTTACCGCCCTCACCGGCGGTGGCGCGATGCGCGTGGAATCCGTGGAGAGCGAGCTTGCCATCGCCACGGTCCAGAATCCGCACTTCGTGTTGTTCAACCGGCTGTTCCCCAACCGCCACACTTCCTGGTCCCTGATCGACCAGCAGGTGGTGCAGGATGGCATCGGCGGGTTCCCGGGCAGCTCCGTCTCGAACGAGAGCGCCACCAACCTGCCCGACCGGAACGGCGCCTACCACCGGGAAGTCACGGAACTCAAACTCTTCGCCGAGTACGGTGGCGTGACGGTCCCCACGGCCCTGCAGGGCGCGCTCCAGCAGGCGGCCGGGGTGGTGGACTTCAATTCCTCGGAGCAGGAGATCTTCTCCGCCCTCAGTCGGGTGCTCCAGAGCGTGGAGTGGAACATCCTCCACGGTGACTCCAGCGTGGACCCCCTGGAATTCACTGGGCTCATTCCGTCCATCAAGAGCCGGGCCCCCCAGAATGTCGTGGACATGGCCGGTGCGGCTCTCAACAGCGGCTCCCAGGTCAGCCCCTTGGCCGCCCAGCTGGCTGGTTTCGGGAACTGGGGTGCGCCCGACTACATGGTCGTGAGCCCCCTGGTCAAGACCGATTTCGACGCCCACCTGGAATCCTCCTACCGCGTGAACCTCGACCAGAATGTGCCCAGCACCATGCTCGGCGCCCTCGTCAAGGGGATCCGCTACAACGGCCTGGGTGTCGGCAACGGCATCCTCGAGGTGGAGCCCCACCCGTTCCTGGACGAGCGCATTTCGGCTCCCGTCTCCACCTATGCCGATCCCACCAGCATCACCGGCCAGACCGTGGCTTCCGCCCCGACATTCGCCGCTCCCGCCATCGATCCCAACAGCGCGTTCCTGGCCGCCCATGCTGGCGCCTACTACTACGCGGTGGAGGCGTGGTCCTCGGGCGTCGTTTCCAACCCTGTCGTGACGGCCTCCGCCGCCAGCGTCGCCGCTGGTGATTCGGTGGTGCTCACCATCACCCCATCGGCGGGTGGAACCGAGACCTACTACAAGGTCTACCGTGGACGCCGGAACGGAACGAACCAGCCTTCGGACATGCGTTTCATCGGTCGGGTGGCTCGGACGGGCAGTTCCACCACCTTCACGGACTACAACACCGTGATTCCCGGCACCAGCGATGCTCTGGTGCTCACGAGCAACCCCAACGTCGGCGCCTTCCGCCTCCTGCAGATGGCTCCTCCGAGCAAGCTGCCTCTGGCCATGACCGCTCTGCAGTATCGCTTCGTGCTGTTCTACATCACGGCTCTGCGGATCGCCACCCCCAAGAAGCTGGGGGCGTTCAAGAACATCCTGCCCACCAACGCCACCTGGAAGCCGTTCTAGGCGCTTCTGTTCCTGGGCCTGGCGGTTCCTTCGGGGCTGCCAGGCCCATTTTCCTGGAGGTTCCATGTCTGTGATCCTGGCTCATAAGGGTGCGCCTTGCATGCCACCCATCGTGAACGGCATAACTTTCTCGCCTCTCGGCGAGGATGACATCTGGGTGGGCGAAGCCTCAGAAGAGCAGGCGGTCGCCTTGACTCGGAATCCCGCCTTCAACCGCTATGGTGGCGCGCTCGCCCCAGCCAAGACTCCGTCGCCTGATCCCGATGTGCTGGCCGCCCAACAGGCCGCTGATGCCGCTGAGGCAGCTGCGCGCGAGGCCGAGGCTGCTGAGGCGCTGGCGGCTTCCGAGGTGGCTGCGAAGGAGGCGGAAGCCCTGGCGGCCGAATCGAGACTGGCGGCCGTATCCGGCAAGAAGAAGTAAGGATCGGCCATGGCTGGATCCTCTGGTGTGACCGCCCAGTACCTGCGGGATGGGTTCCTGCGGGGGCTTATTTCCGCCATCCCGGCGCTGGCTGACCCATCGCTGGACGAGGCGATGGCTGACGCCATCGCCCAGGGGGAGGCTCAGGTCCAGATGGATCTCGGGACTCGATTCCAGGTCACCCATTTCCTCCCCCAGATGGACGCTGGGGTTTTGGCGCCCGTGGCTTCGGGCGTGGAATACGAGTTCCCCTACACCTGGCCCGGTCGGGTGCCGGGGGATGGCTTCACCCGTATCAAAGTGCGGGTGCGCCCCATAGTCCAGATCGTTTCCATGACCCTCTATGTGCCCGGGGCTCTCATCCCCAATTTCCCAGTGCCTCTGGAATGGCTTCGGGTGGACCGGCAGACCCACGAGATCATGGTCGCGCCGACGGCTGGGTCTGCGGCCTATGCGCTGGCTTTCGGGCAGGGGTTCATGAATTGGCGCCTTCCCGCGACGGTCCAGATGGAGTACTACGCCGGCTTGGACGAAACGGGGTTGTCCCAGTGGCCTCAAATCAAGCGGCTCGTGGCGCTCCGGTCCATGCTGCTTCTCATGCCCACCATGTCGCTGTGGGTGAACCCCGGGCAATTCTCTTCGGAGAGTGCGGACGGCCTCACCCAAAGCCGGAATTCCGCGTACATGTTCAAGGACATGGAAGATCGGCTGGAGAAGGAAGCCGAGACGCTCCTCAACCGTATTCTGGACGTCTGGGAAGGCCCCAGCATGCTTTACCTATGAGGCGGCAATGGCCGGCTTGAATTCCCTGTCCAACCAGATCCAGAGCATCACGAACGCCCTGACAAGGTCGCAGGCGAACGCGTCCATGGCGGGCATCAAGAAGTCCGAGATGCCTCCCCCCCCCACCTACAGCTTCGAGATTTGGGACGACGTGGGACGCGCGAAGGCTGCGGACCTGCAGGGGGCTGCTCCTTCCGTGGTGTTCCGGCTGGCCCCAAACAGTATTTCCTTCTCTCAGCCCTTCCGGGCGGATGTCTCTCTCGATCTCCAGGGAGAGCCGGTGGTGGTGGATGGGGGCCTGGGCATCGCCCGATGCACCATCCGGGGCACCTATGGCGTTGGTGGTCCTTTCGATTCCAGCAAGGAATCACCCGGGTTCGCCAACATGCGCCAGGTACGTGCGTTCTTCCTCGGCTGGGTGGATCTCAATCGGGCCAGGGCGCTGAACGGGCAGCCCCTGTTGCGCCTCGTGTTCGCGGTGCGGAACGGGGTTTGGTCCGAATGGCGCCTGTGGCAGTGGTGGGCGATCCCCACCGAGTTGCCGACTGAAGAGCGTAGCGCCGGACGTCCCCATGAATGGACCTACAGCGTCTCCTTCTGGTGCCTCGAAAGGCTCCTTGCTGCGCCTGCTGACACCCTTCCGCCCCCTCCCTCGGCCGAGAAGTCCGCCGGCCAGATCTCCGGCCTCCAGGCGCTGCTGGCGGGCTATCGGGACATCACCCAGGGAGCAGCCAATCTCGCCACGCAGCTTTCCACGCTGCAGACGTCTCTATCCAATCTGCGGCAGCAGGCCGTGTCGGAGGTCCGGGGGGTGAGCGATACCATCCGGCGCGCGGCATCGGCCGCGAACGGGATCATGGCCGTGACGAAGCCCACTTCCTTCCGCCAGTCGGTGCAGGAGGCATACCGGGGCACGCTCGTGGACACCCGGATCACCCTGGGGAACCTCAAGACCTGGGGCACCACGCTGGCCCCCACCCCGGGCACTGTGGCGCCCCGGGCGCCCACGGTGCCGCCCGGGGGCACTCTGCAGCAGATGACCGCTCTCTCGTCTGGCTCCATGGCGAACTGGGCCGCGTTGGCGAAGGCCAACGGGCTCCGCTATCCGTTCATTTCTCAATAACGCCGCCGTCTCCCTCGCAAAAGTCCACCCATGCTCACTGTCGCCACCATCCCCTCCCCAGGCTCCCTGCTCCAGACGGGCGATCCCTTCGTCGTCGCAGGGGCGTCCACACCCGGGGTTGGGCCTGCGGATCGGGTGGGGCGCGATCTGGATCCTGCTGGACAGGTCCATGTCCTGGTGAGCGGGGCCCAGAATCTCCAGAATGCACTCCTGCGGCGGCTGCAATGCCCTCTGGGCTACCTTCCCCAGCATCCCGACTACGGCTCCCGCGTGTATTCCTACCTCGGGACCGCCCTCGACCTCCCGACAGTCCTTTCCCTCCGCGACGAGGTGGGCCGGACCCTCCTGGCTGACCCGCGGGTGCTGGGCGTCGAGACCCTCACTGTGGATGTGGACATGGATGTGGTGGTGGTGTCGGCGACCCTCGACACGGTGCTCGGGTCGGTCAATTTTTCGGGCAGCGTGGCCCAGGTAGGAGGCTGAGATGGCAGGCTATACGCCACGCCGGTGGGACCAGACCGTATCCGACATGATCGCGTGGATCCAGGCGAATCCCGATACCGCAGATGGTGTGCTCTCGACCGATCTCTATCCTGGCTCCCTGGAACGCAGCCATCTCGAGGCGGCGGCCATGGTGTTGGAGGAATATGACGTCCGGACCAGCATGGCCATCCAGTGGGCTGTCTCCGAGAGCGCGTTCACCGCCTTTGGGTTCAGCCTGCTCCCGGCGCAGTCGTCCTCGGGTGGTGTCGTGTTTCAGTGCGTGGTCGCCCCAACGGCCCCCATCGTCGTGCCCCTGGGCACCAAGGTGATCGCGGCGGACGGGCAGCAATTCTTGACGACGGCAGATGGCACCATCGCTGCGGGGGCTCTCGCATCGGGCGTCGTGGCGGCCTCTGCGGTGACGCCTGGCGTGGCTGGGAATATCGCCGCGGGCGCCATCACCCAGATGGCCTACCAGATCGCCGGTGTGGACTCTGTCCAGAACCCGGCCGCCTTCTCCGGCGGGGCGGACATCGAATCCGCCGACGCGCGGATGGCTCGGTTCCAGAGTTTCATTTCCACTCTGCAGCGCGGCACGGCGAGCGCCCTAGAGTTCGCCGCCCTTTCGACGGGGCGCCTCGTGAGCGCTCGTGCGGTGGAGCCCTTCCTTCTCCCGCTCCCCCCCACTGGCACCCCCTACGCTGGGCTCGTGTGGCTCGTGGTGGACGACGGCACTGGGACTGGGGTGCTGGATCCCACGGTCCAGACCGCCGTTTCGAACGAGGTGTTCGGCTACACTTCCCCGACGGGAGCCCAGATCCCAGGATGGAAGGCGGCCGGCATTCAGGTCCAGATCATTCCGGTGGCCCCGGTTCAGATCAAGGTCCGGGGGACGATCCGGGTTACCCCCTATGGGGCTGCTCGCTGGTCAACCATTCAGGCTTCTCTTACTTCGGCGGCCCAGACCTATTTTTCCGGGCTGCAGGTGGGGGATGTTTGCGCCTACTCCAACCTACTGGTGGCGCTGGCCGGCGCCGATCCAGACATCCTTGAGGTGTCCCTGGCGATCTGGCGGGGCGACCTGACGGCACCCGCCTACACCGATCCTCTCTCTGCCCAGGATGTCGTCCCCGTGAAGCCGGGGAACCCATACACCGGTGCGAATGAACGGTGCGTATTGCAGGTGGGGAGTGCCATTGATGGGGGTGTTTCTGTGACCTATCCCGAGTGGATCCTGGCCACATCATGATCTACCGTCCCACCTTCCGGCTGGTGCTCTCCTCCCTGGAGAGCCTGGCTCCGATGGACGCGGAGCGCGCCTATGCGGTCATCCTCGATCCGTCGAGTCCCACCACATCCGGCATCTACTTCGACGGTCTGCCCTGGGATTCCCCCTACATCCAAGGGCCTCCTCCCAAATTCATGGCCGGCAGCCTGGGGCTCATCTCGCTCCGGACCCAGGAAACCATGCAGGGGCATTCGGCATCGCTCAGCATCACCCTGGGCGCCATTGGGGGCGTCCTGCGTCCGCGAGTGCTCCCCCATGACCCGTTGCGCATAGAAATCCTTTCCGCGGATGGCCGATGGACCTGTGCTTTTGATGGGAACCTATCCGGGGTCCAATGGACTCGCGCCTCCTCTGCCGATTCCTACCGATGGCGCCTGGACATCACTGCGGCCGGGCTCCAGAAGGTGCTTTCGGAGCAGTGGTTGGATTGGCAGGGGTTCGTGCAGGCTGAGGCCGGGAAGAATTTCCCAGGGACCGCCGGTTTCTCTTTCTTCCATGAGCTGGCCAAGCAGCAGGGTGCGATTCCCGTTTCCGACCTAATGCGGATGTTCATCTCTGGGGCCGTGGATAAATTTCTTGATTTTGGCGTACGTGGTGCCCGGGCCGCTTCAGGAACGACCTTCCAGTTCTCCCCGAACCCCCGGGATTGGCAGAGCGCCTGGGGCCTCTTTGTGTTCGCCACGGAGAACTGGTATCTGATGAAGCAGGGCCCCATCTGGGGCATCCTCCAGGGCCTTGCTGAACCGGATGTCCACGAGTTCTTCTTGACCTATCAGCCCGATCCGAATGCCAGCGAGTACCGGGAGATTCCCACTCTGGTGTTCCGCCCCCGCCCATGGCCCGGGCCTCCTGCGGCTGCCGTGACCGCCAAGGTCACTGGGGCGCCAGTAGACGATGACTCGATATGGAGGCAACTGGATGTCGTCATGACGGGAGTCCCCACGGGTCCGGGCGCAGCGCTGCGGGTTGGCTCCTCCAGGTCCGATGCATCCAGGGCGAACACCTTCTTCGTCAGCCTGTCGGGCGCGCAGGACTCCAACCCCACGGGGATGAGTTATGAGCGCGTGGCGTTGGGCTTCAGAATGGACGACAACCTCATAAAGCGTTACGGGTTCTCATCCCGTCAGGTCAGCATCGGCTCCTACCTGAAGGCTGATCCATCCTATTTCGACGTCATTCTGCCATCCGTCCTCGACCGGGTAGCCTGGCAGGAAGCCCCTCTTCCCTTCCTCTTGGACCAGGTGCACGACTTCCCCCTCATGCCCGGCATCCACATCGGTTCCGTCCTGGAGGACTACTCGGAGAATGCCTCTCTGCCTTCGACGGGCTATGTGATCTCCGTCAGCCACTCGATTTCAGGTAGCCCAAAGGGTCTGCAGGCGCAGACCTCTGTGGGCATCACGCGCGGGTTGGATGGGGTCACCGCGGACCAATACCCTGCAGCCGTGCGCGCACTGGTCGATCTCAAAATGGTGACCTACATGACTCCAACGGAGGTGAAGGCCGCGCGCGCCGATTGGGTGTCGTCCTCGCATTTCCAGCCGGCAGAGGTGAACCCATTGCCCGGTCCCGACAATCTTCTGGCCACCAGCACGCCTCAGTACCAGGACCAGCCAACCGATGCGGTGAAGGCCAACCTGGCGATTCTGGCTGGGCACATTTTCAAGGTGCGCAACCTGCTTGGCAACATCATCATCACCTCCGCCTATCGCAGCGTGAAGCTCAATGCCTACTGGGGTGGCGTGCCCGGGAGTGCCCACACGAAGGGCTTGGCCTTCGATTTTCAGGTGCCCGGGGGCTCGGGAGCGCTCACCCAGGCGTTCTCTACTCTCACCAACAACGCCGCGTCCCTCGGCTACCGCGTCATCGTGTTCGAGACGCGCTCCTCTGACGGGGTCCAGTGGATCCACTATGAGATCCCGGCCGCTGGCGCTCCTGCCACTGGCGAGGCCAAGATTGGCCGATCGGGGGACTGATCATGCTCATTTCTGCTGCGTACGTCATCGAGGTGGTCCCGTCCCAGCACGGGGTCTTGGTGGCCTTCCGCGACAGCGCCTACTTTCCGGTGGGGGGGCCGCGGTTCGTGCGCGTCCTGGCCACCCGTGCGCACGCCTCCGGCGGGGCAGCGATCCGGTTGCCCCAGGTCGGGGAACTGGGCCTTGTGGTCGAGGTGGACGAGACCTTGACGGTCTGGCTCGGATCGATCCATTGGCAGGATTCCAACCAGGTAGATGCCGAGCGGTACCTGGACTCCTTCCAGCATGAAAGCGGGGTCCGGCGCCACATCCATCGGAACGGGGATACCCAGCTGGAGCATCCCTCGGGGGTCTGTCTCAGGATCGTAGAGGCTGGTGGTGACGGTGTGGGTGGTCCTCTTCCCCCTCCCCATGGGAGCACTGAAACCCAAGAGGTCGTCACGGCCGCCCCATGGGTGATCCTGGACCATCCCAAGGCCGGATCCATGCGGATGCACCCCGACGGCACCCTCGAGGTCGCCCACCCCTCCGGCGGGGGCATTTCCATTGATCCCAGCGGTCACCTGGTCTTGCACGGCTTCGCCTCCCAGACCTTCCAGGATGGGCAGAAGCGCTTCTGCATGGAGGATCTTTTCACCTGGGCCCAGACTCACACCCATTCGGGCGTTACCACGGGTAGCGGCCAGACGGGTGGGCCTGTCTCGGCCCCTCCGTCCTCTGGATTGTCTCCCACCACCTTCCTCGGGCCTCATGGGTGATCCGTGGCCGAAGCCTTCTCTCTCTCTATCGCCTGGCTGAACCTGGATTCGGTGCGGGCTGAGTTGGAGGCCGTGGTCCTGGGCCTGGATGTGTGGCATCGCACCCTGGCTGCGCTGGAGGGCTTTGTCGAGGATGCCCATGCCACCTACGTGGACTACCTGAACGGCGCTCCAATTCCTGGGCATGGAGCGCTCAAGAACCCTTCCGGGCGTCTCGCCAAGGGGGCCTACCACGACCGGAAGGCTCTATTGACCTGGGCCATCGGGAATTCTGCGGACTATGCCAAGGCGGTGGAGGAGGGCGCTCCGTCCTACGACATGAAGCAGAACCTGCCGTCGGCTCCCCGTGCCCGGCGCGGGAAAGACGGCCAGCTCTACCTCATCATTCCCTTCCGACATGGGGCCGTGAACACCACGCGCCTCAAGGCCATGCCGCGGGCCGTCTACACGCTGGCCAAGGTCATGGCGCACAGTCGATCTCTTGGTTCCCCCGCCACCCGAGTCTCGGGGACTGGCTGGACCGTCCCCAAGTTCCACTACCAGTGGCAGGGGCGCGTATCCAAGAAGGCCCTGCTCGGGGCCGGGATGTCGGATTCGGACGTTCGGCGCTACCAGGGGATGGTCCGCATGGGGAAGTCCGGGCAGACCACCTATCTCACCTTCCGGGTCATGTCCGAGAAGTCGAAGCCAGGATCCTGGGTGCGCCCCGCCACGCCTGCGATGGCCCCATTGGAGACGGCCCTTGAGGTTTCATGGACCAGGGCGCGCCCGGATGTGGAGCGCGCCCTGGATGCCGATCTGCGCGAAGCGCTGAGTTAATTCAGGAGCACCTTGATCATGTTGTGAGCCGGGAATCCGCCTGCCACGTAGACATGGCCGCGGTCCAGGGTGAGGTGATAGACCGTCGCCTGCTCCCCGGTGGGCTCACAGGAGAGCACCACGGCCTCGACCAAGGTCTGCCCATCGAGGGTGAGGGTGACATCGTGCTCATGGAGATTCCTGGCTGGGATCCAGGCATCCTTCGCCCGGCTGTAGAGGCGGTGGTCATGGCTGCAGACCAATTCCCCACGATCGGTGATCAACCGATACAGATCGCGGCCTTGGTGCTCCCAGGTAGCAGTGATGGTGGCTTCGACCGGCTCGCCCGTGAGATCGTCGAAGGCCATGGCATGCATCCCGAAGGCTGCCTGCTCGACCGGGATAGTGCTCCCATCGGCCATGCTGAGGGGAGTCCCAGCAGGAACACATCCGGTGCCTCCACCCCCACCTCCACCTGTCACGGTTGTGACGTTGATCGTGATGGTCGCCGTGGCCTGCGCTGGAGTCGGGGTCTGGGAGTCGCTACAGAGAAGCTCGACCGTATAGGTTCCGGCTGCGGAGACGGTTCCCGTCACGGTTGTGCCGCTCACTGCTGCGCTCGGGAGGTTGGTGCCAGCGCCGGTGACGATGGACCAGGTGTAGGGAGGGGCTCCCCCTGATGCGATGGCCTGGAGGCTCACACTGTAGGGGTAGAGGGCCGTGCTGAAAGGGATGGGGGTAGTCGTCGTGATGGTGAGGGGCGCCGGGGCGGCAAGGGTGAACCCGAGCGTGGCGGTTGCAGTCCGGGGGCTCGTGGCGCTGTCTGTGGCGCTGACCTCCACGGAGTAGGTGGCTGGGAAGGCCGCGGGGGCGGTGGACCATGTCAACTGCAGTTGGTTCCCACTCACGATGGTTGCGGCTGGGTCAGTGGTGCCGCTCTGCAGCCCTGTCCCGGCGACCACGCTCCATGTGACGCTTCCGACGGCATTGCTGGCGGTGAGGGGAATCAGGACCGACACGGGGTAGGTCATCCCCGTGGACGCCAGCAGGTTGGTGGAGACCTTGTTGGCGATGAGCAGGGTGCCGACACTGGTTGGGTTGCCCAGGTACTTGACGGATCCGCGCAGGGTTCCGGCAGGGGTGCCTGCGCGCTCGAAATAAATCGCGGGCGCCACCCAGCTCGGATCCACGTAGAGCATGCCGTAGACAGCCTCGGTGATCTCGTCCGAGAAGGTGTCGAGCTGATTGTCAATAAGCTGGTTGGCTGCTCCCGTGCGCGTGAGCCAAGCCTGGACCGCACAGCAGACGCTTCCGAATGCCGATCCCTCCACCTTGTGAAATGCCTCGATCTCGTAGAGCCCCGGTTGAAGGAGGCTGATGGATGTCTTGGTGGCTGCGTCTACGTCGGAGACGGCCGTCCCGAATACGGTTGTCTTGGACATGGCCACCTTCGTGAAGGTGGTCGCGCTGCTGGTGACGGCCGTGCTCCCCGTGAAGCTCGTGGCGTTGATCTGGTTCTGCGTGATGGCCGTGATCGAGCCACCCAGGCTGTTGAGCCTGGAGTTGAGATCCGGGAAGGTGCTTCTGGCCGTGATCACTTCTTGGATCACCGTCCGCATTCCCAGCAAGCGGAGGTCCGTGGCTGGATAGGGGACCACGGTGGGTGTTCCCGTTGGAGGGACAGTGATCTCGGCCAGAATGACCGCCCGATTCCCGGTTCCATCGTAGGGGTCCGGCACCGTGGGCGCCACCGGTGTTGCCGATGGCGTCCCCTGCGCAACGACGTAGGTGGCCTGCTGGGCGCTGGTGTACTGCCCTGTTGGCTCTAGGGTCGATGGATCCACCGGGCCTGCGACCCATTTGTGGACGCCTATGACGAGGTCGATGCGCGTGTGCGTGGCATCCGGCGCGGCAATGGGCACCTGCACCGGAGCATCCTCTTGGATGACGTACCTCCCTTCGACTGGGGATCCCGGGGTGCGCCAGTAGGAGAAGCCATCCGAGTCTGGCGCCAGGCTCAGGGTCCAGCCAGCGGATCCTCCAGCGCCTGTGATTGTCGGGTTCATCCCGGCGTAGACGCCTGGCGGGAGCGGGATTGAGTGGGCGCGCCCGGCATCGGTCAGGTATTCACCGTAGAGAGGGTGCAGGGTCTGGGTCATGTCGGCTCCCTTTAAGTAGTAACGTCGAAAATTGTATCAATAAAGTATGACGGCGATGGGAGTGGATTCCCCTTGGAGACCCAATTGGATTGGTCCTCCGTGAGTGTCATTCGCACGAGGTATCGGCCCGGTGCTTTCGGCTGAAATGTGTAAACGTCCGAAGCGAACCCCGTGGGCAACGTCGCTCCTCCTGAAAGCACAACGGTGTTGAACCCCGATCTATTTTGGCCACTGATGAGTGGGGCTGCCTTCAGCATGCTTGCTATCGCATTTGGTGCTCCAAGCACCAAAGTAGGGTATGTCCCGTCGTAGTTGACAATCTGTGACAGCGAGACCGCAACGTGGGAATAGGTCATAAGCCCGTCTGGTCCGAGATTGAGTTGGATGGTATCGACGGGGAGGCTCATCGCGTTCTGGACAAATTGACCTGTTTGCCGCGTGAACGTACATGTCTCGAGGCTCTTGTAGGAGGTTGTCGCGGGATTCCTATAGAAGGGATGCAACCGCTGGTCGTATGCGTTCCCGGCCATGGCCCCCATTGGGCCTTCCGCGGAAGTGGTGTCCGAATAGGTGACGGAAGCCGTGATCCTTTGATTGTTTCCGGCGGTCAGAAGCGCGTTGGGTCCGTAGGTCATATAGGCGAACCTGGAAGCGTATGCGGTTCCCGGAGTGGGGCCGATTGGATTCGTCGGATCTGGCAGCCAGTAGTAAGGGAATGACTGCGTGTTGATCGAGGTATCGATATTCCCGTTGTACTGGAGTGCGGTTCCGATGACCGTGGCTCCCGCCATGAGATCGCATCTCGTCGCTCCACTATTCGCGGGTTGATCCAGCGAAACCAGATAGACGGTTTCACCGGGAATGGTGCGAGATGGCTGCCCTGCGCCTTGCCCAACATAGGTGCTTGGTGTTGGGTAGGAGCGCATGTTCATGGGGCATTTCGCGTCACCAGCTTCCCAATACTGCAGCGCCCAGGAACTTGATGCCTGCGCTGCGGATCCCCCATCGCTTCTCGCCATGCTCAGCCACGCGAACGGGAGTTGGTTCCCAGCTTTGCTGGTGTCGAGAATTGCGATGTTGGGTCCGAATGGGTAGACCGTTGGGTGCAATCCTGATCCCACTAGTGGATTTGCCGATGTGTAAGCGAGGAAGTCTGGATAATCCGTGACCTGTCCAGTGGGCCCAACATATGTGCTCAGAATCTCGCTTGTTATGCCGGTGGTCGTATTGAGCCCTACAGAGGCCGCGATCAAGATCGGGCCGTTTGTTGTGCTGACTCTGGCCGGCGTCGTGACGCTGTATGCGGAGTTGCCGATGGCTTGGTTTTTGAATTTGAGGTTTGTGGTGCTCCCCGATGTCAGCAATGGGCAGAGCGCATACCGGCTGCCATCCATCGTCGGCGTTGGAAATGTTACGGTCCCACTGATCGTGAACGTCTTGCCCATGGCATCCGTGCCGGTGACCGTCACGTTCTTTGTCCCTCCTCCGACGATCCCGTTGTCGAACCGCCAGACTCCTAGCTGGAGGCTCTGGTAGTTCCCAGCGGCGACTACCGCAGGCGTTGCTGGCAGTTGGTAGTAGACGCCGGAATCGTGGGCCAGGAGATTCACTCCATCGGGGCTTGTGTAGGATGAGACACCAGATGGATTTTGCACGGTGCCGACGCCATCTACTCCAGTGATCTTCATGGGGACAGTGGTGCTGTAATCCCAGGTTGCTTGCGTGAGGCCATCCACCGCTATGCTCATGGATGTGATATCCAGGCTGCTCTGGAACCCTTGCAATGTCAGGACGGACCCCTGTTGCGGCAGCTGCGAGAGCCTGATGCCCTGGGCGCTCGGTGCAGGGTATGAGGTCGGCAACACCGTGAGAGGGATGGGATCCGTTTGTGATATCTCCTGCCCAACCACCAGTCTCATGGCAATCGTGTGGCTGCCTACCGACAGGGTGCTCGGCGTAGTCCATTTTGCCACCCAGGTGGTGCCGTTGAGGACGGTGCTGCTGGGTTGTTGTGAGTAGGTGTAGAACGTGGTCGGGTACGCGATACCATCGATCACATAGAAAACTGACGCGGCGGGAAACTGACCAAACGGCCCCGGTGGGATCTGGGCGAAATCTGCGGGCGCCATGGCTCCGATGATCTCCATTGGGGCGCCTGGAGCGGTCACGGGTGTAGAGTTGCTGGTCCCCATGATGTAGGGCCGACTGGCATAGGTCGGCGCGCCGCTCGCATTGGGGTAGACACCGTAGAACCACCCCATGTAAATGCGGGGGCCCGTCGTCTGAACCGCCGTGAGGTTGGTGCTGGATGTCAGGCCGGTGGCGGTCATCCCCGCGGTGTCTTTCGCGGTAACTGTTACCTTCAGCGTGTGGGTCTGTCCAATCGGAACCTGGGTGGTCACCGTAAATGCAAATACGGTGTCTCCGTCGGTGGTGATGGGCCCGACGGTGCCCTCGGAGGCCGTGATGGTGATGTTCGCCGTTGGGATCGGCTCACTGGTGTTGGGGTGCTGTACGCTGAACGAGTAAGGGATCGTGATGCTGGCTCCGTCTGGGTCGACAATCCCTGCCGGCGGTGTCGGTGTCCATTGAGCCTGTGGTGTGATGGGGGCTAGGTTGTACCCTTGTGCCCCGTACCCAGCGATGACCCATTTCTCTGCCGGCCCGCTTCCATCTGGGACGCCAAATCTCGGCCATGTCTGGCCGGAGGTGGGGCGATTGTGTGTGGCGTTTACCCGCTCTTTGTAAATCGGGGGGAATGTGAGAAGTGCTTGGCGCCCCATAGGGGGAAGCGGGATCCGAGGTGTCGGCAAAGGGTTGGTCGCGGGGCCATCCTGAAGCCGGATTTTCGTCTGCCACCGGAAGAAGGCGTGTGGAGCTTGAACCAGCGCTTTCCCACATGCGATGACAATCTCTGGGATCGGCGGCGTGGGGATCGCCTGGCTGCCCAATTTACTGAGCATGGTCGGATCTTGAAAATTCTTTGCTGGTGCGCTCATGTTTTTAACTCGGCTTCACGTATCCAGCGAAGAGTGCGCCGCCCAGGATCTTGACCATCCACAGCCCTTGCCCGGTCATGTCGCCCACAAAATGGTTCGCGGGCGAGGTTCCGTAGAGTCCTCTTGTGCATCCCGTGAATGCTGTGGGTGTGATCCCTGTGTATCCGATGATCTCCGATTCAATAACAATATTGCCGGAGGTTTGGAACCCGGTAGTGCTCGCTACGGGAATGGTCGTGTCACTCGCCAACACATTTGTTGCCAACGGGGTAACCGCTACGGTATCCGAAACCAAAAGCAGCGCTTCATCCGTGGCAGTCCCAACGAATTTGTACCAGTCTTGAACATCCATGATCGGAATCACCCATGTGGCCCAATTATTTGTGACTGTCTCGTTCGGGAGAGACATGCGGTGGATCTGGAAATCGTTGGATACATTTCCGCCGTTGAATAGATTCGACCCTAGCAAGGTGGCTCGGATTTGAGCCGCTGCATTAATGGGATAAGGCGCAATATAATCCTGAATTTTGGATCTAAAAGCTTGGCGGCTAAATGGAGCCACGCTAGTCCAGTCGTATGGGTAGTTTATGCTCATAGATTCAAATGAAGTGCTTGTCGATTGGGCAATCCCCCATAGGTGGCTGGTTTGAGCCGTGCTCGTGGTGGTTGTGTTGTCATTGTCTGTGCCGATGAGAAGCTCAACCGGTGTTACCTTGGACAATCCAAATGCGGGCGGCATGGCGGCCAAGCTGACAGAGTTTGTGGCCCAGGACGCATGCACAGGGCCGCTATATGCCGAATTTGTTTTTGTGGCAAATGCAATTGATCTCGAACAGACTTGAATATAATAAATAAACCCGTTGATAAGGTCTATATTAAGCGTTCCCGCAACCACACCAGAAATACCCTCCTTAACGCCGGCTGGTGCGTATCTTCCAGCCATTGCCGTGTTGATGTTGGTCCCTGAGATTGTAATGTTCGGGCCTGGTGACTTTTGCCAAAAGTAGATATAATCATTATTGTCGTCTGCGTTCTGTGGTGCGGGTTTCTGGTATTCCCAGTTGAATGCTGTGAAATTCGGGTCATTGCTCCCACGAATGGCTTCATAGAGGGCCCGCAGATTTTGCTGGGCGGTGTTGGTGGCTGCTCCGACAGGCCCCGTCACAGTAGTCCCGTTGAGGGTGAGGGACGGCGCCACGGCTCCGGCTGCACCCTGCCAACATACTCCCGACATGGGGCGTGCGGTCACCGGGTAAAGGACTGGCTGGAACTGGATGGTGGTCCCGGCGCTTAGAACGGTGATCCGCAGCGCTTCATAGGCGTCACTGTTGCCGATGGTTTCAGTGGCTGGTGGGATTAGCTCGACCCATGCATTCGTACAGATGAAATTGTTTCCTGCATCTACCAGATCGACGCTGGAGACATATGGATTCCCGCCGTTCGCCGCGGTTATGTTAACCCGCCAAAAGGAATGGGCTGCTGCGCCTGCCACGGTATAGACCCTGCGTTCTTCGGGGATCCAATTGATCTCATTGGACCATGTGCTAAGGGTGGTCCAGGTGACACCATCATCGGAATAGTCGAGGGTGAATGCTTTTGGTCCCTGATTGGATGCGCCATTCTCTGAGACTATGTGTAGAGCGGTAGGTGTAAACGGGCTCGGTGTTTGGATCCCGGTCCAGCCTGCACCGCCGCCAGCCACGGTGCTAGAATCGCCATCCCACGCACTTCCGGTACTCCCGAATGTCCCAAGGACCGCCACTGGAATCACGGATTGGGAAACTACTTGGAACCCGCGGCTGGTAAATGACGGGAGAATGGATGACAGAACTGTCGCCGGGATGGCCCCTGGGCTGATAAGGAAAGAGTCGAACCCAAGAAAAGTTGACATAGAAATCTCCTAGGACGTCCCACTGGTGCGGGTTTCGGTGCGGGTGATGGTCACGGTCACGGGCGATGTGATCGTGTCGAGATTGGTGATGGAGACGTAGGCCGTCTGGGTGCGCGGGGTATCCCCGTTGATGCCCTTGACGCCTGGTGCTGCTGGGATCGTGAGCATGGTTGCGGTGGTGATCCACTCGCAGACGATCGCCGTGGATGGAGATGGATCGGTCGTGATGTCGCGCCCGGCATCGGCCATGAGGTCGGCAGCCGTGTTGTAGATCCTCACCCACGCTGGGCGATCGGTCTGGGCGCTCACGAGGTCGTACGCCCACCCGAGGTCCATGGTGATAGAGGCGGTTGCATTCGGTGCCAGGGGACCAGTGGTTGCCGTCACAGGGCTCGTGTAGGGGATCACTTTGATGGAGATGGTGCTCGTCCCGGTCGCGCCTGTGGCATTGGCGACAGCCACCGTGAGGGTGGCCATGGTCTGGGCTGGCCCCACGTCGAATGTAACGGTTGGCTGATCGTTGGCCCCGACGATGTTCACGCCTGTAGCTGTCCACTTCAGCGTGGCGGCAGATCCACTCGGCATAGAGATTGATGCCGTGGCTCCCAGAGTCCCAGCATATTGGTAGGAGGCGGTTGTGATTGCTGGCGATACGCCGATATATGCCTGGACTGGTTTCCAGAAGGTATTGGTGGCAGATGGAGTGATGACCTTGACGGCCAATCCAACGACTCCCACTGCTGTGGCTGTGAACGCGATCTGGTTCGTTCCTTGGCCACTGTTGATGATGCCGTTCGTGATGCTCCATGCATAGGCGCCACCAGTGATGGGCGAGGTATAAGCCAATGCTTGATTCCCGACTGTTACTGCATCCGGGGCGAGGATGCTTCCAGCATTGTCGGTATAGACCCCAGCCATCCTTGTGCCAGCGGCCTTCGAGCGGTTGGCGATACGAGCCACCGTCTGCTCGTCGTAGGGGACTTGCGCTCCGCTTGGCAACTGGATCACGAAGCAGGCAGCTGTGGATGTGCCCTGGAATCCGCCGGCCATGTTCAGACGCTTGGTGACCGCAGCTGTATTCGAATTGCTTCGGAGGCCGGGGCTGTTCAGCCTATACATGGTTAACACGTCCGACGCCTCGTGGACCTGGGTTCCTACCACCCCGAGCCCTTCGTCTATGGCCTGCGCCAGCCCGGTGTTCGTCTGGGTGGGCCGAAGGATCTCTGATAGGATTCGTGGACCATAAAGCCCGTCCGGCTCAGACGGCTCCCTGGGCACGGCCAGGATGGTGCCCCATAGGTCCAGCCACTCTCCTTGCGCGCCCGCATAGGTGGTGCTGACGGGCGTGAAGGCCCAGGTGTATGGGCTCGTGGTCCAGTCGGTGGGCGTGGCGTCCGAACGCTGCAGGATCGCCGGCATGAGCATCATGGCCTCGCCATTCGACGCCTGGTCGTCGGTGGTGACCCCGAGGAACTGGGCCTCGATCCGCTGCCTCGCGTACCCCCACCCGGAGTCGGGTGGTGGAGGCGGCAGGAAGCGCCGCAGCTTGGCCCGGGCTGCATCGTACCGAGGATCTGTCATCTCCGCCTCTCTCGGAGGATGAAAGAGGGGGGGTGCCCCTGGCGGCAGGATGTGTCCAGGGTGGGGCACCTACGGCACCACCAACCGTTGTGGCGGTTTGGTCCGGTTGGACCCTCGATGCGTGGCCGCTCAGTGGGATACCTACTTCCTGGAGCCCCTCGCAGTGGGGGGGGCGGCAAGGCTGACGGCCTCCGTGCAGGATGCGGTGTCTGGTGCTCTCCCCGCCGCAGTGGTCTGTTTCGTGGGGCCTGTGGCGGCCACGGGGGCTCAGGACACCAACCCGGCTCTCGTCTCCATGCAGTTATCCCCGGACCCAACCGGTGGGTGGAGCGCCTCTCTCTTTGGGGCTCCCCGCGCTGCTGGCCTCACGGTCAGTTGGTTCGCCTCGTTTGGTGGCGTGTGGGCCCAGGGGCCTGTGGTCACCGGGGTGGATCTTTCGACGGGATCCGTTCCATCCGTGCTCTGGGTGCTGGATTGGATTGTGGATCGCCTCCAGGAGTTCTCGGCCGATCATCCACTCGCCCCCAACCGCACCCTCGTGGTCCGACGTACATATCCGAGGGATACGACGGGCTGGCCGATGCTATCGGTCCAGGTGGACCAGATTTCGAATGCCGGCTCTCTCCTTGCTGAGTCGGAAGGCGCGCCATCTCCGCTTGCGGGCGCGTCGATGGTGGAGGGGCGCATTTTCCAGGTGGCGTTTTCCTTCATCGGCTGGTCGTCCATCCCCGAGGACAGATCCTTCATCACGCCATGGCTCGCTGAGGCTTTCACGCTTCTGATCGGCATTCTTGGCTATGTGGGCCTCTCGGAGCCCACGTTCAACATTGAAGAGAGCGAGGACTTCGAGACCCTCGGTGTCCCTGCGTTCATTTCAACCGCCCACTTGACCGGGCAAATCGAGTCCCGCTGGACCCGTCCTCTCCGGTCTGGCTACGGAAGCATCTCGCTCTAAGGAGGTCACATGCCTGGTCCCATTGGAATCAACGTCGGTGGCGTGAATGTCGTGCGTCCCGGCGTATTCACCACAATCGATGCGTCTGCCATGGTCCCCGACACCTATGGGTCCATGGGTGTGGTCGGCGTGCTCGGCACATCCGATGGGGGTGTGCCCCACCAGGTATTGGAGTTCCGATCCTTCTCGGAGGCGGCTGCTGCGCTCCGCGGTGGTCCCGTGCTCTCCTACCTCAGCCGGATCTTCAACCCGTCGGGTGATCCCACGGTGCCGGGTGCTGGCCTGATCCGTTTCGTGCGCATCGGCGCCCCCACGCAGGCGACTGCGACGATTTCCGGCCTGGTGTTCACCAGCCTCGACTACGGCCGCCACACGGACGGGATCTCGATCCAGGTGGCTGTGGGTGCTTCCCTGCCTTGGGATGTGACGATCTTCAAGCGGTCGGACGGCCTGCAGCGCACCTTCTCGGTGGGCGCCGGCCTCATGGTGAGTTCCACGGCTACCACGCCCAAGGTGGTGTTCGACCATGTGGGTCAGGTGGCGAGCCTCTACGCCAGCGGCGCGGTGGTGGCGACCCTTGCCTACCCCACCGACAGTGTCACCCTGGCGAACCTCGCGGCATGGATCCAGACGGTGCCCGGCTGGACGGCCACGGTCGCTGGGGATCCCTCCATGCCTGTCCGCTACATGGACAACCCCGTGCTGGCCAGTGCTCCCGCCATCCTGGCGACCCCCACCCCCGTCCCAGCGTCCCAGGGCGCGCTCATCTGGCAGCTGACCAACGCCAACTACCTCGTCAGCGCTGCGCTGTCGGTGGCTGGCACGTTCGGTCCTCTCACGGCCACGGCCGAGACCTATCTGTCGGGTGCCGTAGGCACCAATGCGGATGTGGTGACCTCCACCGACTGGACCAATGGCCTGACCGTCATGGCCGCCACCGACGTCCAGTTCCTCTTCTTGGCCACCACCGACCCGTCGGCGCAGGCCCTCGCCTACCAGCATGTCCTCGCCATGCGGACGGTCACGGCAAAGCGCAACCGCATCCTCTTCCTGGGTGGGGCTCCGGGCCAGACTGTCGCGCAGGCTGCTGCTGCAGCGCCGACCTTCCCGGGCCCGGTCGTCTACGTCTGGAATGGCACGGTGGGTTACAACCCTCTCACGGGCCTGCAGGAGCAGCTCGGCGGCCACGGCTCTGCGGCCCAGGTGCTCGGCATCTCAGCTGGCTCCTATGTCTCGACCCCTGCGACGGGCAAGCCGCTCCTCAGCCTGGGCCTCGAGAATCCCACTCCTCTGACGACCGACATCTCCAACCTGCTCATCGCCGGCGTGACGCCCATCACGATCGATCCCGTCACTGGCCAGTCCCGCGTGGAGCAGGCCATCACCACTTGGCAGGGTGGCGCCAACGTCGCCTACCGGAAGCTGCTTGGGCTCCGGATTCAGGATGCCATTTCCGCCGGGTTCAACCAGGTTCTGTCGTCCTTCATCGGCTATCCGCTGGACCTGTCCTCTGGCCAGCTGATCAAGCTGGCGGCTTCCAAGTTCCTGGACAATTCCGTGCGCTCGGCTCAGAACCCGGGCGGCTTCTTGACCCCCGGCTTCACGAACGGGCAGGAAACTCCTGCCTGGACGAACCTCACTGTCACCACCGATGGGATGGAGACCTGGAATATCAGCGTCACCGCCAGTCCCGTCGGGGAGACGGACTACATCACCGTGGCGGTGAAGCTCTCGCCAGCCCAGATCTCTCTCTGATTTCTCTCTGATTCTGATAGGAGGCTCCCGTGGCCAACATCTATGATGCCAAGGTGCTGGGCGGCCACGTCGCCCGGATCATGATCGACGGTGTGGACGCTGGCTGGTTCCAGGGGGTGTCTTGGTCGGTGGACATGGGGGTGCAGGACGTCCTCGTGGTCGGGTCCGTGGAGGTGCAGGAGCACCAGCAGACGCGCTACATGGTGTCCGGCGACATCCAGCGGTACTACGTGCGGGACATGCTCATCCAGGACAGCAAGCTCGGCGCGCGCACGGCTGCGGAGGTGATCCGCACCGGAACCTTCGACATGGTGGTGCTGGACGACATCACCAAGCAGCCGGTGATGGTCTTGGAAGCCTGCACCCTGGCTTCCCACGGATCCGGCATCCAGGCTGGGCAGCTGGTCACCCAGCGTTTCTCGTTCCGCGCGCTGCGGACTCGGTAGGGGGTAGCTCATGGGCCTCACAGATCCCGTCCTTCGCGCGGCAGCCGGCATTGATTCGGCGCTGGAACCCGCCCTTTCCGCGCAGGAGGAGGTTGTGTTCTCCATCCCGGAGTTCACGACCGACTTCAAGTCCGTCGGCTTTCCTTCCCTGGATGGCCCGGTCACGATCCGCTATGCCACGGTGGCCGATACCCTGGCCATCGAGCGTGCCATGGGCCCTCTTGCGGGGTTCGTGGCCGAGGCCATCGCTTCCCTGCAGATCCTCATCACCAAGGCTCCGGCTTCCTGGTGGAAAGCCCCCGAGAAGGGGGGGAATCTCCCGACCCTCGATCTGGGGCGTCTGCCGGATGTGGAGGCCATCCTGGACCTCTACCGGGCCTACTCCCGTTGGAGGGCGGACTTTCGAAGCGGCGGCGCTGGAAGCTAACTGGCGACAGCCGCGGGCCCTCACCAATCTGGTGTGGACTGGTTCGCGGGCCCTTGGGCTCCATCCTTGGCACCCAGACGTCCTCCGGCTGGCTCCCTACCAGCTTCACTGGGCGGCGATTCAAGGATCTGAGGCGGCAGGGAACACACCCCGCGTGGACCGGGCCTCCCGGGAGCAGGACCGGACGGATGCCGACGCCCTGGCCCTGATCGCGTGGTGCGATGCCCACTTCACCCGGAGGCCCTGATGCTTGCCGCGCCCTTCACGAACGTCCTCTCGGGATCCCTCGGCTCGCGCATGCAGTGGGAGAAGTGGCATCGGTGCCCATGCACCGGGGCTGAAGGAGCCGCCCGGCACGATTGCCCCCTCTGCAACGGGGAAGGGGGCACCTTCGATCCCCCTTCTGCCATCTTCCGGGCCGGCCTCACTGGCGTATCGGCCAAGCAATTGGAGGCCCTACGGACCAAGCTGGGCCCCGGGCTGGTGGGTGATGCCTCGGTGAGCATCCCTGCGAATGCGCCGGCCTACGGCCTGGTGTCCTCCGGGGATCGCTTCCTGGCGGTGGATGCCCTTGACCCCATTGAATGGGTTCTGACCCCCAACACGCCCGTCCGGTTGCCTTCTGGCGCGGTGGTGGGACAGGTGTTCGCCCTTGGGCCGCAGGGTGCCTCCTTAGTGGCGGCCACCCTCCCGGCGCCTGGATCGGATGGTCGGGTCAAGGTGAGCCAGAACCTGGTGGTTCGGATGCGGGCCCCCCGTCGGTTCCAGGTGGTGGCTGACATCGGGAAGCTGCGGTCCTGGATCACTGACCTGCCGCAGCCCTTCCTGCTCAAGCAGATCGACCTGACGACGAGGTAGGCCATGGGGATCGAGAAGAACATCAACGCCGAGGGGTTCTTTGGGAAACTCCAGCAGGCCCTCCGGGACGGGTTGGGTCGGGAGATGGCCGGCGGGGCGAACCTCGGCACCATCACCCTGGACGTCAAGGACGTCAGGATGGACCGGGCGGAGGCTGGCATTGGACGGGCCGAGGCGCTGAACCGGTCCTTCAGCCAGCGGCCCTCCGGCGGCTACTCCGGGAACTGGGACCGCCCCGAGGACTATCCCGAGCGGGATCTCGGCCCGATGGGCTCCAGGCGATGGGCGGCCATCATGCAGGAGGGTGGCATCCACGCCCTGCGGAACGCTGGCACCTTCTACCAGCGGTGGGGTGGCACCCTCGGGGAGCAGGACCGAGGCGAGGCGAGCATGTGGGCTGCCATCGCCGGGAGCCCGCAGGGCCGGAAGGTGGAGGAGTCGTTCTCTGGCCTCGAGCGCGCCGGCAAGAAGATGGCGGAACTCATGACGGAGTACGAGCAGGCCGGCTCCGGCACGCCCGCAGCCATGCGAGCCACCGAGCAGATGGTGAAGCTCCACGAGGCCATCCAGTCCCTGGCGAAATCAGGGAAGGAGGCCGCGGACGCCATCGGCGGAGAACACGGCGGGAAGCTCAACCGGGAACTGGACGATCTTCGGGCGCAGGTGGGAGAGGGGCGCGCAGGTGGGAGCGGCGGTGCTGGCGGCGTGGGCGGCCTTCGGGGCAGTGTGGGGGCCTTCCGGCGCATGGCCCACGGTGACATGCTCGGGGCCGTCCAGGAGATTTTCGGGATGGCCGCCCTCCGTCGCCTCAATGGGGCCTTCGCAGCCGACAGCATCCTCGGGGAAGGAGGCGCCATGGCCGCCCTGGGAGGCGGTGTTGGTGGTGCTGCTGCCATCGGCGGAATGGGCTTGGCTGCTCTTTACGGTGGGTTCAAGGCCGGATCGTGGCTGAGCGGGATCGGAATAAATGATGTGGTCCCAGATGCCACCAAATTCTTGGACGACTATCGAATGTCCCAGGGCTTGGGTGCGGGTTTCAGCCTCCGCGGGATGTCCTACTCGAAGAACGGGACTCATCTCAGCGAGGGTTCTGCTCACTGGCGGAGCAATTGGAATATGGATGCCATCAGGCGACTCCTCCCCGCCATGAACATCGGCGCGGGGGGATGGGCCGAAGGGAATGTGGAATTGGCGGGGACTGCTGATTCGATCTTCCGGCGATCGCAGGATATGGGGGTTTCGGATAGTGCCCTGGCGGGATTCGTCGGGCAGTCCATCCGTTCTGGCGAGACGGGCCGTAGTTCCTTCGACGTGAACCGGCGACTGGACCGTATTGCGGGCCTGATTGCTGAGGGCAACCGCCAGGGGATCAGCTCGAACGAGTACCTGGGGGCACTTGCCTCCATGCGGCAGGCGGAGATGGCCCGTGTGGGGTTCATCACCCAGGCCGGCATGCGGTATGTCGAGAACGTGGGTCGCACTTTGAACGCATCCGGCAGCGAGATGTTGAAAGGCGCGCAGGGCGCTTCCTTCATGCAAAGCCTCATGAACAACCAGAATCCGGTGTTTACCTCCATGGCCGCACTCTCACTGATGGGGCCCAATGGGCAACTAAATGCGGAAGGCGAAAAATACCTACAGGAGGCGTTTCAGGCTGCTCATGCATCCCCTGAAATGCAGGCGGCAGCTCGCGCCAAAGGTGGTGCCTGGTTGGCGATGGCTCTCACCAAGGAGGGCCCAGTCAAACTTCGGATGTCGGCAGACTTCATGAAGCGATACCCAGGCATGAACTCTTTTGCCCAGGATGCCTTTTTTGGTCAGAACGGACCCTCCCTGAAGTTCGCTTTCGGATCTTATGCGTTGACACATGGAGGCGCCCATGGCGCAGATTGGTCCTTTGTGTCCAATCCGGATATTCCCCCAGATCAAAAATCAAAAGCTTCGGCCTATGAATCCGCCATGGCGCTGGAACTGATGACGAAAGAGGTTCTCGG
This sequence comes from Acidobacteriota bacterium, assembly GCA_021794095.1. GTDB lineage: Bacteria > Acidobacteriota > Holophagae > Holophagales > Holophagaceae > Geothrix. The sequence goes on along the minus strand of JAJYRN010000002.1, from coordinate 147,394 downwards.
CACGACGCGATCCCTGGCGGGGTTGAATCGGGCTATCGAAGCCCAACTCCTTGAACAATTCAAGAAGAAGGATGCCGAGTATTACTTGTGGCACGGTGGTGGTGCTGCCCCTTCATCTCGTGGCGGCCGTCAACCAGACGGGGCTCCCATGAGCGCAACTCCTGGATACCACTGACGCCCTAGGTGCCCCACCCTGCGCCAGTTGGCATCCCGTGAGGGCTATCTCCGCCTGATCCTCGGCGGTGAGGTGCCCTATGTCTACTCCCCTCTCCGAGCACTTCTGCCTCGAGGAAATGACGCGATCTCAGACTGCTCTGCGGCAAGGGATCGACAACAGCCCCACCGCTGGCATCGTGGCGAACCTCACCCGACTCTGCGAGACGCTGCTTGAGCCGGCGCGCGCGCTGCTGGGCGAGCCGTTCCATGTGGATTCCGGCTACCGCTGCGTGGCCCTGAACGAGGCTGTGGGAGGCGCCAAGAACAGCGCCCACATGACCGGCCGCGCAGCGGACATCATCCCGCAGGGCCTCGACTTGCATGCGGCCTTCGACAAGCTGCGCCTCTCCGATCTCCCCTACGACCAGATCATCATCGAATGCGGTGCTTGGCTGCACCTGGCGGTGGCCGTGGAGGGCGAGCAGCCACGCCGGATGGCCTTGACCGCCTCGGGTGGGCCGGGCGCGTGGCACTACCTGGAGGTGCGATGAGCTACCTTCTCCGCCTCCTCGACAAGACCGACCCAACAGCCAGCCTGAAACACGCGGCCTATGCGCTCGTCATCGTGGCGGGCTGCACCTGGCTCACCATCGCCCTGTACCGCCCCACCGGCCTCGACGCCAACTGGGTGGCCGCCTTCGGCCTCCTGTTGGCCGCCGTCACCACCGGGAAGGTGCTGGGCAAGACCGTCGGGCTCGTGGGCCCGACCGCCCCCGGTGGACCTCGGGTTGTGCCAACTCCCCAGGCAGACACGGACGGGGGCCCCGATGCCTAGCCTGCGGAACCTCCTGATCGTCGCGGGTGCGGCGCTCCTGGCCGGCTGGGGCATCACCACGGCCCTCCAGGTTCACCACCAGCACCAGGGCACCCAGGCCGAGCAGGTGTCCCAGCAGCAGGATCAGCAGGCCCAGGCGCACGCACAGGCCGCGCAGGCCATCCCCCACCATGCTGCCGCCCTCGCCGCGGCCCAGGCCCGGGCAGATGTGGCAGAGGCCCAGGCCAAGGCGGCCGAGGCCCAATCGGGTCGTCTCTTGAAGGAGCGGGCGGCCCTCCTTGCTCGGCTGGCTGCCCAGGCTCCAGCCCCTCCCGACCTCCGCGACCAGGTGATCGCCAAGGACAAGGAGGTCATCTCCGCGCAGGTGGCCCAGATTGACGGGCTCCATGGGCAGGTGGTGGCCCTCGAGGGTCAGGTGGGACAGCTCAAGCTGGCATTCTCGGACGAGCAGGCCCGGTCGGCGCAGTGGCAGGCTGCCTACCAGCACGAGCAGTCCGCCCGGCTGGCGCAGGAAGCGGCCACGAGGGCGTGGAAGGATGCCGTGCGGGAGTCCCGCTGGAGGGGGCGCATCGAGGGTTTCGCCGCCGGGGTTGCTCTCGGCTACGCAGGGGGGAAGCTGTGATTTCTGGATTCGACCGCGTGAGCACCGTTCCTGTCATCTCCCCGGTGGAGTGGCTGGCCCTCCTGGCCCTGGTGGGCACCCTCATGGCCTTCTTGCGCTTCGCCATCACCCGGTACATCAAGTCTGCGGACGACAACCAGAAGGCTCTGACCTCAAGCATGACCGGGCTCCACGATTCGGTGGATGCTCTCACCCTGGCCATCCGGGATCTCCGGGAGGAGATGCTCGAGAAGTTCGTCACCAAGGAGGACCACCGACGGGATCTTGACCTGATCCGCGCTGGCTTTTTCGGGCGCCGGGCTGGCGACACCTGCACCCTGCAGGACTGCCCCGCGAAGAAGGACGCAGAGGAGTAGGGTCTTGTACCACCCCCTCCCAATGCCTTGTGCCAAATCGTGTACCACCCATTCAGACTTCGGGGAACTTTCCAGCACTTAGATCACCATTTTCACCCTCGTCCGGGTCCGATTTCGGCTGGTTCGTGCCACAAAATGAAACCCCCGAAACCAAGTGGTGACGGGGGTTTGGTGGCGGAGAGTGAGGGATTCGAACCCTCGAACGCCTTTTGGACGTTACACGATTTCCAATCGTGCTCCTTCGGCCACTCGGACAACTCTCCAGGGGCTCCGCGCGGGCGCGGGGAACAGGAATGCTAGCACAGGCCGGGGCTTCGGCCAAGGGCGGTCAGGCGGCGTGGTGCTTGTAGAAGTACCAGGCCGACAGGGAGAACCCGATCGCTACCACGGCGATCCGGACGGTTCTGCGTCCGACGCGGTGGGCCATGTGGGCACCGAAGAAGCCGCCGGCCATGGCGGACAGGGCCATGAGCAGCACGAGATGCCAGACGATGTTGCCGGGGTGGCGGATGAACTCGGTGGCGATGAAGGTGACGATGGCAATGCCATTGATGGACAGGGCCAGGAAGTTCTTGAGGCCGTTCATCTGGTGGATGTCCGTGAGGCCCAGGAGGCTCAGGGCCGCCAGCATCAGGATGCCAATGCCTGCGCCAAAGTAGCCGCCGTAGATGCCCACCAGGAACTGGAAGGCGATGGCGCCGACCCACCATCCGGAGGTGCGCTCGTGGCCCCCGAGCCGCTTGAGGAGGCGGGACATCGGGTCGTTGGCGGCGAGCAGGACCGTGGCCACGAGGATGAGCCAGGGGATCAGGCGCTCGAAGACGGATTGGGGCGTGATCATCAGGAGCCAGGCGCCCAGCCCGCCCCCCAGCAGCGACGGCGGCACCAGACGCAGGGCGAAGGCCCGGGTGCCTTCCAGATCCTTGCGGTGGCCCAGGAACCCACCGATCGAACCGGGCCAGAGCGATAGGGTGCTGGTCACGTTGGCCTGGGTGCCCATAAGCCCGATGCCCATCAGGGCCGGGAAGGTGATGAGCGTCCCGCCTCCGGCGATGGCGTTGATGGCGCCCGCGGCAAAGGCTGCGGCCATGACGGTGAGGATCGCGACGATCTGCATGAGTTCCACCTTGCCATGAGGGGACGGGAATTCCGAAGGGCGGCTCAGTCCACCCGCACCACGATCAGGGAGGCCCCGCCGTACCCCGGCAGGAGCGCCAGATCCTCAGGACCACCGTCCAGGCGCAGGAGATGGCCCTCTCCCAGGTGGACTTCCAGGAGCGGAACCGCCACCGTGCCCTGGGCAACGTACACCAGGACCGTGGCTGCGCCCAGCTGCAGCCGGAGCGGAGTCGCCCCCTGCCAGACCTCCAGCCTGGCGTGGCACCGGGTGGGATCGGCCATGAGGTTGAAGTCCACGCAGGGTCCACCCAGCAAGTCCGCACGGGCGGGCCAGTCCCCAGCGAAGCGCACCGGCACGAAGGGCGCATCCAGGCAGATGGAGCCGCGGCTTCCGAGTTCAAGCTGGAACCCGTCCCCCGACAGCAGCAGCAGGGTGCGTTCGAGTCCCGGGAAGGCCGAGAAGGGGCCCGAGGCCGCCACCTCGGCGCTGCTGAGGCGCCAGGCGAAACCCGTCTCCAGGCTGGCGCCGGGGGGCTCCACAGCCAGTTCCAGCGTGATCCCGCCACCGTTCTTCCAGGGCATCCGGCGCGCATCGCGCAGAGTCGTCCGGGTCCAGCGCATCAGACGTGGTGTGCACGAGGGGGGACTCGCGAACCGAAGGTGAGCAGGCGGTCCCCCCTCGTTCATGGCAGACGCGGCGTCCCGGCTTAGCCGGGATCCCGCGTGGGGGTGCACGAGGGGGGACATCGCGAACCGAAGGTGAGCAGGCGGTCCCCCCTCGTTCATGTTAGCCCTCCAGATCCCGGGCCTCGGCCCGGCTGAGGATCTTCCAGGGCAGCGGAATGAAGGCCGCCACCCGCGCCCGGTAGCGGCGATAGCGATCGCCATAGAAGTGGATGAGCTTGCGTTCCTCCAGCCGAGAACCGATCGCGAAATAGGCCGTGATCCAGCATGCCGACACCAATCGGAGGGAGGTCATATCGCGGGTCCAGAGGATAATCAGGGACAAGGCGTACCACGGGTGGCGCACAAAGCGGTGGAGGGTTCCCACGCGGAAGGGTTCGGCATCGCCCCCATCGGTCCGCCCTTCTCGCCAGGCCCGCCAGCCGAGGAACGACCCGGTGTCATAGGGGCTGCCGGGCATCAGCAGCGCCGCCAGGGCCGCGAGGCCCAGGGCATTCGCCACCCATGCGGCGGGTCCGGTCCAGCGCCAGAGGAAAGGGCCAGAATCGCGAAGCAGCCACACCACCATGGGCACGAGGGCCACCAGGGCCACCCCATTGTAGAGCAGGCGGTAGGCGGGCATGAGGCGGGGCCACCGGGCCGCCAGTCGGCGTTTGACCGCCAGCGATGCCAGCAGCGAGTGCAGGAGGCCGTATCCCAGCCAGGCGGCGGAGAGGACCGGAAGCGAGACAGTGCCCATGCAGGCATGGTGGCCGTTCTCACCGGGGGACGGAAGGGCAAGGCGGCGCGCTCCCCGGGTATCCTGGCGGGATGCACCTGGACTGGCCTCCTCCCGCCCGCGCTGCGCTGGCCCTCGCCCTCCTCTGGGCGCTCTATGTGCTGCTCCGGACACCCGGGCCCCTATCCCTGCGCCTGCTCGGCTTCTACCCCAAGCGCCTGGGGTCTTCGATTCTGGGCTGGGCCGCCCAGCGGGAACTGCCCGCGTCCTGGCGGGGCCCCCTGCTCGGCCGCTTTGCCCGGGCCTACCACCTGAATCTGACCGAGGCCGATCGTCCCCTGGAGGACTACCCGAGCTTCCAGGCCCTGTTCACCCGTCATCTGAAGCCCGGCCTCCGCCCCCAGGACAGCGCCATCCCGGGCTTCGTGAACAGCCCGGTGGATGCCCGGATCATCGCCTGCGGCCGCATCGCGCAGGACACGGCGATCCAGGCGAAAGGCCTGCCCTACCGCATCACCGAGCTGCTGAAGCACGATCCGGGCGCCCGGCGTTTCGAGGGCGGGCACTACCTCACGCTCTACCTCGCCCCCAAGGATTACCACCGCATCCACGTGCCCATCGAGGGCTCCGTCACCGCCGTCTCCCGCGTGGAAGGCGAACTGTGGCCCGTGAACGACACCAGCACCGGCGCCGTGGCACGCCTCTATGAGCGCAACCGGCGGGCCACCTGGACCGCCCTCGGCACAGGCCCGGACGAGGGCCTGGAAGTGGCCGCTGTGCTGGTGGGCGCCACCCATGTGGGCGGCGTGGTCATCGCCCCCCGCTGGCTCGGCGGCCAGCGATTGCCCAGGAACGGCAGCCGCTCCGTGGCCATGCTTCCCTGTGTGTCCGGCGAGGATCTGGGCACCTTCGAATTCGGTTCCACCGTGGTGCTGCTGGTCGGAGGGCCTCGCGCGAACGACTGGGCGCCCCTCCATGCCGCCGGAGATGTGAAGGTTGGACAGCGGCTGGGAGCCTACCGGTGAGCGAAGCGGAACTCTTTCACCAGACCCCTCTCTGGGAGGAAGGCGGCGATCTTCCGGGCGCCCTGGAAGCCCTGTTCACCGCTGCCGGGGAGGTGCTGGATCTGCCCCGCCTGCGCGAACTCACCGGCCTCGGCGACGGGGCCCTGACCCTCGGCATCGAGAAGCTGCAGGAGCGCCTTCAGGGCTCCAGTGGCCTGCGGCTGCTGGAAGTGGCTGGCGGCTGGCGCATGGCCACGAGCCCGCTCTACCGGGAGCTGATCGCCAAGCTGGTGACGGTGACCCGCAGCGGGCGGCTCACACCGGCGCAGATCGAGACCCTGGCGATCATCGCCTACCGCCAACCCATCACCATCACGGAACTGAATGCCATGCGCGGCGTCACCAGCAGCGCCAACCAGGTGAAGAGCCTGATGGAGCGCCAGCTCATCGTGCCCGCGGGCCGCAAACCCGTGGTGGGCCGGCCCATGATGTACGCCACCACCCAGGCCTTCCTGCTGCATTTCGGCCTCAAGAACCTCCATGACCTGCCGCGCCTCGCCGACTTCGGTGAAGGGCGCCTCGAAGCCGAAGCCTTGGCCAGCCTGGAGCCCCCGTTGCCCGAGGATGGCCTTTTCGGCGCGGGCGCGATGGATGCGGCATCCCCCTCTCAACCCCATGAAGGGCCCGAAGCATGAGCCTCGCCCAATCCGTTCTCAGCCTCCAGGAAAAGCCCGCCAAGTCCGCCAAGCCCTGGAGTCCCACCGGACTCGTATTCCAGACCTGGCAGAAGGGACTCCTGCTGGTCTTCTTCCTGGGCATCCTCTACCTCCGCCTGCTGCGGCGGAAGCAGGCCCGGGTCGTGGTGTGCAGCCATTGCGGGAAGAAGAACCCGCCCCACCTGTCGAACTGCCAGAAATGCGCGGCGCCGCTGCTACAGATCAAGTAAACCCCAAGCGGCCTTCCGCAGGGAGGCCGCTTGGGGCAGGAGATTCAACCCGTCCTGTGGCTTAAAATTCGATGTCTATGCCGGATTCCTCGGCCAGATCGTTCTCCAAGCCCAGCACATCACAGGCGGCGCCGTACATCTGGAGCACGGCGGTCTTGCGGTTGCTCAGGCTGGTGAGCAGATCCTTCACCCGCTGGACTTCGGAAGCGATGGTGTTGTTGATCTGGTCCACTTCAGTGCGGCACCGCTCGCGGGTGGTCTCGTAGAAGGCCTTCTGATCGTTGCTGAGGTCCATGGGGGCTCCGGGACGGGATGTGTGGGAATGAATGCCAAGGGAAAGATGTTTTCCAAGAAGTGTAACCGCGCGAGTCAGCCGTGGGAAAGGATCCAGATCAACCCACTGAGCAGAACCGCGAGGACCAGGATCACCGGCAGCAGCCAGCGAGGACGCGGACGGGCCTCTCCGGGAAGCCCCATGGCCGGCAACGGCGGAAGGCCCGGCAGGGTCTTGTCCCGCACCCGCGTGGCAGTCTCGCCTGTCCCGGAAGGCGGCACCCGATGGGCGCCACTGGAGAGGGACGCCACCTGCGGGAAGCGGGCGGCCACCAGCGCCTCCAGGCGATCCGCGGGCCCCGTCAGCAGCGCATCCACGTACTCGGCCACATCGTGCTCGGTAATCGGGGTGCCCTGGCGCTGGAGGAAATCCCGCAGGTCGCGCTCCAGGAAGCGCGCCGAGGGGTACCGGTGCTCGACATTCTTCTGGAGGGCCCGGTTCACGATGGCGGCCATCTCTTTGGAGATGGAGGGCTTCAGGGCCTGGAGATCGGCCACGCGGCCCAGGCGCACCTTCTCGAGCACACCCAGTTCCGAATCGGCCTGGAAGCACCGCTCGCCGGTGACCAGCTCGAACAGGACCAGGCCGAGCGAGTAGAGATCCGACCGGTTGTCCAAGGGCTGGCCGGTGGCCTGCTCGGGGCTCATGTAGAGCAGCTTGCCTTTGAGCGCACCGGCCACCGTATGACTCGCCTTGCTGGCGGCCTTGGCGATGCCGAAATCCACCAGCTTCACCGCGCCTTCCGTGGAGAGGAGGATGTTCTGGGGGCTGATGTCGCGGTGGACCAGTTTCAGTTCGCGGTCGTCGAACCCCCGCTTGCGATGCGCGTAGTCCAGTGCGGCCGCCACCTTCATCACCACGAAGGCCGCCACCTGCTCCGGAAACGGCATGCCGTACTCCCGCACCCGCTTGAGCAGCGTGCGGAGATCCCGGCCATTCACGTATTCCATGGCGATGTAGTAGGAACTGCCGGCCTTCCCCAGATCGAAGATCTGGGCGATGTTCGGATGGGTCAGCTGCGCGGCCAGCTTGGCTTCGTCAATGAACATGGTGACGAAGTCTTCGTTGTCGCTGAAGTGGGGCAGGATGCGCTTGATGGCAACGATCTTCTGGAAGCCCTGGACGCCCCTCTGCTGGGCCTTGAACAACTCGGCCATGCCGCCGACGGCAATCTTCTCGAGCAGGTAGTAGTTGCCGTACTCCTCCAGCACCCGCGCCTCGCCAGGGGCGCCCGGGGCAAGCCGGGCAGGCGCCGGGACGGCGGCCGGCACTGCGACCGCGGGAGCCTCCGGAGCGGAGCGGTCGAAGGGATCGTTGACCCCGGAGATGCCGCTGAGGGTAAATTCCGCGGGGCCCGGCCCCACCGCGGGTGCCGGTGGAGCGGGCGGCAGGCCGCCGGCCGCGATCTCCTGTGGAGGCTGGGGGGGCCGAGACTCCTCCGGCACAAGGGCTTCCATGCCCAGCAGGACATCACCGAAAATATCCTCCGCGGTGAGTCCCTGCGGCAGAGATGGGGGCGCCGACCTGGCCGGTGGCGGATCAAAGGCGGCCAGGACTGGCGAAGGCTGGGGTGCCTCCAGTTCCTGGATGAGATCCCCAAAGAGATCCTCGGTGGTGAGCTTGGGCGCCTCCGGGCGAAACCGGCGGAGGGAGGCCACGAGTTCCTGGTCGGGCTGGGTCCGCGCCAGGAAACCCTGGACATCCCCGCCCTGACGTCCCGCGCCGCGCGCCGCGCCGCCTTCCGTCAAGACCAGCACCGGCAAGGCGGGATGGAGACTCCGGAGGCGCTGTGCCAGACCAAAGCTGGCCTCACCCGGCCCAGCCGAATCCAGCAGGAGGAGATCCGGAGCCGGTCCCTGGAGGACGGCCTGCGCCGGTTCGGAGCCTCGCACCCATTGCACCTGCCAGCCATCCGATTCCATCGCCGTCACCAGTCCCGGAGTCCTCAGGGACTCTCCATCAACGATCATCAGGAGGGGACGGGGCATGGGGGATTCCGGCAGAGTTCCCAGGGTAGCGGCAGGGCCCGGTGGGCACCAAGGACACAAATCCAGGTTTTACCTCGATCCTTGAGGCTCCCTGGGATAGACTTGTCCCTTGGCCCTGCCCCGGGTACCTGGCGGCGGCGGCGAATCCCCATCGGAAGGAGGTGCATTCCCACATGCCTTTGGTCAAGGTCAAAGAAGACGAAACCTTCGAATTCGCCCTTCGCCGCTTCAAGCGGAAGTGCGAAAAGTCCGGCATCCTCAGCGAGCTGAAGAAGCGCCAGCACTACGAGAAGCCCAGCGCCAAGCGCAAGCGGAAGATGCTCGCCGCCCGAAAGAAGACGCTGAAGCGCCTCGCCCAGGAACGGCGGATGATCGGTTGATCTACCCACCTGTTTCCTGCGAGTGGTCTCGCGTATGAGCGAAGCGAATACCGAGAAGAAGACGCTGAAGCGCCTCGCCCAGGAACGGCGGATGATCGGTTGATCTTTCGCAGCGCGTCCGCGCTGCGTGCAAAAGGCCCGCGCAAGCGGGCCTTTTGCTTGACTGATGATGGACTCTGAAGACCGAGGACTGTCCCTCCCATGACCCCTGAACTCCAGGCCCTCGAATTCCCGGAAGCGGTGCGCCTCATCCAGGCAGGTGCACGCACGGCGGCTGCCCGGAACGCGCTCGGCTCCATGGATCCCTGGGATGGCCACGCGGGGCTCCGGCGCCTGCATCAGATGGAACTCCAGGATCTCTGGGCCCAGTCGCCCGATCTGTTGCCGGTCCAGGCCCTGGACGAAGCCCTGGATGAGCTTCTGGATCCGGTCGGGTGGCTGCTGCCCGATCACTGGCGTCAGCTCCGGGATGGTCTCAAGGCCATGGCCATCTTGCTGAAGAGCCTTGCAGGCCTCACCTGGCCCGCGACACAGCCCGCCCCCGATGGTGTCCACCTCGGCATTGACCGCCTCCAGGTGACCGCCGCCCTCCTGCCGGATCCCGGCCCTTTGGCCGAGCGCCTCGGCAAAGCCTTTTCCGCAGATGGCCAGCTCGATCCGCTCCGGATCCCCGCCCTCGCCGAACTGCACCGGCACCGGCAGGGCGCGTTCCAGTCCATCCAGAACAAGCTGCAGCGACTGCTCCGGGAAAGTCCCGACGCTTTCTCGGATCCCCTCGTGGTGGAGCGCAATGGCCGGCTCTGCCTGCCCGTGCGGCAGGAACGGCGCGGGCTCGTCCCAGGCCTTGTGCTGGATCGCAGCGGCAGTGGCGCCACGGTGTTCATCGAGCCCATGGAAGCTGTCCCCCTGAACAATGCCTTCGTGGAGGCGGACCGGGAGTACACCCAGGCCGTCCAGGCCTTCCTGCGGGAGCTGCTGGCGGATCTCCGCGCCCGGCGCGAGGACTTCCTGCGCTGGCGGAACCTGCAGGCGCAGGCTGACCAGGCCCTCGCGCTGCTGCGCTGGGCAACCCTCTGCGAGGGCCGGCTGCCGGACCTGGAGCCCGATCCCAAGCAGGGCCGGTTGTGCCTTCTGGAGGCCCGCCATCCCCTGCTGCTGCCCGCTGTGCGGGAAGCCATGGGCCTGGAACCGCTGCCGCACCCCGTGGTGCCCCTGAACCTGGTGCTGGAGGCCGAACGACCAGGGCTGGTCATCTCCGGTTCCAACACCGGCGGCAAGACCGTCGTGCTGAAGACCGTGGGGCTCCTTGCGGCCTTGGCGGCCTGTGGCTGCGCGGTGTCCGTCCGCGATGGAAGCCGCTTCCCCGCCCTGCCCAGCCTCCACGCCGACATCGGCGACCACCAGACCCTGGTGGGCAGCCTCTCCACCTTCAGCAGCCACATCCTGCACCTGAAGGCGATCCTCGCGGGCGTCCAGGATGGCGGGCTGGTGCTGCTGGATGAACTCGGCACGGGCACCGATCCCAAAGAGGGCGCGGCCCTGGGCATCGCCCTGTTGCAGGCCCTTTCGCGGCGCCGGTGCTGGATCCTCTGCTCCACCCACCTGGGCGAGATCAGCCAGTGGGCCCTGCGCCATACCCGTTTCCAGAATGCCTCGGTGCAGTTCGACGAGGAGCGCCTCGCCCCCACCTACCGCCTGCTGGTGGGCCAGCCCGGCCAGAGCCGGGCGCTCACCATCGCGGCGAAGCTGGGCCTGCCGGAGGCCCTGCTGACGCACGCCGAGAAGGTTCTGGGCCGGCGGGAGCAGGATTGGCGGGAGTTCCTGCGGCAGCTCGAAGCCGAGCGGGCGCGCCTCCAGGAAGAGGCCGAGCTCCTGCGCCAGCGGGAAGCCGCAGCCGCCAGGGACCGGGAGATCCTCCGGCAGCGCGAGGAGAAGCTGCGCCAGGAACGCGAGACCTTCCAGCAGGAATCCCGCGACAAGGTGGCGCGGGTGCTGGACTTCCTCGATCACGAGGGGAAACGGCTCGTGAAAGAGCTGAAGGAGAAGCAGAAGACCGTCACCGTGAATCCCGATCGTCTGGGCACCGAAGCCCACGACCGGGTGAAGCAGCTGGCGCGCATCGCCGAGGCTGAATGGGGAACCCGCACCGCCCGCAAGGTGGAAGCCGCGCCCGAGGTGCGCGAGGGGGGCCATGCCCGCCACCGGAGTCTGGGCGTCGAAGGGAAGGTCGTGTCCCTGAAGGGCGATCGGGCCACCCTGGAAACCCCCCAGGGCCGGCGCCTGGAGTGCCGGCTGGGCGAACTGGAGCCCATCGGCGCCCGGGAGGCGGCACCGAAGCCTTCCGGCCGGGTCCGGGTCCGGGCCGAAGCCCTGGACATCGAGTCGGAGATCAACCTCATCGGCCGAGCCAGCGACGAGGTGGACAGCGAGATCTACCGCTTCGTGGAGGAAGCCCTGGCCGCCGGACGGCGGACCGTCCGCATCGTCCACGGCCACGGGACAGGCCGCCTGAAGGCCGCGGTGCGGGAGGCCCTGCGGGGCCATCCGGGCATTGCCCGCGTGGAGGACGCCCCCCAGAACCAGGGGGGAGCGGGAGCCACGGTGGTGACCCTGCGGTAGAAAGCCGGTGGCCCGTTGAAAACTCAACCTCCCGACGCAGCGAACCGATGGCGGAAACATCACGTGTTCTCTCAGGGGCGGCCATGACTTTCTGGAACAACCTTACGATCCGCAAGAAGCTGATCTATTCGATCCTCGGCCTGGCAGTCCTGCTGGGCGCGGCGGCGACGGTCGTCTCCATCTGGCGCCTGGACGCGGCCCTCAACGCAGGGCTCGGCGCCAAGTCCTCCAGCCTGGCCACTCTGGTGGCGGACAATGTCCAGTCCGGCGTCCAGTTCGAGGACATGGGGCTGATCGAGAAGGGCCTCAACGCCCTCAAGGACGATGCCCAGGTCACCCAGGCCATGGTGGTGACGACGGATCCCGCCACCCAGGCGGTCAAGATTATGGCCCAATCCAAGGCAAGGAACGGGGTGCAGCTGGATCTCAACGCCCTGGGCCGCCAGTTCCTGGCCGCCGCCGCCAAGGTGGACACCAGCAAGGGCACCGTCTCCCTGGAGGGCAGCGGCTACACCCTGGTGGGCGCCCTGGTGAAGATTGACGGCGCTTCTGTGAAATCCTATGTCGTGCTGGTGGTGAACCGCGATCAGCTCCACCGGGACCAGCTCTCCGCCCTGCTGGGTATGCTCCTGCTGGGTGTCTTCATGATCGCTCTGGGCTTTGGAGCCGCCTGGGTTCTCGGCAACACCATCGTCACACCCCTGGAGAACATCCAGCGGCGCATGCGGGACATCTCCGAGGGCGAGGGGGATCTCACCGCCCGCCTGGAGGTGCATGGCAATGACGAGATCGCCCAGCTTGCTCTGCACTTCAACCGCTTCGTGGAGAACATCCACGGCATCGTGCAGCAGGTGATGGCGATCTCCACCAACATCGCCTCCGGCTCGCTCCAGATGTCCGCCGGGATGTCGGAGATGCACAGCACCGCCCAGAGCATCGCCGAGGCGGCGGAGACCCAGAAGGGCAGCGTCAACACCACCACCAACAGCGTTCAGGCCATCGCCGGGGCTTCCCAGACGGTGTTCACGAGTGTGACGGAAGCCCTCAAGACCTTCGACCAGGCCCAGCAGGCCGCCGCCAAGGGGGGCACCGCCGTGGGCGGCGCCGTTTCCGGCATGCAGGCCATCAACCAGAACTCGAAGCAGATCGGCAACATCCTCACGGTCATCACCGAAATCGCCAACCAGACGAATCTCCTTTCGCTGAACGCCGCGATCGAGGCGGCCAAAGCCGGTGAGCACGGCAAGGGGTTCGCCGTCGTGGCGGAGGAAGTCCGCAAGCTGGCGGAGCGCAGCGCCACCGCGGCCAAGGAGATCACCTCGCTGATCCAGACCTCGGACCGGGCCATCGGCGATGGCACCCGGATGGTGAACACCGCGGGCGAGGCCCTCCAGGCCATCCAGACCGCCATCACCGCCCAGGCGGAGCGCATGAAGGCCATCGGCGAACAAAGCCAGACCCAGAGCCAGGACAGCCAGCGGGTGGTGGATGCCATGGGCAACCTCACCGGCATCGCCGAGCAGAACGCCGCCGCCATGGAGGAGATGGCCGCCACCATCAAGGAATCCACCCGCACCGTGGATGAACTCAGCCAATTGGCTGAGCAGCTCAACGCCATCGTGGCGCGGTTCAGGATCTAAACCCCACGTGCAGGACCTTCCCCGCACGGCGCAGCCACCGTCCCCGCGGGACGGGCTGCGCCGTGAGGCCATCACCCCTTGGCTCTGGCTGCGCTCGGCGGTCTATCTGACCTGGCTCGTCCTGACGGTCATCCCCTATGGCACCGTGGTGGTGCTGGTCTCCCTGTTCCGGAAAGGCGAGCCGCTCTACCGCCTCTGCCTCGGATGGGTGCGTCTGGCCGAGTGGGGTTCGCGCGCCTTCTGCGGCATCCATGCCCACATCCAGGGTCTGGAGCACCTCCCCAGCGGTCCGCTGATCCTGCTCGTCAAGCACCAGTCGGCCTGGGAGACCCTGGCGCTGCCCCTCCTCATGCCCCGGCCGCTCTGCTACGTATTCAAGCGCGAGCTGCTCTACATCCCGTTCTTCGGGTGGTCCCTGGGGCGGCTGGACATGGTGCGCATTGACCGGAGCCGGCGCGCCCAGGCCTTTGACCGCCTGACCCAGCAGGGCGCCCGCCTCCTCGCCCAGGGCAACTGGATCATCCTCTTCCCGGAAGGGACACGCACAGCCCGGGGCTCCAGGGGCGCCTACAAGCTGGGTGGCACCCGGCTGGCCATCGCCACGGACACGCCAGTGCTGCCCATCGCCGTCACCTCGGGCCGCTGCTGGCCCCGCCAGGCGTTCATTAAACGGCCGGGCACCATCCAGGTCTCCATCGGCCGGCCCATCGCACCCACGGGCCGGAGCGCCGAAGACCTGATGGCCGAAGTGGAGGGCTGGATCGAAGCGGAAATGCGGCGCCTCGACCCGGAGGCCTACGAGCCTAGCGAAGCTTGAGCGAGCTGATCGCCAGGATCGAGCACACGATGGCGGTGATCCAGAGCCGGATGACCACTTTGGTTTCCTGGAGCCCGCCCAGTTCCATGTGGTGATGGAAGGGCGCCATCCGGAAGATCCGCTTGCCTCCGCGCAGCTTGTAGCTGCCCACCTGGAGGATGACGCTCATGGCCTCCAGCACGAAGAGGCCGCCTGCGATCACCAGCAGCAGTTCCTGCTTGATGACCACCGCCACCGTGCCCAGGGCCCCCCCCAGCCCCAGCGAGCCCGTGTCGCCCATGAAGACTTCCGCGGGATGCGCGTTGAACCACAGGAAGCCCATGCAGGCGCCGGCCATGGCGCCCATGAAGACCGTGAGTTCGGCCCCGCCGGGCACATGCGGCACCACCAGGTAGGCTGCGATCTTCACGTGGCCCACCGCGTAGGCGATGATCGCGAAGGTGAAGGCCACGATGAGCGTGCCGCCCGCCGCCAAGCCGTCCAAACCATCGGTCAGGTTCACGGCGTTGCTTGTGCCGACCATGACCAGCCAGATCCACGGGATCAGGAAGATCCCCACATCCGGCTTGAAATTCTTGAAGAAGGGCACGGACAGCTGGCTGGTGGCGGTCCCCCGCAGACCGAAATGCAGGATCAGCCAAGCCACCAGCAGCGAGATCGCGGTCAGCCAGGCCATCTTCTGCGTGCTGGTGAGCCCGAGGTTCTGCTTCTTGAGCAGCTTCTTGGCATCATCGAACGCGCCCACCAGGCCGAAGCCCAGCAGCGCGAGAAGCACCACCCAGATGGCTCCGTTCGTGAACTCGCACCAGAGCACCGTGGACACGGTGATCACCAGCAGGATGAGGATGCCGCCCATGGTCGGCGTGCCCGCCTTGCTCTGGTGGTGTTCCGGGCCGACATCGCGGATGTGCTGCCCCATCTTGAGGGCCGTCAGGGTGCGGATCATCCAGGGCCCCAGCAGCAGGCTCAGCAGCATGGCCGTGGCCGCGGCCATGGCCGCCCGGAAGGTGATGTAGCGGAACACCGAGAAGCCGGGCACCACGTCGTGGAAAGGATAGAGAAGCCAGGGGATCATGAGCTATCCGGGTTCAAGTCTGGAATCTGGGGGCGCTTCAGTGGGTGAGGAGCCAATCCACCGCGCGTTCCGCACGCCAGTACCGGCTGCCCTTCACCAGGATACGGGCTCCGGCGGGGATCGCGGAGAGTCCCGATAGATCGTCGCGCAGGGCCTCGAAATCCGGGAACCCGGACGCGCCTTGGCCGAAGCCCTGGGCCAGGTCGCGGGCGAACTCGCCGAACGCCCACAGGCGGGTGATCCCGGCGGCCTTCAGGGCGCGCCCCGTGCTTTCGTGGAGGCCCGCCGCGCCAGAGCCGAGCTCACGCATGGAGCCCAGCACAGCCACGGCCTCGCCGCCCCGCAGCTCCAGCAAAGCCTCGGCACAGGCCAGGATGGAATCAGGACTGGCGTTGTAGCTCTCGTCCAGCAGCCATCCTGCGCCCCGGAAAGGGTGCAGGCGGCCACGACCCGCCTCGGGTTCCACGGTTCCCATTCCAAGGGCCACGGCTTCAGGCCGGAAGCCCGCGTGGATGGCGATGGCGCCCGCCAGTGCCGCATTCCGCACCTGGTGCGGGCCGCGTAGTTTCAGATGGATCGGTACCGTCCCCTTGGGGGTGCGGAGCCGGAAGCGTTCGCCCGCGGCCCCCAGAGGCTCTGCATCTTCCCAGCCGTAGGCCTCCCCATCACCTACGGGCAGGGGCCTGGCGTGGGCGGCCCAGGGCTGGGCCGCGATCCAGCGGCACCAGGTATCGGTGGCCAGGAAGGCCCAGGCGCCGCCCTTGCGGAGGCCTGCCACGAGTTCGCCCTTGGCTTCGGCGATGCCCTGCTGGCCATTCGGGAAATGCTCCAGATGGGCGGTGCCGATGACCGTCACCACGCCGAACTCCGGCGGCGCGATCTCCGTGAGGCGACGGATCTCCCCGGGGGTGCTCATGCCCATCTCCAGCACGGCGGCGCCGAGGCCCTCCGGCAGGGTGGCCAGGGCCTCCGGAAGGCCCAGGGTGTTGTTCCGGTTGCCGGGGGTCTTCCAGGCCCCCGTGGCGGCGGCCAGCAATTCCTTGGTGCTGGTCTTCCCCACGCTGCCCGTGACGCCGAACACGGCGGCCGGGCGGGCGGCAGCCAGCCGCTCCCGGCCCCACTTCTGGAGCGCCGCCAGGGTGTTGGGCACGACGAGCTGGGGAAGGTCCACGGCCTGGGGATCATCCACCAGCAGGGCCACGGCGCCCTTGGCGGCGGCCTGCGCGCAGAAGGCGTGCCCATCCCGCTCGGCCCGGAGGGCCACGAAACAGGCCCCGGGTTCGAGCGTCCGGGTGTCGAGGCTGAGGCTTGCCGGCACCACCGTGCCTGCGCCGAGCAGCTCGCCGCCGATCCGGCTGGAAACCTGGGACAGAGACCAGATGGCGCTCATGGACGGGCTCCGAGGGCGGATTCGACCGCCGCGCGGTCGCTGTAGGGATGTTTCACGCCGTGGATCTCCTGGTACGGCTCGTGGCCCTTGCCCGCCAGCAGCAACAGGTCGCCGGGGCGGCAATCGGCCAAGGCCCGCCGTACCGACTCCTGGCGGTCAGCCAGCCGGTGGTAGCGTGCGGCGTTCTGACGGAGGCCTTCCGGAATGCCCGGCGCCGCGTCGTCCAGGATGCGCTCGGGATCCTCGGTGCGGGGATTGTCGCTGGTATGCCAGATCACATCGGCCCCGGCCGCCACGGCTGCCGCCATGAGGGGTCGCTTGGCGCGGTCGCGGTCCCCGCCGCAGCCGAAGAGCACGTGCAGCCGTCCGCCCTCCGGCAGCAGGCGGCGACCCTCGGCGAGCAGCTTCTCCAGGGCATCGGGGGTGTGGGCGTAGTCCACCATCACCCCGAAGGGCTGGCCGCAGTCCACCCGCTCGAGCCGTCCAGGCGCGCCCGTGACCCCAGCCACCGCGTCCACCAGAGGCCCCAGGTCGAAGCCCGCCTCCCCGCAGGCCGCCAGCGCGGCCAGGAGGTTGCTCACGTTGAAGCGGCCCAGCAGGGGACTCTGGATGGTCCAGCGCCCGCCTGGCGCTTCCAGAACGAAGGCCGTGCCCGTGGGACCAAGCGCCACTTCGACGGCGCGGTAGGTGGCGGGCTGTCCCTCCAGGGCATAGCTCCGGGCTCCGGGCCGCGCCGCCAGGATGCGGCGTCCCCAGGGGTCGTCCGCATTCACCAGGAAGCGCGCGCTCTGGTCTGCAAGCCGGAGCTTGGCCTCGAAGTAGGCCTCCATCGTCCGGTGGTAATCCAGGTGATCCTGGGTGAGGTTGGTGAAAACGCCCACCGTGAAGCAGGCGCCGTGGACCCGGCCCAGGCAGAGGGCGTGGCTGCTGACTTCCACCGCGGAAGCGCGGTCGCCGACCGCCACGGAACGGCGCAGCCAGCGGTAGAAGGCCGGGCTTTCCGGCGTGGTGCGGACGGCTTCCTCTTCCAGTTCACCCGCCGCGTTCAGCACCGTGCCCACCAGGCCGCAGCCGAGGCCCGCCCTGCGCAGGAGCTGACGGATGAGCGTGGTGGTGGTGGTCTTCCCGTTGGTGCCCGTGACGCCAATGAGCGCCAGCTTTTCATCAGGCGCGCCGTGCAGCCGTTTCGCCAGGTCCGCCATCCGCAGCCGGGGTTCGCCCAGGAACGTGCAGCCGGCCACACCCTCGGACAGATCCAAGGGCTGTTCAGAGAAGACCGCCGAGACGCCCCGCGCCAGGGCCTGCGGCACGAAGGAGGCGCCATCGGCATGCTCGCCTTTCAGCGCCAGGAAAGCCCAGCCGGGCGCGACCTCCCGGCTGTCCGACGTGAGATCGGTGAGATCAGGCAAGGGCCCGGAACGATGGACCGCCAGTCCTTCGATGAGTGCAGCCAGCTTCATGGAGTCCCCGCCGTGAGTTTCACCACCCCGCCCTGCGCCAGCGACGTTCCAGGATCGGGGCTCTGGGCCGTCACCCGGACCCCCGTGGCGCCGGGCGTCGCCGTCACGCTGGGCACTCCGCCGACCAGCACCACCCGCTGGATGGCGGCCTTCAGGCTGAGCCCGACCAGGCTCGGCACCTTGCCACGCTCCACATGGACCACGGCTTCGTCGGTGTTGCTCTCCGGCCAGTCCCGCAGAGAAAGCTGGAGGTCCGCCTTGCGGTCGGGATCGGGGGCCGTCTGGCGGTAGCTGAGGATCTGATCGCCGATCATCTTGAAGAGGGGCGCAGCCACATCGCCACCCTCCCGGTTGCCGGCGGGATCGTCCAGCATCACCAGCACGCCGTACTGGGGCTTGTCGGCGGGGAAGAACCCCATGAACGAGGCGTAGTGCCGCTTCGGGTCGTACTGGCCGTTGATGAGCTTGCGGCTGGTGCCGGTCTTGCCGAAGGCCACCACGCCATTGTCCAGCTTGGCCATCTTGCCCGTGCCCTCGGTGATAACCCCCTTGAGCACCTCCTTCATGAGGTTGGCGGTTTCCTCGCTGATAACCTGGTCCCGGACCTTGGGCTTGAACTCCTTGAGCAGCAGGCCGCGGTCGTTGTAGATGCGTTCCACAAGGATGGGCCGCATCAACTTGCCGCCATTGGCGATGGCGCAACCGGCCATCAGGATCTGGAGCGGCGTCACGCTGAGACCGTAGCCGTAGGACATGGTGTAGGCCGTGGGCAGCGTCCAGCGGTCCGGCGCGAGCAGGCGCCCCGCGCTCTCTCCGGGGATGTTGAGGCCGGTGGTCTCCCCGAACCCGAATTTGCGGAGGTACTGATAGCGGATGGCTGGATCCATGCGGATGCCGATCTTGGCCGCGCCGATGTTGGAGCTGTACCACAGAATCTGCTCGAGGGTGAGCAGGCCGTGCCGGTGGGTGTCCGTGATGGGCGGGATCTTGGGGTTGTACTTCCAGCGCCCTTCCTCGCAGTTGATGAGTTCGCCCAGGTGGACCTTGCGTTCCTCGAGGGCAGTGGCCACGGTGAAGATCTTCATGGTGGATCCGGGCTCGTAGACATCCTCCACGGGATGGACCTTGCGGGCATCCGCCTGCTGCTCTAGATCCCGGTGCAGTTCATCCCGTTCCGCCGGGGAGAGGTCCGCCTCGGAGCGGTTCATGAACTTCTCAGGCAGGATGTGGTTCGGATCGAACGTGGGCGTGCCCGCCATGGCCAGGATCTCTCCGGTCTGGGGATCCACCACCACGGCATAGGCCCTCTTCGGGTGGCACATCTGGACGCCCTGCGCCAGCGCATCCTCCACGATGTGCTGGATGGTGGCGTCAATGCTGAGCTGCAGCGAGGCGCCATTCACGGGCACCTGGCTGTAGTTCTCCTGCAACAGGAGCAGGTGGCCGTGGGCATCGCGAGGGGCGATCAGCTCCCCTTTCAGGCCAGCCAGCTGCTTGTCGTAGGTCTGCTCGATGCCCAGCTGGCCCACGCCGTCAATGTTGGTGAAGCCGATGATCTGCGCCGCTAGGCTGCCCCGGGGGTAGTAGCGCCGGCTTTCCGGCTGGAACTCGACACCCTTCAGGGCCAGGAGCCGGATGGCATCCGCTTTGGCGGGGTCCAGGTGACGCTGGAGGTAGACGAAGGTCTTCTTCCGGAGCAGTTTGCCGAGCAGATCCTTCTTCGGCTGGCCGAGGATGGGCGCCAGCTTTGCGGCCACCTGGGCCGCGGCCTGCCGGTCCGGATCGCCCCAGGCCTTCTCCTGGCCCGGACCTGCCTTGTACTGTGGGTAGAACACCCGGGGATCCGCGAACAGGCTCTCCACCTTGATGGAAATCGCCAGGGGCTCCCCACGGCGGTCCCGCAGTTCGCCGCGGATGGGTGGGATGGGGATGACCGTGGTGTGCTGCTGTTCCGCCCGGAGCCGGTAGCGGTGGTGTTCCACCCCTTGCAGCCAGACCAGGCGGAGGAAGATGGCCAGGGTCCACAGCAGCATGGCCCCCAGCAGCCAGGGGAGGCGGGCGCTGAGGAGATCTTCGGCCTCCTGCCGGCCTAACAGGCGGCGGGTGGCGCGTGGCTGGATGGCGAAGGGCATGGGCAGGAAACCGGGTCAGAGGCAGGGGCGGACGGTGCCGCATCCGCCTCTGCCAGGATAGGCGATCTGGGCCATCACCCTTGGCTAGAACTCGTCGGAGCTGACTGGCCGGAGCTTGGCCAGGCGCTGATCCGCCACCGTGAAGGCGCGCTGGATCAGGTGGCTTTCCTTCCGGGGCTGGAGACCGGCCTTCTCGGCGTACACCTGCACCGCGTCATCCCGCTGGTAGCGGCTCCGCTCCAACAGAAGCTTGCGCTGGACTTCCTCCTCGGTTTGGATCCGCCCCTGGATATCCCCCATGGCGTACCCCAGGCGGGTGCTCTGGATCTTCAGGTAGGCCAGGGTCATCAGCGGCATGGCCATCGCCAGCACCAGCAGAACCATGCGCAGGATGCCCTCGCTCTCCACCCGGCGGGGCGGCAGAGAACGGGACTGGGGAACGGCGTTCATGGGAAGCCTCGGTTCAGGGGAGGCGCTCGGCCAGACGGAGCCGGGCGGAACGGGAGGGGGGATTGGCGGCGGCTTCGGCGTCGCTGGGCGCGAACCCGCCGGGATGGATGAGGTGCAGGCGTTTCGGAAGCGCCTGGGGCGCCAGGCGCCCGGGTCCGTCGTAGATGCCCGCAAGGCGGCGGAGGGTCTGCTTGACGATCCGGTCCTCCAGGCTGTGGAAGCTGATCACCGCCAGCCGCCCGCCAGGCCGCAGGGCGCTCACAGCAGATTCCAGGGTGGCGGCGAGCCGCGCCAGCTCTCCGTTCACGGCGATGCGGACGGCCTGGAAGGTCCGGGTGGCGGGATCGCTATGCCCCTTGCGCTTGGCCGGTTCCCGGGGGATCACGGTATAGACCGCCTCCGCGAGATCGCGGGTGGTGGCCAGCCGTCCCTCATCCAGGGCGCGGAGGATGGCGCGGGCGATGGGACGGGAGGCCCGCTCCTCACCGAACGCATAGAGGGCATCGGCCAGGCTCTCATCGCTCTGCTCAGCGATCCATTCCAGGGCCGTGGGGCCATGCTCCGGATCCATGCGCATGTCCAGAGGGCCTTCGTCCCGGAAGCTGAAGCCCCGCTCCGGGCGCTTGAGCTGGAGGGTGGAGACGCCCAGATCCGCCAGGATGGCGTCAAACCCCGACGCGGCATGGGTGCCCATCCATTCCAGGAAATCCGGGTCGCCCCAAAGCTCCTCGTGGGCGCAGGCCAGCAGGCTGAACCGGGGATCGGATCCCAGGCGTTCCAGGGCCAGGGCCCGGGCCTCGGGATCACGGTCCACGCCGAGGTAGCGGCTGTCCGCATCGCAGCGGGCCAGCAGAGCCTCCGCATGGCCGCCCAGCCCAAGGGTGAGGTCCAGGATGCGGGATGCCGGTGGCAGCGGGAGGTTGTCCACGACCTCCTGGAGCAGGACGGGCACATGGAGGGGCGCGGGGGCGGCCACGCTCATATCCCCAGGTCCGCGAGCTGGGCCAGATCCTCGGCCGTTAATGGCTCGGCCGCCAGGCGGCGCTCGAAGCCAGCGCGGTTCCACAGGGCCAGGTGGTCCATCTGGCCAAGCAGCGCCACTTCCCCGGTGAGCTGAGCGGCTTCGCGGAGAATTGGCGGGATGACGAAGCGGCCCTGGGCATCCGGTTCCACTTCGTTGCCGTAGTAGGCCGTGACTTCCAGGAACCGGCGCTTGGCGGGATTGGTGGCTGGCAGCGCCGCCAGGCGGGCTTCGATGGCTTCCCAGATGGGCATCGGGTAGAGGCGGGCCGACCGGCCATCCAGGGAGGTGAGGTAGTGGCGCAGGCTCCCGCTCCCCTCGCCCTGGGCGAAGGTTTCCAACTCGGCCTTGAAGGATGACGGGAGCTTCAAACGTCCCTTTTCATCCACCGTGGCCGGTGAGTTACCGCGAAGTCGCAGCACCAGCAACGCCTTTCAACCAGTCACCCAGGAGACTCCGGCGGTAGGGAGCGGACCACCTTGATCCACTTCAATCCACTTTCTTCCACTGGGAACCACCTGAAAGTGTAGGAACCTTCCAGCCCCCTACAATCCGAAAAGAAAAACGAAGGCGCATGTGCATCCAGCCGGCGAGAACGTCCGGTATCCAACGCCCATGGGCAAATCCAGCCTTTGCGTGAGCGAAAAAAAGACGAGTCAAACCGATCTACCCCGGAGTGCCACGAAGAACGTTCCAGAAGACACCCCCTCCGCAGCCCCTTCCCCAGGGGTGCGAATGGCGGTGGTGTCTGGCCCTGCAGCCCTCCGGCCTCGTATCCTGGTCTTTTCACCCTTTCCAGGAGTCAAGTCCATGACCATCAAGATCGGCATCAACGGGTTCGGCCGCATCGGCCGCGTGCTGTTCCGTGCGGCAGCGAAGGAATGCAAGGACATCGAGATCGTGGCCATCAACGACCTGCTGGAGCCGGAATACCTGGCCTACATGCTGCGCTTCGATTCGGTCCACGGCCGCTTCCCGGGCGAGATCAGCGTGGAGGGCAACACCCTCATCGTGGACGGCAAGCGGATTCGCCTCACGGCCGAGAAGGATCCCGCGGCCCTGCGCTGGAACGAAGCGGGCGCGGACATCGTCATCGAATCCACGGGCCTCTTCCTCACCCATGACGCGGCCGCGAAGCACCTGGCGGCCGGCGCCCGGAAGGTGATCATGTCCGCCCCCAGCAAGGATGACACGCCGATGTTCGTCTATGGCGTGAACGACAAGGTCTACGCGGGCGAGACCATCCTCTCCAACGCCAGCTGCACCACCAATTGCCTGGCCCCCGTGGCCAAGGTGCTCCACGACACCTTCGGCATCAAGCGTGGCCTCATGACCACGGTGCACGCAGCGACTGCCACGCAGAAGACTGTGGATGGCCCCAGCAGCAAGGACTGGCGCGGCGGCCGCGGCATCCTGGAAAACATCATCCCCAGCAGCACCGGCGCAGCCAAGGCCGTGGGCAAGGTCATCCCCGAGCTGAACAAGAAGCTGACGGGCATGTCCTTCCGCGTGCCCACGTCCGATGTCTCCGTGGTGGACCTCACCGTGGAGCTGAAGACCGAGACCACCTACGAGGCCATCTGCGCCGCCATGAAGGCCGCCTCCGAAGGCCCGCTGAAGGGCGTACTCGGCTACACCACCCAGAAGGTGGTCTCCACCGACTTCCGCGGGGATTCCTGCCCCTCCGTGTTCGATGCCGAGGCCGGCATCATGCTGGATCCCACCTTCGTCAAAGTGGTGGCCTGGTACGACAATGAGTGGGGCTACTCCGCCAACCTGCTGCGGATGCTCCGCGTCATCGCCAAGTAGGGACGTCGTCCAGCCCTGGACCCGGCCCGTCCGTGCCTGCCTGGAGCCGCCGCCGGCTCCAGCGCAGGTCTTCAGGAGCGCGCATGGCCGATGGGATGCCTGGAACCTTGATACTGGTGGCCGATGTCGGCGGAACCAACCTCAATCTGGCGCTGCTCGCGCCCGAGGGGCAGGGCTTCCAGATCCTCCGGAAAGCGCGCTTCCGCACCCAGGAAGAACGGTCCCTGCTGGAGCCGATCCAACGGTTCCTGGCGGAGGAGCCGACCCTGCGCCCAGGGCGGGCCTGCCTTTCCGGCGCTGGACCCGTGCGCGACCGCCGCATCCAGCTGACCCATGCCTCCTGGGAGATCCGGGGAGCTGAACTGGAAGCGGCCCTGGGCCTACCGGTGAAGGTGGTCAACGACTTCACTGCCCTCACCGCAGGCGCCCTGCACCTTGACCTGGCGGACTCCACCCGGGTGGCCCCCCTGCCCCACGGCGACGGCGCCCTGCCCTTGCCAGATCCCCGGGGCGTGGCGCTGGTGGTCGGCGCTGGGACGGGACTGGGTGTGGGCTTCGGGCTGCCCTGCCCCGCCGGAATCCAGATCCTCCCGAGTGAAGGCGGACACATCGGCCTGCCGGTTTTCGACGAGGAGACCCTCGCGCTCTGGCGCCATCTGGCCGGGAACCCGCCGGCCGCCCCCGATGCGGAGCGGGCTGTGTCAGGCCCGGGCCTGGCCCGCATCCTCCAGTTCCTCCTCCACACCGGGCGGATGCCGGTGACCCCCCGGACCGAAAGCATCCTGGCCCTTCCGGAGCCGGAACGCCCGGCGGCCATCGCCGCCCTGGCGGATGCCGAGCCCGCCTGCATCCGGGCCCTGGACCTGTTCATCGCCCTCTACGCCCGCATCTGCGCGGACCTTTGCGCGGCCTTCCTGCCCACGGGCGGTCTCTTCCTCGCGGGCGGGATCGCCGCCAAACACGCGGCCCGGTTCATGGAAGGGCCGCGGTTCATGGCCCATTTCGACCACACCCACAGGCCCCCTCTCGACCGGCTTCTGCGAACGGTGCCGGTCTTTCTGGTGAAGGACTACGACCTCAGCCTCATCGGCGCGGCCCACGCCTGGCGGCTGGACTGATCACTGGCAGAGCCTGCTCCCCAGGGCCTTGCCGCCCAGCAGGTGGAAGTGGAGGTGGAAGACCGACTGGCCCGAATCGGGGCCGCAGTTCGCGAGCAGGCGCCAGCCACTTTCCTCCACGCCCGCCGCCCGGGCGAGCTGGATCGCCACCTGCGGAATGCGCCCAGCGGCCTCCGCGATCGCCGGGGTCATATCGCAGAGACCCGCGCAGTGGGCCTTCGGGATGATGAGCAGGTGGACCGGCGCCTGGGGGAAGATGTCCTTGAAGACCAGAAGCGCGTCATCCTCGTACACCACCGCGGCCGGGATCTCCTTGGCCGCGATCTTGCAGAACAGGCACTCGCTCATCGGGGACCTCCCTTGTTTCATATCATCCTGCACCAACCGGAGATTCCGCAGAATACCGGAAGCATCGGCCGCCTCTGCGTGAACAACGGGGCGAAGCTGCACCTGATCCATCCGCTGGGTTTCGAGGTCAGCGACTACTACCTGCGCCGGGCCGGCCTGGACTACTGGGAGAAGCTGGCACCTACGCACTACGCCGATTGGGAGGACTTTCTGGCCCGGAATCCGGCCAAGCGCCTGTGGTTCTTCAGCACCCGGGGGGAGCGCCGGCACACCCAGGTGGGCTGGGAATACGGCGATGGCCTGGTTTTCGGCCGGGAGACCCGGGGCCTGCCCGAGGAGATCCTCCGGACCCATCCCGACAGCCTCGTGCGCATTCCCATGCTGGGGGAGTTCCACCGCAGTCTGAACCTGGCCCAGGCCGCGGCCATTGGCCTTTACGAAGCCCTGAGGCAGACTGAAGGCTGGTAGCAACCCGGAGTCCCCATGAGCCAAGCCCCCATCCGCGTGGTGATCGCCAAGCCCGGCCTCGACGGCCACGACCGCGGCGCCAAGGTGGTGGCGCGGGCCCTGCGCGACGCGGGCATGGAGGTGGTGTACACGGGCCTGCGCCAGACGCCGGAGCAGATCGTGGCGGCGGTCGTGCAGGAGGATGCCCGGGTGCTCGGCCTCAGCATCCTCAGCGGCGCCCACAACCAGATCTTCCCCGAGATCCTGCGCCTCCTGAAGGCACAGGGCGCGGAGGATGTCCTCGTCTTCGCCGGGGGCATCATCCCCGACGGCGACGTGCCCGCCCTCAAGGCCCTCGGCATCCGCGAGATCTTCCAACCCGGCACCAACACGGATGACATCGTGGCCTTCCTCCGGCGCGAGCTCGGCGCCTGATGGCCAAGGCCTCGCCCCTGTTCGAGTGCACCGCCTGCGGGGCCCGCCATCCCAAGGCCCTGGGCAAATGCACGGCCTGCGGCGCCTGGGACACGGTCCAGGAAGTGCGCGGCAGCCTGAAGCGCGACCTCCAGCGGGCCGGTTCCGCTTTCTCCCAGAGCCACTACTCCGGACCCGTGGCCCTCCCCGATGTGGAGGTGGCCGATGCCCAACGGGCCCCCACGGGTCTGGTGGAACTGGATCGTGTCCTGGGAGGTGGTGTGGTACCCGGGATGGTGGTGCTGCTGGGGGGTGAGCCCGGCATCGGCAAATCCACCCTGCTGCTCCAGTGGGCGGCCAGCGCCCCGGACAGCGTCCTCTACGCCAGCGGCGAGGAGAGCGAGCGCCAGATCAAGCTCCGCGCCCAGCGCCTGGGAGCCGAGAGCCCGGGCATCCACCTGCTCGCCGAGACAGATGTGCGCCGCATCATCGAGGAAGCCGAGCGTATGAAGCCGGGCCTGCTGCTGGTGGACAGCATCCAGACCCTCTTCGATCCCGACTTCGAATCCAGCGCCGGCAGCGTCAGCCAGGTGCGGGGCTGCGCGGCCCTGCTCACCCGCTGGGCGAAGACCACGGGCACCCCCCTGGTGCTGGTGGGCCATGTCACCAAGGATGGCGGCCTCGCCGGCCCCAAGGTGCTGGAACACCTTGTGGACACCGTGCTGGCCTTCGAGGGCGACCGGCACCATCACCACCGGCTGCTGCGCGCCCTCAAGAACCGCTTCGGCGCGGCCTTCGAGCTGGGGGTGTTCGCCATGACCGAGCGCGGCCTCGTCCCCGCCGAGGGGAACCCCTTCTTCCTGGACGCCGAGCCGCGGCCCGGCTGCGCCGCCACGGTCGTGCTCAGCGGCACCCGGCCCATGGTGGTGGAGATCCAGGCCCTCGTGGCTCCCGCGGGCCTCGGCATTCCCCGCCGCACCGCCCTGGGCCTGGATGGCCAGCGGCTGGCCATGCTCTGCGCCGTCATCGAGCGCCGCGGCGGCGTGCAGCTCCACGATCGGGATGTCTACGTGAACGTGGCCGGTGGCCTGGAGATCGAGGATCCCGCCGCGGACCTCGCTGTGGTGGCCGCCCTCGCCAGCAGCGCCGCCGGGCGCGCCCTGGTGGAGAAATGCCTGTTCATGGGCGAAGTGGGCCTCACGGGCGAAGTGCGTCCCGTGGCCCAGCTGCCCCTCCGCATTCAGGAAGGCGCGCGGCTTGGCTTCGCCCGTGCAGCCGTGCCCCGCCTGGGACTGGAGGGGAGCGTCCCTCTCGAACTCTTCCCGGAGATCAGTGTGGAACGGCTCAGGGGCAAAGCCTGGCTCGGGCTCACGCAGGCCGAAAATCCCTGAGCGGCCGATCAGATTTCCTGCGGAGGCTCCTCAAGTCCCAGCATCGCTTCCAGCACGGGTTTGAGATCGCCTTCGAATTCGCAGGGCCGGGGCAGCACACGGGCCACGGCACCGGCCTTGGCGGCCAGGGTGAGGCGCACATCCTCCTCGTCCTTCAGGACCAGAACCCTCGCGCCCCCCAGGCGCTCCGTGGCCCGCAGCTGGTCGAGAATCTCCAGGGCCGAGTGCGGGCCCACGCGCTGCTGGAAGATCAGGAGATCAAGGCTGTGGCGCCGGGCCTGATCCAGGGCCTGCACCATGCCCCGGGCCTCGTAGAGGCACCGGTAGCCTTCGGTGTAGAGGCTGCCAAGCAGCGCGGTCCGGGCCAGATCATCGCTCATGACCAGCAGGATCTGGCGGCTCCGCTTCTTCAGGAGGACCGTCCGGTCCGGGGACCGGATGCTGTCCCGGAGTTCATCGAGGGCTTGGTCGCCCAGTTCCCGGGTGAAGTCGGGATCCAGGGTGGAGGCCTCGCTGGGCATCTCGTCCTCGGTCTGGTCCAATTCACCCCGCCGCCGCTTCCGGGGGAAGGCCAGCCCGCAGTCCGGCATGCGCTCCATCAGCAGGCGCTCGAGCGCCTGGGTTTCGAGCCCGCCCATGGCCTCGAAGGAAAGGCCCACCACCAGGCCATCTCCCCGCAGATCGCTGTGCCGGACCATGCCCCGCGCTTCCAGTTCCGGGATCCGGGGAAGATCCAGGATGCGCACCACCGCCAGTGCGGTCCCGGTGGCCAGGAGATCCGCCCGGAGGGGCAGCAGACGGTCCCGGCGCAGATCAATGGCCCGGTCCACACGGAACAGAAGCCCGCCGATGCTGAGGTTGAGCAGAAGACCGCTCAGGCCGACGCCTTCCGCCAGCCCCTCCAGGGCCGTCACCTGCACGTTCTCCCGTGCGGTGAAACGGGCGCGGGCCTGGTTCCGTCGTTCCGCGTGCAGGATGGCTGCTGGCAGCTCGAAGACGCTCTCCATATAGGCGCCCCGGCGGAGGAACCGGGCCATGGTCCGGAAGCGCAGCCCATCCAGGGTGAACCAGAGAAACACCGGGGTTCCCGGGCGGGGCTCCTGCACGGGCCGGCTCCGGAGGCTCAGCGTGAACGTGCCCTCTGCTTCATTCACCCCCTCCACCCAGGCCCCGTAGGCCACCTCGGCGTCTTCCACCAGCCGGAGGGCCAGTTCAGAGTGCAGCCTCTGCAACTGTTCGAGGTAGGCCATCACCTGTTCGGGATCGCGCAGCGCCGGTTCGCGTTCCACGGCCGGCGTCCTGCCGCTAAACAGATCCAGCAAGGCCATGCCCGCCTCCTGCCGCGCCTATCGGCAGGGGCACGCCGAGAGATGATCCTGGGCCTTCAACGCCGCCGGAGGCCGGGATCCTGGGTCAGCTCCTCGATGAGATCGTGGACACTGAGCAGTTCTCTGAGCCGAGCGCCATTGCTTCCCGAGAAGAAGAGTCCGTTGTCGAGATCGCCGTGGTAGGCATCCGCGAGGCGGTCGGCGATGCAGTAGCCCACCGCCATCGCTCCCTTCCCGTTCTGGCAGGGCTGGAGGCAGTGGCTCACGCAGCGGACCAGCGGGGCGGTGCCCGTCTCGATGCGGGCCTGGAGCGCCGTCCGCACACCCCGCGCGGGCAGGCCCACGGGGGACTTCATGAGGCCGATGTCCTCGGCCTTGGCGCGGAGGATGACATCCTTGAAAGCCGGGGCCGCATCGCATTCGAAGGTACCGATGAAGCGGGTACCCATCTGCACGCCGCTGGCGCCCATGGCGAGAAACCGCTCGATGTCGCCGCGGTCCCACACACCGCCCGCCACGATCACCGGGAAGGCGCCCCACTTGTCCCGCTCGGCCAGCACCGCAGGCAGCAGGTTCTCCAGGGTGTGTTCGACCTCCGAACAGGCCTCCACGCTGAAGCCCTGGTGGCCACCGCTCTCGGGGCCTTCCAGCACCACCGCGTCCGGCAGGCGGCCGTGCCGCCGTTGCCAATGCTTGCAGATGACACCCAGGGCGCGGGCGGAGGAGACAATGGGCACCAAGGCCACATCCGCGTCGCCCACGTACTCGGGCAGCGCCAGCGGCAAGCCGGCGCCGGAGACGATGAGCTGGGCCCCGCCGGCCACAGAGGCCCGCACGGCCGCTTCGTAGCCCTCGATGGCGCAAAGGATGTTCACGCCCACGGCGCCGTGGCCATCGGCCCGCTCGCGGGCGGATCGCACGATGCCTTCGAGGGTGCGGGGCGGATTCAGGGCCTCGGTGCCATCGGGCCGGCCCAGGCGCTGGGGCGAACGGGCAGATCCGTGGTAGCCCGTGCCGATGGCGGACACGAGGCCCACGCAGCCTTCTCGGGCCACGGCTCCGGCCAGCCGGTCCCAGGACACGCCGATGCCCATGCCGCCCTGGAAGATGGGGTAGGTCAGATCCAGGTTCCGGATCCGCAGCCGGGGAAGGGCTGCAGGACCGTGGCGCAGCAGCGCCTGGTCGGCGGTTCCCAGGCCATGGTCAAGCCGGGTCCGGAAGGCGGCCAGGGCTTCGGCTTCCAGGAGCATCGGCGACCGGGGCTGAAGGCCCACGGCACCGGCTTCCATGGCCCTGCAGGCGGCCGCCGCGTCCTCTGCGGTGGCAAGGACAGGCAGATGGAGCGCGCCGAGCGCGGACACCAGCGAGGCATCCGCCAGGAGCGCCGAGGCGCCACCGGCGCGGGCGGCCTGGGCTTCCCCGGCATTCTGCACCGCCACGATCCGCGGCAGGTTCGCCTGCTTCAGCAGGCTCAGGGCGGGCGGCAGTTCGGCGGTATGGAGGAGGAAGGCCACACCGGCCTCCCGGGCCGCGGCCATGACGTGATCGGCGCCATCCCGCAGGCCCCGCAGGTCCAGCCCCAGCCGGGCGTTCCCCTTCAGGGAGTCCGCCATCTCCTGCAGCCGGACCTTCAGCCGCGCCGGATCCGGAAAGGCCTCGATGCGGGCCAGGGCCCATCCTTCGGCCCGCTGGAAGGCCGCGTGGAGATCCAGGGCCCCGGGGGCCTGCCAGCCCTGCAATACGGGGAGGGTGGCGGAGGGTACGAACGGTTCAGCCATGTCCCAGTGTCGCACCGATCCCTCGTGACCCAAGGCAGAAACCTACCCAAAGTCAGAATCCCTCCCCAGGGTCATCGGGCCGCCGCCGCCCCGCTCACCCGGCGCGTCGAAGGAGCTGCGCCATAATCAAACCAGGAGTCCCCATGCGATCCATGACCGCCTTCGCCGAGGCCGTTCGTCCCCTGGAGGCGGGTCAGCTGCGCCTCACCCTCCGCAGCGTCAACCACAAGGGTCTGGATCTCAACCTCCGGATGCCCCCGGCCCTTTATCCCCTAGAGGCCGGCCTCCGCGCGCAGGTGCGGGAGGCCGCCCAGCGCGGCAAGTTGGACCTGGCCGTGGAGGTGCAGGATGAGCCCTCCCTGGAGCCGCGCATGAACCGGGCGCTGCTCCGCGCCGTGGCGAAGGTGTGGCAGGAAGATGCCGAGTGGCTGCACCTGCCCGCCCTCACCGCGGAAGCCTTCTTCCGCCTGCCTGGCGCCTTCCAGTCCCCGGCGGCGGATCTGGCCGAGCGCCTGGAACGGCCCGTGCGGGCAGCCCTCTCGGATCTGCTCAAGGCCTGGAACGAGGGCCGGACCCGCGAAGCCGAACGGCTGCTTCCCTTCTTCCAGGAGGGTCTCGCGCGTTTGCGGGAGCTGAAGGACCGCCTCCAGGCCGCCGCCGACGCCCAGGCCGCCGAGCTTCCCGCGCTCTACCAGCAGCGCATCGCGCAGATCCTGGAGGATGCCCACCTCGCGGGCCAGCTTCCCGCCGAGCGGTTGCTGGTGGAGGCCGGCGTCCTCGCGGAGCGCCAGGATGTGCGGGAGGAACTCACCCGCCTGGCCGCCCACCTGGACGACTTCGCCGAGCGCCTGGCCACGGACCGCCTGGAAGGCAAGGCCGCAGACATCTGGTGCCAGGAGGTGTTACGGGAGTTGAACACCACCGGCAGCAAGTGCAAACGGCTGGACATGACCCGCGCCGTCATGGAGGCGAAGGGCGTGCTCGACCAGATCCGCGAGCAGGCCGCGAACCTGGAGTAGGTCAATCCAATGCCCCCACCCGGGACAGGTTCATATCTCCCCGCCAGGTTCCGAAGAGCCGGGTCTCCGGCCAGGGGACACGGTCTGGCCAGAAGCGGCGGAGCTTCTGGGAGACGAACCACACGGAACCGTCGGTGAGGTGGACCTCGTCGTAGGGCGCGAGGCGCACCCGGGCCATGTCATCGGGATCCACCCCGCCGGGATAGGCGGCCCAGGCCCAGCGTCCGGCGAGGATGCCCTCGGCCCAGGCGTGGCTCTCCATCAGCACGGGATCGGTGTCCACCCGCAGCCCCGCGATACCCGCGCGCCCCTGGACGAAGCCATTGAAGCGGGTCAGCGCCAGGCCCTGGCGGATGAAGGGGCCGCTGCCCGGGAGGCGCCAGCGGAGCAGCAGGTCCGGCACATCCACGCGGCGCGCGCGGAAGCGAAGGTCGAGGGAGGCTGGAGCCACCTCCCGCACCGCAGCCCCAGCGGCGGCCAGCTCCGGCGCGAGCGCCGTCCGGGCGCGGGCGGCATCCAGCGTGCCCCCGTCCTGGAGCCGGACCGGGCGGAACGTCAGCCGCCACCGTTTTCCGTTGCGGGAGCGCTGCAGACTGGACACGAGCTGTCCAGCTAAGGCCCCGTGGGGCGTCCGGGTCAGCAGGGTGAGGTCTGACTGGTTGGCCAGGAAAGTGTCGAGGGCAGAACCGGCAGGCATCAGGGCCTCCAGCATCGCCTGGTCCTCGCCAGGATCCGGCGCGGCGGACACGTAGAGCGGGGCGTCAGAGACCAGGGGAACCGGCACCAGGCCGTTCTCGTAGGCCAGGTACCCGCCGAAGGCCAGCAACAACACAGCGGCAACCACCGGAAGGAGGAGGACTCGGGATAGGCGCATGCCCGCAGGCTACTCCAGGGACCGGTTCCGGGGGATCCCCTTCATCAGCGGGCCTGTTCCCCGAGATCCAGGCGCGTGTTTCGGAGCCCGGGGTCAGTGCGTCCGGAGATGGGCCGCCAGGGGCTCGATGCGGTGGAGGGCGTCGGCGATATCGGCGTCCGACAGGTCCCGGTGGGCGATGAAGCGCAGGGCCGGGCCCACGATGGACGCCCTCACCCCCGCCGCCTCCAGGGCCGCGGCCGCGCCGGGCGCATCGGGCACCGGCAGCAGCAGGATATTGGTCTCGGGCTGGGGCGCCGCCACGCCGAAGCCGCGCAGCCCCTCGGCCAGGGCCCGGGCCTTGGCATGGTCCTCAGAAATCCGCGGGAGGTAATCCAGCGCCACCAGGCCCGCGGCGCCCACGACGCCCCCCTGGCGCACGCCGCCGCCCAGCATCTTGCGGATCCGCCGCGCCTCGACCATGGCGGGTTTCGAGCCGCAGACCAGCGATCCCATCGGTGCGCCCAGGCCCTTGCTGAGGCAGGCCTGCACCGTGTCCACGCCCTCCGTCAGGGCCGCGGGCGGTAGGTTCTGCGCGGCGGCGGCATGCCAGATCCGCGCACCATCCAGGTGCACGGCCAGTTTCGCGGCCTTCGCCGCGGCCACCAGGGCGCGGTGCTCGGCCTGGGGAATCACCGCGCCGCCGGCGAAGTTGTGGGTGTTCTCCAGGCAGAGCAGCTTGGTCTTCAGCGTGTAGTAGGGCCCGGGCGAACCGGCGGCCTTCGTCACCTGGGCGGGCGTGGGCCGGCCTGGACCCGCCTCCCAGGCCAGGGCCTCGGGCATGCCCCCCGCCAGCCAGGCCGCGGTGCCCAGCTCCGAGCCCAGCACGTGGGCTTGGGCCGGCGCCAGGAAGCGGTCACCCCGCCCCAGGTGCATCATCAACGCGATGAGGTTGCCCATGCAGCCGCTGGGCACCCACAGGGCAGCCTCCATGCCCAGCAGTTCCGCCACCCGGCCCTCCAGGCGGGCCAGCGTCGGATCGTGCTCCAGCACATCGTCGCCGACTTCGGCGGCGGCCATGGCCGCCCGCATGTCGGCGGATGGCTTCGTGACGGTGTCAGAGCGGAGGTCGAGGATGCGCATGGAGGCATTGAATCACGAGGTGAACTTCGAGGGTTTACAAAACTAGTTTGCAATACAAACTAGTTTCATGTCTACGATCAAACCCGACCTCCACGCCATCCTCGACCTCGACCGGATCGTCCACGAACCCGCGCGGCTGGCCATCCTGACGGTATTGGCGGCGGCGGAAGCGGTGGAATTCCTCTTTCTCCAGCGGATCACGGGCCTGAGCAAGGGCAACCTCTCCAGCCACACCCAGAAGCTGGAGGCGGCGGGGTTCCTGGAGACGCTCAAGGCCTTCCGCGGGCGCATCCCCGTGACCAGCTTCCAGATCACGGAGGACGGCCGCGCCGCACTCCACGCCTACCACAAACAGCTCCGGGCCCTGCTCCCGAAGGAAGGCAAGCCATGACCCCCCACGATCTCGATGCCCTGGGCGCCCTGACCCGCGACTACGCGGCCTTCCAGACCCGCAAGAGCGGGCTCGCCACCGCCCTGGGCGGGCTGATGGCCGTGGCACTGGCCGTGGGCTCACTCAGCCCCTTGTTCATGGGCGCCCGCCTCGGACATCGGCTGCTCCTCGAGTACCTCGTCTGGACGCCCCTCCTGTGGCTCCTGTTGAAGGAGTTCCTGGCCCGGGCGCTTTACCGGGGGGCCGGTGCGGTGAAGGCCCTCCCCGATGGAGCCTATGAACGGCGGCGGTGGTTCTGGATCTTCGGGCTGGCGATGTTCCTGCTGGCGGTAGGACTCACGGGCCTGTACGCCTTCGCCCGCGGGCTGCTGCAGGCCCACGCCCCCCGCGGCTGCGTTCCGGCTCCGCCGCTCTGGCTGTTGGCGATGCCGCCGGTCTACCTCCTGGCCATGCCGTGGGCCATCCGGGGCATCGAGGAGGCCCGGGTCTATGCGGTGCTCGTGGGCCAGTCCGTGCTCTGGTTTCTTCCCTTCTTCCTTTTCTACTTCGCTGCTCCCACCCCTCCCCTGAAGACCGGGTGGGGCCTGTTCGGCGATCTCCTCGGCGTCAGCATCTTGGTGTTGTGGTACCTGGTCATGATCTGGGGGGCCCTGGCCATGGTCCGCGGATGGAAGGAGCACCGGGACTTCCGGAGGCTGCTGGGGACCCTGCCCTGAGGATCCGACGGCCGGTCCGGGCTCTGGCACAATGGCGGTTTGTGCCGGAGCCCGAATGAACCTGCTGCAAGTCATCCTCCTCGGCCTGGTCCAGGGCCTGACGGAATTCCTGCCCGTATCCTCCACGGCGCACCTGACGCTCACCGAGAACCTGATGCTGGGGCGCAGCATGCCCCTGGCCTTCGACATGCTGCTGCATGCGGGCACGCTGGTGGCGCTGATCATCTACTTCCGGAAGGAGGTGGCCCAGGTGCTGGCGGGCTGCGTGGGCCGCAACAAAGAGGGCGGGAAGCTGGCCCTGATGCTGTTCGTGGCGATGATCCCCACGGGCATCCTCGGCATGGCCACCCGCGGCACCAAGGAACTGGCCAAGAACCACCTCTGGGTGTTCGGTCTCTGCCTCTGGTTCACGGCAGGTATCCTCTTCGCGGCCAACCGGATCGCCAAATCCCGCAAGGGCCGCACCGTAGGCGAGGTCACCTGGAAGGACGCCGCCTGGGTGGGCGCCATCCAGGGCATCGGCGGCGGGTTCGGCCTGTCGCGCTCGGGTTCCACCATCGCCATGGGCGTCTTTTCGGGTCTGGAACTGCCCGCCTCGGCGCGCTTCAGCTTCCTGCTGGGCATCCCCACCATCCTCGCGGCCTCCATCGTCGAGGGGGGCAAGCTGCTCAAGCCCCTGCTCCTCGGCCGCCCGGTGCCGCCGGACGCCATGATCCCCTCTGGCGGCCTGCATCCGCTCACCGCCTGCGCCGTCGGCGTGGCCGTCTCGGCGGTGGCGGGCTATGGCGCCATCGGCCTGCTGGACCGCTTCACGCGGAAGCCCAAACTGAACGGCTTCGCCTTCTACTGCCTCGTGGCCGGCACCGCCATGCTGGTCCTGGGATGGACCGGCCGGATCTGACGTCTCCGCTGGCGGCCCTCCCGGCACCGTTCACCGGTTCCCCCGCCCCGCCCGCCGAACCATCCCCATTTCCCCCCGCCCTCCTTCCCTAGACTCGACCGCATGCCCCCGGAGGTCTCGTGATCCACCTGAACGATGTCCATAAGTCCTTCACGGTGAAGGACCGCAAGACCCGGAAGACCAAGCGGATTGATGCCGTGCGCGGCATCTCCCTCGAGGTGAAGCCCGGCGAGATCTACGGATTGCTCGGCCCCAACGGCGCGGGCAAGTCCACCACGCTGCGGATGATCGCCGGACTGATGGACCCCGACCAGGGGCACATCCAGGTCTGTGGCCTGGACACCCGCGAGAAACCGGAAGCCGCCCGGGGCGTCATGGGCTACCTCAGCACGGACATGAATGTCTATGGGCGCTTCACCCCCCGCGAGTTGCTGCGCATCTTCGGCGAGTTCCAGTCGGTGGATCCGGCGGTCGCCGAGCGCCGCGGCCTGCACCTGCTGGAGAAGCTGGATCTCGCGGACTTCGCGGACGTGCGGATGGAGGGCTTCTCCTCGGGCCAGAAGCAGAAAGTCAGCATCGCCCGGGCCCTGCTCCACGATCCCAAGGTGGTCATCTTCGACGAGCCCACCACCGGGCTGGACGTGTTCACCGCCAAGACCGTGCTGGACCTGCTCCGCATCATGCGCGCCGAGGGCCGGACCGTCATCGTCTCGACCCACATCATGCCGATGGTGGAAGACATCTGCGACCGGGTGGGCATCATCTTTGACGGGAAACTGCACGGCGATGCGCCCCCGCGAGAGATTCTCCAGTCCCGCCGGGCGAAGACCCTCGATGAAGTGTTCTTCCAGCTTGCGGCCGAAGCCGAAGGAGGTCATTGATGCGCGGCGCCCTGCTCATCGCCAAGAAGGATTTCCTGGAGCTTTCCAAGGACCGCAAGACGATGTTCTTCGCCTTCGTCCTGCCCTTTCTGCTGTACCCGGCCCTCTTCGGCATGATGGCGAAAATGGGCCAGCGGAACGCGGACCAGAACCGGAGCAAGGCCAGCCGCGTCTACCTCACGGACCCCTCGGGAGCGCTCACGGCCGTGCTCAAGGCCGATCCAAAGCATTTCGCGCTGGTCCCCCAGCCCAAAGGCGATGTGAAGAAGGCCATTCTCGACCAGAAACTCGAACTGGCCGTGACGGTGGATCCCCACGCCGCTGAGGCCCTCCAGAAGCAGCAGACCTTCACGGTCACCGCGCTCCAGGACGAGAGTGAGCAAGCCTCCCGGCTTGCCTTCAAGCGCCTGAAGGACGCCCTCCAGCCCCAGGAGAAGGCCTGGGTGCAGGCGCGCCTCCAGGCCCTCAACGCCTCCCCGCAACTCGCCGAGCCCGTGAAAGTGGACGTCAAGAACGCCGCCGACACCGCCCTCGAGATGGGCAAGTTCCTGGGCCAGATGCTGCCCTACCTGCTGATGATCATGATGTACGGCGGTTCCATGAACCACGGGGTCTATGCGACGGCGGGCGAGAAGGAGCGGCATACCCTGCTTAGCCTCATGGCCACCGGCCTGCCCCGGAACCAGATCATCTTCGGGAAACTCCTCTACGTCTTCGCCATGGGCGTGATCGCAGCGCTCCTGAACCTGATCAGCATGGCGCTCTCCATACCCTTCATCGTGGGCCAGAGCGGCGGAACCGCGAGCGCCCTCAGCGCCGTGGCCGCCATCGCCAACCCCGCCACGCTGGGGCTCACGTTCCTCATCATGGTCCCCCTGGGCCTGTTCTTCGCGAACTTCATCGTCCTCATGGGCGTTCAGGCCAAGACCACCATCGAGGCGAACACGGCGCTCACACCCGGAATCCTCCTGGTGCTATTCCTGGGCGTGTTCATGATGGCACCCGGGGTGGACAAGATGTCCTTCCTCTCCTACGTGCCCGTGGTCAATGTCTGCCTGGCTCTCCGCAAGCTCTTCAGCCAGCAGGCCGACTGGCTGCAGTACTGGCTGGCCTTCACCATGACCGTTGGCCTGGCCGGTCTCATGACCCTTCTTTCCACCCGGTTGCTCAACCGGGAGAAGGCCATCTTCAACGCCTGATCGCTCCGATGAGGTTTTCGGGCGGAATTCTGGCAATCTAGTAGCAGCCCGAGACTTCCAGAGGAACCCGCATGGCGACCAAGGCCAAGTCCACCGCAGCCCCCAAACCCGCTCCCGCGGCCGCACCGCCCCCTAAGCTCGCCAGCCAGTTCGCCATGGCGGTCAAGCTGGTGGATGGCGGCAAGTACGCCGAAGCGGTGCCCCTGCTCGAAGCCTTGGCCCAGGCGGCCCAGGCCTCGGGGGATTGGGCGGTGAAGCGGAGCGCCCAGGTCTATCTGAACCTCGCCCAGGCCCACCTCAAGCCCGCCGAGGCGGCCGGGACGGATCCCATGACCGAGATCCAGTCCCTGCTCAACCACCGGGATCATGCCGCGGCCCTGAAGCTGCTGGACAAGCTGATCAAGAACCAGCCTTCGCGGGGCATCTTGTTCTACCTGCGGGCGGTCGCCCTGGCCCAGGAGGAACGCGCCGAAGGCGCCGCCGAAGCCCTCAAAAAGGCCCTCGAGCTGGATTCCGATCTGATCTTCCTGTGGCACATGGAGCCGGATTTCGCGGCCATGCGCAAATCCTCCTTCTTCGCCTTCACCGAGAACTGCTGATCATGAACGGGGGGGACCGCCCGGTCGCTCCGCGCCCTCTGCGTCCCCCCCGCGCCCCCCACCCGCTGCCCGGGCCTAGCCCGGTCTGCGGGTCTGTCATGAACGGGGGGAACCGCCCGGTCGCTCCGCGCCCTCTGCGTCCCCCCCGCGCCCCCCACCCGCTGCCCGGGCCTAGCCCGGTCTGCGGGTCTGTCATGAACGGGGGGAACCGCCCGGTCGCTCCGCGCCCTCTGCGTCC
>JAJYRN010000002.1:0-109065 GCA_021794095.1 Acidobacteriota bacterium | reverse complement strand
ACCGCCCGGTCGCTCCGCGCCCTCTGCGTCCCCCCCGCGCCCCCCACCCGCTGCCCGGGCCTAGCCCGGTCTGCGGGTCTGTCATGAACGGGGGGAACCGCCCGGTCGCTCCGCGCCCTCTGCGTCCCCCCCGCCGCGGTGCCCCCCTCCGATGAGGGATGAACGGCCCCACCCAACCCTGCATGCCGACCAGCCGCTCCGGGTGGTGGCCATCGGGGGGGGCACTGGACTGTCCGCCCTGCTCGCCGCGCTGAAGCGGGAGGCGGGACGCAGCCGCGATCCGTGGACCCTCACGGGCATTGTCACGGTGTCGGACAACGGCGGCTCCTCGGGGCGCCTCCGGGACGAGCTCGGCGGCATCCCGCCCGGAGATCTGAGGAACTGCCTTTCCTCGCTCACCCAAGAAGCCTCGCCCCTTTCCCAGATGCTGAACTACCGGTTCAAGGGAGAGGGCAGCCTCGGCGGGCATTCCCTCGGCAACCTCATGTTGTGGGCCCTGGCCGATCTCACGGGCGACTGGGTGCGGGCCATCCGCCAGCTCTCGAACGTGCTCGTGACCGTGGGCCGTCTCTATCCTTCGACCGTGGTGCCCGTCACCCTCTGCGCCGAGGACTGGGCGGGCCAGCGGCACCTCGGGGAAACCGCCGTGGGCGCCTGCCGTCCACCCCTTTCGCGCCTCTGGCTCGAGCCCCGGGATGCGGAACCCCTGCCCGAGGCTGTTCTGGCCCTGCTCCGGGCGGATCTGATCATCCTCTCTCCCGGCAGCCTCTACACCTCGACCATCGCGAACCTCCTGCTACCCGAACTCCAGGAGGCCATCCGGTTTTCCGGCGCGCCGGTGCTCTACATCGCCAACCTCATGACGGAACCCGGTGAAACCGCCGGACTCGACCTGGCGGATCACCTGGCGGCCATCGCCGCCTTCGGGAAGATCGCCATCTCGGCCGTGATCGCCAATGCGACGCCCCTCCACCCGGATCTGGCCCAGCGCTACCGGGAGGAAGGCGGTGAGCCGCTCTGCGGCGCCCCGGACCGGCTTCTGGGGATCCCCGTCCATCGGTTCCCCCTTCTGGATCCGGAAGCGCCCCAGGCCCGCCACCACTCCGATCTGCTCAACCGGGCCGTCCGGGAAGTTCTGCCCATCCTGTGAAGTGGGGGAAATTACCCCTGGAGCCGAGCCCGCTCGTGGCCGATACATGGAGTGTCTGGGTTCCGGGATTGGCATAAATTTATCCCGTCTTGGTTTTCTCCAACCACCCGGGGTACTCTGTTGGGGCGGGGAGGGTCCTCGGTGGCATTGAGCGGCGATCTGGCGACGATGGGGCTGGAAGACATCTTCCAGTGGCTCGCTGTCGGCAAGAAGACCGGCGTGCTGGAACTCCGTGGCGCCCTCCACACCAAGCGCGTGGCCTTCCACGAAGGCCGCATCACCAGCATCTGGTCCTCGGATCCCCGCGAGTACCTCGGCCAGTATCTGCTGGCCTTCAACCGCATCACCGAAGACCAGCTCCTCGAGGCCCTCGCCACCCAGGAGGACGAGCAGCAGCTTCTGGGCCGCATCCTCGTCAACCGCCAGCTCGTCACCGAGGCGGAAATCCGCCGCATCGTGCAGCTCAAGGTGGAGGAGAGCATCTACGACACCTTCCTCTGGAACGTGGGCAGTTTCGACTTCCACGACGGCGCGGCGTCCCACCAGAAATCCATGCTGCTCAGCCTGGATGTGACGGGCATCGTGCTGGAGGGCGCCCGGCGGCTGGACGACTGGAAACGCATCCGGAAGGTCATCAAGGGCGGGGATGCCGTCCTGGCGCCCATTTCCGAAGCCATCGCCGAACGCCTGCCCCTGGCTTCGGAGGATGCCGACATTCTTTCGCGGCTGGATGGGCTGAAGCGCGTGGATCAGCTGGTGCTGGACATGCGGATGCCCGAGTACAAGATCAACAAGCTGCTCTTCGACCTCCACGAGAAGGGCCTGGTGCGGATTGTGAGCCCGGGGGGCAGCCTGGGCGCCCATCCCAGCCTGCAGCTCCAGCGGGCCCGGGCCCTGGTGGAGAAGCAGAAGCTCCAGGAAGCCCAGGAGGAACTGCGGCGTGTCCTCCAGGACCAGCCCCGGCACCAGGACGCCAACCGCATGATGGCGGTGGTCCAGGGTCTCCTGGAGGAAAAGGCGCTGGACCAGGAGCTCATCCCCGAGCTGGCGGTCAGCCTGGATGATCTGATGACCACGAACCTGGGCCCCAATGAGGCCTTCCTGGCCACCCGGGTGAATGGCCTCTGGACCATCAAGGACATCATCTCGATCGCGCCCTTCGAACCCGGCGAGAGTCTCGCCATCTTCTCGAAGCTCATCAAGCGTGGGATTCTCAAGGCGTCGAAACCCGCCCAGGGAGGTGACCAGCCCGGCGCACCGCGCTAGGTTCCTCCCGTTCTAGGAGGCACCATGCGCATGCTGCTCGCCCTGCTGATGATCGCCGTTCCGCTCAGCGCCGGACGGGGCCCCACCATGGCCCAGATGAAGGCCCAGGTGAGGAAGCTGGCCTCGGAACGCGATGACCTGAAGGCCAAGCTGGCGGCCTTTGGGAACCTCCAGGAGCAGCTGGCGGCGGCCACTCAGGCGCGGGACCAGGCCAAGGCGGACGCCCAGACGGCTCAGCAGCAGTTGGCGCAGCTCAAGGCGACCCTGAAGGAGAACACCAGCGGAGG
This sequence comes from Acidobacteriota bacterium, assembly GCA_021794095.1. Taxonomy (GTDB): domain Bacteria; phylum Acidobacteriota; class Holophagae; order Holophagales; family Holophagaceae; genus Geothrix. The sequence goes on along the minus strand of JAJYRN010000002.1, from coordinate 106,362 downwards.
CGACCTCCTCCTCAAGAATCTGGAGTCCGCAAAGAAGGCCGCAGCCAGCGCCGAAGCGGAACTCGCCAAGGTCAAAGCGGAGAATCAGGCCCTCAGCCAGCAGGTGTCCGCCACCCCCAAGGAAGGTGATCTGGTGATGCTCACCCGCGACATCGTGCCCGCCCGGCCCCTGAACCTGCATCGGGTCACCCCGCGCATCAAGTCGGCCGGCCTCTTCCGCCGCCGGCCCAAGGGCGTGGTGGTGGTCAACGTGCTCATCAGCGAGAAGGGCGAAGTGCTCGACTCCCGCCTGCTCCAGGGCCTACCGGATTCCAGCCCGGAAGCCCGCGCAGCCGAGGAGGCCTGCGTCCAGGCTGCCAAGACGGTGGTGTTCGATCCCGCCACCTCCAAGGATGGCTCTACCCGCTTCAAGGTCTGGCAGGGCGTCGGCTTCGACCTGGACTGACCTCAACGAGGGGGGACGCTTCGCGCACTTTGCGCCCCCCTTCGTACACCCCCACGTGATGGCCAGAGGCCCGGAACAATTCCGTCACCGCGCCTGATCGCCGTAGGGGCAGGGTTCGCCGACACCCCAGCGGGACTCGTACCAGACTTGATCGAGGCACAACCCTTCGGGCGGGGCGGTGGGGCCGGCGGCCCGGCGGTCGCGCCGGGCGAGGATCTCCGCCAGCGCCGCGGCCGGGCGGCGGTTCCGGCCCACATCCACCAGTGTGCCGGTCATGATGCGCACCTGGTGCATCAGGAAGCGGTTTCCCTCGAAGACCAAGTCCAGCCCGCCATCCCAGGGCTGGATGCGAAAGGCGTGCAGGGTGCGCACCGGCGAGGGCGCCACGCATTCCGCGCAGCGGAAGCTCGAAAAATCGTGCGTCCCCACCAGAATGGCCCCGGCCTCCGCCATGGCTTCCGCCACCAGGGGAGCGGCCCCGTGGACATGCCACAGGCGGCCATGGTGCAGGGGATCGCGGGCCGGACCCACCCCAAGCCGGTAGACGTACCGCTTGGCCACAGCGTGCTGCCGCGGGAAGAAGGCCTCCGCGACCGGCTGGACGGCCATCACCCGCACATCCCAGGGCAGATGCGCATTGAGCGCCGCGAGCAGCCGGCCGGGCTCCCAGGGCCGCGCCAGGACCACCCGCACCCCCTGGGCCCGCGCATGCACGCCCGCATCCGTTCGGCCCGTTCCCTGGGGCATCGGCGCACCCTCATCCAGCTTCCGCAGGGCCTTCCACAGCTCACCCTGGCCGCTCCGGAGCACGCTCTGGATCTGCCAGCCGTGGAAGCCGCCGCCCGCATAGGCCACGCGAAGGAAGTAGGGATGACTCATGCCCACCATCATAGGAGCCTCCCGGAGGGGTTCCGGGCGCCATCGAACCCGCCGGCGAAACCGCGCCCGGCGAAACCCCCACGATTCCTGGGTTGCCGGGACCGGGCCCCATCCCGGCGCACGTTCTACGGCCATCTGCGCATCTCATGGGACTTACACACTAGCATTAACGGTCGTTTCAATGTTCCATGAGGAGTGGAATGACGGCAGACAGACCATCTCCGATTTTTTTTTGGAGAAAAGCCTTGACCTCACTGAATCCGCGGCGTAGCTTCTTGGCAGTTTAGGCTAGATCAAGGATTCATGGGTCTCTCGGGGCTCGTGTCGTGTGCAAAGCCAGTTTCCACGGTCGTTCCCATCCGGGGCGATTCCGTTTTCCTCAACCCGGGGGTACAGTCCCCCAAAACAGGAGGTTCCCATGAACAAGGCTGAACTGGTCAGCGCCGTGTCCGACAAGGCCGGCATCACCAAGGCCCAGGCCGCTGCTGCCCTCGATCAGGTGCTCGGTGGCATCTCCGCCGCCTTGCGCGCTGGCGACAAGGTCACCCTCGTCGGCTTCGGCACTTTCTCCGTTGTGAACCGGGGCGCCCGCACCGGCCGCAACCCCCGCGACAACAAGCCCATCAAGATCGCTGCCAAGAAGGTCGCCAAGTTCAAGCCCGGCAAGAAGCTGGCTGACGAAGTCAATGGCAAGGGCGGCAAGAAGCGCAAGTAGTCCATCCGACCGCACAGCGAGGCTGTGCCTTCACCCTCACGGGGCCCGACATGTCGGGCCCCGTGTCGTTCCAGTGAATGAATTCTTCATGCTAGCCCGAAGCCAGGATGGGCAGCCGGGGAACCGCAGTGGATCCCCATCTGTGCCTCACCTCGGCTCGTAAACCCCGAATCCAGGGGCGCTGCTGTCCCCGAGGGCCTCGTTCCATTTCTCAGGCCGGGCGGGCGTCGGCCCGATGAACAGGGGGAAGGACAAGGGGGCCCCATGGCGGACGAACAAGAAAGCGCTCCGAAAAAGGGGCTGGTGAAACTGATCCTTCTGGGGGTGGCTGGCCTGGTGATCCTGGGCGGCCTGGGCTTCGGCGTACGGGTGTTCCTGAAGCGTCGCGCCGCGGCCAAGGCGGCTGCGGCCAAGGTGGCTGGCGTCCAGAATCCCGCGGCGGACGATGATGGCTGTGGCGATGCCAGTGGCGGCGAAGAGGGCGCCAGTAACGCGCCCGTCATGGTGGTTGTGCGGAACGTGAACCTGTCCGGCCCGCGCCTGAATGCATTCCTCCACTGCGAAATGGACATCGTCTTCTGCGATCAGGAGCTCGGGAAGCTGGCCTCCAGTGACAAGCCCTCTCCGGAAAAGGGCGAAATCGAGGCCATCATCCTGGATGCGCTTTCCGGCCGGAGCGTGGAGGAGGCCTCCGATCCCGGCTTCCGCGATTCCCTCCGCCAGGACATCCGGGACAAGCTGAATGCCCAGTTCGGCCCTCAACCCCTCAAGCCCGGGGAAGCGCCCCCCAAGAAGAAGAAACCCCTGCATCCCATCAAGGATGTGCTCATCGTGGACTGGGCCATCCAGCAGTAAGCACATGGCACGGCCGTTGCGGTGCCCCAGGCCGGAGTCCATGCTTTGACAGGACCGACAGGAGATCCATGGCCAAGCGGGGAGATCGGATCGAGGGCGACCGGGTGCTCAGCTTTGAGCAGGTGGTGACCGAGCTCATGCCGTTCATTGACACCTCGCTCAAACTCGAGATCCAGCTTGGCCAGACCCGCATGACCATCCGTGAGCTGCTGGATCTGGAGCCGGGCTCCCTGGTGGAACTCAAGAAGAGCGCTGGCGAACCGCTGGACGTGCTCTGCAAGGGCCGGGTGCTGCTTCACGGCGAGGTCACCGTGCTGGAGGATTCCCTGGGCCTCCGCGTCACCGAGATCGTGGATCCCGACCGCAAAGTCTAGGCTGTGGCATCCTGGGCTCAGCCATGGATGCGCCCCAGCCCCCCGCCCCGCCCATCGCCCTCTGCCTGGGGGGGATGGATCCATCCGGCGGCGCCGGGCTGATCCGGGATGTCCTGGCCACCGCCGCGCTGGGCTGCCAGCCCATGGCGATCAGCCTCGCCGAAACCCTCCAGAACGGCCTTGCCTGCGCCCGCATCGAGCCGCCCGGACTGGATCCAGTGGCATGCCTCGAAAACCTGGCGCCCCATCTTGTGGGTCGCTGGGGCGTGAAGATCGGCCTCTGCGCCCTGGATGCCTCCGCCTTCCGCCGGCTGGCGGCGACCCTCCGCCAGCTCGCGCCGCCGGTCCGCATCTGGGATCCCATCCTTGCCCCCACCTCGGGCGTCGGGCTGCACGACGGACATGACCTGGCCGAGATGGCCCAGGCCCTGCTGCCCATGGGCGGCTGGATCGTCAGCCCCAACCGGGGTGAGGCCGCCGCCTTCGCGGGCCTGGCTCCGGAAACCATCGCCACCGCTACCTCGCGGGAACTGGCCCGGCCCTGGCTGGAGGCCGGAGCCGCCGCTGTGTGGCTGAAAGGCGGTCATGCCCACGGGGAGCAAGTTCAGGACGCCTGGATCACCGGGGAGGGCACGGACCTGCTGGAACGGGCGCCGCGCCTGCCCGGATCGCGCCGGGGCACGGGCTGTTTCCTGGCGGCGACCTGGCTGGCCCTGCGGCTACGGGGCGCGAGTGACCGGGAAGCCGCGACCGCGGCAGCCCAGCGTCTGCGGAACCACTGGCCCCGGGCCTGGGCCCCGGGCGGGGTGGGGCGCCCTCAGTTCGCCCCGGAGGCTCCGTGATCCTGCGCGAAGGCCCCGGTTTCCTCATCCATAGCGCACCCGATGGCCCCTGGGCTGGCTGGATCGGCTCCCGGTTCCTCGAGGAGGGGCTGGCCTCCGTGAATGCCGCGCCGGGCCGGGCCCTGGCGCGCCTCATGCGCCTCTGCGCCCTCCTCCCGGGCGGATTGGCCCTGGTCTGGGACCATCCGCCTGCCTGGATGGAAGCTCTGCCGGCCGAAGCGCAGCAGGGCTGGTGGGAGGCCCTTTCCGATCTGCCGGGACTGTCCCTGCATCTGGCTCCAGAAACGGCAGCCCAGTTGCCCGGTGGCGCTTTCCGGGCCTGGGTCCACGGCCCGGAGCCGCCGACGGGCCCCCTGGGTGAACGCTGGCGCCAGGGGACCCTCGCCTGGGTCCGGCGCACGGGAGGGCCCTGGCGGCTGCCGGATCTGGGTTGCCCCCCACCCGCTGAGGAGGTGGCGCCCGGCTGGCTGTGGGGCGAGGCGGTCCTGCCGGTGGCGGCCCTGGGCACCCTCGCCTCGGGCGACCTGCTGGCGACGGCCCTGGTGGAAGCGCAGGGCGCCGCCGAGCGGGGCATGGCCCAGCGTCTCGCGGCGGAAGCCTGGACCGGCCCGCCCTTCATCCGCCGCAGCATCGGCTGGCGGCTCGCCCTCACCGGCGGCGCCGAATTCCATCGGGCCAGCGGAAGCTGGAAGACGGCCTTCGGCCAACTCCGCGCCCTGGCCGCGCTGCTGCAGGAGCGCCTGCGGGCGCCCATCCACCTGGGCGCCTCCAGCAGCTTCGCAGCCGCCAGCCTGCTGGGGCGTCAGGCCCTGCGGGAGGGCCTCCCCTGGCGCGCCAGCCTGCCCCTGCCACCTGCCCCCGGTGCCTTCACGCCGGGTCTCGCCGCGGATCCCCGGGATCCGGCCCCCCTCGAATCCAGAGCCCAGCTGCCTCCGGACTGGACCGCCACCCTTGACCATCCCCCTGCCCTCTTGCTCCGGACGCCGGCGGTGCCCTCCGAGGCCGGGGCGCTGACGCTGCTGGAGCGCCTGGAGCCCCTGTCCGCCCTCCGCTGGCTGCCGCCGGAGTTGCCCCCGCCCGGCCCCTTCGATCCAGACCACCCCTGGATCCCGGCCGCCGCCTTCCCCTACCCGCCCGATCCGGGTAACGGCCAGCAGCGCAGCCTTTTCGAGGAACTCGACTGATATCCTGGAGGGCTGGAGTTCCCATGTCCCCCGAACAGGCCGAGCAGAGATCCCGCATCCGGGTGGCCGCGCTGTCCATCGGGGCCGGGACCACCATCCTCATCATCAAGTACATCGCGTTCCTGCTGTCGGGCTCCATGGCCCTCAAGTCGGACGCGATCGAGAGCATCGTCAACGTGGTGGCCGCGATCTTCGCCCTGGGCGCCATCGTGTTCGCCGGCAAGCCCGCCGACAAGGACCATCCCTACGGCCACGGCAAGATCGAGCACTTCAGCGCCGCCTTCGAAGGCGGCCTCATCGCGCTCGCGGCGGTCTTCATCCTCGTCGAGGCGGTCGAGGCCCTCGTGCGCGGACCCCAGCTCCGGAACCTGGGTCTGGGCTTGACCCTGAACCTCGTAGCGGGCTGCCTCAATGGCTTCCTCGGATGGTTCCTGCTCCATCGGGGCCGCAAGACCCGCTCCCGCGCCCTGGAGGCGGATGGGCACCACATCCTGTCCGATTTCTGGACCACCGTGGGCATCGCCATTGGGCTGCTGACCGTGAAACTCACGGGCCTGACCTGGATGGATCCCATCATGGCCATGCTGGTGGGCCTCCTCCTCGCCCGGACGGGCTTCCGCCTGGTGGCCGATTCTTCCAAGGCTCTGCTCGACTCCGAGGATCCCGAAGTGCTCGGACAGGTGCTCGCGGCCATGAACCGCGTCCGCCCGTGGGACATCATCGCCCTTCACGAATTGCGAACCTTCCGCTCCGGCCGCTACACCCATGTGGATGTCCACCTCGTGGTGCCGGAGTACTACTCGATCCGGCAGGCCCACGATCTGTGCGAGGGCTTCGGGCAGGACGCGCTGAAGCTCGCCGATATCGAAGGCGAGGTGCATACCCATGTGGATCCTTGCGGCCGGCTCTACTGCAGCCGGTGTCCAGCCCCGGAGTGCCCCATCCGGCAGGCCCCTGGGCAGGCTTCCCTCGCCTTCACCCACGAAGAAGCCACCGCGGCTGGCCCCGCCTGATCCTTCAGGCGACGTTCTGCTCCCGCAGGGCCTCGATGGCCCGCAGCAGCGCCTCGGCGTCATCGCAGGCATGCAGGTTGTGGCGGAAGGCATGGCCTCCTGGCACACCCTTGGTGAACCAGGCGCCGATCTTCTTGATCTTGTGCAGGGCCTCCTGGGGCTCCAGCAGCTCCTGGAGGATGCGGAAGAGCCGGAGGATGGCCGCCACGCGCAGGTCGAGCGTCACCGCCAGGCCCGGTTCCAGAATCTGGCGGAACAGGTAGGGATTCATCAGGGCGCCCCGGCCGATCATCACCGCTGCGCAACCGGTCTCCGCCACCATGCGGAAAGCATCGTCGGCGGTGTTCACATCGCCGTTCCCGATGATGGGGTACGTGGTGCCCGCCTCCACGGCACGGGCGATGATGCTCCAGTCTGCGTGGCCCTCGTACTGTTGGGCCCGGGTGCGGGGATGAATGGCCAGGGCCTGCACACCCACCGCCTCGAACATGCGCAGGAAGTCCAGGAACTCGCCCCGCTCCTTCTGGGAGGCATCCCAGCCCGCCCGCATCTTCACCGTCACCGGCACCTGCACAGCCTTGACCATCGAAGTGACACAACGCTCCGCCAGACGGAGATCCTTGAGCAGCGCTGACCCCGCGCCGCCCTTCGTGACGTTGCTGGCCGGGCAGCCCATGTTCAGGTCCACCAGGTCCGCGCCGGCCGCTTCGCAGAGCCGCGCGCCCTCCGCCAGCGCCTCGGGACGACCGCCGGAGATCTGCATGGAGAGGGGCCGCTCACCCGTGGCCGCCATCATCTTCTCCGCCTTCACCGCATGCCGGATGAGCGCCTCGCTGCTGATCATTTCCGACACCACCAGCCCCACCCCTCCGATTTCGCGGATGAATTTCCGGAAGGGCTGGTCCGTGATCTCGTGCAGCGGGGCCATGACGAGGCGGTTGGGCACCTCGATGGGACCGATGCGGAAGGGGTTGTGGGGAAATCCGCCCGAGATCACACCAGCCTCCTGGCTGCCCGCGATCGGACGCCCCACCGGGGCGTCCTCCCACTCGCTTGGGCCTTCGGCCCGGCGCTCGCGGAGCGGGGCCCCCGGTCCGTGATCTCGTGCAGCGGGGCCATGACGAGGCGGTTGGGCACCTCGATGGGACCGATGCGGAAGGGGTTGTGGGGAAAGGTCACAGTACGACTCGCTGATGACCTTCCAGTGTAGCCAGGGGCCCTGAATAGGGCCCGCAGCCAAATTCAGAGCCCGGGGACTGGCGGCCTTCCATTCAAGACAAGGCCGAAGGAAGGCTTAGCCCGGGCCCGTGGATGGCTCGAAAAAACGATAGGTGTTCCGTCCACTTTCCTTGACGGCATACATGGCGGCGTCAGCCCTTTGAATCAATTCGACAGGCGTGTTCCCGTCCCGAGGGAACATGGCAATCCCGATGGAGGCTCCGACCTGGGCCGCCCGGCCCCGAAATTCCATGGGCTCACTGATGGCGGCAAGAACCCGGCCGGCAATGTAGGCGACCTCCTCATCATTGGCAGGACTGTCGAGCAGAATGATGAACTCATCGCCACCCAGCCGGGAGACGGTGTCCGATTGTCGTACCTGGGCCTGGAGTTTCTGCGCCACAGATCTCAGCAGGTCGTCGCCGATCTCGTGCCCGAGGGTGTCATTGACGGCTTTGAAACGATCCAGATCAAGGAACATCACGGCCAAGCCACTCTTGTCCCGCTCGGCCTTGGCAATTTGGTGGTCAAGCCGGTCCATGAGCAGGGAGCGATTGGGCAAATCCGTCAAGGCGTCATGAAAGGCTAAATGTTTTATTCGTTCGTCGTTGTACCGGGATTTAGTGATGTCGTTGAAGACCGAAACATACTGGATTGGCTCGCCGATCGAGCTGCGTATTTTCGTGATCGTCAGCCATTCCAGGTAGACTTCACCGTCCTTGCGACGGTTCCATATTTCTCCCTGCCAATGGCTGGTGGCATTGATATCGCGCCACATCGCGGCGTAGAAGGCCTGGTCGTGATGCTTGGATTTGAGAATCCGCGGCGTCTTCCCGATGGCTTCTTCTGCGCTATAACCTGTGATTTGGGTAAAGGCCGGATTCACGGACAGGATGGCCAAGTCGGCGTCGGTGACAAGGATGCCCTCGACGGTGTTGTGAAAAACGCTGGCAGCCAATTGAAGTCGGGCTTCCGCTTCCTTGAGGAGCGTCACCTCGCTCACCAGGACGAAAATGCCCGCAACCTCACCATTGGCCTTTATATCCGGGACATAGTTGGCCAGGGCATGACCAATACTCCCGTTGGCCTTGGTGAGGGTTCGCTCAAATTGTTGCTTTTCACCTTTCAACGCGCCCCGAATATAGGGCTCATTGAGGGAGAACAAACGTTCTCCCATCAATGCGTGCATGGAGGTCCCGATCATGGCCTCAGGCGCCCGGCCGAACCAATCCAGGAATGAGTGGTTGGCGAAACGGCAGCGCAAGTCCTTGTCCCAATAGGCGATCAGCCCAGGCAGGGAGTTGGTGATGGTTTTCAGGAAGTGCTCGCTCTCGGCCAGGGCTTGGGTTGTCTGGATGGAAAGCGCTTTGGTGCGGCGCGTGGATTCCGTGATTCTGGAAATGATCGTTCCGACAATGACAAAAACAGCCAGGCGCAGATAATCAGTGAAATTCGTGATGAACGGCTGTGCCACGAGGAGAGGCCAACAGAACAGAACCGTCAGACAGGACAGCGCTGTGGCCAAAAGTCCAGCGATCAGCCCCCCGCACAGAGCCGCGACCACCACCGCCGGATAGAAAGTGGCCCAGGCCAGGTCCGTTCCCACCGGGTGCAAGGGCCATATCCGGAGAAGGGCGGCCACGGCCACAAGCAGCGGGGGGAGGGCATAGCGCAGGAACAGGTGGCGCAGCCTCGGAGATGGATGCATGTCCTCTGCCGATTTCAAAAGGCCCATGGGAGTTGTGAGCGTTCTCCATTTGATTCCAGCCGGGGGTGCTGGGCTCAAAAGGTTGATCTGTTTGAATAGGCTCAACGCCTGATCCATTCATCGGCCAGAACCCGAAGGCCCTTAAAATGGGGCCCGGTAGCCACCCCATCTGACGTTGCCTTGCAGCGCCCGATGGAGGTCGTGGGGCTAGCGCCGCGCCGGCGGCTCCTGCAGATTGGCCAAAAACTCATCGTTGGTCTTGGTCTTGCCCAGCCGGTCCACCAGCAGTTCCATGCTCTCGCTGGGGCCGCTGCCACTGAGCACCTTGCGGAGCACCCAGATCTTGGCGAGCTTGGCGGGCTCGATGAGGAGATCCTCTTTGCGGGTGCCGGATTTCTGGATGTCCATGGCGGGGAAGATGCGCTTGTCGCTGAGTTTGCGGTCCAGCACGATCTCGCTGTTGCCGGTGCCCTTGAACTCTTCGAAGATCACGTCATCCATGCGGCTGCCGGTCTCGATGAGGGCCGTGGCCACGATGGTGAGGGAGCCGCCACCCTCGATGTTGCGGGCCGCGCCGAAGAACCGCTTGGGGCGCTGGAGGGCGTTGCTGTCCACGCCACCCGAGAGCACCTTGCCGCTGGGCGGGACCACGGTGTTGTAGGCCCGGGCCAGCCGCGTGATGGAATCCAGCAGGATCACCACGTCCTTCTTGTGTTCCACCAGCCGCTTGGCCTTCTCGATGACCATCTCGGCCACCTGGACATGGCGGGTGGCGGGCTCGTCGAAGGTGCTGGAGACCACCTCGCCCTTCACGCTCCGCTCCATGTCCGTGACTTCCTCGGGGCGCTCGTCAATGAGCAGCACGATGAGGAACACCTCGGGGTGATTAGCGGTGATGGAGTTGGCGATGTTCTGGAGCAGCACGGTCTTGCCCGTGCGCGGCGGCGCCACGATGAGGGCACGCTGGCCCTTGCCCAGCGGCGTCATCAGGTCCATGACCCGGGTGCTCAGTTCCTGCGTATCCCGTTCCATGCGCAGGTGGTGTTTGGGGTAGAGCGGCACCAGCTCGTCGAAGTGGATCCGCTCCTTGGCCTGGGTGGGCGGGTCGAAATTGACCGCATCCACCCGCAGCATGGCGAAGAATTTCTCGCCCTCCTTGGGGGCGCGGATCATGCCGGAAAGCGTATCCCCCGTCCGCAGGTTGAACTTCCGGATCTGGCTGGGGGAGATATAGATGTCCTCGGCACCCGCCAGATAGTTCTGGTCGGGGCTGCGCAGGAAACCGAAGCCTTCGGGCAGCACTTCCAGTACGCCCTCGGCGAAGAACAGCCCTTCGCGCTCGGCCTGGGCCTGGAGCACCCGGAACACGAGTTCCTGCTTGCGCATGGAGAGCGGGTTCTCGATCTGGAGTTCCTTGGCCAGTTCGGCGAGCTTCCCGATGGACAGCTCCTTGAGTTCCTGGAGGCTCAGGGCAACCGGCGGCACGGACTGGGGGGCCACGGGGCACCTCGGGATGGGGCGAGTCGGAATTGGCTCGGGATTGTTGGAATGATAGGTCAGAAAGACGGATCGGCCAATTCAGGAAGGTTCCTTACAAGCGAAGGTCAGAACCCTTGCGATAAACCCCTTGGCATCCTCCACAGGGTAGGCATGGCCGACCCCCGGCACCACCTCGAACCGCGCGCCGGGGATGCCCTGGGCTGTGGCCAGGCATTTCCAGGGGGGCGTCAGCAGATCCTCGGCTCCGGAAAGCACCAGCACCGGCGCCCGGATGCCCGCCAGCCGGTCGCGGATGTCCCAGCCCAGGGTGCCGCGGATCTGGTGCAGGTTGCCGTGCAGGGGGCGATCCCCACCCGTGACCACCTGGTGGTAGGCCCGCAGCACCCCGTGGCGGGCCTCCAGGAAGCCATCGCCCCAGAGGAAGGGGGCCACGGCGTCGAACTGCATCAGGGGGCCACCCACCTCCAGGCAGCGGGCCCAGTGCTCGACCTTGAGGGCCATGGCGAAATCCAGGCGGGACATGGCGCTGGTGAGCACGGCGCCCGCGAAGGCTCCGGGGTGGCGCGTCAGCAGCTCGAGGCTCATGGCGCTGCCGTTGGACAGGCCCACCAGCCAGGGGTGGGTCACGCCGAGCGCCTGGAACAACGCCCAGGCGTCCTCGGCCAGGTCGGCGGTGAGATAGGGCCCCGCCTCCGGGGCGTCGGACCTGCCCTGCCCGCGACTGTCGAAGGTGAGCACCCGGAAGTGGGGCGTCAGCCCAGGCAGGACACCCGCCCACATGGTGGTGTCCGACAGGAGGCCGTTGAGCAGCACCATCCAGGGCGCTTCCGGCGGGCCCTGGATGCGGTAGTGGAGCTTCAGGCCCGAGGGCAGCACAGCAAAGGTGGGCTGGGGCCTCATGCGTGCTCCCGCAGGTCCGCGGGGGCAAAGTGGCGCGCGAAGCTCCAGGCCCCGTCCTGCCAGCGGAGCACGGTGCAACTGGCCTTTTTGACCTCCACGGCGCGCTTCGCGAGGCGGAAGACCAGGTCGCCGAGGAAGGGCTGGTGGCTGGTCAGGGCCACCACTTCGTCCTCGCGCACCTCGGCCATCAGCGCCTGGAGCTGGAGGTCGGCCACGCCGGGATCCCCGTGGGGAACCAGGATCGGCCAGGCTTCGATAGGGAAGGTCCGCCCGGCTGCTTCGCGGAGACAGTCCATCGTCTGCCGCGCCCGCAGGTACGGGCTCGTGAGGCCGCGGGTGGGGACGTAGCCCAGGGCCACGAGCCCCCGCATGGCCGCGCGGGTCTTCGTCCAGCCCTCGGGCGTGAGGGCGCGGTCGGCATCCCCCAGGCCAGGATGGGGGTCCTCGGCGATACCGTGGCGGATGAGCAGCAGGATCGGGGCCATGCCCTGATCTTAGGAGCTGGAACGGGATAATCGTTGCCATCGTTGACGCCCAGCCGCGATGCATCCGCAAGGAAGGGCCCGCAGGGCCATGTGGTTCATGGTTCACCATCTGCGAAGCGGATAGGGCCGCATCGGCACAGCCGATGGCGGGGGCGGAGCCCCGAGGGCCGAAGGCCCGAGCCAGGGGCCCTGACGCCGCGGGGCGCGCGGATGGGCGTCAACCCTCCGGGCGCGGGGTGGCGGGCGGCGTGATCCTGCGTTGGCTTCGGTTCACGGAGTCCCGCTCCGCTGGAACCTCAGCCGCCTTGGCTCACTTGCCCGGCACCCCGCGCGATGGCATTGCTTATTCCGTTCCAGCTCCTTATCGCCCCCGGGCCGCCTTCCACGCCACGTGGCCCTGATGGCGGCGGTGGGCGCCGAGGTAGCGGGCGTCCTCAGCATAGGTGGTGGGGTAGATGGCCGGCACCGGCTGGGGCCGCAACTGCGCGTCCACATTCGTGAACGTGAAGATGCAGGTGTTTGAAAGGTTGGTCTGGGTGCGGTCGCGGCTGATGCGGATGATCTCCGTTTCCACGCAGACACTGGCGCGGCCCGCGTAGACGGCGCGGCTGACGAAGTGGAGCTTGTCGCCCATGCGGACCGGCTGGACGAAGGCAATGCGGTTTACCGCGACGATGACGGGCCGCTGGGGCGCCACCTCCTCCGCGCAGATGGAGGACTGCTCGTAGGCGCGGCGGATGAGGTGGCCGCCGAAAATTTTCTGGGGCACGTTCTCGTGCTCGGGGTAGGTGCGCTCCCAGCCGTTGGTCACGCAGTCCGCCGCGAGCAGCCCATGGAAGCCCGGCTTGTCCTGGGCCGCGTGCAAGGCTGCCAGCATGGCGTACTCCTCGCGGCTGGGCGGCTCCTGGGCCTGGTGCGTCTGCTGCCGGAAGGATTCCCGCCGCGCGATGGCGCGGTCCCAGCGCCGCCGCCCCAGTTCCCCCTGGGGCTCGAAGCCAGGCAACGCCAGGCTCTGCGCGCCGTCGCCCGAGGTGCTCCGGGCCACCATGGTGAAGTAGCAGGATGCGATATGAGCCGGGGGCTCGCCGTTCGGCCCCAGGGGGTGCTCCACGCGGATCCCCACTTCCAGGCTGGTGCGGCCCACGAAGTTCACCCGGGCGCTGAAGGCGATGTCGCGGTGGACATCCGCCGAGGCGCGGACGTAGATGTTGTCAATCGCCGCCGTCACCACCCGCGCGCCGGGATGGACGCGGCGGACATAGTCGAGCGCGGCTTCTTCCGCCAGCTTGTCGAGGATCTCCAGCATCAGGCCGAAGCGCACGTTGCCGGGCAGATCCTCGTCCAGCAGCATGTAGCGGCGGCGGAGCCCGGAATCCGAACCGAGGGGCAGGGTCAGGAGGCGGTCGTCGGGCAGGTCCATGGGCCAGTATGGCTCAAAAATCCTGGGATTTCAGGGCGTTCCGTGGGATACTGGCGGTTTGGGCCCTCCCGGCTGGCGATGTCCGCCAAGGCCGCCTGCGATCAGGCGGATCCAAGCAGGGAACGCCCCGGGAGACATCGTGAGTGAGACCACCTTCGCAGCCCTCGGCTGCAGCGAAGCCCTGCTGGCGGCCCTGGCCAAGCGCGGCTTCGAGACCCCCATGCCCGTCCAGGCCCAGACCTTTCGTCCCGGCCTGGAAGGCCGTGACCTGCTGGTGCAGAGCCGCACCGGATCGGGCAAGACCCTGGCCTTCGGCCTGCCCCTGCTGCACCGCCTGACGGACGAACGTCATCCCCAGGCCCTCATCCTCGCGCCCACCCGCGAGCTGGCCCAGCAGGTCGGCGCCGAGTTGCACAGCCTCATGCCCAAGCTGCCCATCGCCTCCCTCGTGGGCGGCGTCGCCTACCCTCCCCAGATGAAGGCCCTGTCCATGGGCGCTCCGGTGGTGGTGGGCACCCCCGGCCGGGTGATGGATCACATGGAACGCGGCACGCTGGACCTCAGCCAGGTGCGCATGATCGTCCTCGACGAGTGCGACGAGATGCTGAACATGGGCTTCCTCGAAGACGTGGAGACCATCCTCGCCAAGGTGCCCAAGGGGCCTCAGACCTATCTGTTTTCCGCCACCCTGCCTGTTCCCATCGCCAAGCTGGCGGGACGTTTCCTGAACGATCCTGTGCGGATCCAACTGGCCGAGGCGGGCGAGACCGCCGTCCATGCCGACATCGCCCACACGCCCGTCATCGTCCCCGACCACCAGCAGGTGCGGGCGCTGGTGAACCTTCTCCTCCTGGACGAGCCCAGCTCCGCCCTCATCTTCACGAAAACCAAGGCCCAGAGCGAGGAAGTGGCCGAAGAGCTGACGGTGGCGGGCCTGCCCGCGGCTTTCCTCCACGGCGACCTGGCCCAGGCCACGCGAACCCGCATCCTCGGCCAGTTCAAGGATGGCAAGCTGCGCTACCTCGTGGCCACGGATGTGGCCGCCCGGGGCCTCGACATCGAGGGGCTGCCGCTCGTGGTCCACATCGGAATCCCCACGCAGATGGAGAACTACGTCCACCGCAGCGGCCGCACCGGCCGCGCCGGGGCAAAAGGCACGAGCCTCGCGCTGGTGAACTGGAAGGAGAGCCGCATCCTGCTGGCCTGGAGCCGGCGCGGAGGCCTCACGCTCGACTGGCGGGCCATACCCACCCCCGCGGAGATCCGCGAGGCCCAGGGCCTGAAACTGCTGGACGGCATCCAGGGCGCCGCCAACGCCGCCCTCCTCCACCAGGCCACCCAAATGCTCAAGGCGGCGGATCCGGTCCGTCTCGTGGCCGGCCTCCTGGGCCTTGTCCAGGCCGACCAGTCCTCCGGCTTCGACCTGCCCAGCGAACCCGAGCGCAAGGCCAAGCCCCGCTTCGATACGACGCGTGAACGCAAGGACGGTGGCCCCCGTCCCCAGCGGTCCTACGCCGAGCGCGCCGCCGCCCGCGGGGAAACCGCCCGCCCTGAACCGGTGTCCAAGACCCGCCCCGATGGCAGTTTCAAACCCCGGCGCGAACTCGAGGAACGGCCCCGGCCCTACACCAAGCCGCGCGCCGAAGGACCGGAGCGCCCCCGCAGGACCTGGGAAGATCGCAGCGGCGCCAAGCCCGCAGCCAAGGACGCGCCGCGCCCCTGGAAAGCCGCGCCCGCAAAGGCCTGGAAGAAGAAATAAGCGCAACGCCTTCCATCCAAAGAACGGGCGCCTGAAGCGCCCGTTCTTTGGATTCAGGACCCGCGATTCCAGCGCCTTTCACCCGTTCGGATCGCTCCCGGCGAGATCCACGGGCTTGGCCTCCTCGGGCGGCTTCGGCATGCCCCACATCCGGATTTCAACCGGCTGATTGGGAGCCTTGGCGCGGGCGTCCTGGATCTTCTTGATGGCGGCGGCATCGCTACCGGACTTGGGCACGGTGCCGGGTTTGAACGCCAGGTGCAGCACCCGGCCCGTGGTCGCCGCCGTGGCCTGAAGGCCGGTCACGTCGTCAATGTCCGCCCACTCCATGCCGGGAGGGGCGGTGAAATCCTCCTTGGGCGTGGTGGGCAGGGCGGCCTTCATGAAGTCCACCCAGATGGGCAGGGCCACGTGGCCGCCATCCGCGCCGTGGTAGAGGGTCTTCTTCTCATCCAGCCCCACCCATACGCCGCAGGTGATCCGGGTGGAGAAGCCGAGGAACCAGGCATCGGTGTACTGGTCCGTGGTGCCGGTCTTCCCGGCCACGGGCCACTGGAGCGCGCTGGCGCCAGCCCCTGTTCCCAGGGTCGCGACGCCCTGGAGGCACTGGATGAGCTGGAAGGTACTCTGGGGGTCCACGACCTGCTCCGTCGCGGCGCCGCTGTGGCTCTCCAGCACGCGGCCATTGCGGTCCACCACCTTCTTGATGAAGAACGGCTCCGGCGTCTGGAGGCCGTCGTTGCTGATGGTGCCGTAGGCCCGCACCATCTCGCGCAGGGTCATATCGGCCGACCCCAGGGCCAAGCTGGGATAGGGCGGCAGGGCGCCCTCGATTCCGCACTTCCGGGCGAAATCAATGACGTTCAGGATGCCGGTGTCATCGAGGGTGCGGACGGCGGGCACGTTGCGGGAATCGCGAATGGCTTCCCAGATGGGGATGGGGCCCCAGAAATCCATCTCGTAGTTGTGGGGTTCGTAGGGTTTCACGCCGGGGCGCAGGGGCTTGTAGTCCTCGGTGCCATCCGCATGGGTGATGACGGCGTAGTCGCTGGAGTCGAGGAACCGCGTGGGTACGTCATCCACAATCGTCGCAGGCGTCTTCCCCTCGGTGAAGGCGGCACCGTACACGAAGGCCTTCATGGTGGAGCCCACCTGTCGCTGGGCCTGGAGGGCGCGGTCGTACTTCGACTGGTTGAAGTCGTAGCCGCCGACCATGGCCCGGATCTCGCCCGTCTTCGGGTCAATGGCCATGAGGGCGCCCTGCACCACCGGTTCTTGATCCAGTTCGAGGGTCTTCGGGGTGCCGTCCTCCGCGGTCTTCACCAGGAAGAGGGGCGCGGCCCCGCGGGGCAGCAGCTTCTGGATGTCCTTCCCGGCCCAGGCGAAGGCTGAAGCCGGCACCACCAGCTGGCTCGATCCGATGCGGACGTCGGCATTGCCGCGGCTCCAACCGAGAATCACACCCTGGACATCGTCACCCACCTCGAAGTAGCGCTTCCAGCCCGGAAGCTGGGTGTTCTCGGGATCGTTCACGAACTGCACTGCATCCTTGCGGAACCCGCGACGCCGGTCCACCACGCGGAGCCCCTGCTGCACGGCCTTGTCGGCGGCCTCCTGCATGTAGCTGTCAATGGTGGTGGTCACCTCCAGACCGCCATTCAGCACCTGATCGCGGCCGTACTTCTCATAGAGGTATTTCCGCACTTCCTCCAGCACGTAGGGCGCCACGGATTCTTCCTGGGCGTTCTCCCGCGCCAGGCGGATGGGCTTGTCCATGAGCTGGCTCGCCTCCTGAGGCGAAAGGTAGCCGGCCTTGGCCATGCGCAGGAGGACGTGGTCCCGGCGGGCCTTGGCGGCCAGCCGGGCCTTGGGATTCGGGTTGTAGGGGTTGTACCAGTTGGGATTCTGCACCAGACCCGCGAGCAGCGCGCATTCCTCGGGCGCCAGCTGTGGGGCCGTCTTGCCGAAGTAGTACTCCGCCGCGGCTTCGATGCCATAGCGCCCGCCGCCGAGGTACACCTCGTTCGCGTACATCTCGAGAATCTGCTTCTTGGTGTAGGCCTTCTCCACCTTGCGGGCCAGGATCATCTCCTGGATCTTCCGCTTGAGGCCCCCCGAGAAGAGGCGGCGCTCCCGCTTGGCCGTGACCGTCCGGATGAGCTGCATGGTGAGGGTGGAGGCGCCCTCCTTGCGCCGGCCGAAGCTGATGAGGAAATTGAAGCCGGCCCGGGCCACGCCCCGGTAGTCAATGCCGTGGTGGTGCCAGAAATCCGCGTCCTCCGTGGCCACCAGCGCGTTGATGTAGGCCTTGGGAATGTCTCCGTAGGGGATCACCACCCGGTGCTCTTCGGCAAACACGCCCAGCACGTTCCCGTTCTGGTCGAGCACCTTCGTGATGGTCTTCGGCACCCTCAGCGCAAAGAGCGTGAGGAAGCTGTCGGCGTTCCTCGATAGCACCGACCACGAGACCGCGAAGGCGGCTACGCCCGCGAACATCAGTGCCAGGAACGCATAGGCCGCCCGGAGGAGCCAGCGACGCAGGGGCTTGGAAGTCGAGGGGGCCGGCTTGGAAACCATAAGCCCCAGGATAGCGGCAGAGTCGCTAGAGTGGTCGGCATGCCCCAGCGATTGATCCTCGTGGCCAAGGTCAAGTCCCCCCACCTGGTCGGGACACTCGAGGACATCGCCCCGGCTTTTCTGGGTGCGGGCTGGGAAATCCTCGGGGAGCCAGGCCTCATCGAGCCCTGGACCCTGGCGGAACAGCCCATCGGCAGCCTCCAGGTGGACGCCGAACTGGGGGCGGCCGACGCGCCCGCGGACCTCTGCCTGGTGCTTGGCGGTGACGGCACCCTGCTGTACGCCGCCCGCCGCGTGGGCCTGCGTGGCACACCGATCCTGGGCATCAACCTGGGCTCCCTGGGCTTCCTCACCGCCCATCCGGTTTCGGAAGCCCGCGCCGTGGTCGAGGCTTTCCTGCGGGGCGATCTGGTCCCGGACCGGCGCTTCATGTTGGAGGCCGAGCTCTGGCGCGAGGGGCGCCTGATCACGCGCCACACGGTGCTCAACGACGCCGTCCTCGCCAAAGGCGCCCTGGCCCGCATCATGGGCCTCCGTCTCGCCATCGGGAACCAGGATGCGGGCCCCATCAAGGCGGATGGCCTCATCGTGTCCACCCCCACGGGTTCCACCGCCTACTCGCTTTCTGCCGGCGGACCGATCCTGCACCCCTGCCTCGAAGCCTTCGTGATCGCGCCCATCTGCCCCCACACCTTGACGTTGCGGCCTACGGTGGTGCCGGCCGACATCCCCATCACCATCACCCTGGATGACGCCGAGGATGCCCATCTGACGCTGGATGGCCAGATCGGCCACCGGCTGCTTCCCGGAGACCGCGTGCGCCTCCAGATGGCCAAGGCCACCATCACGCTCCTGCAGCGGAAGGATCTGGACTTCTTCGGGCTCCTCCAGCAGAAGCTGCACTGGGGTGATCGCTGACCGACGGGTCGCTGTGGGCACAGACGGGTGCCCCTGGGCCGCCAGGCGAGGGCAACGGTCGGCGGTGGTCTGCGACTCCCGCCGCTTGTGACCCCCGGCACACGGGGCGGGATCGAGACTTCCTCCAGGTAGGACTGCGTCCCCAAGGAGCCCCCATGGCCCTCAAAGAACGACCGAAACCATTCCTGCTGCCGGAGTACTGCAAAGGCTGCGGCCGCTGCCTCGACGCCTGCGTCAAGGACTGCATCACGATGAGTGATCAGATCAACCCGCTCACCGGCCTCGTGCCGGTGGACCTGGATCTGACCAACTGCAACGCCTGCGGCCTGTGCATGGATGCCTGCCCGGAGCCCTATGGCCTGCGGCCCGCCCACGAGGGCGAGATCCAGGACTTCGAGCTCGAGGATCCGGCCAAGCTCTTCGGGGTCAGGCCCAGCGATGCCCCCGAGCCCGTGGACCTGCCCTCCGAGGTGCTTCCCCTGCCCCGCACGGAGCCCCTGGTCATCAAGGGCACCTACGCCTCCGCCCTGGGGGCCCTGCTCGCGGGCTGCCGCCACGTCTATGGGTACCCGATCACCCCCTCCACCGAGGGTGCAGAGCTGATGGCCAAGTTCCTGCCCAAGCTGGACGGCACCTTCATCCAGGCCGTCAGCGAAGTGGCCACGGTGAACATGATGTATGGCACCGCCGGCGCGGGGCTGCCCTGCATGACCTTCACCTCCTCGCCGGGCTTCAGCCTGATGCTCGAGGGCGTCTCCTACATGATCGGCGCGGAGTTGCCGGGCGTCTTCGTGGACGTGATGCGCGGCGGCCCGGGCCTGGGCAACATCGCCCCTGAGCAGTCGGACATCAAGCTGGCCTGCCACGGCCTCGGCCACGGCAACACCCAGGCCATCACCCTGGCGCCTTCCACACCCCAGGAGATGCTGGACCTGACCATGCTGGCCTTCGAACTGAGCTTCAAGTACCGCAACCCGGTCATCATCCTGGGCGACGGCTACCTGGGCCAGATGACCGGCAAGGTGCAGCTGCCCGAAACGCTGATCAAGCCGGGCATTCCCAAGTGGGCGGTCTACGGCGACGCCATGCACCGCAAGAACGTCATCACCTCCATCTTTCTCACCGAGAGCGACCTGGAAGCCCACAACGAGCACCTGAACCGCAAGTACGCGGCCATGCAGGTGGAGGTCCGCTCCGAGAGCTACCTCTGCGACGATGCCGAGGTGCTCCTCGTGGCCTGCAACACCCCCGCCCGCACCGCCAAGGGCGCGGTCCAGGAACTGCGCCATCGGGGTGTCAAGGCGGGCCTCTTCCGCCCCATCACCCTCTGGCCCTTCCCGGTGGAGGCGCTCGTCGCCGCCATGAAGGGCGTCCAGCGCATCGTCGTGGTGGAAGCCAGTGCCGGCCAGCTGGAGGATGAGATGCGCCTGGCCCTGAGCAAGGCAGGCGTCCGCGCGTTCCCCGAATTCGAATCCGTCCGCCGCATGGGCGGCATCCTGCCCCAGCAGGACGAGATCACCGCCCAGGTGCTGGGCCGGAAGGAGGTCCGCGCATGAGCAAGGCCAGCGTCTTCTACGACCGCTTCGAGCGCCACTCCCACGGCGAAGGTCTCAAAGGCCACGCCACCCACTACTGCCCCGGCTGCGGACACGGTCTGGCCCACAAGTTCCTGGCCGATGCCATTGACGACCTGGGCATCCAGGACCGCACCGTGGCCGTCAGTCCCGTGGGCTGCTCGGTATTCCTCTACTACTACTTCGATGTGGGCAACACCCAGGCCGCCCATGGCCGCGCCCCCGCAGTGGCTCTGGGCCACAAGTTCGCCAATCCCGAGAGCGTGGTGGTGAGCTACCAGGGCGACGGCGACCTGGCCTCCATCGGCCTCGCCGAGACCGTGGCCACGGCCCAGTTGGGCGCCCCCATCACCGTCATCTTCATCAACAATGCCATCTACGGCATGACCGGCGGCCAGATGGCCCCGACCACCCTGATGGGCCAGACCAGCAGCACCAGCCCCGCCGGGCGCAACGAGTACATGGGCCAGCCCCTGAAGATGGCCGAGATGATCGCCGGCCTCGATGGTCCGGTGTACGTGGAGCGCGTCGCCCTCTACGACGCCAAGCAGCGCATCAAGGCCAAGAAGGCCATCCAGAAGGCGCTCAAGCTCCAGATGGAAGGCAAGGGCTACTCCTTCATCGAGGTGCTGGCCGAGTGCCCCACCCACCTGAAGATGAACCCCGAGGACACGGAGAAGTGGGTCAAGGAGTGCATGGAACCCGTGTACCCCCTGGGCGTGAAGAAGGACCTCACGGTGGATCCCTGGTTCAAGCGGAATCCACCCAGTTTCGACGGCAAGAAGCTGCTGAACCTCGCCGGTGCCACCTCCGAGCAGCCAGAGCGGTTCTGCCAGGGGTTCCCCAACCAGGTCGCACCCCATGACGTGTCCCTCAAGCTCGCCGGTTCCGGCGGCGACGGCGCCCAGACCGCGGCCATGCTCATCGCCCGCGCCGCCATCACCGAAGGTTTCGATGCCACCCACATCCCCAGCTACGGCCCCGAGAGCCGGGGTGGGACGTCCTACGCCGATGTCCACGTGGCCGAGGAGGAGGTGCTGAACCCGGGTTCCCCCACGCCCGATATCCTCATCGCCTTCAACGCGCCCAGCCTCGCGAAGTTCGGCCCGACCGTGAAGAAAGGCGGCACGGTGATCTACGACAGCTCCGTGGTGAGTGACGCCCCCGCGCTGGATCCCAGCGTGAAGCTGGTCCCGGTGCCCTTCACGGGCATCGCCACGGATCTCGGCAAGGCCGTGGTGAAGAACATCGTGGCCCTGGGCGCCCTCCAGGCCGCCACCGGCCTCTTCCCCAAGGAGACCTTCCTCACCTCCATCCGGCAGGCCCTGAAGGACAAATGCGCCCTGATCCCCCTCAACGAAGAAGCCTTCGCCTGGGGCATCAAGGCGGTGGAATCCCTCGGAGAATAGGCCTAACCTTTCCGCGGAGGCGGTCATGACGGACGCAAGCATCCAGACCACCCTCACCCCCGAGGAATGGAGGTTTGTCTTGGCCCTGCGGGACATCCCGGAGAGCCCCCTCCGCGACAAGGTGTCCACCCTGTTCACGGAACTGGTTCGCTTCGTTGAGCAGCCCCGCTGCATGGGCATGCAGAGCGATGGCTTCCCCTGCGGGACGCCCCATACCAGTTGCGAAGAGTGCCAGCAGATGTTCCAGGTCCTGGACGATCTCACCGCCCGGTTGCCCCGCCTGGACTGAGGCTTCCCCAGGCTGGTGCATGGCAGTGGACCAGGGGGGCGCGTGAGCGCCCCCCTGGTTGTATCAGCCCCGGGCCTTCCGGCTGGCAATGCCGCCGACCTCGCCCAGGAAGCCCGCCAGGAGGGGCGTGTCCTGCCCCGCAAGGCGCACGGCGGCCATCTCAATGAAGACCCGGGGCGTGGAGAGATCCACGAACGAGACCCCGCCGTGGGCCAGCCTCCGCGCCGCCTGCGGCAGCAGGGACACACCGAAGCCCGCAGCCACGTAGCCGATCACGCTGGGGATCTCCAGGGCCTGCTGGGCGATCTCTGGACGGAACCCCGCCTGAAGGCAGGCTTCCAGCACCAGGTCCAGGCCGCCAACAGCCTCACTCCGGGGCACGGTGATGAAAGGATCCCGCGCAAGGGCCTTCAGCGGAATGCGCCGGCGGCCGGCCAGGGGGTGTTCCGCGGGCAGAACGGCCACCAGGGGCTCCCGCGTGAAGGGGATCAGGGAGACCCTGGCTTCCCGCAAGGGAGGACGCATGAAGCCGACCTGGATCCGGCCCTCCCGAAGGGCCGCCATCTGCTCGCCCGCGCTCATTTCCTGGAGCGAAATGGAGACGGCGGGGTGGCCCTCGCGGTAGCGGCGGAGCAGGCGGGGCAGCGCATCCCCGAACGCCACGGAGCTGGTCATGCCGATGGAGATGTGGCCGGCCTCTCCCCGGTCCATGCGCCGGACCAGGGAGACGGACGCCTCCACCTGGGCGAGGATGGCCCGCGCCGATTCCAGGAACTGCCGGCCGGGTTCCGTCAGGCTGACGCGGCGCTGGGTCCGCTTGAGGAGTTGGACTCCCAATTCCTCCTCCAGGCGCTGGATCTGGCGGCTAAGGGGCGGCTGGGCGATGTGCAGGCGCAACGCAGCCCGGCTGAAGTGGAGTTCTTCCGCCACGGCGACGTAGGAGCGAAGGAGCCTGAGTTCCATTGATACCCTCTTGATATCAAACTGGTCATGAATAGATATTTTTAATCATAGGTTCCGGGACCAAGAATGGAAGTGCCTCCCGGATGGAGGCTCTGGATTCCCCCTTTGACCCGATCCGATGCAGAGGCGGCCGAGCCCCGCCAGCCGGCCCGGCCGTGGATGATCGCGGCCAGCGTGATGTTGGCCACGTTCATGGTGGTGCTCGATTCCTCGGTGGCGAACGTGGCTCTGCCCCACATCGCCGGCAACCTCTCGGCTTCCACGGACGAGTCCACCTGGGTTCTCACCAGCTACCTCGTCTCGAACGCCATCATGCTGCCCGCCACCGGCTGGTTGACCCGGCGGATCGGGCGCAAGCGCCTGCTGATGGCCTCGATCCTGCTGTTCACCTTCGCCTCGATGCTTTGCGGCCTCGCGGTGAACATGCCCATGCTCCTCCTGGCACGCATCCTCCAGGGCCTCGGCGGCGGCGGGATGCTGCCGCTGGCCCAGGCCATCCTCCTGGAGAGCTTCCCCCCGGAACAGCACGGCATGGCCATGGCAGTCTACGGCGTAGGCGTCGTAGTGGCGCCGGTGATCGGCCCCACCCTGGGCGGCTGGATCACGGACAGCTTCTCCTGGCGCTGGATCTTCTTCATCAATCTGCCGGTGGGCCTGGTGGCCCTGTTCATGGCCCAGACGTTCATCGAGGATCCGTCCTATTTGAAGCGGGCCGCCCGGGGCGCCATTGACGCCCTTGGATTCCTGTTCATGGCCGTGTGGGTAGGCGCCCTCCAGATGATCCTCGACAAGGGCCAGGAGGCCGACTGGTTCGAGGCCTCGTGGATCTGCTGGCTGGCGATCCTGGCGGTCGCGGCCCTGATCGCCTTCCTCTACCGCGAATCCAGGCACCCCGAGCCCATCGTCCACCTGCGGGTGTTCCGGGATCGCAGCTTCACCACCGGGGCGGTCATGGCCACCGTGAACACCTGCGTCCTCTACGGCGTGACGGCCATGCTGCCCCTGTTCCTCCAGCTCCTGATGGGCTATCCGGCCCTCCAGAGCGGCCTGGCGGTGAGCCCACGGGGGTTCGGCTCGATCCTCTCCATGGTGGTGGTGGGACGATTGGCCGACCGCGT
Source organism: Acidobacteriota bacterium (assembly GCA_021794095.1). Lineage (GTDB taxonomy): Bacteria > Acidobacteriota > Holophagae > Holophagales > Holophagaceae > Geothrix. The sequence continues at coordinate 82,217 of JAJYRN010000002.1, read as the reverse complement.
GGATGGCCGGATTCTCGTGGCCGTGGGGTTTGCCGTGCTCGGCACCTCCGCGCTCCTGCTGGGACGGATCACGCTGGACATGTCCATGGCGACGGTGGTGTGGCCGAATATCCTGAACGGCTTCGCCTCCGGCTTCATCTTCGTCCCGCTCATCACCATGTCCATGAGTCGGCTGCCCAGGGAGGAGATCGGCAACGCCGCGGGCATCTACAACCTGATGCGCAACCTCGGTGGCAGCATCGGCATCGCCTCGATCATGACCCTCCTGGTGCGGGGTACCCAGGCCCATCGCAGCGTCCTGGTGGGCCACCTCGTTCCCGGCAACCCGATCATGGCCCAGTGGCTCGGCGGTGTGGAGGCGAAGCTGGCCGGCCCGGGGGGCCTGGGCTCGGCGGACGCGCCCAGCCGGGCCCTCGCCCTCCTGGACCGGCTCGTGCAGCAGCAGGCCTCCTACGCCGCCTACGTGGACAACTTCCGGATGCTGGGCATCCTGGCCCTGCTCTGCATCCCCCTGGTCCTGCTCTTCCGCAAGGTCACCCGGAAGCCCGCCGCGGACTCCGCCTCGATGGCCGAATAGAGGACTAGAGTCCACCCCGCAGGTTGGCGAGGGTACGCAGCCCGCCCTCGGAAGGCCGGAGCAGCGCCACCAGCCGCCCCTGGTGCAACGCGCGCAGAGGTGAGCCTGGATCCGGGAAGCCCGCGGGCAGAAGCCACGCAGGCGGAAGGGTTTCGCCAGCGGCAATGGCCCGGCCATGGGCCAGATGATCCGCCTCTTCGTCCGTGAGCAGGCGGGTCGCGCACCAGGGGAGCAGGGCATCCCCCTCGATCCGCTGTTCCCTTCCCTCGCCCGGATCGTTCCAGGGGCCGATGGCCGTGCGGCGAAGGGCCTTGAGATGGGCGCCGCAGCCAAGGCTGCGACCGAGCTCCCGGGCCAGGCTCCGCACGTAGAACCCGCCTCGGCAGGTCAACTCCAGGGTGCTGGCGCGGGGAAGATCGTGGGCGGTCCAGCGGGCGGCATGCAGGTACACCCGGCAGGGCTTCATCTCCACGGCCTCGCCGCGATGGGCCTTCTTGTAGGCCGCCTCACCGTCAATCTTCTTGGCGCTGGTGGCCGGGGGGATCTGGTCGCACCAGCCCAGGAATGGCGCCAGGGCCGCGTCCAGGCGGGCCGCATCCAGACCCGAAGCATCCCCTTCCCCCACCACCTGGCCGTGCAGATCACAGGTGTCGGTCTCCACCCCCCAGGCCACCTCGGCCAGGTAGGTCTTGGGCAGCGGATGCATCAGCTCCATCAGCCGCGTGGCCTGCCCCGCCAGCACCAGCAACAGACCTTCGGCGAAGGGATCCAGCGTGCCCCCATGGCCCAGGGCCAACTTCTTCTGCCCCGCTGCGAAGGCCCGGCGCTTGAAAGCCCGCACCACGTCGAAACTGCTCCGGCCCACGGTCTTGTGGACCAGGTGGATGCCCGGCGTGATCTCCTGCGTGTCCGCCTCCATCAGGCCTCCGGCGTCCCGGCGTCATCCACCGGCCGCGCGGCGCGCTCTTGCTCGATCTCCGCCAGGAGCGTCTCCAGGTGATTGCCTTCCTCGAGGGTGCCGTCGGGGAAGAAGCGCAGCTCGGGCACCCGGCGCATCTTCAGGCGCGAGGCCAGCTGGCTGCGCAGGAAGCCGGCGGCCCGGCCCAGGGCCTTGCGGGTGAGCGCGTCCTGGGCCTCCTGGTCGCCGCCCTGGGCGGGCAGCACCGTGAAATAGACCTTCGCGAGGCTGCGGTCGGGCGTGAGCCGCACGGCGGTGACCGTGAGGAATCCGAGCTCGGGATCGCGCAACTCGCGCTGGATCAGGTTCGAGAGGAGGAAGTGGATCTGGTCTTCAAGGCGTTCAGGGCGCTGCATGGGGTTCCTTTGCGTCTCCATTCTACCGGCTGCTAGCCTGGGCCGATGGCCGACTGGTTCGAAGCCTGGTTCGACGAGGACTACGCCCTGCTGTACGCCCACCGGGATGCGGAGGAGGCGCGGCAGGCCGTGGCTCGCATCCTCGAGGCGGCCCCGGAACTGGCGCAGGGGCCCGTCCTGGATCTCGGCTGCGGGGCTGGGAGGCACCTCGACGTCCTGCGAGGGACGAATCCCCTTGCCTTCGGGATGGATCTCTCCCCCGCCCTGCTGCGGATGGCCCCCGCCCCGCTGCACCCCTGGCTTCTCCGGGGCGACATGCGGCGGCTGCCCATCAAGGAGGGAACGCTCTCAGGCGCCTGCCTGTGGTTCACCCCTTTCGGCTACTTCGCGGATGCGGAGAACCGCCAGCTCATGGTCGCCCTTGGCCAGCGGCTGAGACACGGCGGTGTGCTGGTCATGGACTACCTCAATGCCGACCATGTCCGGCGCACCCTCGTGCCGGAGGACGCCCTGGTCCGTGGGGGCGTGAGGGCCGTGAACCGCCGCACCCTTGAGGGGGACCGGCTCGTGAAACGGATGGAACTCACCCGCCTGGACACGGGCGCGACCCGGCAGGCCATGGAAAGCGTCCGCCTCTACCACCCGGCCGAGTTGAGTGAGATGGCGGCGCGCGCCGGACTCCGTCTGCGCAAGGTCATGGGCACCTATGATGGAAAGGATTTCACCGCCGACAGCCCCCGCTGGATCGGGCTCTTCGAGCGCGCATGGAACCCTCGGCCGTAGCCGACCGGCCCCGCCTCCGTCAGAATGGAGCGTTACCAATCGCAAGGAGCGGCCATGGGTTTCCAATCGGTGCGGGATCTCGACGTCAGGGGACACCGCGTGTTCCTCAGGGCGGACCTGAACGTGCCCCTGAAGGAGGGCCGCATCACGGACGCCACCCGCGTGCGCGAGACGCTGCCCACCCTGAACCATCTCCTGGAAGGCGGAGCCTCCGTGGTGCTGGCTTCCCACCTGGGACGCCCCGAGGGCAAAGGCTTCGAGGCCGCCTACTCAGCTGCCCCCGTGGCGGCCTGGCTGAAGGAGCAGGGTCTTGATTGCCGCCTGGCCAGCTACGTGAATGGCGCCGCGGTGGAGGCCGAAGCCGCGGCGCTGAAGCCGGGCCAGATCCTGCTGCTGGAGAACCTCCGCTTCGAGAAGGGCGAGACGAAGAACCAGGAGGATTTCGCCGCCAGCCTCGCGAGACTCGCAGACACCTACGTGAACGATGCCTTCGGCGCCGCCCACCGCGCCCACGCCTCCGTCAGCGGCATGGTGCCGCACTTCCCGAAGGACCGCGTGGCCGCGGGTTTCCTCATGGAGAAGGAACTCAAGGCCCTCGCCAAGGTCACGGAGAACCCCGACAAACCGCTGGTGGTCATCTTCGGCGGCGCCAAGGTGAGCGACAAGATCGAACTCATCCAGAACTTTCTGGGCAAGGCCGACGCCATCCTCATCGGCGGCGCCATGAGCTACACCTTCCTCAAGGCCCAGGGTTTCGTGATCGGCAAGAGCCTCTGCGAAGAGGACAAGCTCGCCCTCGCCCTGGACCTCCTCGAGCAGGCCCAGGCGAAGGGCACACGCCTGCTGCTGCCCCTCGACCACGTCGTGGCCGCGGCATTCAAGGAGGATGCCGACTGCGCCATCACCCAGGACCAGAACATTCCAGAAGACCAGATGGCTCTGGATATCGGCCCGGAGACCGTCGCCACCTACGCCGCAGAGATCCGCGCCGCGAAGACCCTGCTCTGGAACGGCCCCATGGGCGTCTTCGAGATGGCCCCCTTCGCCAGCGGCACCCTCAGCATGGCCGAGGAATTGGCCGACGCCACGGACCGGGGTGCGTTCGTGCTGGTGGGCGGCGGTGACAGCGTGGCCGCCGTGAACAAGGCGGGCGTGGCTTCCCGCATGTCCCACGTGTCCACCGGCGGCGGCGCCAGCCTGGAGTACCTCAGCGGCCTCGAACTGCCCGGCGTTGCCGCCCTTTCGCGATAGGAGCCCCCATGCGCTGCGTGGTCGCCAACTGGAAGATGAACCTGCTCGCCGCTGATGCGGCGGCCTGGACCGAGGGTTTTCTCGCGCGCCACAGCCAGGCGCCCGGCGTGGCCGTAGGCGTGGCTCCGCCCTTCCCTCTCCTGCGGCCGGTGGGTGATGCCCTCCGGGCCAAGGGCGTGCGCCTGTTCGCCCAGAACGGCCACGCCGAGCCGAAGGGTGCCTACACCGGCGAAGTGTCCATGGCCCAGATCCAGGATGCGGGCTGCGCGGGCGTGATCCTCGGCCACAGCGAGCGCCGCCAGTTCTTCGGCGAGACGGACGTGGCCCTGATCAAGAAGGTCAAGGCGGCCCGGGATTGGAACCTGCTGCCCCTCCTCTGCGTGGGGGAGACGCTGGCTGAGCGCCAGGCGGGATTCACCCTGGAAGTCCTCGGACAGCAACTGTCCATTCTCGCGGAAACGGGGCCTGGCCCCCTGTGGGTGGCCTACGAGCCTGTGTGGGCCATCGGAACCGGCCTGCGCGCCGAGGCCGAGCAGGTACGGGAGGTTCACGCCTTCATCCGCGCCAAGCTCGATCAGTTCATGGACCGCGGCGACTACCCGGTGCCCATCCTCTACGGCGGCAGCGTCACCCCCGAGAACTTCCCTGAGCTGCTGGGCATCCCCGAAGTGGCTGGGGGCCTCGTGGGCGGCGCCAGCCTGGATCCCGGTAAGTTCGGCGATCTGGTGAAGCAGGCGGGCTGACCTGGATCAATCGCGGTCCAGCAGGTGGCGCGCCGCGCCCAGAAGCAGGCCCGCCAAGCCGGCGCCGCTCATCCAGGAGGAGGGCGGCGGCGCACTCAGGCCCAGGCCGAAGGAGGCATCGGGTGCCTCGGCCCGGGCAGCGGTGCGCTGGGCCTCCTTGAGTTCCTCCAGATCCCGCTCCCGGGCGCGGTCCAGGCCACCCTCCTGGATGAACAGGAGGACGCGGCGAAGCTCCTCCTTGTCGAACCACAATCCGTGGTCCTTGCAGATGTCCAGCACGATCCCGGAGCGCTTGGCATAGTTCACGCGGTTCATCCGCTGGCTGCAGCGTGGGCAAGGGCGGTACTGCACCGCCTGGATGGGCTCTGCGGCCTCCTTCTCGATGGCTCCGGGCAGGGCTCCCAGCACAGCGCCCTGGGTCTCCCGGCTGGCCGACAGATCCTCGAAGGCGTGGCGATCCAGCCACAGGCCTCCGCAGGCGTGGCACTCATGGACCTCCACGGAGCCCACCTGGGCGTGGGCGAGCGGCCGCGTGCAGGCCGGGCAGGCGGCAGCCTCCGCCACACCCGCCTCCCGGGGCGCGAGGGCGGCCCCGCAGGCTGGACAATGGTTGGCCGAAACGGGTACCACCGCGAAGCAGGAGGGGCAGGCCACCGTGGCCAGTTGGGCCTCGCAGTAGGGGCAACGCACGGCATCGGCAGGCACCGATGCCCCGCATCCAGAACAGCGGAGGGTCCGGGCTTCCATGGTTCACTCTTTCCCGGGGGAGGGCGCGGCAGCGGGGACCGGTGGGCGGTAGAACCGCTGCTCAGTCACGCGGAGCATATGGAAGTCCTCGGACAGCTTGCGCACGACGACGCGTGAGAAACCCTTGGCCTCTTCCTCGAGGATGCGATCAGAGTCATCCCGGGTGCCAGGCGGAAGCGGATCCATGGCCTCCACCACCTCGTAGGGATCCACGCTCGCCACCCACAGGGGCTCGGGATCGCCGGGTTTCACGAGGCTGACCTGGGCCCGGATGCGGTTGGGGTGGTAGCCGAGCCGATAATCCGTCCGGTCGCGGTCGGCCGCCGCGTTGGTGCCCGCCCAGAGACCCCAGAACAGGCCGTCGAAAAACGCCCCCTCCCGGTTTCCGGCAACGGCGCTCAGCACACCCACGGCCGCTCCGGTTGCCACGCCCACCACGGCTGGACGGGGCGTCCTGGGACCGGGCGACAGGTCGCGGATATCCACCTGGAGGTGCACCGCTCCCGCCGGCGGCGTGACCCCTTCGGGCACCACCACCAGCCGCGTGGCGAGCCGGGCCCGGAGCGCCGCGGCGTATTCCTTCTGGTAGTTGTCCCGGTCAGGCACTTCGCGGGGCATGCGGACCTGCACGGTGACGGGAGCAGGATGCTGCAGGAAGGCGTCCACATCCGGCCGCTGACAGCCGAATGTGAGCAGCAGAGGAGCGAGAAACACCCAGTACGCACGCCGCATGACGGACCTCCGCACCCCAGTGTGGTGCCGCGCCCCCTGGCCTGTCCAGGCGCGGGTCCGGGACGGATAGAATGGAAGCCACGCGAGGCTCGATGCTCATCCTCCTGGAACCATCAGCGACACCGGAGCAGGTCCAGGACATCCTGGATCTGCTCGAATCTTCCGGCATCCGGGGCCATGTGAACGAGTCACCGGACGCGTTGAGCATCGTGGCGCCCCACGCATCCCAGGCCTTCAAGCCCGATCGCATCGAGCCCATGGCCGGGGTCCGCCGCGTCGTGCCCATCACCAGCCCCTTCAAGCTGGCCAGCGCCGATGCCGTCACCGCGCGCACGGTCGTCGAGGTTCGCGGCGTGCCCATCGGCGGCCCCGGCCTGGTCCTGGTGGCCGGCCCCTGCGGCGTGGAAAGCCGCGAGCAGTTGTTCACTGTCGCCCGGTACGTGGCGGAATCCGGCGTGAGGCTGCTGCGCGCCGGGGCCTTCAAACCCCGCACCAGCCCCTATTCCTTCCAGGGCCTGGGCGCAGAGGGCCTGCGCCTGCTCGAGGCGGCCCGAGCGGAGTTCGGCCTGGGCATCGTCACCGAGGCTACCGAGGTGGAGATCTTCGATGATGTCGAGCGCAGCGCGGACATGATCCAGATCGGCGCCCGGAACATGCAGAATTTCGCCCTCCTGCGCCGGGCGGGACGTTCGGAACGGCCCATTCTGCTCAAGCGCGGTCCTTCGGCCACCCTCGAAGAATGGCTCTATGCCGCCGAGTACGTCCTGAGCGAGGGCAACCGGAACGTGGTGCTCTGCGAGCGGGGCATCCGCACCTGGGCGGATCACGCCCGCAACACCCTGGATGTCAGCGTGGTCCCCGCGGCCAAGGCCCTCACCCACCTGCCGGTGATGGTGGATCCAAGCCACGCCACCGGGCGCCGGGATCTGGTGATCCCCTGCGGCCTGGCGGGCATCGCCGCGGGCGCCGATGGGCTGCTGGTGGAAACCCACTGCCAGCCGGAAAGGGCCCTCAGCGACGGCCCCCAGGCGCTGCTCCCCTCGGACTTCCTCCGGCTGGTGACCCTGGCCCAGGGCGTCCACCAGGCCCTTCACATCCCCACCACCACCGGCCTGTGGATGTGACCTGCTTGGTGAGTCAGCCACCCCATGGCACACTAGGAGGTTCGGAGCGTCCATGAACGGCCTGTCCATCACCATCCTGATCATCTTCGGCGTGCTGCTGATGGGGACCATCCTCCTCCAGCCTGGCACCAAGGGCGGCGGCCTCGGCGCCTCCTTCGGCGGCGGCGGCGCCAACTCCGCGTTCGGAGCCCAGGGCGCCACGCCCTTCCTCTCCAAGGCGACCTACTGGCTGGCTGCGGCGTTCCTCGGCACCACCCTGATCATCGAGATCCTGGTCATCCGCGGCAACCGCTCGGTGCTGGACAAGACCCTGGACCAGCCCACCACCCAGGTTCCCGCCGCGCCCGCGCCTCCGCCCACCCTGCCTCCACCTGCCGCGCCCGCGAAAAAGTAGGACGCGCCGGAGGGTGTGGAATGCGCCCGGGCATTGACCCGCGCCGCTCTTCCGGTAAACTGGCTCTTCCACGTGCCCGCGTGGTGAAATTGGTAGACACGCCATCTTGAGGGGGTGGTGGCCACAAGCCGTAGCAGTTCGAGTCTGCTCGCGGGCACCAATCGGAAGAGCGCCGGAAACGGCGCTCTTCTTCTATGATCCGGGGGTTCCACGCTTCGCGCACACCCCCGGACCCCCAGCGGAACCCCGGCCCAGCCGGGCTTCCGCTCGCCTCTGCTCCCGGGAGTTCCACGCTTCGCGCACACCCCCGGACCCCCAGCGGAACCCCGGCCCAGCCGGGCTTCCGCTCGCCTCTGCTCCCGGGAGTTCCACGCTTCGCACACACCCCCGGACCCCCAGCGGAACCCCGGCCCAGCCGGGCTTCCGCTCGCCTCTGCTCCCGGGGGTTCCACGCTTCGCGCGCCCAACCGGAATTCGGGTGCGTCCCCCTCTCGTTCCTGGGCTCGGAACTGGTAGCGTCACAGGATGCCCTGGCCACCCGCTTCCGAGCTTCTCGCCCCCCTCGCGCCCTGGTTCGACCAGGTGCGGCGGGATCTGCCCTGGCGTGCGGCAGATTTGGATGCGCCCCATCCGGATCCCTATGCCGTCCTGGTGTCGGAGGTGATGCTCCAGCAGACGCAGGTGGCCACGGTGGTCCCCTACTTCGAGCGCTGGATGGCGCGCTTCCCCACCGCTACTGCCCTCGCCGCCGCCCCGGACGATGCGATTCACAAGGCCTGGGAAGGCCTCGGCTACTACCGACGGGCCCGGTTCCTGAAGGCCGCAGCGACCTCGGTGGCGGCCCATGACTGGCCCGGCGATCTTGACGGCCTGGCGGCGCTCCCAGGGCTCGGGCCCTATACCGCCGCCGCCGTAGGCGCCATCGCCTTCCAGTGGCCCACCCCCGCCTTGGATGGAAATGCCTTCCGCGTCCTGGCCCGCCTTCTTGCCCTGGAGGGGGACCCGAAGCCCCACGCCGCGGCCCTGCGAGCTTGGCTGGCGCCCGGGCTCACCGTGCATGGCCCCTCCCGCCTGACCCAGGCCCTCATGGAACTGGGAGCGACCCACTGCACGCCTGCACCCGAATGCGCGGCCTGCCCCCTGGCCGCCGCCTGCGCGGCCCACCGGGCAGATCGAACCGGGGAGATCCCTCCACCCCGGACACGACCCAGGCCCCGCGAAGTCGCCCTCTGGCTGCTCGCCGTCGAGGCAGAAGGGCACGTCCTGCTCCAGACCCCCTCGGGCAAGGGCTTGCTGGCAGGCCTCTGGCGCTGGCCCACCGCCGATCCAGAGAACCACCCCGCGGACTGCGCCCTTCCGCGCGACCTGATGGCCTGGCCGGGATGGACCCAGGTCTATACCCATCGCCGGGAGGCGGTCCGGCCGCTCCACGTGACCCTCCCCACCCGGTTCCAGGTCCAGGACGGCCTGCGCTGGGTTCCCCGGGCGAAGCTCGCCGTCCTGCCCATGGGCCGGCGCGACCAGCGCCTGCGCAGCCTGCTCGGCCTTCCAGGCGGGACACCCTTGATGGAAGGACCGGATCCCGCGGATCTGGTCGCAGCTCTCACGCGCGATGCAGGCCCTGGGACGTGATCCGCACATCCAGGGGCGGCAGCTCCATGGCGCGGAGCGCTGAAACCGCGGCGTCCCGCTGCCCGGGCCGGGCGACCAGGATGCAGCAACCGCCGCCTCCGGCTCCGCAGGGTTTCATGCCCGAGTACCAGCCCTCGGCCTGCCCCCGGGAGCGCACCGTCCGCATGGCCTCCGTCTCCACCGCGGGGGACATCCGGACACGGGCTTGCCCCTCCCGCTCCAGCAGGTCGGCGGCCGCATCCGGATCCACGGGCAGCACCTTGGCCATCTCGGCGGCGATATCGCGGATATCGGACAGCGCCTGTCGCGTCTGGCCATCGCCCTCAATGAACCGGCGGTAGGCTTCCCAGTTCGTCAGGCCAGAGTGGTGGGGCTGCCCGGTGTAAAAGAGGATCAAGCGGTCCATCAGGGCCGGATGGGGCTCAAGGCGCTCCCAGCGGGGATCGGGGCCATCCCAATGGAGGGCCAGCGCTCCGCCCAGCGCCGCGGGATAGTAGTCCTGCCAGCCTGCAGGCGTCTGCAGCTCACCCGATTCCAGGTGGCGCAGGAGGGGCACCTGGGCGGCCAGGGCATCGCCGGCCGGCAGATCCAGGGCGCTGCCGAGCAGGCCGACTCCCAGGCAGGAGGAGACGCCCAGGCCTGACCCTTTGGGCACAGGGCTATGGATGGCAACCGAGGCCGGCCGGTCCGGGATGGCGTTCAGCACACGCCAGACCCAGCTGAGGCCCGCAGGAGGAGCCACCGGCCAATCCTGGAACGCGAAGTCAAGACCCAGATCCCGACTGGTCAACTGGTGTCCAGGACCATCGCGGCGGATCTCCAGATTGATCCAGAGATCCACGGCTGCGTTGACCGTCACGCACCCGTCTATGAGGGCGTAGATCGGCCACAGATCGAGGGTTCCACCGGCCAGATCTATCCGGACCGGAACCCGCCAGCGCTCGGGGTCAGAGGCCAAGATCGCTCAGCTCCTGCTTGGCGATGTGCGCTTCCGGCGTGTCCGGGAAGCCGTCCACAAGATCCTTGAACGCCTTCACCGCAGCGGGTTTGAGCCCCTGCCTCAGCAGGCACTGGCCCCATTTCAGTTTGGCGGGGAGGAACTGGCTGGAAGCCGCGTGGTTCCGGATGATCCGTTCGAACGCGGATTGGGCCTGGCTGTACTGATGCTGGTTGTAGTAGGAGAGGCCCAGGAAGAAAAGCGCATCCGGCCGCCGGGCGCTCTGGGGAAAGTGCTTCAGGAAGAGCTTCAGGCCCTCGGCAGACAGAGCGTAGTTGCCCCGGTTGTAGTCCAGCTGGGTGGCATTGTAGGCGCGCTCGTCATCCGGCAGGGTGGCTGTGGCATCGGGCGCCTGCGCCGGAGCCGCGCTCCCGGCCACAGGCGGAGGAACGCGGCGCATATCGCCCAGGCGGTTGTTCAGGACTCGCGTGGAATCCTGGAGCTGGCGCAACGTCTCCTGAAGGTCGGCCTGGAACCGGCGGTCCTGCTCCCGCCCGCCCTTGGCAGCCTTGTGCTCGGTGGCAGCCATCTTGTTGCTGTCTTCCACCTGCTGGCGCAGTTTGAAGACTTCCAGCTTGAGATCACCGACTTCCTGCTCGACGCGGTGGAGCTGGTCCTGCGAGGAACACCCCACGGAAAGCGCCGCAGCCAGGGCGATCACGGGGATGGAAAGCCTGCGGATCATCGGCATATGCGCTCCTCGGACAGGTGCCCCTTCATGCTAGGAGGCTGTCTGGATAAATGGAATGCCCAGCGCAGGAAACCTGCGGGATGCGCAGGAAAAAGCGGAGGCCGAAGCCTCCGCTTTCCCCGAGTGCAGGCCCGTTCCTACTTGAGGTGGAACTCGTCGCGACGGTTCTGGCTCCAGCAGGATTCCTTGTGCTCGGTGCAGAGGGGCTTCTCCTTGCCGAAGCTGATGGTGGACATGCGGTCCTCAGACACGCCCAGAGTCTTCAGATAGGACTGAGCGGCGTCAGCGCGGCGGTTGCCAAGCGCGAGGTTGTACTCGTTGGTGCCCCGCTCGTCGCAGTTGCCCTGGATCTCGATCTTGGCCTGGGAGTACTGCTTCATGAAATCAGCAATCCCCTGGAGGATGGCGCGATCGCCTTCCTTGATGTCCGACTTGTCAAAGTCGAAGTGGATATTCACCAGGGCCTTTTCGGCGGCAGCCTTGAAGGCGGCTTCCTCGGCGGCAGCCTTCTGAGCGGCCTCCTCAGCAGCGGCCTTGCGCGCAGCTTCCTCGGCGGCAGCCTTGCGTGCGGCCGCATCAGCGGCGGCCTTCTGAGCCGCAGCCTCAGCGGCGGCCTTCTTCGCATTGGCGGCATCAATCTCGGCCTGGGACGGACCAGTGGGAGCAGGGGCCGGCTTCTTACAGGCTACCGTGCCCATGAGCAGCGCCAGGGTGGCGATCGGGATGATGCGGGACGTTCGCATGGTGTTTCCTCCGGGCTAAGAGGTTAGCAACTCGAAAAAAGGTGGAGTAAGAAAATCGGTGGAATTTTTTCAACGGGCCCGGGTCCAGACAGGACTCTGGCAGTTCGCCAGATCGGACAGGCGGACCACCTGGAGCCCCGAAAGATCGGTCGTGAAGAGTTGCATGGGACCCAATCGGTCGCTGGTAAACACCAGGCGGCGCTCATCAGGAGACCAGGATGGCGATTCAGAAGTATTGACTCCATTGGTTATCTGATACGACTTACCCTCGCCAAGCTTGTAAATGAAAAGATCAAATCTACCCTCGAATCGTGAGACATAGGCGATCATCGCACCACTCGGACTCCAGGCGGGACTCGCATTGTAGGTTCCCTCGCGGGTCAGCCGCCGCACGTTGGAACCATCACTCTGCATCAGGAATACCTGGGGGCCCCCCTCCCGATCCGAGGTGAAGGCGATCTGAGTGCCATCCGGGTTCCAGGTGGGCTCCGTATTGATCCCGCCGCCGTCTGTCAGCCGATGCACGTGTCCAGTGGCCAGATCCATCACCATGATGTCGGTGTTTCCACGCCGGTCCCCCTGCACGAAGGCCAGCCGCTTGCCATCCGGCGACCAGGCTGGACTGGACACCAGCGCTCCCCCGGGCGCCGCGTAGAGCCTGACCTGGGCGCCATCCCGGGTCCTCTGGCCCCAGATCTCCGGGGCTCCGGCCTTGTAGGTCACGAAGGCCAGACGGCCATCCTGCGCGACGCTGGGGGCCAGCGTGAGGCTGTCGTTGTGCGTGAGCTGAAGCACGTTGGCGCCATCACGGTCCACCTGGAAGACTTCCTTCACTCCTGGATGGAGCTGGCGCACGAAGACGATGCGGCTAGAGGCCACGCCCCGGACGCCCGTGAGCTGAAGCACCAGATCATCCGAGAGGGCGTGGGCCAGGCGGCGGATCGGGACGCGGCGGTCCGCCTTGTAGGGCTTGGCGAACACAGCCTTCCCAGCGGCTGTGTCTATGGCCGTGGCATCGAGCTGGACGTCGCCGGTCACAGTGCGTGTGAGTTTGCAGAGCAGAAGCCACTGGGCACCAGCATCCTTCCAGGCCCCGTAGCTGCTTGGATCCGTGGCCGTCGGGAGCTTGTCTTTGAGCAGCCCGAAGACCCCAGACTCGTCCAGATCACGCTGCAACACCGCCGTGAACTGGGCATCCGCGGTGGCCTGGTCCACGCCAGCGAGCACCGGAGGCGGCACGGCCAGGACCAGCTTGGCGCCACTGGTGGAGCTGAGCACCACCTCGGTCTGCTGCGCGGCTAGCCCCACGGAAGCGAGCACCGCGATGGCGCAGAAGAGCTGGCGGAAGAGGGCACGCATCATGGCATCTCCGTGGGCCGAAGCCCGTCCAGACTAGCAGAAGGAAACATCGCGCCGGATCCCGGAACGAGGGCCGGTTCACCCCTGACGGCCGCAGAGGCGCGCCACCAGTGGCATCAGGAGGCTGTTCGCCTCGGGACAGGGGAGTCGAAGGATTTCAGCGGTCCGGAACCAGCCCCAGGCCAGGCCCGTGCAGGGCCATCCCGCCGCCTCCACCCCGAAGGGATGCAGGCGCACGGAACGATCCGGGTAGGCGAAGGCGACGGGATCGAACACCTCGACCCGGAGGCACTCAAGGCCCGTCTCCTCGCGAAGCTCCCGCTGGAGCGCGGCCTGGGGCAGCTCCCCGGCCTCCACCTTGCCGCCGGGAAACTCCCATCGGCCGGGCAACACCACGGCGGCCGGATCCCGGCGCTGGAGCAGCAGCCGGCCCTGCCGGACAACCAGGGCCAGGGAGATGTCCACGGGATTCATTCCAGGCCTTCTCCTGCGGCGACCTGGGCGAGGCGCTCCGCGTACCGCCGGCGGAGGGTCTCCACCCAGACCAGCTTGAGGCGGCCGTAGGCAGGGCGCAGGGCTTCCTCGACCCAGGCCTGAAGCTCGGCCACCGAGGCGCAGGCATCCAGACGGGCTCGGAGCACCTCGCGCACGTCCTCGTCCGCCACCTGGAGCGCCGCCACCGGGGCATAGCTGAGACGGTGCACGGAAGAGACACCGTGTTCACGGAGGCGATTCCTGTGGAGCGCCGTCCCATAGCCCTTGTGCTGGGCGAATCCGTAACCGGGATATTGGGCCTCCAGTTCCACCATGCGCGCATCCCGGTGGGCCTTCGCCAGGATGCTGGCCGCGCCGATGGCGCAACTCAGGGCGTCCCCCTCCACCACCAGCCGCTCAGGAAGGCCGGTGCGCGGGGCCCGGTTGCCATCCACCAGCAGCAGCCGGGGACGCACCGAGAGACTGGACACGGCCTGTCGCATGGCCATCAGCGTGGCTTCCAGGATGTTCTCGCGGTCAACGGCCATCACATCCACCTCCGCGACAGCCCAGGCGGTCAGCACGGTCTTCAGCTCCTGGGCCAGCGCCTCGCGCCGCTCGGGGGAAAGCTGCTTGCTGTCCCGTACCGAGCGGAGCACATGGCTCCAGGCGTGGACGGCGTCCCCATCCAGCACCGCGCAGGCCGCCACGACCGGCCCGGCCCACGCCCCACGGCCGGCCTCGTCCACGCCACCCCAGGCGATGCCGGGAGGCACATTCCCCAGATCCCAGTCGAGCGGATTCACCATGAGAGAGACGGTATCAGACGCGGCCACCGGGCTGGCCCGATCGCCATGGGTACGACGCTCGTCATCCGCCTCAGCACCGGAGCGAGAATTTCGCAATGCGCCAGGTATCCAGGACGCCCCTGAAATGGCTGCCGCCCCCGTGATAGATGGCCCGGATGGGAATGTGGGCCCAGGCGAGGCGCCAGTCCGCAGCCTTCATGGCGATTTCCATCTCGATGGCGAAGCCCGTGGCCTTGAGATCCAGCCGGTCCAGCACCTTCTTCCGGATCAGGCGGAAGCCGCTCTGGCTGTCCTCCCAGCGCACGCCCGCGATGCGGCCCAGGGTCCAGGTGCCCAGGGCGTTGGTGCGCCAACGCCGGGGCGGAATCCGTGCGCGGTCCAGGTAGCGCGAGCCGATGAGGAAATCCGTCCGGGGATGGAGGGCCAGGTGATCGAGAAAACCTTGCAGGTCGGCTGGATCGTGCTGCCCGTCGGCATCCAGGAATAGGTAGAAATCGAAATCATCCGCCCTGAGCTGAGCGATGCCCGCCCGGAGGGCCTGCCCTTTGCCGCCGCCCTGGCCGGGCTCCAGCCGCAGCACCTCGGCGCCCGCACGCAGGGCCAGCTCCCCGGTGCCATCCGCGGAACCATCATCCACCACGAGGATGCGGTGGAGCCCGTAGGATGCCAGGCCGCGGAGCACCGCGCCGATCTGCCCGGCCTCGTCATGGGCGGCGATGAGGGCGGCGATACGCAACGGCGGAGGATGGTCCAACGCGCTCACACGGAGGTCTTGCGACGGCGGGGAGTGCTGGGGAAGGGCTGGCCGTAGGCGGCGGTGAAGGCGGCCCGCTGGGCGAGAGTCGCCCGGATGTCGGGGACCAGCCGGTGGCTGCGCTCTGGGCTCTCGACCACGGGAACCTCCACCTCAAGGATGCGGCCCCGGTCTGAGGCCAACACCCGCACCCGCCCCCCGGGACCGGGCCCCACCAGCAGCCGCTGGGCGTCTGCGGGGCTGGTGGTGCGCCAGCCGTCCACGGCCAGGATCTCCATCCCGAAGCTCAGGCCCGCCTGGCTGGCGGGGCTGCCAGGGATGACGTTCTGAACCGTGGGCGGCGCCGTTGGCGAGAGCATGAGCCCAATCCAGGCGCGGAGCCGCTGCAGGCTGGCCTCATCCTGGGTTTCGTCGGCGGAGCCCGTCTCCCAGGGAGCGCGGGCCTCCATGCGCAGACCGAAGGTCCGCAGCAGCACCGCGGCATCCAACTCCGAACGGCCTGCGATATAGGCATCCCAGAACAGCCGCGGGCTGCGACCAGAGAGTTCCTGGTAGGCCCGGCGCACATCGGCGTCCGTGAGGCCACCTTCGCCGTGCCGCTGCCAGAGCAGGGCGAACAGCTCCGGCAATCCGGCCTTCCCGCGGCTTCCTTCGCGGAGCGACGCATCCATCAGCCAGGCCACCATCTCGCCTTTGTCGTAGTAGCTGACAGAGCTATTAGGACTGAACTCGTGGGGCTTGTAGAGGCGGATCCAGGCATCCCAGCTGGATTCCTCCAGGCTCTGCTCCAGGCGCCCGGGCCGCTGCACCTGCTCGCTCCAGCACCGGGCCAGCTCCTTGGCCGTATGGCTCCAGGGCACCACACCCGCGCGCAGCACCAGCACATGCTCCAGGTAGGACGTCATCCCCTCGTGGAACCACAACATCCGGGTGGGGTTCTCCCGGCTGTAGTCGAAGGGCCCGAGCACGGAATCGTGCAGGCGTTTCACGTTCCAGGCATGGAAGAACTCGTGGGCGATGAGCTGATAGAGCGAGTGGTAGCCCTCCGGCCGGTCGAAGGCGAGGCTGTCCGCCAGGAGGCTGGTGCAGTCGCGATGTTCCAGCCCACCCCGCGCCTTGGGCGTGAAGGTCAGGAGGAACAGGTAGCGCTTGAAGGGGAAGCCTCCGAAGAGGGCGCCGGCGGCCTCGACGATCCGCCGGGTGGCCTCCGCGATGCGCGATTCATCGCCGGTGTGATCCCCGGTGAAGGCCAGGTCGAACCGGGTTCCGCCGGTCTTGAAGAAGCGGGTGCGGAAGCGACCCAGCTCGAAGGGTGAATCCACCAGCGTGTCGAAATCCGCGGCGCGGAAGACTTCCTTTTCCGCGGGCAGGGCCGTGGCGATCCCCCAGTCCTTCGGAAACCCATGGAAGCGCACCTCGAAGGGGCGGTCCAGCTGGCCTTCCAGGTAGAAGAAGGTGGCGGCCGGAATGATCTGGGCATGGGTGGCATCCACATGGTTGGTGCGCACCGTCAGATCGTTGCCATACACCCGGTAGCGGATCACTTGGCTCTGGGTGGATGCGGGGATCTGCCAGCGCTGCTTGTCCAGCTTGGTGAGCGGCTGCTCGCGGCCCTCTCCATCCACCCGGCGGACGCGGTCCACGAAACGCGCATAGTCGCGCACCAGGTAGGAGCCCGGCGTCCAGGCCGGCAACGCCGCGGTGGCTCCGCCGGCCAAGGCTTCCGCCGGCAGGGTGAGCTCCACTTCGAACAGGTGCTGGGCGAGATCCAGGGGCCGGAGGACGGCCCGTACAGGTTTCAGCGATGCAGCCATCGTCCCTCGCCCCCTCAACCCTGGATACCGCGCAACCACCGGCGGACGGCCCACTGGATTTCGTCCTCAGTGATCTGATAGTCGGGGAAGCGGAGCTTTTCTTCGACCAGGGCACCGATCAGGGCGACGAAGATCATCACCTCCTTGCGGGCCTGCTCGAGGCTGATGCCGAACACATGGTTCACGAACAAGCCCAGCGGACTCAAGCCCTTCTCGACGAGGGGCATGAGGTCGCGAAAACCCGAATCGGGGGAAGGCACTGCAATCGAGCGCAGGATGAAGCCTGTGAATTCCTGGCTTTCCAGCAGCAGTTCCAGGTAGGTATGGGCCAGGGCGAGGGAGGCCTTCTCGGCGGCCTTCTCGCCTGTGATGGGCGCCTCCAGGAAGGGGACCACCATCGCCTCGATGCGTGCCGAAGTGCTGGCCAGGGAGACGAGGCAGAGCTGCCGGAACAGCCCCTCCTTGCTGCCGAAGTGGTAGTAGAGGGTGGGCTTCGAGACGCCGGCATCCTCGGCCACCTCCTTCACCTGCACACCGTCGTAGCCCTTGGCGGCGAAGTGGGACAGCGCCGCCAGCAGCAAGCGGGCCTTGAGGTCGCCGCTATCACTCAGGCATTCGAGGGCCTGGCGGAAGCTGCCGCCCTTGCAGGCACCTAAGACATCCGGCCCGAAAACCGGCGTCATCTCCTTGAGACCGTGGTCGGGAATAGAGGACATGGGCTACCTCGAGGAAGGCCTTACAGGATGCCACGAACCGACCTACCCGGAGGCAAGCACCCCTCCACCCGGCAGATCAGTCCAGAAGGGTTCCAAGCTTCTGGAACACCTCGCGCCAGGATTCGGGGAGGGCCGCCGCGTCCCGCATGATGGTCGCCTGATCCCCCCGGGCGAAGGGGCCGGTGCGGCCTGCGGCGCCGTGCCGTTCAACATTGCGGAGGGTTGCCTCGGCCAGGGGGGCCAGGCCGCGGCCGGGCAGACGAACCCCGTGGGCGCGCAGCAGCGCGTCGGCCCCCAGCCAGAGGGTGGCCGCATGGCCGGAAGCCAGGACCGCCGCGGCGTGGTAGAGGGGTTTCAGATCCTCCGGCAGGACGAAGGGCAGGAACCCAAGCGCCTCGAAGGCCCGCCGGAACACCTCCGGGAGGTCACCCGTGACAGCCAGGGGCGTCCCCGTCCACTCTGCGGCTTTGCCATCGAAGCTGGTCAGGGGATGGGCGCAGGGCACGTCCGCCAGATGGAGGCTGCCCGAGAGATGGGCGCAACGCCCCGGGAAGGCCGTGGCCAGTTCCGTCACCGCCCGGTCCGGCACCGCCAGGAGCACGGGGCCTTCCGGCCGCGCCGAATGGGGCAGCAGGGCCACCCGCGCGCCCCAGGCCTCCGCCAGGGCGCGCCCAGCGCGGCCCCGGCCCAGGATGGAGAATACGGCGGACATGGAGACAGTGTGCCCGAAGGAGGGGTGTTCAGGAGGTTCCCGGCGCATCACCGGAAGCATCCAACGGCAGATGGAGGCGGAACGTGGCGCCCTGCCCCGGGGCGCTGGCCAATTCCACGCGTCCCCCCATGCGCTCGACCAGGGTTTTCACCAGCGAGAGCCCCAGGCCGCTGCTGGGCTCGCCCCCAGTCGGGCGTGCGCTGAGGCGCACGAAGGCCCCGAACGCCTTGGGCAGATCCTCCGCCAGGAAGCCCGGCCCTTGATCCTCCACCTCGATCAGGCCGGGGGCGAGGCGGAGCTGCACCGTGCGCCGGGGATCCCCGGCCGGGGTGAACTTCACCGCGTTCGACACCAGGTTGTCGAGGACCGCCTTGAAGAAGAACGGATCGCCCCGCAGCAGCGGCAGGGGGCTCGTCACATGGAGGGCAATGCCGAATCCCTTCGCCACCGCCTTGGGCTGGAATTCATCCAGGGTCTTGCGGGCGATGGCCTGCGCATCCAGGGGCACCGATTCCATCCCCACGCGCCCACTGTCCAGGGCCGCAACCTCCAGGATGCGATCCACGAGCGCCCCCATCTGGTCCGCCGCCTGGAGGATGCCCTGAAGCCAATCCGGCTGGCCGCAGGTGCCTTCGACCAGGAGCTGTTCCGCTCGCAGCTGGATGCCCGAGAGCGGGTTCCTCAGATCGTGGGCCACCATGGACAGCATGCGCGACTTCTCTTCATTGAGATCCAGCAGCCGCTGGTTGGCGCGTTCCAGGACCGAGCTCTGCCGCTCGATTTCGGCCACACCCTCGCGGACCCGCTGGTCCAGCTGCCGGTTCTGCTCCCGCAGCCACCGGGTGCGCAGGCGGAAGACCAGCAGGATCAGCCCGGCCAGGGCGAGCCCGTAGGCTGCGTAGGCCGCGGGCCGACGCCAGGGCGGCGCCGTCACGCGAACCCGCAGAAGGAGAGGCTCCGTCAGCCGGCCATGCGCATCCCGGGCCTGGATCCAGAGTTCATAGGAGCCGCTGGGCAGCGCCGTGAGATCCCACCGGTTCTCGGGCGTCCACGCCGAGGGATGGTCCTCGAGCCCGAGGACCTGGGTGCGATAGCGGACATCCTCGGCCCGGTGGTACACCGGCAGGGCGAAGTCGAGGCGGAGGCGGTGCTGGCGGTAGCCCAGGACCACCGGAGCGCCCGCCGCCTGCGGGGCGCCATCCACGGAGACCCCTTCCAGCACGAGGGCAGGCAGGGGCGCGGGCGGCGTCTCCCGCGCGGGATCGAACAAGGCCACACCGCGGGCGGTACCGACCCAGATCCGACCCTGGACATCGGTGTAGGCGGCGCCGGAAACACAGCTGTCGGCGGGGAGCCCGTCCCCCTGGGTGAACGTCTCGATCCGCCACGCCTCGGGTTGATCCTCTGTGCCGGGCGGGAGGGTGAGCCGGACGACACCCCGGGTCGAGGTGAGGTAGAGGCGCCCCTGCGGATCCTTCGCGAGGCCCATGAGGGTCTCGACCGGCAGGGCCGGCCGGGTCAGGCGGTCCAGGTGGTGCCAGGCCGCACCGGGGCGATCCACATCCAGCCACGCCAAGCCGCCGCCGGGTGTCGCCGCCCAGAGCCGCACGCCGGATGGCACGCGGGTGTCTTCGAGGGCGTAAATCGAGGCTGCGGGCAGGCCATCCTTCACCCCGTAGGTCGTCCAACGTCCCCCGTGCAGTCGGGCGAGCCCGCCGCCCCGGAACCCAGCCCAGAGGCTGTGGCCGGGCTCCAGGGTCTCGTGCAGGCAGAACACATTCTCGGAGGGCAGCCCTTCAGCCTTCCCCAGGCGACGCCAGCGCCCCCCGGACCGGACCAGGAGGCCCTGGGTGCTGGTCCCGACCCAGAGGCCGGGTGCCGCAGCACCCGGGCGGGTCTCGAGGAGGGTCTGGACTTCGCCGATGGAGAAGCCAGGCACCGCTACGCGGCGCCAGTGCCCCTTCTGCCACAACGACAAGCCGCCCACCCCGCCCGCCAGGAGGCCCGGCGCGCCGAACGCGGCGGTCGGGCAAAGGCTTTCCACCCAGTCCCCGGCCAGCCCCTGGCGGTGCGTGGCGAGGCGCCACCGTCCCCGGGCCCATTGCGCCACACCGGCCTTGGTCCCCATCCAGAAGCTGCCGCCCTCATCCCGGGTCTCGGCAAACGCATAGACCAGGGCCCCCGCGAGACCGGGCGGTTCAGGCACCACTCCCCAGCCCTGGGCATCCAGCGCCACCAATCCCTTGCCCAGGAACCCGGCCCAGAGACCCGGACGGCCGGCTGTCCCGAGCAGGGCGTACACGCCGTTGCCCGCGCCCCCCGCCTGCGCGGGCCAGGTGTGCCAGGCGCCCTGTCCCCGCCGCCAGAGCAGCCCTTCGTTGTAGGTTCCCACCCAGAGAATGGGCGCCTGGCCCGGTGGCTGGGTCCGGGCAAGGCAGATGGGCCGCACGGCGGGGAAGCCCTCCCGCGGCCCTTCCAGACGCCAGCGGCGGCCGTCCCAGGCCACGAGGCCGTGATCCCAGCTGGCCACCCAGGCATGGAATCCCCCGGGCCCGTTCTCGGTGAGGATGTCGCCGGTATCCCAGCCCTTGAAGCCGTCCAGCTCCGGCGTCTTCAGGATCTGGCCATGCTTGATGCGGACCAGGCCCGTCTGGGTGCAGACCCAGACGGAGCGCCCGCCTTCGGGATCGGGCAGTTCGCGAAGCTGCCAGATGGCATCGCCCGGAAGACCCTCACGGTGATCCAGGATCCGCCAGTGGTGCCCATCCCACTGCCCCAGTCCCTGGCCCCCGCTTCCGGCCCAGATGGTCGAAACCCCCGATGCGCTCCGGGTCTCCAACAGCGTGTTGATGCGCGTGAAGGGCAGGCCCTCCCGGGCATCGTGGTGGATCCAGGATCCGGCCCGCCATTGCCACAGGCCCGCATCCTGAGTTCCGAACCAGACGGATCCGTCCCGGGCCGGGAGGACCGCCCGCACCCAATCGGACCCGCTTCCGGGGGGAAGGGCCATGGGGCGCCAGGTGCGCCCATCGAACGAAGCAGCCCCATCCACGGTCCCCACCCACAGGCGGCCATCGGGCCCCTGGGCGATCGCATAGACCGTCTGGTTGGGCAGGCCCTCGCGTTCTCCGTAGCGCTGCACCGCCAGCGCCCCGCGGCCAAGCCATTCCGGGGCAGCCTCAGCCGCTGAAGCGGCCGTCAGCACCATCGCGAGGCACAGGGTGCCGAACCAACTGGGACGCATACCCCCCTTTCGGGCATCCCTCCCGGCGGGATGATTTCGGGCAAGAGGCGCGTCTACACTTGCCGGGTGCCGCCTTCCCCGTCCACCCACTGGTCCTTGCCGCCCGAGCTGCCCTGGCCCCGGTTCCTGCGTCTGCTGCGCCACCCGGAGCCGCCCCCGGGATGGCTGGAAGCGGCCGCCGCCCTGCCGGAACTCCGGAAGCGCCCCCTGCTGCTGCGCTGGATCGCCCAGCACCCCCAGGCGCCAGCCCACCTGCGCACCACACTCCTGGGGCGGCTCCCCTGGCGGGCCCTGGCCGCCGTGGCGGAGGACGCCGCCGCCCATCCCCAGGCCCGGCAACAGGCCACGGAGAAACTCCGGCAGCTCTGGACGGGCATGACCCTGGGCGAACGGCGGAGCCTGGCCCTCCACGCCCCGCGCCCGCTCTGGGGACTGGTCTGGCAGGCCCCCGTCGAGGGGGTTCTGGCGGCCTTCCTCCAGCATCCGAAACTGGGCCTCGATCCGCTGGTGGCGCTCATCCAGCCCCCCCTCAGGCCGGTCCAGGCCGAGGCCCTGGCCGCCTCCCGCTGGCGGGAGACCGGCCCCGTGGCCGAGGCAGTGCTCCAGGCCCTGGACCGCAGCCTCACCCGGCCCGATTCCGGTCTGGCCCTGGGCCATGCGGTGCCCTGGATCCGCGCGCTGGACGACGAGACCCGCATCCTCGCCGCCAGCCGGACCATCACCCCGGCCCTCCGCCGGCTCATCCACCCCCGCCGCGACGGCGAGGGATGAGCCCTCACTCGTAGATCTTCTCCTCTGGCGCCTCGGCGTTCTCGGCGTCGGCCTCCAGATCGCGCCCCAGGGCCGGGGCCTTCAGGAACTCCCGGTAGAACTCGTGCTGGATGACGAGATCCATGATCTCGTTGGTGCCGGTCCAGATGGTGATGAGCCGGATGTCGCGGAGCAGACGTTCGATGGGATAGACGTTCGTGTAGCCGATGCCGCCCATCACCTGCATGGCGTGGTTCACAACGCTCCAGGCCGTCTCCGTGGCGAACTTCTTGGATTCCGACACCATGCGGCGGACGCGGCCCGCCGGGATGCCGCCGTGACCGATGGCCCGGCCCGTCTCGCGGCACAGGGCCCGGGCGGCCTCCAGCTGCGTGAGGGATTCGGCGAGCTTGAACGAGACGCCCTCGAAGCGGCGGATCTCCTGGCCGAAGGCCTTGCGCTTGGCGGCGTACCGCGCGGCGATCTCCAGGCCCGCGCGGGCCATGCCCAGGGCGCCTCCGGCGCTGGTCATGCGCTCGGGAATCATCATCTGGTCGAAGACAGCAGCACCCTGGCCGATGCCCGTCTCGCCGCCGAGCACCCGGCCCACAGGCACCCGGCAGCCCCGGAACCGCAGCCGCCCCGTGCCGCCGCCCCGGGTGCCCATCAGGCCATAGACATGCTCGACGGTCACGCCATCGCCCCGCTCCACCAGGAAGGCGGTGATGGCCTTCCGGGGGTCGCCATCCTCGGCGGTGCGGGCATACACCAGGAAGAGATCGGCCCCCTCCGCGCCCACCACGAACCGCTTCTGGCCATCGAGCACGAAGGCATCCCCGTCGCGGATGGCCCGGGTGGCCGCCCCGAAGAAATCCGATCCGCCCCGGGGCTCCGTCAGGGCCTCGGCCGCCGTCAGGGTGCCGGCGATCATGGGGGCCAGATACCGGCGCTTCTGTTCCTCCGTGCCGAACTGCACCAGCGCCTCGCCCACGATGGACACCAGGGAGTAGAGGCAGCCCAGGGCGGTCCCGAGTACCCCCACCTCCTCCAGGGCCGCCAGTTCCGCGGTCCAGGGGAGCCCCCGGCCCCCATAGGCCTCTGGAAAGCGCAGGCCCAGCAGGTTCCGGCGTCCCGCCTCCACCAGGAAATCCTTCGGATAGCGCACCCGCTCCGCATCCATGTCCAGCAGGAGCTGGCGGGGAATGGACGAGGCGAAGGCCCGGGCCTCATCGCGCACCGCGCGGGCGTCCGGCTCCAGCAGTTCCGCGGGGAAGATGGGCATGGGGCCTCCGGGGTCTCAGCAGCGCCGCAGCACTTCTGCCACGCAGCGTTCGATGCCGGTCCAGACATCGCTCAGGCGGGCATCGTCGAACATGTAGGCGGGGGTGGTGACGAGCTTGTGGGCCTCATCCACGACAATCTCCCGGGCGCTGGCCGTATCCCTCGGGTGCTGGCCCAGCTTCGCAAGGGCGGTCGTGCAGCCCGCGTCGTTGCCGAGGGTCAGTTCCGTGCATTCTCGGCCGGAAAGGGCCAGGGCCACCAGGGCCGGGGCGATGCAGATGGCGCCCACGGGCTTCTTCGCCTCGAAGAAGGCCCGGACGAAGGCCGCCACGTCGGGCCGCACCTCGGCTTCCGCGCCCTTGAAAGCGAAACTGCAGTGGTTCTTGGCCACGCCATAGCCTCCAGGCATCAGGAGCGCGTCGTACTCGCCAGCCTTAGCGCTGGCCAGGTCGAGGCACTGCCCCACGCGGGCGATGCGGCTGGATTCTTCCAGAATGTTGCGCCGGGCCCCGGGCACGGGCTCACCGGTGGCGTGGTTGACGACATGGTGCTGGTCGGCGTTGGGCGCGATGCACTGGAAGGAGGCGCCATGCTGATCCAGGGCCAGCAGGGTGAGGACGGCCTCGCGCACCTCTGCGCCATCGAGATGGCCGCAGCCGGCCAGCAGCACCGCCACCTTGGGTGTCTTCGCCATGGGAGCCTCCGGAAGATCTGGGCCGATTATCCACCCGGAACCAGCCCCGACCTTCCCTTACCCTGAATTCATGCGCCGCTCCTCACGCCTGCCAGACCATTTCGAACCCAATCCTTTGTCCCAGCTGCTGGCGGAACGGCGGGCCGCCGGCCTGGAGGTGCTGGATTTGACGGCCTCCAACCCCACCGCCTGCGGCTTCGATTACCCGGAAGCGGAGATCCGGTCAGCGCTGTCGGCGCCCTCCGTCCTCAGGTACGCGGCCGACCCCCAGGGAGCCCCCACCGCCCGCCAGGCCATCGCCTCCTACCATGGCCACGGCCTCCGCGCCGAAGATCTTCTCCTGACCGCCTCCACCAGCGAAGGCTATGCCCTGCTCTTCAAGCTGCTGGGGAACCCGAGTGATGAGGTGCTGGTGCCAAGCCCCAGCTACCCTCTGTTCGACTGGCTCGCGCGACTGGAGGGCATGGTGGCCAGGCCCGTGTCCTCCTACTTCCATGAGCGGTGGCACCTGGACCTGGGGGCCCTGGAGGCCGCTGTTTCGGAGCGGACCTGTGCCGTGGTGGTGGTAAACCCCAACAATCCCACCGGACAGTTCCTGTCAAAAACCGAGTGGAAAGCCCTCACGGACCTCTGCGCCCGGCGCAACCTGGCCCTCCTGGTGGACGAGGTGTTCTCTGACTACGCGCTGGAGGCAGCGGGCGATGCCTTGAGCACGACGCTGGAGGAGCGCGATCCGCCCTGCCCCCTGTTCCTGCTCTCGGGCCTGAGCAAGATCGCCGCCCTGCCCCAGGTGAAGCTGGGCTGGATCGCCGTTCGCGGCCCTGGAGCCGCGGACCACCTGGAGGCCCTGGCGTTCCTGGCGGACCAGTACCTCTCGGTCTCGGCCTCGGCCCAGGCCGCCGCGCCGGCCCTGCTCGCCCTGGCGCCCAGCCTCCAAGCGCAGGTGCGGCGGCGCCTGCGGGCGAATCTGCGCGCCCTCGATGCCTCCCTGGCGGCCCATCCCCAGCTGTCCCGCCTGCCCGTGGAGGGCGGCTGGTCGGTGCTGCTCCGCCGCCCCGCCCTGGAGGGCGATGAAGCCTGCGCCTGCCGCCTGCTGCGCGAAACCGGCGTGCTGGCCCATCCCGGTTCATTCTTCGACCTGCCCGCAGACGGACATCTGGTCCTGAGCCTGCTGACGCCGGAAACCGTGTTCAGGGAAGGACTCGCAAGGGCGCTGCCCAGGTTGTGACCATCGGCACTGTGCGGTTTTCGGGCCCTCTTTGCGCGGGTCCGGCCAACTTCTTTCATTTGTTCAAACAACTACAATAAAATTAAACATGAATCACTTGGAATAATTAAAAAATATTGACGAATTGTCCTAACAGGCATGCCATAGGGGACCATCCCACCCAGATGTCCAGATTGCTCACCTTCCGGGAGCGCCCCCTGTGGTTTCATCCCTTTCCGAGCTTGCCTCCCAGATCACGGACTTGACGTCTCGCGTCGAGGACTTGACGGCCGCGGTGACCCGCCTGGAGGCACGCACCACCCGGCTGGAAGGCGCGGAGCCCGCCGAGCTTGTCTGCGGAGCGCCGCCCCGGATGCAACCCCTGCCCGAGCCCGAGGCGGAGTCGGCCGGTTCGCAAGGCTTCGCATCCCTCCTCGCGCTGACCGGACAGGTGTGCCTCATCCTGGGCGGCGCCTTCTTCCTTCGCAGCCTGACGGATGCGGGAGACCTCCCCCGCAACGCGGGAGTGGCCCTGGGTCTCGCCTACGCTTTCCTCTGGAGTCTGGTGGCCTGGCGGACCCGTGCGAGCCTGCCGGCGACCTTCTATGCCCTGGCCTCCGTGCTCATCACCTACCCGCTGATCTGGGAATCCACCACCGCCTTCGGGATTCTCTCCCCACCCATGGCCGCCGGCAGCCTGCTGATCGCGGGCATCCTGCATGTGGACGTGGCCTGGGCCCGCTCCCTCAAGGCGGTGGCCTGGATCGCCGCCCTCGCAGCGCTGGGCACGGCCTTCGGCCTCATGGCGGCCACCCAGGCCCTCGCCTGGTTCACAGCCCTCTTCCTCGCCTTCGGAGCGGGCACCCTGTGGCTCACCTACGGCCGCCGCTGGCACGCGCTCCGCTGGCCCGCGGCTCTGGCGGCCGATCTGGCTGTGCTGGTGCTGGCCGTGATCGCGGCCTGGCCGGGCGGACCGCCGCCGGGCTACCAGGCCATCACCCCGCGCCTGGGCGTGGGGCTGGCACTGGGGCTGGTGGTGATCTACCTGGGCAGTTTCGCGGCCCGGATGCTTCAGCAGCGGCGGACCCTCAATGCCTTTGAGGTGATCCAGAGCGCGCTGGTCCTGTTGATCGGTTTCGGCGGATCCCTCCGGGTGGCCTTGGTGTCGGGCACGGGAGCCGGTCTTCTGGGAACAGGCGTGCTGATCGCCGGACTCGGCTGCTATGCCACCGCTTTCCCCTTCGCCGCGGACCGGGAGGATCTCCGCGCCAATTTCAGCTTCTTCACTTCCCTGGCGGTGGTTTTCCTGCTGCTGGGCGGCCCCATCGTCCTCCCCCTGCCTGCATTCACGCTTGCGGCCGGAGCCGTTGGGCTGGCCTCCCTGTTGCTGGGCCTGCGCCTGCGCCGGACCCTGCTGCTGCTCCAGAGCGCGGTGTTCCTGCTGGCCACGGTCCTGGCCTCGGGCCTTCTGTCCTGGGCGGCGACGGCCTTCCTGGCCACCTCGGCACGGGTGATCAAAGCCCCCTCGGCCATCGGTCTCGCCGCGCTCGGTTGCGTGACGGCAGCCCACATCCTCCTGGTGACGCGACGGCCCGCGGAACCTCTGGGCTGGCGCCTCCGCCTGCCCTCGCTCCTCATGGGCGCCCTGAGTGTCCTCGGGGTCGGCGCGGGCTGCATCTGGGCCGGTCTCCGCATCGTCGGCGCCCGTGGGGTGGATCCAGGGCAACTGGCGGCCTTCCGGACGGGCGTGCTTTCCGCCGCGGCCATCGCCCTCGCGGCCCTGGCCCGCCCCTGGCCCACCAGTGAACTGACCTGGCTTGTTTTTCCGCTGCTGGGGCTTTCCGTCGTGAAGTTCCTTGCCGAAGACCTGTCTGTAGGCCGCCCCTTGACCCTCTTCCCTGCCTTCATGGTGTTCGGAACCGCCCTCATCCTGGCGCCCCGGCTCCTGAAGGCCAAGCGCCCTTCCCTCCCGCCGGACCCCGTCCGGCCGCATTCCTGAAGGAGGTCCCGTGCTGTTCCTTCCCACCCGATCCCGCCGCCTGGCCCTAGGCCTGGGGCTTTGCCTGGGCCTGGGCTCGGTAGCGCTCCTCGCCCAGGCGCCTCCACCGCCCTCCGAGGCGGGCGATGTGCCCGAGGGCATCCAGGTCGCCAAACCGCCCTTCAGCGATGGCATCTTCCCCTGCACGAACTGCCATGACAACAAGACGCTGAAGCCGAACCCGAAGCGCAGGGTGCTGACCGCCATGCACACGGACATCGTCCTCAACCACGGTCCGAAGACCCGCTGGTGCCTGGATTGCCATGACCTGAACGACCGCGACAAGCTGCACCTGGTGAGCGGGGAGAAGATTGATTTCACCGTGTCCTACCGGCTCTGCGGGCAATGCCACGGCGCCAAGTACCGGGACTGGCGCGAGGGCGTGCATGGGAAGCGCATCGGCTACTGGAATGGGCAGAAGGAATATTTCCTTTGCGTGAACTGCCACAACCCCCATTCTCCGCATTTCAAGCCGATCAAACCCCTGCCGCCGCCCATGCATCCGCAGGATATCCAGGCCTGGAAGGGAGGCGCCCGATGAGCACTGAACAGGATCCCCAGCCGCAGCCATCCTCCTGCGAGGGAGGTTGCGACGTCTCCCGCCGGGTCTTCCTGGGCGCGGCGGTGGCCACGGTGGCCGGCGCCTTGACGGGCTGCGACCACATCAGCGAGGCCGAGTTCCTCCAGCGCAATTTCCGGGAACTCTCCAAGCAGGAGGTCAAGGACGTCATCGCCCGGCTCGAGCAGGAGTACAAGGAGAAGTTCGGCCGCGATGTCTACGTCGGCAACGAACCGCCCATTCCGGGGGTGATCTTCGCCTATGCCCTGGACCTCAGCCGGTGCGTCGGCTGCCGGCGCTGCGTCTACGCCTGCGTGAAAGAGAACAACCAGTCCCGTGATCCCCAGATCCAGTGGATCCGCGTCCTCCAGATGGACAAGGAGGAGGGCGTCAACCTCGAGCACGACACGGCCTACTACGATCCGCCGGAGGTCCCCGCCGAAGGCCACTTCTACATGCCGACCGCCTGCCAGCAGTGCAAGAAGCCGCCCTGCGTGAAGGTGTGCCCCGTGGGCGCGACCTGGCGCGAGAAGGACGGCATCGTGGTGGTGGACTACAACTGGTGCATCGGCTGCCGCTACTGCATGGCCGCCTGCCCCTACGGCGCCCGCCACTTCAACTGGGGCGAGCCCCACCTCCCGGCGGACGAACTGAACCCCCACACCCACTACCTGGGCAACCGCCCTCGGTACAAGGGGGTGGTGGAGAAGTGCACCTTCTGCATCCAGCGCACCCGGAACGGCCGGTACCCGGCCTGTGTGGAGATCTGTCCGACGGGCAGCCGGAAGTTCGGCAACATCCTGGATCCCACGAGCGAGATCCGGATGGTGCTGGAGCACAAGCGGGTCTTCAAGTTCAAGGAGGACCTCGACACCCAGCCCAACTTCTTCTACTTCTACGGGGTCTGAGCCATGAACATCCTGCGAACCTTCGGATCCTTCATCGCGGATTCCGGCCGCCTGGTGCTCAAGGGTGGCCGCCTGTACTACGCCTGGGTCGCCTTCCTGCTGGTGCTGATCCTCCTTGGAGCCTGGGCGTACACCGGCCAGCTCCACACGGGCCTCATCGCCACCCACATGCGCGATCAGGTGTCCTGGGGCTTCTACATCGGCAACTTCACCTTCCTGGTGGGCATCGCCGCGGCCTCCATCATGCTGGTCATTCCGGCCTATGTGTACGACTGGGAACCCATCAAGGAAATCACCATCCTGGGCGAGATGCTGGCCATCAGCGCCCTGGTGATGTGCCTGGGCTTCGTCCTGGTGGACATCGGACGCCCGGACCGTTTCTGGCACATCATGCCCTTCGTCGGCCACCTGAACTGGCCCAGTTCGCTCCTGGCGTGGGATGTGCTGGTTCTCAACAGCTACCTCCTGCTCAACGCCTTCGTGGTGACCTACCTGCTCTACTGCGCCTACACCGAGAAGCACTACGTCAAGAAGCTGGTGCTGCCGCTCGTGCTCTTCTCCATTCCCCTGGCCGTCAGCATCCACACCGTGACCGCCTACCTCTACAACGGTCTCGCCGCCCGGCCCTTCTGGAACTCCGCCATCCTGGCCCCCAAGTTCCTGGCCTCCGCGTTCTGCTCTGGGCCCGCCAT
Source organism: Acidobacteriota bacterium (assembly GCA_021794095.1). Lineage (GTDB taxonomy): Bacteria > Acidobacteriota > Holophagae > Holophagales > Holophagaceae > Geothrix. The sequence goes on along the minus strand of JAJYRN010000002.1, from coordinate 52,478 downwards.
CCTGCTCATCCTGCTCCAGATCCTCCGCAAGACCACCAAGCTGCGCATCCAGGATGAGGCGATCTTCAAGGTGGCCGAGCTGATGGCCTACACCATGGGCTTCAACCTCTTCCTCACCGCTGCGGAAGCATTCAAGGAGTTCTACTCCAGCACCCAGCACGTGGTGTACATGCAGTATCTCTACTTCGGACTGAAGGGCCATCACACCCTGGTGCCGTTCGCCTGGACCTCCGTGGCCTGCGGCTTGGCGGCGTTCATCCTCTTCCTGGTGCCGAAAACGCGACGGAACTGGATCACCCTCAACATCGGGTGTGTGCTGATCTACAGCAGCGTGTACATCGAGAAGGGCATGGGCCTGATCATCCCGGGCTTCACCCCTGATACGCTGGGCGAGATCTATGTCTACCGACCCTCCCTCACGGAAGTCATGGTCGCCGGCGGGATCTTCGCCATCGGCTTCCTGGTGTTCACGATTCTGCTGAAGGCCGCCGTGCCGATGATGCTCGGGGAATTCACCATCACCAAGGGCAGGAACAACACGCCCACGAAGTCAGGAGCTGGAACGAAATAAGCAATGCCATCGCGCGGGGTGCCGGGCAAGCGAGTCAAGGAGGCTGAGGTTCCAGCGGAGCGGGACTCCGTGAACCGAAGCCGACGCGGGATCGCGCAGCCCGCCACCCCGCGCCCGGAGGGTTGACCTTAGATCCCCGCCCACGCCTGCGTGGGCGGGGACGCCCATCCGCGCGCCCCGCGGCGTCAGGGCCCTTGAACCATGAACCACATGGCCCTGCGGGCCCTTCCTTCTCGGTATCGCCTACGGCGATACGCGAGACGAACGGATATCTGCGGATGCATCGCGGCTGGGCGTCAACGATGGCAACGATTATTCCGTTCCAGCTCCTAACCGTTTCCCGCACGGCGATCAGGCTCCTGGCCTGATCGCCGTGCCCCGATCAACCCATCGGTTCCAACTCCTGCGGCTCATCGGGATGGGCCTCAAGGATGGCGCGGAAGCGGTCCAGATGGCCCATGAACAGATCCACCAGATCGGGATCAAACTGCGTACCCCGTTCCTTCCGGATGAAATCCACCACCTGTCCCTCCGGCCAGGGCGCCTTGTAGTGCCTCCGGTTGCTGAGGGCATCGTAGACATCCACAAGGGCGGTGATGCGGGCTTCGATGGGAATCTGATGCCCTGCCAGACCGCGGGGGTAGCCCTTCCCGTCCCAGCGTTCGTGGTGCCCGATGGCGATGCGGGCGCCCATCTGGATGAAGGGGACGGTGGATCCCTTCAGAATGGCGGCGCCCATGGTGGCATGCCGTTTCATGTCCACCCACTCGGCCTCCGTCAGCGCACCTGGCTTCTGGAGGATGGCGTCCGGCACGCCGATCTTCCCGATGTCGTGCATGGGAGCCGCGGCCTGGATGGCCTCGACACTGCCCTCATCCCAACCCATCAAGCGGGCCAATTCTGCGGCAAAGAGGCCGATCCGCCGCACATGCATGCCGGTCTCATGATCCCGGTGCTCGCTGGCGGCGATGAGCCGGAAGGCGATCTCCTCTCGGGAGTTGCGGATTTCCTCGGTCTGCTCTCGCACCTTCTGGGCCAGTTGCGCTTCGCGGTCCCGGAAGGCGATCTCCAGCAGGCGCCGGCGCAGGGCGCCATTGACCTGCACCAGGATCTCCCGGGGCTGGAAGGGTTTGAGGATGTAGCCAAAGGCCCCCTGCTGGAGGCACTCGATGGCGGTTTCCGTATCCTCCGAGGAACTCACCATCAGCACCGAGATGTCGGGGATGCGCGGCCGGAGGATCTTGACCAGATCGAGGCCCGAGGCCCCGGGCATCTGGACATCGCTCAAGACCAGGTCGGCCGGTTCCTCCTCGAGGGCCGCCAGCGCCTGGGGCACGTCCTCCGCCTCCCGGCAGCGGTAGCCCGCCTTGCTGAGAATGCGCTGAAGGGCCAGCCGGATGATCGGCAGGTCGTCCACAATCAGGAGGCCGGTCTGCTCCGGCACCACCTGGATTCCATCCCCCATCGGATTCGCCCTCGGACCCCTCTTCGGCCGGTCGCCCCGGATTCTCAAATCGTGCGCCAGGGCTCTGCAACCTTCAGCGGGCCCAGTCCAGGGAATCCCGCTTGGCGGCATAGTGCGCACCCAGGCCTAGGATCACGGCCCGCTCGCACAATTCCAGCGCCGCGTGGAAGTCCCCCAGTTCGCTGTGGGCCTGGATGCCCCGCTCGAAGCAGGTCATGCCTTCCAGCAACCGCCGGTACTCATGCGGAAAGGCCGCCTCCAGATCCGGCAGGTAGCCGAGGGCCTGGCCCACGGAGGCCGCGCAGGCCTCCCAGCCGCCCGTCTGCGCGAGGGCTTCCGCCATCCGGTCGTAGGCCACGGCCTTCACCGCATTGGGTAGGCTGGCCTGGGCCTCGAAGGTGCGGCGGAGGTATTTCAGGGCCGATTCCGGCCCGCTGAAGGCCGCCTCGCGGTGCCCCGCGAGCAGATCCTCCAGGGTGTCCTTCACCGATTTGCGGACGGGTTCCTGTCGCTTGGCCACTATTCGTACTCGATCGTCGCCGGCGGCTTCGAGGTGATGTCGTAGACCACGCGGTTGATGCCCTTCACCTCGTTCACGATGCGCTGGGCGATCTTCTCCAGCAATTCATGGGGCAGACGGGCCCAGTCGGCGGTCATGAAGTCCTCCGAGGTCACGGCCCGCAGGGCGCACATCCACTCGAAGGTGCGCTCATCGCCCATGATGCCCACGGTCTGCACGGGCAGCAGCACGGCGAAGGCCTGGCTGGTCTTGCGGTACCAGCCGCTTTCGCGCAACTCCTGCATGAAGATGGCATCCGCGTTCTGCAGGATCGTCACCCGCTCCCGGGTGATGGCGCCGGGCAGGCGCACGGCCAGGCCCGGTCCGGGGAAGGGATGGCGCTGGTTCATCTCCTCGGGCAGGCCGAGCGCGAGGCCCGTGGCCCGCACCTCGTCCTTGAACAACTCGCGCAGGGGCTCCACCAGCTTCAGCTTCATGCGCTCCGGCAGGCCGCCCACATTGTGGTGGGACTTCACCAGGATGGCGCCGCCAATGCCGCTGCTTTCGATCACATCCGGATACGTGGTGCCCTGGCCCAGGAAGTCGGCCTGGACCTTCTTTGCCTCGCGCTCGAACACATCAATGAACTTGCCGCCGATGATCTTGCGCTTCTGCTCGGGATCGGTGACACCAGCCAGGGCCCCCAGGAACTCGTCGGAGGCGTCCACCCAGTTCACCTTCAGCTCGAAGGGGGCGAAATAGGCTTGCACCTGCTTCATCTCGTCCTTGCGCAGGAGGCCGTGGTCCACGAACACGCAGGTGAGCTGGTCGCCGATGGCCTTGTGCAGCAGCAGGGCGGCCACGCTGGAATCCACGCCCCCACTGAGGCCCAGCACCACGGTGCCCTGCCCCACCTGTTCGCGGATGACCTGCACCTTCTCCTCGATGAAGTTGCCCGTGTTCCAGTCCAGGGCCAGGCCGCAGGACGTGAGGAAGTTCAGCAGCAGGGGCGTGCCCTGGGTGCTGTGGGTGACCTCGGGGTGGAACTGGATGCCGTAGAGGCGGCGGGCCGGATCCTCCATGGCCGCCACAGGCACGCCGGGCGTCTTCGCCGTCACCCGGAAGCCCTGCGGCGCCACCTCGACATGGTCCCCGTGGCTCATCCACACCTGCTGCTGGTGTGGAAGCCCCTCGAAGAGTAGCGAGCCCTCCGGCATCGCCTCGATCTCCGCCTTGCCGTACTCGCGGCTGGTGGCGCGGTGCAGCTGGCCACCCAGGTTGCGGGCGAGGATCTGCTGGCCGTAGCAGATGCCCAGCACCGGCACACCCAGGCCGAGAATCGCCATGTCCAGCTCGGGCGCCCCCGGCTCCAGCACCGAGTTCGGCCCGCCCGAGAGGATCACGCCCTTCAGATCCGCCCCGGCGATCTCCTTGGCCGTGGCGCCGCTGTTGTACACCAGGCCGAACGCCCCCAACTCCCGCAGCCGCCGCGTGATGAGCCGTGTGTACTGGCTGCCGTAGTCAATGATCGCGATGCGTTCGTGGTGCATGGGGGCCTCTAAAGGACTGAACCACGAAGACGGGAAGACCACGAAGGGCAGAAGGGAGCTGGTTTCGTGGTCTTCGTGGTCTGCGTGGTGAGACGAACTACTGCCAAAGACTGAAATCCGCCACGCGCAGGAAGGCTTGGCGGAGGCGGTGGAGCAGGCTGAGCCGGGTGGCGCGGAGGGCGGGATCGTCGCACTTCACCATGACGGCGGAGAAGAAGGCTTCGAGGGGATCGGCCAGTTCAGCGAGATGGTTCAGCGTGACGATCAGGTCGTGCTGGGATTCGACACGACCAAGGTGTTTGACCAGATTGATCTCCGCAGGCTCCACAAGGAGGTCGGCCTTGAAGTCATTCACCGGAGTCTCGTCCTTCAGGATGTTGCCGATCCGTTTGGCACTCTGCCCAAGGCTGGCAAAGCGGGGATCCTCGCTGAAAAGGGACAGGTTCTCGCAGCGCACCTTCAGGTCAAGCAGATCCAGCCATCCAACCGCCATCGTGGACCGACGGACGGAACCGGCGTACTTCGCCAGTTCCAGCTGGTAGGCCACACGGTCCTTGAAAAAGGCCAGCAGGGCCTCCCGGGTCTCGGCTTCGGGTTTCGTGGCTTTCGGCGCCACCACCTTGAGGGCCGTCTCGACCAGGTCCGCCAAGGTCATGGGCCAGGCCTGCTCCCACAGGATCCGCACGATGCCCTGGCCGGCGCGGCGGAGGGCGAGGGGATCCTTGGAGCCGCTGGGGATGAGGCCCACGGCGAAGCAGCCCACCACGGTGTCGAGCTTGTCGCAGAGGGACAGCAGGCAGCCCATGGGCGTGGAGGGGATGGCATCGTCGGCGCCGGCAGGCCGGTAGTGCTCCTTGACGGCCTTCCAAACCTCTTCGTGGGCACGCTCGTGGCGGAGGTATTCGCCGCCCATGACGCCCTGCAGCTCCGGGAACTCGCCGACCATGAGGGTCCGCAGGTCGCACTTGGCCATGCGGGCGGCTTCCAGCGCGCGTTCGATGTGCGCATCGTCCTTGGACAGCCGCGTGGCTAGCATCTTCGTGAGGGCCACGACGCGGCCGGTCTTCTCGTGGTAGCTGCCCAGCTCCCGCTGGAAGGTGAGCGCCTTCAGCTTCTCCAGGCGGTCGGAGAGCGGGTGCTTGCGGTCCTCGGCGAAGAAGAAGCGGGCGTCGTAGAGCCGGGCCTTCAGCACCCACTCGTTGCCAGCCTTCACGAAGCCTTCGGGATCATCCTCACGGTTGGCGGCGGTGAGGAAGCAGGGCAGCAGATCCGTGCCATCGGGCTTCTCGATGCAGAAACTCTTCTGGTGCTCACGGAGGCTGGTGACCAGCACCTCCTTGGGCAGCCGCAGGAAATCCGCCGGGAAGTCGCCCCGCACCACCTTCGGGAACTCGACGATCTCCGCCAGGGTGTCCAGCAGCTCCGCGTCGGCCACCACGCGGCCCCCCGCCTCGGCGGCCAGGGATTCCAGTTGCTCGGCGATGCGCTTCCGGCGGGCCTCCACACTCACCACGACACCGGCAGCTTCCAGGGCGCCTTCGTAAGCCTCGGGCGAGGCGATCTGGACCGGGTCGGGGTGCTGGCGATGGAACAGCCGGTGGCCCCAGGTGGTATTGGTCGCCGTGACACCATCCACCGTGAGGGGCACCACCTGCTCCCCGAAGAGGCAGAGGAGGTTGCGGATGGGGCGGACAAACTCGAATTCCGACGAGCCCCAGCGCATGGCCTTGGGCACGTGCAGCCCCGCGATGAGCCCCGGCAGGGCCTCCGCCAGCAGCTCCACCGTGGGCCGGCCCGGCTTCGTGAGCGTCACCACCGCGCAGGGTTCCTTCTTCCCCGCCGGCTGCTCGAAGCGGACGGCCGAGAAGTCCACGCCCCACTTCTCCGCGAACTTCAGCCCCTGGAGGGTGGGCTTGCCATCCGCGTCCACACACATCCGTTGGGGCGGGCCCACCTGGGTTTCGGTCTGGTCAGGCTGTAGCACAGGAAGGTTGGGGAAGACCCAAGCCAACTTGCGCGGCGAGTAATAAAGCCCTTCGAACTTAGTGACCCCAAACTTCAAACTGAAGAGACCAGCAAAGCTGATGTGAAGTGGGCCAAGGAACCGCGCCGGGATCTCCTCGCAGTGCAGTTCCAGCAGGAAGGTCTTCGTGGCGCTCACTTCGCACCTCCCTTCCCGGCGGCGTCGGCAGGCACGGAGGCGCCCTCCGCATGCGCCAGGTAGGCCCGAGCGCAGGCGCAGGCCAGATCGCGGACGCGCTTGATGATGCCGGGGCGCTCGGTGGTGCTCACGGCGCCGCGGGCGTCCAGCACGTTGAAGGTGTGGCTCATCTTGAGGGCCTGCTCGTAGGCGCTGAGGAAGTGGCCGAGATCCTTCACCAGGTGCCAGCCCTCGGCCTCGTAGGCGTCGAAGAGCTGGCGGTGCAGGTCGAGGTTGGCGTGCTCGAAGCTGTAGGCGGAGAGCTCGAATTCCTCGCGCTGGCGCATCTGGCCGTAGGTCACGGGAAACACCCCATCGTCCGTGGTCACGTTCCCGTGGATGAGGTCGAAGATGTTGTCGTAGCCGCCCAGGAACATGCAGATGCGCTCGATGCCGTAGGTCAGCTCGGCGCTCACGGGGCGGCAGTCCAGGCCGCCCACCTGCTGGAAGTAGGTGAACTGGCTGATCTCCATGCCGTCCAGCACCACCTGCCAGCCCACGCCCCAGGCGCCCAGGGAGGGCGATTCCCAGTTGTCCTCTTCGAAGCGGAGGTCGTGCTTGGAGAGGTCAATACCCAGTGCCTCCAGGCTCTCGATGTAGAGATCCTGCACCTTGGCGGGCGAGGGCTTGAGGATCACCTGGAACTGGAGGTGCTTGTATACACGGAAGGGGTTCTCGCCGTAGCGGCCGTCGGCCGGACGGCGCGAAGGCTCCACGTAGGCCACGTTCCAGGGCTTGCTGCCAAGGGCGCCGAAGAAGGTGAGCGGATTCATGGTGCCCGCGCCCTTTTCCAGATCGTAAGGCTGGCCGATCAGACAGCCTCGGTCGGCCCAGAACCGCTGCAGGCGGAGAATCAGTTCCTGGATGTGCATGGGGACGTCCGTAAACCTTCAATTCTAGCCGCTTCAAGTCCTCCCCAGAACCGAGACCTTTGCCCGCGATCACTGGCATTCCCCGGTCCTTCGGGTAGACTTCTCGTTTTTCCAGGTGCCCGCATGGCCCGAAAAATCGCACTCCTCGCCATCGGCGGCAACGCGCTACTGAAAGAGAAGGAGCGCGGGCTCCAGGAGGAGCAGCTGGAGAACGCCCGGGAGACGGCGGAGATGCTGGCGCGGGTGGTGGCGGAGGGCTACGCCCTCTGCGTGGTCCACGGCAACGGGCCCCAGGTGGGCAACCTGCTCATCCAGCAGGAGGCGGGCTCGGGCCAGATCCCCGGCTACAGCCTGGACATCTGCGGCGCCATGACCCAGGGCTCCATGGGCTACATGCTGGAGCGCATGCTCATCAATCGCCTTCGCTTCATGAAGATCGAGGCGCCCGTCACCTCCGTGCTCACGGAAGTGGTGGTGGACAAGGAGGACAAGGGCTTCCAGGATCCGACAAAACCCGTGGGCCCCTTCTACCCCGAGTTCCGCGCCCTGGAGCTGATGCGCTCGAAGCGCTGGAAGATGAAGGAGGACTCGGGCCGCGGCTGGCGCAAGGTGGTGCCCTCGCCCCGCCCCCTGGAAATCGTCCAGCTGGACGCCATCAAGACGCTGCTCGAGAAGGGCCACAGCGTCATCGCCGGCGGCGGCGGCGGCATCCCCGTGATCCGCGACGCCAGCGGCTTCCTGGTGGGCGTGGAGGCCGTCATTGACAAGGACCGGCTGAGCGCCCTACTGGCGGCCCAGCTCCAGGCAGACCTCTTCATCATCCTCACCGGCGTGGCCAAGGTGGCCCTGGACTTCGGCAAGCCCACCCAGCGCTGGGTGGACCGCCTCACGGCCCGCGAGGCACGGCAGCACCTGGCTGAGGGCCAGTTCCCCGCCGGCAGCATGGGCCCGAAGATCGAGAGCGCCCTGGGCTTCCTGGATGCCGGCGGCCACGAGGTGCTCATCACCACCGCCGAGGCCCTGGCCACCGAGGATCCCGCCACCGTGGGCACCCGCATCGTGCACGACTGAAGCCGAGGAGGCCGCCATGTACGCCCTGATGATCGTCCGCTACCGCCGTCCCATCGAGGAGATCGAGGCCGTGACGGAGGCCCATCGGGCCTACCTGCGCACGCTTCAGGCCCAGGGCATCCTGCTGGCCTCCGGGCCCATGGATCCCCGCAGCGGCGGCGTCGTCCTCTTCCGCGTGCAGGACGCGAACCCGCTGGCGGATCTGGATGCCATCCGCGATGGCGATCCCTTCTTCCGGCAGGGGCTGGCCACCTACGAGCCCCTGGTGTGGAAGGTGAACATCGGCAAGGACGACCTGGACCGGCTGTAGGGCCTACTTCCCGACCTGGGCCTGCTTGGCGGCCTCGACGGCCTTCCGGGCCCGCTCCCGCTCGGCCGCACTGGGCGTGCCCCAGACCGCGCGGCTGGGCTTCTGCTTGAGGATCTGGAGCAGCTCCTCCACGGAATCCAGGGAGCGGCGCAGGGTCTTGAGGCTGGTCTCCAGCTCGGGCTGGTCCTCGGCCTGGAAGCGGGATAGCAGGGCATCCGTCTGCCGGAGCGTACTGGCCAGGCTCGTCACAATGCGGTCCAGGTCCGGCTTGCGCGCCTCCAACAGGCTCCGGGTGACAGCCAGGCTGGCATCGAGGTCGGCCAGAGCCTTGTCCGCTTCGCCCATGCTGCGATCGGCGTGGCCCACGAGGCCGCGGCTCTCCTGCGCCAGGGCCTGAAACTCCCGGAGCGTCGCGTTCAGGTTCAGGAGGGCCTGCCGGACGGCGGGCTGCCCGAAGACATCCTCCAGGCCGTGGGTGCGCAGACGGTCCCGCAGGGCCTCCACGCTGCCATTCAGGGTGTCCAGCAGGCGGCTCGCCTTGTCCAGGACGCTGCCAATGGACACGCCCTGATCGCCGGGGATCTGGTCCCCAGCGGCCAGGAGTACCTGGCGGTCCGCCGCGGGCGGCAGCAGCAAATCCAGGTAGCTGCTGCCCAGGCCGCGGGTGGCCACCTGGGCGCGGGTGCCGCGCCACAGCTTGATGTCGGCGCGGATGGAGAGGGTGGCCAGGAACTGGTAGTCCACGCCGATCAGGCGCATCTGGATCTGGTCCACAGTCCCTACCGGATAGCCCTTCAGATCCACCTCCGTCCCGGGCGCCAAGCCCTCCATGTTGTCCAGACGAACCACCACGGGATAGGTATCCTGCACCACGGCGCGGGCGTTCTTGAAGACCAGCAGACCCAGGAACAGCGCCAGGGCGGCGACGACGAAGATCCCGAGACGGACATCCTGCTTTTCGAAGTTCATCGCGGCTCCTCGGCGGGGGCTATCGGCGAGAGGTGCAGGCGGCGCACAGGGAGATCCCCGAAGTCCCCGGGTTCCTCCAGTCCCACCACCAGGGTGCGGGCGGCGTCCTGGATCCAGTCCCGGAGCCAGCCGATGACGCGCGCGTGGTCCCCTGCTTCCACGCCTTCCAGGGGGTCGTCCACCAGGAGCACCTCCGGCTGGAGGGCTTCCACCCGGGCCACATTCGCCAGCTTGCGCTGGCTTGCGCTGACGGCATGGGGGCGGAGGTCTGCGACGGACAGGAGGCCGAACCGCTCCAGGGCCGCCTCGGCGCGGGCCCGGGTTTCGCCTGGCGACGTCCCCGCGAAGCGCAGGGGTAGCGCCACGTTGTCTCGCAGGGTCTGGTTGGAAAGCAGCCCGCCCTGGGCGAAGACAAAACCCGTCCGAACCCGGCCCGCCAGGGCCAGCGCGCCTTCCCCGGGCCAGGTCTGCACCCCGGCGATCCGGACCCGCCCTGTGCGCGGGGGCACCGTGCCCGCCAGCACCCGCAGGAACTGGCTCTTGCCGCAGCCGCCCGAGCCCAGCAGCAGGAGACTCCCACCCGGTTCCAGGTGGAGGTGGAGCCCCTGCTGAAGCGGGCGCCCATCGGGTGCGTCAAGGGAGAGGTCGTCCACCTGGATCATGGTCAGGCGTAGAGGAAGGCGGCCACGAGGCCATCCACGAGGAACACCGCCACCAGCGCCGAAACCACGGTGCGGGTGACCGCCTGGGGCACTTCGGTCTGGCTGCGGCGGATGGCGAGGCCGTGGCGGCAGGCGTGGAAGGTGATGGCGCTGCTGAAGAGGAAGACCTTGAGGAGGGTGGCCAGCAGATCGCGGTTCACGAGGGCATCGCGCACGGAATCCATGTAGACGCCCAGGGTGACGCCCTCCTTGAAATGGGCCACCAGGAAGCCTCCGGCCAGGGCGGAGGTGTCGAAGAACACCACCAGGGCGAAGACGGCCACCAGCACCCCGATCCAGCGCGGCAGCAGCAGGTACTGGTAGGGGTTCACGCCGTGGGCAGCCAGGGCGTCCACCTCGCCGTTGAGCTGCATGGTGCCCAGTTCCGCGGCGATGGCTGTGGCGCTGCGGCCGATGACCAGCACGGCCGTGAGCAGCGGCCCCAGCTCCCGCAGAATAATGAGCACCATGAGCAGGCCGATGTAGGACTTGGCCCCCAGACCCGAAAGCTGGGTGAAGGCCTGGATGAGCGTCACGGCCCCCAGCAGCAACGCGGTGCCACAGACCAGCAGGAAGGCCTGGAGGCCCGTGAAGCGGATCTGGAGGCGGATCTGCCCGGCCACCGTGCCGAGCTGATCCAGGCGCAGCTTCAGGCCAAAGCGGACCGTCTGCGCCACCAGATGCGCCTGGTCGCCCAGGAACACCAGGAATTCGCGCACCGGAGCGCCCAGCCGGGCCAGGAAGCGCATGTCCACTCCACGAAGGGATGGCCCAGGCTAGCAGGAAAGGGTGTCAGGGTCCGAGCGGACCACCGCCGGCGATCGCGCCCGGCTCCAGGTCCAGCGTCATCTGGTAGCCCAGGTAGAAGTGGGTCTCCCGGTCCCCGGAAAGGTTTCGCCCCGCGCTCACCAGGAGGTGGTCGCGGTCCGAAAGGTTCACGATGGCACCCAGGGTGTAGCCGTCGCTGGCGCGTCCGCCCGCGGTGCTGGCGGTCTGGCGGTACAGCTCGGCGCCCAGGGTGAGCTGCGCCGAGAGATCCCGCTGGAGGAGCCAACCCAGGTAGCGCCAGTTCCGCTGACCGGTTCCGGGATTGCGCCACCAGCCGTTGCCGCCGTAGGTGGTCCAGGGGCCCCAGCTCTTCTGGATCCAGACCGGCAGGTACACCTGGGTGTGGCCGGCGCCCAGTCCGCGGGGCGCCGAACCCGTCGGGATCTCCACCAGGGGAAAGATTCCGATCTGGGGCAGCCAGGCCGTCTCCCTCAGGAGGCGCACCTTGAGGCCCAGTTCCGTGTCCCCGTAGCCCCGGGTGGCGGGCTGGCCCGCGGGCTGGGCATAGGCCAGGGGCGCAACGATGTGGAACTGGACCTCCGGCAGGATGCCCAGGTTGAACTCCACCAGCGGCAGGCTCCCCGAGGCGCCATCCGGCGTACGGCTGCCCATCCAGCTGCCGTACAGCTCCATGTGGTGCAGTTCCACGGGCTCGGGATCATCCGTGAGGAAGGGGGGGCCAGCCCGCAGGGAGCCTGTCAGCAGCGCGGCCAGTACCACGCGTCTCGCCTGCCCAAAGCCTCGTCCCATGCCCCCCAGGTTACCTCAGCCTTCGGCGTAGAGAGGATGGCTCAGGTAGCGCTCCCCGGTGTCGCAGAGCACGGCCACCACGGTCTTCCCGGCCCCCAGTTCCCGCGCGAGCTGCACGGCGGCATGGACGATGGCGCCGGTGCTGAGGCCCGAGAGCAGCGCTTCTTCCCGAGCCAGGCGCCGGGCCATGGCCAGGGCGTCGTCATAGGCCACGTCCGCGATGCGCTGGAAGGCCGCCCGGTTGAGGATGGAGGGCACAAAGTTGGCGCCCAGGCCCTGGAGCTTGTGGGGGCCCGCCGTGCCCTTGGTGAGCAGGGGCGAATCCAGGGGCTCCACGGCCACCACCAGGGTGCCCGGCTTCTTCTGGGCGAGCACTTCGCCCACACCCGTGATGGTTCCGCCCGTGCCGATGCCCGCCACGAAGGCATCCAGCTCCGGCACCTGGGCCAGCACCTCCAGCGCGGTTGTGCGCCGGTGGACCTCAGGATTGGCGGGATTGTCGAACTGGCGCACCAGGAAGTAGGACGGGTCGGCAGCCGCCAGCTCCTCGGCCTTCTCCACGGCCCCCTTCATGCCCAGGCTCCCGGGCGTGAGCACCAGTTCGGCACCATAGGCCTTCAGCAGCGAGCGGCGTTCCTGGGTCATGGTGTCGGGCATCACCAGGGTGGCGGGGTAGCCCTTGGCCGTGGCCACGAAGGCCAGGCCCACGCCCGTGTTGCCGCTGGTCGCCTCCAGAATGCGCATGCCGGGCTTCAGACGCCCCTGGGCCTCCGCATCCTCGATCATGGCCAGGGCGATGCGATCCTTCACAGAACCACCGGGATTGGCACTTTCGAGCTTCAGGTAGACCGTAGCGGCCCCCTCGGGCACCACGCGGTTGAGGCGCACCACGGGCGTGCGGCCGATGAGCTGGTAGGCGTGATCCACGCGGTCGGGACGCGGACTGACAACAGACATGGGGGCTCCAGAAGGGGCGGGCACGGCCCGGATGTGGAAGCATGGGGCGGACCGAATTTATTGTCAAGTTTGTTAATTGTTTTTATTATGAATAAGAGTATTCTTCCTCTGGGAGGCATCTCGTGAAAGGCACCGCGAAAGGGCGCTACGGTTTGCAATTCATGGTGGGACTGGCCCTCCAGGCGGGGCGCGGCCCCGTGCTGGTGGAGGATCTGGCCCGGAGCCAATCCCTGCCGCCCAAGTTCATCCGCGTGCTGCTGGGCCCCCTCAAAACCGCCGGGCTGGTGAAGGCGCAGCGGGGTGCCGGCGGCGGCTGCGAGTTGGCCCGGCATCCGACCCGCATCACTGCCCTGGAGGTGCTGGAAGCCCTGGAGGGCCGCCTGGGCACCGGCCCCAGCGAGCCCGGGGCCTCCGTGAGCGCGTGCACGGTGCGGGAGACTTGGCTCCAGGCCGCCGAGGCGGCCCGGGCCGTTCTGAAGGCCACCACCCTGGCCGATCTCGCCGCCCGCCAGCAGGCCCTGGAAGCCGGCAGCCACGGATACGCCATCTGAAGCAGGGGGCAACCACAGATGAACCCAGATAGGCATCCGTGAAAGCCGGCGGGGTGACACCAGCCTGCGACACCTTTTCACATCACCGTTCACCACCGTGGATCACCGGCGGAAAAGCTTTGGAACCGGTGATGGACGGTGATGAACGGTGATAGGAGGAATGACCCTCACACGGGCGGCGGCCAAATCCCCGATGCGCGTTCCATCGGTGTGCCTCTGGCTCCATCGGTGGCTCCAAACTGGGCCCAGGCCCAGCCAAGCCCCAGGGTACGGGTAGGCTGAAGCATGGCGCTGCAGAAATGGACCTTCACCGTGGAGCCCGCTGATGCGGGCCTTCGCCTGGATCAGCTGGTGGCGCAGCGGACGGGCCTGAGCCGCCGGGCGGCCCGGGAGGCGCTGAAGCTGGGCGGGGTGCAGGTGGACCGCAAGCGGGTGCGGGTGGCCGGCCGACTGCTGAAGCCCGGCACGGAGGTGCGGGTGGCGTTCGATCCGGACCTGCCGCCGGTGCCCGCCTTGACCATCCCCATCGTGTTCGAGGATGCCTGGCTGCTGGCCGTGGACAAGCCCGCGGGTCTGGCCACCCAGGGCACCTGGGCTTCGGATCGCCATGACCTGCTGGCGCTCCTGAAGACCCAGCGGCCGGACCTGGCCCTCTTTCTTCACCACCGGCTGGACCAGGGCACCTCGGGGCTGCTGCTCTTCGCCAAGGATCCCGCCGCCAACAAAGGCCTGGCGGATGCCTTCGCGGGGCGGGACATCGAGAAGCGCTATCTGGCGCGGCTGTCGGAGCCCCTGGAGGCCTGCACGGTGGAAGCGCCCATCGGCCGCCTGCGCGGGGCCGATCCGGGCCGTTTCGGGTGTAGGGGCGACCTGATGGATCCGAAATCCGCCCGCACGGACTTCCGTCCGGCCACCTCCGAGGAAACCGCCGGCCTCGCACCCGGCCATTACGTCGTGGCGAGGCTCCACACGGGCCGCACCCACCAGATCCGCGTCCACTTGGCCCATCTTGGCCACCCCATCCTGGGCGACACCCTCTACGGCGGCGCCCCCTCCGACCGGCTCTGGCTCCACGCCTGGCGCCTGGGACTGAAGCACCCCGTCACCGGCGACGAGCTGCGCCTGGAGGCCCCGCCGACGAGGTTCCAGCCATGATGCTCCCCCTTCTATTCAATCCAGCCTCGGGTGCTTCGCCCAAGGATCCCGACGCTCTGCTCCGGCTGCTCCCTCCGGATGTCCGGACCCGCATCGAGCCGACACCCCTTGGTCCACCCTGGGAATGGTCCGAGGCCATCGCCCGGGCGACCCGGGCCGAAGGCCCCCTTCTGGTCTGGGGCGGGGATGGCACGGCCCATCACGCGGCCCGGGCGCTGCTGGCGGCGGGCTGCCCGGTGGCCCTGGGGGTGATCCCCGGCGGCAGCGGCAACGGACTGGTGCGTGGACTGCGCACCCCCTTGGAACCGGCCGGGGCCCTGCAACGGCTGCTGGAAGGCCGGGAGCTGTGCATGGACGTGCCCCGCCTGGATGGCACCCCGTTCTTCAACCTCTGTGGCACCGGCTTCGAGGCCGCGGTGGCCCACCGTTTCGCGGCGCTGCCGGTCCGCGGATTCAAGGCCTATGCCAGGGCCACCTGGGATCTCTGGCGCAGCTGGCGGGAGACCGGCCTCCGCTGGGATGCCCAGGGCCATGAGGATTCTGCATCGGTGACGGGTCTCCAGCGTCTCCGGGAGGCCTGGCAAGGCCGCGATCCGGAGCTGCCGGAACGGGCCTGGAGCCTGTGTTTCGCCAACCTGCCCCAGTACGGCTCAGGCCTCTGGATCGCGCCCCACGCGGATCCCACCGACGGCGCCCTCCAATGGGCCCGTCTCAGCCGCCCGTCCTGGTTTGATCTGCTGGCGGAAGCTCCGGTGCTGTTCCGGGAAGGAGGCCACACGCCCTTGCGCCAGGAGGGGCGCCTGCAGCGTGCCACCCTCTATCTGGAGCGCCCCCTGCCCTGGCATCTGGATGGCGAACCCGCCCCTGAGCGGGATCGCGCCGAACTCACCTTGGTGCCCCGCGCCTTCCGTATGCAGGTGACGGACGCGTGCCCCTGGACATAGGCTTGTCCTAACGCGGGAACAGCCCCAGTGGGGCCGTTCCTGCGTCGAGGTGAAAACGGTTCAATACGGATACACCGCAGGTCCGGTCAGGCTTGGCCCTGAGAATTCGGCGCTGACGCTGGGCTGGGCGCCCCACAGACCCGCCACCACCTTCACCTGCGCCAGGTCCACGTTGCGAGGATCCCAGTCCCGGCGAATGGTGAGGGTGTAGGGGTCGTTCTGGCTGGACATCCAGCCCGGGTCGTCCACGATGACGTAGATCGCTTCGGCCTGTTTTTCTGGATTGGACAGCGTCATCGCCACGGGCCGATAGGCCACTGCGGCGTGGAGCATGCCGAGCCCCGGCTGCCCCCACTTGTTGACCGCCATCAGCCGGAACCAGCCCAGGTTGGGGTGGTTGAGGGATACCTGGATCCGGCCCCCCGGGGGCACGGCAATGCCGTAGGCCCGCCAGCCCGCGGGGACCTGGGCGTAGTCGGACAGCTGGGAGACGCCCGCGCCGATGGGGGTGACGGGGATGAAGCCGCTGCGGGCCATCGCCTGGATTTCGGCCATGATGTCCCGGTGTTGCCAGTACTGGGCATCGGGGAACACCGTGCAACGCCTCCAGAGCGGGGGAGGCACCACCGTCCGGGTGCCCGGGTAGAAGCGGACCGCGCGCCTCCCTACAGGCAGGGGGGTGGGGGTTCGTTCCGAATGACCCACGCGGCCCCGACCGGCAAAGCGGTTCCCGGCGGGCCCCATGGGCATGGGGGTGAAGCGGCGAACCCCTTCTTCCGCCCTGCCCATATCCATGGGCTGCATGGGCTGCATGGGCCGGGGCCTGGGGCGAGGCACGACCTCCTGAGGCGGCGCCCCGCAGAGGCTGACACCCAATGCCAGCATCGGAATCACCTTGAAGGGCGTGCGGATGAGCGTCATATCATGCCTCCCTATTTTTATGGGCGTCGGGGACGTCACATCATTGGATGCCAGATGCGTGCCGAAGGTTGCGGCGGGACGCTATTCTGGCTTCAACCAGCATCGGGGGGCGCAAGGTGTTCGGCAAGATCCAGCACATCCATTTCGTCGGCATCGGCGGCATCGGCATGTCCGGCATCGCGGAAGTGCTGGTCAATCTGGGCTACCAGGTATCCGGCTCGGACCTCAAGGCCAGCCCCACCACTGCGCATCTGGAAGCCCTGGGCGTGGCGATCCGCATCGGCCATGCGGCAGCCTGCATCGAAGGCGCCCAGGTGGTGGTCATCTCCAGCGCCGTGCGGGGGGACAACCCCGAAGTGGTGGCGGCCCACGCGGCGAAGATTCCCGTGATCCCCCGGGGCGAGATGCTGGCGGAACTGATGCGCATGAAGTACGGCATCGCCGTGGCCGGTTCCCACGGCAAGACCACCACCACCAGCATGATCGCCCAGGTACTCAGCCAGGGCGGGATTGATCCCACCATTGTCATCGGCGGCAAGCTCGGCACCATCGGCAGCAACGCCAAGCTGGGCAAGGGGCCCTTCCTGGTGGCCGAGGCGGACGAGAGCGATGGCAGCTTCCTGCTGCTGAACCCCACCCTCGCCGTGATCACCAACATTGATCGCGAGCATCTGGATCACTACCGCGACCTGGAGGAGATCCAGGAGGCCTTTGTGGCCTTCGCCAACAAGGTGCCCTTCTATGGTTCGGTGTTCCTGTGCCTGGACGATCCCCATGCCGCGGCCGTGCGGCCCCGCCTCAAGCGCCAGGTGCGCACCTACGGCACCCATCCCCAGGTGGACCTCCGCGCCCGGGAGATCCGCCAGGAGGGCTTCCGCACCCACTTCAAGGTGACCGCGGATGGTGAGGATTTGGGTGCCTTCAGCCTGGGCGTGCCCGGCCACCACATGGTGCTGAACGCTCTGGCGGCCCTCGGCGTTGCCCTGGAACTGGGCGTGGAGCGGGAAGTGGTCCGTGCCAGCCTGGCCAGCTTCACCGGGGCCGACCGGCGCTTCCAGCGCAAAGGAGAGAAGGGCGGCGTCCTGGTGGTGGACGACTACGGCCATCACCCCACCGAGATCGCCGCCACCCTGGCCGCCGCCCGGGCCGGATTCCCGGATCGCCGCATCGTGGCGGCCTTCCAGCCCCACCGGTACAGCCGCACGCGGGCGCTCCTGGAGGAGTTCGGCACCGCCTTCTTCGAGGCCGATCGCGTGGTGGTCACGGACATCTATCCCGCCGGAGAGCCCCCCATCCAGGGCGTGGATGGCCCGGCGGTGGTCGAAGCGCTGCGCACCCACGGCCAGAAGGATGTGCACTTCGCGGGGCGGGTGGAGGATCTGCCCGAGCGCCTGCTGAGTCTGACCCAGCCCGGCGATCTGCTGATCACCTTCGGCGCGGGGTCCATCACCCAGGTGGGTTCCCGGTTCCTCGACCTGGACCGGGGAGACTAGCCATGGGCCTCCGGTTTACCCTCGCCCTCACCGGCGCCAGTGGCTCGGCGTTCGGCGTGGCCGTGCTGCGGCGGCTGGCCGCGAACCCGGAGGTGGAGCAGATCGCGCTGCTGCTCTCCCCGACCGGGAAGCGCTGCCTGCTGGATGAGGTGGGTCTGGCCCCCAAGGATCTGGCGGCCCTGCCCAAGGTGGGACTGCGGGACGAGCGGGATCTCGGCGCCGACATCTCCTCCGGCTCCTTCCGCCAGGATGGCATGGCCCTGGTGCCGTGCAGCGCGGGCGCCCTGGGGCGCATCGCCGCGGGCGTGAGCGAATCGCTGGTCAGCCGCGCGGCGGATGTCTGCCTCAAGGAGCGGCGCCCGCTGGTACTGTGCCTGCGCGAGACCCCCCTGAACCGCATCCACCTGGAGAACATGCTGCGGGTCCACGATGCCGGCGGGGTGATCATGCCGATCATGCCAGGCTTCTACAGCGGTCCGAAATCCCTCGACGACCTTTTCGACACCTTCGCGACCCGCGTGCTTGACCAGTTGGGACTGCGGGAATCGGACTCGCGGCGGTGGAAGGGTTAGCCAGCGCCTTCCAGTTCTGCTGCGGCCTCCCGCTGGGCGCGGCGGGTGGAGAGGAAGGCCCATAGCGCACCGAGGGCGCCCGTAGCCGCGCCCACGGCCGCCAGCAGCGCCATGCTGCGCCACGAGAAGAAGCCCAGGCGGGCGAGATCCACCAGGAGGGGGGACAGGCCGCCCACGCCCCGCGCCAGAGGCCACCAGAGCCCGAAGAGCCCCCCCAGCGCCAGCAGGCTCCCCCCCAGGCCGAGGGCGGCGCCTTCCAGCACCAGGGGCGTACGGATGAAGCCCTCGGAGGCGCCCACGAGCCGCATGATGGCCACTTCCTCCTCCCGGGCGAGGATGCTCATGCGAATGACGTTCCCCGTGGCGAAGCCGGCGGCGATGAGCAGGACCAGTCCCAGGGATGCCAGGGCGGAACGGGCCATGCGGGCCATGCGCTGGAGGTTTTCGAGACGCTCCTGGTCCACCAGCACATCGCCGACACCCGGCAGGCTATGGAGGCTCGCGCCCACCTCGGCGGCCTTCCGGCCCGCCGCCAGGTCGGGACGGAGGTTCAATTCCAGGCTCTCAGGCAGCGCATCGGGTCCGGCCCCCTCCAGCAGGACACCCGCTTCACGGGTGGCCGCCAGGAAGGTCTTCCGGTTCTCCTCGGCACTCACGCGCCGGACCTGGGTGAACCGCGGATCCCCCTTGAGCTGTGCCACGGCCTGGTCGAGGGTTTGTCCCTCGGCCGCATAGACCACGATGCGAGCCTGGTCCTCCACCTGCTGCACGAACCGGTCGAGGCTTTCCACCAGCAGCAGGCCGCCCCCGGCCAACAGCAGCCCAGAAGCGAGGGTGAGGACCGCCAAGAGGTACTGGCCGCGATGGCGGAACAAATCCCGCCAGACATCCTGGATCAACAGGCCGAACAGGCGGAGCTGGGTCACGCGGCGTTCCCATCCAGCGCCACCCCGAGGAACACCGTGCTGGAGGGGCTCACTGTCAGCACTTTGGCGGCGGTACCGCCCAGGGGCGATTTCCAGAGGATCAGGGTCGGGTAGCCCGTGGCGCCTTCGCCCCGCAGCCCCACCAGCCAATCCTTGGTGCCAGGATGGGCGATGACCCTGAGATCCGGCTGATCTGCGGCGCTCCCCAGCGTCTGGGAGGGCGCCTGGTTGTAGGTCAGACCGAACTGGCCTGTCTGGAAGACCTCTACCGGTGCCCCGGTTCCGGCGGAATCCGTGTTGTGACGGGCCACATAGAGGTTGCCGTTGGCGGTGTCCAGCGCCAGGCTGCCGTATTCCCCGAGGCCCGTGGTGCTGCCCAGGATCACCGAAGAGGCCATGAAGGCGCTTGCAGTACCCTTGCGCAGGCGAGGGCCGGTAAGGGAATCAGGACCGACAGGGTTGCCATCCTGGACGTAGCCATAGACCGAGCCTTGGCCTGCCGCTACCCCAGTCCCACCGGTGTCCCCGGATGTCTGGAGGGCCTGGAGGCTAATGCTGGCGTCCTGGTACTGGACACTGGCCCCCGGCACCACCCAGATCTGGGTGCCACTGTCTCCGTTCTCAGTGATGTAGAGCGTGTCGGTCTGGCTGTCCACCGCCACCTGCCCGAAAGTACTGTTGGTGAGCCGTCCCGTGCTGGCCAGGGAGAAGGAGGTGATGTCCGTGCTTGGAATGGCGCCGGTCTGGGTCCGCACCTGGGCGATGCGCACGATGGAGCCCGAATCCGACACCAGATAGAGCAGGCCCCGGCTGCTGTCCATGCACATCCCGCCCCAGGCCAGGTTGGTCACCTTGGTGAGCAGGTTCGAGGACAGGGTGCGATCCGGCGCTGGCGTGGAGGCCGCATCGTAGAGGGTCTCCAGATCGTTCCAGACCATCACCGTGCTGGTCGAGGCATCGAAGGCATAGAGACCCACGCCCGCCGTGCTGCCCGTGGTCAGCGCATCCACGCAACTGAAGGAGAACGCCAGCAACAGGCAGGCGGCAAGGCCACGAAAGACGCGGGATAGGGTCATGGCGCAGCCTATTTAGAGAACAGAGCCTTGAGCTGGGCATTCAGGAGCCGGACCAGATCCGCATCGCATCCCGCATCCACCGCCCCGCGGGAAATGGCCAGGGCCAGTCCCTTCACGGCTTCCGGACCTTCCCCGGCGATGATCTGCTGGGTGGACTTGGCCTGGAGCCGGTTCACCATTTCGTGATGGGCATCCGGCAGCACCAGCTTGGCTGCCTGGGCAATGCGCTGCGTGAACGCCGTGAGCTTGGCCATCCGCACCGGATCGTCAGGCGCGGCTGCGGGTTTGGAGGGCGCCACCAGCGGGGCATCCGTGGCCACACCCCCGCCGACCGTCTCGGGGATGGGTTCGTCTGCCTGGGGGAACCCCTGGAAACCCGCCACGGGACGGGGGGGCGGCGGCTGGAGGCGGACGATGGCGGTTTCCTCTTCCCGCGGCTCCGGACTGGGAAGCGGCGCGAAGCCGAGGCGTTCGGCCACGGGAACCAGGGCCGGTTCCGCGGCGGCCTCGGGGGCCGCGAGCTTGGGAGGCCGGCCTGACCGGATGCCCTTCAGCACCACATGCCCCGCCATCACCAGGCCGTAGAGATCCTTGGCCACCGTGAGCACCGGTTTCTGGGTGGCCTCGGCCAGTTCCGCCACGCTGTAATAGCCCGTCGCGAGCCCGAGGAGCCGCGCTTCCCGGGGATTCACGCCGTGGGGTTCCTCACCCGGCAGGAGCGTGGACTGAGGATAGAGGTCCACCGAGGGCACTTTCTGGCTGATGACCCGCCACTCGTCCATGCGGCGCCCCAGTTCCATCAGCAGGGAGGCGTTGGGTTTGGTGATGGTGGCAGGAATGTCCTGCCCACCCTCTTCAAAGCGGTAACTGCCCTCCAGCCAGAGGGCCACTTCCATGAGCGCCTCGAAGCCCTCGCCGTGGTTGGTCACGGCATGGATGATCCGGCCATCCTTCAGATAGATGCGAGCCTTGACAGCATCCTGCTGGACATGGAAACAACCTGATTTCCCACCCTGGCTGACCAGCTGGATGATGTCCGGCAACGGGGCCTCGCGCATGGATCCCTGGATGACACCCTGAGACATGGGCAGTTCCTCTCCAAAATTGGGCGGCCTTCGTGGATTTGCGTATCCTACCACGGAGTGGGCCCTTCCCCCGCAGCACCGCATCAGCCATGCTGGTGGGCCTATGGACCGCCGACCCGATTCTCCCTTCGCTCCCATCGAGGACGCCATCGAAGCCATCCAGCAGGGCCGGATGGTCGTCGTGGTGGATGACGAGGACCGGGAGAACGAGGGTGATCTCACCCTGGCCGCCGAGCACGTCAGCCCCGAGGCCATCGCCTTCATGGCCACCCATGGTCGCGGTCTCATCTGCGCGACCCTCGAGGGGCCCCTGCTGGACCGGCTCCAGATCCCACTCATGGTGCGGGAGAACACCAGCCCCTTCGAGACGGCCTTCTGTGTGAGCGTGGAGGCCCGGGAAGGCACAACTACCGGCATCAGCGCCCAGGACCGTGCCCGCACCATCCAGGCCCTCATTACCCCCGACGCCAAGCCCCAGCACTTCGTAAAGCCCGGCCATGTCTTCCCCCTCCGGGCCCGGCCCGGCGGTGTGCTGGCCCGCACGGGCCAGACCGAAGCCAGCGTGGACCTGGCCCGCCTCGCGGGCCTCCATCCCAGCGGCGTCATCTGCGAAATCATGAAGGATGACGGCACCATGGCCCGGGTGCCGGATCTGGTGCCCTTCTGCCGGCGGCATGGCCTCCTCATGGTCACCGTGGCGGACTTGGTGGCCTACCGGATGCGGCGCGAACCTCTGGTGGCTGAACGGGATGTCCGCGAGCTTGCTACCGGCTGGGGGGTGGTCCGCCTTCATCGCTTTCAGAGCCTCCTGGACGGGGGCACCCATCTTGCCTTCGTGCTGGGCGATCTCGCGACGGGCGAGCCGCCCCTGGTCCGCGTGCACCTCGAAACCCTGCCGGACGATCTGCACGGCTTCGGCGCCGGCCCGTTCCAGATGGCCATGGAAGCCATCGCCCAGGAAGGTCGGGGCGCCCTCGTCTACCTCCGCCGCTACGGCCATACCCAAGGGATCCTGGACGAAACCGATCCCCATCAGACGGCCATGAGTGACCGGGATTTCGGCGTGGGCGCCCAAATTCTCCGGCAACTCGGGATTGGAAAAATGCGCCTGCTCAGCCGGCATGAAACCAAGTACATTGGCCTCCGGGGCTTTGGACTCGACATTTGCGCCCATGTGCCCCTGGCACCGCCACCTCCTCCCATGGACCCCCATTGATTGATACGACGTTTCTGACCCAGTCCCCTCTGTTCAGGAACCTGGACGAGGCGGAGCGTGCGCAGATCCTGATCATCGGGCAGGTGCGGACCTACCGGGGGGACGAAGTCATCTTCCGGGAGGGGGATGCCGGGGATGGGCTGTTCATCGTCATGAAAGGGGCCGTCCGGATCTCCAAGCGGAGCGTCACCGGCGAGGAGGCCCTGGCTGTCCTGGAATCCCCCGCCTACTTCGGGGAGATGGCCCTCATAGACCTGTCCCCCCGGGCCGCAGACGCCATCGCCAACGAGATGTCGGAACTCTTCTTCATTCCCATGAAGGATCTGCGCTCCCTCATCGAGGTCCACCACCCGATGGCCCTCAAGATCCTCTATTCCCTCTGCGAAGTGCTCGCCCAGCGCCTCCGGGAAACCAATGAGCGCTACATGAGCATCTTCACCATCGCCCAGTGGGGCGGGGCCCAGCCCGAGGGCCCCATCCCCGTTCCCTGAACCTGAACTTGAAAGGAGTTCCCATGTCTGATCTCGTCGCCCATATCACTGACGCCGACTTCCCCAAGACCGTCTCCGAGGGCGTCACCCTCGTGGATTTCTGGGCCCCCTGGTGCGGCCCCTGCCGCTCGATCGCGCCCGTGCTTGACGAACTGGCGGGCGAGCTCCAGGGCAAGGCCAAAATCGTGAAGATCAATGTGGACGAGAACCCTCAGGTGGCAGGCCAGTTCGGCATCATGAGCATCCCCACCCTGATCGTCTTCAAGGACGGCAAGCCCGTGAACAAGATGATCGGCGGCCAGCCCAAGCCTCAGCTCAAGGCTTTCATCGAGAGCGCCCTGTAGGCTCGCCGCGACACAATCGGTGTAGGCGCCGGGGCACCCCGGCGCCTCGCCATTTCTTGCGGCATTATTTCTGCCGGAGCACCAGGCGAACCTGATTGCCGCGTTCGTTGAAATGCACCTCGTCCATGATCAGGTGGATCAGGGGAAGCCCCCGGCCGAAACGGGCGCCCAAGTCCGAATCGGCCGGGGGCGTGGCGAGGTGACTGGTCTCAAAACCCGGTCCCTCGTCGGAGATCTCGAGTTGATAGCGCTCGGTATCCAACGCGAGCTTCACCTCGATGAGCCGGGAAGCATACCGCTCGTCCGCCAGCCGTGCGGCACGGAGCGCGGTGTAGGGATCCTTCGCCACGAACAGATCCCCCTTCAGGCTGGAGTCCAGTTCGAGGTTGCCATGCTCCAGCGCGTTGACGAGTGCC
Organism: Acidobacteriota bacterium; assembly: GCA_021794095.1. Lineage (GTDB taxonomy): Bacteria > Acidobacteriota > Holophagae > Holophagales > Holophagaceae > Geothrix. The sequence continues at coordinate 28,545 of JAJYRN010000002.1, read as the reverse complement.
TCGTGAATGGCCATGGCGATGACATCGAGGTTCGCGGGAGAGGCGAAGCCCATGGGCACCAGGCGGTCCGTCAAGTGCCTGAGCAGGCTTGGAATATCCAATTCATCCGACCGGAAGAGGAAGTGTCGGCGCTCATTCACCAGTCCCCGCAGGCCGTCCTCCCCCAGCCGGAGATCACGGTGGAGATCCACCAGGTGGAAAACGCTCTGGACCAAATCCCGCAGGGACAGGGGCTTCACGAAGAGGTTGGCGGCGCCGAGTCGCAGCGCCTGGATGGCGTATTCCACGGACGCCTGGCCGGTCATGAGGACCACGGGCAGACGCGGGGCGACCGCCTTGACCCGCTGGATCACCTCGAACCCATCCATCCCATCCATGTTGATGTCCGAGATGACCAGATCGAAGGGAGGGGCCCCGGGGGCGCCGAGCCGCGCGAGCGCCTGCGCGCCATCGGAACAGGCATGCACGGTCATGCCGAAATGGCCGAGGGCTGACTCGACGAGTTCCAGCACCGCATGGTCATCATCAATCAGGAGAATGTGGGTGCCTTGAAGCGGCATGGCGATCTCGCGGGGGTGTGCCCGCATTCTAGCGGGGTGTGGGAATATGCGCCTCCAGAAGGGTCAGGGTGCGGCCCAGGGCGCCGATGAGGGCTTCCGGAAGCCGACCGGCGCCGGGGCTCGGGCGCAGAGCGGCCTTGCGCAGGACGGTCCGGATCGCGTCCGCGAGTCCCGCCTCGCCGACCACTTGGACCCGTCCGGCCGTGACCAGAGGCGGCACCAGATCTATGAAATTGTCGAAGCCAGGCCCAAGTAGAGTTGGCACCCCCGCACGGACCGGCTCCAGCGGATTATGCCCGCCCTGCCCCCGCCAGCCGCCCCCCACCAGGGCCAGGGTGCCTTCCCCGTAGGCCGCGGAGAGTTCCCCGAGGGTGTCCAGCAGCAGGACATCCACCGCTTCCCATCGCGCCGGAGGGTCAGGCCACCCATCAGATGCCCGCCGGAGACGCACCCCCCGGGCCAGGAGCGCGGTGGCCACGGCCTGGAATCGGCGTGGCTGCCGCGGCGCCAGGATCAGCCGGAGCTCGGGGACGTCTGCGCGGACAGCCTCCCAAACAGACAGCACCAGATCTTCCTCCCCTTCCAGGGTGTTGCCGGCCACGAGAACCGGAAATCGGGCCCAGGCGGTGCGGAGGGACGTCCAGCCCGCGTGCAGCGGGGGTGGGGGCGGCAGATCGGCCTTGAGGTTGCCCCCCAGCGCCACCATCGGCGCACCCAGGCGGCAGAAGGCTTCCACGCTTTCCGGATCCCGCGCCGCCACGAGGGTCAGCCGGGAGGCGGCGCGCCGCAGCCAGGGGCCACCCCGGGCCAGGGAGCGCTCCGTGAGGCGGCCATTCACGATGCAGCGCGGAACGCCCCGGGCTTCCAGTACGCGCAGGAGGTTGGGCCAGAGTTCCGTCTCCAGGGCCACGAAGGCGGCCGGCGGATGCGCCAGGAACGGCGCCAGGCCCGCTGGATCATCCAGGGGGAAGGCACCGCCGGAGACACGGCCGGTGCCCGCATCCCAGGCGGGCAGGCGCTTCGCGAGCAGCGCCAGTCCAGCGGGCGTGCCCGTGGTGACATGGATCCGGTGCCCCAGATCCCGCAGACGGCCCAGCAGGCCATCGCCCAGCAGCAGCTCGCCCACGCTCACGGCGTGGAGCCAGATCCAGCCGCCCGCTGGAAGATCCGGCACCGTGGCCTCGAGCCGCACACGCCAGCCCTCAGCCACCCCGCGGACACAGGCGCGGGCACCCGCTCCGGCCAGAGAGACCGCCGCCAGGTAGCTGAGATCCAGGGTATCCACGCCTCCACGCTCTCATACTTCACCCCGGGGCGGCATCATGGAGGCATGACGCCGACTGCGCCCCTCCCGCCTCCCATCGAAGTGCTCCTGGTCACTGGGCCCCTGGGCGCCGGAAAGACCACGGCCGTGAACCACCTGCTGAAGGGCGAGGTGGCGGCGGGACACCGGGTGGCGGTGCTGATCAATGAGTTCGGCGCCGTCAGCGTGGATGGCAGCCTGGTGAACGCCGAGCGGCCCGAACTCGCGGGCGTGGCCAACCTGGTGAACGGCTGCGTGTGCTGCAGCCTGCGCGACGACGTGGTGGCGACGCTCCAGGCCTGGTGCGACCAGCCCGCCGAGGTCCGCCCCAGCCGCGTGGTGCTGGAGACCACGGGTCTGGCGGATCCGACGGATCTGGTGGACCTGGAGCAGGAACCGCCCCTGGCGGGCCGCCTGCGCATCGCGGGCCTCCTCACGGTGGTTTCCTGCCTGGGCCTGGTGGATCACCTGCGGACGCGGCCCTTGCTCCACCACCAGGCCGCCTTGGCCAGCCTCATCTACCTCAGCAAGGCCGACCTCGATCCCGCCGCCGCCGTGGCCTGGGAAAGCGAGCTGCGCGCCGCCTTCAAGGACATCCCACTGGTCCACAGCCGCCAAGGTGTCCCCGCGGCGGGCGCTCCTGATCCTTGGCGGGGCGACCTGCGGCCCGCGCCGGAAGGGTGGGCCCCCTGCGAAGGCCCCAGCTTCGCGGAGGCCCGCTCCCTCAGCGTCCTCTGGGATCATCCCCTGGACCCCGCCGCCCTGGAAGCCCTCTTCCTCGCCCCTCCGGCACAGGGGGAACTGCTGCGTGCCAAGGGGGTCTGCGCCTTCACAGGCTGGCCGCGCCGGAACGATGGCAGCGACCGTTGGGCCTTCCAGCTTGCGGATGGACGCCTGGAGGTGGCACCCCTGCCCCTTTCGGCGGGAACGGCCGCCCCGCCCTGTATGGGGGTCGTCATCGGCACGGGGCTTGACGGAGGCTTCTGGAAGAAAGCGTTGCGGGAACTCGAACAGCCACCGGAAGGCGCACGCCGGAAGCGAGTGCTCGGCCGCTGACGGCGGCCCTTGGTATCATCGCAGTTCCTCCTCCCGGGGATCGCAAGGAGCAAGTGTGGATCACGTGCTGGACCTCATGGCCAAGGAGCTCAAGCTCCCCCGCGCCGGCGTCGCCGCCATCGTGGCCCTTCTGGAGGAGGGCAACACGGTGCCCTTCATCGCCCGCTACCGGAAGGAGCGGACGGGTTCTCTCGATGAAGTCGCCATCCGCGCGGTCGAGGACCGGCATGCCTACTACAAGGATCTGCTGGACCGCCGGAAGACGGTGCTGAAGTCCATCCAGGAGCAGGGCAAGCTCACCCCGGAGTTGCAGGCCAAGATCGAGGCCACCTGGGTGAAGGCCGAACTGGAAGATCTCTACCTGCCCTTCAAACCCAAGAAGCGCACCAAGGCCACCGCGGCCCGGGAACGCGGCCTGGAGCCGTTGTTGGAGGCCCTCCTCTCGGACGAAAGCGGCGCCGATCCGCTGCTGTTGGCCGAGCCCTTCCTCAAGGACGAGGACGGCCTGCGCGTGCCTTCAGAATGCGTGGAGGGGGCCGGGCATATCCTCGCCGAACGGCTTGCGGAGGATGCCGAGATCCGCGCCTGGCTGCGCCACGAGTTCCACGAACAGGGCGTACTCCAGTCCGCGATCCGCGAGGAGCGCAAGGCCGACCAGGCCGCCCTGCGGTTCAAGCCCTACTTCGACTTCTCCGAGTCCATCAAGAAGATCCCCAGTCATCGTCTGCTGGCTCTGCGCCGCGGCGAGAAGGAGGATGTCCTCACCGTCAAGCTGGTGGTGGACCGGGAAACGTTCGTGACCCATCTGGTGGCCCGCATCGCCATCCACTCCCAGAGCGGCTACCGGCGTTTCCTGCACGAGGCCGCCGGGGACGCCTTCGACCGTCTGCTGGCGCCCACCATCGAATCCGAGGTGCGCTACGAGGCCAAGAAGAAGGCCGATGGGGAGGCCATCAAGGTCTTCCAGACCAACCTGGACCACCTGCTGCTGGCGCCCCCCGCCGGTCAGCGCTGCACCCTGGGCGTGGATCCCGGCATCCGCACCGGCTGCAAGCTGGTGGTCATCAACCGCCTGGGCCAGCTCATCCAGAACGACGTCATCTACCCCCTGGAGCCCAAGCGGGATCTTGACGGCAGCCGCGCCCTGCTGGAAAAGCTCTGCACGGAGAACCCCGTCGAGGCCATCGCCATCGGCAACGGCACCGGCGGCCGCGAAGTGGAGGCCTTCATCCGCGCGTGGCTGCGGGACACGGGCCGCTCCGCCATCGTCTGCGTGAGCGTGAGCGAGGCCGGGGCTTCGGTCTACTCCGCCAGCGACATCGCCCGCGAGGAGTTCCCCGAACACGACGTCACCGTGCGCGGCGCCGTGAGCATCGCCCGGCGCTTCCAGGATCCCCTGGCGGAACTGGTGAAGGTGGATCCGAAGAGCATCGGCGTGGGCCAGTACCAGCACGATGTGAACCAGACCGCCTTGAAGAAGGGCCTGGACGTTGTGGTGGAGAGCTGCGTGAACCGCGTGGGCGTGGACCTGAACAGCGCCTCCTACAAGCTGCTGGCCTACGTGGCGGGCATCGGCGAAGGGCTGGCCAAGAGCATCGTCTCCCACCGCTTTGAGCACGGCGCCTTCCGCCGCCGGGAGCAGTTGCTGGAGGTGAGCCGCTTCGGGGCCAAGGCCTTCGAGCAGGCCGCCGGGTTCCTGCGCATTCACGGCGGCGACGATCCGCTGGATGCCTCTGCGGTGCATCCCGAGAGCTACCCGGTGGTGCAGCGCATCTGCCAGCTCGCCGGGAAGACGGTGCCCGAGCTCATCGGCAACGATGCCGTGCTGGACGCCCTCGATCCCAAGCTCTTCACCGACGAGCAGTTTGGCGTAGAGACGGTGAAGGACATCCTGGCGGAACTGAAGAAGCCGGGTCGCGATCCGCGCCAGCGCTTCGAGGTGGTCCAGTTCCGCGAAGGCGTCCACAAGCCCGAGGATCTGGAAATCGGCATGGAACTCCAGGGTCTCGTCACGAACGTCACCGATTTCGGGGCCTTCGTGGATGTGGGCGTCCACCAGGATGGCCTGGTGCACCTCTCCGAGATCGCCCATCGCTACGTGAAGAACCCCGCCGATGCCCTCAGCGTGGGCCAGGCGGTGAACGTGAAGGTGCTGGGGGTGGACCTGGCGGCCAAGCGCATCGCGCTGTCCATCAAGGCGCTGCTGCCCGCACCCGAAGGCGCCGCGGGCAGGCCCCAGGGACCGCGTCCCCACCGGCCCCCCCAACCTAGGCCCGAAGGCGCGCGTCCGCCCCGTCCTGCGGGCCCTCGCCCCCCACGGCCAGAGGGCCTGCGGCCTCCCCGTCCCGAGGGCCCTCGCCCGCCTCGTCCTGAGGGCTCCCGCCCGCCCCGTCCGGAAGGGCCACGCCCCCCGCGGCCCCAGGCCGAGCGCCCCCCGCGTCCCGAGCGCGAGGCTCGCCCGCCCCAGCCGAAGCGGGAACTGGCCGCCACCCCCGCTGCGAGCAGCGCCAGCCTCGCGGATCTGATGGCCAAGTTCAACCGGGGGCCCCGATGAACGTGCGCCAGATTCTGCCCGTAACGGCTCTGGTGTGCCTGGCCGCATGCCAGCGGCCCGCGCAGCCCCAGCTTCCCTACGGCCCCGTGGAAGAGGGCCTGACCCTCGCCTACGAGGATCCGTCCCTGCCCCAGCCCCAGCGCTCCCAACAGCGGCTGCAGGTCCGCGTGGCGCGCGCCAAGTTCGACGCGGATGGCACCACGGGCCTGGTCCAGGAGGACTACGCCAGCCTCCAGGGAACCTTGACCTTGTTCCTCCGCCATCACGCGGGCGGCATCACCCTCGTCGGGTCCAATGGTGCAACCTTGGCTCAACTCCTTCCGGAGGGTTTCCCACGCACCACGACCTGGCGGAACCGGAGCGCCACGTTCCAGGTACTGGGACGCGGAACCTGGGATGGCGCCGCCCTTCTGCCCGAAACCCGCTCGCCGATCGGCATCTGGGTCGAGATGCGCCCGAAGGGCGGCACCCCGCGCCGGACCCTCTACCTGCACGGCCTCGGCGAAGTGGAATCCCAGGAATTGCGTGGCCAGACCTGGGTCACGGTGAACCGCCTGGTCTCCCTCGGATTCACCGACCTGCCCACCTCCACATCCCGCCCCTGAGGGGCCTCACCGGGAGCCTCCATGGCTGACGAGACGACCGAAGCCACCTTGCCACCGGGCGCTGCCAAGGGCGCCCTCCGGGACAACCTGGAGGTGGTCTGCTTCGCGATGGTCCTGATCCTCTTCTTCAAGACCTTCGTCGCCCAGCAGTTCAAGATCCCGTCGGCATCCATGCGAAATACGCTGATGATCGGGGACCACCTGCTGGCCAACAAGTTCATCTTCGCAAGCCCCCAGTGGACCTGGGAGTCGAAGCTCTTCCCCATGCGCGACGCCAAGCCCGGCGAGGTGGGCGTGAAGCGGGGCGATATCATCGTCTTCCGCTATCCCCTCGACCGTGACGAGGACTACGTGAAGCGCTGCGTGGCCCTGCCCGGCGACACGGTGGAGATGCGCAACAAGCGGCTCTACGTGAACGGCAAGCTCATCACCGGCCCCTGGGAATACCAGTTCGGCCGCAGTCCCCAAGGCCCCACTCCGGGCCCCTGGCCCCTCAGCCGCTATGCCGGCGAGGCCGAGCAGCCCCCGGCTGGGGTGACCTGGCGCCATACGGATCCCGACGAACTCACCATGGACCGGCAGGGTATTGACAGCCTCATCCAGAACGGATTCAAGGACAACCTGGGCCCCGTCACGGTGCCCCCGGGAGAGTTGTTCGCCATGGGCGACAACCGGGACAACAGCCTGGACAGCCGCTACTGGGGTTTCCTGCCGATGGACCACCTCCGCGGCCAGCCCTTCATCATCTGGTGGAGCTTCCGGGAGGGCGACTCGGACGATGACAACGCGCGCATCCCCAACGGGCCCATGGATGTACTGTCCGATTTCGTGGATGCCGCCCGTCACTTCTTCACGCGCACCCGCTGGGAGCGCACCGGAACCATCCCCCGGTAGGAGCCTGATGAACCTCCGCGCCTGCCTGTTCGCGCTGGCGGCCCTGCCTCTGCTCGCCTGGGGCGACAAAGGCCACCGCGCGATCGTCACCCTCTCCTTGACCACGCTGCCGCCGGAGGTGCGTGCCTGGTACCGGGGGGAAGAGGGTTTCCTGCGGGACCACGCCTCCGATCCGGATCACTGGCGGAACGACCGGAAGGAGCCACCCCGCCACTACCTGGATGCCGAGCCCTATGGTGGCCCCGGTCACGTTCCACAGGACGTGGCCCAGGCCCAGGCCATGCTTGGCGGCAGGTTCTATCGCAATGGTGTGGTCCCCTGGGTGATCCAGGACCGATGGCGGGATCTGGTCGCGACCTTCAAGGAAGGCGACCGGCCTACTGGATAATCTTCTGGCAGGACCAGGGCCCCGTGCTCACCCGCCAACTGGAGGGTGCCGCCCAGCACCTCGGCGATGCGCTGCTCACGGCCTGGGTTGCTGCGGGACGGCCCGCGCCGCCGCCGGTCTAGACGTTCGGCCGAAGATCCTGCAAGCGGTCGAGGAGCCAATGGAGGAGGGGCTCACCCCCCAGACAGCGCTGCTCAGCCACTAGGAGCGGCAGATCCAGGACGGCGGCATGGGCCGGGCCGAGTTTGACCGCGTCCTTCTCGGTGCAGACCAGCCAGGTGGCGCCATCGTCCCGGGCCTGGGCCTGGAGGGCCTGCAGATCCCCGGGGCCGGGCCCGCGGTGGTCGGCAAAAGAATGCGTGCCGGTCCAGCCCTGGCCTGCGACCAGTAGATCCGCATAGAAGGCTTCGGGATGCCCCAGTCCGCACCAGGCGAACGCCGGCCCCTGGCCCGCCCAGGGCAGGCCGATCCGCTCCTCCGTGCCCCAACGGCGGAGTGCCCCGAGGGCGAAATCCACCCAGAAGATGGGCCCACCGGAGCCGTGCCGCACCCACCAGGCTTCCACGGCCCCACGATCCTGGACACGCGCCGCCCGCGTGACGACGAGGGCATGGGCGCGCCGGAGGCTCTCCACCGGCTCGCGCAGGTCACCCCGGGGCAACAGGCGCCCATTCCCCCACAGGCGGACCCCATCCAGCAGGAGGAGATCCAGATCCCGGTGGAGCGCCCGGTGCTGGAACCCGTCATCCAGGAGCAGGCACCGCACCTCCGGCCGCTGAGCCAGGGCCCGGAGGGCTGCCGCATGCCGCCGGCGCCCCACCACCACCCGCTCCGGCCCCAGGCGCCGGGCCATGAGCAGGGGCTCGTCCCCGACCTGCCGGGGATCCGAGTCGGGCTCGACGCTCATGGGATCCACCTCCCGGCGGCCGCCATAGCCCCGTGACACCACGGCGTTCGGCCAGCCTGCCGAAGCGAGGGCTTCCGCCAGGAACAGGGAAAGTGGGGTCTTCCCGGTCCCGCCGGTGCTCAGGTTCCCTACGGAAATCACCGGCACGGACACCCGCGCCGCACGATCGGGGTGGAGATCGAAGGAGCGGTTCCGCGCCCGCACCACCAGCCCGTAGAGCGGAGCCAGCGGAGCCGCGAGATGGCGCAGAATGGACATGGCATGAGCATAGCGGAGGGGGAGCATGAGCGAGGGCATCCTGCTGGCGAAGGTGGCGCGGGGCACCCTGCTCCCGGAAGCGGAACGGTTGGCGCGGCTTGAGGCCGCCCTCCCCCAGATCGAAGCAGCCTTGGCGGGCGAAACGGACGCCGTGGCCGCGCAGGCCACCCTCGCTTGCCTCCTGTGGGACACCCTCGTCCAGAGCAACTGGTGTGGCTTCTACCGCCGCATCGGCGAGGACCTGCTCGCCGTGGGCCCCTACCAGGGCGGCATGGGCTGCCTGCGCATTCCCTTCAGCCGCGGCGTCTGCGGGGCCTGCGCCCGCACGGAAACCACCCAGCTGGTGCCGGATGTCCACGCCTTTCCCGGCCACATCGCCTGCGATGGGACCACCCGCAGCGAACTGGTGATTCCGGTCCGGATCCAGGGCCGGCTGGAGGCGGTGCTGGATCTCGATTCCACCCATCCGGCGGGCTTCAGCGCCGCCGAGGCCCGGCTCCTGGAGGGGCTGGTCGCCCGGGTGTTCGGCCCCGGTGTGAGGTGACATTCCATCCCGGACAGTCGCTGGGGTAGAGTTAGGCACACCTTGGGATGCCCATGGCCGAACCGAGCTTCATTGATCAGAGCAAGCTGCGCTTCCGCGAGGGGGAGGTCATCTTCCGCAAAGGTGAGATGGCCCAGCAGATGTACATCATCCTCGGGGGCAAGGTGCGCCTGTACGTCTCAGAGGAGCCCAAAGGCGATTGGGTCGAGGAACTCGGCAAGGGCGACTTCTTCGGCGAAGGCAGCCTGCTGGAAGCCCTGCCCCGCCAGCACACGGCCCTGGCCCTGGAGGACTCGGATCTCATCGCCATCAACCGGGGCACCTTTCTGCGCATGATCCGCCAGAATCCGGAAGTGTCCGTGAAGATGATGCAGCGGCTGGCCCAGCGCCACCGCGAGCTGGGCGAACGGGTGGAAACCCTGGAAACCAGCAAGGCAGCCCATCCGGCGACCCAGGGCCCCGTGGCCAACCTGGTGTCCGTGCTGAGCGGCCGGCCCTACCCCATCCTGTCCCATGGCTCCCTCATCGGCCGGTACGATCCGAGCACGGGCGTGCATCCGGACATTGATCTCACCGAAGAGGATCACAACCTGAGCGTCTCCCGCCGCCACGCGCGGATCCTGTGCGAGCACGAACGCTATTTCCTGCTCGAAGAGCACGGCGTGGCCAACGGCACCTTCATCCGCGGCGAACGCATCCAGCCCGGGGAACCCCGGGAGTTGAAGCACGGCGACCGTGTCGGCTTCGGCATGGTGGTGCTGTTCTTTGAACGGACGTAACCTTCCCGCGGCGCAGTCGAGCCCAGGGAGGCGGAGATGACCACCGATCTGCACGTGGAACTCTGGCAGGACGAACACGGCACCGTCTGGGAACTGGTCCAGTACGGGCTGGATGAGATCGGCGGCGCCTGCATCATCCGGGAACGCAACCGCCTGGACGAGTTGGATGGCGATGCGCGGGAAGGCGACGCCATCATTGCCCGCTTCGGCGACCCCGAAGACGCCCGCGACTTCCTGCTGGACGAAGGCTTTGATCCCGCCTGAACGCGCGCGCCCGGCTTTCGCCGGGCGCAGACGGGGCGAGGGATCGGGGAATCACCCCTTGCCAACACCCATGGCCTTGGCGGCCTTGGTGAGTTCGGGAACGACATCGAAGAGATCGCCCACGATCCCGTAGCTGGCCACCTTGAAGATGGGAGCCTCCGGATCCTTGTTGATGGCCACGATGAATTTCGAACCGCTCATGCCGGCAAGGTGCTGGATGGCGCCGCTGATGCCGCAGGCGATGTAGAGGGTGGGGCTCACGACCTTGCCCGTCTGGCCCACCTGCATGCTGTGAGGCAGGCCCCAGTCCGCATCCACCGCCGCCCGGGAGGCGCCGACGACGCCACCCAGGGCATCCGCCAGCTCTTCCAGAATCTTGAAGTTGTCGCCGTTCTTCATGCCACGGCCGCCGGAGATGATGACGTTGGCCTCGGTGAGGTCCACCTTGCCGCCGGCCTTGGCCAGGATCTCCTTCACCACGGACTTGAAATCCCCGGCGGGGGCGGGGACCGATTCCACGGCGCCGGGGCCCGCCTTCTCGACCACGGGGAAGACATTCGGCCGGGTGCTGGCCACCTGCACCGCACTGGTGAAGGTGATGGTGGCGAAGGCTTTGCCGGCATAGACCGGGCGCACGGCCTGGAGCTTGCCCTCCACCATGGAGAGGCCCGTCACATCGGAGGCATAGCCCGCGCCCATGCGCGCGGCGGCGCGGGGAGCCACATCCTTGCCCATGGCAGTGGCGCCCGCCAGCAGCACGGTGGCACCCTTTGCCTTCACGGCGTCGGCCACCAGCTGCGCGTAGGCATCGCTGGAATAGGAACCGAGGGTGGCGCCTTCAGCGGTGAGGATCACATCCGCGCCGTACTTGGCGGCCTCCGCGGCACCGGCGCAGGAGGCGCCCGCGAACAGGGCGCCAAGGGGCTGGCCCGAGGCGTCCGCGAGGCGGCGGCCTGCGCTCAGGGCCTCGGTGCTGGGCTTGCGGATCTTGCCGTCCTTCAGTTCACAGAACACGAGAATCATGGGTGGTCCTTTCGAATGGGGTTCGGTCGGAGGGGTTCGCCTAGAAGACCTTGGCTTCGTCCTTGAGCGCCTGGAGCAGGGCCTGAGCCTGGGCCGCGGGCTCACCCGCCAGCAGACGGCCCGCAGGCCGCTCCGGCGGCAGGGCCAGGCTGCTCACCACGGCCACTGCCGGAGCGGAGGTGGCGTCCAGTTCCTCGATGGTCTTCTTCTTGGCCGCCATGATGCCCTTGAGGCTGGCGTAGCGGGGCTCGTTCAGGCCCTTCTGGGCGGTGATGACGGCCGGCAGGGCGCCTTCCACCACTTCGCTGCCACCCTCAATCTCGCGCTCGGCCCGGAAGGTGCCCTGGCCCAGTTCGAGCTTCACGATGACGTTGGCCTGGGCGATGCCCATGAGTTCGGCCAGCATGGGGCCCATGGCGGCGTTGTCGCCCCCGATGCCCTTATTGCCGCAGAAGATGAGGTCGAAGCCCTTGCCCTGGGCGAAAGCGGCAATCATCTGGGCCACGGCGAACGCATCGCCCTGCCCATCGCCCTTCAGCAGCACGGCGCTGTCGGCCCCCAGGGCCAGCGCGTTGCGCAGCACTTCCTTGGCGCTGTCACCGCCCACGGAAAGGGCCACCACGTCCGCGCCCTTGGCTTCCTTGATGCGGATAGCCTCCTCCAGGGCGTACTCGTCGTAGGGCCCGGTGATCCATTTGACATCCGCCGGGTCCAGGGACCGGCCATCGGCGGCAACCTTGATCTTGGTCTCCGTGTCGGGGACCTGTTTGAGGGCGACGAGGATCTTCATGGATGCTCCTGGGACACGCCCCCTTTCGGAGGCCCGGACTGAACCGTTCAGTCGAATGTGGCGGAGGTCTGACGACCTCTGGATTCATTATGCACAGCTGCGCCATTCCTGCGTTCACCGACTCCGGGTAGCCTGATTCCATGCTTCCACCCGACTTCACCCAGGCCCTGGTCTTTACCGGCGGCGGCACCGGCGGGCACTTCTTCCCGGCCGTGGCCCTGGCGGAGGGCGCCCGGGCCCGCTGGCCGGAGCGGCCGGTCACCTTCGTGGGCGCCCAGCGCGGCATCGAGGCCCGCCGTCTGCCGGAAAGCCCCTGGCCCCACCTGTTGCTGGATGTGGAGGGCTTCCTGGGTCGCTCCCCCCTTCGCGCGGCCCGTTCCGCCTGGAAACTCTGGCGGGCCACCTCCTACCTCAAAGGACTCTGGCGGCAGCAGCGGCCCTGGGCGGTGATCGGAACGGGCGGGTACGGCGCCGCCCCGGCCCTGCTGGCCGCCCGGAGCCTGGGCATCCCGTATTTTCTCCACGAAAGCAACGCCGCGCCCGGGGCCCTGATCCGCCTGGTGGCGCCGAAGGCACGCCGGGTCTGGTGCGGCCTGGAGGCCGCGCGCGACCTGCTCCCCGGTGCGGATTGCCTCACCGTAGGCACGCCCGTACGGGGTGCCTTCCTCCGCACGTTCCGGCCTGCCGGGGAGTTGCACCCCCCCTTCCGCCTCCTGGTCCTCGGGGGCAGCGGCGGCGCCCGGGCCATCAATGAGGCGGTGCTGGAGATCGGTACCGCGCTCCTCGAGGCCTTCCCCGACTGGGAGATCCTCCAACAGACGGGTTCCACTGAGTTCACGCGCCTGGAGGCGCGCCCCCGCCACCCCCATCACCACCTCGTCCCTTTTCTCGAGCGCATGGACGAGGCCATGGAGGAGGCCTGCCTCCTCCTCAGCCGCTCCGGCGCCAGCACCTGCGCCGAACTGATGGCTGCCGGGCGGGGGGCCATTCTCGTCCCCCTGCCCACCGCCGCCCATGGGCATCAGCTCATGAATGCCCGCGCCCTGGCTGAGGCTGGCCGCGCCGTGATCGAAGGCCAGGGCCCGGACTTCCCGGCGCGCCTCCTGGCCCGGTGCCGGGACCTCATGGCCGATCCCGAAGCCCGCCTCCACCTGGCGGGCGCCCCCGCACCCAACCGCGCCGTCGAGGCCTGCCTGGATGACCTGGCCCAACGAGCCTGAACGGCAGACCTACATCTGGAACCGGTGCGTGCATTCCACCCAGCTCTCGCCCCCATCGCGGTACTTTTCGCGCTTCCAGATGGGCACGCGCTGTTTGATCTCGTCCATGATCCAGGCCGCGGCCTGGAAGCTCTCGGCCCGGTGGGCGCTGCTGGTGGCCACGAGGACGGCGGCCTCCGTGAGCGGCACGACACCGATGCGGTGGTGGATGGCGCAGCGCGTCAGGCCGTAGCGCTCGATGGCCCGCTCCCGCAACAGGCCCAATTCTTTCTCCGCCATGGGCACGTACGCTTCATAGGCCAGCTCCAGTACCGGCCGACCCTCATGGTGGTCCCGGGCACGCCCCTCGAAGAGCACCAGGGCACCCGCATGGGGATCCTCCATGACACTTCGTAAAGCCATTGGGTCCAGGGGCCCGTCTTGAACCAGCACCCAGGGGATCATGACCGCCTCCATCCTTCCTGAACCGTACACTGGCCAGGCTACGAGGTGCACCATGTCCCACCCCATCCCGGTCACTCCCGAGAACGTCTTCGACACCCTGGGCCGCCACATCCTGGTGGATGGGTTCCATCTGGTCATGGATCTGGAGAAATCCCACGGTTCCTGGATCGTGGATGCCCGGGATGGCCGAAAATACCTCGATTTCTACACCTTTTTCGCCACGGCGCCCCTGGGACACAACCATCCCCGGCTGACCGAACCGGCCTTCCAGGCCCGCCTCGGCGCCATCGCGGTCCACAAGCCCGCGAATTCCGATATCTACACCACCGCCTATGCGGAATGGGTCGAAGCCTTCGGTTCCCAGGCCGCCCCCGACTACCTTCCGCATCTGTTCTGGATTGACGGCGGTTCGCTCGCCGTGGAGAACGCCCTCAAGGCCGCGTTCGATTGGAAGGTCCGCAAGAACCTGGCGGCCGGCAAGGGGGAGAAGGGTTCGAAAGTCATCCATTTCCGCGAGGCTTTCCACGGCCGCAGCGGCTATACCCTGAGCCTCACCAACACGGCCGATCCCCGGAAGTACCAGTACTTCCCCATGTTCGATTGGCCGCGCATGCCCAATCCCAAGATCGCGTTCCCCCAGGACGCGGCCAACATCGCGAAGGCTGAGGCCGCCGAAGCGGAAGCCGTCGCCGCCATTGAGGCCGCCGTCGCCCAGAATCCCGATGACATCGCCTGCCTCATCATCGAGCCCATCCAGGGCGAAGGTGGCGACAACCATTTCCGCGGTGAGTTCCTGCGGAAGCTCCGCGAGCTGGCCGATCGCCATGAGTTCCTGCTCATCTTCGACGAGGTGCAGACGGGCTTCGGCGCTACCGGCAAGTGGTGGGCCCACCAGTGGTTCGACGTCCAGCCCGACATCATCAGTTTCGGCAAGAAGACCCAGGCCTGCGGTATCGCCGCCGGCCGCCGGCTTGACGAAGTGGACAGCGTCTTCAAGGTGCCCAGCCGCATCAACAGCACCTGGGGCGGCAATCTGGTGGACATGGTGCGCGGCACCCGCATCATCGAAGTCATCCAGGAGGAAAACCTCCTGGACTACAGCGTGAAGCAGGGTGACCGCCTCCTCAAAGGGCTCCAGGAGATCCACCGGGACTTCCCCGAGATCACCTCGAATCCCCGCGGCCTCGGCCTCTTCTGCGCCTTGGACCTCGCCACGCCCGAGCTTCGCAACGCCGTGGTGGCCAAGGGCCACGACCTGGGCATGATGATCCTTTCCACCGGCAGGAAGGGCCTGCGCTTCCGCCCGGCCCTGAACCTTGCCACGGAGGATCTGGACCTGGGTGTGGAACTGCTGCGGGCCTCTGTGGCCGAAGTCGCCCGCACGGCGCCCGCGACGGTGGGATGAGCCTCCGGCCGAAGGTCGAGCTCTACTGCGACGGCGCCTGCCTCGGGAATCCAGGCCCGGGCGGCTGGGGGTACCTCCTGCGCGTGCGCACGGCCACCGGCGTGAAGGAAAAGGAAGCCTCCGGCGCCGAGCCGGAGACCACCAACAACCGCATGGAATTGCTGGCAGCGATCCGTGGACTGGAGGCCCTCACCCAGTCCTGTCTGGTGGACCTTCGCAGCGACAGTCAGTACGTCGTGAAGGGGATCCAGGCCTGGCTGAAGGACTGGAAGCGACGCGGCTGGAAGAAGGCTGACGGCAAGCCCGTGCTCAATGCAGACCTGTGGCAGGCGCTGGATGCCCAGTTGGCGCGCCACCAGGTGGAAGCCCGCTGGGTGCGGGGCCACGCCGGCCACACCGAGAACGAGCGAGTGGACCGCCTCGCGAACGAAGCGGCCCACTCGATCTGAGGATTTCAGCTACCGCTGTCGCTGGAAGCGGTAGTGGATCTCAATCCAGGCGCGGATGGGCTTCCCGTCGCGGGTGGCGGGCGCGAAAGTGGATTTGTTGGCCGCGTCAATGGCGGCTTCATCGAACCCGTAGGGGCCCGAGATGCCCTGCTTCACCATGACTTTCAGAGGCTGGCCCTGCTCGCCCACGTAGACCCGCAGGAAGACATTGTGATCCTGGTTGAGTTCCCAGCGCATCTGCATGGCCCTGATGGGGAAGATCGGTGCCACCTGGCGCACCACCTGGGGCGGCGTCTCCACCACCTGGGCTTGGGCGATGGGCTGGGGAGCAACGGGCTGGGGGGCAGGCACGGCCTCGGGCACAGGGCTGGCCGCGGGCTGCATGGGGGCCGGTTTGGGCGCTTCGGGTTTGGGCGCAGGCGGCGGGGGTGGAGCAACCTGGGGCACGGCCGCCGCACGAGCCTCGGCCGCCTTCTGCTGCTCGGCCAGCTGCTGCTGGTGCTGCTTGGCGGCTTCCTGCTGCTGCTCGATATCAGCCTTCCGCTGTTGGGCTTCCGCCAGCTGCTTCTGTAATTTGGCCTTCTCGTCGGCGGACTTGGTTTCCGAAAGCTGTTTCTGGATGTCGGTGGCCTTCTGGGCTTCCGCCTGGGCCTTGGCGTTCAGGTCGGCCTGCTGCTGCTGGATCTGGACCTGGAGAAGCTGCAGATCCGCCAGTTGTTTCTGGACCCCTTTCTGCCGGTTCATGAAGAGGTAACCCAGCCCCAGGATCACGACGGCGGCCACCCCGCCTGCGATGAGCAGGGTCTTGTTCTTCTGGCTGGCCTGTTCCTCGGCGTGGCCATCAATGTGCTGAACCCGGGTCGCGCCGCTCCGGAGGGTTTCTCCCGCTGGCGTGTAGGCGAGGTAGTTGTCGCCCTGCTCGGCCTTCATGGCCGTGGTATCGCGGTCGTTCTCTTCCCGGAAGAGGGTGTGCATAAAGAACGCCATGTTGAACGTCGTGGGGCTGTACTCGCCGTCGTAGAGAACCCGCTCGAGTTCTGCATTGAATGCATCCATGGTGGTGAAAGGCTGGCGCCCCAGCATCAATCGGCCAAGGAAGGCCCGGATTTCCGCCGGCAGGGGAGCCTCCTCCTGCGCCGCCTTCAGCGTGGCCCGGTCCAGGGCACCCTGGAGATCGCCCCCCACCGGCACCTGCTCGAAGGTCAGCAATTCGTAGAGGACGGCCCCCAGCGCAAAGAGATCCTGCTGCACGGCATTGGTCTCAGGGCCCTGAAGGTAGGGGGCCAGTTTCTGCCGGGCGCCCGGAGCCTTCGACAGCACGCCCTTGACCAGCGCGGAAAAAGGAGCGTCCACGATCTGAGTGGCCCCTTCGAAGCTCACCCACACACTGTGGGGGCTGAGGAGGCCATGGTTCACGCCTTTGGCATGCATCTGGACCACACCCTGGGCCACGCCCTGGATCACGGTCAGGGCATGATCCACGCCGAAGGGAATCTGCTCATGGCGGGCCTTTTCGATGAGCTGGGCGAGGCTCCGCCCGGGGACGTAATCCCAGGCCACATGCGGTGTCTTCCCGCCTTCCACGCGGTAGCCCTGGCCGAAGAGCCGCGCGCCCCCCAGCAGCGGGACCACCCGCGAGGCATCGGCGATCCGGGTGCCGATGCCGGCCTGGAACAGTTCCTCGCTGAAGGCCCGCACCAGCACATGGCGGTCGAAGCCGTTGCCAGCGGTCACCACGGCCCGATGAATGGCGCCCAGGGGATCTCCGGCGAGCTCCGAGGCCAGCAGGTACGACCCGAGGCGAGTGTAGGTGCCCATGTCCGAACTCCAAAGGAGGGGTTGCTTGGCAAGATAGCGGGAAAGCCGAGATTCGCCTAGCCTATCGGCCTATTCAGGATCCAGCATGACTCAGGGTGCATGGGGAAGCTCCCACTGGTTCCCTGCCTGCCTCCAGGCGAGGATCCAAAGGTTGGCGGTGGCATAGACGGCGTTGGAGAAGGAAAGCTGGAGCTGGGCGAAGGGCACGGAGCGGTCGTCCCAGGAACCGAGGCGCCGGCCCGTGGCCGGATCGAAATGGTCCAGGAGCCCTTGATGGCGGGCCAGTTTCACGGCCTGGAAGCGCCGGAGGGCCAGATCGAGGTCCGGGCGCCCCTCGGCCGCCCAGAAGGGTTCCTGGGTCACCACCAGGTGCGGGATCCACTGGTCGGCGTAGGCTTCGAAATCCTCCCGGAGCGGGCTCAGGCCCTGGACGGCAGAGGGGTCCAGAAGCAATTGCACCTGATGGGCCAGTACGCCCAGCTCCCGGGCGATCTCCTCGGGACGCGCCCGCTCCCCGCTCATGCGCAGGACGGTCCGGTACTCCGCCTCCACCTGGTCGGGCGTGGGCGGCTCGTCGTTGGCCACCCCCCGGGCCCCTTCCATTAGCGCCGCGGGGTGGGCCCGGAGGAAGGCCGCCATGCGCCAGGGGATGAGGCGCAGCGCCTTGGCTGTCTGGACTTCATGCATGTGGGGCGACCAGGCCCCCAGCGGGAGGCAGGCCGCGAGCAGGCCCGCGAGCAGGCGCTTCATGGAGTCTCCCCGGCGAGAAGGGCGGAGGCATGGGGACGGCCGGTTTCGTCGAGGGGATCGAGCGGAATGGCCAGGGCGTGCAGCCGGTGGAGCAGGGTCGTCCGGCGCAGGCCCAGGCGGCGCGCGGTTTCGCTCTTGTTCCAACCCGTGGCCTGGAGCGCTTCCAGGATCAGGTGGCGCTCGAGATCCGTGAGGAACCGCACGAGATCCCGGTGCTGGGGGAGGCTCGGAAAGGCCACCGACGGGACCACACCGGCCACGGGGGCGGGCAGATCCTGGAGCAACAGGCGCTCGGGATCGGAGCCCAGGGCCATGGCCCGCTCGACCGCATTCTCCAGCTCGCGCACGTTGCCCGGCCAGCCATAGGTCTCCATGGCCTGGAGGGCAGCAGGTTCCACCTGCTTCAGCGGGAGCGCCAGCTCCCGTGCGAACTTCCGGAGGAAATGGGCCACCAGCACCGGGATGTCATCCGGATGTTCCTTGAGCGGATGCAGCTGGATGGGAATCACGTTCAGCCGGTAGTAGAGATCCTCGCGGAACCGCTTCTGGGCCACCAGTCGGCCGAGATCCTCGTTCGCGGCCGCCACCAGCCGGAAATCGGCCTTGACCGTGCGCGCGGATCCGAGCGGCGTGAATTCCCGCTCCTGGATGACCCGGAGCAGCTTCACCTGGAGGCTGAGGGGCATGGTGCCGATCTCATCCAGAAACAGGGTGCCGCCCTCCGCCTGCTGGAAGCGCCCGGGCCGGTCCGTGCGGGCATCCGTGTAGGCGCCGCGTACGTGGCCGAAGAGCTCGTCCTCCAGCAAGGTCTCGGGGATGGCGCCGCAATGGATGGGCACGAAGGGGCCCTGGGCCCGGGGGCTCCACTGGTGGATGGCCTTGGCGGCGAGTTCTTTGCCCGTGCCCGAGGGCCCGGTGATGAGCACCGTCGAAGGGGAGGGTGCCACCCGCCGCAGCAGGGCCTGGAGGTTCTGCCAGGCCGCGGACCGGCCGACCATCTGCGGCCCCGGCGCCTGCCCCTGGATCTGTTCCCGCAACCGCTTGTTCTCCTGGTTCAGGCGGGACTTCTCGATCGCGCGGAGCAGGGTGTGTTCCAGTTCCTCCGCCCGGAAGGGCTTGGGCACGTAGTCGTAGATGCCCATCTTCATGGCCTGGAGGGCCGTCTCCACCGAAGTGGAGCCCGAGAGCACCACCACCACCGTGTCCGGCTTCCCGACCGCCTGGCGCGCCAACTCGAGGC
The DNA here is from genome assembly GCA_021794095.1 of Acidobacteriota bacterium. Classification (GTDB taxonomy): domain Bacteria; phylum Acidobacteriota; class Holophagae; order Holophagales; family Holophagaceae; genus Geothrix. Next base: position 9,294 of record JAJYRN010000002.1, on the reverse strand, counting down.
CGCTCAGGTCCGGCAGCATGAGATCCACCACAGCCAGGTCGAAATGTTCGCTGCGGAGGAACTGGGCCCCCCGCAGGCCTGACCCCGTGCCCACAACCTCATGCCCGTGCCGGGACAGCAGCGTCCCCACTACGTCCAGAATGGTGGGATCGTCATCCACCAGGAGCGCCCGCGCAGGGTTCATGCCCCCACTGTCCCCGGTCCAGCCCCCCCTGTCAAGGTTTGGACAGTCCGGCTAGACTCCCTGGATGCTTTCCCGTTCCAGTCTGTGGCAGCGCCTTTCCGGAGCGCCCCTCTGGCCCCTTGCCTGGGCCATGGGCGCAGCCTGTGCGCTCCCGTGGTTGCTGCCGGAACGCTGGAATGGCCAGACGCCCGCGCGCTGGCTCATCCTCGGCGGACTGGCACTGGCCGCTTCTCTGGGGATGGTGCGAAGCCGCCGATGGGCGGTGGTACCCCTGACAGCCATCCTGATGGGGATCACGTTCCTGGGTCTCCGCCAGCGGGCCCAGTGGGAAACAGCCCTGCCCACCGGCTTCCAGTCCGTGGAGGGCCGGATCGCCGCGCCCTGGACCCTTCAGAACCAGCGCCTGCGCACGCAGCTGGCCGTAACCGGACCGGCCAGCCTCCGGGGCCTTTCCCTGCCCTTGACCGTCCCGGCCGATGGCGCCGAGCCACCTCCAGCGCCCGGCACAGCCGTCCGCTTTCGCGCGGAGTTGCGGCCGGTTCCAGCGGCCCCGGTGTTCCTGGCGGAACGGCCCCTCTGGCGCGCCCGAAGCGACGAGGCACCCAGGCGCATCCACCTCGCTACGACCCAACTGATGGAACCGCTCGGTCCACCCGCTCCCTCCTGGCTGCTGCGCCTCCAGGTTTTCGTCCGTCGCCGCTTCGAGGCCCTGCCCCTGGATCCCACGGCGAAGGATCTCTGGGGTGCCCTGGCCCTGGGCATTCCGCCCGCGAACGAGGCCCACTTCAGCGTCTTCGCCGAAAGCGGCACCATCCACATCCTCGTGGTCTCCGGCCTCCAGGTGACGCTCGTCATGGTGGCCATCGAGGCCCTGCTGCGCCGCCTACGGCTGCGGGGCGCCTCGGCGGGCGCCATCGCCGCAGGTCTGCTCTACTGCGGCCTGGTGGGCTTTTCTGCGCCGGTCTGGCGGGGCCTCTTCATGGGCGTGGCCTGGGCCCTGGGACGCGCCAGCGGCTGGAAGCTGCCGCCGGTGGCCGGGCTGCACCTGGCCCTGTTGGCCTGGCTGCTGGGCCATCCCGCGGCGGGCGTCGAGCCGGGCTTCCTCCTGGCCTGGTGGGCGCTGCTGGGCCTGCTCTGGGGCGCGGAGCCCCTGGCGGGGCTGCTATCTCCCCTGCTGGGCCGCCTGGCTCTGCCCTTCGCGCGGATCGCCGCGCCCTGGTTCTCCACCCTGCCCCTGCTGGCCCTGCTGCACGGCGGCGCCCCGCGCTGGGGCATCGTCGCCAACTTGCTCGTGCTGCCCCTGGTGGCCTTCCTCACGCCCCTCTGCCTGCTGCTGATCCTTCTGCCTCTGCCCGGCCTCACGCCGGCCGCGGCGGCGGTCCTGGGATGGATGGGCGATCGCCTGGTGCCGGCGCTTGCGGGCATTACACCGCTGGCCACAGGGATTCTCTGGCCCTGGCTGCTCCTCCTCCTCGGCTGGCTGGTCCTGGCCCACCGCCAGGCCCTTGCGAAGCGGACCCGCGCCCTGACGGTGGCCCTGGCGGGCGGGACTCTGATTCTGGTGGCCACGCACGGCACAGGGCGCAGGCCTTCGACCCTCAGCCTCGAGGCCGTGGATGTGGGCCAGGGCGACGCCCTCCTGCTCCGGGTGCCCGGCGGCGATGCCACGGTGGTGGACACCGGCCCTACGCCTTGGGGAGCGCGCCGGATCGTACGCGTCCTCAGCCGTCGAGGGGTGCGGGAACCGGTCCACCTGGTGCTGACCCACCCGCACAGCGACCACGCCGGTGGGTGGGCCACCCTGGCGCGCCTCTGGCCCCTGGCCTCCACGAGCCTACCCGCCACCGCCTGGGACGAGGATATCTGGGCTCCGTACGCCCCCTCCCGCCGGGACACCGAAGGCCTCCTGCGGGGCGATGGGTGGCGCCGCGGGGCGGCCGAAGTCAGCGTCCGCTGGCCGCCGAAGCCCTTCGCCCTCGCCGATCCCAACATGGTGTCCGTGGTACTGCGGGTGCGGTGGCAGGACCGGGAGCTGTGGCTCATGGGCGATGCCCTGGCCATCCAGGAGCGCGACCTCCTCGCGCTGGGGGACCCGGGCCCGGGCCGTCACCGGCTCCTGAAGGCCGGGCACCACGGCAGCCGCAACGCCTCCGATCCCGCCTGGGTCTCGGCCCTGGATCCAGAGGTGGTGCTGCTGACCGCCGGCCTCCGGAACAGCCTGGGCCACCCCCATCCCGAGACCCTCGCCCTTCTTTCGACCCGCGGCCTCTCTCCCTGGGTGGCGGGGCCCTGCGCGGGCGTCCGCGTGGCCGCCGCGCCCGGCGGCTGGCGGATCACCACCGGCGACGGCCGTCAGGCGTTCACGCCCCTGCGAAGAAGCTGGACGCCTGCAACGCCTTGATCAGCCGCGCGCTGCCTTCACCGTGGTTCGCCTTCCACTGGGCCTGGGCGTCAGGGCCCACATCGTTTACCACTACCAGCGCCCCACCGAAGGTCACACCGGCGGCTTCGCAGGCGGCGTAGACGCCCGTCAATTCCAGATGCTCCACCGGCGCGACGGCAGCCAGGGCCCGCGCCCCCTCCAGGGTGCGGGTGATGGCGGGGGGCACGGCCACGGTCCGGCCCGGCAGCGGGCCCGCCAGGGAAGCTGCCCAGCGGGTGCGCTCGATCTCCGGCCGGTAGGCCTCGCCCCGCACCTCCTCCAGGGAGGTCGCGATGGCCTCGGTGGCCCAGAGGCAGTCGAACAGGTCCAGGCGGTCGTCGTAGCGCCCGCAGGTGCCCAGGAACACCACCCGCTCCGGCCGCCGCTCCACGATCAGCCGGGCTGCCGTGGCCGCGGCCGTGAGCGCCCCCACGCCCGTGCAGGCAGTCGCCCACCCCCGTGGCGGCGCGTCGCGCAGCGATCCGAGTTCCGGCGGGAAGGCGGCCAGGAGGAGGTCCATGCGCCATGGTCCCGCGGTGGCGCCTAGCCGTCGAGGTGGGAGAGCGCCCAGGCCGCCACGGGGATGGAGAGGCCATTGCCCAGCAGCTTGTAGCGGGCCTCCAGTGGCACATGCGCCGGGAACCGAAACCCTGCCGGCAGGCCCAGGAGGCGCGCCACTTCGGCGGTCGAGAAGCGGCGGACGCCCCGGGTGGTGCGCAGGAAGGAGCCGCTGGCGACGTAGCGCTGGCCGTAGCCGCCGATGAAGCAGGTGCTGCGGCGATCCTCCGCCGTCACCAGGTCCAGGCCGGGCCGGTGCCGGGCCAGGATCGGTTCCGACAGGTAGAGGCTCTCGTCTTCCACATCGTCCAGGAACTCGGCGATCCGGCGTAACGGAAGGTCCGGCAGGGGCCGCGCCTCCAGCGGCCGCCGCGAGGCCACCACGAACACCCGGGGGCGCTGGTTGGGCAGGCCGAAGCGACTGGGGCAAGCCACCAGGTCGAGGCGGTGCAGGCCGTGGGCCCGCAGCCGCTCCACCAGCAGTGCGTGGGCGTCCGAGCCCAGGAAGCCGCTGACGTTCTCCAGCACCAGGCCCTCCGGCGGCAGCTCCGGAAAGAGGTCCATGAGGCGGTGGAAGGCGCGGCTGCGCCGGTCATCGAGGCCCTGGTGGTTCCCCATGCGGCAGAAGGGCTGGCAGGGCGGACTCAGCAGCCAGGTGTCCGCCCGGTGCGAGGCCAGCTCCGAGGCCGGAATCGTGGCCAGCTCACTCGCTTTCGGTGACGCGCCGTGGTTGAGGGTGTAGGTGGCGTTGGCCGCCTCGTTCACGTCGTAGGCCGCCGCCACCTCGCCCCGGCCCCCCAGGGCCAGGCGCCACCCGCCGAGGCCCGAGAACAGCTCCAGGGCCCGCATCATCCGCAGCCGCAGCTCCCGCACCCGCCACAGCCCACCAGGGACACGGTCGTGGCCTTGGCCATCATCCGCCCCTCGTGGAACTGCCAGCCGGCCAGGAGCAGCCCGGCCGCCGGACCGGCCCAGGGGAAGACCAGCCCCAGCAGGCCGCCCGCCAGGCAGAGCCCCGCGAAAGCCGCCAGAGTGCGGCTGCGCGCCGCATCGAGGGCCAGCGAGGCATGCAGTTCCCCAAGGCGCCGCTTGGCGAGCCAGAGGCCGAGCCAGGCCAGCAGGGCGGTTCCGGCGAGTACGAGGTCCAGGGATGTGGCCTTCGGCGTGTCGCCCGCGGTCCAGGCCAAGGCACAGGCGATGGCCAGGCCCAGGGCCAGGAAGCGCAGGAGATGGCTGGTGATCCGGAGGGTGCGTCGCTCGCCGTCCAGCCCCCGGTTGCCCAGCCCTTCCCGGAGCCGATGCCCCAGGGCCAGGGACGGCGCCACCTGGAGGAGGCAGGCGAGGCCGAAACCCCAGGCCAGAGGCACCTGGTTGGCGATCCCGAGGCCGACCACCGCGCCGCCCAGGGCGAAGGCGGCGCCCGCCGTGAGCAGGACCAGCCTGGAGGCGAGGGGCGGAACGTCGGTCATCGGGTCAGCTTGCGGTATTTGATGCGGTGGGGATCGAAGGGCTTGAGGCCCAGGACATCCTTCCGGTACTGCTCGTACTCGGTGTAGTTGCCGTCGAAGAATGCCACCTTCGAATCCCCCTCGAAGGCCAGGATGTGGGTGGCCAGGCGGTCCAGGAACCAGCGGTCGTGGCTCACCAGCACGGCGCTGCCGGCGAAGGACTCGATGGCTTCTTCCAGGGCCCGCATGGTGTTCACGTCGAGGTCGTTGGTGGGTTCATCGAAAAACAGCAGGTTGGCCTCGCTCTTCAGCGTGAGCGCCAGGTTCAGGCGGTTCTGCTGGCCGCCGCTCAGCTCACGCACCTTCTTCTGCTGGGCGTCGCCGGAAAAGCCGAAGCGGCTGAGCCAGGCGCGGGCGTTGATGAGCTTGCCGCCCAGCTCGATCTGCTCGTAGCCGCCCGAGACGGCCTCGAAGACGCTCTTCTCGGGATCCAGCTTCGCGCGAAGCTGGTCCACGTAGGCCATCTTCACGGTGTCGCCCAGGCGGATCGTGCCAGCCTCGGGTGCCTCCTGGCCCGTGAGCAGGCGCAGCAGGGTGGACTTGCCGGCGCCATTGGGGCCGATGACGCCCAGGATGCCGCCGCGGGGGATGGCGAAGGTCAGGTTTTCGAAGAGTACCCGGTCGCCGTAGGCCTTCGTCACGCCCGTCAACTCGGCCACGAGGTCGCCGAGGCGCGGGCCGCTGGGGATGTAGATCTCCAGCTCCTGTTCCTTCTGGCGACCCTCCTCGCCCGCCAGCCGCTCGTAGTTGGCGATGCGGGCCTTGCTCTTGGTGTGCTGCCCCTTGGGCGACATGCGGATCCACTCCAGCTCGCGCTCCAGCGTCTTCTGGCGCTTCTGGTCGGACTTCTCCTCCTTGGCCAGCCGGCCCTGCTTCTGCTCCAGCCAGCTCGAGTAGTTGCCCTTCCAGGGGATGCCCTCACCACGGTCCAGTTCCAGGATCCACTCCGCCACATGGTCCAGAAAGTAGCGGTCGTGGGTGACAGCAATGACCGTGCCCGCGTAGTCCTGGAGGTGCTTCTCCAGCCAGGCCACGGTCTCGGCGTCCAGGTGGTTGGTGGGCTCGTCCAGCAGCAGGATGTCCGGCTTCTGGAGCAGCAGCCGGCACAGAGCCACCCGGCGCCGCTCGCCACCAGAGAGAACGCCGATCTTCGTCTCGGGATCGGGGCAGCGCAGGGCGTCCATGGCCTGGTCCAGCTGCGTATCCAGATCCCAGCAGTCGTGGGCATCAATCTTCTCCTGGAGCTCGCCCTGCCGCGCCAGCAGGGCGTCCAGATCGGCGTCAGGATCGGCGAACTGCTCCGCGATCGCGTTGTATTCCTTCAACCACGCCACCTTCTCGGCGGCGCCCTCCTCCACGACCTCTCGGACGGTCTTGCCTTCGTCCAGCTTCGGCTCCTGGTCGAGGATGCCGGTGGTGTAGCCCTTGCTCAGCACGGCCTCGCCGTTGAAGTCCTGGTCCACGCCGGCCATGATCCGCAGCACCGTGCTCTTGCCGGAGCCGTTGAGGCCCAGCACACCGATCTTCGCGCCGTAGAAGTAGCTGAGGGAGATGTCCTTGATGACGGGCTTGTTGTTGTAGATCTTGCTGACCCGCATCATCGAGTAGATGATCTCGGGCTGCTCGGTCGCGGTCTTGGCCATGGCGGGATCCGACAAAAAGGCCGCGCGGGGCGCGGCCTTTCCAGGATACCCCAGATGGGGCTAGATGGCGGCCTGGGCTGCCGCCAGGGTAGCGATGGGCACGCGGTAGGGCGAGCAGCTCACATAGTCGAGCCCCACCTTGTGGAAGAAGACCACGCTGCGCGGGTCGCCACCGTGTTCGCCGCAGACCCCCAGCTTGATCCCGGGGCGGGTGGCGCGGCCCTTCTCGCAGGAGATGCGTACCAGCTCGCCGATGCCTTCCTGGTCCAGGCTCTGGAAGGGGTCATCCTCCAGAAGCTTCTTGCCGACGTACTCGGGCAGGAAGCTGCCGGCGTCGTCGCGGCTGAACCCGAAACCCATCTGGGTGAGGTCATTGGTGCCGAAGCTGAAGAACTCGGCCTCCTCGGCGATGCGATCCGAGGTGATCGCCGCGCGGGGGATTTCGATCATGGTGCCGATGGGGCAGATGAAGCTGGCACCCCGCTCCTTGTTCACTTTGGCGATCTCGTCGAGCATCTCCGTCTTGGTGAAGGCCAATTCCCGGACCGTCCCGATGAGGGGGACCATGATCTCGGGCACGGCCTTGATGCCCTTGGCCGTTACATTGAGGGCGGCCTCCGCGATGGCGCGGGTCTGCATGCGGATGATCTCCGGGAAGGTGATGCCGAGGCGGCAGCCGCGGTGGCCCATCATGGGGTTGAATTCGTGGAGCTGCGCCACCCGCCGCTGGACGGTGGCGAGGTCCACGCCCAGCACCTCAGCCATTTCGCGCTGGCCCGCCTCGTCCTGGGGCAGGAACTCGTGGAGCGGGGGATCCAGGAGGCGAATGTTCACGGGCAGGCCATCCATGGCCGCGAAGATGCCCTCGAAATCCTCCCGCTGCATGGGCAGGAGCTTGGCCAGGGCCTTCTTCCGGCCCTCTGTGTCAGTGGCGAGGATCATCTCGCGGACCGAAAGGATGCGTTCCCCTTCGAAGAACATGTGCTCGGTGCGGCAGAGGCCGATGCCCTGGGCCCCGAAGGCCCGAGCCACGGTGGCGTCGTGCGGCGTGTCGGCGTTGGTGCGCACCTTGAGGCGCTTGGCCTCACGGCTCCAGGTCATGATCTTCTCGAAACGGCGGTAGAGCTCGCTGTCCTCGGCCTTCAGGCGGCCATCCACGAGCACCTGGTTCACCTCGGAAGGATGCGCGCTGAGCCGGCCCGCGAAGACTTCGCCCGTTGAGCCGTCAATGGAGATCCAGTCCTGCCCGGCCTTGAGCTCATGGCCGCCGACCTTGACCAGGCCCCGGACCAGATCAATCTGGATCGCGGAGGCGCCGCAGACGCAGGGTTTGCCCATGCCGCGGGCCACCACGGCCGCGTGGCTGGTCATGCCGCCGCGCGCCGTGAGGATGCCCTGGGAAGCCACCATGCCGGAAATATCTTCGGGGCTGGTTTCCACCCGTACGAGCACCACGGGGCCTTCCTGACCCATGCGCTCGGCCTCCTCGGCGGTCAGGGCGATGAGGCCGGTGGCGGCGCCAGGGCCGGCGTTGAGCCCCTTCGTGAGGAGATGGCCCTCCTTGCGGAGCCGCTCCTTCTCTTTGGGATCGAACACGGGGGCGAGCAACTGAGAGAGGCTGTCGGCGTCAATGCGTTTCAGAGCCGTGTGGGTGTCAATGAGGCCTTCGTCCACAAGATCAATGGCGATGCGGATCCCTGCCATCGCCGTGCGTTTGCCGTTGCGGGTCTGCAGCAGGAAGAGCTTCCCGCGCTCGATGGTGAACTCGATGTCCTGCATGTCCTTGAAGTGGTGCTCCAGGCGCTTGCAGGTGGCATCCAGTTCAGCGAAGGCCTCAGGCATGGCCTCCTCGAGGCTCTTGAGGCCCGTTCCCTCGGCCTGGCGGCGCGTGATGGGCTGCGGGGTGCGGATACCCGCCACCACGTCCTCGCCCTGGGCGTTGATCAGATATTCCCCATAAAACCGTTTCTCGCCCGTGCCCGGGTCACGGGTGAAAGCCACGCCGGTGCCGCAGTCGTCGCCCATGTTGCCGAAGACCATGCTCTGCACGTTCACGGCCGTGCCCCAGTCATCGGAGAACCGGTTCAGGCGGCGGTAGGTGATGGCCCGTGGCGTGTTCCAGCTTTCAAACACAGCGCAGATGGCGCCCCAGAGCTGGTCCATGGGATCCTGCGGGAAGGGCTTCCCGGTCTCCTCCTGCACGATGCCCTTGAAGGCCGACACCAGCCGTTTCCAGTCCTCGGCCCCCAGTTCCGTGTCCTGGTGCTTGCCGAGGCGTTCCTTCGCCCGCTCAAGTTCGGCCTCGAAGAGCGCGTGCTCCACACCCAGAACGACGTTGCTGTACATCGTGATGAAACGGCGGTAGGAATCCCACGCGAACCGCGGGTTCCCGCTGGCAGCCACGAGGGCCTCGACCGTGGTGTCATTGAGCCCAAGGTTCAAGACCGTGTCCATCATCCCGGGCATGGAAACCCGTGCCCCCGAGCGAACAGAGAGCAGAAGCGGGTTCGGGCCGGAACCGAAGGTGCACTGCCGCACCCCTTCCAGCCATCGAAGGGCGGCAAGGACCTCCGCCTTCAAGGGTTCGCCCAATTGACGGCCGTTGGCATAGTAGGATCCGCACTGCTCGGTGGTCAGTGTAAAACCCGGGGGCACGGGAATTCCGAGGCCAGCCATCTCTGCCAGATTGCAGCCCTTGCCGCCCAGTAGATCCCGCATGGCAGCGCTGCCCTCATTGCGGTTCCCCCCGAAGGTGTAAACACCTTTGCCCATCGTCAGCCTCCATGCGGAATCCACTCAGTGTATCGGATGAGCGCACGAAAATCCCCCTGAAAGGCGCGGGGCCAGTGCCTTTAAACGGACTTGGGCCATCCATATCGGATGGCCCAAGGGTAGAGATTAACGTCGCAGCGACCTACTTTTCCACTCCTGTGGGGAGCAGTATCATCGGCCCTCCGGGTCTTAACGGCCGTGTTCGGG
>JAJYRN010000018.1 GCA_021794095.1 Acidobacteriota bacterium | reverse complement strand
CCGCTCGCAAGCTCGCGGAGTCGGAGCCTCCCCGCCACCCCGCGCCCGGAGGGTTGACCTTAGATCCCCGCCCACGCCTGCGTGGGCGGGGACGCCCATCCGCGCGCCCCGCGGCGTCAGGGCCCTTTAACCATGAACCACATGGCCCTGCGGGCCCTTCCTTGCGGATGCATCGCGGCTGGGCGTCAACGATGGCAACGATTATTCCGTTCCAGCTCCTAAGGCTACGCCCCCAGAAGCTCATCCACAAAGGCTGGCACCAGATCGGTGGCCTTGCCGGAGCGGTGCTCCAGGAAGCTGTCCACGACCTTGCTGGGCTCCAGGTTGAGTTCCACGGTGTGGCACCAGGGCTGGACGGACTCCACGAAGCCCGCCGCCGGGTAGACGTGGCCGCTGGTGCCGATGGCCGCGAAGAGGAAACAGCGGTCCAGGGCGGGGTAGATGCGCTCCAGCTCGAGCGGCCGCTCCCCGAACCACACGATGTGGGGCCGCAGGCGCCCCTTCGGGCAGAATGGACAAACACTGTCGGCATCCAGGTCGCCCGGCCAGGAGACCACCTTCCGGCAGGCCAGGCAGCGGGCCTTCAGCAGCTCGCCGTGCATGTGGAGGAGGTTCTTGGACCCCGCCCGCTCGTGGAGGTCGTCCACGTTCTGGGTCACCAGCAGGAAGTCCCCGGGCCAGGCGGCTTCCAGATGCGCCAGGGCCGCGTGGGCGGCGTTGGGCTGGACGGCGGACAGGCCCCGGCGCCGCTCGTTGTAGAAACGGTACACGAGCGCCGGCTTGCGCAGGAAACCCTCGGGCGTGGCCACATCCACCACACGATGGTTCTCCCAGAGCCCATCCGCATCCCGGAACGTCCTCAGCCCGCTCTCCGCCGAGATGCCGGCTCCGGTGAGGATCACGAGGCCGGCCTCGCGGGGGATTCTCATGGGAGGTCCCTTCAGGATGAGGGGCGCTAACAGCGGTACACAGAGGCCCGGGTAGGACGCAGGGAACGGGTCAAGCCCCCCCGCAGTTGGAGATGGAGGCCTGCGCTTTCCATGGCGGAGTCCTCCTCTGCGCCCTCTGCGGGAAGTCTGCGTCCTCTGTGTTCCCGCTTTTCCGGAACGGCGTCAACGCCTCATTTCAAGGGTCCCAGGTCCAGGGCCTTGCCGTCCACCGCGCCGGGCTTGATCCCCAGTTCCCGGGCGAGGGTGGGGGCCAGGTCCACGGTGCGGACGGGATCGGTCCGCTCGGCGGCCTTCCAGGGCCCCCAGAAGACCAGGGGCACACGGCGGTCGTAGGCCCAGGGCGAGCCATGCCCGGCCGCGGAACCCCTGGGCGGCGCGTTGAACAGGGTCAGCGGCTGGAAGGCCACCAGCAGGTCCCCGCTTCGACTTGCCCGGAAGCTGCGCCGCAGGAGCACGGAGAGGCGGCTGTCGCGGGGGCTGCCGGTGGCGGCGGGATCCACCGCGGCCAGTTCCGTCGCGGTGAAGGCCCGGGCCACTTCGGGCCGGGCCCGCAGCCAGGCCTCGGCCGCGCCCAGCACCTGGGTCCGGTCCAAGCCCGCGGCCTTCAGGGGGGCCGCTTTCAGGTAGAACATGGTGGGTTCCGGCGGCGCCATGAACAGATCCGCGGCGACCTTGAACCGGGCCTTCATGGCGGCGTTCAGCGCGCCGAGGAAGGCCGCGCCGTCCACCCGGCGGGCGGGGAAGCCCTCCGCCTGGAGGGCCTCCACCACATCCATGCCGCCGTGGTCGGCGCTGAGCACCACCCACACATCCGGATCGTGCCGCTTCAGGACATCGAGGAAGCGGCCCAGGGTCTGATCCAGCCGGTGGATCTGATCACGCATCTCGGTGCCCAGGTTGCCATAGGCGTGGCCGATGTAGTCCGTGGCGGAGAAGCTCACCGTGAGCAGATCCGTGGCAGGGCCCCTGCCCAGGTGTTCGCCGCGCACCAGGGCCTCCGCGCCCTCCTCGGTGACCTGGTCGAGGAACGGGGATTTGTCGAACCGCGCGGTGAAGCCCGGGCCCAGCGGCATGCCCGCGCCCTGGATGAGCCGCGGCAGGGCGCCGTTGCGCACCACGGTCGCGCCGTAGGTCCAGGAGGCCACGCGGCCCTCAGGCGTGCCGGGCTCCTTCGTCCAGAGCCAGCTCTGGGTGGCGAAGCGCCGGGACAACGCATGATCGTACCGCACCAGCCAGTCCGGCAGTTTGGCCATGTAGGCGGTGGAACTGCTGAAGCCCGAGGGGCCGGTGAACCAGAACACCCCGCTCGGGTGGCGGCCCGCCATGAGGATCGCCGCCCGGTCCTTGCCGGAGATGGAGAAGGCGCGGCTGCCGGGCACCTGGGCCTGGAGCCAGTCTCCGAGGGTGTCTCCCAGGAAGGTGGCGTTGGAGGCGGCGTGGGCCGTATCGGGATCGAGGGCCCGGACCGTGGGATCGGCCACGCAATAGGTGACCTTGCCGGTGGCGCGGTCCACCCATTCATTCTCAACGATGCCTGTGTGCGCCGGGAAACGGCCGCTCAACAGCACCGAGTGCCCCGGCCCCGTCTCCGTGAAGCCGTGGTCCTGGTAGGCCTCGGTGAACTGGACACCCTGGGTCAAGAGTTGATGGAATCCACCGGTGAGTTCCGGTCCGTAGGTCTGGATGAGCTCCGCGGAGCACTGGTCAATGGCGATGACCACCACGAGCCGGGGCCGGGCCGGGACCGCGGCCATGGCCAGGGCGGGAAGGAGGCAGGAAAGCAGGGTCCGGGCTCGCATCAGAAGGCCACGCCCACACCGAAGGTCCACATCCGCTCGAATTCCTGGCCGTTGCCCTGGGCCGTGAAGTAGCTGGCCAGATCGGAGGCGCTGTGGAGCTGCACGGGATGATCCCTGGTGATGGGCTGCTGGTAGCTGGCGGCCAGGTAGGGATGCAGCACGGGCAGCGGCAGGCGCCAGCGGGCGCCCACGCGCAGCCAGGTGCGGCTGAGATCCTGGCGGTTGGAGAGGCCGTTGGTGTCGAAGGTGTACCGCTGGAAGCGCTGGATCACGCCGATTTCACCCGCCAGCCCCACGAAGGGCACCCAGAGCTGGGCATTCAGGCCCACGCCCGCCCCCTGCTGCTTCAGGGCCGTGGCCTGGAGGGCGCCGCCCTGGGCCAGGGCGCCGTCCGCCTTCCACTGGGAGTATTCGAGACCCGCCTGCACACGGAAGAGGGGGCCGATCTGGAAGAGCTGGCGGTAGACCGAGGCGATGGCGCCGCGGCCGGTGTCCAGGCTCCCGGAGGCCAGCTGGCCCGTGCCGGTGAGGAGGGTCTGAGGCAGGCTCTGGCCGCTGGGACGCGGCACCTCCAGGCGCAGATCCCACTGGGCGCGCAGGGGGGTGGCGCCAAGCAGGAGGGCCGCGAGGCCCGCAGTGAGAAGAACGGGACGCATGGAGGCTCCACAAAAAGTCCGATCATACCTCCCGTTCAGGTCCGGTCCAGATTCCAGGTCCGGACGGGTCTGTAACATCCCTGGGGCTGGCTCTCGAAGAGCACCAGGGCTGCGGCCGTGAATCCGGCGGGCGCGGGTGGAAGGAGCATGTCCACGGGGCTGGCCCGGCGGAACCGGGCCAGGGTGAGATGGGGACGGAAGGGTTTGGGATCAAAGGCTTCCCCCGCGGTGGCCAGGACTTCGCGCAGGTTCGCCGAGAGCCGCTCCAGGTCCGGACAGGGCGCCAGGCCCAGCCAGAGCACCCGGGCTCGCCCCGGGTCGGGGAAGGCGCCGAGGGCGGCCGTGCGCAATTCGAAGGCCCGGTGCCCCGCCGCCACGGCCTCGCCGATGGCTTCGAGCTGTGCCAGGCCTTCCGGGGCGCGGGCCCCCAGGAAAGCCAGGGTGAGGTGGAGCCCTTCGGGGCGGGACCAGCCTCCGATCCCGGGCTGGGCCCGCTGCCAACGCCCCAGAGCCCCGCGCAGGTCCGCCGGCAGGGGCAGGGCGAAGAAGAGCCTCAGCGCGCCGCCCACTTGATGCTGCAGCCCATGCTCGGATGCTGCACCTCGGGGGCCGGATCGCCGGCCAGCACCGCATCCAGGGCCTCCTTCAGCTCCTGGCGGGTCACATTCGCCGCGTCCTTCCAGTTGTCATCCAGGCGCCCGCGATAGACCAGATGCCGGTGGGCGTCGTAGAGGAAGAAATCCGGTGTGCACACCGCGCCGAGGGCCAGGGCCACGGTCTGATCCTCATCCCAGAGGTAGGGGAAGGCGTAGCCCCGGGTTTTGGCCCGCTGCCGCATGGCCTCGAAGCTGTCCTCTGGATAGGCCACGGCGTCGTTGGGATTGATGCCGACGACGCCGCAACGGCCGGCATAGGCCCTCGCCAGGGTGTCGAGGCGCCCCTCCACCGCCTGCACATAGGGGCAGTGGTTGCACATGATGACCAGCAGCAGGGCGGGTGTGTGGAAGTCGTCCCGGGACCAGAGGCGGCCATCCACGCCCGGCAGGGTGAACGGGGGGCAAGGGGTTCCGAGCGGGACCATGGTGGATTCCATCAGGGCCATGGGATCTCCAGGAGGGCTCCCTCCATCGTACGCCCGGGAGCAACCTGAATTTTTTCTCAGTCATTTTTTTGACTTGACCCGGACCCTCCTGTCTCCAGACTGGTTCCAATCCAGGAGCTTATGACGACCCTGCCACGCCTTCACTGGTCCACCCTCGGGGACGACACGGGGGGGCTGGAACATCGGTGGGCTTCTCTCTGGGATGTGACCGTGGATCGCAGCGCTTCGCCGGCGCTGGCGCCGCGGGACGTGGACCTGTGGGTCATCCGCGCCAAGGGCGCCTGGCCGCCGCCGGAGCTGAACCGGATGATGGCCGAGGTGGGCGCCCTGCCCATCCTGCTGGGCCTGCAGCCCGGCGACGCGCCCCTGGATCCCAAGGCCCTGGCGGAGTGGGGCTCCCTGGGCAGCGTGCGCTGGGGCCTCCTCGGTCCCGAACCGCCCATGCCCGGTCTCCGCCCGCGCTCGGGCACCACCACCCAGCTCAGCGCCTCACAGGCCCTCGCCTTCGGCCTCGTGGGCGCCAGCTTCGCCATGCAGGAGGTGCTGGCCCGGGCCCGGGCCGCCGCGGCCACCCGGGCCACGGTGCTGCTGCTGGGGGAGAGCGGCACGGGCAAGGAGGTCATCGCCCGGGCCATCCACCGCATGAGCGCCGAGGCCGCCCAGCCCTTCGTGGCGGTGCACTGCGGCGCCATCCCCGAGAACCTCCTGGAGTCCGAGCTCTTCGGCTACAACAAGGGCGCCTTCACGGACGCCCGGAAGGATACGCCCGGCAAGTTCCGCGAAGCCCACGGCGGGACGATCTTCCTGGATGAAGTCGGCACCATGCCCCTGGGCGCCCAGGTGCGGCTGCTGCGGGTGCTCCAGGAACGGGAAGTCCAGCCCCTCGGCGGCGGCGCGCCGGTGAAGGTGGAGGTGCGGGTGGTGACGGCCTCCAATGTGGATCTCTGGAAGAAGGTGCAGGACGGCAGCTTCCGCGAGGATCTCTTCTACCGGCTGGAGGTGGTGCCCATCACCCTGCCGCCCCTCCGCGCCCGCCGCGAGGAGATCCCCTTCCTGGCCCAGCACTTCCTCAACCGCAAGGCCCGGGAGCACGGTCTCTACCCGAAAGCCCTGCATCCCAGCGTGGATCCGGTGCTGATGGCCCAGCCCTGGCCGGGCAACGTGCGCCAGCTGGAGAACGCCATCGAGCGGGCCATCGTGCTGTCCAGCACCCGGCCCGTGCTCACCCGGGAGGATTTCGCCTTCCTGGCCGAGCGGATGGAGGAATCCCCGGCAGGCCATCCGGCCCCAGCGCCCGCCTTCTCCGCCCCATCCGCCTTCGAACCGTCGCCCTCGACCGCCGGGTTCAGCCTGGACCTTCCGGCCGAAGGCCTTGACCTGAACCAGGTGGTTTCCGATATGGAAAAGACCCTCATGCTCCAGAGCCTGGCCATCACCCGCGGCAACAAGAAGCGGGCCGCCGACCTGCTGGGCCTGAAGCGGACGACCTTCCTGGAGAAAATGAAGCGACTGGATCTGGAAGACGGCGAGAGCGTGGAAGCCACCGAGTAGGCCCGCCGGCCCGCGCCCATCCAGGTCTGTCCGCAGAAGTCCCCCGGTTCCAGAGCCAGGTGGGCGTTCGTTTGTACCTGAATTGATAAATTAACAACAATTAACAAGCGGCTTCATGCCGCGCGCCTAGAGTGAATCCATGTTTCTGGGACTGAGTCTCGCCCTATAAATATGGGAGGCACCGATGGTGCGCATGCGTCTGCGGAGTGTCACCGGCCTGTTGATGGCATGGATGGTCCTGGCCCCGGTCGGGGTGCGGGCCCAATCCTGCGGGGTGGAGCGCTGGTCCGTGAAGACGGGCACGGATGCGGACGCCGGCCTCATCAGCCTGTCGGCCACCCAACCCAACACCATCGCCACGATGCGGAGCTGGACCGCCCCGAGCCCCATCCCGGCCAACAACCGCGTGGCCCCCTACGAGACCACGGTGTGGGTGCTCAATGCGACCCTCACCCAGTTCAAGCTGGAGAATGACTCTGACATCCACCTCGTCCTCCAGGACGCCAGCGGGCTGACGATGATTGCGGAGATCCCCTCGCCGGCCTGTGTGGGCTCCTCCAGCCCCCTGTCCGCCGGGATTTCCAACGCCCGCGCCCAGTTCCAGGCGGTGTACACCCCCACCACGAGCTTCCAGACCGTGAACGTGCCGGTGCGCGTCACGGGGGTGGGCATGTTCGACTTCCTCCACGGCCAGACGGGCGTGGCGCCCAACGGCATCGAGCTGCACCCGGTCATTGATATCCAGTTCAACCCCGGGTCACAGAACACCGTCTCGGCCAGCATCACGGCACCCTCCTCCAACCTCACCGTGGCCAGCGGAACAGCCGTGTCCTTCACCGGCAGCGCCACGGACAGCAGCAGCTCGGCCAGTCTGAGCGATGTCTGGGCCTTCGGGGATGGCGCGACGGCCACTGGGGCCACCGCCAGCCACACCTTTACGAACGCCGGCCCCTCGAATGCGACCTACACCACCACCTTCACGGCCACGGATGGCACGGGCGCCAGCGGGAGCGCCACGCGCACCGTGACGGTCACGCCAGCCAGCTCCGGAGGCGGTGGCACGGGCGGCGGGGGTACGACGACGCAGGTGTTGGGGAATCCCGGCTTCGAGACGGGAACGGCGAGTCCCTGGGTGGCGTCCTCGGGAGTGATTGACAACAGCAGCTCCGAAGCGGCCCACGGCGGCAGCTGGAAGGCGTGGCTGGACGGCTACGGCAGCAGCCACACGGACACGCTCTACCAGCAGGTGGCCCTCGATCCCACGACGACCGCCGCCACCCTCACCTTCTGGCTCCACATTGACACCGCCGAGACCACGACCACGGCCGCCAACGACACGCTGAGCCTCCAGATCCGAAACAGCTCCGGCACCGTTCTGGCCACGCTGGCGACCTACTCCAACCTGGATGCCAATAGCGGCTTCACGCAGGAGAGCTACGACCTGTCCGCCTACAAGGGCCAGACGATCCAGGTGTACCTGGTGGGCACGGAGAACGCCTCCAACCAGACCTCCTTCGTGGTGGACGACTTCGCCCTGAACGTCACCACCGCGGGCGGCGGCAGCGGGTCCGACACCACCCCGCCCACCGTCTCCGTCGCGGAAAGCGGCTCCACCGGCACGATCACCTTCAACGCCACGGCCACGGACAATGTGGGCGTCACGAAGGTGGAGTTCTACGTGGACGGCGCCCTCGCGGGCACGGACACGGCCAGCCCCTACACGCTGACGCTGGACAGCGCGACCCTGGCCAACGGCGGCCACTCGCTGACCGCCAAGGCCTATGACGCCGCGGGCAACGTGGGCAGTTCCTCCGCCGTGAGCTTCAGTGTGAACAACAGCAGCAGCACACCCACGGATCTCATCAGCAACGGTGGCTTCGAGAGCGGTGCCACGGGCTGGACGGAAACGTCCGGGGTCATCGCCCAGAACGGCACCAGCGAGCCGGCCCACACCGGCACCTGGGATGCCTGGCTGGACGGCTACGGCAGCAGCCACACGGACACGCTCTACCAGGCCGTGAGCCTCCCGGCGTCCGCCACCACGGCCACCCTGGCCTTCTGGCTGCACGTGGACACGGCGGAGACCAGCACCACCTCGGCCTACGACACGCTGATAGTGCAGGTTCGGAACAGCTCCGGCGCGGTGCTGGGCACCCTGGCCACCTACTCCAACCTGGATGCGGGGTCCGGCTATGTGCAGAAGACTTTCGACCTCTCGGCCTACAAGGGGCAGACGGTGCAGATCTACTTCAAAGGCACCGAAGACGCCTCCCAGCAGACTTCCTTCGTCCTCGACGACCTGAGCCTGATCGTCCAGTAGAATCAACCTCCTGCCCCCACGGATGCCCCATGACTGTTCTGCTGAAAGCCCTGATCCTTCTTCCCGCGGTACTCGCGCGGCCCTTGGCAGGGGCGGTCCAATCCCCGCCGCGGATGCCCCTCCAGGACGCTCCGATCCAGACGGTCTTGGTGGATGACGACGATGGGCGGGTCGAGATCATCCCCCCCGCGTCCGTCACCGCCCCCCTGCCGGTTCGCCACTTCCATGGCGGGCTGGTGGTGGCCGCGCCCCGGGTCTCGACCCTCTTTCTGGGGACCGCCTGGTCCACCCCCGCCCACGCCGCCCTCATGAAGCGGCTGGGTGCCAGCGTCGTGGCCTTCGGTGTATCGGAGCGCTTCGCCGCGCTGAAGCCCCAGGGGCTCAGCGCCTACAGCTTCCCGGTGGCCGAGGAAGGCGTCCTGCCCCTTCTGTCCCAGGCCCCCGCGCTCTCGGATTTGGCCCTCCAGCATTTCCTCCACAACGCGCTCCGCCTGGGCCGTCTCGCACCGCCCACGTCCGATGCGGTGACGATGGTGTTCCTGGCGCCGGGCCAGAAACTCACCCTGGGGGGCAAGGCCGCGGGCGAGGCCTTCCTGGCCTACCACTCGGCCTATCACGATGAGGCCGGGCTCGTCCGCTACGTGGTGGTGCCTTTCGGCAGCTCGGTCGAGGCCACCGCCCGTGCGGCGGAACAGGCCCTGACGGCGGCCATCCTGAACCCGGACGGGGATGGCTGGTACTAGCCGACTCTGCCTGGCCCCGCTGATGGCGGTGGCGGGGGCCCTCCAGGCGGGGGCGCCCGGCGGCCTGCCTTTTGATCAGGTGGCCCCGGGAACGACTCACGTGGTGTTCTACCGGATCGAGGGGAAGCACCAGTTCCTGTTCGTTTACCGGATGCCCGAGCGGCGCCTGGAGGCTCTGGAGGTGGATCGTCGCGCGCCGGACCCGGAGGCCGAGGGGGGAGAGGAGGCGGGCGAAATCGTCCACCATCTCCCCCTGTCGCGCCTCGGAGGCCGGATCCTGTTCCTGGCCGCGGATCATCTGCCGGCACCCCGGCGTCAGCTGCTGGAGCTGATCCGGACCCGCCACCCCGTGTTCCAGGGCGTCGCCCTGGAGGCGGCGGGGTCCACCGCGAGGCACTGGCTGGGCTTGGCGCCCCGCTGAGGGCGGCCGGTACACAAGAGCGGGGGGATCCGATCCCCCCGCCGTTCCCCCCGGAACGTTTCCCGCACATCACGGCTGAAGCCCGCCGCACTTCCTGAATGCCAGGGCCGCGGAGAAAGTTCCCGGGGTGCCCTGCTACCCTGGGCCCATGACGAACACGGTGCATCGGCGGTGGCGGCTGGAGGTTCCGGATCCCCAGGAAGAGGCCCTGTGCGCCTGGCTGGACGCCCGGGGCTCTTCGGCCTTCTATCGGGAGGCGGATCCGCCCCGGGCCTGCTACGCCTACTTCCCTCCGGATCAGATGTTGCCGGACCCGGCGGGACTTGCCGGGTTTCCCGGGGTGCGCCTGCTGGAAGCCGAGGCCTTTGCGGACGAAGACTGGCTGGCCAAGAGCCGCGAGGGCTTCGGCGCCTTTGAGGTGGGGCGCCGGTTCCATGTGCGGCCCCTCTGGGATGCGACCCCCGGTCCGGCCGACCGGCTGGATCTGGTGGTGAATCCGGGCCTGGCCTTCGGCACCGGCGGCCACGAGACAACCCGCCTGTGCATGGAACTGCTGGAGGAACGGGCCGAGGCGGGGCGGCTCCAGGGCCCCATCCTGGATATCGGCGCCGGCACCGGGATCCTCTCCCTGGCAGCCTTCCTCCTGGGCGCCCGGGGCCTCACGGCCTTCGATCTGGATCCCGACTGCGGCCCGGCCATGGACGAGCTGATCACCCTGAATACCCACCTGCTGAAGGGCGCGACCCCCTACACGAGCTTCGTGGGCACCCTCGAGGATCCGCGGGTCACGGGCCCCTACGCGGGCCTGCTGGCCAACATCCTGCTGGAAACCATCCAGGACCTGCTGCCCCGCATGGCGGAACGCGCGGCCCCCGGGGGTTGGCTCATCGCCAGCGGCATCCTGGCCGAGCGCACGGACGAGGCCCTGGTGAGCCTCGCCACCCACGGCTTCAAGCCCGAGAAGGTGCTGACGGAAGGCGAATGGATCGCCGTGCTGGCCGTCCGAGAACCGGAAAGATAAAAAGCGGAACGCAGAGGACGCAGAGCGTGCCACAGAGAACACAGAGGAAGACAGCCATGGAACCCACTCTGAAATCAAACGTGGTATTCCGGCTTGGCCGGGGTACCGCGTTCATGTCAGAAATTTTTCCTCTGCGTCCTCCGTGGATTTCCGCGTCCTCCGTGTTCCGGCTTTTCCCGTTTGATCGGAACGCTGCATGAGCCGGGCGGACCGTCCCATCGGGGTGTTCGACTCGGGCATCGGGGGCCTCACGGTCATCCACGCCCTGCGCCAGCTGCTGCCCCAGGAGGATCTGGTCTACCTGGGCGATACGGCCCGCCTGCCCTACGGCACCAAGAGCCACCGCACCATCGAGCGCTACACCCTCCAGATGGGCGAACTGCTCCTGCGCCACGATCCCAAGCTGCTCGTCATCGCCTGCAACACCGCCAGCGCCCACGGCCTGCCGGCGCTGCAGGCCGCGAGCCCCTGCCCGGTCATCGGCGTGATCGAACCCGGGGCCGAGGCGGCGGCGGCGCAGCCCGGCTCCGTGGGCATCCTCGGCACCCTCGCCACCGTGAGCAGCGCCGCCTACGAGACGGCCATCCACCGCCGCGACCCGGCCAAGGTCATCCACAGCGTGGCCTGTCCCCTGCTGGTGCCCCTGGCGGAGGAGGGCTGGTTCGACGATCCCGTCACCGACACCATCTGCCGCCGCTACCTGAACCAGTTGCCGTTCGAGGTGAAGACGGTGGTGCTGGGGTGCACCCATTACCCCACGCTCATGACCAGCCTGGAGCGCAGCCGCCCCGGCACCCGCTGGATTGACAGCGGCCGGGTCACGGCCCAGGCGGTGGATCGCCTCCTCCAGGGCACCCTGGGCTACCGCATCGCCAGCGCCCGCGGCAGCCTCCGCGTCCAGCTCACCGACGCCAGCAGCCGTCTGAAGGAAGTGGGCAGTCGCTTCCTGGAAGAGGCCCTCGGCGAGGTCGAGGTCGTGGAGATTTGAACCCGCCTTCGGGAAGAGGCGGCACCGAGGCCGAATTAAGGCATCGCATGGCGATGTTTCCGGCTAATCTGGATGGAATCTCATTCTACATGGAGGCTCCCTTGACGATCTCCCGCCTCGCCTCAGTGCTTGCGGCCTCCGCCCTCGGATGGGCCTGCCTGGCTGTCCGGGCCGAGGTGCCCGCCCCGAAGGATGTCCCCTATCCGGGCACCCTGGCGATCCATGTGGACGCCACCGATGTGGCGCACCGGATCTTCCGGGTCCAGGAGACGCTCCCGGTCAAGCCCGGGCCGCTGACCCTCCTCTACCCGCGCTGGCTGCCCGGCACCCATTCGCCCAGCGGTCCCATCTCCAAGCTGGCGGGACTGGTGGTGTCGGCCCAGGGGCACGTGCTGCCCTGGCGGCGCGACCCGCTGAACGTCTATGCCTTCCATGTCGAGGTTCCGCGCGGCGCGACGGCGGTGGCGGTGGCCTTCGACTACCTCTCGCCCCAGAACCCCCGCGAGGGCCGCGTGGTGATGACGCCGGAGATGCTCGACCTCCAATGGACCGCCAACACGCTCTATCCGGCCGGGTACGACGCGCGTCGCATTCCGACCCAGGCGAGCGTGACCTTCCCGACGGGCTGGCAGTACGGCACTGCGCTGGAGGAGGCGTCGCGAGTGGGCGCCACGGTCACCTTCAAGCCCATCGCCTACAACGATCTGGCGGATTCCCCGATCTACGCGGGGAAGTACTTCAAGCGGCTGGATCTGGATCCAGGCGCCACCAAACCCGTGCATCTGGACCTCGTGGCCGACGCGCCGGAGGATCTGGCCATCACGCCCGCGCAGCTGCAGGCGCACCGCGCCCTCGTCCAGCAGATGGACAAGCTTTACGGGGCGCGCCACTTCGACCACTACGACTTCCTGCTGTCGCTCAGCAACAAGATGGGCCGGGAAGGGCTGGAGCATCACCGTTGCAGTGAGGATGGTGTGGGGCCGGGCTACTTCACCGCCTGGAACCGGCGCGTGATGGATCGCTCCCTGCTGCCCCATGAGTTCAACCATTCCTGGGATGGCAAGTACCGCCGCCCGGCGGATCTGTGGACGCCCAACTTCAACGTGCCCATGCAGGATTCCCTGCTGTGGGTCTACGAGGGCCAGACCATGTTCTGGGGCTTCGTGATGCCTGCGCGCGCAGGCCTGTGGACCCAGGAGCAGGCCCGCGACATGCTCGCGATGCTGGCCGCCACCTACGACAAGGGCCGGCCCGGGCTGGCGAGCTGGCGCACGGTGCAGGACACCACCAACGACCCAATCATCGCCCAGCGCGCGCCGCTCCCGTACCGGAACTACCAGGCCAGCGAGGACTACTATTCGGCGGGCCTGCTGATCTGGCTCGACGTGGATGCCAAGCTGCGGCAGCTGAGCCACGGCAGGCGCTCCATTGACGACTTTGCCCGGGCCTTCTTCGGCGGACACGATGGCGTGTGGGCCACGAGCACCTACACCTTTGCGGATGTGGTGAAGGCGCTCGATGGCATCGAGCCCTTTGGCTGGGCGGCCTACCTCCGCGACCGTCTCGATGGGCACGGGCCCTGGATCAACGGGTTCGAGGCCCACGGCTGGAAGCTCGTCTACACCGGGAAACCCTCCGCCGAGGCCAAGGCGATGGAAGCGGCCCGCCATGGCGTGGACCTCACCTATTCCCTGGGCCTCAGCGTGAAGCCCACCGGCGCCCTCGTGGATGTGCTCTGGGATGGTCCGGCCTTCAAGGCGGGCTTAGCGCCGGGCATGTCCATCGTCGCCGTCAACGGCCACGCCTTCAGCGCCGAAGGGCTCCGGGCGGCCGTCACCGCCGCGGCCCGGGATCCCCATGCGGCCATCGTGCTGCTCGTGAAGGATTTTGATGAGTTCAAGACCATCCCCATCGAGTACCACAAGGGCCTGCAGTACCCCCACCTGGTCCGGGATCCCTCCCGGCCCGACACCCTGACGGACCTGCTCAAGGCGCGTTAGGAGGAACGGATTCAGGCCTCCGGCGCGGCGGCCTCCGCCGCGCCGGGCAGGGTGAAGATGACGCTGGTGCCTTGGCCCTCGGCGCTTTCGATGCGGATGTCGCCGCCGTGGCCGCGGACGATCTCGCGGCAGATGGCGAGGCCCAGGCCGGTGCCCTTGCCCTCGGGCTTGGTGGTGAACATGGGCCGGAACACCTGAGGCAGCACCTCGGCGGGGATGCCCTGGCCGGAATCCCGGAAGGCGATCTCCCACCAGGGGCTTTGGGGCGTGGAGCCCGCGGCGGGCTCGGCCTCCAGGAGTACCGTCCCGCCCCCGGCCATGGCATCCACGGCGTTGTTCATCAGGTTCAGGAAGAGCTGCTCCATCTGCTTGCGGTCCACCTCCAGGCGGCACGCCGCCGGGATCTCCGCCCGCACCCGGACTCCGTGGGCGGTCATCATGGGCGCCCAGAGCTGACGCAGGTTCGCCAGCAGTTCGCCCATGGACACCGGCTGGCGGTGCAGTTGGGGCCGCCGGGTCATGTCCAGCATGCGGCGGACAATATCGCCCACGCGCTGGATCTGCGCGCGGATGACGCCCAGGCGCTCGCGGGTGCGCTCCGGCAGCTCCGGCTGGCCTTCGAGCAGCTGCAGGTGGCCGTTCACCAGGTTGAGGGGCGTGCCCACCTCGTGGGCGAAGGTGGCGGTGAGCTGCCCGGCCACGGCGAGGCGCTCCTGGGCGCCCAGTTCCTCGCGGAGGAGGGCATTGCGCTCGGCCATCTGGGCCAGCTCGGCGTTCTTCGCCTGGAGCTCGGCCAGGGCCGCGTCAATGCGCGCCTGCAGGTTGGCGTTGAGGCCCTGGATCTCGCGGAAGAGCGCCTCGCGTTCCTCGGCGGCGCCCTGGAGGCGGCTGGCCATGTCATTGAAGCGCGTGGCGATGAGGCCCAGCTCGTCCTTGCGGATGACGGGCACCCGGGCGGCCGGATCGCCCTGCTCCAGCTGCTGCATGGCCCGCACGGTGGATTCCACGGGATCGCTGATGAGCCAGCGCAGGATGAGCCAGAGGAGGATGAACTCCCCCAGCAGGACGCCTGGAAGGGTGTGAATCGTCTTCTTGAAGTTCTGATTCCAGACCACCTGCCAGCGTTCGAGGTCGCAGTAGGCGCGAATGAGGCCGAGGGGCGGATGGCCGGGCCGGGGGCTGCGGATGGGCAGGTACACCTTCCATGCCTTGGTGCCGGTGGTGAGATCCACCAGTTCGGCCTGGGGGCCCTTCAGCGTCAGGTAGCTGCCGATGTCCGGTCCCCAATCCACCGAGTCCTCGTCCGCCGAGGACCGCAGGAGCTCCACCTCGTTCCGTCCCACCCGCCGGAAGACATCAATCTGGAAGATGCTGCGGTCGGGCCCGGCGATGCTGGCGAGCAGCTGATCCAGCTTGTCGGGATCCTTGAAGGTGGGATCCCGCTCCAGGATGTCCGTTTCCACCGTCTGCACGGTGTCAATGGTGAGGTTGCGGGAGTAGCGTTCGATCTCCCGGCGGCTGTTGCGGATGATCGAGTAGGCCACCCCCACCGTCAGGAAGCTGGTGACGAGGCCGATGAGGATGAACAGCTTGGCATGCAGGCTGCGCAGCCAGGCCAGCAGGCGGGATTTCATGGATGCGTCCGCCCGGGGCCGGAGAGTCCGAGCGCCGGCCGGATGGCGGCGGTGAACGTGGGTTCCGCGCAGGCCGGGGCCAGGGTGCCGGCCTGGACGAAGGCCGCCCGCCGGGCCTCAGCGACATCGCCGAGCAGCTCGAGGAGGCCATCGCACAGCGCGGTCCGGTGGCGGTTGCGCAGACGCCCCTCCTCTTCCCAGAGCAGGGCTTCCAGGGCGGCCAGGTCGTGGTGTTCCCCCAGCGCGCTCTGGAGGGCTTTCAGGGGGGTCAGCATCGCCTCCGGCGGGACCACGAAGGCGCTCTCCAGGGCCTCCAGGGCATAGCGCAGCTTCTTGATCCTCACCCGGCCCTTGTGCAGCGCGGGCGGATCCTCCTGTTGCAGGAGCTCCGGCAGGGGCTGGAGTGCCGCCGCCGACCGGGCCGCCAGCAGCTCCCAGGCCGCTTCCTGGAGGCTGGTGGACTGGAAGGGATCGGGCAGGCTGGGCACCTCAAGCAGGCGGGCCAGGCTGGGCAGCTTCAGGTGCTCCAGCTCCCGGCGCATCGCCCGGCGCGCCTTGGTCCGGGCCTGCTCCACCTGCTCCTGCACATGCTCGACGACCGCGGCCAGGGCGGGGGTCCGGGCCGTGCCGTGATGGGCCTGGAGGCGGTCGGCGTGGACATCCAGTTCGCGGGTGAAGCTCAGGGCGTCCACGAGATCCTTCAGGGCCCGGCGATGGGATTTGTGGGCGGGATAGGCCTCGGGATCCACCAGATCCAGCACGGCCCCGAGCCGGCGGGCCGCGACGCGCACCTGGTGCAACGGTTCCACCTCGTCGGGCCAGTCCCCGGACGCCAGCAGCTCCTGGAGGCGCGCCAGCCGCACCTCAAGGGCGCGGTGCAGCAGAATGGCCAGCTCGGCGGGGTGCATGAGGGCCATTCTAGACGCTTTTCGGGAAGGCGAAAAAAGGGCGTAAGCTGGGGCTCCCATGGAACAGATCCACATCAAGGGTGCCCGCGAGCACAACCTGAAAAACCTGGACCTCAGCCTGCCGCGCAACCGGCTGGTGGTGATCACGGGGCTGTCGGGTTCCGGCAAGTCCAGCCTGGCCTTCGACACGCTCTACGCCGAAGGGCAGCGGCGCTACGTGGAAAGCCTCAGCGCCTACGCCCGGCAGTTTCTCGATCAGATGGAGAAGCCCGATGTGGACAGCATCGAGGGCCTGTCCCCCGCCATCTCCATCGAGCAGAAGACCACCAGCCGCAACCCGCGTTCCACCGTGGCCACGGTCACGGAGATCTACGACTACCTGCGCCTGCTCTTCGCCCGCACGGGCAAGCCCACCTGCGCGGCCTGCGGGGAGCCCATCGCCAGCCAGACCCTCCAGGAGATGGCCGACCAGATCCTCACCCAGCCCGAGGGCACGAAGCTCCAGATCCTCGCGCCCGTGGTGCGGGGCCGCAAGGGCGAGTACAAGAAGCTGCTCCAGGATCTGATGAAGCGGGGCTACATCCGGGCCCGCGTGAACGGCCAGATGCTGGATCTCACCGAGGGCGTGCCCGACCTGGACAAGCAGAAGAAGCACACGCTGGAGGTGGTCATTGACCGGCTGAAGGTGAGCCCCGCCATCCAGTCCCGTCTGGCCGACAGCCTGGAGATCGCCTGCAACCTGGCGGAGGGCAGCGCCCTGGTGGATCTGGATGGAACCGAGCAGCTCTTCTCCAGCAAACTCGCCTGCAACACCCCGACCTGTGTCCGTTTCGGCCAGGGCCTGCCGGAACTGGAACCCCGCTCCTTCTCCTTCAACAGCCCCTACGGTGCCTGCACGACCTGCGATGGCCTGGGCTTCAAGCGCCAGTTCGCGGAGGAGCTGATCGTTCCCAACCCGGACCTGAGCCTCAGCGAGGGCGCCATCCAGGCCAGTGGCTGGAAGAGCGTATCGGAGGACGGCTGGCGCTCCCAGTTGCTGGAGCAGCTGGCCCGCAAGCTGAAGTTCAGCCTCGACACGCCCTGGAAGAAGCTGCCCGCCGACATCCGGCGCCTGCTGCTGCACGGCACCGAGAAGGAGATGCGCTTCACCTACGAGAGCAAGCGCAGCCGCTACGACTTCACGCACGCCTTCGAGGGCATCATCGGCAACCTCGAGCGCCGCTACAACGAGACCACCAGCGAGGAGATCCAGGCCGAGCTGGAGGAGTCCATGCGGGTCATCCCCTGCGAAGCCTGCGGGGGCCAGCGGCTCAAGCCCGAGGTGCTGGCGGTGTCCGTGGGCGGCCTGAACATCGCCCAGATCACGGCCCAGAGCGTGCGCGAGGCGCGGGCATGGTTCGCGGACCTGGCGCTCGAAGGCAAGGATGCGGTCATCGCCGAGAAGGTGCTGAAGGAGATCCGCGAGCGCCTGGGCTTTCTCGACGACGTGGGCCTGGGCTACCTCACGCTGGATCGCAGCGCGGCCACGCTCTCCGGCGGCGAGGGCCAGCGCATCCGCCTGGCCACCCAGATCGGCAGCAAGCTCCAGGGGGTGCTCTACGTGCTGGACGAGCCCAGCATCGGCCTCCACCAGCGGGACAACCTCCAGCTCATCCGCACCCTCAAGGAGATGCGCGACCTGGGCAACACGGTGCTGGTGGTGGAACACGACCTGGAAACCATTCTGGCGGCGGATCACGTGGTGGACATGGGCCCCGGCGCCGGTGAGCACGGCGGGTGGGTGGTGGCCCAGGGCACACCCGAAGAGATCGCCCGCACACCCGGCTCCATCACCGGCGATTTCCTCTCGGGCCGCGACGCCATCCCCGTGCCGCGCACCCGCCGGAAGGCCAAGCGGGGCTACCTGGAAGTGAAGGGCGCCGAGGAGAACAACCTGAAGAAAGTGGATGCCGAGTTCCCCATCGGCCTCTTCACCTGCGTCACGGGCGTGTCCGGCTCGGGCAAGAGCACCCTGGTGAACGAGATCCTCTACAAGGCCCTGGCCAACCAGCTGCACCAGGGCGTGCACATCGTGGGGAAGCACAAGGCCATCAAGGGCCTGGAGCACGTGGACAAGGTGATTGACATTGACCAGGCGCCCATCGGCCGCACGCCCCGCAGCAACCCCGCCACCTACACCGGGCTCTTCACGCCCCTGCGGGAACTCTTCGCCCAGCTGCCCGAGAGCAAGGCCCGGGGCTACGCGGCCGGCCGCTTCAGCTTCAACGTGAAGGGCGGGCGCTGCGAGAAGTGCGAGGGCGACGGCGTCATCCGCATCGAGATGCACTTCCTCCCGGATGTCTATGTCACCTGCGAGCAGTGCAAGGGCAAGCGCTACAACCGCGAGACACTCGAGATCCACTACAAGGGCAAGAGCGTTTCCGATGTGCTGAACATGACGGTAGAAGAGGCGCTGGCGCTCTTCGCGCCCATCCCCGTGCTGGCCAACAAGCTCCAGACATTGGTGGATGTGGGCCTCGGCTACATCCGCCTGGGCCAGAGCGCCACCACGCTGTCCGGCGGCGAGGCCCAGCGGGTGAAGCTCGCCAAGGAGCTGAGCAAGCGGGCCACGGGCCGCACGCTCTACATCCTCGACGAGCCCACCACCGGCCTGCACCTCAAGGACATCCAGAAGCTGCTGGAAGTCATCGCCCGCCTGGTGGAAGCGGGCAACACCATCGTCGTCATCGAGCACAACCTCGACGTGATCAAGACCGCTGACTGGATCCTGGATCTGGGCCCTGAAGGCGGTGTCGAAGGCGGCCGCATCCTCGCCGCCGGCACCCCCGAACAGGTCGCCGCGCGGAAAGCGAGCGTGACCGGGCAGTACCTGGCGCCGTACCTGAAATAGACGAAGCTAGGCCTGCACGTCCATGTTCTGGCCCACGCCGCCGGCCTGGGCGATCATGGCGGCGAAATCGGCGCCTTGCTGCCCGGCCAGATCCAGGGCTTTGCGCATGACCAGCATGGACGCCTGGCTCTGGGTCTGGGCCTGGGTCATGATGGTGGCGCTGGCGGCGATGGACGCGACGTTCACGGTGGATCCTCGATGCCGCGTTATCGGTTCCGGGGGCGCCGGACTTGAGTGGGCTGCGCGGGATCCGGGTTCATCTGGGCCCTCAGCAGGGCCGCCGCATCCTGGACGGGCACCTGGGCCTCGGCGGCGGCGCGGTTCTCGGCGGCGATGGCCTCGAAGACTTCGCGGCGGTGGACCTGGACTTCCCGGGGGGCCTTGATGCCCAGGCGCACGCCATCCCGGGTGACGCCCAGGACGATGACCTCGACTTCCCCGCCGATGATGAGGGACTGCTCCGGTTTCCGGGTGATGACCAGCATGGCCCGAGGGTATCAGTCAGGCCTGGGGGAAGACCGGGAATTTCAGCGGGAAGCGATCTCCGGGTAGGGCCACCTGCAGGCCCACCCGGGTGCGGGTGTTGATGACCAGGGGGCCAGCCAGGTTGGTGGTCATGTGCCGGGGATCCGCCGGGATAACCACCAGGGTCAGCACCAGGGCCTCGCTTGGTGCCTCGATGGCCAGCGCTTCGGCATCCGCATCTGCCAGGGGGACCGCGTAGTCGGGCTTCAGGCCGACGGGATCCATGCAAACGAAGGAGACGGAGGGCTGGTCCACGGCCTGGAGGAACTTGAGGGGGTAGCCATCCGCGGGCTCGAAGAGGCGGTAGGCCGTCAGGTGGGGGAAGCCCAGCAACCCGCGGGGGAAGCTGAGGAGGATGCCTTCGTCGGATGCGGGAGTGGTCATGGGCGCTCGGTGTTGTTCCAGATCAGGTCATCGGCCGGATCTTCGGTTCCCTGAGTTTCGTGGGCGCCCTCCCGGAACACCTCCCACAGGGCGTCGAGCCGCTTGCGGCGGAATCTCGGGTTGGGGATGGCGCGCTCCAGGGCTTCGCGGGTGGCGGGGGGGTGGGCGATGCGGGCCAGGATCCAGCGGTTGCCCAGTTCCATGACGGCCGCCACATCGCCTTCGTTGCCCCAGGCCCACCGGTAGGCGCTGAGCTGCTTCGCGCGGGCCACGGCCAGCTCGCCGAGGTGGCGCGCCTTGTCCACGATGGGATCGTGGACCGGGGGCCGGTAGGCGCGAACGCGCTTCATCAGATGCCGCAGTTCGCCGGGGAGGGCCGCCAGGCGGGAAGCCACGGCGGGATCGTCCCGGCGGGTCTCGGCTTCATCCGCCAGGGTGCGCAGGAGGGGCAGCAGCAGGGCGGCATCCCGGCTGGCGTAGCTGAACTGGGTGTCCCGCAGGGGCCGGAGCATCCAGTTGGAATCCTGCTCCTCCTTGGGGATGTCAATGCCGAGCTTGAGGCGGGCCATGGTCTTGAGGCCGGGCTGGGGATAGCCCAGGGCGCGGCTCAGGAGCATGGTGTCGAAGATGCTGGTGGGCACCACGTCGTAGAGGCGCTTGAAGACGACGCCGTCGCCGGAGAAATCGTGGACGATCCAGGGCACCTGCGCCATGGCCTCCAGGGTGGGTTTCATGAGGCCGTCCAGGGCCAGGGGATCCACCAGCCAGGCCTGGTCGTGGGTGGCCACCTGGAGCAGGGCCAGCACGCAATGATGGACACCCGTGAGGCTGCACTCGATGTCCACGGCCAGCAGGCCCGCACGGAACCAGTGGGGCAGGGCTTCCGCGAGCCCCTCGGGGGTATCCACGTAGGTCGTGGGCAGGTCAAAGCGGTCCGGCGACATCCTTCCAGTGTGCCTCATCCCGCCGTGCAAGTACGCTGGAGATGACCGGAGATTCAAGGGATGAACCGCACACTCTTCTGGACCACCTTCGCCACGGTGTTTCTCGCCGAGGTGGGCGACAAGACCCAGCTGGCCGCCATGACCGCCACCGCGCGCAGCGGCGCGCTCTGGACGGTCTTCTTCGCGGCCAGCGCGGCGCTGGTCTGCGCCACGGCCATCGGGGTGGTCCTGGGCGATGCGCTCTTCCGCGCCGTTCCCGAGGCAGCCATCAAGTGGCTGGCGGGCACCGCCTTCATCGCCGTGGGGGTGTGGGTGCTGGCGAAGGGGTGAGTTCCCGCCGCAGCTCGATGAGCACCAGCTCGGGCGGGGCCTGGATGCGCATGGGCAGGCCCACCACCCCCAGGCCGCGGCTCACGTAGAGCAGATCCTGATCCTGGCGGTAGAGGCCTTCGGTGTAGGGGCCCAGCAGGCGGGCGCTGTTCACGCCGGGGATCAGGTTGATCTGGCCGCCGTGGGTGTGTCCCGAGAGGGTGAGCCGGGCGCCGGTTTCGCGGGCCGCCGCCCATTCGCTGGGGCGGTGGTTGAGGCAGAGGCGGAAGGCGGCATCGGGTACACCCCGGATGGCCCGGTTTGGGCGCGGGCCCGGGCCGAAGACCTTGTGCATGAAGCGCCCATTGCGGGCCATGGGGTCCTGGAGGCCGATCAAGGCGAGGAAGCCGCCGTTCCGCTGGACCAGGGCCGCACGGTTCTCCAGGCTGGTGATCCCGGCGCGGGCCAGGTCGCGCCAGATCGGCCGGGGGTCGTCGAAGTAGTCGTGGTTGCCCAGCACCGCGAAGGTTCCGAGACGCGGGCGGAACCCGTGGAAGGCCTCCAGGAAGGGGCCCAGTTCATCCGCCCGGCTGTCCACGAAATCGCCGGTGAAGAGCAGCAATTCCGGGTGTTCCCGCTCGGCCAGCTCCCGCCAGCGCCGGAGCAGGGACAGGCCCACGAGGGGGCCGGCGTGGAGGTCGCTGAGCTGCACCAGGCGCAGGCCGTCCAGGCCCGGCGGCAGGTCGGGGAAGAAGAGCTGCTGGCGGGTGATCTCCGGATCTCCGTAGGCCTCCCGGGCGCCGCCATAGCCCAGGGTCGCGGCCGCGCCCACCCCGGCGACGGCGGCCGTGCGCAGGAAGGCCCGGCGGGAGGGATCCACCCCAGCCTTCTCCGCTTCCGGCTCAGGCTCCGGGTGCCGGGACAGGCGCCAGAGGCCCTCCGCCGCCATGGCCAGGCAGAGGTGGAGGAAGGTCAGGGCCTGGAAATAGAACCCCAGGCGGGCCAGGAAGCGGAAGGCGCCCGGCAGGGGCACCTCCCCGGGCGCGAGGAAGCGCACCGCGGCGTAGACCACCAGGGGCAGATGGAGGGCCGCCAGGGCCCAGGGCAGCCCGCGGTGGGACCGCTCCGGCAGTTCCAGGCGCAGCAACTGCAGGTGCAGCAGCTGCAGCAGCCCGATGACGAGAATGATAGCCACGAACCCCATGGGCCCTCCAGCATGGCAGGCCCCGGGGTGGGAAGGGGATCAAGGCCTGAGGATCACGCTCAGGGTGACCACCGTGCGGTGCCGCATGACGCCGTCCAGCGGCCGGTGAACCCCGAGGGCGAACTGGAGGTTGCCCACCACGCGGCGGAGGATGTCCATGGGCAGGTTCAGGTGGGCACTGTCCAGTTCCAGGCCCATCACCCGCAGGGCGGCGGGCCGGGCATCGGCGGCGTCCCACACGGTGCTGTGCTCCAGGTAGGCCGACAGGGGACCGAAGCCCAGATCGCCCCGGAGACGCTGGAAACGATCTCCCGTGGCCTGGTCGGCGGGCAGGGCCGGCTGGGCCACGCGGTTGAGATCCAGGCTGGCGGGCAGCAGGGAGGTGGCCACGCCACCCAGGTGGAAGCGGTCCAGGATCGTGGGATCGCCCGAAAGGCGACCCTGTTCCCAGCGCAGGGTCACAGGCACCCAGGGGTTGATCCAGCGGGCGGCGAGGGCGCCCCGGGCCAGGGTCCAGTTCTGGCCCTCGGTACGGCCGCTCTGGGCGGTGAGGCTGGCGCCCACGCTGGCCCCTTCCCGATCCACCATCCAGTAGGAATCCCACGCGCCCCGGATGCCCGCTGCGCGACGGTTCACGGTGGGGCCGTCCACGAAGGCCACCCGCTCGAAGGCCACGGAGGGCGTGAGGGTGAGGCCCGGCCGTCCCAGATCCTGCCGGGTGAAGGCCAGCTCCGCGCCACGCCGCTCCCGGTCAAACCCGGTGACGGGGCCGAAGCGTTGGGCGGAGGGGCGCTCCAGCTCGGAGAACACCTGGAAGGAGGGCGCCCAGCGCCAGCCGTGCCAGGAGAGGCCCGCCTCGCCGCCTCGGGGCCCTGCCCCATTGCCGATACCCGCGAGCACCTGGCCGTTCAGGCGGCCCAGAATGTCGTTGAAGCCAGCGCCCATCTGGGCGGACAGGCCCGCGGGCGTGACACTGTACCCCCCGATGGAGAAGACCTTCAGGCTTTCGGCCACCCGGTAGGGATGGGGCTCCGGCGCGGGGCCCGGCGGGGGCAGCGTGTCCGGCGCATCCGGCTCCGGCAGCACCGTATCCGGGGCCATGGGGGCGGCATCCGCGGGCAGGGGCGCTTCCGGCAGGGGCTTGGGGTTGTCCAGGCGGCGGATCTCCACGCCCGTGGCGGTCAGGCGGGCATAGAAGACGGGCTTTCCCCCCGGCGCGGCGGCGGGATCCCAGGCGGCGGCCAGGGTGCGTGTCAGGGGTTTGCCGGTGGCGTCCTCCAGGTTCCAGATGCCGCCCCGGGCGGCCCAACGCAGGACCGGGGCCGGAGCGGGCTTCGGGCCCGCGGGGACCGGGGTGCCGCCCCGCAGGGTCCAGGTCCGCGCGTGGGGCTGGAGGACGCCTTCCGCATCGGGCAGGCGCAACTGGAAGGCGATGCGGCCGGAACCCTCCCAGACCGGATCCCGGGGCATGGCTCCATCCAGGGCTGGAATGCGCCAGGTGGGCGCCACGGTGGGCACCCGGGGTGGATGGTCCGGCAGATCCAGGGGATCCTTCGGAGCCTTGGGCGCCGGTTTCGGGGGGCGCAGATCCCAGACGTAGATGCCGGGCTGCTTGGGATCCTCCACCTGGGCCAGCAGTTTGCTCCCGTCAGGACTCACCGCCAGATGGTCCGCCCAGCCGTTGAGGTGGGTGAAGACCTCGCCTTCCCGGAGCGCGTGGGCGGCTTTCGCCCGGCGTTCGAGTTCGAGGGCGTCGTGGGTCACTTCGGCGCAGAAGCGCTGATAGCCGTCCTTCGGGGCGAAGCCGAAGGTGGCCGTGAAGGCGCGGTCGAACTCGGGGTGCGCCGGGCTGGCCAGGCGCTTCCAGAGGCCCTGGAGCACCTTGGGATCGCCCGAGCGCCGCACCAGCCATTCCAGGTACGCGCTGCCGTCCAGGTAGGCCATGGCGCCACCCAGGAACCCTTGGCCGCCGTTCAGGGCCTCGTAGGGCGTGAGCTTGCCTTCCCGCGCCCACTGCCGGAGCACCGCCGCGCGGAAGGCGCCATGGGGCCGCCCGCTGCCCGTGAGTTCGCCCTCCACCAGGGTGGCGTAGCCCTCGGTCACCCAGCGGGGGCAGGTCTCCGCCAGGGGCCCCAGCACCGCCGTCCAGCGCTGCCACAGCCCCGGTTTGCGGGCGGGCCAGAGCAGGTGGTTCATGTGGGTCAGCTCGTGGGCGAGCAGCAGCTCGGGCCAGTCCCGCAGGTGCCCGATGACGGAATCCCGCTTGGGTGGCGTCTTCCACAGCACCACGAA
Organism: Acidobacteriota bacterium; assembly: GCA_021794095.1. GTDB lineage: Bacteria > Acidobacteriota > Holophagae > Holophagales > Holophagaceae > Geothrix. Next base: position 31,502 of record JAJYRN010000018.1, on the reverse strand, counting down.
GGGGCGCCTCGGCAGCGGGAAGGCCATGCCATTGGCCGTCATGGCCGGATCCAGGATCAGGATGTCCATGGGCTTGGGATAGGCATAGCCCACCACGTCCAGGTAGCGGGCCTGGACGCCCTCCGCGCGCGCGGCGACCTCCCGGCCGAACGCCTCGAAGGCCACCGGGCAGTGGATGCGGAAGTGGGCCGTGGTGAAGGTGACCCAGGGCGCATCCGGTGCCTGGACCCGGGGCGCGGCCAGGGCCGGAAGGGCGAAGAGGACGGGCAGAAGGGCAGAGCGGCGCATGGCTCCAGTGTGCCCAACCCGTGATGCAGATCACTTTTTGAGATCTCGTCTCACGGAGAGGCTTGATTGAAATGCGAATTAGAATAAGACTCAATCTCATGAAATGGTCTGGTGTTTCCCTTCTTTGCCTTCCCGCCCTGGTGGCGGCGCAGGGGCTGGATCGCAGCGTGCTGGCGATGGGAACCCGTCTCGACCTTCACCTGGAGGGCCCGGGGAACCTGGACGCGGCCTCGGAAGCCGCCCTGCGGGAATCGGCCCGGATCGAGGTCGCCTGCTCCACCTGGAATCCGGCCTCGGCCTGGAGCCGGTTGAACGCTGCCGGGGGCCGCCCGATGGCGCTCGATCCCGAATGGGTGGATCTGCTGGCGCAGGCTCAGACCTGGCAGGCCCGCACGGATGGGACCTTCGAACCCGTGCTGGGGGCCCTGATGCGGGTCTGGGGCATTCGGGAGGGCGGGCATCGCCATCCCTCGGAGGCGGAGCTGGCCCGCGCCCGGCGGGCCTCGGGCTCCGCGCTCCTGGTGCTGGACCGGAAGGCCGGCACCGCCCGGCTGCGTGATCCCCAGGCGGCCCTCGAGGAAGGCGGCTTCCTCAAGGGCTACGCCCTGGACCGGATGCGGGCCGCGGCGAGAACGCCGACGGGCCTCCTCAATTTCGGCGGGCAGCTGCTGGCCTGGGGTCGTTCCGTGGAGGCCTCCATCGCGGACCCGCAGGACCGGCGGCGTCCGCGCTTGACGCTGCTCCTGAAGGACGCCTCGCTCTCCAGCAGCGGCACCTCGGAGCGGGGCCGTCACATCCTCGATCCGCGCACCGGACGGCGCTGCCCGGCCTGGGGCAGCGTCGCGGTGGTGGCGTCCGATGGCCTCACCGCGGACATCCTCTCCACCGCCCTCTACGTGCTGGGCCCCGAGCGGGGCCTGGCCTGGGCCCATCGCCACGGCGCAGCCGCGGCCTTCCTGTTGAACGACGGAGCCGTCCGGATGAGCCCGGCGTTCCGTGCCTTGCACCCCAAGGAGCTCCGATGAAGCCCCCGTTGACCCCCCTCGTCTTCGCGCTGCTGGCCCTGCCGGCCCTGGCCCAGACCCCCCCCGCCCCGGATTCGCGCACCGCGGATCAGCGCATCGCGGAGCTGGAGCGCCGCCTGGACGCCATGTCCCAGGAGCTGGAATCCCAGATGGCTGGCACCGCCATGCCTGCGGCGCCCCAGGAGGGCCGCTACGGGATGGCCCCCAGCGCCAGCAAGGTCTACGGGGCGCCAGCGGGGCTCAGCATCGGCGGCTACGGAGAGTTCCTCTACCAGGGGAAGGCCTCCACCCTGCAGGATGGCACCCATGTCGGCACCGACAAGTCCGTGGACGCCCTGCGGATGGTCCTCTACACGGGCTACAAGTTCACGGATCGCATCGTGTTCGACTCGGAGATCGAGTTTGAGCACGGCGGCTACGCCGATAAGCATCCGGAGGGCGAGGCCATCGCGGAGTTCTACTACCTCGACTTCCTCCTGTCCAAGGCTGTGAACCTGAGGGCCGGCCAGATGCTCGTGCCCATGGGCTTCATCAACGAGATCCACGAGCCGCCCACCTTCCTGGGGGCCCGCCGGCCCATGGTGGAGCAGGTGCTCATCCCCACCACCTGGCACGAGAACGGCGTGGGCCTGCACGGCGACCTGCCGGGCCACCTGACCTACCGCGTCTACCTGATGGACGGACTGGAAGCCTCGCGGTTCAACGCCCAGGGCATCGCCGATGGGCGCCAGGACGGCAACAAGGCCAACGCGCAGAGCCCGGCCTGGACGGGCCGCCTGGACTGGACCCCGGCTCCGGGCCTCCTCCTCGGCGGCAGCTTCTACACGGGCAACAGCAACCAGACGGGCACGGGGGAGGCTATCCAGACCACCCTCTGGGACATCCATACGGAATTCAAGGCCGAGGGGTTCCAGGCGCGGGGGCTCTACACCCGCACGACCCTCAGCCAGGGGGGGATCGCGGCCCTGGCTCCTGCGGATCCGGCTCGCGCCGTGGGCGTGCGCCAGTGGGGCGGCTACCTGGAGGCGGGCTACGACCTGCTGCGGGGTTCCAAGCAGGGCCTCATCCCCTACGCGCGCTGGGAGCGCCTGGACGCGCAGCAGGCCGTGGTGTCGGGGGTGTTCGTGGATGGGGCCCAGGACCAGAGCCTGGTGACGGCCGGGATGGCCTACAAGCCCATCCCCCAGATCGCCGTGAAGGCCGATTGGACCCGCGGCGAGAACCGCGCCCGCACGGGCCGCGACCAGTTCAGCCTGTCCCTCGGCTACACCTTTTGAGGCCGCCATGATCCGCATCCTCGCTCCCCTCGCTTTGACCCTGCCGCTCTTCGCGGCCCTGCCCACGCCCCAGGAGGCCATGGCCCTGGCCTTCCCCGGGGCCCAGCTGACCCGCGTGGAGCACATCCTCACCGACGCCCAGGCCGAGCGTGTCCGGGCCCTGGCCAAGGGTGACCTGCCGGGGCGGTGGTTCGTGACCTATGAGGCCCGGAAAGAGGGGCGCCTGGCGGGGGTGGCCTTCTTCGACTCGCACCGGGTGCGCACCCTGAACGAGACGCTGATGGTGGCCGTGTCGGCGAAGGGCCGCATCCTCCGCGTGGAGACCGTGGTCTTCCACGAGCCCCAGGACTATCAGGCGCGGCCGGCCTGGGTGAAGCAGTTCGAGGGGAGGGCCCTCGATGACCGGCTGAGCCTGAAGGGCGAGATCCACCCCCTCTCCGGGGCCACCCTCACCGCCCACGCCATGACGGACGCCGCGCGGCGCTGCCTGGCCCTCGACCAGGTGCTCTACGGGGGCGCGAAATGAGACCGATCCTGGCGGTCACGCACGGCTGGAACACAGAGGACACAGAGGATCAAGGAAGACACAGAGAACAGCGCGGGTTCCCATGGCCATCGGCGTCGGTACCGCTGCCTGCCTCTGTGCCTTCTGTGGCGCTCTGTGGCCTCTGCGGTCCGCTTTTTATCCTCAGCAAGCATGGAGGCGCTTGAAATGAGTCCGCTGGAACGCTGGAGTCTCCACGTCGCGGCCTGGCTGACGGCGGCTACGGGGCTTCTGGACGGCGGCCTGCGCTGGTTCGGCCAGCGCAGGGGCGAGTTCGGGCCGGAGCCCAGCCCCTGGCTGGGAACGGCCCAGCACCTCCACGTGCTGGTGGCGCCCCTGTTGGTGTTCACCCTGGGTGTGCTGGTGCGCGGCCATCTCTGGGCCCGCCTGCGGGGGGGGCCGGCGGGGCGGCGCACGGGCCTCGCCCTGGCCGGGCTCATCGCCCCCATGGTGCTCTCGGGCTACGCCGTGCAGGTGGCCGTGGATCCAGCCTGGCGGACGGCCTTCTCCTGGGCCCACGGCCTCAGCTCTGGCCTCTTCCTGGCGGCCTACGGGGGGCACGTGCTGCGAACCCTCCTCGTCCCGCAGGGGGCGCCCAGCGCGCGACAGCTGGGGGCTGATAGCTGATAGCGTTTAAGCCATGTCCCGGATTCGCATCCTCTCCGACCAGGTGGCGAACCAGATCGCCGCCGGGGAGGTCGTGGAGCGACCGGCCTCGGTGCTCAAGGAGCTGGTGGAGAACGCCCTGGACGCCGGGGCCACGCGCATCGAGGTGGCCTGGGAGGACGGCGGCAAGCGCCTCCTGGAGGTGGCCGATGACGGCTCGGGCATGGCGCGGGATGAGCTGTACCTGGCCCTCGAGCGCCACGCCACCAGCAAGGTGCGGACGGCAGACGACCTGGGCCACCTCGCCACCTTCGGCTTCCGGGGCGAGGCCCTGCCCAGCATCGCCAGCGTGAGCCGCTTCGACCTGGCCAGCGCCGAGGCCGAGGGCGCCGGCCACCGCCTCCGCTGCGAGTTCGGCGTGGTCCGGGAGGTGGCGCCCTTGGCCCGCAGCCGCGGCACCACCGTGACCGTGCGCGATCTCTTCGCCCAGCTCCCCGCGCGGCGCCGCTTCCTCAAGTCCACCGACACGGAGCACGCCCAGCTCTGGGGCGTGGCCGCCCGCATGGCCCTGGCCTCCCCCGGCGTCCACTGGACCCTGCGCCCGGACCGCGGCGCGCCCCTGGTGCTGCCTCCGGTGGCGGATCCGGGCCTGCGGCTGGCGCCGCTGCTCGGCGAGAAGATGGCGCGCCTGGTGCCCTTCGTGAATGGCGAGCCCCCCTGGCGCCTGCGGGGCTTCGTCTCGCCCCCGGACCTGAGCTTCCGGGACCGCAACCACCTCTACCTCTTCGTGAACGGTCGCGCCGTGCGGGACCGGCTCCTGCTGGCGGCGCTCTCTGAGGCCTGGTCCGGCACCTTCGCCAAGGGCTCGTACCCGGCGGCGGTGCTCTTCCTGGAACTGCCCCCCGAGGCCGTGGACGTGAACGTCCATCCCACCAAGGCGGAGGTCCGGTTCCGCGATCCCCAGCGGCTCTTCGCCTGGGTGCGCGGCGCCACGGAGGAGGCCTGGGCCCAGCTCCGCGGCGGCCTGGCCTCGGTACTGGAACTGCCCCCCAAGCCCCTGGAGGCCGAGTTCGAACTGGATCCCTCCCGCCGGGGCGAGGCCCAGCATCCCCGCCTCTGGTCCGACCATTCCGGGGGGGCCCTTGGGGCCCTTGGTGCTCTCGGAGCCCTCGGCGCCGTGGAGGCCATGGCCGACGCCTTCGGAACCCGGCCCCTGGACCGGCCCTACGCCTACGCGGCCGAGGCCCCGCGCGTGGCAGAGCCCGACGAAGGGGCTGGCCTGCGCTTCCTGGGCTCCTTCCAGCAGACCTACCTGCTCGTGGAAGTGGATAGCGACCAGGGCCCGGAACTCTGGATCGTGGACCAGCACGTGGCCCACGAGCGGGTGCTCTTCGAGCGGCTCTTCCTGCGCCGCCACGCCCCGGCCATCCAGCCCCTCCTGCCGCCCCAGGCCGTGCGCCTCGGCCCCGAGGCCCTGGCGCGGCTCGCCCCCTTCCTGGAGGAATTGAACGCCGTGGGCGTGGAGGCCGACCCCTTCGGCGAGGACGCCCTGGTGGTGCGCGGGTTGCCCGATTTCCTGGCCGACCGTGATCCCCAGGCCCTGCTGGAGGATCTGCTGGCCCGCCTGGAGCGCGAAGGCCGCGTGGACCTGGACACCTTCCGCCGGGACCTCAACGCCGAACTGGCCTGCCGCGCCGCCATCAAGAAACACCACGCCCTGCCCCCCGACCTCGCCCTGGCCCTCGTCCGCGACCTCCTCGCCTGCCAAGTCCCCAACACCTGCCCCCACGGTCGCCCCATCATCAAGAAACTCACCCTGGGGGATTTGGAGCGGAGTTTTGGGCGGCGCTAGTAGGCACGGATGGCCGGGAGGAGCCGCGCTTCGCAGGGTGGTCCATATCTTGCTAAAAAAGGATTTCGCGTCGGAGTTCCGATGGAAGATCTCCTTCTGTCCGTTTGCATTCCCACATTCAATCGCAAAGGCTGGCTGGCCAAATGCCTGGAGGCGACCCTTCCCCAGGCGGAGGCCCTTCCGGCTGGGTTGGTCGAGGTGGTGGTCTCCGACAATGCCAGCCCCGATGACACTTGGCCGTACCTTCAGGCCATGGCTGCAGAGCACCCCTGCTTGCGCATTCAGCGGAATCCGGAGAACAACGGACAGGAGAACTTCGATTCCGTGGTGCGGGCTGCCGTGGGACGGTATGCCTGGCTCATGGGGGACGATGACGCACCCCTCCCCGGGGCCGTGGGCCGCGTGGCGGGATTGATCCAGGAGGAACCGAGAGACTTCTACCTGCCGCATGTGGTGCTGAATTCCAACGATCCAAACCTCCGCCGCATGGAATGGTTCGAGAACCTGCCCCGTCTGGATTGGAACCTGTCGGACCCCTCGGAGCTTCTGGATTACATGCGACACGGCCGTTCGGGATCGGCGGTCTTCACCTTCATGAGCGTCTTGATTTTTCGGAGGGAGGGCTGGCTGGCGGCCGTCGCCGTCCGTCCTGGGGAATTCGTCCACAACGGCTGGTCCCAGGTCGCCACGTCTCTGGAGTATTTGAAGCACCATGGGCGGTTGCGCGTGATCCCCGAAGCGCTCGTGAACTACCATTGCAGCAACGAGGCGTCGGGCGAAGCGAGCTGGCACCGAGCCATGGTCGATCTGCGTGGCCTCCTTCGGGTCGCGGACGTCTACTTCGGAGATCGTCCTGACCTCTTCGATGCGTTCATGGGCAACTTGCGGAAGAACCATGGCGATGGGTGGATCTCTCTCCACCGGGTTTCAGCGCCGAACCAGGAGTCGTGGAGGGAGTCCGAAAGCCTTTTGCTGAAAGCCGGATATGACCCCGTCAAGGTGGCCGCCGTGGGGTTGGGAGCGGATCTCCTGTTCATGAGGAAGGGGGCCCATCCTGGGCTGGACGCCAGCAGCTTGGTGATGGGTGATTTGGGGTTCATCTCCCGGGGCTCCCGGAGAACCGCCGTGGTCCTGCCAGCCCCCAAGACCCCCGGGCAGGTGGCATTCCTGGCGGCCCTGGGGAAGCGGAGCCATCTCTGGGTCCTTTGCAAGACGGGGATGGACCTGGGCCTGCAGGGTCTGGAGGTGCAACAGGTGGATCTGGACCGGTTCTACAAGGACAAGATCTACCAGGGCCGGTGCTGCGATACCCTTCGAACTTTCGAGGCCGATCTGTTCGTGAATGCGGATCCCGGGCGAAACCTCGCCTGGGACATCCTGGCTGCGGCTGCGGCTGCGACGGCCGCCGTAGCCTTTCGGGCTCCGGAGCGGGGATTGGATCCCGCCACAGCAGCCTGGTCGGACAGCCCTTATCTCCAGCTGGTTCCTGGAGCCTCCTTGGACACCCTCTTGACGCGGCTGGGGCTGGAGCCCCTGCCTCAGCTTCGGCTTGAGAGGACCTTTACTCCGAACGTTCCGTTGAAGGGGACTCCCTTGAAGTTGAACTTGGGCTGCGGCGGTGAGCACCTTCCCGGCTGGGTGAACGTGGACAAGTTTCCGGCCTCTCATCCGGATGTCGTCCATGACTTGGAGCAATTTCCCTGGCCCCTTCCGGACGGGTGCGCCGAGGAGATCCTCCTCAAGCACGTGCTGGAGCACCTGGGGCGAGACAGTGACACGTTCCTCAGGATCATCCAGGAACTCTACCGGGTATGCGCGCCCGGTGCCCTCGTGCGAATCGTGGTACCCCACCCGCGACATCAGGATTTCCTTCAGGATCCCACTCACGTACGGCCGGTTCTGGCTGAGATGTTCCAGCACTTCTCTCTGGCCATCAACGAGGATTGGAGCGCCCGGGGGCTGCCCGGTACGCCCCTGGCTACGTACTTGGGTCTCGATTTCGAGATCGTCTCCGCCACCTCCTTCCTCGACCCCTTCTGGGACCAGCAGCTCCGCAGGGGAGCCATCTCCCAGGCCGAACTCGATCGGGCGGTGTGGTCGAACAACAACGTCATCCAGGCCACTGAGGTGGTACTCCGAGCCGTGAAACCCTTCCGAGGGGCTGTGGTCCCCGGGACAGGGCACGACGCCGCCGAGGTAACCGTGACCGGCCCCCTACCCGTGCGTTGGGAGGGCTCACAGTTCCTCCATCACAGCTTGGCCCACGTCAATCGACAGCTCTGCCTGGGCCTTTTGGCGTCCGGCCATGTGGATCTTAGCCTGGTGCCCTACGAACCGGACCAGTTTGACGCGTCCCAAATACCCGCCCTCAAGCCCCTCCTCCAACGGGTCCACAGCCCCCTGCCAGGCCCCGCCGTGGTGCATGTCCGCCACCAATGGCCCCCGACATTCGAAGCCCCGCCTGAAGGTGCCTGGGTCATGGTCCAGCCCTGGGAGTTCGGGGGGATCCCCTCAAGCTGGGTCGCGCCCATGCGAGACGAGGTGGACGAGATCTGGGTGCCTTCCACCTGGGTGAGGGACTGTTACGTCCAGAGCGGGCTATCCCCGGATCAAGTGGTCGTCGTCCCGAACGGCGTGGATGGGGATCGCTTCAAGCCAGAGGGGGGGCGGTTTCCGCTGAAGACCCGGAAGGCGTTCAAGTTTCTCTTCCTTGGCGGGACGATCCACCGCAAGGGCGTGGATGTCCTGCTGAGCGCCTACGCCTCGGCGTTCCGCAAGGAAGATGACGTCTGCCTGGTGATCAAGGGCTTCGGCGGCGACTCGGTGTACGCGCGATCGGGGCTCGACGAAAACCTGAAGGTCTTCCGGCGGGATCCAAGTGCACCCGAGGTCGAGTACCTCCCGGAGACCCTTTCTGAATCCCACATTGCGGACCTTTACCGGGCCTGCCAGGCCCTGGTGCATCCCTACCGGGGCGAGGGCTTCGGGCTTCCGGTGGCCGAGGCGAAGGCGACCGGACTCCCCGTGATCGTCACCGGCGCGGGGGCGTGCCTGGACTTCTGCGGTCCCGAGGACAGCTACCTGATCCCGAGTCACCGCATCCCGCTGCAGAAGGTAGACGCCTTGCTCCCCAGCTCGGCCGGTTTCTGGCTGGAGGAGCCGGATTCCGAGGCGCTGGGTGCTCTGATGCGGCAGGTCGTGGCCCATCCCGAGGAGGCCGCTGCCAAGGCCCGGCTGGGGCGGGAGCGGATCCTGCGTGACTTCACCTGGGGGAGGGCCGTGGCCATTGCGGAGGCCCGGTTGGCTGCGCTCGCCACGAGGGAACCTCGGCGTTTCCGCCGGAGGCAACCCAACCCCCATCAAGGCCTTCTGGGCTTCCTGCTTCGTCCCGATCGGAATGGGGACGCGTGGCTGAGGGCTCTCCTCGCGTACCTGGATGCCTTCCGCGCGGGCGAGCCAGTGATCCTCGTCCTGTGGACGGGAGGGGACCTCCCCCGGGAGGACGTGGAGACCCTCGTGCTCCAGACGGCCGCTCAGCGGGGTCTGGAGACCTTCGCGGATGTTACGGTCATTGAGGGGCCGGAGGAGGTCGCGGAGTTCGCCGAACGATGCACCAGCCTCATCCGCCTGACGCCTGAAAGCGCCGTGGACCTCCTCTCGGAGGAAGCGACCCTGCGGATCCGCCTCCATCAGGCTTTCGGCAAGGCCTGAGCCTCCCGCGACCATTGGTCCCGCTCCGCCACAAGATCCAGCCCCAGCCGCTTGGCGGCGGTGTAGAGGGCGGGGCGGGCGAGGCCGAGGGTGTGGGCGGCTTCGGTGGCCTGGAAATGGGTGGCGCGGAGGGTGTCCAGGAGCAGGCGCCGCTGGAAGGCGCGGGTGCCCTCGTCCCAGGTGCCGGTCTGGGCCTCGGGCTGGTCGAGTTCGGGGAAGTGGCGGGGTTTCAGGAGGCCATCCTCGCAGCGCAGCAGGGCGCGTTCCAGGGCGTGCATCAGCTCGCGCACGTTGCCGGGCCAGGGATGGCGGGCCAGGGCCTCGGGGAGACCCGGCGCCAGGGCCGGGACGGGGCTGTGGGCCGCCTCGGCCACGCGCGCCACCAGGCGGGGCACCAGGAAGGGGAATTCGTGGCGCCGGGCGGACAGGGGCGGCAGGCGCAGCACCGCGCCCTGTAGGCGGAAGAGCAGATCCCGGCGGAAGCCTCCCGTGGCGGCGAGGTCATCCAGCGGACGGTGGGTGGCGGCGGCGAAGCGCACATCCACGCGGATGGCATGGTCCGAGCCCACCCGCCGGATCTCCCGTTCCTGGATCACCCGCAACAGGAGGGACTGGAGGCGGGGCGAGAGGTCGGCCACCTCGTCGAGGAAGAGGGTGCCGCCCCGGGCCATCTCGATGGCGCCGCGCCGGTCCTGGTGGGCGCCGGTGAAGGCCCCCTTCACATGCCCGAAGAGCTCGGATTCCAGCAGGCCCTCGGCGAAGGCGGAGCAGTTCACCGCCACCAGGGCGCCCGTGCGGCCCGAGCGCTGGTGCAGTTCCCGCGCCGCCAGTTCCTTGCCGCTGCCGGTGGGGCCCAGGATCAACACAGGGAGGCTGGAGGGCGCCACGCGGTCCAGTTCCCGCAGAAGGGTGCCCATGGGTTCGCTGCCATCGGTGAGCAGCAGGCCTGGATCGGGGTGGGACGCGGGGATGAGGCGCTCCCGGATCTGGGCGAGCCAGGGGGCGAGGAGCAGGGGTTCAACCGGCGGGACCAGGGGAGCGTCCGGTGGAAGCCCCAGCAGTACGCCGCCGACGGGGGCGCCTTCCCAGATCAGCGGGTACCCGCGCCAGACCCAGCCATCCTGGGCCACCGGGGCCAGGGCGCCATCCCGGGCCAGGCGGCCGAGGCAGCCGGCCGGGGGCAGCGCGCCCGTGCCCAGCTGTTCCACCCGGTCCTGCTCCATCCAGGCCAGCCAGGTGGGATGGGGCCGCTCCGCGAGCCAGGCCTGGAGCAGGGCCCGGGGCTCGGGATCCGGGGCCGCCGGCGGGGTCGGCCAGAGCGCCTTCAGGCGGTCCTGGTGGCGCGGGGAGGCGGCGCGGTCCGCGATGGCCTGAAGGTCGAGCAGCAGGCCTGCGGTCCGCAGGCCGGGCCGGGCTTCGAGGGCCTGGAGGCCCAGTTCCAGGCGGATGATCTGGTTGGGGCATTCCGACCAGGCGGCGAGGAACGGCGCGGGGTCGCCGCCGTGCCGGAGCAGACGGTGGGTCTCCCAGGTGAGCCGGGTTTCGGGATCGGCCTCGGGCGGAGGTGGGCCCTCAAGGGGGCCGAGCCATGCTTCCAGGAAGCGGGCGAAGGGATGGGCCGCCACGTGCGGGAGTGCTTCCTCGATCAGATCCCGCCGGCCCAGGTCCAGGGCGGCGCTGATGAGGAGGCCCCAGGCCTGGAGGAACTCCGGATGGGCCATCACCAGGGCGCGGGCCACGGGCAGCAAGGCCACCGGCCCCTGATGGACCTCCACCCGATGGGCTTCCTCCTGCTCCCGCCAGGGGGAGGGCAGCGGCCCCCGCACCTGGCGCCAGCGGGCATGGGCCGGGAGATCCGCCCAGAGGAGGGCCTCGATCGCGGCGTTCGAGGCGGCCCGGTGGGCCCAGTCCGCGGCGCCCAGGCGGCGGAAATGGGCATGGGCCAGGGTGAAGGCTTGCAGGGAACGCTCCGATTCGGCGGCCCCGTGGGCCAGCACCCCCTCGGCCATCCAATGGAAGGGATCGGCACAGGGGGCGGGGGCGGTGCCCCAGACTGGATAACCAGGGGTTTGGGGGGGAGGCTCACCGCCCCAGCGCACCCGGAGGCGGTCCCAGGTGGGGTGACCCGAGGGCGGCGGACAGGGCGGGCGCTGGAGTTCCTCCTGAAGATCCGCCGTCAGCGCGGAGTCCCAGCCCGGGGGCGGCGCCTGCGAGGGCGCCATCTGCAACAGGAGGGCCAGGGCCGGATCAGGGGCCTCCCCACCCGCCAGGCCGCCGGGCGCCAGGGGCGCCAGACCCTCGGGCGAGGCGCCGGGTGCCCGGGACCAGGCCCGGAGACGCGGTTCGAGCATCCAGCGACCGTCTGGCAGGTGGTGGAGCCACGGGGCCTCCTGGAAGGGGGCAAGGTCCGCCGGGAGGGCGGGCAGCACCAGGGGGCCGGCGTGGGGCTGGATGAGGGCCCAGGGCAGGGCCGGATCCAGGGGGCCTTCGGGGAGGAGGCGGCCCTCCGGATCCAGGTTCCGCAGAAGGAAGGCCCACCAGCCCGGCGGCAGGGCCTGGCATTCCGGTGGCACCAGGGCCTCGAGAAAAGGGGGCAGATGCAGGCGCCCCGCGGCGTCCACCGCGCCCAGCAGGGGAATCCAGCGCAGGCGCGTGGCGCGGTCCAGCAGCACCGTCCCGGCGGCCATCCAGGGTGCGCCATTCCCCGCCAGGAGGGCCTCCCAGCACCCGGCGAGCAGCTCATCCTCCCGGGCGCCCCGGGCCTGGGCGGGGATGCGGGGGCTGCCGTGGCGGAGCCGCGCCACCCAGGCGGGATCCGGCCGGGGCGCGAAGGCCTCGGGAGCGCCCGGGAGCGGCCCGAGGGGCTGGCGCGCGGTCGCCTCCAGGCGGGGCCAGCGTCCCTCCCGGCCGCCCAGCAGCCAGGCCTGGGCGAGGGCGGCAAGGGCCCAGGCGGGGTCGCCCCAGCGCCGACCGCGATCCAGCCCCCAGGGCGCTTTCCAGGAGCCGAGCCAGGCCGCGCTCAGCATACGAGCATTCCGCGCCAGGCCTCCCAGAAGCCCGGGAAGGTCTTGGCGACGCAGCCGGGATCCAGGAGATCGCCCCCGCAGACGAGGCCACCCACGGCCGCGGCGAAGGCCATGCGGTGGTCGTTCCGGGGATCGAAGGGCAGGCGCGATCCCGGCCGCGGGCCGGGCTGGATCCGCAGGGTGTGGCCGCCCTCGCTGGCGGCCGTTCCGCCCAGCCAGCGGACCAGTTCCGCGGAAGCTTCCAGGCGGTCGCATTCCTTCAGGGGCAGGGTGTGGAGACCGCAGAGGACGGAAGGCCCCGGTGCCAGGGCAGCCACGGCGGCGAGCACCGGGCCCAGGTCCGGGCAGTCGGTGAGATCGGCTTCCAGGCCGCGCCGCAGCGGCCCGGCCACCGCCAGGGTCTGATCCGCCCCCCAGGCCATCGTGCAGCCGGCTTCCGCCAGAATCCCGGCCAGGACGCGGTCCCCCTGGGGATCGTCGGCGTCCAGCGGGCCCACGTTGATCGGGCGGCCGGTGACGGCGGCGGCGGCCAGGAAGGCGGCGGCGGCGCTCCAGTCGCCCGGAAGGAGATGGCGTCCCGCCCGGAGCCGCCCACCCGGGATGTCCCAGTGGCCGGGGGCCAAGGGGGCGTCGCAACCGAAGTGCCGCAGCCAGTGGGTGGTGAGCGCGAGGTAACTGGGGCTGGCGGAGGCCGTCCAGGTGAGCCGGCCGCCCTCGGGCAGGGCGGCGGCGGCCAGGGCCAGGCCCGTCAGGAACTGGCTGCTGGCGCGGGCGTCCACCTCCGCATCCAGCCGCCGGGGAATCCCGGGGGCGGGATGGAGCCACCCGCCGGGCCCAGCGGGTTCCCAGCGGGCGCCGCAGGCCCGCAGCGGACGCAGCAGCGGCTCGAGCGGGCGCTGGAAGAGCCGGGCCTCGCCCCGAAGTTCCACCGGCCCTTCCGCAAACAGGGCGAGCCAGGGCAGCAGGAAGCGCAGGGTGGTGCCGGAGGCCCCCAGCCAGAGCGGCCCCTGGGCCCGGGGCCGGGCGCCGCCGGTAAGGCTCCAGGCGCCGTTCTCTGCTTCCTCCAGGGGCACGCCCAGGGCCTTCAACGCTCCGCGCATCCAGCGGGTGTCCTCGGCGTCGAGGCCACCGCTCAATTGACTGGCACCCGGCGCCAGGGCCGCCAGCAGCAGGGCCCGGTTGGTGGCGGATTTGGAGCCCGGCACCCGCACCGAGCCCAGGGCTGCGCCCGGTGCAGTGTCCTCCAGAAGCGACAGGATCATCTGGGCAGGGTGCCCGTTCCGGGTTGGGCCTGCAAGCGTCCTTAGCTGATGTTTTCGAGGATGGGCTGCGAGATGGTCTTGTGGGTCTGGATGTCGAACTGGTAGATGCCGTAGAGATCAATGGTCTGTTTGTAGTTCAACTGGATGGTGCAGGTGCCGGGCGCGCCATTCCCTCCGCCTCCGGACTTGCTCACCGTAATGGCGCCCTTCTGGGCCAGCACATCCAGCATGCCGAGGTCGCGGGCCTTGTCCCGGACCTGCTTCTCCACCAGCTCCAGGGGCAGGCGGCTGGCGCTGGTGGCGATGAAGGCGCAGGAATCCGCCAGATCCTTGCTGGCGTAGTAGGCGGGTACCACCTTGATGGCCGTGGCCACGAGGATGCCGAACACGAGCAGGGTGAGCAGGCATCCGGCTTTGCCTTCGCCGCGTTGACGCTTCATGGGATTGCTCCTGATCATTTGAGATCCTCCAGGGATTGCTGGGCCAGGGGAGCCACCCGGGGCCCGTCGGGTCCGAACAGGGTGGCCTGAGGATACTTCAAGGCTTCACGGAAGGCTTGGATGGCTTCGGTCCGGTAGGCCAGACCCAGGCCCATGAAACAGCGGCCGGTCTCGTAGTCCAGGGTGCCCTGGCCGACGCCGGGGGCCGTTCCCAGGTGGGCATCTCGCAGCTCTTCGATGGCTCGGTCGTAGTCCCGGAAATGCATCAGGGCCAGGCCGATCTCCAGTTTCAGAAGGTTGGCCTTGTCGCCCTTCGCACCCACATACTGCAAGCGGAGGCGGGCGAGGACGGCCGGGTAGGCGAAGCGCGGCGAGGCCAGGGGCAGTTCCAGGGGCTCGCGGATGATGGGCAGATCCACGGGCTGGGCGCCCGCCTGGAGGACGCGGACCGATTCGTGCCCCGTGGCCTCCAGGAGATGGTGGAGGGCCGCGCGATCTGCCACGGGCTGGCCGTCCACCCGGAGGATGGGTTCGTGGAGCTTCAGGCCAGCCTTCTGGGCGGCTTCGGAGGCGGAAAGCACCCAGGGTCCTGGCATACCTGGGAGATCGAGCAGAGTGGCCCCCAGACTGGGCTCGGTGAGGGTGGGCTGGGCGTTGAGGCGGGCGACAAGCTTCGCGAGCGGATCATCCTCCAGGGGTTTGACGATCAGGCGTTCCGTTTCCCCCTCGGGGGTGGAAAGCTGGAGCTCCACTTCATGGATCGCGGGCCCCGGCACCGGGGTGGCCAGAAGGAAGAGTTCCGCGTCGTGGTCGGCCTTGAGGCGCGTCAGGGCGACCTGGGGTGACTCACCCGGCCGGGCGGTCTGGAAGGCCAGGTGCTTCAGGCGGGGCCCCAGGCCGGCGAGCAGGCCTTGGATCCGGTCCCGGCCCGGGAAATCCTGGCTACCCTCCATGCCCAGGAAGGCCAGCCGGGGCTGCGGCTTGACCTCCAGCGCGAGGGCGCCGCCTTCGGCCAGGGTGATGGATTGGGTGTAGCCGCCAGAGGGGAAGCGCACCTGGAGTTCGTAGGCACCCGCACAGACCTGGAGGGCCTTGGCGGGCAAGGGCCCGCGATCCTCTCCGGACAGGAACAGCTCGCCGCCGGGCCAGGCACTGGTGACCGTCAGCGTGGCCCGGGAAGGCTCGAGCCGGATGGGTTCCAGCACATGGTCCGCGAAGGGGGTGGCGAAGGAGGGATCCATGGCGAGGCGCTTGGGCCGGTAACAGGGGGCCCGCACTTCCAGGTCATGCTTGCCCGGCTTCAAGCCGTCCAGGACGAAGCCTGCGGACAGGTCCTCCGGACGGAGGCCCATGGGCACGGCGATGGCCAGGGCCTCGGGCCCGGCCTGGCCTCGGGTGTGGCCCAGGCTGTGGCCATCCAGGAGTACTTCCGCCCCGCTGGGCTGGACATAGATCGTGACCGTGGAGGAGGTGCGGGTGAGGGTGAAGGACACGGGCTTCACATCCTGGGGGCCCAGGTCCACCGACACGGTGGCGGACGCGTAGCCCGGGTGGCTGTAGGTGAGCGCGTGGGTGCCGAAGGGGAGGAACTTCCGGGCCAGCAGGCTGGTGGGCTTTCCGTCCACCTGGAGTTGGCCTCCGTCCGGGACGCAGGTGAGTTTCACCTGGGCCAGTTTCGCGGCCTTCAGGCGGTCGAAGATGCCGGTCAGCCGCTGGGATGTGAGCGTCCGGTCCACATCGAAGTCCGGGTTCAGGTCGATGAGTGCCTGGAGGCGGGTGATGGCGCGGGCCTTGGTGGCGGGGTTGCGGTCATCCAGGACGGCCAACCAGTTGTAGGTCTGGCAGAGGATGTTGGTCCAGGCTGGATCCAGGGTCGCGGCCTTCGGGGCCAGGGCAGCCAGCACCTGCTCGAAGCGGGCGGTGGCGTCCACCCGGTCGCCCTGGGTGGCCCAGAGGGCCTTGGCCTGGGTGAAGGTGGCCTTCAGGGCGGCATCCTGGGCCCGCAGGAGCGGAGCGGTCAGCAGGCAGAGCAGCAGGAGGGGGCGGAAGCGCATGGGTCAGTCCAGGCGGTACAGGGTGTCGTGCCGACGGTCGCAGAGGATCACGCCGCCGGAACGGTCCAGGACGAGGGAGGTGAAGCGCCCGCTGAGTCCCAGGGCTTTGAGGGTGGTCTGGCGGAGGACCGTGCCATCGGGCCCATAGACCACCACGCCCTCGCCGTAGTCGCCACCCTTCACCAGGGCGGCCACATCGCCCACCGGATCCGAGCCCAGCGCCAGCACGTATTTGAAGGGCGCGGGCAGACCCTTCCCGTAGGGGATGCTCACCTGCGGCTGGCCTTCGGCATCGAGGAAGTGGAGGCTGCGGTCCGCATCCGAAGCCAGCACCACGCCGCCCGTGGGGAGGGCCGCCAGGGCCACGGCCGTGGGCGAGGGCAGGGCGCGGGGGGTGCCGTCCGCCGGGAAGAGGGTGATGGCCGGCGTCTTGCTGTCCACGACCCAGAGCGTACCCCAGCGGTCGAGCCGGGCGCCCGTGATGGCGCTCAGGGCGCCCAGGGGCGTGGGGCTTCCGGTGCCCTTCACGAGGCTGTTGCGGGTCAGGATCCACAGGTCATCCGAAGGTGTGGGCACCAGGACCCGGGCACCGGACACGGTGCCGCCAATGGGGGACAGCGTCCCGCCCATGAGACGGAAGGCCTGATCCAGGCTGTTCTGGTAGAGGAACAGATCCCCGGAAGGGCCGGAGGCCAGCAGGATGGGGGTTTTCAGCCATTTCTCCCGGCCCTCTGGCCAGGGGCCCTCAAGGCGGAAGGCGGGGCGGAGGATCCGAAGCTTGACCCGCACGGCCATGCGCCAGGCGGCTTCGGCGGCCAGCGGGCTCTTCGGAAACTCCGTGCGGACGCGCTGGAGCAGCCGGAGGCAGCCAGGCAGATCCCCCATGAGATCGAGGGTTTTCCCCGCTTCCAGCAGGGCGCGCGGCGCCAGGGGGCCTTCGGGGTGGAGACGGTAGGCTTCGATGAAGTGCTGGAGGGCCGGCCCCCACTTGCCCTGGTCCCGGTAGGCCCGGCCGAGCCCCGCGTGGGCAGCAGCAGCGGCGGGGGAGTCCGGGAAGAGATCCACCACGCGGTGGAACTCAGCCATCGCCTCCTGCAGATCCGCCGGGCGGTGCGCCTGGGCGGCCAGCAGGGTGCCGCGCAGCAGCAGTCCTTCGGCGGCGACGGGGGATTTGAGGTAGTCGGTCTTCAGGCGGTCCAGGAGGGCCAGAGCGGCAGCGGGCTGGTGGGCCACCTCCGCCTGGTAGCGCGCCATGCGCAGAAGGGCTTTGGGGGCGTAGGGGCTGAGCGGCGACGCCTGGAGCAGCTGCTGCCAGGTGCCCAGGGCCTCGGGGTAGGATTTGGCCGCATAGGCCCGTTCCCCGCTGTAGTAGAGGCGCTCGGCCAGGCCCGCATCCTGGGCCGGGGCGGCGAGGGCACAAAGCAGCAGAAGGGCGGCAGGACGGTGCCAGGAAAATGCTGCGGTCATGGTCGCCTCGGGACTGAGTGCCATCATAAACCGGGCCAAGAGCCTCACGGTTCGAGGGCCTTGAGGAGCTGTTCAGGCGGGTAGGGCTTGTGGAGGATGCCCATCAGCCAGCCCTCGCTGCCCTCGGGAGCCGGATCCCTGGAGGCGGTGGACAGCAGCACCCACCGGCAACGGCGGCTCTCGACCTGGGCCTGGAGCCAGGGGCGCAGATCCGTGCCCGTTTCCATCTGCTCGGAGAGGAGCAGGTCCACGGACTGCGCGGCCAGGAGGTCCCCGGCCTCCGCGTGGGTGCCGGCCTCGCGGACCTGCCAGCGCCCGTCCAGGGCCGTCAGCAGCCGCTTGCGGAAGAAGGCGCTGGGTTCGAGCAGTAGGATGGTCCGGATCTGGGGTCTGCGGTTCAGATCGCGCTCGTCCAGGCCCAGCGCGGTCAGCGCGCCCTTGGCCGCGCTGCGGAGGCCGAGGCCCTGGGCCTGAAGGTAGAGTTCCCGGATGGGCTCGACGAGGGCTTCCTGGTGGGTGAGGCCGGCGATCTCGCAGAGGCGGGCCTGTTCGCGCCAATCCTGACCCTTCCGTTCGAGTTCCCGCAGCACC
Organism: Acidobacteriota bacterium; assembly: GCA_021794095.1. Taxonomy (GTDB): domain Bacteria; phylum Acidobacteriota; class Holophagae; order Holophagales; family Holophagaceae; genus Geothrix. The sequence continues at coordinate 13,359 of JAJYRN010000018.1, read as the reverse complement.
AGGGTCGTGAGTTCGCCCGCCAGTTCCGGTCTCAGGATGAACTCGGGATCCTGCATGGACTCGCGCAGGGCCAGCAGGGCCTCGATGCGGGCAGGTCCCGCGGGGGGGACGGCCTGGGCGAGGCCCCGAATCATCGCCTCCTTAGAGGCGATGTGGCCCAGGCTGGCGCTCCGTCGGCTCAATTCCTTCAGGATGGCGGCGATACGGTCGTTGGTCTCGCGATCCCAGTCGCTCTTGGTGCGCAGGTCGAAGAGGAAGTCCGAGAACTGGTCTTTCAGCCGGGCATAGAGGGCCTGATCGAAGCAGTAGAGGTGCTGGGTGGCGAGAATGGCCCGGAGTCGCTGGCCCTCGCCTTCCCGGTCGTCGCAGCAGCGCGTGATGAGCTGTTCCAGCGCGGGGATCTGGTCCTCGGGGAAGGGGTGGTCGAAGCCCGGGAACGGCGCCAGCGCACCTTCCAGGGCCACGATGAGCACGGTTGACAGTTTGAGGCTCGCGGCCTTCTGGAGCAGGCCCAGGCCAGCCTCCGGGGTGGCCAGCTTGGCCAGCGCCTGCACCAGGGCCGTTTGAAGCCGGGCGGGCTTGCCGTCGTGGAGCATCTCCAGCAGCAGGGGCGCGGCGCCGGGATGGCGGATGGCGCCGAGGGCCTCCACGGCTTCAAGGATGAGGTCGTCACGCGCGTCGGCCCGGATGAAGGCCATCAGGGGTTCGGCGGCGGTGGGCGTGGCGTTCTCCCCGAAGATCAGGAGGGCGGTGCGCACCTGGTCGAGCTGGCCGGATTCGAGCAACTGGAGCACCGTCGGCACGCTGGAGGGCAGCTTGCCGAGATGGTGGATGGCGCGCTGGCCCACCTCCACGATGGAATCCTGCATGGCCTGCAAAAAGAAGGGCATGAAGGCGTCTTCCTCCCGGGCGCCGATGGCATCCAGGCAGGCGCCGCGCCGGTGCAGGTCCGGCACCTTCAGGATCCATTCCAGGGCGCCGTCGCCGGGCTGGATGAGGCGGCAGAAGGCCAGATCCAGGCCCTCGGTGTGCGGGGCCTCTGGGAAGGCCTGTGCCAGGGTCTGGAAGGCCTGCTCCCGGGGCAGGTATCCGGTGAGGGCCTGATGCGCCGCCCCTTCGCAGATCTGGTCGAGGAGCGCAGTGGCGTGCTCCCGGCCCCGGCGGGCGCTTTCCTGAGTTTCCGTCACCATGGCGCTGAAGCGGGCGATCTTGCCTTCGAGCAGGGTGGTCAGGGCCTCGGCGGCGAAGGTTTCATAGGGGCCCTCCGCCAGGGGCCGGAGGCGTTCCATGGGCCGGAGCGGGTGGGCTGCCTCGCCCGCCGCAAGGGCGCGCCTGAGCTCATCCAGGGCCTCAGCTCCGGCTCCGCGTGGGGACAGGCGGCCGTCCAGGGTATCCACCAGGTCTGTCCGGGCCGCGGCCCGGGGCTGTGCGGCCAGGCGGTCGCCGAGGGCTTCGAGTTCCTCGTAGTCCCGCAGGATGCGCCGGGTCTCCCGGAACTGGTCCAGCAGGGCACGCCCCGCCTCGCCGCCTGGCAACTCCGCGATGGCGCGCAGAAGCAGGCGGCTGGCCAGGGGATCGGCGCCCGGCAGCGCCTCCAGCAGAGCCGGCAGATCCTCGGCTTCCGCCAGGGCCGCCAGCCCCCGGGCCCCCTGGTGGGCGAGCCGGGGATTGCCTTCGCCTTCCAGCAGGCGGCTCAGGTAGAAGCTGAGGGGCTGCTGGGATTCCAGGGTCGCCAGTTCCCGTCGCAAAATGAGCTGGCGGTCGGGATCCGCACGCTGGGCGGCCAGCCGTAGCAGCGCTTCCCGTGCCGAACGCAGTTCCAGGCGGCCCAGTGCGGCGCAGCCCTCGTCGAAAACGCCGAGATCCGGCTCCTGGAGCAGGGGCTTGATCAGGTGGGGCACCCATTCGGGCCAGGCGTACCGGCCCGTGGTGCCATAGATGACCCGCTTGAGGCCGGGGCTGGCCGTGGGGCTCAGCAGGCGGGCGCCCAGTTCCGGCAGGACCTGCTGGCGGAGTTGCTGCATGAGCTGGTGGAGGCGGACCAGGAAGCTCGCATCCCCTTCCGCGTAGACCCCCAGCAGCGAGCGAAGCTCGTCCATCGGGGTCATGGGGACATGCCGGGTAGGGGTGGCCATCCTTGTCTCCATCGGCCAGATTCCTGGTCGAGTCAAGAATCACAATGGTCGCGGGAAGTGCTAGCGTTTCCCCATGCGAACCCTGACGATCGCGATCCTGACCTTCTTCGCCGCCACCGCCGGGGCTCAGGATCTCTCCTTCATGCGCCACCTGCCACCGGCCGCCCGGGCAGAGGCCCAGGACATCGTCCAGCACGCGGATTTTGTTTTCGAAAGCCGCACGCCGCCCCGGAAGGTTCGCCTGGCGACCATGGAGACGCTGTTTGACCACCCGCGCCTGGCTGCGGCCATGTGGCGCAACTGCCAGTTCGTGCCCGCTTTCCATGCGTTCATCCACCCGGATGGCGCCTGGAGCCTGGATGATGGCCGGGGCCTGCGGGGTACCCTGAGACTCGTGTACCAGCGGCCGGGGCACCGGGTCTACCTTGTGGAGGGGCGCGCCGAGAAGGGCCGTTTGAAGACACCCTTTGCCGTGGGAGCCCGCATGCTCACTTCCTATCACTACTGGGAAGGGAAGAACGGCTTCGAAAGCGACCTTCAGACCTGGACCTCCCTGGATTCGGCCCTGCTGGGCTTTTTCGCCCGTCCTTTCCGGGGCTACATCAAGGGCCGCCAGGATGAGTTCATCGCCTACATCAACAGCAATGTCGCCACCTTCGGGGAGTTTGCCGACCTGAACCCCCGGGATTTCTACGGCCCCATCAAGCGGGACGGGGATCCGGTGGCCCTCCGGGAGTTCAAGGCGCTCTTCCTGAGGAAATGATGGAGCCCCTCCGCGAGGCCCTGCGTGCGCTGCTTGGGCCGAGGACGGCCTTTGCGGATCTGGGTACCGTCCCTCCGCGGGCCGGACGCGCCTTTGGCCGGATGCTGCTCTGGTGGCTGCCGCCCGCGCTGCTGTACGGCGCCCTCTCCGCCAGGAACGCCCTGGGGGAGTACGCCTCCCTTCGGGCGGGCCACTTGCCCGCTTGGCTGGGCCATCTGATCCTTCCCGGCCTCGACCCGGATTCCAGCGTTGCCTTCCTGCGCAGCCTGCCGGCGCCACCAGCCGCGGGCACGGTCGCCCTCGCGGTGCTCCTGCTGGTGCCCCTGAGCGTCGTGGGCATCTGGCTGCACGATGCGGTGTGGGACCACACGGCGCTCTGGATGCTCGGCGCCCTGAAGGCCAAACGCGGCTTCCGCGCCACCCTCCTGGCCGAGTCCCAGGCCCTCCGGATCGCGGCGGTGGGCAGTTGGGTCGGGCTGCTCGGGTTCATCCCCGGGGCGGGTCTGGCGCTGGCTGTGCCCCTGGCCCTCCTGGAGGCCTACCTCTGGGTCTTCCGGGGCTTCGCCCTGGCCGCAGTCCACGGCCTGCCGGCCTGGAAGGGGGTACTGGCCACCGTGGTTCACGCGGCCTTGCTGGGGTTCTTTACCCTGCTGCTGCTGGGCCTGATGGTGTGGATGCTGGGGATGGCGGGATGAGGCGCGTCCCTTGGATCGCGCTGGCTGGAGGGTGCGCGGCCCTGGGCATCCGCCTGCTGGGCTGGGCTGCGCCCTGGCTGCCCGTCCTGCCCGCCTGCCCCCTCAAGGCACTCACCGGTGTGCCCTGCGCCACCTGCGGCCTGACGCGGTGTCTCGTCGCCCTGGGGCAGGGTCGGCTGCGGGTGGCCTTCCATTGGTACCCCGCGGCCCTGGTGGTGATGGTGTTGTGGCCCTTCGCCGCCCTCTGGGATCTGGCCAGGGCCTGGCGCGGGCGCCCCTATCCGCCGCTGCCTTCGGCGCTGGGCTGGCGCCTGCTGGCCCTGGGCCTTCTGCTGGGGGTCTGGGCCCTGCAAGTGGCGCGGCACATCTAGTCCGGTCATGCTGAGGGCACGTCCAACGGGAGCCCCACCATGTTCCAGCAGATCCTGGATCAGTTGATTGAGCAGGTGCCCGAATCCCTCGCGGCCACGTTCAACGATGGCGATGGCGATCCCATCTGTTCCCGGACCATCCAGGTGTCGAACGAGGGCTTGCAGTTGCTGGGTGCCTACCAGCATGTGGTGAAGCGGCACCTCCAGCAGGCCGTGGAGGAGTTTGACCGGGGTGAGATCAAGCAGGTGGCGTTCGCCACCGACCAGCACTGGATCCTGATGGTGGGGGCCCAGGAACGCTGCACCCTGGTCATGGTGATGCAGCGGGAGGGCCTCCTGGGCCGCGCCCGTTTCTTCATGGAGCAGGCCGTCGAGGCCCTGAATAAACAGTTGTAGGAGCCGCGATGCACCGCTTCATTGGATTGGCCGGAATCGTGGCCTTCATCGCCCTCGCGTACGCCCTGTCCCACAAACGGAGCGCCATTCATTGGCGCACGGTGGCCTGGGGGCTTGCCCTCCAGTGGATCTTCGCCGTGGTGATCCTCAAAGGCGAGGCCATCTCGGGCCTGCTGGGCTTCCTCCCCTTCCCGCGGGGCATGGGGTGGCTGGTGCTGTTCCTGATGTTCCTGCCGGCGATCCTGCGCCGGTTCGCCGCCTTCGAGAGCCGCCCCCTGAACTGGACCCTGTTCGGGGTCATCGTGCTGGGCCTGCTGCGGGGAAACCTGGTGGGATCCACCTTCGACCGCATGCGCATCGTCGTCGAGCATCTGATGGAGTACGCCCATGATGGCGCCAGCTTCGTGTTCGGGGGCCTGTCCGATGGCCCGGCCGGCAAGGTGGGCATGGTGTTCGCGTTCGCCGTGCTGCCCACCATCATTTTCGTGGCGAGCATCTTCGCCGTCCTCTACTACCTGGGCGTCATGCAATGGGTGGTGGGTGCCGCGGCCCGCGCCATGGGACGCTTCCTGAAGGTGTCGGGGGCCGAAAGCGTGAGCGTGGCCGCGAGCATCCTCATGGGGCAGACCGAGGCGCCCCTCACGATCCGGCCGTTTCTCAGCCGCATGACCCGCAGCGAACTGATGCTCGTCATGACTGCGGGCATGGCCCACGTGTCCGGCAGCATCATGGTGGCCTATGTCCAGGTGGCCCACGTGGACATCGTCCACCTGCTCACGGCGGTGATCATGACCGCGCCGGGGGCCGTGATGATGGCCAAGATCCTGGAGCCGGAAACGGAACTACCCGAGACTGCGGGCGACGTGAAGGTGGACATTCCCTGCCACGACGCCAACGTTCTGGATGCCGCGGCCCGGGGCGCGTCCGAGGGCGGCCAACTGGCCTTCAACGTGGCCGTGATGCTGATCGCCTTCATCGCCCTCATCGCCCTCGTCAATGGGCTGATGCGGGCGGTCCATCCGGGCTTCAGCCTCGAGGGCGTCCTGGGGTGGATCTTCAAGGTTCCGGCCTTCCTGATGGGCGTGTCCTGGTCCGAGGCGGGCCAGGTCGGCGCGCTGCTGGGCAAGCGCATGGTGGTCAATGAATTCGTGGCCTTCCTGGATCTGGGGCGCATGACCCAGCTCTCGGCCCACGCCCGCTTGATCTCCACGTTCGCCCTCTGCGGCTTCGCCAACTTCAGCAGCATCGCCATCCAGGTGGGCGGCATCGGAGCCCTGGCCCCGGAGCGCCGCGGCGATCTGGCCCGGCTGGGCGTCCGGGCCATGATCGCGGGCACCCTGGCCAACTTCCTGAGCGCCTGCATCGCCGGCATGCTGACCTGAGCCAGGGCGAGTTGCTCGAGACTCCAGGCCTGGGTGAGAGCTGCCGATAGAGGGGCGGAAGGAGGTTGCCATGTCCAAGCCCCGTTTCACCGGTCTGCTCCTGGCGCTGCTCGCGGCGCCCCTGCTGCATGCCGGGGACTATGATGCGGTCATCAACGCCATGAAGAAGGTCTGGCCGAGCCGCACCAGCATCGCCGTAGTCTGCGATGCGACCGCGAGCCGGGGTGCCCTGAACGAGCTCACCGCGGCGGCGGGGGGCATGCGGGTGCTGGTGGTGGATGTGAAGGGCCCCCAGGATGTGGGCAAGGCCATCGGCACCCTCAACCAGCATCACCCGTCCGCGCTGGTGCTGATCGCGGGGGACCATGTGGCCGGGGATGGCTCCGCCGCCGCAGGTTTCCTGATCCAGCGCATGGCCGCCGAGAAGATTCCCACGGCCGCCACCACCCAAGCAGGGGTGAAGCAGGGCGCAGCGATTGGCATCGGGCCGGGGACCGGTGGCAAGCTCTACTCGAATCCCCGGGTGGCTGCCGTGGCGGGCGTGTCCCTGCCCCCTGACGCCACGCCACTGTAGGGCTCCCGGGCTGGATTCAGTGAACGGTGTCCATGCCCTCCGCGCCATCGCGAGGAGGGAGGATGCCGCGCCAGCCGGCCTTCCAGGCCAGGTTCAGTGCCAGGCCCAGCAGGATGTAGGTGGCGAAGAAGGTCCCGAAAAACCGCTCCTGGAACAGGATCATCAGCGCCAGGAGCAGAACGATGCCCAGGCTGGTCACCATCGCGGCCCGTGGGCTGCCGGCGCGCTTCTTGAAGCTGGGGAAACGCACCGTGGACACCATCAACAGGCCCACCAGGAAGAGTTCTGCCGCGAAGAGGTAGGCATGCAGGGGTGAATCCGGGGGCGCTGGATGCCAGATGATCACGGAGGCGATGACGGCCGCCCCGGCGGGAATGGGCAGGCCCACGAAGTAGCGGGGATCCACCGAGCCCACCTGGACATTGAAGCGGGCCAGACGCAGGGCGCCGCAGGCCGTGAACACGAAACAGGCCGCCCAGCCCGCCGTCCGGATGTGGGGGTCATGGATGCCCATCTGGAAGAAGCCATAGCGGTAGGCCAGGATCGCCGGGGCCATGCCGAAGCTGATCACATCCGCCAAGCTGTCCAACTGGACGCCAAAAGCGGTGGCGGTGTTGGTGGCCCGCGCCACGCGCCCGTCCAGGCCGTCGAAGACCCCCGCCAGCACCAGGAGCCCTGCGGCCCAGAGGAAATAGTGTTCCGGGGTGGCGCCCGCGGCGTTGATGGACATGACCACGCTGGAAAAGCCGCAGAAGACGGAGGCCATCGTGATGCTGGAGGGCAGAACGAACATCGAGCGCCGCACGGCGCGGGCGCGGCGGGCTCGGCGTTCCTCGGGTGACAGGTGGGGTCGCATGAGGGCAGTTTCTCACATCTCTCGCACCCCCAAGGATGCAGCCCTGGAAGGGGGCGCGCCCGGCCTCCGGTATCCTTGCCCCCAGGGGGCCCCTTGATACCCGCTGGCCATCAGAACAAAAGATTCACCACGACGACAGGAAGACCACGAATCCAGAACTGGAAACAGGATTCATAGCTTTTCTTCGCGGTCTGTTCGTCGTCGTGGTTCAAAGGCATAGCTTATTCGTTGAAAGCAACCCGACATGAAGCATCTGGTGGTCATTGGCGGCGGACACGCCGGGATCGAGGCCGCCTACCTCGCGGCCCGCATGGGCATGGATACGACCCTGCTCACCATGCACCTGGACCAGATCGGCCAGATGAGCTGCAACCCCAGCATCGGAGGGGTGGGGAAAGGGCACATGGTCCGGGAATTGGATGCTCTGGGCGGGGCCATGGGCCGGCTCATAGACGCCACGGGAATCCACTTCCGCATCCTGAACGAGAGCCGGGGCGTGGCTGTCAGGGGCCCCCGGGCCCAGGCGGACAAGGTGAAATACCGGATCGCCGCCCGGCGGCTGTTGGAAACCACGCCCCACCTGCGGTTGCGCCAGGGTACGGCGGCCAACCTGCTCTGGGAGAACGGCACACGGGGGCTGCGGGGGGTGGAGCTGCTGGACGGCTCCGTCCTGCCCTGCGACGCCGTGGTGGTCACCAGCGGGACATTCCTGAACGGCCGGGTTCTCATCGGGGACCGCCGCCTGGAGGCCGGGCGCGCCGGCGAGCCCGCCAGCACCCACTTGGCCGACCAGCTCAAGGGCCTGGGCCTGCGCCACCGCCGATTGAAGACCGGCACCAGCCCCCGCCTGGCCCGCGCCTCCATTGATTTCTCCCGTCTCCAGCTCCAGCCCGGCGATGATCCGCCCCGCCCCTTCAGCTTCTTCAGTCCGGGCATTCCCCTGCCCCAGGTGGCCTGCCACATCGTCCACACCACGGCGGAAACCGAAGCCATCGTGCGGGAAAACCTCCACCGCTCCAGCCTTTACGGGGGGCATATCGAGGGCACCGGCCCCCGGTATTGTCCCTCCATCGAGGACAAGTTCGTGAAGTTCCCAGACAAAGGCCATCACCAGATCTTCGTGGAGCCGGAGAGCCTGGAGACCGAGGAGATCTACCTGGCGGGGCTGTCCACCTCCATGCCTCCGGACGTGCAGCTCCGCATGGTGCGCAGCCTGCCGGGGTTCGAGCGGGCCGAGATCGTGCGGCCCGGCTACGCCATCGAGTACGACAGCTTCGACCCGTTGCAATTGAACCGTGGGCTCGGGGTGGAGGCGCTGGAGGGGGTCTGGTTCGCGGGCCAAATCAACGGCACCACGGGCTATGAAGAAGCCGCAGGCCAGGGCCTGCTGGCCGGCATCAATGCTGTCCGCTGGCTGCGGGGGCAGGAGCCGGTGGTGCTGGGCCGAGATCAGGCCTACCTGGGCGTCATGGTGGATGATCTCGTAACCAAGGGCACCGATGAGCCCTATCGGATGCTCACGGCCCGGGCCGAGCATCGGCTGGGGCTGGCCTGTGACCTGGCGGATGCCCGCCTCCTGTCCGTGGCCCGGGAGGTGGGGGCACTTTCAGGGGCCGAACTGGCGCTGGTCGAGGCCAAGCTGGAGCGCCGGGAACGGCTCCGGGCCCAGTGCGACGCGGCCTGGGTGACCCGCACCAGCTCCTATGGCCCCATCGCCGAGGCGGCGGGGCTGCGGCTGGATGCGGGCCTGAGCCTGTCGGATTTCCTCCGGCGCCAGCAGTTGACGCCCGAGGCCGCCGGGGCCTGCCTGGCCTTCCTGGAGGGCTGGGGCGAATCCCAGCCGGGATGGGACGCCGCCCTGGAGCGGGATCTGCTGCTGTTCGATCTCCGCTATGCCGGGTACCGGGAGCGGGAGGCCCGTCTGCTGGAAGGTCAGCGGGGATGGGACCATCTCCGCATCCCGTCGGATTTCCGGGTAGAGCATCTGCCGGGTCTTTCGACGGAAGTGAAGGAAAAGATCAAGCTTCATCACCCGGAAACCCTGGGGCAGGCCAGCCGCATCCCCGGGATCACGCCCGCGGCGGTGACCTTGATGCACCTGTGGTTGCATCGCTCAAAGAGCATATAACTACGTGTGACTTTAGTCCTTGACCTTCCATGTAACTGGCAGCTTATGCTGGCCGGGCCCACAGGGAGGCCCGCCATGCCCGTTGCCGAGGTTCCAGCCCTCCGCCCCGTCCGATTCCTCAAGATCGGCCAGCTGGCCAAGCTGACCGGCATTTCCGCCCGGAATCTGAGGTTCTACGCGGATTCGGGCGTCTTCGGGGAACTTCCCCGGTCGCCCAAGGGCTACCGGCTGTTCCCCCCGGAGGCCCTCCATTGGGTCCGCATGCTCCGGACGGCGCAGGCGGCCGGCTTCAGCCTGGAGGAGGTCGAGCACCTGCTGCGGGCCCTCCAGGAGGACAAGGTACCGTGCCAGCATGTGCGCCAGGCCCTGGGCCAAAAGCTGGCGGCTCTGGAAGCTCGCCTGGGCGAAATCCAGGTGTTGGTGGAGATTCTGCGGATTACCCTGAATACGCCAGATGGGGCCAGCCAGGATCTCGGCTGTAACCTGATGGAGATTCTGCTCGCCCAGGCCGAGCGGCTGCCCGCCCTGGCCCGCGCCTGACGTCCTGCGACACCTGGGAGCCCGCTATGACCAGCCAGACCTACTCCGTGAAGGGCATGACCTGCGGGGGCTGTGTCCGCCACGTGGAGAAAGCCCTGAAGGCCACGCCGGGGGTCACGGCCGTGACGGTGGATCTTGCCAGCGCCACGGCCACCGTGGAAGGCACGGCCACCTTTGAGGCCATGGCGGCCCAGGTGGCCGAAGCTGGCTACGACATGGCGCCCGGGGCCTGAGGTCCGGCCGCCGCGCCGGAGGACGGGATTATGGCCCCCCAGACCTACACCATCGAGGGCATGACCTGCGCGAGCTGCGTCCGTCATGTCGAGAAAGCTCTGAAGGAAACCCCGGGCGTCGCCTCGGTGGTGGTGAATCTGGCGACCAACCAGGCCGTGGTGGAGGGCTCTGCCGCCTTCGAGCAGCTCGCCCAGCAGGTGGCGGAGGCCGGATACGCCTTGACCCGGCCCGAGGCTGCCGTCGCCGGCGAGGAAGATCGAGAGCTTCATGCGGCCCGCGTACGGATGGGCGTAGCCCTGGTGCTCACGGCTCCGCTGCTGGCCGGCATGGTGCCTGGGGTGGGCGTCCACCTCCCGGGTTGGTTGCAGGCCCTGCTTTCGGCGCCCGTGGTGTTCTGGGCGGGCGGCGCCTTCTTCCGCCGGGCCCTGCGCCAGGCGCGGCATGGCCAGGCGTCCATGGATACCCTGGTCGCGCTGGGTTCAGGGGTGGCCTGGCTGTTCGCCTTCGCGGAATGGCTGCGCGGGTCTGTCCACCTGAGTTTCGAGACTGCGGCCGCCCTGGTGGCGTTCCTGCTCACGGGCAAGTACCTCGAAGCCCGCGCCAAACGGAAGGCGACGGACTCCCTGAAAGAATTGCTATCGCTTGCGCCGCCCACAGCGCTTCGCCTGGCGCCGGATGGGACGGAGGCGGAAGTGCCCGTGGCTGCCCTACAGCGGGGCGATCGCGTGAAGATCCTGCCGGGGCATGCCGTGCCCGCCGATGGCTGTGTCGTGGACGGCCAGGCGGAAGTGGATGAAAGCATGCTCACCGGCGAACCGCTGCCCATCCCGCGTGGCGCGGGGGACAGCCTGGTGGCCGGGACCGTGGTTCATGGGTCCGCGTTGCAGATGGAGGTGCGTGCCATCGGTGCGGACACCCAGCTGGCCCGGATGGCGCGGTTGGTGGCCCAGGCCCAGGGGTCCAAGGCCCCCGCCCAGGATCTCGCCGATCGCATCAGTGCGGTGTTCGTGCCTACGATCCTGGTTCTGGCGGCCTTGACCCTGGCCGGGTGGTGGGTGGCCCGCGGTTCAATCGAGTTGGCTTGGCGGCCTGCGGTCACCGTCCTGGTGATCGCCTGCCCGTGCGCCCTGGGGTTGGCGACTCCTGTGGCGGTGATGGTCGGGCTTGGGGCAGCCGCGCGCCGCGGCATCCTGGTGCGGGATGCCGCCGCCCTGGAGGCGCTTGGCCGCGCCACGGATCTGGTGTTCGACAAGACGGGCACCCTGACGGAAGGACGGCCCCGCCTGCGCAGCGTCCGACCCCTGGGGGCCATGCCTGAAACCGAAGTCTTGCGGGTCGCTGCCAGCCTGGAGCGCAACTCCGAGCATCCCATCGCCCGGGGGATCGTGGGGGGCTGTCAGGGTCCGCTTCCGGAGGTCTCGGCCTTCCGGGCCCACCCCGGTGGAGGGGTCAGTGGCGAGGTGGAGGGCGTGGGCTACCGCCTCGGTAGTGGTGCCTTTCTGGGGGCCGATCTACCTGGGGCCGAACCGGATGCCATCGCCGTCGGCTTGGCGGGGCCAGAAGGCCTGCTGGGAGTGCTGGTGCTTGGTGATCGCCTGCGGGAAGAAGCCGCCGAGGTCACCGCGCGCCTGCGCGGGCAGGGACTCCGCCTCCACCTCTTCTCGGGGGATCGGGACGCATCCGCCCGTGCCATGGCAGCCTCCGCAGGCATCGTGTCCGTGGCGGCGGAGCTGAGTCCCGAAGACAAGCTTCGGCGGATCCAGGCGCTCCAGGCTGCGGGAGGTGTGGTGGGCTTTGTCGGCGATGGCGTCAACGACGCGCCCGCGCTGGCCCAGGCCGATTGCGGGCTGGCCATGGGGTCCGGCGCAGGGCAGCAGGGGACCGCTGCCGCCATGGCCGCAGCGCCCATGGTGCTGCTGCGGGGCGGCCTGGCGCCCGTGCTGGAGGCACGACGCCTGGCCGAGCGAATGGGCCGGATCATTCGCCAGAACCTGGCCTGGGCCTTCGGCTACAACGCAGTGCTGGTACCGCTGGCGGCGTTCGGCCAACTGGAACGCTTCGGCGGGCCCATGTTGGCAGGGCTCGCCATGGGCTTCAGTTCGCTCACCGTGGTGCTGAACGCGCTCCGGTTGCGCCGCTGATCAGAGCGTGGCCGCGAGGGTCTTGAGGTAGGCCGTGAAGTCCGCCCGCAGGTCGTCACGCTGGAGCGCGAACTCGACATTGGCCTTCAGGTAGTCGAGTTTGTTACCGGTGTCGTAGCGCTTGGCGGGGATGGGTGCTGCGATCAGGCGCCCCTGTTCGGCGAGGATGGCCAAGGCGTCTGTGAGTTGGTACTCCCCACCTGCACCGGGTTCCAGGGCCGCCAGCAGCGTGAAGATGTCAGGGGTGAGGATGTAGCGCCCGACCACCGCCCAGCGGCTGGGCGCGCAAGCAGGGTCTGGCTTTTCGACAATGGATGTCACATTCCAGTGGGAGGCGCCAGCCGGTCCGGCATTCACGATCCCGTAGCGCGAGACGTGTTCCGCTGGTACTTCCTGGACACCCACCACGGCCAGGCCTGTGGCGTCGTGCGCGGCGAGAAGGCCCTCCAGTGCGGATTCCCGCGGGTCAAAGACATCGTCGCCCAGCAGCAGGGCGAAGGGCTCATCTCCGATGGCATAACGGGCGCAAAGCACGGCATGCCCCAGACCAAGGGGCTCGCCCTGGCGCACGTAGGCGAACTGGGCCAGGTGGGTGATGCCCTGGACCTGCTCCAGATCCTCCACCTTCCCTCTGCGGCGCAGCACATCTTCCAGTTCATAGGCGACGTCGAAGTGGTTCTCGATGGCCTGTTTCCCCCGGCCCGTCACCAGAACGAGGTGCTCCACGCCGGCGCGAATGGCCTCCTCGACCACATGCTGGATGACCGGCGTATCCACTAATGGCAGCATTTCCTTCGGTTGGGCTTTGGTGGCCGGGAGGAAGCGTGTCCCCAGGCCGGCCACAGGAATCAGGGCTTTGCGCAGGATCGTCATGGGGACTCCGATAGGGGATGAGCCTTCCATGATGAAGCAAGCCCGGAGCCGGAGGGCAGGCCTTCCGGCGGGAGTAGGGCGATTTTTTTTGTTGCACTTGGCTCCACTTGGGGTAGTCTGAATGTCCTGCGCAGTTGAGGCTGCGGGGCGAGGCAGGGTAGAGACCTGCGAGCGTCTTTGAAAACCGGATAGGGAGAATAGGAAGCCTTTGAGGGTTCTGCGTGCTGTTCAATGGACGGTGCGTAGGATCAGAGATAACGACCAGAACATG
>JAJYRN010000007.1 GCA_021794095.1 Acidobacteriota bacterium | reverse complement strand
GCCATTGGCCCTCCAGTTGGATTGGTTCTCGCAAACTCAAACCTACCGGACCCAATGGCTTCCTTATGCCCTCACCCCCTCGCCTCGGCTCAGGGGGAACTTACAGAAATTGGTGTACACGACCGCCGGATGCCGAAGTGCTTGAGCTCCGTCTGGAAGTAATCGGAGGTGTACTGGCTGCCGTGGTCGCAGCGCAGGGCCAGCCCCGCGGCGATGCCTTTGGCCAGTCCCCCATGATGCTTTCGCAGCCCCTGCTTCACGGGTTCCATGGCATTGAAGCGGTCGCCGATCTTGCAGGCATGGATGCCCACGCACTCGGCGTTCCAGTGCTCGATGGCGCCAAAGATCCAGACGGTGCCTTCTGCCACCACCTGGGCCGTGGTCCCATCCGTGCCCCAGAGCTCGTTGGGTTTCTCGGTGCAGATGGTGCCATCGTGGGTCTTTGCCTCGCCCTTCGGCGCCCGCTGGGGCGAGAGCAGGGCGTGTTCGCGCATCAGGCGGAGGATGCGCTTGGGGGCGACCTTGAGCTGCTTCTCGTGCTTCAGCCGGTAGTAGACCTTCCGGTGCCCCTCCTCGCGGAAGGGTGAGTTGACCAGATCCTCACGGATCATCGGGATCAGCACCTCGTCCGGAATCACGGGCTTCGGGCCGCGCCTCCGGGGCTCGGGCCGTTCCTGCCGCCGGTAGAAGATGCTGGACCTGGGGGCTTCCCATATGCGGGTCACGAGGCGCATCCCATAGCGCCGGCCAGTGCTTGGGGAGATCGCGGCGCTCATCGTTTCGATCTCCCCGGCCAAAAAGCCCCGGACCTTCGGGCCTTCTCCCGCAGCAGTTCGTTCTCCATGGACAGTTCGCCAATGCGGCGGTTGGCGTCGTCCAGCGCCACCTGGATCGGGTCGCCCTCGCGTTCCCGAAGGCCTTCCTCCAGGCCGCGCATGGCCTTCTCCCGCCACTTCTCCAGTCGGCTGATCTCCACTTTCAACTCGCGCGAAAGATCATCCATGGGCTCGCCGCGAAGCAGGCGCAGCACCACCTCCATCTTCCGGCGCTTGCTCCAACGCTGGGGCTCATCGGCCATGGCCACCTCCAACTGAGGCCCAGCGCCCCGCGCCGGGCTCCTTCTCACAAGGCTCGCAGGGGTTGAGCCTCCCCACCACCAGCATGCCGTCTCGCACGACGGCTTTCCCGTCAGCCCTGCAACCGTCCGCCTTCAGGCGGTGGCCGCAAGCCGCAAGGGCCGCTTCGCTTTGCGCCCCCCGCCCGAAGGCTCCATCGCTCTGCCATGACGGGAAAGCCTGGGCCTGGGATTCCCTCTCCCTCTCAAGATTCCTTGCCATCCATTACCCCCCCCTGGTGGTCCAGGAAATTGGGGCGCGGTGGATCGTTAACCCTGGCCAATGGGAATCTTGGGGGCGTCCCTCTGTTGTTCATCTCTATCGCAACGGAAGAGACCTGACTGATGTGCCAAGAGAAGTTATGGTCATCGATCTTTTCGGATATGAAGAAGATGAGGTTAGGAACCGCTTCCCTGCTGTATTTCAGCACGTTCTCGAACACGTCCGTCCTGAACGAGAGAACAACAATCGGCCCGCATTTCGACGTCGTTGGTGGGTCTTTGGTGAACCGCGACGGTCCTTTCGGCCAGCCCTCCGGGGATTGAGCCGGTATATCGCAACTGTTGAGACGGCCAAGCACCGCGTGTTCCAGTTTCTGGCCGGCGGCATTGTCCACGACCACATGCTCATTGCCATCGCCAGTGAGGATGCGTTCCACCTGGGCGTTCTGAGTAGCCGCGTACATGAGGCTTGGGCATTGGCAGCGGGCGCTCTGATGGGCGTAGGGAACACTCCCAGGTATTCCAAATCCCGCTGCTTCGACCCCTTCCCCTTCCCGGACGCCACGGAGGCGCAGAAGGCCCGCATCCGCGACCTGGCGGAGCGCCTGGACGCCCACCGCAAGGACGCCCAGGGGCGGGGCGTCACCATCACCGGCATGTACAACCTCCTGGCCAAGCTGCGCGCGGGCGAGGCCTTCACGGCCAAGGAGCGCGAGCAGCACGAGGCCGCGCAGACGGAGATCCTCCGCCAGCTCCACGACGAGCTGGACGCCGCCGTGACCGAGGCCTACGGCTGGCCCGCAGATCTGCCCGAGGCGGAGATCCTGGAACGCCTGGTGGCCCTGAACCGCGAACGGGCCGCCGAGGAGGCCCGGGGCCTGGTCCGCTGGCTGCGCCCCGAGTACCAGGCACCTCATGCGGAGGAGCCCGTGGCCGCCGCCATCCTGGACCTGGAACCGGAAGCCGCCGCCGAGGCCGCCCCCGTGGCGCCCCAGCCGTGGCCCAAGGATCTCAAGGCCCAGTTCGCCGCCCTGCGCGGCGTGCTGCTGGCCTCACCCCGCCTGTGGACCCTGGAGGCCGTCGCCCAGGCCTTCAAGAGCCGTGGCCGCTACCGCGAAAGCATCGCCGCCCACCTGGACCTGCTCGCCGACCTCGGCATGCTCAGCCGCGTGGACACCCCCGACGGCCCCCGCTGGCACCGGCCGCAGGCATCTAGCGCCTAGGCGATTGGACAAACCTGGATCTTAGTAATTAAATCCACTATCACAACGAAAATAATAGATAATTAATGCAGATAATATAAAATTATGAATGTTTTGATTTTGGAGTTGTTCGCTTATTTGCTGGGTTAGCAACCGATGCATCCACGGTATGGGGCCCAGTTTTTGTGGATTTCACAAGCTTCACAGCGCCGATCCCAAGCGCAGCACCGGGTAGAGAGGCTTCTGGACTAGGTCCAAAATTGCCCAAACCGAGTTGTAATTCAAAGGCGATATCGTATAATCCATCATGAATATCATAATGTTTAATTAGTATTTCAACGATTTCTTTAAGCTTTAGAGGACTAAAATCTTTAGTTTCCACTTCGCACTCCCAAAATTGAACTATTTAGTTTCGACCATTTTGGTAAAGATGCAGAGGCCGTCACGTCCAAAGTCCTAAATTGGGGTGTGCCTTGTTGGACTATAAGATTCGTCACATGATTCACATTTGATTGACCATTAAGATATAAATTAAGAGCCCGCACAATAATTTCATTAAGGGAAACACCCAATTGAATGGATTTTCTAATGGCCTTCCGATGCATATCGGGTGAAATCCTGACATTAAAGGCGCCTTTTATTGCTTTTTCGGGCTTTTTTCCGATCTCTTTGCATGTTTGTATATAATCGTCAACCGCCTCACAAAAGGCAAAATAAAGCTCAGCTGGTGACGGAGCTTCATAGGTTACCAGATCATCTATAAAAAGAAGTTTGCCAACGCAAAGTTGGCGTTCCGTGTCGATCGTGGCCGTTCCTTCATAGTCTTTATATTTCATGATTTCCATAAGAGCCTCGCTAGGGGATTAATCCACGCTCTGTCAGCTTTTCAACAACCTGCTCGATGTAACATTTAGCAACAATTGATGATGGATGCGGTTCATGCAGGATGATGATGTGATTCGTTTCTGGATGGTGGAACTTCCTTCGAGACCCCCCGCCTTTGAGCAGCGCATAGCCCAGGTGCTGAAGTGCTGACACGAGTTCTGCCCAGCGGATGTCGGTTGGGGTAGGTGAGGTGCAAATCCTGTCGAGCGCTTTCTTCCGCTGGGTTCCCATCTATCCTAGCCTCACCCTCTGATGATTGTAACTAGAAAACAGTGACATGCCGACCAGACAAGAGAATATTGGTCACATTCTAGCTGGGTCATGCGATCGCATGGTCGTCAAACATGTTCGCACCTGGTTTGGAGAGTTGGTTTCTCAAGCAAGGGGGCCTCAGAGGCCAGGTGGGGGGGCGGTTTGGGGTTGTGTAAGCACGGCCAAGGGTGGGCCAAGAACGGCTCCCCAGGCCAGGAACAGGCAGCACAGTTCGGCAGCGGGCAGGGCGGAATCGTAGATCATGACCAGGCGCTCCATGCGGAGGAGCCCGTGGCCGCCGCCATCCTCGAGCTGGAACCGGAAGCCGCCGCCGAGGCCGCCCCCGTGGCGCCCCAGCCGTGGCCCAAGGATCTCAAGGCCCAGTTCGCCGCCCTGCGCGGCGTGCTGCTGGCCTCACCCCGCCTGTGGACCCTGGAGGCCGTCGCCCAGGCCTTCAAGAGCCGTGGCCGTTACCGCGAAAGCATCGCCGCCCACCTGGACCTCCTCGCCGACCTCGGCATGCTCAGCCGCGTGGACACGGCCGATGGCCCGCGCTGGCACCGGCCCCAGGCGCTGGGGGCCTGATCCAGGTGTGCCTCGGTCAGCCTTGTTCCGGCAGCAACCGCAGCAGGGGCGTCAGGATGGCGCTGAAGCGCTTCCAGCCATCGAGGTTGCCCTGGGTGAGCCGCCGCACCTTCACCCAGTCGTCGGCGCGGGCGGCCTGGGGCACTTCCTTCAGCATGAAGGCGTAGGCGAGGATCTTCGCGGCGTGGGCCGGATCGAGGGCGAGATCGGGGTTCGCCACCAGGTCGGCGCCGATGAGTTTGCCGTACTGCGCGTACTCGGACCGCCCCCGGATGGGCAGAAAGCCCCGGCCGCAGAAGCGCGCGCCATCCCCGGGTTCCGTGTTCCCCAGGCTGCGCTTGAACTCGTACATCCGGCGGAAATAGCCTTCGGTGCCCGCTTCCCGCTCCGGTGCAAAGGTGTAGCTCTCGGCGCCGATGGTGGCGATGGCCGCCACTTCGGTGGCCGGATCCAGGAGTTTCAGGGCCTCCAGCGCCTCGACCACCCGCGGCCAGTGCTGCTCCACGTTCGCCGCTGGGGCGTGGAGGGTGGCCGCGATGACGTCCGCCGAGAAGTGCATGGCTGGCTCCGGAAGGGCCTTGGGGGGGAGGGTCAATCTACCACAGTCTCCCGAGGGGCGTAGGCTAAAGCCATGGACAGCTACAGCATGCGCGCAGGGGATCTGGAGGTGGACATCGCGGCCCAGGGCGCGGAGCTTCAGCGGCTGCGGTTCCGGGGGCTGGATCTCCTCTGGGAGGGCGGCCCGCTCTGGCCGCGGCGCGCCCCCTTGCTCTTTCCCATCGTGGGCGCCCTCGGGGCCGACCGCCTGCACCACCAGGGACGGAATTTCTCCCTGCCCAAACACGGCTTCGCCCGGGACCGGACCTTCCGCTGGCTCGAGCGCACGCCGGAGCGCTGCCTCCTGGAGCTGGCCGATGACGGTGCCACGCGGGCTGCCTTCCCGTTTCCCTTCCGGCTGCGCGTGGCCTTCCGGCTCCAGGACGACAGCCTCCGGTGCGAGTTGAGCCTGGAAAACCCGGGCGAAACGCCCCTTCCCGCCAGCCTGGGCGGGCATCCCGCCTTCCGCTGGCCCCTGGCGCCGGGCCTGCCGAAGGCCGCCCACCACGTGGTGTTCGCGGAGCCCGAACCGGAGCCCATCCGGCGGCTGACGCCGGAGGGGCTGCTCGACCCTGAGCCCAGGCCGACCCCCGTAGCCGGGCGCGTGCTGGCCCTCCGGGAAGAGCTGTTCAAGGCGGATGCCCTGATCTTCGACCACCTCCGCAGCCGCTCCCTCCGCTTTGAGGCCGACGGCGGGCCCGCGCTGGCGTTCAGCTGGGAAGGCTTCCCCCACTTCGGCCTCTGGACCAAGCCCGATCCGGGCCCAGCCTTCCTGTGCCTCGAACCCTGGCAGGGCTTCGCCAGCCCGGCGGACTGGGATGGCGACTTCACCGACAAGCCCGGCATCGTGGTGCTGGAACCCGGTCAACACCGGACCTGGAGCTACACCGTGAGGCCCTCGTAAGGGCTACACCAGCTCCGCGCCCAGGAAATGCGGGCTGGCCTGGGTGATGCGGGCCTGCACCAGCTCGCCAAAGGGCAATGCGCGGCCGGGGCCCACAGCCAGGTGGATGGTCTTCCATTCGCCGCTGCGGGCCAACCACCAGCCGTGTTCGGTGGCCTCGCGGCTCTCGATGCGCACCAGGAGCTCCCGGCCCAGGAACCGCTGGTTGCTGGCGAGCGTCAGTTCGGTCTGCCGCTGCTGCAGGCGCGCCAGCCGCTCGGATTTCACGGCCATGGGCAGATCGTCCTTCAGGCGCAGCGAGGGCGTGCCGGGCCGGGGGGAATAGATGAAGCTGAAGGAGGTGTCGAAGCTGACCGTCTCCAGCACCCGCAGCGTGGCCTCGAAATCCTCGTCCGTCTCGCCGGGGAAGCCCACGATGAAATCGGTGCTGAGCGCCAGCCGCGACCGGCCTTCGCCCAGGTAGCCCAGGCGCTCCAGGTACTGCTCCACGGTGTACTCGCGGAGCATGCGCTTGAGGATGCGGTCGCTGCCGCTCTGCAGGGGCAGGTGCAGGAAGGGGGCGACCTTGGGGTTCGTCACCAGCTCCCGCGCCAGCTCCCGGGTGAAGTTCATGGGGTGGCTGGTGGTGAAGCGGATCCACTCCAGGCCATCCACCTCGGCCACCCGCGCCAGCAGCTCGGCGAAGGTGCAGCCCCCGGCGTAGCTGTTCACGTTCTGCCCCAGCAGCTCCACCTCGCGGTAGCCCGCTTCCGCGAGGGCCCGCACCTCGGCGACCACGTCCGCGAAGGGGCGGCTGCGCTCGGTCCCCCGGGTGGTGGGCACGATGCAGTAGGTGCAGGCGTGGTTGCAGCCCTCGATGATCGTCACCAGCGCCTTGGCGGTGTCCCGCCGACGCGCCACCGAGGGCGGGAAGAGGTGGTTGTCGGGATACTCGCCCGTATCCATCACCCGGGCCTTGCCCGCCTGGGCTTCGGCCACCAGGCGCGGAAGCTGGCGCAGGGCCATGGTGCCCAGCACGAAATCAATGTGCGGCGCCCGCTTGAAGAGCGCCTCCTGCTCCTGCTGCGCCAGGCAGCCCGTCACGCCCACCAGCAGGGGCCGCCGCTGCTTCTCTTCCCGCAGCCGGCCCAGTTCCGAATAGACCTTGTGGACGGCCTTCTCGCGGATGGAGCAGGTGTTCAGCAGCACCAGATCCGCATCCCCAACTTCGGCCACGGCCTCGAACCCCTCCGCCGACAGCAGCCCTGACAGCTTCTCGCCGTCGTGGTCGTTCATCTGGCAGCCCCAGGTCTGGATGTGGTACTTCATGGGAGGTCTCGATCCTGGCGCTGCTGGAGGAAGGGGACTACCCCCCGATCGCATCGCGCCCCGCGCGGCGCTCCCGCGCTCCGGCTTCGCCGGAGCGCGGGGGGGGCCCCGTTCTGGCAGCCCCAGGTTTCGATGTGGTACTTCATCGGCCCTTCCGAAACTTTCAAGTGTACCAACAACCGGGCAAGGTCTCCCGCCCGGGTACACTGGATTCCTGGCCTTGAGCCCTGCGGGCTCCCTTCGCCGAGGTTCCCGTGCGCTACCTGCTCTCCAACCTGTCCCTGAACCTCGGAGAGGAATCCCTGGATCTGGCGCCGCCCCTGGCCAAGACCCTGGGCGGTTCCCCCGGGGACTACCGGGAGGTGGTGCTGGAGCGGCGCAGCCTGGATGCCCGGCACAAGGGCGCCATCCGCTTCCTCGCGGCGGTCAGCTTCGACACCGAGCGGACCCTGGCCCTCGGCGCCCTGCCCGGCGGACTGAAGCTCGAGCCCGCGCCGCCACCCACGCCCTACGCCGTGCCGGCCGCGCCCCGGAAGCCCCGGGTGGTGGTGGTGGGCTCAGGTCCGGCGGGCACCTTCTGCGCCCTGCGCCTGCTGGACTACGGCATCGAGCCCGTCGTGCTGGAGCGCGGCCCGGCCATGGGCGCTCGGGTGCAGGCCATCGCGGGCCTCTGGAAGGACGCGGTGCTGGATCCCGAGGCCAACGCCCAGTTCGGCGAGGGCGGCGCGGGCACCTTCAGCGATGGGAAACTCACCACGCGCATCGGGCACCCCGCCACCCGCTATGTGCTGGAAACCTTCGTGCGGTACGGGGCGAACCCGCGCATCCTCCAGCTCGCCAAGCCCCATGTCGGCACGGATGTCATCCGCCGCTGCGCCGTGCTCATCCGCAAGGAGGCCGAAGCCCGCGGCGCGCGCTACCACTTCAAAGCCCGGCTGGAGGAAGTGCGCTTCGACGCCGGAGGCCGCGTCCGGGCCGCGGTGCTGGCCTCGGGCGAAGAGATCCCCTGCGACGCCCTGGTGTTGGCGCCGGGCCACAGCGCCCGGGACACCTTCGAGATGCTCCACCGCCACGGCGTGGCCCTGCGGCAGAAACCCTTCGCGATGGGCGTGCGCATCGAACACCCGCAGGATCTGGTGGACCGGGCCCAGTACGGTCCCAGCGCCGGCCATCCCTCCCTGCCGGCCGCGGACTACAAGCTGGTGTGCAATTTCGGCCTCAACCGAGCCGCCTACAGCTTCTGCATGTGCCCCGGCGGCGAGGTCATCCAGTGCGCCAGCGAGCCCGGCGGCGTGGTGGTGAACGGCATGAGCCTCGAGAAGCGCGACTCCGGCTTCGCCAATTCCGGGCTGGTGGCCAAGGTGAATCCGTCGGATTTCGGCAGCGAGCACCTGCTGGCCGGCATGTACTTCCAGCGGCGCTGGGAACAGGCCGCCTACCGCGCCGCCGGAGAGACCTACGGCGCGCCGGCCATGGCCGTGCAGGACTTCCTCAAAGGCCGGGCCACGGGCCGCCTGCCGCGCACCAGCTTCAAGCCCTTCGCCGTGGCCGCAGACCTGCGCACCTGCCTGCCGGACTTTGTCCGGGAGCAGCTGGCGGGGGCCCTGCCCATCTTCGACCGGAAGCTCCACGGCTTCGCCAGCCGCGAGGCGATCCTACTGGCCATCGAGAGCCGCACCAGCAGCCCCATCCAGCTCCTGCGCGGAGACAATGGACAGTCCGTGTCTCACCCGGGCCTCTACCCCTGCGGTGAGGGCGCGGGCTTCGCCGGCGGCATCACCAGCGCCGCCGTGGATGGCATCCGCGTGGCCGAGTGGATCGCCCAGTCCGCCGGAGCTGAAGTCTTCCAGCCCTTCGAGAAACAGGTGCGGGCGGGGGATCTGGCGAACGAGTACTGATTCCCGGTTCCGGGACTACACTGGGCCCTCCACCCCGGAGGCAGCCATGTTCGAATCCGCGGAACTCGGCCACAGGATTCCGAAGGAAGTCTGGGAGCGCGAGGTGCCGTCCCTGCGGGAGGCGCTGCTGGACGTCCAGTACGAGCTGGCCACCTCCAAGCGCTTCCCCGTCATTCTGCTCATCGCAGGGGTGGATGGCTCGGGCAAGAGCGAGACGGTGAACACCCTCAATGAATGGATGGACCCCCGCCACATCCAGACCATCGGCCTGGACGCGCCCTCAGACGAGGAGCGCGAGCGGCCCCACATGTGGCGCTACTGGCGGATTCTGCCACCGAAGGGCCGGATTGGCATCTTCGATGGTTCCTGGTACACGTGGCCCATCCTGGAGCGGGTCTACGGCCGGTCGAAGACCTCCGAGCTCGACCAGGACATGGCGCGGGTGGCGCGGTTCGAGCAGATGCTCATCCAAGAAGGCGCCCTCGTGCTGAAGTTCTGGATGCACCTCGGCAAGGACGCCCAGCGCAAGCGGCTCAAGGGCCTGGAGAAGGATCCGAAGACCCGCTGGCGCGTCACCGAGCGGGACTGGGATCACTTCGAGCGGTACGACACCTTCCGCCAGGTATCGGAACGGGCCCTGCGGGCCACCAGCACCGCCGAGGCCCCCTGGATCGTCGTGGAGGCCACGGATCCCCGCTACCAGCGGCTGACCGTGGGCAAGACGCTCCTGGATGCCCTCCGGGCCCGCCCGGCCGCGCCCGCCGCCGCGCCGCCTGTCCTGGCGGCCGAACCCCGGGTGGCCGTGGATCAGATGAACATCCTGAAGGCCCTGGACCTCACGCAGCGCCTGGACAAGAAGGAGTACGAGGAGGCCCTGCTCACCTACCAGGGCCGGCTCAACCTGCTGACGCGCCACCGGAACTTCCGCAAGCACTCGGTGGTGATGGCCTTCGAAGGCATGGACGCCGCGGGCAAGGGCGGCGGCATCCGCCGCATCACCCAGGCCCTGGATGCCCGCCTGTACCAGATCCACCCGGTCGCTGCGCCCACGGAGGAGGAGCGGGCCCAGCCCTACCTCTGGCGGTTCTGGCGCTACCTGCCGCGCCGGGGGAAGGTGGCGATCTTCGACCGCAGCTGGTACGGCCGGGTGCTGGTGGAGCGAGTGGAAGGTTTCTGCTCCGAGGCCGACTGGCGGCGGGCCTACAGCGAGATCAACGAATTCGAGGATCAGATCGTCCGGAGCCGCAGCATCCTGCTCAAGTTCTGGCTCTCCGTCAGCCTGGACGAGCAGCTCCGTCGCTTCCAGGAACGCCAGGACACGCCCTTCAAGCGGTTCAAGATCACCGATGAGGACTGGCGCAACCGCGAGAAGTGGCCCGCCTACGAGGCTGCCGTCTGCGAGATGCTGGACCGCACCAGCACCGAGATCGCCCCGTGGACACTCGTGGAGAGCGAGAACAAGTACTTTGGCCGGATCAAGATGCTGAAGACGGTCTGCGCACGGCTGGAGGATGAACTCTAGATCCCGCGTTCCTTGCCGAAGACACGATCGAGGACAAGGCCGGCGGTCTCCTCGATGCTGCGGCCCGTGACGTCAATGATGGGCCAGCGGCGATGCTGGCGGAACACCGTGTCCGCGTAGGTCAACTCCTCAAGGATATGCCCCATGTCGCTGTAGGTGTCCGCGGTGCCGGTGGCGCCCAGGCGCTTCAGGCGGTAGGCGCGGATCTCCTGGAGGCGGTCCGCCTGGATGGTGAGTCCCACGATGCGGCCCTGGGGGATGTGGTCCAGTTCCGGCGGCAGGGGCACATCCGGCACCAGGGGCACGTTCATCACCTTGTGGCCTTCCATGGCCAGATACATGGAGAGAGGGGTCTTGCTGGTGCGGCTGATGCCCACCAGCACGATGTCGGCATCCCCCAGGCCGCTCATGTCGGCGCCATCGTCGTAGCGCAACGCGTACTCGATGGCCTCAATGCGCCGGAAGTACTTGTCGCCCACGGCGTGGAAGCTGCCGGGGCGCTCGTCAGGGCGCTCCCGGAGGTAGAGCGCCAGGGTGTCGAGCAGGTTGCCGAAGAGATCCACCTGCGTGAGCCGCAGCTCGGCGCAGCGATCCGCGAGGTAGAAGCGCAGCTCTCGGGACACCGTGGTGTGTACGATCACGGCCCGCTTGTCGGCGGCCATCTCCAGCAACCGGTCCAGATCCTCCCGGGTGCGCACATTCTGGAACCGGCGCACCAGCGCGGAGGCCTCTCCCTTCGAGAACTGGGTGAGGGCAGCCTGGACGGTCCTGAGCGCCGTCTCGCCGGATCCGCCGGACACCACGAAGATGGGTTGTCTGTCCATGCCCCTAAGATACCCTGGGGCCGATGCAGCCCTCGCTCCATACCCTGGCCAGTCTGGCGCTGGCCGTTCCCCTGGCGGCCCTGCTCTTCGGACTGGTGGTCGCCGTGGTCCGCTGGACGCGCCTGCGGCACCGCTCCCCCGAGGATCCGGGCTCCGTCCTGCTCGGGGCGGTGTCCACCAGCCTCCGGGAACGCGGCGAGCTGGCGGCCTCCCTGGGCGAACTCCGCACGGTCCAGGAGCGGGTGGTGGATGCCCTGCCCTTCGGCCTCCTGTGGGTGGACCAGCGCCACCGTGTGGCCGCCCTCAACCGCCAGGGCCAGGCGCTGCTGGGCGTGCGCCCCGGCGTGGTGGGACTGGAAGCGGCCTTCGTGCTGGAGCCCTTTTCCTGGCTGCTGGACGCCCTCGACCGCGAACCGGGCCCTCCTTGGCTTGCCGCGGCGAACGGGCGCCGCTGGCGGGTGCGCCGCGTGGAGGCGCCCGACCGCATCGGCGCCCTGGTGGAGTTCGAGGATGTGACCGAGGCCGAACTGGAGGCCCGCCGCGTCCAGCTGCGGGAGCGCTTCGCCGAACTGGGCGAGATGACCGCCGGTGTGGCCCACCAGTTCAAGAACGGCCTGGCCGTCCTGAAGGGCCATGCCCAGTTGCTCCGCCGCCAGGGCCACGGGGAGGCGGCCGAGGCCCTGCTGGCCGAGACCGAGGATCTGGAGCGGCTCGTCCAGCGTTTCCTCCAGTGGGCCCGCCCCCTGGAACCCGCCCTCCAGACCCTGCGCCTGGAGGAGGCCGCCGCCCAGGCCATCGGCGAGCTGAAGCGCCGGCCGGTGAGCCAAGGCCGGCAGCTGCTCCTGGAGGGCCGCGGCGAAGCTCTGGCCGATGCCCAGCTCCTCCACCAGGCCCTCGTCAACCTGCTGGAGAACGCCTGCGAAGCCACGCCCCTGGGCGGGACCGTGCGGGTGCAGGTGAGAACCTGCAGCCTGGAGATTCTCGACGAGGGCCCCGGCCTGGGCGAAGACACGGCCGTACGCATGCTCCGGCCCTTCGAGAGCGGCCGGGCGGGCGGCACCGGCCTGGGCCTGCCGCTGGCCCTGAAGTGGCTCAACGTCCAGGGGGCGGACCTGGCGCTCGAATCCCGTCTTGAAGGCGGCACCCGCGTCACCGTGCGCTGGTAGTCAAGACCGGACCCGGCCCGATCGAAGAAGGAGAGAGGAGGCCAGGATGGCGGTTCGCATGCGGCTGGGGGAAATGCTCCTGGAGCAGGGCATTCTGGATCAGGTCACCCTCGACCGGGCCCTCGGCCTCCAGAAGGCCACGGGGCGGAAACTGGGCACCGTGCTCATGCAGGAAGGCCTCCTTTCGGAAGAGGTGCTGCTGGACTTCCTCCGCCGACAACTGAACGTGGATGTGGTGACAAGCGCCGACCTGGTCATTGACGATGCGGCCTGGAAGCGCGTCTCCGAAGATCTCATCCGCAAGTACACGGTCCTCCCCCTGAAGATCCAGGGCAAGGAGCTGACCCTGGCCATGGCGGATCCCTTCAACATCGTGGCCATTGACGACCTGCGCTTCGCCACCGGCTGCAGCCGCATCAAGGTGGTGCTGGCCGCCGAACGCACCCTCGAGGCCATCATCCAGGAGCGCCTGAAGTCCCCGGGACTGCTGAAGGACATCCTTGACAACGGCGAGCTGTACCGCAAGGCGCTGGAGATGATTGACCAGAACCAGGTGCCCGACCTGCCGCCGGAGGAGGTGGTGGAGGAGCCGCTCTCGGCCCACACCATCGAGGTGGAATCCGAGTCCCCGCCCATCATCAGCCTGGTGAACTTCATCTTCATCGAGGCCTTCAACCGCAAGGCCAGCGACATCCATGTGGAGCCCTACCAGACCGTGCTCCGCATCCGCTACCGCATTGACGGCGTCCTCTACACCATCCTCACGCCGCCGCCCCGGCTCAGCATGTACATCATCTCCCGCATCAAGATCATGAGCGGCATGGACATCGCCAAGCGCATGGTGGCCCAGGACGGCCACCTGGCCCTGAAGATCAAAGGCGAGAACATCCATTTCCGGGTGTCCACCCTGCCCACGGTGTACGGCGAGAAGTGCGTGCTCCGCCTCATTCGCAAGCAGAAGATGCTGGAGGATGTGGACGCCCTCGGGTTCTCGCCGGAGGTGCTGGCGCGCTACAAGCGGGTCATCCGCGCGGCCCAGGGCATGGTCCTTTTCACCGGCCCCACCGGCAGCGGCAAGACCACCACGCTCTACGCCTCGCTCAACCAAATCAATTCCCCCGACATCAACGTGGTGACGCTCGAGGATCCGGTCGAATCCACCCTCTACGGCATCAACCACGTCCAGATCCGCCACGGCTTCGGCCTGGAGTTCGAGGATGGCCTCCGCGCCATCCTGCGCCAGGATCCGGATGTCATCTTCGTCGGTGAGATCCGCGATGGCGTGGTCGCCGAAATCGCCATGCAATCGGCCATGACCGGGCATCTGGTGTTCTCCACCCTCCACGCCAACTCCACGGCCGAGACCTTCGAGCGCCTGGCGGACATGGGTGCCGAGCCCTTCCTCATCTCCAGCACGGTCCTGGCGGTGGTGGCCCAGCGCCTGCTGCGCCGCATCTGCCCCGATTGCAAGGCGCCACACCTGCCGACCCCCGAGGAGATCGAGGAATTTGGACTGGATGCGGCCTACCTCGAGGGCGGCATCTTCCTCAAGGGCCAGGGCTGCCCCCAGTGCATGAACACCGGCTACCGGGGTCGGATCGCAGCCTACGAAGTGCTGTTCATGACGCCCGAGCTGCGGGCGCTCGTGAAACAGCGGGCCGGGGCCGCGATGCTGCGGAAGGCCTTCGTGGAGTCCGGGGCCCGCACCATGCTTGTGGACGGCCTCGACAAGGTGCGCTCGGGCATCACCACCTTCCAGGAGGTGCGCCGGGCCCTGGTCTCCGGGCTGGATACGGAGTAGGCGGGACTGCGGGATACTCTCCCCATGCGCCTCGCCCTGCTCCAGCTCAACGCCCGCCTCGGCGATCCTGACGCCAACGGCCGCGCCTTAGAGGCGGCCTACGCCGCCGCCGTGGCCGCCGGGGCCGATCTGGTGCTTACCCCGGAGCTGGCCATCCCGGGCTACCTCGCGGAGGACCGGCTCTGGGAGCCCGGCCTGCGCCGCCGGGTGGAGGCCGAATCCCGGCGCCTGGCGGCCCTGGCCGGCGAGGTGCCGCTGGTCTTCGGGACGGCCCGCCCGGCGCCCTCGGGCCGCCTCTGGAACGAACTGTGGTGGTGCGAGCGCGGCGGACTCCGCCAGGCCATCCGGAAGCGCGCCCTGCCCAGCTACGACGTGTTCGACGAGAACCGCTACTTTGAGCCGGATCCCGAACCCCAGCCCCTCCTGGATTTCCGCGGCCATCGGGTGGGACTGTCCATCTGCGAGGATCTCTGGGCCGATCCCGAATTGGGCAACGCACCCGTGCGCTACGGCCTGGATCCCGTCGCCGACCTCGCCGCGGCGGGCGCCACCCTCCTCCTCAACGCCAGCGCCAGCCCCAGCGCCCTGGGGAGCTACCTGCCCCCGGGCCGCACGGCGCCCTGGGCGGTGGCCTCCAAGGACGCCCAGCGCCGCCGCCTCGTTCCCGGTACCGCGCGGAAGTACGGGGTGCCCGTGGCCTACGCCAGCCGCGTGGGAGCGGAGAGCTGGCTGCTCTTCGACGGCGGTTCCGGCCTCGCCCAGCCCGACGGCCGCTGGCAGGGCATGGCGCCCTTCGAGGCGGGGATGTGCCTCGTGGACACGGAGGCCGGAGGCGGGGCCTGGAAGCCCTGCGAGGAGGGCCCCTGGCTGCGCCGGGCCCTGGTGGCCGGGATCCGGGACAACCTCGCCAAGCAGGGGCTCGAAGCCCTGGTGCTGGGGCTCTCCGGCGGCATTGACAGCGCGGTCTGCGCGGCGCTCGCGGTGGAGGCCCTGGGGCCGGATCGCGTACTGGGCGTGGCCATGCCCACCCGCTTCAGCAGCGGCGAAAGCGCGGATCTGGCCGAGCTCCAGGCGCGGCACCTGGGCATGGGCTTCCTCGCGCTGCACGCGGAACTGCCCTTCGCCGGCTTCAGTGCGGCCCTGGGCCAGGCCTTCCCGGGCCGGGCCTTCAGCCTCACGGACGAAAACCTCCAGAGCCGCTCCCGCGGGGCGCTGCTCATGGCCCTCACCACCGAACCGGAGGTACAGACGCGCCTGGGCAGCGGACGCGTCGCCGTGCTGAACACCGGCAACAAGAGCGAGGCCGCCACCGGCTACTTCACCCTCTACGGCGATGGCATCGGCGCCTTCGCGCCCCTGGGCGATTGCCTGAAGGCGCGGGTCTACGCCGTGGCGCGGGAACTGGGCGAGGCCGTGCCCCACGCGGTGATCGAGCGACCGCCCACGGCCGAACTCCGGCCCGGGCAGACGGACGAGGCCAGCCTCCTGCCCTACGCGCAGCTCGACGCCATCCTCGGCGCGGCGCTGGAGGCCCAGCGCCCCGAGGAGGGCCTGGCGGATGACCTGGCCCTGCTGCTCGACGGTGCCGCACTGGACCAGGCCCGCGCCGCCCTCCCGCGCATCCTGGGCCTCCTGCGCCGCACGGAGTTCAAGCGCCGCCAGCTCCCCTTCGCCTTCAAGGTGAGCCCCAAGGCCTTCGGCGCGGGCCGCCGCATGCCCCTCACGGCGATTTGAAAAGCCCCGCCGCTGCGCTATCCTGGCCCTTCAGCCGGTGTGGCGAAATGGCAGACGCGACGGACTCAAAATCCGTTTCCCCCTAAAGGAGTGTCGGTTCGAGTCCGACCACCGGCACCACGTGACGGGCCCGCGAGGCCCTTCCCCGGTGGCCCATGCGCATCCTGCTGGTCGAAGATGATCCCCGTGCCGCCCGGGCCCTGGAGCGGGGCTTGCGGGAAGAGGGGTTTGCCGTCGAGGTGGCCCACGACGGCGAGGAAGGGCTTGGCCTCGCCCAGACGGGACACTTCGAGGCCCTCGTCCTGGATGTGATGCTGCCCAAGCTGGATGGCTTCACCCTGCTGGACGAGGCCCGCGCCGCGGGGGTGATCGCGCCGGCGCTGTTCCTGACCGCCCGGGACGCCCTGCCCGACCGCCTGCGGGGCCTGGAGGCCGGGGGCGACTACCTGGTGAAGCCCTTCGCCTTCTCGGAGCTGGTGCTGCGCCTGCACAACCTCGTGCAACGGGGCCCCGCCGCGGGCCGCACCTGGGCCGTGGGCGACCTCACGGTGGATCCCCTCCGGCGGCGCGTCCAGCGGGGTGGCGAGCGGCTCGATCTGAGCGCCCAGGAGTACGCGCTGCTGGAGCTGCTCATCCGGAATGCGGGCCATGTGGTCCCCCGCAACCGCATCGCGGAGGAGCTCTGGGAGATGGCCTTCGACGGCGATCCCAACCTGGTGGACGCCGCCGTGCGCCGCCTGCGGCGGAAAGTGGATGATCCCTACCCGGACAAGCTCATCCAGACGCGCCGGGGCGTGGGCTATGCCCTGGAAGCGCCCCATGGCTGACAGGAATGCCCGCCCCGCCTCGCTGACCCTCCGCCTCGCCACCGCCTACGCCGTGGTGGCCCTGTTCCTCATGGGCGGCAGCTCGATCCTGCTCTACCGGGCCCTGGCCCGCGCGGGCTGGCGGGACGATGCCGAGGATGTCCAGCACGCCACCCGCATGGTGGCGCGCCGGCTGGCGGAAAGCGGCCGGGTGGAACCCCGCGATCTGGAGGGCGATGCCGGCGTGCGGGTGCGGGTGCTCGACCGCGCGGGCCGGATCGTGATTGAAGGCCCTGGCATGTCCCAGATGGCACCCGCTTCCCTGATGCCGGCGGCGCCTTCCGGCCTCGTCCAGCGGGAGGGCCCGGGGGATTCGGATCTCCTGGTGGAGGCCCTGCCCTGCGCGGAAGGCGTGGTGCAGGCCGCCAAGGATCTGGCCCCCCGCGAGCGGCTGCTGGCCCGCTACCGGGCGTTCCTGGCCATGAACGCAGCCCTGGTGGCCGCCCTGGCCGCCCTGGCCGGCTGGTTCATCGCGCGCCGCGGGTTGGCGCCCCTGGACCGGCTGGCCCACGCCGTGGCCGGGATCCGACCCGAATACCTGGCCACCCGCCTTCAAACAGCCGAAGCGCCCCGGGAACTCCAGGCCCTCACGGTCTCGCTGAACGGAACCCTGGCCCGCCTGGAGGAAGCCTTCACTCAGCTCGGCACCCTCAACGCCGACATGGCACACGAGCTGCGCACACCCATCCATGCCCTGCGCCTGGAGGTGGAGGGGCTGCTGGCCCAGCGCGACCTGCCCGACTCCGCCGGGGAACGCCTGGCGAGCATGATGGAAACCCTCACCCACCTCGGCGGCATGATCGAGCAGATGCTCTTCCTGGCCCGCACGGAAGACCCCGCGACCGTGCTCGAATCCCGCAGCCTGGATGCGACGGAACTGCTGGCCCGGGTGTGCGCCCCCTTCGAGCCCCTGGCGGAGGAACGGAGCGTGGCCCTGGCGGTGGAAGCGCCCCCGGGCCTGACGGTGACCGGCGATCCCACGCTCCTGCGCCGGGCCCTGCACAACCTCCTGGCCAACGCCCTGCGCCACGCCCCCTCGGGAAGCGTGGTCCGCCTGGAGGCGCACCCCGTGGCGGAGGGTGTGGCCCTCGACGTGCTGGACGAAGGGGAGGGAATCCCTCCGGAGGCCCTGGCCCGGCTGGGGCAGCGGTTCCTGCGGCCCGATCCCTCCCGCAGCCGGGTTTCCGGCGGCGCGGGCCTGGGCCTGGCCATCGTGCAGGGCATCGCCCGCCTCCACCGGGGCCGCCTGGAGGTGGCCCGGCGGGAGCCTCGGGGCACCGCCGCTCGGCTGTTGATCCCGCCAACCTGATCAAATCATCAGGCCCGGATCAGGAAAGGATCAGGGGAGCCGAGTATAAAGGGCCTATGCGCGGCCGTGTCCTTCTCCCCTCTCTCACCCTGCTGCTCCTCGCCGGAGCTTGCGCCCGCCCCCCCCATGCCCGCCTGGATCCCGCCCAGACCCTCCGGGAGTTCCAGCATCCCGCGCCGCTCCCCGCCGGGGATCTCGCCACGGCCCTGACCACCGTGGCCTGGAAGGACCACCCCGACCTGGACCTGGCGCGGGCCGAACTGGCCGCCGCCCGCGCCGGCATCCGCACGGCGGAAGCCCATCCCAATCCTTCGTTCGGTTTCGGCGCGACAAAGGCCGAGGGTGGGCCCTTGCCCTGGACCCTCACCTATGGCCTGGCGATCCCCGTGGAACTGGGCGGCAAGCGCCGCCTGCGCGTCCGCCAGGCGGAACTCCAGGTCCAGGCGGCCCAGCTCACCGTGGCGGATACGGCCTGGCGCCTGCGCATGGGCGTCCGGACCGCCCTGGTGGACTGGCAGCAGGCCCGGGAATCCGCAGCCCTGGCGGACCGGAGCGCGGCGATCTGGCGCCAGCTGCTGGCCCTCCAGGATCGCCGCCTCGCCCTGGGCGAGATCGCCGGTCCAGAGCAGGCCGCCACGGCCCAGGAGACCCGCCGGGCGGAGGCCGCGCGTCTCACGGCCCAGGAAACCCTGCGCCGGGCCCAGGCCACCCTGGCCCTGGCCGCGGGCATACCGGACGCCGCCCTCGCCCCGCGCCTGGCAACGGAACCCCCGCCGGACCTGAATCCCGGCACCGCGGCCCCGCCCGCCCAGACCGACGCCCTGCTCCATCGCCTGGATGTGCGCCGCGTCCTCCTGGACTGGGACCGCAACGAAACCACCCTGGACCAGGAAGTGGCCCAGCGGGTGCCAAACCTGAGCATCGGCCCCGGCTACAGCTTTGACCAGGGCGTGGAAAGATGGACCCTGGGCTTCACGGTGGATCTGCCCCTCTTCGACCGGCGCCAGGGCCCCATCGCCGAAGCCCTGGCCCGGCGCAAGGTGATCGAGGCCCGGTTGCGACAGACCGAGGCCCAGGCCCTTTCCGGCGCCGGGCTGGCGGAGGCCCGCCTGGCTGCGGCCCGGCAGGCCCTGAAGGCCCAGCTCCAGGCCCTTCAGGCCACCCAGTCCCGCCTGGCCGTGGCGAAGCGCACCCTGGCCCTGGGCGGCAGCGATCGCGGCAACCTCCTGGCTGCGGAGCTGGAGGCCCTCCAGGCGCGCAGCCTCGCCGTGGAGGCCTGGGCCGAGACGGCCCGGGCCCGGCTGGCGGTCGAGGATGCCTTCCAGAAGCCTCTGGATCCCACGGAACAGCCTTATCCCTTCAAACCTGCGCCCGGAGCCCGGCCATGAGCGACGCCCACCCCCTTTCCCGCCGTTCCCGCCTGATTCTCGCTGCCCTCGCCCTCCTGCTGGCGGGGGGCATCGTCACGCGAATCCTCGTGGGCGGTCCGGGTGTGCCCGCCGATGCCGACGATGCGGCTCCGCCGCCCTCCCAGGCCACCTTGGCCAAGGGGCCCGATGGTCAGCCCGCGCTCCAGCTCGCGAAGGGGCAGGCTGAGGCCCTCGGACTTGAGACAGCGCCTGTCCAATCGGTCCAGGCCGCTGACCGAATGATCCTCCACGGGGTGGTGCTGGATCCCCTGCCCTTCCTGGATCTCGAGTCGCGCCGGAGTGCCACCGGAGCCGCACTGGTCGGTGCCCGTTCCGCAGAAACCGCCGCCACGGCCGAACTGGCCCGCGTGAAAGCCCTCCATGGCGAGGACCAGGGCGCTTCTGACAAGGCCCTCCAGGAGGCGATGCGCGCGGAGGCCGAAGCCCGCGCCCAGCTCGCCACTGCCGAGGGCGACGCCCGGAAAGCCCAGGCCGCCTGGGGCCAGACCGGCCTCCGCACCACAGCGGGACTGGCGGAGTTCCATCGCGTGCTGGTGCGCCTGGACCTGCCCCTGGGACTGGCCGCGCCCTCACCCCTGCCGCGCACCCTGGCGGCCACCATCCCCGGCGCGCCGGGGCCTGTGACCCTCCAGATCGTGGGCCTCGCCCCCGGCGGCTCGCCCCTCACGGGCGGCCTGGCCTTGCTGGCCCTGGCCCCGGGCCGCGGACTGCGGCCGGGCCTGCCGGTGGATGCCATCCTGTCGGGCAGCCCCGCGCCTCGGGTGGAGGTGCCCCGCACGGCCCTGCTCTGGTCCGGCGGCCAGGCCCAGGTCTTCGTGACCGTGGGCCCGCACCGCTACCAGCCCAGGAACGTCACCGTGGCCTTCTCCGGGGCGCGCACCGCCACGCTCACCGCGAGCCTGGCGAAGGATGAGCCCGTGGTCATCCAGGGCGCCCTGAACCTCCAGGGCGAATACACCCGGGTGGTCGAAGGTTCCGCCATCGGCGCGGGGGGCGTCTGATGTTGAACGCCATCGTCCGGGGTGCCCTGCGCCTGCGGGGCCTCATCATGGTCGCGGCCGCCCTCCTGGTGGCCTACGGCATCTACACCTCGTACCACGCCCAGCTGGGGGTATTCCCCGAGTTCGCGCCGCCCATGGTGGTGGTCCAGACCCAGGCGCCAGGCCTGTCGCCGGAGGAGGTGGAGCAGCTGGTGACGTTACCGCTGGAACGCGCCCTGAACGGCGTGCCGGGCCTGCAGCACCTGCGTTCCCAGAGCATCCAGGGCATCTCCGCCATTGATGCCACCTTCAAGGAAGGCACGGACATCTACCTGGCCCGCCAGCAGGTCTCCGAGCGGGTGGCGGAGGTGGCGGGACACTTGCCCGCGGGCACCGGCACGCCCACCCTGGCGCCGCTGGCCTCCAGCACCGGCTACGCCTACGCCTTCGGCCTCACCAGCGACCGCATGTCCCCCATGGACCTGCGGACCTACCTGGATTGGACGTTGCGGCCCCGCCTGCTGGGCATCCCGGGCATCGCGAATGTGTCGGACTACGGCGGCGAAGTGCGCCAGCTCCAGGTCCAGCTCATCCCCGGCCGCCTCCAGATCCACGGGCTCACGCTGGACCAGGTGCGCGCGGCCGTGGCCGCCGCCACGGGCATCCGCGGCGCGGGCTTCGTGGACACACCGGAACAGCGCATCGTGCTGCGCAGCGAGGGCCAGAGCCTCACCCCCGAGGCCCTGGGGCAGGTCGCCGTGACCGCGAAGGATGGCGCCGTGCTGCGCATCGCCGATGTGGCCCGCGTGGCCTGGGCCCCGGCCCCGCCCACCAGCGCAGCCATGGTGGACGGGAAGACCGGCCTCACCTGCGAGCTGTTCGTGCAGCCTGGCGCCGATGTCATCCGCATCACCCAGGCCATCGAGTCCACCCTCAAGACCGCGGAACCGGACATGGCGCGACGGGGCATCGTCCTCCACATGCCCACCTTCCGCGTCGCCTCCTTCATCGAGACGGCCGTGGGCAACGCCCGCAACGCCCTGCTGCTGGGTGGCGTCCTGGTGGTGTTCGTGCTGCTGGCCTTCCTGCGGGATCCCCGCACGGCCTTCATCTCCCTCACCGCCATCCCGCTCTCCCTGCTCACGGCCGTGGTGGTGCTGGTCCACCTGGGCTTCACCCTGAACACCCTCACCCTGGGCGGCCTCACCATCGCCCTGGGCGAGGTGGTGGACGACGCCATCATTGACGTGGAGAACATCCTGCGGCGCATGCGCCTGGCCCGGGCGAGCGGTGATCCCCGCTCCTCCGCCCAGATCGTGCTGGAGGCCTCCATGGAGGTCCGCGGCTCGGTGGTGTTCGCCACGGGCGTGGTGGCCCTGGTCATGTTCCCGGTGCTGACCTTCAGTGGCGTGCAGGGACGGATCTTCGCGCCCCTGGGCTGGGCCTACCTCTCCGCCGTGCTGGCCTCGCTGCTGGTGGCCCTGACGGTGACCCCGGCGATGACCCTGCTCATCTTCGGGAAGGGCCGGCTGCCCCATGAGGAGCCCGCCTGGGTGACCCGTCTGAAGGCCCGCTACCATGCGCTCCTGGAAGACCTCATGGCCCATCCCAAGGCCCTCTTCCTGGGCGCGGGACTGCTGGTGGCCGCCAGCCTCGTGGCGCTGCCCTTCCTGTCCGGCGGTTTCCTCCCGGACTTCCAGGAGGGTCACCTCATCCTCCAGGTGAACCTGCCCACGGGCGCCTCCCTACGGGAGAGCCTGCATCTGGGCCAGCGCGTGGCCGCTGCACTGGCGAAGGTCCCCGCCATGGGCACCATCTCCCAGCGTGCGGGCCGCACCGAGGGGGGCGACGACACCGTGGGCCCCCAGTTCAGTGAGTTCGACATCGAGCTGAAGCCCGGTGCGCCCGCCGACACGCCCGACCGGGTGCGGAAGGCCCTCCAGTCCATTCCGGGCGCCACCTTCGAGGTGAAGACCTACCTCGGGGACCGGGTGGATGACTACATCTCCGGCAGCAACGCCCCCGTGGTGGTGCAGCTCAACGGCGAAGACCTGGATCAGCTCGATGCTGCGGCGGCCCGGGTGAAGGCCGTGCTGGCCGCTGTGCCCGGGGCCCAGGATGTGTCCGTAGACAGCCCGCCGGGGCAGCCCGAATGGACCATCCACCTCGATCCCGAGGCCGTGGCGCGCCAGGGGCTGCGCCCCGTGGACGTGCTGGAGGCCATCCAGACCGCCTACCAGGGCCAGGTGGTGGGCCAGATCTTCCAGGGCCCTGTGGTGACGGACGTGGCCATCACCCTGCTGCCCGGCGTCCGCAACGATCCGGGCCGCATCCTGGATCTGGACCTGCACACCCCGGACGGGCGCAGCGTGCCTCTGTCCCAGGTGGCGCAGCTGATGCGCGGAACCGGGCGCTACGCCGTTCTCCATGACGAGGCCCAGCGGCGGACGGTGGTGATGTGCAGCGTGCAGGGCCGCAGCCTGTCGGCCTTCGTGGCGGATGCGAAGAAGGCTGTCCAGTCCGGCGCGGCCCTGCCACCGGGCATCACCGTCCAGTTCAAGGGCGTGCTGGAGGCCCAGAACACGGCCCACCGGGAACTGGCCTTCCACCTGCTCATCTCCCTGGCGGGCATCCTGGCCCTGCTGAGCCTGGTTTTCCACTCCCCGCGCCACCTGGCGCTGGTGCTTTCCAACCTGCCCTTCGCCCTGCTGGGCGGCGTGCTGGGGGCCTTCCTCACCGGCGGCACCCTGAACCTGGGCGCCCTGGTGGGTTTCGTCACCCTCTTCGGCGTCACCACCCGCAACAGCATCCTGCTGGTGTCCCATGCGGAGCACCTGGTGTTCCAGGAAGGCTGCGCCTGGAACGCGGCGACCGCGCGGCGCACGGCGGAGGAGCGGCTGGTGCCCATCCTCATGACCGCCACCGTCACCGCCCTGGCCCTGCTGCCGCTGGCCCTGGGCTTCCGCCAGCCCGGCCGCGAGATCGAAGGCCCCATGGCCGTGGTCATCCTCAGCGGCCTCGTGTCGTCCACCATCCTCAACCTGCTGCTCCTGCCCACCCTGCTGCACAAGTTCGGCCGCTTCCCCGCGCCCGGCGAGTCCCCGCAGCCCCTTCCCGCACCGGAGTTCTGATGTTCTTCTTCCTCCTCCCACCCGCCCATCTCCAGGCCGCCCCGGTTCCGGCCCGGCCCCTG
Source organism: Acidobacteriota bacterium (assembly GCA_021794095.1). Taxonomy (GTDB): domain Bacteria; phylum Acidobacteriota; class Holophagae; order Holophagales; family Holophagaceae; genus Geothrix. The sequence goes on along the minus strand of JAJYRN010000007.1, from coordinate 133,627 downwards.
CACGAGATCCTCGAAGCCCTGGAGAACCTCCCCGAGGCCATCACGGACCGCCGCCCCGGCCGCGTCGCCCATGATGCCGCCGCCGCCGCCCGCGTGTGGGCCCACACCGAAGCCGCTTTGACGCCGCACGTGGCACCCGGAGATCAGCCGGCCCTGGCCAAGGCCCTGGCGGGCCTCCACGCCAAGGATCCCAAGGATGCGGCCCTGGCCGCCTTGGACGCGCAGGATCTCCTGCTCAAGCTGGTGCCAGCGGGACGCGATCATGAGCTGCGCCGCGCCGACCAGGACGGCATGCGCGCCTGGATCAACGTGGATCTCGGCCGCTGGGACGCCGTCCCAGACCTGGATGCCGCTTTCGCCTGGCTGCGGACCCACGATGAGGGGCGCCACACCCGTGCGGTCGCCGAAGTCGCACGGGAACTTACCGCCTTCGACGCCGCCCGGAAAGCCCGCCAGAGCGCCCCTGCCCTCCGCGCCGCCCAGCGCCTGCTGGATCTGGTGGACGTGCTGGAGAAGTGAGACTCACCGCCCCAGGATCAACAGGGTGAGGTCATCCGCCAGGGGGCGGCCCGCCGTGAAGGCCACGGCATCGGCGAGGATCGCGGCCTGGAGATCCTCAGCGGGCTGGGCGAGCAGGTCCGCCAGGCGCGCTTCGCCGTAGAGGATATCGGCGGGATCCAGCGCCTCGGTGAGGCCATCCGTGTAGAACACCAGACGATCGCCGGGCTCCAGCGTGCCTTCGGCCAGTTCCAGGGCCCCGGCGAACTGCGCCGCGGTAAGGCCGATGCCCAGGCCGCGAGGACTCAGGCGCTCGACGGTGCCATCCACCCGGCGCAGGAAGCCCGGTGGATGGCCCGCCCGCACAAACGCGAACCGGCCCGTGCGGGGATGGAAGGTGCCGTAGACCAGGGTGAGGAAGAGGTTCTTGCCATGGCCCTGGCACCAGATGGCATTGAGGCGGGACGCCACCTCGCGCGGATCGAGGGCCACCTTGTCCAGGGCCGAGAGTACGCCCTTGGTCTCGGCGGCGTAGAAGGCCGCGCTGGTGCCCTTGCCGCTCACGTCGGCGATGAGGAAGGCCAGGCTGCCATCGGGCAGCGGGAAGAGATCGTAGTAGTCCCCGGCTACCTCCAGCGCCGGAAGCACCACGGCCCGCACGGAAGGCAGGCGCAGGGCTTCGAGGTCCGGCAGGAGGCGCATCTGGACTTCGCGGGCCACGCGGAGTTCCTCCTCCATGCGCAGTCGCTCCCCGCGTTCCGCATCCGCCTGCTGAAGGCGCCCGGCCATCTCGTTGAAGGCTTCCGTGAGTTTCGCCACCTGGTCCCGGCCCTTGGGCCGGATGTGCACGGTGAAATCGCCTCCGCTCAGCCGCGTCACGCCACGGAACAGACCCTCCACGGACCTCCCGAGCTGGTGCGCCAGAAAGAGGCCCATGAGCAGGGCCAGAAGCTGGAAGGTGAAGAGCAGGGCGATGAACCCGGCCAGGAGAAAGATGATCACCAGCGTCTTGCCCGACAGGTTGTTGCCGTCCTTACCGAAGCCGAAGCCACGGAACAACTCGTCCAGGCTGGTTTCCGGCGTGGCCGTCAATAGCATGGGCCGGCCCGTCTCCCAGTCCACCACCCGCAGCCCCACGGGCGGCAGCCGGAAGGCATGGAAGAGCCCCCGCCCCTGGGGCACATCGCCATCCTGGTAGCTGGCCACCGGGGGTTCCCCCCGGAAGACATTCGCGAAGTCGAAGGGGGCCGCTTCCTTCCCATTCTTGAGCTGAACCTTCCCCCCATGGGCGGAACCCCAGTCCAGGCGGTACTCCATGCGCCCACCCCAGATGTCCCGGCCCGAGGCGCTCATGCGGCCGAGGCCGAGGCTCAGAAGGCGATGGTGGCCATTCTCGGCGGCCACCGCCCGCAGGGCCACCACCTTCTTCCCCTCGGGCGTCACGTCATAGACATAGCCCACGAATCCATCCCGGATACCCGGCGGCAGGGTGTCCACGCGGCGGATGTGGGCTTCGCCCAGCACGGCCAGGGCCTTGAGCGCTGCGGCATCGGAAGGCTGCTTCACCGCTTCGCGGACCGCCGCCTCCATGCGCTTCAAGTCCCCCTGGAAGGCGCGGCCGACCTGGGCTCCGAGCCCCAGCCACCCCATGGACAGGAAGAGCACCGTGAGGGTCAGAGCCGGGAGCGCCGACACGAGGATCAGGATGACCCAGAGGCGCCGCGAGACTTTGAAGAGGAGCTTCCGCCAGAGCCAGCGGACGCCGAGGAAGCCGAGCACCCACGCGGCAATCCAGAAGACCAGGGCCGAGAGATCCCAGAATCCCCCGAGAACCTCCACGTGCCAGCGGTGCGGAATCAGCAGCCACGGCAGTCCACAGGCCAGCAGGATCCAGGCCCAGCGGGGCCGGAGGGAGGCCAGCCCGCGGGCGAGCCTGGAATCCCGCCAGGGTGTCATATCACACCATCAGCATGCCGCCGTTGACGCTGAGCGTCTGGCCCGTGATGTAGCCCGCTTCCTCGCTGGCCAGGAAGAGGGCCGCCGCCGCGATGTCCTCGCCGGTGCCCATGCGGCCCAGGGGGATCTGCTTCGTGAACTCCGCTTTCACATCCTCGGAAAGACCCGCGGTCATGGCGGTTTCGATGTAGCCGGGCGTCACGGCATTGGCCGTGATGTTGCGGCTGGCCAGTTCCCGGGCCACGGACTTGGTGAGGCCGATGAGGCCGGCTTTGGCGGCCACGTAGTTGGCCTGGCCCGGATTGCCCATCTGGCCCACCACGGAGGCGATGTTGATGATGCGCCCCCAGCGCTGCTTCATCATGGGCTTCGTCGCCGCCTGGATGGCTGCCCAGGCGCCCTTCAGGTCGGTGTCTAGCACCATGTCCCAGTCCTCCTCCTTCATCTGGATGAGCAGCTTGTCACGGGTGATCCCAGCGTTGTTCACCAGGATGTGGAGGGCTCCGTGGCGCTCCACCACCGTGGCCACCGCCGCCTTCACCGAGGCCGCATCCGCCATGTCGGCCACCACAACGTCCGATGTCCCGCCCGCCGACGCGATGGCATCGGCCACCTCCTGGAGCTTCCGCAGCGTCCGCGCCGCGCACACCACCGTGGCGCCCTGGGCCGCGAGGCGCTTCGCGATGGCTTCGCCGATGCCCTGGCTGGCACCCGTGACGAGGGCGATCTTGCCGTCGAGGCGGAACATGGAACCTCCGGATGAACCCCCAGTCTATCGCCAGGTCCATTGCCCCCGTCCCTCCGCAGGTGCAATCTGGAATCCCATCCCGGAGTTGCCATGCGTGCCCTGATCTGCCTTGCCTTGGCCAGCGCCCTCGGCGCCCAGGAGGCCCGCGCCCCGCGGGTGGAGCACCTGGTCGCCAACGTGAACCCCGCGAACCTCCAGGCCACCGTCGCCAAGCTGGTCTCCTTCGGCACCCGCCACACCCTCTCGGACCAGACCTCCCCCACCCGGGGCATCGGCGCCGCCCAGCGCTGGCTGACGGGGCAGTTCCAGGGCCTGGTCCAGCTCCAGGGTTCCCGCCTCCGGTACTTTGAGGACCGCTTCACCCAGCCCATCGCACCCCGGATTCCGGCCCCGGTCGTCATCACCAACGTGGGCGCCGTGCTGCCCGGAACGGATCCCGCGCGCGCCAGGGAGGCCATCGTCCTCACCGGCCACTACGACAGCCGGGCTACGGATGTGATGGATGCCGTATCAGATGCGCCCGGCGCCGACGATGACGGCAGCGGCACCGCCATGATGCTGGAGCTGGCCCGCGTGATGGCCGCCGAGAAGCCCGCCGTGACGGTCTATTTCGTATCCGTTTCCGGCGAGGAGCAGGGCCTCTACGGCAGCACCCACCTGGCGAAGCGCCTGAAGGCCGAGGGCGTGGATGTCATGGCCATGATGAGCGTGGACATCGCCGGCAACACCGAAGGCTCGAACGGCGTGAAGGACAACGTCACCGCCCGTATCTGGAGCGAGGGCGTACCTGCCGTGGAGACGCCCGCCGAGCGCCGCCTCCGCCTCGCCCTGGGCACGGAGAATGATGGCCGCTCCCGCGAGTGGGCCCGCTACCTGAAGCGGCTGGGTGAACGGTACGTGGAGAACCTGGACCTGCTCGTCATGCTCCGCCGGGATCGCATCGCCCGCGGTTCCGACCACATGAGCTTCACGGCGGAGGGCTATCCGGCCGCCTGCCTGCGCGAGGCCCAGGAGAACTACGACCGTCAGCACCAGAACGTCCGGACGGTGGATGGCCGCGCCTACGGCGACGATCTCGCGCACTTCGACGCGCCCTACGCCGCCAAGCTGGCACGGGCCCTCTGCGCGGCGGTGGCCACCCTGGCCGCGGCCCCGGCCCCCGTGCGGGATCTCACCCTGGGCGGCGCCGTGAGCCCCGACACGAAGCTGCGCTGGACCCTGCCGGCGGATCCGCGGGTGAAGGGGCTTCTGCTGTTCCGGCGGCGGGCGGATGGGGTCGTCTGGCAGCGCATCGAGCGCCTGCCGGTGACGGACCACCTCGTCATCCCCGATGTGGTGCCCGATTCCAATGTGTATGCCCTGGCGACGGTGGACGCCGAAGGCAACGAAAGCCTGCCCGTGGGGCCCACCCACCTCGAGTAATCGGACCCGTCACTTCAACGTCTTCAGCCAATCCGCCACGGGGGTGAGATCCGCCATCGGGGTCTTGTCGCCGTAGGCGGTCATGGCCGTGGCGCCGTTGAGCTCGCCGCGCGGCCGCGTCTCCCGCTTGAGCAGGTGGTTGGCATCCGGAATATCCAGCACCAGGCCGTGGTAGGAGGCGGGCACCGTAGGCGGCCGCCAGGTCTGCACATCGTGGTCGCCCCAGACGATGGCCGAGGGCTCCGACAGGCGCGCGGCCAGAACCCAGGGATCCAGGTCCAGCGTGTCCCGCACATAACTCAGGCTCTCCGGACGCGTGAGGCCCTTGGCCAGGGCCAGGATGCCGGGCGCCACACCCGAGGGCGCCGCGGGCAGGGGCTGGTTTCGGCGGATGGTGTCGAGCACGGATTCGAGGTAGCCCATGTTCGTGGCGGATACCCCCGCCGGAGCGCCAGCCTCCGTGAGCTGGGCCTGCACCTGGGCCAGGATGAGCTTGCCCATGCTCATGCCCGGCATGGAGAGCAGCAGTACGGCGTCCGCGTGGTCCGCCACCACCAGCGACAGCAGCGCCCCTTCGCTGTGGCCCACCAGCAGGATCTTCTTGCCCTTGGCTTCTGGCAGCGTGCGGGCTTCGGCGATGGCGGCCTTGATATCGCCCGCCTGGGCATCCAGGGAGATGTCCAGCTTCGGATCCTTCGACCCGATGAACCGCTTGTCGTAGCGCAGGCTGCCGATGCCCTGGGCCCGCAGCCAGTCGGCGACATCCCGGCCGGCGTGGCTGGGCATCGGGATCAGCGGATTGGACCAGTCGCGGTCCGTGGGGCCCGAACCCGCCACCATCACCGCGAAGTAGGGATGCGCGCCCCCGGCGAGCACGGTCCCGTTCAGGGGAAAGCCGTTGAATCCAGGAAACTGGACCAGGCGTTCCCCGGCCCGCGCGACCGGTCCGGAGGGCGCGGCCACCGGGGGTGCCTCCCCCGTGTAGCGGAGGGTCAGCGGCAGCTGGGCGCCGCCCTGCGAAAACGGGCCGGTGACGGTCTGCCCATCGGCCGCGATCGCCCCTTCAAACCGGGGGTCGCCGGGAATGCCCGGGAGCACGAAGCTGAGCTTGCCTCCGGCCACAGCGACGTTTTCGAGCGCGAGATCCTTCACCCCCTGGGCGGGGATGGTGAGGGCGCCCTGCCAGGCTCCATCCTTCATCCGGAGGTCCAGCAGCAGGTCCAGCTTGCCGTGGGGAAGCTGGAGGGCGCCTTCCCAATGGCCCGGCTTCGGGGCGGACTGGACGGTCTGTGTGAGCGCGGGCGGGACCAGCACGGCCAGCAGGGTCAGGGATCGCAGCAAAGGATTCATCGCGCCTCCGGAGGAAGGATGCCGCCAGCGGCCATCCGGTGCCGGAGGACATAGGCGTAGCAGGTGCCGGCACCCAGAGGAACCAGGATCAGGGCCAGCAGCACCAGGAACAGCGCGAGGAAGGCCAGCAGGAGACCGTCGCCGGGGGTGCTCCCCCGGAGCGCGCTTCCCAGAATCACGGCCTGTATCCCTGCCATCAGCGCCAGGAGCAGCAGGCGCATCTGCCGCGTGGTGCCCGGAGCCATGCGCCGGGCGGCGCGGAAGTCCAGCCGTCCCCAGTCCAGCAGCAGGACGAACCCGTACACCCCGGTGGCGAGGGCGGGCAGCAGCCATGCGGCCTCCCAGGGAGTGCCCCAGCCGTTCACCTCGCCGTGAAGGCCCCAATGCATGGGCACCCGCGCCGGGAGCCGGGGCTCCACCAGGAGGCTGCCCGCCCAGAGGGCCGCCAGGATCAGCCAGGCCGGCCACTCCCGGAGGAGGTCGCGCCCTTCGTCGGTGCGGGGTTCTCCGGATCCCGGAACAGGGTCATGAGCCATTGCAGCGCCTCCTGGAAGACCGTGGTGTGAAGGGAGTAGATCTGCTGCTGCCCCTGGCGGCGCACGCGCACCAGTTCCGCCTGCTTGAGCAGGTTCAGATGGTGGGAGATGCTCGCCTTGCCGATGGGGAAGCCCTCGGCGATCTCGCCGGCGCTCAGGTCGCCCATCTTCAGGCGCTCCAGGATCGCCCGGCGGGTGCCGTCGTCGAGCGCCTTGAACACCAGGGCATGCCGTTCCAAAGGATCGCCTCCGGATCCATCATACGATATTTTGAAAATTTTCAAAATATCTTAAAACTGCCACCGCCTCGGAGATGTCCACTGGCCGGAGCGGCTTCACACGGCGAAATCCGCGGCGTCCAGGATCGTGGAGTACTTGTCTATGTAGAGGTGGGGCGTGTCCCCGCAGATGAAGGCGGCCACGATATCGCCGGCTTCATTCCGCAGGCCCTCCCAGCGCGCCGGATCCTCGCGACAGCTTTCCAGGAAGCGCAGGAGGCCGGCCAGGGCGAAGCCCGAACTCGGGCCCGCCAGGAGACCCGACCGCATCAGTTGCAGGCTCAGACGGTAGCTCTCCTTCGTCTCCACCTCGACCGGATGGATGCCCGCGCGCCAATCGAAGCGGATCTCCTCCATCCGGGCCTCGGTGCGGACGCCCGGCACGGCGCTTCCGGGTGCCAGGAGGCAGCCCACCAGCTGCACGTGCGGCGCGCGGGTCCGGAAGGCCTCGCGGGCGCCCCCCAGGCAGCCCGAGGTGCCCAGCCCCGCGCAGAAGACCGTCAGGGCGCCCCGGGTCTGCTCCCACACCTGCGGCGCGGTCCAGCGGGCGTGGGCCTCGGGATTCAGGGGGTTCTCGTACTGGCCCAGGTTGAGCCAGCCATCGTCCTGGCCCTCGCGGCGGGCCCGCTCCACGGAACCCGGCCCGCCAGAAACTTCGCGGTTCACGGCGAGATCCACCCCAGCGAGGTGGAGCATCTCCTTCTTCACGAAGGCGAGGTCGGCGGGAACGAGGGCCGTGAGCCCCCCGGCGCCGAAGGCCCGGCCCAGCAGCGCCAGCGCCAGCGCCATGTTGCCCGAGGAGGCCTCCACCAGCTGGCAGGACTCTGCGAGATGGCCCTCCCGCGCAGCCTCCTGCAACATCGCGAAGGCGGGCCCCCATTTCAAGTTCAGGGTCGGCGTGAGGAACATCAGCTTGGCGTAGATCCGCACCCGCGCCTCCGGCGTGAAGGGATTCAGCGGCGGCGGCAGGCGCACCAGCGGCGTGGGCGGATGCTGGCCGGGATCAAAGAAATCCTGAAGGGACTCGAAAACGTTCAACGGAGCTTCCTCCGGCTGGCGCGGGCCCATGGGATCTCCTCCGGGATTGGGATCTGAGAGCAGACTATCCTCAGAATCCAGGAGGTGGCAGGCATGGAGGGCCCTGACATGAACGAGGGGGGACCGCCTGCTCGCCTTTGGCATACGGTGCCCCAGCCAAGCTGGAGCACCCCGCCTGATCCTGGACGCAGCGATCTGGACCCGGAGGACTGGCCGGGCACCCGGCGGCAGGCTCATCGCATGCTGGACGACATCCTGGACTACGTGGAGGGGATCCGCAGCCGCCCGACCTGGCAGCCCATGCCCGCGGAGGCCCGGGCCCGCCTGCGGGAGCCCCTGCCGCTCCAGGCCGCACCCCTTGCGGAGATCCACGCCGCCTTCCTGCGGGACGTGCTCCCCTACGCGACCGGCAATGTGCACCCGGGCTTCCTGGGCTGGGTCCACGGCGGCGGCACGGTGGCGGGGCTGCTGGGGGAGATGCTGGCCGGGGGCCTGAACGCCAACCTCGGCGGCCGGGACCACGCGCCCATCGAGGTGGAGCGCCAGATCCTCGCCTGGGTCCGGGAGATCTTCCGCTTCCCCGAAGGCGCCAGCGGGCTGTTCGTCACGGGCACCTCCATGGCGAACTTCCTGGGCGTCCTCGTGGCCCGCCGGGCTGCCCTGGGCGAGGCCGTCCGCACGGAGGGCCTGGGCGCGGATGGGCTCCGCCTGCGGGCCTACGCCTCCCGGGCCGTCCACAGCTGCGTACCCCGCGCCCTGGACATGGCCGGCCTCGGCGCGCAGGCCCTGCGCCAGCTGCCGACGGCCCCGGGCGGCGGCCTGGATCTGGACGCGCTGCGCCTCGCCCTCGCGGAGGACCGGGCCGCCGGTTTCCAGCCCTTCCTCGTCGTGGGCACCGCCGGCACCGTGGATACCGGCGCGGTGGACGACCTCGCCGCGATCGCCGATCTCTGCGCCCGGGAGGAGCTCTGGTTCCATGTGGATGGGGCCTTCGGCGCCCTCGCCATCCTGGCCCCGGCGCGGGCCGGGCTGCTGCGGGGCATCGAGCGGGCCGATTCCCTCGCCTTCGACTTCCACAAGTGGGGCCAGGTGCCCTACGACGCGGGCTACCTGCTTGTGCGCGACGGGGACATGCACCGGGCGACCTTCGCCACCCCCGCGGCCTACCTGCGCCGGGAGACCCGGGGCATGGCCGCCGGTTCGCCGTGGCCCACGGACCTCGGGCCGGACCTCAGCCGGGGCTTCCGCGCCCTGAAGACCTGGTTCACCCTGAAGGCCTACGGCCTGGAGCGCCTCGGCCACACCATCGAGGAGACCTGCGCCCTGGCGACGTACCTCGAGGCGCGGATCAAGGCCACGCCGGAGCTGGAACTCCTCGCGCCCGTCCCGCTGAACATCGTCTGCTTCCGCCACCGTGGGGAAGATCCCGATGCTCTGAACGCCCGGATCGCCGTGCGGGTCCAGGAATCGGGCCTCGCCGCGCCTTCGACCACGGTGCTGAACGGGAAGCTGGCCCTCCGCGCCGCCATCGTCAATCACCGCACCCGGCGCGAAGACCTGGACCGTCTCCTGCAAGCCGTGCTGGCTCTGGCCAAAGACTGAATGCCCACCCCCTCCTGCCAAGGACGCCCATGACGCCCCTGCCCCCTTCCGAACACCTCGGCCTCGCCCGTCTGGCCACGCGGGCCTTCCGGGGGGAGAATCTCGTGCCCCTCGCCCAGGGCCTGCTGGAGCGCATCCAGGCGGATCCCCGGGAGGCCGGAGCCATGCTGGATCTGGGCCTCATCTTCGAGATGGCGTTCCAGCCGGAGGAAGGGCTCGCCTGGCAGGCCCGGGCGCTGGAGGTCCAGCGGCTCTTCCGCATCTCGCCCGCACGCCCGGTGGGCCTCCGGCTGCTCATGTTCGTCGGCCCCGGCGAAATCATGGCCAATGTCCCGGTGCAGTTCCTGCTCGAGGATTCGGATGTCCGCCTCGACCTGGTGTTCGTCCTGCCGGATCGCCCCCTGCCCGACGGCATCCCCGACCACGACCTCGCGCTGGTGGGCATCGCCGAATCCGACGCCAACCGGCCCTTGCTGGCCTTCCTGGAGGGCGCCCTGGCGGGCTGGCCGCGCCCGGTGCTGCTGGATCCCGGCCGGATTCCCCTGCTCGCCCGGGACCGCCTGTGGACCCACCTGGCCGGTTGCCCCGGCGTGCTCGTCCCCCCCACCGTCCGGCTCGCCCGGACGGACGTGGAGCGGCTCGCCGCCGGTCAGATCGCCCTGGCGGACCTGCTGCCGGGCGGAACCTATCCCATCCTGCTGCGCCCCACGGGCTCCCATGCGGGCAAGGGCCTGGAGAAGCTGGACCATCCCGAGGCCCTGGCGCCCTACCTGAGCCAGTCCAGCGCGGGCGATTTCTACCTTTCCCCCTTCGTGGACTACCGGAGCCCCGACGGGCTGTTCCGGAAGTACCGCGTATCCCTGATCGAGGGGCGCCCCTTCATCTGCCACATGGCCCTGGCCCCGCACTGGATGCTGCACTACCTCAATGCAGGCATGGTGGAGCACGCTGAGCGCCGCGCCGAGGAAGCGAGGGTGTTCGCCACCTTCGACCCGGATTTCGCCCTGCGCCACGCCGCGGCGTTCCGGGCCCTGCAGGACCGCATCGCCCTGGACTACTACGCGCTGGACTGCGGCGAGACCCCGGACGGGACGCTGCTCATCTTCGAGGCGGATACCGCCATGGTGGTCCACACCATGGACCCCCCGGATCTGTTCCCCTACAAGGCGCCCCAGATGCTCCGGATCTTCCAGGCGTTCCGGGCCCTGCTCCAGCGGCACGCCACCCGCTGAACGGGGTTCCACCCGGATGGATGAGCCCCGCCCCTTGACAGGCGGCGGTGGGTTTCGTAAATTACTGCCTTGGCAGTTAGTGCCTAGGCAAACAAACTCGCTCGATTCCCGTTCCCAGGCTCTGTGACCCACGCTCCTCTCTACAGCCCCGAGACCTACACGCCCGAGGACAGCCTCGGGCGGCTCATCGCGGATGTGTCCCGGCGGCTCCAGGCCGCCATGGATGAGGAAATGGCCCGGAGGGGCACGGACATCACCGCCGCGCAGTGGGGCATCCTCATGCGGATCGCCAACGGCTGCGCCTCCACGGCCGCCCAGCTCTGCCGTTCCACCCACTACGACACGGGCTCGATGACGCGCATGCTGGACCGCCTGGAGGAGAAGGGCCTGATCCACCGCGCCCGGAACAGCAAGGATCGCCGGGTCGTCAGCCTGGAAATCACGGAGGCGGGGCGGGCGATCTGTCCCCTCATGCCCCCCGTCGCCGTCAAGGTGCTCAATGCGCACCTGAAGGGGTTCACCCGGGCGGAGCTGGACCAGTTCAAAGGTTTCCTGAACCGGATGCGGGCCAACAGCGGGCTGCCCGTATGATGCCGGAGGGGGCTGCACCACATCGGATGGAGGTCGTCATGCCACGCACCCTTTCCCGGGCCCTCGCGACCCGCCACGGCCGGGGGCCGGTGCTGGCGCTCGCCCTGGTCAGTGCCAGCGCCGCCTGGGGCCAGGCTCCGGCCCAGGCTCCGCCGGAGGCGCCCGCCGCCAGTCCCGTGCCTGCGGTGCGCCTGACCCTCGCCCAGGCCCTGCGGACCGCCCTGGATCAGAACCCCCGGGTGCAGCAATCCCTGCTGGCCATCGCCGACAGTCAGGCCGACCGGCGGTCGGCCGTGGCCGCCCTCATGCCCACCGTCTCGGCCCAGGCCAGCGGCCAGCGCAACAAGTACAACCTGGATGCCCTGTTCGGCCAGCCCCAGCCCCATGGCCCAGTCCGGGTCGGCCCCTACAACTGGGGCAGCATCGGCGTGGAAGCCGAGGCGCCGATCTTCGACCTGAGCCTCTGGAAGCGCTGGCGCGCCTCCCGCGACATGGAAGCCGCCAGCCAGGCCCAGGGGCGGGCCGTCCGGGAGGAGATCGCCGCCCTGGTGGTGGGCCAGTATCTCCAGGCCCTGCGGGCCACCGCCGCCATGAAGGCCGCCCAGTCCCGGGTGGAGCTGGCCGAGGCCCTGGCCACCCTCGCCGCCAACCAGCAGAAGCAGGGCGTAGGCACCAAGCTCGACACCCTCCGATCCCAGGTGCAGCTTCAGATGGAGCGCCAGCGGCTGATCCAGGCCAACACGCAGCGCATCACGGCCCTGGCGGGCCTCGGAAAGCTCCTCGACCTCAAGCCCGGCACGCCCATCGAGCTGGAGGACACCCTCGCCGCGCCGGCCCTGCCCGCGCTGGATTTCAAGACGGCCTACCGGGAGGGCCTGGCCCAGCGGCCGGAACTGGCCGCCCTCGACGCCCGGCAGCGGGCCGCGGAACACCTGCGGCAGGCCGCCCAGAGCCTCCGCCTGCCCTCGGTGGTGGCCTCGGCCGCCTACGGCTCCACCGGCCTCCAGTCCGAGCCCTGGGTGCCGACGTACCAGTTGTCCGTGGGTGTGAAGGTGCCCCTCTTCACCGGCGGCCTGGTGTCCGCCCGGGTGGCCAAGGCCAAGCTGGAGGAAGCCCAGGTCCAGCAGGCCCGCCGGGATGTGACCTCCCAGGTGGGGCTGGAGATCCAAGTGGCCCAGGCCCAGATGGAATCCGCCCAGAACGAGGTGCAAGTGGCGGACCTGGCCCTCAAGCTCTCCGAAGAGGCCCTCACCCAGGCGCGCCACCGCTTCGAAGCCGGCGTGAGCAGCAACATCGAAGTCATCAACGCCCAGGATGACCTGGCCCGCGCCAACGACAACCAGATCGGCGCCCTCTACCGCCTGAACCAGGCCCGCGCGGATCTGGCGCGGGCCACGGGCCAGATCGAAAAGCTCTACACCCGCTGAGGGAGACCCCATGACGCAAGAGGCAACCACTCCGGAAACCAGCGCCCCGCCCACCGGCGGACGCGCGCTGGCGGTCTTCAAGATCGCCGTGCCCATCCTGCTCCTGATCGGCGTGGGCATGTGGTTCTATTCCAGGAACCGCGTGAACACGGACGATGCCCAGGTGGATGGCCACCTGGTGCCCATCTCCTCCCGGGTGTACGGCAGCGTGGAGAAGGTGCTGGTCACCGACAACCAGCCCGTGAAAGCGGGTGATCTCCTGGTGGAGGTGGACCCCAAGGACATCCAGGCGAAGCTGGATGAGACCAAGGCCGCCCTCCTGGCCGCCCAGGCCCAGGTGCAGATGGCCCAGGCCGAGTCCGAGCGCGCCCAGGTGGCCTGCCGCGCGGCCCAGGGTTCCGACCTTGCGGTGGCACGGGCCAACCTGGACGCCCAGAAAGCTGCGGCGGACAAGGCCCGCATGGACGTCCAGCGCATGAAGCCCCTGGCGGCGCGCCAGGAAATCAGCGCCCAGCAGTTCGACGCCTACCGGACCCAGGCGGACGTGGCTGATAACCAGTACAAGGCCGCCCAGGCGCGCCTGGCCTCCCTCGACCACGAGGCCCAGAGCCGCCGTCTGGCCGTGGGCGCCGCCGCCGCCCGGCTGGAGGCCGCCAAGGCCCAGGTGGCCCAGGCCGAGGCCGCCGTGGAGGCCCTCCGCCTCCAGAAGGGCTACACTCGCATCGTGGCGCCCGTGGATGGCGTGGTCACCCGCAAGTTCGTCGAGCTGGGCCAGACCATCCAGCCCGGGCAGAGCCTGATGACCCTCATCCCCCTGCATCAGACCTGGATCACCGCCAATTTCAAGGAGACCCAGCTCGCCCGGATGAAGCCGGGCCAGAAAGCCGAAGTCGAAGTGGACATGAACGGCATGGTGCTGAAGGGCCACGTGGATTCCATCGCCGGCTCCACCGGCTCCCGCATGAGCCTGCTGCCGCCCGAGAATGCCGTCGGCAATTTCGTGAAGGTGGTGCAGCGCATCCCCGTGAAGATCCGCGTGGATGAATCCGAGATGGGCAAGGTCATCCTCCGCCCCGGCATGAACGTGGAAGTCACGGTGTTCGTGAAGTGAACGAACGCCGGGCCATCAACCCGTGGGTCATCGCCATGACGGTGATGATCGCCACGTTCATGGAAGTGCTGGACACCAGCGTGGCGAACGTGGCCCTGCCCCACATCGCCGGGAGCCTTTCCGCCACGGTGGAGGAGACGACCTGGGTTCTCACCTCCTACCTGGTGGCCAATGCCGTCGTGCTGCCCCTGGGGGGTTACTTCTCCAGCCTCATCGGGCGGAAGCGGTTCTACATGCTCTGCGTGAGCATCTTCACCCTGGCCTCACTGCTTTGCGGCATCGCGCCCTCGCTGGGCTGGCTCATCTTCTTCCGCGTGCTCCAGGGACTGGGCGGTGGCGGGCTCCAGCCCATCTCCCAGGCCATCCTGGTGGAGACCTTCCCCCACGAGAAGCGTGGGGCAGCCATGGCCTTCTACGGCATGGGCGTGGTGCTGGCCCCCATCATCGGCCCCGTGCTGGGCGGCTGGATCACCGACAATTTCAGCTGGCACTGGATCTTCCTCATCAACATTCCCGTCGGTTTCCTCTCCATCGCGCTCACCACAGCCCTGGTGCATGATCCACCGAAGTTCCACCGCATCTCCCTCAAGGAAAGCCCTTTCGATTTCTTTGGCATCGGCCTCATCACCCTGGGGCTGGCCTCCCTGGAGATCGTCCTGGATGAAGGCCAACGCAAGGATTGGTTCTCGTCGCACTTCATCGTCTTCTTCGCCGTCGTAGCCGGAGTGGCTTTGATTTCCGCAGTGTTCCACGAGCTTCGGAAAGATCATCCCATCGTGGATCTCCGGCTGATGAAGGACCGCACCTTCGCCGTGGCCTCCGTGATGCTTTTCATCCTCGGGTTCGTCCTCTACGGCAGCCTGGCTTTGCTTCCCATCTTCCTGCAGACCCTCCTGGGCTACACGGCCCTGCTCAGCGGATGGGTCCTGAGCCCGGGAGGTGTGGCCGTGCTGGTGATGATGCCGGTGGTGGCCCTGCTCCTGAAGCGGTTCGACACCCGCTGGCTCATCGGAACAGGGTTCCTCTTCTGCGGAATCGGTCTCATCCAGATGTCCGGTTTCAACCTCGGGGTGGACTTCAACACAGCCATGTGGAGCCGGGTGGTCCAGAGCCTCGGGTTCGCCTTCCTCTTCGTGCCCATCAACGTCATGGCGTTCCAGCACATTCCCCATGAGAAGACGGGCTACGCCGCAGGCATCATGAACCTGCTGCGCAACATCGGCGGCAGTTCCGGCATCGCCATCGCCACCACCATGCTGGCCCGGCGTTCACAGTTCCACCAGGCGAACCTGATCGGCAATCTGGTGCCCGGCAACCCGGCCTACCAGAACTTCCTGGCCCGGGCCACCCAGGTCGGCGTGATCCAGGGCGGACTGTCGGGCGCGGATGCCGCGCACATGGCCCAGGGCTCGGCCTACGGCATGGTCATCCGGCAATCCACCATGATGGCCTTCTCCGACACCTTCTGGTTCATGGGCGTGATCTGCTTCCTGCTCCTGCCCCTGCTGCTGCTCATCAAGAAGACCCGGGCCACCGGGCCGGTGATGATGGACTAGGAGCCCGCAGTCCCGCGTGGGGCCACGGGTCTCCTCGACCGCGATCGCCCTCGAACCATTCCGATCGGTCAGGGATCTTTATTCCCGGTTTCCCGCGATCGTCCAGACCCAATCCCCCTGGGTCCACGCATTCTTGCCCTGGCCCGGTGTTCCACCGTCATCCCTGGCGTTCCAGCCCACGCTGTAGAGCATGTAGCCGCCCTCGGCCGTGCGCCGATAGTGCAGGGGCTGACCACCGATGAGGTCCGCGGGCAGGGGAATCGCCAGGTCGGACAGGCGCTCGGGATAGGCGCCCTTCTCCATTCGGTACCGGTCGAGTCCACACGCGACAGCGGCTTCGTCCAGGCTCGCCTGGTCGTTGGCCATGCGGATGTTCTGCTCGGCGAGGAGCCTGAAGAGCTGGACAGAATCGGAACCGTACGGCATGTGGAATCCAGATCCGGCTTCCTGGAGTCCCTGCGCCTGGAGACGCGGATGGATCCGCCGCCCAGGGACGTCCAGGGGCGCCAGGACGACCTGCGACAGGTCCCTGGCGGCGCTCACCCCATCCTGAAGCACCCATCCCTTCGGAATGAGGAGGTGCCGGAACAGCGATGACACCCGCCCCGGTTTCCCGGAATCGCTGTAGGACCTGGGATAGAAGGACCAGGTCCATGGCCGTTCCTGAGCCACCTGGAGGTGATCGGCCGCTTCCAGGGCAGGAAAGGCGTCCCCGGCCGATAGCTGGCGCGGTACCGCAGCATCCGGAGGAAGACTTCCTGGGCGAGATCCTCGCTGGCACCCCGGTGGCGCGTCAGCCTCAGGAAGAAATTGAAGAGGCGCAGGTGGTGCCGTTCGAACAGGAGGGACAGCCGCTCCACGCGACCATCCTTTACCTGGGCCATGGCATCCCCATCCTCCACGTCGGCGACTCCTACCGTTTCTCTACCTGGGCATCCCGCCAAGGTTACAAAGAAATCCCCGGGCAGAGCCCCGGCGAGTGCGGATGGGGTTCAGGGGTGGGGCGTGGCGAGTTTGCCCTGCATGATGTCCAGCACCTCGGCATCCACGCCGGCCATGCCGCGCTGGGCCAGGCGGCCGAGGTTGGCGAGGGAGGCCGCGCCCCCGTCGCCCACGATGCCATCCGTGGCCGGAATGCCGAAGCCCGCCAAAGCCAAAGTCGCGGAGCGAAAGGCGGCATCGGCGCCGGTCATGGTCTTCATCGCGCACCCGATCTTGGCTCCATCGCAGATCATGCCCGCCAGGTTGCCGACCATGTTCTGGATGGCCAGATCCACCTGCTGGGGCGCGCCACCCTCCAGGAGGACGAGCCCGGAGGCGATGCCGATGCCCGCGGCGTTGGCCGCGCCGCAGATGGAGGACAGGGTGCCCAGCCGGTGCGTGGTGCTGGAGGTCATCAGGCAGGCGAAGGCCAGGGCCTCGTCCACCCGGGCCTGGGCATGGCCCTTCCCGCGGCCCCAGAGCGTGAGGGGCACCGCGACGGTGATGCCCTTGTTGCCGGATCCCGCCAGCGAGTACACCATTCGCGGCTCGCCGGACATGCGGGCATAGACCCCGGCGCTCACCAGACGGGAGTAGCGGGTCAGCGGGTCGTGGCCTTCCTCCGGCACGAATCCCGCCGGCATCAGCGACACGCCATGCTCGGCCATGGCCAGGTTGCAGGCGGCCCCTTCGCGAAGGCGTTCGCGGTCCTCCGGCGCCAGATCGCGGGCCAGCACCATCAGGTCGTGCAGGCTCATCTCCGCCAGAAGGGCGCGGACATCCCGCACCGCCTCCGTCGCCTGGCCTTCTTCACCCCCCACGCGCCGCCCATCCCGCTCCAGCAGGGCCACCCGGGTGTGCTCCCGGGCCAGCACAGCCCGGCCGGTTCCCGCTTTGCCCTCCACCGTGCAGTCAATGAGGAGGTCCGGACTCTCGGCATCCAGCTCCACCTGGAGCGCGCCCCCCTGAAGGAGGCGGCCCGCGCCCTCCAGCACCTCCGGGGTCACCGCCTCGAAGCAGCGCAACCCCAGGGAGGCATCCGGCAGCTGGGCACCCAGGGCCAGGGCCCACAGGATGCCGGTCCTGCCCTCGGCATGGGGAATCCCCACGGCGTGGCAGTTCTTGTAGGTGCGGATATCCACCCGGAGGCGCACGCGCTGGAGCGCGCCCCGCGCCTGGTCCGCGGCCAGGGCCGCCGCGTGGGCCACGGCCGCCGGCTCGGTGCAGCCAAGGGCGGGCTTCCATTCGGCGTCGAGGTAGTCGGAGAAGCGCATGGATCCTCGTGGCGCCTTGTGGCGCATCCCGCCATGGTAGCCGGCTCTCCCCTTGCCCGCGCCGAGCGGCCAAGGGAGGATGGCGGAGGAGGAAGGCATGGACCCGCAGGGACAGGAGGAGGAGGCGGGCAGATGGGGCTACGCGTTGCGCGCCCTGCGCTTCCGGAACTACCGGCTGTTCTTCGGGGGCCAAAGTCTTTCCCTCATCGGCACCTGGATGACGCGGCTGGCCACGGCTTGGCTGGTGTACCGACTCACGGGCTCGGCCTTCCTGCTGGGCCTCACGGGCTTCGCCAGCCAGATCCCCGGCTTCCTGTTGGGCCCCTTCGCCGGGGTGTGGGTGGACCGCCTGGATCGCCATCGGGTGCTGGTGGTCACCCAGGTGCTCTCCATGCTCCAGTCCTTCGCCCTGGCGGCCCTGGCCCTGGGCCATCGCATCACCGTCCCGGAGATCCTCTGGCTGAGCGTGTTCCAGGGCATCGTCAACGCCTTCGACATGCCCGCCCGCCAGGCCTTTCTGCCCCAGATGGTGGAGCGGCGCGAGGATCTGCCCAACGCCATCGCCCTCAATTCCTCCATGGTGAACGGCTCGCGCCTCATCGGCCCCTCCCTGGCGGGCCTCGTCATCGCCGGGTTCGGCGAGGGCTACTGCTTCCTCATTGATGGCATCAGTTACCTGGCGGTGATCGTCTCGCTCCTGCTGATGACGGTACGGGTGCCCCAGGTGCGTCGGGCCGCGGAGAGCGTCAGCACCGAACTACGGGAGGGCTGGCATTACGTGACCGAATTCCCGCCCGTGCGGAACATCCTCCTGCTGCTGGCCCTGGTCAGCTTCGTGGGGATGCCCTACACCGTGCTCATGCCCATCTTCGCCAGCCGCGTCCTGGGTGGCGGGGCCCACACCCTGGGCTTCCTCATGGGCGCCTCCGGGCTCGGGGCCCTGGGGAGCGCGGCCTGGCTGGCCTCGCGGAAGAGCGTGCGGGGCCTCCTGCGGGTGATTCCCACCACGGCAGCCCTCTTTGGGGTGGGCATCATCGCCTTCGGCTTCTCCCGCTGGCTGCCTTTATCCCTGGCGCTCCTGCTCGTCACCGGCTTCGGGATGATGCAGCAGATGGCCGCCAGCAACACCATCCTCCAGACCATCCTGGAGGAGGACAAGCGGGGCCGGGTGATGAGCTACTTCGCCATGGCCTTCCAGGGGACCATGCCCTTCGGCAGCCTCCTCGCCGGCTGGGCAGCTGACCGCATCGGCGCCCCCGCCACCCTGGCCCTCGGCGGCGGACTCTGCGTTGTAGGCGCCGCGTGGTTTGTCTCCCGCCTGGGTGAGATCCGCCGCTCCCTGCGGCCCATCTACACCCAGCTGGGCATCCTTCCCGCCCCGGATCGCTGAAGGGCCGGGCACAGTCCCTTCGGTTAGAGGCGTGACCCCGGTCACGGGGGAGGGCCCGATCCAGAGGTCCGTTATAGAGTGGAGCAGCGTGTCTCCGCAGGAGGGACGCACTTGGAGGCCCCTGTGGACGCCCTGCTCGAATCCCTCGAACCGAAGACCCTCTGGTCCTACTTCCTGGAGCTCTCGAAGATCCCGCGCGGATCCAAGAACGAGCAAGCGGCGGCGACCTGGGTGCTGGAACAGGCCAAGGCGCTCGGCCTGGAGGCCATGCAGGATCCCATCGGCAACGTCATCATCCGCAAGCCCGCCACGCCGGGGCGTGAGAAGGCTCCCATCACGGCCATGCAGGCCCATGTGGACATGGTCTGTGAGAAGAACGAAGCCACGAATCACGACTTCACCAAGGATCCCATCCAGGTCTGGCGCGATGGCGACCTGCTGCGCGCCAAGGGCACCACCCTCGGCGCGGACAACGGCATCGGCGTGGCCTCAGCCATGGCCGTTCTGGCATCCAAGGACATCGCCCACGGCCCGCTGGAAGTGCTCATCACCATTGACGAGGAGACGGGCCTGACCGGCGCGGGCAACCTCCAACCCGGCCTCCTGAAGGGCAAGTACCTTCTCAACCTCGACAGCGAGGAGGAGGGCGATCTCACCATCGGCTGCGCCGGCGGCATGGATACCGTGGCGACCCGGAAGATGAAGCAGGTGCCGGTCGCCGCGGGCGCCCGGCCCTTCCGCATCAAGGTGCTGGGCCTCAAGGGCGGCCATTCCGGGGTGGAGATCCACCAGGGCCGCGGCAACGCCCTGCGCATCCTCGGCCAGCTGCTGTTCCGCCTGGTGCCCGAGTTCGACCTCCAGGTGGGTGAATTCCACGGCGGCAACAAGCGCAATGCCATCCCCCGCGAAGCCTGGGCCCTCGTCTTCATGAATCCCGCCCAGGAGGGCGCCGTCCGCGTCGCCCTCGCCCGCGAGCAGAAGATTGCCCAGGACGAACTGGGCGCCTTCGATCCGGGGCTGGCCCTGGAATTGGCGCCCGCCCCCGAAGCCCCGGAGTACGCGTTCGCGCCCGAGGACACCCAGGCGGTCGTGGACTACCTCTTCGGCATGGTGCACGGCGTGGTGGCCATGAGCCCGGACATCACGGACCTCGTGCAGACCTCGACCAACCTGGCCATGATCGCCACCCGCGGCGCCGAGGTGGAGGTCTGCCTGAGCCACCGCTCCTCCGTGGAAGCCTCCAAGTTCGTGGTCGCGGACCGCGTGCAGGCCCTCTCCCGCCTTGCGGGCTTCGAGACCACCCGCGGCGACGGCTACCCCGGCTGGAAGCCCGAGCCCAAGGCCTCCCTGGTCAAGGTCGTGAACGCCGTCCACGAGAAGACCTTCGGGAAACCCATGGCCATCAAGGCCATCCACGCCGGTCTGGAATGCGGCCTCATCGGCGAGAAGTACCCGGACATGGAGATGGTTTCCATCGGCCCCAACATGTGGGATGTCCACACGCCTGATGAGAACGTGAGCGTCCCCTCCGTCGCCAATTTCTGGATTCTGCTCAAGGCGATCCTGGAAGCGGTGTAGGGCGGACACCTTCAGCGGCCCCACCCGGGTTGAAGGGTGGGGCCGCTGAAGGTCCGCGATATCCCTCTCGTTCGTGTGGATCAGGCCGGTCGGCGTGCCGCCACCAGGAAGACGGGGAATTGGCGGGGGCCCTGGTCGGTCTCACGGGCGATCACAAAGGGCGTGCGGAAGCGGACGTCCTGGAAGCCGGCCCGCTGGAGCTGGGCGCGCAGCGTTTCGCGATCGAATCCCAGGTGGACATCCGTCACGTTGGCCCCGTGGAAGGAGCCGTCTTCCGGGTCCAGATCCGCCATGCAGAGCAGCCCTCCCGGCTCCAGGATGTCGTGGAAGCGTTGCAAGGCCGCTTCGGTATCCGGGATGTGGTGTAGGACCATCAGGCTGCACACCAGGCCGTAGCGGGCCTCCGGCAGGGGGCCCTGGGTGAAGTCGTGCTGGAGCGCCTCCATGCCCTGGAAGCCTGCATCCGCGATCTTTCCGCGGAGCACCTCCAGCATGCCCGGGGAGGTGTCGGCCAGGGTAATGCGCGCCACATGGGGACGGAGGGCGAAGCCCAGCAGACCCGTGCCGCAGCCCACTTCCAGGGCATGGCGGCCGGCCAGATCATCCACCATCTCGCGGATGGCTTCTGCCACCCGCTCGGCCCGTGCCACCTTGGTTGCATCCTGGTCCCAGGTGGCGGCCTTTCGGTCGAAATCGCTCATGACAACCCGTTCCTCCTGCGCGACCTACTGGGCCGCGGGCTCGTCCACGAAGTCCTCGTCAGAGAGGCCTGAATCCGGCGGCAGCTTGGCCAGTTCGGCCTTCACCAGATCCTGATGCTGGACCTCCTCACCACTGAGTTCCTGGAAGAGGAGCTTGACCCCCTGGTCCTGGATGGAAGGCATCGCCGCCATGAAGAAGGCATGGGCCTTCACCTCGGAAGCCAGGGCGGCCTCCATGGCTTTCCGCGGGCTCATGAAAGCCCGGGCCGCGTCGTAGTCCGGCGCCTCGATATCGAAGATCATGGCCCGGGTGACCGAGGCAGGCGCATTCCCGAACAAGGTGGCGCGCCGGGCGGCCAATTCCTCGCCGTGCTTGGCTTCGTTGAGGGCCATGTGGCGGAAGAACGTCGCCGCCTCAGGCGTGCGGTGCTGGTCCATCTGGGCCGCGAATTCCTCGTAGCGTTCCTTGGCCTCCTGCTCGATGAGCACGGCCAGATCCAGCGCATCCTTCAGGCTGAGGGCCTTGAAATCAATGCCGCGCGTCGTCATGGCCGCCTCACTTCTTGATGAAGAGATCGAGGATACGCTCTTTCGGGAGCGCGCCTTTGGAGAGGGCGGCCTGCCGCTCGCGGATCAGCCCATCGTAGGTGGGCGCAGGTTCGGGATTCCGGTAGAACACCCCGAGGTGCAGCTTTCGGCCGTACTGCTGGGCCAGATCCATGGCCGCCAGGCGGTCCGCCGGGTTGTGGCCGAGGGTCGAGAGGTTCTCGCTGATGGCCTTGAGGCCCTTGATCTGCTGGGCTTCCTCGCCATAGGTGACGCACGGGGACTGGATGTTCACGAAGGCGAAGCCGGGGTAGCGGATGGCCTCCTCGATGATGGACGCCATGCTGGCCAGATCCGTGGGCGAAGCCTGGGCCACGAAGCCCGCGCCGTAGGCCAGGGTGTAGAGCAGCGGATTGACCGGCTCTTCCAGGCTGCCGTGCTGAGAGGTGACGGTGATGCGCCCCTTCTGGGACGTGGGCGAGAGCTGGCCCTTGGTGAGGCCGTAGATCTGGTTGTCCATCACGATGTAGGTGATGTCAATGTTGCGGCGGATGAGGTGGGCGATGTGGCCGCCGCCGATGGAGAAGCCATCCCCGTCGCCGCCGGCGGCCAGCACCAGGAGGTCGGGGTTGGCCAGCTTGATGCCCTGGGCGATGGGCAGGGCGCGGCCATGGACGGTGTTGAAACCGTAGGCCGTGGTGTAGCCCGGAATGCGGCTGGAGCAGCCGATGCCGGAAATGAAGGCGATCTCGTGGGGCGGACGGCCGATGGCGGCCAGGGCGCGGTAGATGCCCTGCACCACGGAGTAGTCACCACATCCGGGGCACCAGATGGGCTTCAGATCGCTCTTGTAGTCTTTTGCCTGGAATTCGCAGGTGGCGCTCATGGGAACCTCACTCCTGGGGCTGAAGCTTGCCCTCGTGGCTGCGCTGCAGCTCCGCGAGGAGATGATGGAGGGCCTCGACGATCTCGCCGGGCAGGAAGGGATTGGCGCCGCTGCGGGCCAGGGACTTGAGGCCCTTGGGCAGGTCGAGGTGCATGCGCAGCACCTTGAAGGTCTGGGCCAGGTGGGACTGCTCGACGACCAGACCCTTCTGCACCGACGCGAAGAACCGGTTGTAGGTCGCTTCGGCCACGGGGTAGAGCAGGTAGGGCACCATCAGCTTCACATTCAGGCCCTCGGCCTGGGCCATCTGGAGCGCCTCGCGGCAGACACCCGCCACGCTGCCCCAGGCCACCAGGGCCAGCGGTGCGTCGGGATTGCCGGTGATCTCGAAGAGATCCTCACGGTTCAGCAGCGGATCGAACTTCTTTGTGCGCTTGTCGTTCATGCGCTGGTGCACGGAGCCGCTGTTGGTGGGAGCGCCCGTCTCGCTGTGCTCGATGCCCGCCGCCAGGTAGGCCCCGCCGGGCATCCCGGGATGGCTGATGGGGCTGATGCCGTTCTCGGTGATGCGGAAGCGCTTGTACTCCTGGAGGTCCGCCGCGGTGGGCCGCAGCCGCTCCTCGATCTTGAACTGGGTGGTGTCAATGGGATCCATGGTCTCCTTGCGCTGGGAGATTTCCTGGTCCGAGAGCACGATGACCGGCGTCTGATAGTGCTCGGCAATGTTGAAGGCCTCCACCACGACGCGGAAGGTATCCGCCACGGAAGTGGGCGCCAGCACGGGACGGATCACATCGCCGTGGGCCGAGAAGGCCGCGGCGAAAAGGTCGGACTGCTCGGTCTTGGTGGGCAAGCCCGTGGAGGGGCCACCGCGCTGAACATCCACGATCACCAGGGGCAGTTCGGCGATGCTGGCCAAACCCATCATTTCGGATTTCAGCGAAAGGCCCGGGCCGCTGGTGGCGGTCATGGCCTTCTTCCCGGCAAAGGAAGCGCCCACGGCCGCGCCGATGCCCGCGATCTCGTCCTCAGCCTGCAGCACCGCGCCGCCGTACTTCCAGACGTGGTTGGTGAAGAACTGCATGATCTCGGTGGAGGGGGTGATCGGGTAGCCGCCGAAGAACTGGCATCCCGCGAAGATGGCGGCGGCCGCGGCCATGTCGTTGCCATCGGTCAGGAGCTTTAGCGCCCCCTTGTTGCCGGAGGGGATCACGGTCATGTCGGTCTTGAGGGGATGTTCCTTCGCGAAGGCCACGCCCGCATCAAAGGCGCGCTGATTGGCGGCCACCAGTTCCTCGCCCTTCTTGGCCAGCTTCTTCTTGATGCCAGCCATGACCGCCTGCCCGCCGATGCCGAACCAGCCAGCGATGAGACCGAGCACCACGGTATTCTTGGCGCGCTCGGTCCCGGCGGTTTCCTTGGCGATTCCGGCGATGGGCACGGCGATCACCTGCAGGGGCGTCACCCCCACCAGGGGGATCTGGTTCTCGGCGACGCCGGTGGCGGCCTCGTAGATCACCACGGTGGTGCCGCTGACCGGCAGCTCCGCGCCGAACTTGAGGAAGTCCTCCCAGTTCAGGGCCACGGCCACATCCAGGTTGCCGCCGGGATTCGGAATGGGTTCCGTGCTGATGCGCACGCGGCAGGAGGATTCGCCGCCGCGGATCTGGGAGCCGAAGCTCTTGGTCATCACGCCGTGATAACCCTCAGCCGAGGCGGCCTGGAGCAGCGAGTCGCCGGCGGAGACGATGCCGTCGCCCCCCGATCCGGCCATTCCGAAGACGAGATCCTTGCGCATGGGCCCCTCGCGATGCGGGGACAAGGCAGCGACCACTCATCCGCGCGGCGCCCTTCCCGTCCCGTTCCTTGAAATCATACCGTTATCTGCATCCAGGCATGAATAGAGGGGGCCTTGCTCTTGGTCACATCTCGGAGGCATGCTCCTGGAATGTTGCCAGATCCTCAGGAGCGCCCAGGCTGAGGGCCCTGATCTCCAGGCCCCGCTCCTTGGCCTGGCGCTTCACCAGGCCGGTCAGCACCTTGCCCGGGCCCAGTTCCAGGAACGTGGTGGCGCCCTGGTCCAGCAGCAAGCCCAGGGTGGCTTCCCACCGCACCGCACCCGGGATCTGCCGGACGAGCCCGTCGCGCAGCGCCTCGGGATCGCGCACGAGGGCCGCATCCACGTTGTTCACAAGCGGACACACCGGCGTCTTGAACACCAGGCTCCGCAGGAGGGGCTCCATGCGGGCGCGGGCGGGCTCCATGAGCGGCGAATGGAACGGCGCGCTGACCGGCAGTTTCATGGCCTTGCGCCCGCCGCGGGCCTTGGCGGCCTCCAGGGCGGCCTCCACCGCTTCGGCATGGCCGGCGATGACAATCTGGCCAGGGCCGTTGAAGTTGGCCGGAACGACGATCTTCCCGGTGGCCGCGGCGGCTTCCGCGCAGCTGGCCTCCACATCCGCCAGTGCCATGCCCAGCAGGGCGGCCATGGCCCCCACCCCCACGGGCACGGCCTCCTGCATGGCCCGGCCGCGCTCGCGCACGGTGCGCACGGCATCCCGGAAACCCAGGGCTCCGATGGCCACCAGCGCGCTGTACTCACCCAGGGAATGACCGGCGGCGAAATCGGGCCGGGGCAGCAGATGCGCGAACGCGCGCACCACCATGGTGCTGTGGGTGAGGATGGCGGGCTGGGTGTGTTCCGTGAGCTTCAGCGTGTCCTCAGGGCCTTCCGCCATCAGCTTCGACAGGGGAAAGCCCAGGGCCGCGTCCGCATCCTGGAGGACCGCCCGGGCCGCCGGTTCCGCGGAAGCCAGCGCCACGCCCATGCCCACTGCCTGGGAACCCTGACCGGGGAACAGCCACGCCACCTTGCCCATCGGAACCTCCGGCAATCCCTTGAAACCATTCAGCACGATATTTCAGTTTGCCTCGCGTATCGGCGCAGCCGATACCGAGAAGACAGGAAGACACGAAGACAAGGGAATCCTTTGCAGGTCTTCACGCCTTCGTGTCTTCGTGGTTGATCCTTTTCCTCTGTTCGACCGAAGGACTCGAAGGCACGCTCAGTCCTGGGGCAGCAGCTGGGCGACGCGCTCCCGGATGCGCTCATGGAGCTGGTGCTCCACGGCGCGCAGGGCGGCGCGGATGGCGTTGCGCACGGCCTTGTGGTCGCTCCGGCCGTGGCCGATGATGCTCACGCCCTTGACCCCCAGCAGGGGAGCGCCGCCGTACTCGGCGTAATCGAGCCGCTGTTTGAACCGGCGCAGGGCTGGGCGCGCCAGCAGGCCCGCCAGCTTCGTGATGAGGCTCTCCATGAAGCTGTCCTTCAGGCCGCCGATGATGCCCTCTGCCAAAGCTTCGCTGGATTTCAGCACCACGTTGCCCACGAAGCCGTCGCAGGCGATGACGTCGAACGTGCCGTTCCAGATGTCACGGCCCTCGGCGTTGCCCTCGAAGCGGATGTCCAGCTCCCGCAGCATGGCGGAAGCGTCCTTGGTCACATCGGTGCCCTTGCCGTCCTCTTCGCCCACACTGAGGATGCCCACGCGGGGCCGCTCGAGCCCGAGCACCTCCTCGGCGTACACCGAGCCCATCACCGCGAATTGAGCGATGTGCTCCGCGCGGCTGTCCACATTGGCGCCCACATCCAACAGCACGGTGGGGCCGCCCTTCGTATTGGGCATGACGCTGGCCAGCGCGGGGCGGTCCACCCCTTCGAGCTTTCCGATGACCAGGCTGGAAGCCACCATGGCCGCGCCGGTGTGACCCATGGACACCATGCCATGGGCCCGCCCATCCCGCACAAGCTGGGCGGCCACGCGGATCGAGCTGTCCTTCTTGTCCTTCAGGATGCAGGTGGCCTTATCCTCCATGGTCACGGTCTGGGAGGCATGCACGACCTCCAGCCGGGCCAGGAGCGCCGGACTGAATTCATGCCGAGCCAGGGCGGGACGGAGCACCGCCTCGTCCCCCACCAGAAGGATGTACAGATTCGGCCAAGCCTCCAGCGCCTCCCGGGCGCCATGCAGGGTGACCCGGGGAGCGTGATCGCCCCCCATGGCATCCAACGCGATGCGGTGGCTACCCACCCGGCCTGCCTCAGGCAGTCTCGGCGGTCCGGACCGCCAGCTTGCCGCGGTAGAAACCGCAGCTCGGGCACACGCGGTGCGGCAGCTTGGGCGTCTGGCAGTTCGGGCAGGTGCTGGCACTCATGACTTCGAGGGAATCGTGGGTGCGCCGGCGGTCACGACGGGCCCGGGAATGGCGGCGCTTGGGATTCGGCATGGCTTGCTCCTCGTTCGAAAACGCGAATGTTCCAGAATAAGGGGATCAGGGCTCGGGGTCCAGCTTGATTCCCCCCAGGGCTCGGGCGAGGGCGCGGCTGAAGGCAGAAGGCCCCTGCCCGGATTCAGGCCGGCACTGGCAGGGGCCCTTGTTCCAGTTCTTCCCACAGACCGGGCAGAGCCCCTTGCAGCCCTCTTCGCAGAGCGGCCGCATGGGCGCCTGCAGCTCGAACTGCTCCCGCACCAGGGCGAGTTCATCCAGGGTGGCCTCGGGCAGGAAGACCACATCGAGATCCTGGGAACCCAGGGAATGGGCGCCCCGGGCCACCAGCTCGGCGTCGCCGCTCCCCAGGAACTGGGCGAAGACAGACAGGGAGCGGTCAAGAGGCGCCAGGCAGCGGCTGCAGGCGCCTTCCCACTGGGCCGTGCCTTTCACCTCCAGGAACACATCCTGGTCCGAGGGCATCACGAACAGCATCCAGGTCAGATCGCGCAGGACCGTACCGTCCTCGAGGGGCATGCGTTCCACCGCGCCCTCGATCCGGAGCCCCTCTGCCGGGAGCCGCTGGAGGTCTATCACTTGCCGCCTCCGGGAGCCGGACTGCCAGTGGCGGGAGCCGTCGCGCCCACAGGCGCGGCATTGAGGGTGGTCATCCCCTGCCCGGGCGTGCGGTTGAAAGGGCCGAATTCATTCGGGTGATTGGGATCGCCCTGGCACTTCAGCTCATAGTTGCCCCGGGTGGACTTGCCCTCGTAGGGCTGCCCGAAGGGATCCTGCGGGCTCATTCCCACCTTGATCATGCTTTCCTTCACCAGGGGCGAATTGTTGTCCACCATCGCCTCGTAGCTGCCGAAATCGGGGTAGCGGGCGTGCTTGAGGTAGTACTGGTCCAGGCCGTCGGCCACGATCCTGATGTCGTCCTGAGCCTTGAGATAGCGGGCATTGGCGCTGTATTTCTGGTACTGCTTGAAGCCCAGGGTGGCGATGACCGCGATGATCATCATGGCCACCAGCAGTTCGAGCAGGGAGAAACCACGGGTTCTGGAAGTCACAGGCAGCATGGGTCAAATCCGGAAAAAGGGGCCCGGGGAAGCCTCCCGCGGGCAGTCAAGTGTGCCAGGAGTGGCCTGGATCGCAAGGTTTCATGGGCTTCATGCGTCCTTCGAGCCATCGGTTCCGGCCTCATCCTCAGTCTGGGGGGGATGGTCCTCGGGCCACGGGAAGGCCGCCGGAAGGGCCTCGACCCCACCCAGCTCGCCCACCCAGTAGCGGTAGGCCCGGAAGCTCATGCCCAGGCGCCGGCCGGCCTTGGTTTTCACCCCGCCCACATCTTCCAGGGCCCGGCGGAGGAAATACCCCTTCAGGGCCTGGAGCCAGCCTTCCAGATCGAAACCCTCCGGCGGAATCACCAGCGGCGCGGGACGCCCTTCTACCCCGCCGGGCAACCTCTGGAACAGGCTCTCAGGCAGCAGTTCCCGGGTGATGGGCCCCCCGGGGTTGAGGGCCACGCAGCGCTCCATCAGGTTCTCCAGTTCCCGGACATTGCCGGGATAGCCGTAGTCCAGAAGCTGGGCCATGGCATCCGGATGCAGTTGCATGGGGGGCTTGCCCAGCCGCTGGCAGGCGCGGCGGATGAAATGTTCCGCCAGCACGGGCAGATCCTCCGGCCGTTCCCGCAAGGGTGGCAGTTCGATCTGGAGGATGTTGAGGCGGTAGAAGAGATCCTCCCGGAAGGCCCCGGCCTGGGTCCGGGCGAGGAGGTCGCGGTTCGTGGCGGCGATGACCCGCACATCCACCGGCCGTTCTTCCGTGGCGCCCAGGCGCCGCATCCGGCGCTCCTGGAGCACCCGCAGCAGCTTCACTTGCAGCGAGAGGGGCATTTCGCCGATCTCGTCCAGGAAGAGGATGCCGCCGCCCGCCTCCTCGAAAAGCCCCCGCTTTAGGGCCGAAGCTCCGGTGAAAGCGCCCTTCTCGAAGCCGAACAGCTCGGATTCCAGCAAGGTCTCCGGCAGCGCGCCGCAGTTCACCGCCACGAAGGGGCCCTTGGAACGGTCCGAGTAGCGGTGGATGAGGCGGGCCACCACCTCCTTGCCCGTGCCGCTCTCGCCGGTCAGCAGCACCGTGGAATCCGCCCGCGACACCTTGCCGATGAGGGCATTGATCTTCCGCATGATCGGTCCCACACCGACCAGTTCCCCCAGATCCTCGGGCGGGGCCGACGCGGGTTCCGCCTCCGCCAGCAGCCCCTTCAGGGTGGCGATGAGATCCTCGTGCTTGAAGGGCTTGGTGATGAAATCCACCGCGCCCTGGTTGAGGGCCTCCACGGTCGTCTCGGTGGTGGCATAGGCCGTCATGATGACCACCGGTGTCGTGAATCCCTGGTCCTTCATCCAGGCCAGCAGCTCGATACCAGAACCATCCTTGAGTTTCAGGTCCGACAGCACCCCGTCGTAGGCGGCCTCGGACAGCGCCCGGCGCCCCTCCGCGAGGCCCGGCACCGCTTCGCAGATGAACCCGGCTCCCTCCAGCGCCAGCGTCAGGACTTCCCGGAGCCCGGGCTCGTCCTCCACCAGCAGGATCCGTTGGGTCTGGGCGAGGATCATCAGCCACCTGGAACGTGTGACGCATCGGGTCAGTGCGTCCATGATGACCCCATTCGCGGGGGCAGACGCCATCTTTCCCGCCACGCCAATGGCAGCCACAGCCTTGACGCCCTGGGACAGCGAGTGCTACCGTCACCCGCTTCCGTTCGTCTTCCACCCAACGCCCATGACCAGGACCGCCCCGTGAGCCGAGAACCTCTGCCGATGCGGTTCTACTGGGCTCTGGTCAAGCTGGCGCACCGCAAGACCTACAAGCGGCATCGGGAGGAGCTGGCCCTGCAATCCCTGGCGGAGTTCGGCACCCGTGCGGAGGAGTTCCGGTTCGCGTTCCCGGACGGCCCCATCTCCTTCAAGCATTCTGGCAACGCCGGGGATCTGATCTACGCCCTGCCCGCCATCCGGCACCTGGCCAGAGGCCGCCACGTGTCGCTCGAGGTTGGGCTGGACGCCCCCATCTCCAACAAGCACCTAGTCCATCCGCTGGGCAAGGTGATGTTCAACCAGGCGATGTATGACCGGATGGCCCCCCTGCTCCAGCGGCAGGATTACATCCAGGACCTCCGGGTGCATCAGGGCGGCCCCGTGGATGTGGATCTCGATGTCATCCGGAGGGCGCCCCTGCCCCACGACCGCCTGGGCATCAGCCGCTGGTACGGCTATTTCCTGGGCATCGCGCCGGATCTCTCGCAGCCCTGGCTGGCGGTGGAACCCGACCCCGCCACGCGGACGACGGTCCTCCTGGCGCGCAGCCAGCGCTACCGCAACGAGAAGCTCGACTTCAGGTTCCTGGCAGACCTGCCCGATCTCGCCTTCGTGGGGCTGCGCGAGGAATACGACGACCTTCGCCGGCAGCTCCCGGGGTTGACTTGGCTCCAGGTGGACGATTTCCTTCAACTGGCCCGCCTCATCGCGGGGTGCAAGCTGTTCATCGGAAACCAGTCGCTGCCCTTCGCCCTCGCGGAAGGGCTGAAGGTGCCGCGCATCCTCGAACTCTATCCTTTGTCGCCCAATGTGGTGCCCACGGGCGGCATCGCGTTCGATGTCCTCTTCCAGCGCCAGTTCGAGCACGTGGTGCGCACGCTCTGCTGAGCCATCCGCCCCAGCGGCGACTCATGGAAGAATGGATCGGGAGCGTGGCATGGCGGCAGTGGGAACAGAGGTCCTTCGCAAGGCACTGAAGCAAGGGGCCAACCCGGAAGTCTGGATCCGCTTTCCCCGGCAGCTGGGCGACCTGATGTTCAGCCTGCCCTTCGTGAACACCCTCCAGACCGAATGGAACCAGGCCGCCCGGGAGGAAGGCGCCACCCTCCGCTGGATCGCCGTCGGGCACGACATCGGGGCGTCCCTGTTCGCGGAGACGGATCCGGCCTTCATCTCCGAGTCGCGCATCGAAAGCCGGGGCGAGGGCAAGCAGGATCCGATGGCCCTGGCCCGGCTCTGGCGGAACCATCCGCCGGTGGCGGTGGTGAACCTCAGCCAGAGTGTCCGGCTGGGCCTGGCCGCCTGGCTGGCCCGGGTGCCGATCCGCGCCGGGGACAACGACAACCACCTGCGCTTCCTCTACCACCACACCTTCAACTACCGGACACCCGGAAAACACCTGGCCAACCGCTTCGAGGACTTGCTGGAGCCGTTGATCGGCCGCCGGACCATGCAACTGCTCCCGGTCACGCCCGAGCGCTTCGGCGGGGGCTCGGGCATGGACCTGCTGCGGGAGCTGGGCTGGGGCGGCGAGCCCTACATCGCCTTGGCCTTCGGCACCCGCGTGGACATCAAGCGCTGGTTCCCCGAAGAGGAGAAGTGGCCTGAACTCGCCCGGATCTTCATGGAGCGGGGCTTCCGGATCGTCTGGCTGGGCGGCCCGGATGAAGCGCCGCTTGGCGCCCGGTTGGCGGAGCGCGTGCCAGGCAGCCTGGACGCCACCGGCCGGACCACCATTCCCGAAGCCTGTGCCATCCAGTACCACGCCTTCGGAACCGTGACCGTGGATACCGGCCTTGCCCACACCTCCGCAGCCACGGGCCGGCCGACTCTGGCCATCTTCGGGCCGACCTTCGACGCCGCCTGCGGCCCCCAGGGGCCCTATGCGCTGGTTCTGCGGTCGCCCGTCGTGGATGTGGATCCGGACCCGGTTGGGGCTTCCTGCAACGGCAGCCACCGCCTTTCCGCGCAGCGAGTGGCCCGGTTGTTCTTCGCGCTCGCAGAAGAAGCGCCGGCCCAGGCCGCCCGGCCCTCCGCATGACAGGGCTGCCCCGTCACGCCCTCTGGGTGCGCATGCCCCGGTTCATCGGGGATGGCATCCTCATCAGCCAGTCCCTGGAGCCCCTGCGCCGCGCCCAGATCCCCCTGGTGGCCTGGGGCCCGGAGCGCGTGCTGGATCTCTACCGGGGCAGCAGCGCCTTCTCCGGTGTCCACGCCGATGAGCCAGCCGGCCGCCAGGTTCTGGCCCTGGCCCGTGCCCTGCGGCGCCACGAGGCCATGGGCGTCCTGGGCCTCACGCGCAGCCTGCGGCCTCTGCTGGCCGGCTGGGTGGCCCGGGTACCCCTCCGCATCGGCTGGAGTGACAAGGGCGGGCGCTACCTGGGGACGCACACCGCCCCGTTCTGGCAGGTGGACCTCCATCACTTCGACCGCTACCAGGCTCTGGTCCGCAGCGCCTTTCCGGATCTGCCGGAAGGCGGGCCCCATGCCTTCCGCCCCCGCCCCGAAGCCGAAGCCGCCGCCCTCAAGCGGCTCGATCACCTCCAGTCCGGGGAGGCCGGCTTCGTTGCCTGCGCCCTGGGGGCCCATGGCTGGAACAAGCGGCTCAGCACCACCGCTTGGACCGCGCTGGCCGGGCGGCTGCTGGAGACCGGACGGATGCCGGTGCTGCTCGGCAGCGGCCCGGAAGATGCGGAACAGGCGCACACCATCCAGGCGGCGCTCCCGGGCGTCTGCAACCTGGTGGGGTCCGTGGGGCTCGCGGACACCGCGGGATTGCTGCGCCACGCCCGGGGGCTGGTGGGCAATGATTCGGCCCTGGCCCACCTGGCCGCGGCCGTGGGGTGCCCTTGTGTGGTGGCCTTCGGTCCCACCCGACCCAGTTGGACCGCGCCCCGCGGCCCCGCGGTCCGCATCGTCCGCCGGGAGGATCTGCCCTGCCTCGCCTGCGGCTCCCATGGTTGCCCGACGCCCGGCCATCCCTGCATGCAGGTGCTGCCCGCGGAACGCCTGTTCGAGGCCCTCTGCGAGATTCTCCTGCCCCGATCCCCAGCCAAAACCCTGGACCGCCCATGACCCCAGGAGCTCCCTCACCCCAGGTGGGCATCTGCGTGCTGGACCATCACCAGCCCGAAGCCACCCGGACCTGCATCGCTTCGCTGCTGGCCCGCGAGCCGGCCACCACGCGCATCCTCTGGCTGGTGAGCGAAGCCGAGGCCGCCCGGCCCGCCCTGGAAGCGGTCCTCGCTCAGGGCTCCTTCCCCTGGGCGTGGGTGGATCCCGACGCCGAGGTTCTACCCGGTCCGGGCATCGTCAGCCTGCTGGCGCTGCCGGAAAACCGTGGCTATGCCGGAGGCAACAACGCGGGATTGCGGTTTCTGCGGAAGCAGGGCGTGCCCTACGCCTGGCTGCTGAACAACGACACGCGGCTGCTGGAGGGGGACAGCCGCCTGCTGGTGTCGGCGGCGGAGGCCCGGCCCGAAGTGGGCCTGTGGGGCACCGTCATCACCTCGGAGGCCCACGGCACCTCCTGCGGCCATGTGCTGCGGGATGAGGATTACCGGGCCCGCACCTGCACCAGCCTCCAGGAGCTCGAACAACACCCCATGGCCTACATCAGCGGGTGCAGTCTGTTCCTGCGCACAGAACTCGCCGAACGCCTCGGCTACCTCCCGGAGGCCTACTTCCTCTACTACGAGGATTCCCATGTCGCCCGGACCGCCCGGAACCAGGGAATGGGCCTCAGTGCGGTCGAGGCCGTGCAGATCTGGCATCACGAGGGCATGGCCACGGGACACCGGAGCCCGCTCATGCTCTTCTACAATGCCCGGAACCGCTGGATCTTCCTCCGGCAGCACGCCCCGCAGGCCCTGGGACGGCAGCTCCTCCGGCATGCCTACTTCATGCAGAAGCTTCTTTTCCGCGGACGCTTCGGCCACCTCTGGATCGAATACCTGGGCTACCTGGACTACCGGCTGGGTCGAACCGGACGGACCCTGCGGGATTTCTCCCGGAGCACGCGCGTATGAACCCCATCCAGGATTCCCGCCCCGCCATCGTGCTCGTCCACTACGGCCCTCCCGATCTCACGCGCCGGTGTCTGGAGTGCCTCGTCCAGGTCGAGACCGCACCCCATCGGGTGGTCCTCGTGGATCACGGTCCCGAGGACGGCCTGGATGCGGCCATCGCGGGGGCCCATCCAGATGTCCAGGTGCTGACGGACCACGGCAATCCGGGCTTCGGCGCCGGCTGCAACCACGGCGCCCGCCACGCCTTTGCCGGGGGCGCGGCCGCCGTGTGGTTCCTGAACAACGACGCCCTCATCGAGACCGGCGTGCTGAGCCGGCTGATGGAGCTTTCCGGGCGACATCCCGAGGTGGGCCTCTGGGCCACCCACCAGGTCAATGGTCCCCGTCGGGAGGGCACTTACGTGCACCGGGGCTGGTACCGCCACGGCCTCAAGCCCTGCGACTATCCCGCCCCACCCGGCTGCCAGGTGCTGAGACCCTCTGAATCCCTCGGCGGCGCCAGCCTCTTCATCACCCGCGCCGCCTGGGAGAAGCTCGGCCCCTGGCCCGAGCAGTTCTTCCTCTACTGGGAGGATGTGGCCTGGTCCCGCCGCGCGCACGAACTGGGCCTGCCGCTGGTCCTCACGGACCAGGACGTACTGCACCTCAGCTCCCGCACCGTGGGGCGGCGGAGCCACCTGCAGGTGTTCTACAACGCCCGCAACCGGCTGCTGCTCCGGCACCAGATCCACCCCAGGGCCCGGATCGCGCGGTTCTTCTTCGGCCTCTACCTGCTCCAGAAGCGGATCTTCCAGGGCCGCTGGGATCTGCTGACGCCCGCCTGGGATGGCGTCCGCGCCGGCTGGCGCAATGCGCAGGGGCGCGACCCGCGGTATTGAGATATGAGTGAACCCGGAGAAGTCGGTATGGACCAGCCGAACCCCATTCCCGAAGGCGCCACCTGGGTGCGCTTCCCGCGGTTCATCGGGGACGCCGCCATGCAGCTCCCCGTGCTGCGCCTTCTCCGGGAGATGGGCGAGAGGCCGATCGTGGTGTGGGGGCCGAAGGCCACCCTGGCGCTGGTGGAAGGCACGTGGTTCTGCGATGCGGTGCTGCCCGACGCCGGCAAACCCGGTCCCTGGGCCATGGCCCGCATGCTCCGCCGCCACCGCGCCGCCCGGAGCATCCACTTCCCGAAATCCCTGCGACCGGCCCTGGCCGCCTGGCTGGCTCGAGTGCCGGAGCGCATCGGTGTGGACGAGAGCCTGGCCGGCCTCTTCAATACGCACAGCGGCCCCTTCTGGGAGGCGGAAGGCCCCTTCCTGCTCCGCTACCATGCGGTGCTGGCGCGCCGCTGGCCGGACCTCCCCCCCATGCCCTACGCCGACTTCGATCCCGGTGTGGCCATCGAAGCCCCCGCCCAACCCTACCTCTGCCTCATGCCCGGTTCCACCTGGCCGTCCAAGGCCTGGCCCACGGCCTCCTACCGTGAGTTCCTGCTGAAGGCCCGTTCCGAGGGCTTCGCCGTGGCCGTGCTCGGCTCCCCGGACGAAGCGTCCGTCTGCGCGGAAGTGGCCGGGGCCGAAGGCATTAATCTCTGCGGCCGGACCACCCTGAAGGAGGCCGCCGCCTGGCTGCGGGGCTCCCGGGGGGCCCTGGGCAACGATTCCGGCCTGAGCCACCTGGCGGCCGCCTGCGGCGCTCCCACCCTGGCGATCTACGGCGCCACCGATCCTCAGGGCTCGACGCCCTGGGGGCCGAAAAGCCGCGGCCTCCGGCGCGAGGATGTGCCCTGTGCCCCCTGTTTCAAGCCGGCCTGCGCCATCGAAGGGCACCCCTGCCTGGCCCGGATCACCCCAGAGGATGTTTGGAGCGCGATGCGCGAGCTGGTGTCGGCGTAGAATGGCCTCTTCTTCCTGTCGAGGTTCCGCATGATCCGCCGTCTCCTCTTCGCCTGCGCCGCCGTCTCCCTCATGGCCCAGGCCCCAGTGATCCATTTCGACACCTTCCACCATGATTTCGGCCGCATCACGCCCGACCGGAAAGTTTCCACCAGCTACCGGGTGACCAACACCGGCAACGCCGTGCTGAGCATTACTCAGGTCCGGCCCTCCTGCGGCTGCACCGCCACGGTCCTGGGCAAGTGGTCCATCGCCCCCGGCGAAAGCACCGAACTGGCGGCCACCTTCGATCCCCACGGCTATCGGGGCCCGGTGCGGAAGTCCATCGAAGTCTTCTGCAACGATCCCAAGACGCCGACGGTCACTCTGACCTTCGAAACCGAGGTGGTGCAGGAGATCATGCCCTCCGTGGATGCGCTCTACCTGGTGGCCGCGCGCTCCGTGCCCACCCAGGCCACCCTGCGCTACGCCCCCGGCGGCGCTGATCCCGTGAAGATCACCGATGCCCGGGCCCCCGGCGCGCCCTTCCTGGGTTTCACCTGGCATTCCGAGGGCAAGGATGCGGTGCTCGCGGTTGCCTTCGACGGCCGGAAGGTACCCAAGGGCCAGTTCCGGGGCGTCGAGACGGCGACCGTGCACTTCACCAATCCCCGCATGCCCCAGCTGCCCCTGGACATCCAGTGGGAGCTGAAGCCCGCCATCCAGGCCACCCCCACCAGCCTGGTGTTCGAGGGCGCCGCAGGCACAGAGCAGCGCGTCCACCTGGTCCTGAAGCAGGCGGAGGGCAAGCCCTTCCGGGTGACGGGTGCATCCTGCTCCCTCGCCCAGGTGCGGGTGATGGGCCTCATGGAAGCCGCCGCCCCCCAGCAGACCCTGGACATCGTGCTGCCGGCCACCGTGAAGGCCGGCCGCTACAGCGAGACCCTGGCCCTCACCACCACGGATCCGGACCAGCCCCAATTGACGCTTCGCATTGCCGCGATCCTGAAATAGCCGCCTCCTGTCAACGAAACGGGGCGGGCCCTTGCAAGCCCGCCCTCGCCTTCTAGTCTGGAAGGATGCAGGCATCCCGCAGGTCCCACCTCCTGGCCGTTCTCAGCTTGGCCCTCACCGCCGCCATCTGGGGCGGGGGCTTCCCGGCCACCAAGTACGCCCTGCAGGCGGGGCTCTCCGTCGGCGCCCTGCTCACGCTCCGCTTCGCCATCGGCACGGCGGGCCTCGGCCTTTGCATGGCGCTCCTGAAGGTGCCCATCCGTCGCCGGGCCGTGTTGGATGGATGCTGGCTGGGGCTGGTACTGGTGACCCTGTTCTGGCTCCAAACGGACGGGCTGCGCTTCACCACCACAGCCAAATCCGGCTTCATCACGGGCCTCTACGTGATCTTCACGCCCATGGTCGCCCTGCTGGCGGGGGATCGGCTGCGGCCCGCCCATGGCCTGGGCGCGAGCGTGGCGCTGGTGGGCCTGCTGATGCTGGTGCGCGAACCCGGGGCCGCCTGGGGAGGGTGGAACCGGGGTGACTCCGAGACACTGCTCGCGGCGGTGCTCTGCGGTGTCCACATCGTCCTGACCGCCCACTTCTCCCGCCGTTCCTCGGGCTGGGTGCTGGCCCTCACGCAGGTGGCGGTCACCGGCGCGGCCTCACTGATTCTCGCCCTGACCCTCCCGGCCCCCTTCGGGTTCGAGGGGGCCGCCCGGGCCCTCGCCCGGCCGGGCATCTGGATCGCCCTCGGCTTCATGGGCCTCCTGGCCACCACCCTGGCTTTCTACGTCCAGAGCACCATGCAGGCCCGACTGGGCGCCACGGAAAGCGCCATCCTGTTCTCCACGGAGCCCCTCTGGACGGCTCTGCTCGCCATCAGCGGCTGGATTCCCGGCATCCGCGAGCATCTCAGTCGCACCCAGCTGGCGGGCGGCCTCCTGATTCTCGCCGCCACCCTGCTGGCGGAAGCGGGCCCCCGCCTCCTGCGCCGCCTCCAGGCGGCCGAGGCCGAGGACGCCATCGGCTAGCGGCCGTTATCCTAGGGGAAGAGGAGTCGGACATGTTCATCGTCACCGGCGGGGCCGGCTTTGTGGGCAGCAACCTGGTCAAGGCCCTCAACCGCGCGGGCCACACCGACATCCTGGTGGTGGACAACCTCGCCCACGGGGAGAAGTTCCGCAACCTGGCCGACCTGGTGATCTCCGACTACCTGGACAAGCGCGACTTCCGCGCGCGGCTGGAGGCCGGCACCCTCGACCTCCGGCCCGAGGCCGTGTTCCACAACGGAGCCTGCTCCGACACCATGGAAGCCGACGGCCGCTACATGATGGAGAACAACTTCGGGGATTCGAAGGCGCTGCTGCACTGGTGCCTGGCCCGTCGTGCGCCCCTCGTCTATGCCTCGAGCGCCGCCACCTACGGCGCCAGTAAAGACTTCGAACCCGTGCCCCGGAACGAGCGCCCCCTGAACGTCTACGGCTATTCGAAGCTGGCCTTCGACCAGCACGTGCGCAGCCTCCTCCCGGCGATCCAGAGCCCGGTGGTGGGCCTACGCTACTTCAATGTCTTCGGCCCGCGGGAAGCCCACAAGGGCCGCATGATGTCGGTACTGCACCAGCTCCTCCGGCAGCTGAAGGAGCAGGGGGTCTGCCGCCTCTTCGAAGGCACGGACGGCTACCCGGATGGCGGCCAGGTGCGGGACTTCGTGTTCGTTCAGGACATCGTCGCCATTGCGCTCCACTTCGGCGGAGCCGGCCTGACGAAGGGCATCTTCAACGCGGGCACGGGCGAGGCCCGGAGCTTCAACGACATCGCGACCACCTTGATCCGCCTCCTGGGCCAGGGCCGCATCGAGTACATCCCCTTCCCTGACGCCCTGCGCGGCAAGTACCAGAGCTTCACCCAGGCGGATGTGCGCAGCCTCCGCGCCGCCGGATTCGCCGCGCCCTTCACCAGCCTGGAAGCCGGCATCGAGGCCACCCTGGCGGAGTTGGATGCCTAATCCACCCGATCCAGGATCACGAGCGTCACATCATCCCCGAAGGGCACCGGAGCATTGAAAGCCCGGGCCTGCGCCACCAGGTGGTCCGCGACCGCATCGGCCTCCGCGGGCAGCTCGGCACACAAGCGCCGGAGCCCGGTCTCCTCGAGCATGAGGCGATCCTCGCGTTCCACCTCCACCAGGCCATCCGTGTAGAGCACCAGCCGGTCCCCGGGGAGGAACTCCACCCCTTCTTCGGTGAAGGGCAGTTGGGCATCGAGCCCCAGCATGAAGCCCCGGCCCCGGAGCACCTCCGACCGGTGCAGGCCGCCGCCGGCGCCGCCCACGATGCGCAGCGGGGAACAGTGGCCGGCCGTGACGTAGCGGAGGGTGTTCCTTGGGAGATCCACGCGCCCGATCCAGGCCGTGGCGAACTGCTCGGCGAGGGTGGAGCGGCAGAGATCCGCGTTCATGCCGAGCGCCCAGCCCAGCGGATCGCCGCCCCGCCGCGCCTGGTTCTCGAAGGAGGTCTTCACCATGGCGGAAATGAGGGCCGCGGACACGCCATGGCCGCTCACATCCGCGATCATGAGGGCCGTCCCCCCGTCCGGCAGCGGCAACACATCGTAGATGTCCCCGCCGATCCCAGCCGCAGGGAGGTAGCGATGCGTATAGCGCACCCCCGGCGCTTCACCGGGAAGCTTGGGGAGCAGTCCCATCTGGAGTGCCGCCGCCAGTTCCATTTCCTCCCGCACCTTGCCCTGGAACAGGGTCAGCTCGCGGTTCTGGCGCTTGATTTCCTTCTGCATGCCGATGAGGCGGAAGGTGGACTCGACCTTGGCGAGCACCTCCTGGGCGTGGAAGGGCTTGGGGATCATATCGTCCGCGCCCAGGGCCAGTCCGCCGATGCGGGAAGCGGTGCCGTCCAGCGCCGAAAGGATGATGAAGTAGATATCCTGGGTGGCCGGATCCGCCTTTACCCGCTTGCACAGCTCATCGCCGGCCATCCCGGGCATCCGGAGGTCGGAAATGATGAGATCGGGGCGGAGCCGGCCCATCTCGGCCAAGGCCTCGCCCCCATTCCCCGCGGTGAGCACCTGGTAGTCCGACCGCTTCAGGTAGAAGGTGAGAATGTCCCGGATCGGGGCTTCGTCATCAACAACCAGAACGACGCCCTTGGCCATGGCACCCCTTCACACGGGACTGGAAACGAGGCTTCAGGCTCCGCGCAGGGCATCCTGTTCAGTGGCGAAGATGGAGAAGTAGTTCGTCAGATTGGTCTGATCGAAGGTCTTCTTCACCGGCTGCGGCAGGCAGCAGAGGTGCAGGCGGCCACCCGACTTGTCCACGCTGTTGCGCGCGGCGACCAGCAGGCCAAGGCCCGAGGAATCAATGAAGCTGACACCCTCCAGGTTGATGACCAGGAGCTTCGGCTGGGCGGCTGCCACCGTCTCGCGGATGACATCGCGAAGCTGGGCGGTGACCTCAAAGTTGACCTTGCCCTGGATGGACACCACAGAGGCGGTTCCGTCTTGGCGGGTCTGGATGTTCAACATGGTTCCTCCTGAAGGATTCCCTGGAGCACTCGCCGCCGGGCGGCATCCCGCTGGCGCTGTTTGTATTCCGCATGGGATGCGGGCCCGGATTGGGCATTCTGAAAGCCTGACAACTCCATCACTTGGACTTCGTGTGCGAAGAAAAAGGTAAACTCCTCTGTTTCCTGGATCAACTCCGGAATGCGGGCCAGGTCCGAAAGCTCTGTGTCCCCCATGGTCTGGAGACGTTCCTGGAGGGTTTCCAAGGCCCGGGTGGCGGGACTCGGCAGGCGGACCAGCGTGCGGGCCGTGAACTGGATGGCCGCATACTCCCGGCTGGAAAACGGGTTCTGGCCGGCGACAGCGGTCTTCAGGGCCAGGCGGGCACTGAGATCCCGGCGCCGATCGGGGCTCAAATCCTGGATGCAGAAGGCCGAAGGAAGGTCCTCCATCCACGCATCCAGAGCCTGGAGGTCAATCATCATATTCCGGCTCCGGCTGGGCTTGATGTGGGTGGGCATCAGGACGTGGTGGTCCAGGAGGAAGCGGATCACCATGAGTACCCCAAGATGGTCCTCCGCCACGAACCGGATGCCGATCTGGTCGTAGATGGTCTCCGCGACGTTCTCCGGCTTGTGGAGCATCTTGAGGAGCATGGAGACGCGATCCTTGTTCTCCTTGCGCTCCACCGCGACCAGGGGGACATCGTAGGCCCCGCGCAGGAGCAGCCGGCCATCTTCCTGGAGCAGGAACCGGTCGTAGCGCTCGAACACCTGGCGCTGGATTTCCGGAAGGGACCGCAGGTTCACGTTGTGGTCCACATGGAAGAGGGTGTGCATCACCCTCAGGAGGGCGCAGGCCCACCGGCCCCGCAGCGTGGGCGGGCGTTCGGACGCCATGAGCAAGAGATCAAGGGGATCCTCCAACTGGACCACCTCTGACAGCACATGGAGGTCCGTGCCCTCCAGGACTACCCCTTCCAGGAAGTCGAGGGCGTCTTCATAGACCCGCATCACGTGGGCCCGCTGGGCGGGCACGGCCATGTCATAGCCGTAGTTCAGCGTGAAATCCAAGGCCGCTTCGCGGGAATGGACCCTCAGGGCATCCAGATCAATGGGCGACCCGCCCCCGAGAACCACCTGGGTCACTTCGGGAGGCAGGGGGAACAGACGGGTGGGAGTCATGGTTGCAAGGATCTCATCTACAGGAACACATACTCATAAAAAAACGGGGCGCCCCAATCCGGTGCGCCCCGTCTGCATGCGCTGAGGAGCTGGAACGGAATAATCGTTGCCATCGTTGACGCCCAGCCGCGATGCATCCGCAAGGAAGGGCCCGCAGGGCCATGTGGTTCATGGTTCAAGGGCCCTGACGCCGCGGGGCGCGCGGATGGGCGTCAACCCTCCGGGCGCGGGGTGGCGGGCTGCGCGATCCCGCGTCGGCTTCGGTTCACGGAGTCCCGCTCCGCTGGAACCTCAGCCTCCTTGACTCACTTGCCCGGCACCCCGCGCGATGGCATTGCTTATTCCGTTCCAGCTCCTGAGCCTACTTGATGGCGAACGCGGCCACGAGCACGTAGATCACCAGGGCCTCGATCATGGCCAGGCCGATGATCATGGTGACCATGATCTTGCCGCCCGCCTGGGGATTGCGCGCCACGCCCTCGCAGGCGGTGGCCACGGCCTTGCCCTGGCCGAGACCGCAGCCGGCGGCCGCGATGGCGAGGGAGAGGTGGGCCAGGAAGCGGCCATCGAAAATGCCGTTGCCGGCAGCCGCCGCGGGCACGCCCTGGGCGAAGGCCGCGACGGCCATGGTGAAGAGGAAGGCGGTGGTGAGGAACTTCTTCATGGGAGTGCTCCTTGAGGTGCCCTTGGGGTTCGGAATCCTGAGGGCGGGTGAGGGTAGAACCGATTGGGATGGCGCGGAGGCCCGGCTCCGCCGGGATGACACGCGGGGGGTCCCGGGAGGGCCTTGCCCGCGAGCGGGCACCCCCCGGACGGCATCAATGCTCGTGGGAGACCGCCCCGCTGAGGTAGATGATCGTGAGCAGGGCGAACACGAAGGTCTGGACCAGCCCGAAGAAGAGGCCCAGCACCATCATGGGGATCGGCAGCAGGAGCGGCATCAGGGCGAAGAAAATGCCAGCCACGACGTGCTCACCGGCGATGTTGCCAAAGAGACGCAGGGAGTGGCTGAGGATGCGGGAAAACAGTCCCAGCAGTTCCAGCGGCAGCAGCAGGATCCACATGAAGGTGTACCAGGGCAGCGGTCCGGCGAAATGGGACCAGTACTTGACGATGCCGTGCTCCCGCATGCCGTGGAAATTGTAGTAGGCGAACACCACCAGTGCAGCCGCCAGGGTCACGCTCCAGGTGCTGGTGGCCGGGCTGAGCCCGGGAATCAGGCCGAAGATGTTGTTGAAGAAGACGAAGAGGGTGATGGTGCCAATGAAGGGGAGGTAACGCTCGCCGTGATGGGGAATGCTGTCCACGGTGAGGTCGCGCAGGCCACCCACGATGGACTCCGCCATCTGCTGGAGGGGGCCTGGCACCCGCGTCAGGCCGCGCCGCACGAGCCCCGTGATCAGCATGGCCAGAAGGGCGGCCAGGGTGGCGTTCAGGAGGTTGTCATACCGTTCCAGGAAGGACAGGGCTTCGCCATGGGCGAAGCCGGGCCAGGCGTGCCGGGTCAGGTGGAGGACCAGGGTCAGCCACTGGGAAAGCATCGATGGGTGATGTTCCATCTTGGGGACGCCTCTAATCAGGGGGGAAGGACGCAGTGGCGCGGAGGACGAGCCGAAGGGCCTCC
The DNA here is from genome assembly GCA_021794095.1 of Acidobacteriota bacterium. Classification (GTDB taxonomy): domain Bacteria; phylum Acidobacteriota; class Holophagae; order Holophagales; family Holophagaceae; genus Geothrix. Next base: position 90,622 of record JAJYRN010000007.1, on the reverse strand, counting down.
AACAGGATGCCCGCCACAAAGAGAAGCAGACCCGTCACCAGTGGCAGGGTTTCCGCTGGAAACCTGCCTATCATCACACGTAAAACCACGATGATCAACGCCAGTTTGCCAAGGGACAGCACGCCGTACACCCAACGCAACCGCACCGAAGGGGTCAGCATCCGGGCCGTGATGAGCCAGTGGAGTCCCCAGTAGGCGAGACTGGTGAGTCCTCCCACCAGAAAGGCCAGCGCCGCCCCCCAGGAACGCAACCCGCCCCAGAGGAAGAGGCCCAGCAACAACAGGCCAACCTGGAACCGGGTGGCCCAGTGGAGGTGGTGCCGGCCATCAGGGCTCATGGGAATCCCGGTCCTTCTCGATGCGGCGCGTTTCCTGGGCGTCCCAGCGCACCACCCGCTGGGCGACCTTGTAGAGTTCCCAGAAGGCCGTCGCGATGCCCCAGCACAAACCGACCAAGCCGCCGCCCTGCCCATGGCCGAACTGGGCTCCGATCCACCGTCCCAGAAAAAAGCCCAGGGTGATGCTGATGGGAAAGATCAGGCCCAGAGAGACGAGGTCGCCCCAGAGGCTCCGGTCCCCGGGACCCCCTGCCCTGCCTCGTCGCCTGAAGATCATCGAGCCCCCTGACGCGAAAAGGCGCGGGTCTGATTCCGCGCCTTTTCAGTGTAGGTCGGCGAACCAGACGTGGTGTCCCGGCTTGGCCGGGATACCGCATGGGGATGCACCGCAAACCGAAGGTGAGCAGGCGGTCCCCCCTCGTTCATGTCAACCCAGCGCGACCTTGCCCGCCCAATCCAGCAGCCAGGGGCCGAACGCCGTGCCCACCAGAATCAGGAAACAGGCCACACCCACGATGAAGGCGGGAAGGCCACCCAGGGCTGGAGCCTCGCCCTCGGTGGGCTCCTTGAAATACATTTGGGCGACCACACCCAGGTAGTAGTAGGCGCTGATGGCACTGGTGAGGAGCGCGATCACCGTGAGGGTGACATGGCCTTGCTCGATGGCGAGCTTGAACAGGTAGAACTTGCCGAAGAACCCCAGCAGCGGCGGGATGCCCGCGAGGCTGAGCAGGAATATCATCATCGCGAAGCCCAGGACGGGGTGCTTGCGGCCCAGGCCCCGGAAATCCTCGATGCGCTCGCCCTCGCCCTGGCCCTGGAGGTAGATCACCACCGCGAAGGCGCCGAAGTTCATGACCACGTAGATGGCCATGTAGAGCCACACAGCCTGGGCCCCGGCTACCGGATCGGCCGAAAGGACGCCCAACAGCATGTAGCCCACATGGGCGATGCTGGAGTAGGCCAGCAGGCGCTTCATGCTCACCTGGCGGACCGCCGCCACATTGCCGAGGATCATGCTGGCAGCGGCGATATACGAGAGCGGCAGCACCCAGATGGTGAACAGGCTGTGGAAGCCGGTGCCGAATACGCGCAGGAAGGCCGCCAGGGCCGCAGCCTTGGGCGCCGTGGCCATGAAGGCAGTGATGGGCGTGGGCGCGCCCTCGTAGGCGTCCGGCGACCACATGTGGAAGGGCACCGCAGCCACCTTGAAGGACATCCCCACCAGCACCATCAGGACCCCACCGAAAACCAGGAGGGAATCCGCTTTCGGCACCAGCGCCAGAGCCTGTCCGAGATCCGCCAGATTGGTGGTGGTTCCGCCTGCGGCTCCGTAGAGAAGGCTGATGCCGTAGACGAGGATGCCGCTGGAGAAGGCGCCCAGAAGGAAATACTTGAGGCCGGCCTCCACACTGGTCTTCCAGTCCCGGAGGTAGGCCACCAGGATGTAGATGGAGATCGCCATCAGCTCAAGGCTGAAATAGACGGAGATGAGGTCGGACGCTCCACACAGGAAAAGCATCCCGGCCAGGGAAAACAAGATCAGGGCGTAGTACTCCACGGTCTGCTGCTTGAGGCCGTTCAGCACCCGCTGGCTCAGGGCCACGGCGCCTGCGGCGCCCAGGATGCAGAGCAGCTGGAAGCCGCGGGTGAGCCCATCCATCTGGAACATGCGGCCAAAGCCGAGGCCATTGTCCACCCGCGCCACCAGCCAGGCGGTGACGCCCAGCACGACGAGGGTGACGGACGCCCACCGGTGTTTCTCGGTCCGGCTCACGAACAGGTCGCCGGGCCAGAGCATGAGGGTGGCCACAGTGATCAGGAACAGTTGGGGCACGATCAGATGCGCATCCTGAAGGAGCGCATCCAGAAGCCCCTGCGCGAAGCCGGTCATCAGTGGCCTCCCCCGTGGGTCATTGCGAGAGGCGTTTCTTGGGCTTCGGGCGCTTCCATCCCGCGCATGCCCACCCGGGCGGCTGCGGCCTGCTGAGCCGCCAGCGACTCAGCCTTGTAGAAGTCGGGGTTCACCTGGGTGACCAGCTTCCGGACCGGAGCGTCCATGACATCCATGATCGGCTTGGGATACATGCCGATCCAGAAGGCGACGATGACCAGAGGCGCGAAGTAGAGCACCTCGCGGAGGTTCAGATCCTCCATCTTCTCGTTGACGGGGGTGATGGGTCCGAACATGACGCGCTGATACATCCACAGCAGGTAGGCGGCGCCGAGGATGATGCCCAGCGTGGCCACCACGGCGGCCCAGGGGAAAGCCTGGAAGGCCCCCATGAGGATGACGCCTTCGCCGATGAACCCGTTCAGCAGCGGCAGGCCCAGGCTGCTCATGGTCATGATCATGAAGATGGTGGCGTAGACGGGCATGCTCTTCGAGAGGCCGCCGAAATCCGCGATCATGCGGGTGTGTCGCCGCTCATAGACGATGCCCACCGCGAGGAAGAGTCCGCTCGTGGAAATGCCGTGGTTGATCATCTGGAGCAGGCCGCCCTTGATGCCGTAGGGGTTCAGGGCGAACAGGCCGAGCATGCACATGCCGAGGTGGCTCACGGAGGAGTAGGCCACCAGCTTCTTCATGTCCTTCTGGATCATGGCCACCAGCGCGCCATAGATGATGCCGATGAGGGCCAGCGTGAGGAAGTAGGGCATCAGCTCCTTGGTGGCGCCGGGCAGGATGGGCAGCAGGAAGCGCACGAAGCCGTAGGTGCCCATCTTCAGGAGGATGGCGGCCAGGATGACGGAACCGGCGGTCGGCGCCTGCACGTGGGCATCCGGAAGCCAGGTGTGGAAGGGGAACATCGGCACCTTGATGGCGAAGCCGATGAAGAAGGCCAGGGCCATGAGGATCTGGAAGGTCTTGGACTGCTGGGCGATGATGGGCGCCATGGCCTGGAAGCTGGCCAGCGAGAAGTCATACACGCCGGTCGTCTTGTGTTGCAGGAAGTAGATGGCCAGGATGGCCACCAGCATGAGCACCGAACCGGCCAGGGTGTATAGGAAGAGCTTGATGGCGGCGTAGAGCCTCTGCGGTCCGCCCCAGATGGCGATGAGGAAGTACATCGGCACCAGCATCACTTCCCAGAACAGGTAGAAGAGGAACATGTCCTGGGTGATGAAGACGCCGAGCATGGCCGTCTGGAGCACCAGCATCCAGAGGTAGTACTCCTTGTGGCGCTCCTGGATGGCACTGAAGGAACAGGCGATGGCGATGGGCCCGATGAAGGTGGTCAACAGCCAGAGCAGCAGGCTGATGCCATCCATGCCCACGGCGAACTTCACGCCGAGGGACGGAATCCAGGTCCAGGCATGGAACCACTGGACCGCATCGCTGGCGCGGTCATAGCCGAACCAGAACGGGACGCTCAGCAGGAAGCTGACGATCATCACGGCCAGGGAGCCGTATTCGAAGACCTTGCGCTGGCCCTTGGGCACCAGAAGCAGGACCAGCGCGCCCAGGAAGGGCAAGAAGGTCGCCACCAGCATCAGTGTCGTGTTTGCGGTGAACATGGGGACTCCAACCAGAAGGGCGTAGGGCTCAGGCCAGGAATTTCCAGAATGCGAAGACGAGGAAACCGAGGAACATCACGAAGGCGTAGTGCTGGAACCGGCCGCTCTGCAGACGGCGGAACACCAGGCTGGTCTGCTGGATCAGCCACGCCACGCCATTGACCAGGCCATCCACGATCTTCTGGTCCACCCAGTGCATGCTGTCGGCCCAGAGCACGGTGAAGCGGGCCGCGCCGTTGACCATGCCATCCACCACCCAGGTGTCGAAGCTCCAGAGCTGGGCAGAGAAGCGCTTGGTGGGGCCGATGAGGGCCGCCTCGTAGAACTCGTCCACGTAGTACTTGGCGTTCACCCAGCGGTAGAGGTTGGGGAAGCGCGCCACGAAGGCCTTCGCCCGGCTCCAGCTGGGATCCACCTTGTAGATCCACCAGGCCAGGATCATGGCGCTGGGGGCCCAGACAAGGGTGGCCCACAGCATGAGCCCGTACTCGATGGCCGGAGGGGCATGTTCCACATGGACGACGGGCGCCACCTGGTAGAGCAGCGGCTCGATCCACTTGGTGAACAGCTCTGCGGGCACGATGGGCAGGATGCGGTGGAGACTCTCGGGGTAGTTCAGGAAGCCGCCCACCGTCGCCAGGCACGCGAGGATGAGCACCGGCAGCCACATCCGCCAGGAGACCTCAGTGGGAGCATGGCCATGCCCATGATGAGCCTGGGCACCATGGCTGTCGTGCCCGTGAGCCCCATGCGCGTGGTCGTCATCATGGCCATGATCGTCATGGGCGTGGGCCGCGGATGGCACGCTCAATCCGTAGGGATCGTTCCCCGCGCCGCGGTAGTCGCCGTAGAAGGTCATGGCGATGAGGCGGGTCATGTAGAAGGCCGTGAAGAAGGCGCCCAGCATGCCCAGGATCCAGGCCACGAGGTTCAGCGCTGGGCCGTTATACAAGCCGTGGTGATACCACCCGTTGAACACCTGCCAGAGGATTTCGTCCTTGGAGAAGAACCCCGAGAACGGGAAGATGCCCGCGATGGCGAAGGTGGCCAGGATCATGGCGAGCGAGGTGATGGGCATGAGCTTGCGCAGGCCGCCCATGTTCCGCATGTCCTGCTCATGGTGGCAGGCCGCGATGACGGCGCCGGATCCGAGGAAGAGGCTGGCCTTGAAGAAGGCGTGGGTGAAGACGTGGAACATGCCCGAGGCGAACGCTCCGGCGCCCATGCCCATGAACATGTAGCCCAACTGGCTCACGGTGGAGTAGGCCAGGACTTTCTTGATGTCGTACTGGGCCAGGCCCATGGTCGCGGCCACAAAGGCCGTGAGGGAGCCGAAGAGCAGCACCACCGAGAGCGCCACCGGAGCATTGATGTAGATGAAATTCAGCCGGGTGATCATGTAGAGGCCGCTGGTCACCATGGTCGCGGCGTGGATCAGCGCGGAGACCGGGGTGGGGCCCGCCATGGCATCGGGCAGCCAGACATACAGGGGAATCTGAGCCGACTTGCCCATGGCACCCACGAAGAGGCAGCAGCCGATGAGGTTGAACCACCAGGTGGGACTGGCCGTGTGGTGGAACAGGGTGATGGAGGGCAGCGCCATGATTCCGCGCACGGAGCCCATGAGCGTGTCGTAGTCGAGGCTGCCGAAGACCATGAGGATCAGGAAGAACCCGATCATGAAGCCGAAATCGCCGATGCGGTTGGTGACAAAGGCCTTCTTGCCCGCAACCGCCGCGAACTCCTTCTCGAAGTAGAAGCCGATGAGCAGGTAGGAGCAGAGGCCCACCCCTTCCCAGCCCAGGAACATCATCAGGATGTTGGCGCCCAGCACCAGGTTCAGCATGCTGAACACGAACAGGTTCATGTAGGCCATGAAGCGGTAGTAGCGCCCGTCGTTGCGCTCCTCCGCCATGTAGCCGGTGCTGAAAAGGTGGATGAGGAAGCCAGCGCCCGTCACCAACAGGGCCATGCAGGCGCTCAGCGCATCGAATTTGTACGCCCAGGCAATCTTGAAGGTGGTGAGGCCGCCCAGCACATGGGCGCCGCCCACATCGAACCAGGTCCAGAGGGTCTGATGGATGGAACGGCTATCGGCGGGCAGGCCGATGAGTTGGGCGAAATGGAAGAGGGTCAGGAGGAAGGAGATCCCGACGCTGCCCAGGGCGATGGCATCCACCACCTTGGTACTGCGCAGCTTCCGGCCCGTCAGGCCATTCAGCAGGAAGCCGAAGAAGGGCAGGAAGGGGATCAGCCAGAGGAGGCTGCCCGAATGGGTGGCGGCGGTCACGGCGGAAGGTTCCAGGCTCATGGTCGTGGTCATCCCTTCAGCAGGTTGAGGTCATCCACCTGGACGGTGTCCCGCCGGCGGTAGAGGGCCACCACCAGCGCGAGGCCCACAGCCACTTCCGCGGCGGCGAAACCCATCACCAGCAGGGCGAAGGCCTGCCCGGCAGCGGATCCGCTGTGGCGCGCGAAGGCGATGAAATTCAGATTGGCGGCATTGAGCATGAGCTCGACGCACATGAGGATCACCAGGGCATTCCGCCGGATGAGCACACCCGCAATGCCAATGGAGAACAGGGCGAAGGAGATGAGGAGAACTGCGTTCAGGCTGATCATCACACCCGCTCCGTCTTAGCCAGGACCACGGCTCCCACCAGGGCCACCAGCAGGATCACGCTCAGAATTTCGAAGGGCAGCAGGTAGTCTGCGAAAAGCCCACGGGCGATGGCTTGCGCATTCTGATGGGCCACATCCAGGCCCTGGGCCAACTCAGGCCGCAACACCAGCGCCTCCGGCGAGGCCGGGCCGAAGAACGCGTGCTTGAACACCCCGGCGAAGGCCACGACACCCGCGATCACAGCCACCGCGGCAGCCCTCGACTGGGTGTGGAAGATGTCCTTCTCCTTGTATTTCGTCAGCTCGACCAGCATGACGACGAAGAGGAACAGCACCACGATGCCGCCCGCATAGACCAGGATCTGCGCCACCCCAAGGAATTCGGCGTCCATGGAAAGGTAGCAGCCGGCCACGCAGAGCATGGTGAAGAGGAAAGCCAGGACGCTGTGCACAGCGCGCTTGGAGACCACCATGAAGGCGGCCCCGGCCAGGGCCAGGAGCCCGAAGACCGCGAACAGGTTCCGGCCGAGCGATTCGAGTTGATGTTCCATGGGATGTCCTTCGGGTGCGCGGAATGGGGGTGGTTCAGTCCTCGGCCACGCTGTACTTGCCGACGGGCGATGGGGCGAACATGTTCTGGCCGAGGCCTTCCATGCCCAGGGAGAAGTCCTCCCGGTTGTAGGCGGCGAGCTCGAACTGGTGGTTCAGGATGATGGAGTCGAAACCACAGCTTTCCACGCAGAATTCGCAGAAGATGCAGCGCTCCATCTCGAAGTCGTAGCGCACGGGATAGGGCATCTTGCGCCCTTCCATCTTGCCCTTTTCGATGGTGATGACCTGGGTGGGGCAGATCTTCTCGCAGGCCAGGCAGCACACGCACTTGATCTCGCCCTGCTCGTCCTTGAGCAGGGTGAGCCGGCCCCGGAAGCGTGGCGCGAGCCGCACGGGGATCTCGGGGTACTCCTGGGTGAAGTGCTTGAGGTGGGCGCGGACCTTCTTCCGGTTGGCGGAGAAGAATACTTTGCCGAAGTACTTGCCGGTCAGCGCGAGACCAGCCGCGATGTCGCCGGGGATCAGAGTCTTGAGCAGGCGCACGGATCCTCCCTCAGAACGCGTAGCGGATCACGGCCGCGATGAAGAGGTTCACCAGCGAGAGAGGGATCAGGTACTTCCAGCCCACGTCCATGAGCTGGTCGTACCGGTAGCGCGGCAGCGTGGCCCGCACCCAGATGAAGACGAACAGCAGGAGGCTCACCTTCGCCATGAAGAAGAGGAAGCTGGGATGGCCGAGGAAGGGGACGCTGGCGGGAATGATCCGCTGGAGGCCGAAGGGGAGCAGGTAGTAGCCGCCAAAGAAGAAGGCCGTAGCGAGGCAGGAGACCACGATCATGTTGGCGTATTCGGCGAGGTAGAAGAATCCGAACTTCATGCCCGAGTACTCGGTGTGGAAGCCCGCCACCAATTCCGTCTCGGCTTCGGGAAGGTCGAACGGCACGCGGTTGGTCTCCGCGAAGCCGCACGTGAGGTAGATGAAGAAGCCGATGAAGAGGGGGATGACCGCCAGCGGGCTCATGCCCTGGCCGGTGGACAGGATCACCGACATGTCCTTGAAATTGAGGGTGCCGGCCAGGATCACGGCGGGCAGCAGGCTGAGGGTGAGCGGCACCTCGTAGCTCACGATCTGGGCCGCAGAACGCAGGCCGCCGAGCAGCGGATACTTGGAGTTCGAGGCCCAGGCGCCCAGCACGATGCCGTACACCCCCACCGACGCCAGGCCCAGGATGAAGAGCAGACCCACGTTCACGTCGGCGATGGCCCCGTTGAACGGCAGGCCGCCGATGAGCGGCCAGCTCTTCGGCATGTAGAACATCACGCCGGGATAGTAGGCGATGGCGGAAAACACGCCGAAAGCGGCCACCACGGAGAGGATGGGCGCCAGGGTGAAGACCGCACGATCCGCCTTGGCCGGGATGATGTCCTCCTTGGTGATGAGCTTCACGGCATCCGCGACGAAGACCGGCAGGCCACGGAAGAAGGAAAGGACCGGCACCTTGCCCATGGCCCACATCCCCCGGTTGAGGGAAGCCGTGAACCCACGGGTTCCGCTGGCGGTCCGGGTCGCCCCCAGGCGCACCTGCGCGTAGCCGATCACCTTGCGCTCAGCGAAGGTCAGCAGGGGCACCATGATGAAAACGACAATCAGCACGGCCACGATCTGGATCAGGCCCATGACGATGGTCTGGAGGAGGTTCATCGGCGGCGGCATGGGCGTCCTCAGCGGTCAATCTCGCCCAGCACCACGTCGAGGGTGCCGATGGCGGCAATCACGTCGGCCAGGAGGCGGCCTTCGATCATCTTGGGGAGGGCCTGGAGGTTCACGAAGCTGGGGGCCCGAACATGCATGCGATAGGGGTTGACGCCACCCTTCTCGCCTACGAAGTAGTAGCCCAGCTCGCCCTTGGGAGCCTCGATGGCGTGGTAGACCTCGTTCACCTCGGACTTGAGGATCTTGGGGATCTTGGCCATGACCGGGCCCTCCGGCAGCCCGTCCAGGCACTGCTGGATGATGCGGTGGCTCTGGCGCATCTCGGCGAGCCGCACCAGGTACCGGGCGTAGGTGTCCGCCTCGGGACGGGTGGGAATCTCGAAGTCCATCTCGGCGTAGGCAGCGCTGGGGAAGGCCTTGCGGATGTCGTAGGGCACACCGGCGGCGCGGAGCACGGGCCCCGTGACGCCCAGGGCGATGCAGTCCTCGGCATTGATGCGGGCCACGCCCACGGTGCGCTTCTTCCAGATGCGGTTCTCGGAGAGCAGGGTTTCGTACTCCTCCAGGCGCTCGGGGAAGATCGCCTGGAAGGCCCGGGCCTGCTTCACGAAGCCGGGAGGCAGGTCTTCGCGGAGGCCGCCGATGCGGAAGGCCGTGGTGGTGAGGCGGGCGCCGCAGAAGGCCTCGAAGAGATCCAGCAGCAGTTCGCGCTCGCGGAACGCATAGAGGAAGACGGTCATGGCCCCGATGTCCAGGGCATGGGTGGCCAGCCACAGCAGGTGGGAGGCGATCCGGTTCATCTCCGTGAGCATGGTCCGGATGTAGCGCGCGCGGCGCGGCGTCTCGATGCCGAAGAGTTTCTCCACCCCCTCGACCCAGCCCAGGTTGTTGCTGATGGCCGCGACGTAATCCATGCGGTCCGTCCACACCTGGCCCTGGAAGTAGGTCTTGTTCTCGCAGATCTTCTCCAGGCCCCGGTGCAGATAGCCGATGACCGGCGTGCACTTGACCACGGTTTCGCCATCCAGCCGCAGCTTCACCCGGAGCACACCATGGGTGGAGGGGTGCTGAGGCCCGAGGTTGATTTCCATTTCCTCGCTCTTGAACACCATCCGCTCCTAGTCCGCCGTCGGCTGCTTGAGGTTGATGCCCATCTGGCCGGCCTTCTGCATGGCGATCCGCATCAGGACGCCGCCCCGGTCCTCCCGGAAATCAATGTCCCGCTGACCGAGACCCACAACCGGGTATTCCTTGCGCAGCGGGTAGGCTTCCCAGTCCTCCGGGCAGAGGATGCGGGTCATGTCGGGATGGTCCTTGAACCGGATGCCGAGCATGTCATAGGTTTCCCGCTCCATCCAGTTGGCGCTGGGATAGAGCGAGCAGGCGCTCTCCGGTTCGAAGCCCTCGGGCACCAGAATCCGGATGCGCAGCCGCTTCCGCCGGCTGATGCTGGTCAGGTGATAGACCAGGGAGAAGGCGAACTCCTTGGCGGCGGGGTAGTGCGTGCCGGTCTGGTCGGCCAGCATCTCGTATTTCAGATCCGCATCCTCCCGGCAGATCCGCAGGGCTTCGTGCAGGGCTTCCTTCCGCACCTGGCAGGTCAGCTCGCCGGCCTGCTCGAAGATCTCCTCGACCTGCTCGCCCAGCAGCCGCTGGAGGTGGAGCAGATCGGGATCCTTGGCCGCCTGGGGCCAGGGCGTCTTCATGTCGTTGTCGTCCTTGCGGGGCACCGGCTTCACGGGCGGCTTGGGGGCGTCCTTGCCCTCCGCCTCGGCCTTGGCCTTCGCCACTTCGTAGTCCGCCTGCATCTTCTTCCACTTGGCCTCGTCGGCCGCCTGCTGGGCGATCACCTCGGCCTCGTAGGTCTTCAGGCTGGGCAGGGGCACCGTCTTGGGCGGGACGATCTGGCGCTGCGGAGCGGCGGCGTAGTCGTACACATAGGGGCCGACAGGGCTTTCGGAAGCCCCCTCCGGAACCTGGGGTTCGATCGGTTCCGACATCAGCCGACCTCCTCGAAGATGTCCTTGTACCGGTCCGCCAGGCTGCTGGTCATGATCTTGTCCTGCAGCTTCAGGAAGCCGTAGATGAGGCTTTCGGGCCGGGGCGGGCAGCCGGGGATGTAGATGTCCACGGGGATCACTTTGTCCACGCCCTGGATGGTGTGGTACGAGTCGAAGGGCCCACCGGCGGTGGCGCAGGAGCCCATGGCGATCACCCACTTGGGCTCGGGCATCTGGTCATAGAGCTTCTTGATGACGGGCGCCATCTTGTAGGTGACGGTGCCGGCCACGATCATCAGGTCGCTCTGGCGCGGCGTGGCACGGAAGATCCCGGCGCCGAACCGGTCGAAGTCGAAGCGGCTGGCCCCAGCGGCCATCATCTCGATGGCGCAGCAGGCCAAGCCGAAGGTCATGGGCCACACGCTCGAGGCGCGCGCCCAGTTGATGACCTTCTCAACCTTGGTGGTGATGAGGAATTGTTCGACCTGGGTGGGTTGATTCATTCCCATGTCAGGGCCCCCTTGGACCAGATGTAGCCGTAGCCGAACAGCAGAAGAAACAGGAAGATGCCCATCTCGATGAGGCCAAAGGCTGCCAGTTCCTTCATCTGGATGGCCCAGGGCATCAGGAAGACGGTCTCCACGTCGAACACGAGGAACATCACGGCCACCAGGTAGTAGCGGACGCTGAACTTCTCCCGGGCTTCGGTGGTGGCGGTGATGCCGCACTCATAGGCCGAGTACTTGGCGGCACTCGGGAACCTCGGGCGCAGAAGGCGCGAAAGACTCCAGACCAGCACCGGAAGCACGGCCGCGATCAGAACCAAAAGCAGAATGGGCGCATACCCACGCATGGGGCCTCCAAGCAGAACGATTGTGCCGTCTGTGTCACAGCAGGGTCAATGTCCCAGACCTGACCGGAGGGTCGGTTGTGACCCATGACCACCCATCATCCCCCGCGCCGTTCTCAACAAGGAGCCTGTCCAAGTATTCGAGTGCCCCGCGCTGGAGCCAGGCGGGATGCGCCGGAAGGAAAGGCCCGCAGGGCAACGTGGTGCGTTGTTCAAGGGCCGTGACGCCGCGGAGCGCCCGCCTGGCTCCAGCCCACAGGGCGAGTGGCGGCGCACTTCGCCATGCGGCGTCATGCTCGGATCGCGTAGTGCCCGCTACGCTTACCTCGCCTTCCTGGCCTGGCTCGTGCGGCGCCACTCGCGCGGGGCGTTCCAATTACTTGGACAGGCTCCTAGGATGCTTGCATGCCCACTCAGCCGCCCCAGGGACTCCCGGAACCCGCCGCCCCCGGCGATACCACCCTCGTGGATTTCCGGCCCGCGCGGGAGTTGTACCCCACGCTGGATCTCACTCGGGAGCCGGTGGACTTCGGCTTGTTCCAGGCCCTGCCGCTGGACCTCATGCTCAAACACCACTTCGTGCCGGTGCAGGAGCGGGAGGGTGTCCTGTGGCTGGCCATGGCCGACCCCCTGGACATCTTCACCCAGGATCTCCTCCGCCAGCGCCTGAAGCGCCCCATCCGCTTCGCCGGCGCTCCCCAGGCCCAGATCCAGGAAGTGCTCAAGAAGTCCGAAAGCGGCCAGAAGGTGCTGGACGAGGCCGGCGAGGCCCTCAAGATCCAGGTGCTCCGCGAGGAGGATGTGGACGACGAGGTGCTCGATCTGGAGCGCCTCACGGACAAGGACGAAGCTCCTATCGTCCGCCTGGTGGATACCACCATTTTCAACGCCCTCCAGCGGCGGGCCTCGGACATCCACCTGGAGACCACGGCCACGGGGTTCCAGATCAAGTACCGCATTGACGGCAGCCTGTACCCGGCGGCGGATCCCATTGACCGGCGCTTCGCCTCGCCCATCATCAGCCGCGTGAAGGTGATGTCGGAATTGGACATCGCCGAAAAGCGCAAGCCGCAGGATGGCCGTTTCAAGCTCAAGGTGCGGGGCCGGGCTATTGATTTCCGCGTCAGCATCATGCCCACCATCCACGGGGAGGATGCCGTCATCCGCGTGCTGGACAAGGAGAATCTCACGGAGGAATTCCAGACCCTCACCCTGGAGATCCTGGGCTTCTCCACCCACGAACTCTCCCGGCTCCGGCGCTTCGCCCATGAGCCCTACGGCATGTTCCTGGTGACCGGCCCCACGGGATCGGGCAAGACCACCACCCTCTACGCCGTGCTGAGCGAGATCAAGGCGCCCGAGGACAAGATCATCACCATCGAGGATCCGGTCGAGTACCAGCTGGAAGGCGTCACCCAGATCCCCGTGAACGAAAAGAAGGGGCTCACCTTCGCCCTGGGCCTCCGCAGCATCCTGCGCCACGATCCCGACAAGATCCTCGTGGGCGAGATCCGCGATCCGGAGACGGCCCAGATCGCCATCCAGTCGGCCCTCACGGGCCACTTGGTCTTCACCACCGTCCACGCCAACAACGTGCTGGATGTGCTGGGGCGCTTCCAGCACATGGGGGTGGAGGTCTACAACTTCGTGTCCTCGCTGAACTGCATCCTGGCCCAGCGGCTGGTGCGCGTGCTTTGCCCCAAGTGCAAGCGCCCCGCCCCGCCGCCCAGCCCCCAGGAGCTGGAGGAGAACGGCGTGGACGAGGCCTGGCTCCGCAGCGCAAAACTCTACGATCGCGTCGGCTGCGTGGATTGCCATGGCACCGGCTTCCGCGGCCGGCAGGCCATCATCGAGTTCATGGGCCTCAACGATGAGCTGCGAGAGCTGCTGGTACAGCGCGCCCCCATCCGGGAGGTGAAGGCCGCCGCCCGCCGCGGCGGGATGCAGTTCCTCCGCGAGAGCGCCATCGAGAAGGTGCGGCTGGGCATCACCACCTTCTCCGAGATCAACAAGGTGACGTTCCGCGACGGGGGATGACCCCCGTCCTCACTGCCCCCGCACCAGCTCCCGTTCTAGGCTCTGGAGCCGCTTGAGGCGGGCATAGGTGCCTGTCTGGGCGGCCAGTTCCTCCGGGGTGCCCAGTTGCTGGGTCTTCCCCTCGTGGAGCACGAGGACCCGGGCACAGGTATCTGCCACGAAGACACGATGGGTGGCCAGCACCAGGGTGGAGGTGCCGAGAAACGCGCGCAGGTTCTCCAGGATGCGGCTCTCGGTTTCCGCATCCACCGCGGATAGCGCGTCATCCAGCAGCAGCAGGCGGGGCCGGCGCAGCAGGGCCCGGGCCAGGGCGGCCCGCTGCCGCTCGCCGCCGCTGAGGGCCACGCCCCGCTCGCCCACCACGGTATCGAGGCCCTGGGGCAGGCGCCCGATGAGATCATCCAGACAGACCACCCGGATGATGGCCTCCAGTTCCGCCTCCGTGGCGTCGGGCCGGCCCATGGCCAGGTTCATCCGCAGCGTGTCGGAAAACAGGAAGGCCTCCTGGGGCACCCAGCCCAGGCCGGCCCAGTGGCGGCGGAGGTTCTGCTCGTCCAGGGGCGCGTCATCCACCCGCAGCCGGCCCTGCTGGGGCTCCCGCAGTCCGGCAAGCACCTGGAGCAGCAGCGTCTTGCCCGAGCCGATGCCGCCCACCACCGCCAGGCTGTCCCCCGGGGCCAGCGCCAGGTCCAGGGGACCGAGCCCCCGGCCGCCCTCGAACCGGTGGATCAGCCCTTCCACAAGCAAGGCCGCGGGCTGGTCCGGCAGGCTGATGGGGACCGCGGGCGGCAAGGCCGGCTCGGGGCTGTTCAACACGAAGTCAATGCGCTCCTGGCCCGCCCGCGCCCGCTGGAAGAGGTTCACGGACCAGCCCAGGCTCATCATCGGCCAGGCCAGGGCCGCCAGGAAGCCGGTGAAGGCCGTCAGATCACCCAGATCGAGGACCCCCCGCGCCATGAGGCTGCCGCCGTAGGTGACCAGCACCAGGGCCGAGGCTCCGCTGATGAGCGCCGACAGGGGAGCGTAGGCGCTGAACGCCACACCCTGCCTCATGCTCAGGGCGGCATGGGCCCGGCTCAGCTCCCGGAAACGCCCCACCCGGGCCTCTTCCAGCCCGAAGGCCTGGACCACGCGCTCACCGCTGATGGTTTCGTGGCTGAAGGTGGAGAGGGCCGAAAAGGCGAGCTGCAGCTTCCGCTGGAGGCCATGGCTGAGCCTTCCGATGAAGTAGAACCCCAGGGCCAGGAAGGGGAAGGGCAGCATGACCGCCAGCGTCAGCCGGCCGCTGATGTGCAGCATCAGCGCCAGGGTGACCGGCAGGATGGACACCACCTGGAGGAAGCTCATCAGCCCCGGCCCCGTGGCCATCCGCACCGTCCCGACGTCGTCGCCCACCCGGGACATGAGGTCGCCCACCCGCTGCCGCTCATAGAAGGCGAAGGAACGGCCCAGCAGGAAGCTGTAGAGTCCTTCCCGCTGCTCCCGCTCCACAGCGCGGCTCAGCCCGATGAGGGTGTTGCGCATCAGGTAGCGGCCAATGCCCGCAGCCAGGGTGAAGCCCAACATCCACAGCAGGTAGACCTTCGATCCAGACCAGTCCCGCAGTTCCAGGGCATGCACGGCCCGCCCCGACCAGAACGGCACGAAGGAGGTGGCGGTGCTGCACCAGACCGTGGCGGCGAGGCCCCAGACCAGCGTCCGGCGGTGGCGGGCCATGAGCGGCCACCACCAGAACAGCCGGGATTGCGATGGTTGCGACACGCATCCTCCTGCCCCAGCGTAGCAAGCCCCGGGGCGATCGGGCTTGGCAGCCGCCCCCCAGGATTGGCATGCTGAAGGAAATCCCGCCTCTGGAGCATGCATGTTGAAGCGCCTCGCTGGTGCCTTGTTCGCCCTGACTGCCACGCTGGCCTCCGCCCAGAGGGTGGAGGATGGCTTCACGCGGGATCCCGGCCCCCTGGATTTCGTGCGGGGCGAAGGCCCGGAACAGGCCATTCTCCAGGCCCTCACCGGTGATGCCCTGGTGGGAGTGGATCCGGCGGGCCGGATCGTGCCCCGCCTGGCCACGCACTGGGAGATCCGGCGAGATGGCAGCCTCCGGTTCCGGCTCCGAGCGGATGCCCGGTTCCCGGACGGCACGCCGCTCGGCGTCGGGGACGTGCTGTGGACCCTCCGGGCCCTCCAGACGGACCCCAGCGCCAGCCCCTCCCGGCACGCCATCGTGGAAGGCGTGCAGGCCCGGGTGGACCACGGCGAGCTGGTGTTGTCCTCCCCCAAACCGCCCGGCCGCCTGCTGATGGAACTGGCCCGGGTGCCCATCGCCCGCCAGGGGCATCCCGACCAGGGCAGCGGCCCCTTCCTGCTCCACTGCGAACCCGGGGCCTGGCGCCTGGACCGGAGAAATCATTTCCTCCATCCCAGCATCCCAGGCCTCCGTTTCCGGCTCCTGGGGGACAGCCAGGCCGAATACCAGGCCCTGCTCAAGGGCTGGCTCACCCTCGGTCAGCCGCCGGCGCGCCTGCTGGGAGCGCCGCCCGCAGCCTACCGGGTGCTGGTGCAGCCCAAGCCCTACCAGCTGGTGGTCTGGAGCCGGGCCGGCGTGGCGCCCTTGCAGGCCCTGGAGCGTTGGCGAGCCGAGGCCTTCCCGCCCCACCTGCTGGGGGCCGGCGCCCGGCCGAGCCGGGGGCTGCTGCCGGAGGCCCTGGGCTTCGCGCCCTGCGCCATCCAGGCCCCGCCCCAGCCCCTCCCGAAGGACCGGCCCCTCACCCTGCTCTATGCGGCGGAGGACGGTCCGGTGGAAAAGCTGCTCATGGCCCTGCGGGAGCGGGCCCGGCGGGAGGGCGTCCAGCTCGACCTGGTGCCCGTGGAGCAGGCGCTGCTGATCGCCCGCCTCCAGTCCGGCCACTTCGAACTGGCCTGCTTCATCGCCGCCTTCGAGCCGGATCCCTGGTCGGTCCTGGAGTACATGGAACCGCAGGGGCCCATGAACTTCACCGGCTGGAAGGCGCCGGAACTGGCCCCCCTGGTGGCCCGCCTCCGGGCACCGGGAGAGGCGGCCTGGAACGAGCTTCAGCGCCTCTGGGCCCGGGCGCCGGGCGCGCTCCCCCTGGTGGATTTCCAGAGCATCCTCTGGGTGGACCGGCGGCTCCACGCCACCACCGGCCCCCTCGGGCTCTACCAGACCACGCCCGGTCCCGCCTCCTGGACCTGGACGCGCTGATGCGCGACCGCCTCCAGGGGCTGGCGGTCTGGGCCCTGGGTCTGGGCTTGGCCCTGTTCCTGCCGGGCGCCCTCTGGCGCTCCGCACGGCCACCGGCCTTCCCGGTCCACGCCCTGGTCCCCACGCTCTTCGCCCTGGGCGCCCTGGCCCTGCTCGCCCCGCTCCTGGCCTGGGCCGGGGGCCCCGCCCTCGCTTCCCGGCGCGCCCTGGCCCTGGTGGAAGCCCCGCCGGATCTCCTCTGGGGCGCCCTGCTGCTGGTCCTCTGGCCCAGCGCCTGGGGTCCGCCGGGCCTGCCGGGCTGGGTGCTGGCCTTCCTCCTGGCCGCCCTGCCCGCCGAGGCGCGGTGGTTGGCCCAGGCCCTGCCACCCGAATATCCCTTTCCGGAAGCCTGGGGCCGCCGCGCGGTTCTGCGGGCCCGTCACCTCGCCCTGGCCCGCCTCTGGGGCCGGTGGCTCGCGGCGCGGCTGCCCCTGTGGCTCACCGCCGGGCTGGTGCTCGAGCGCCTGCTCGGCGTGCCGGGCCTCGGCACGGACTGGATGGATCGCATCGCCCGCCGGGACCGGGCCGGCCTCGCCGCCTGGATCCTGGTGCTGGCCCTCCTCTGGCTCGCCGCGCTGCCCCTGGAACAGGAGGAGGCATGAGGTGGCGCCTCGCCTTCCTGGCGGCCCTGGCGCTGCCGGACCTGCCCCTGGATCCCTTCCGGGGTGGCACGGGCCCGGCCCTGCTGCACCCCCTCGGCCGGGACGATCTGGGCCGGGATGCCCTGCTGCGCCTGCTGCTGGCCGGGGCGCGCAGCCTCGGCACCGCCACCCTCTGCGCCCTGCTGGCGCTGGTGCTGGGGCTGCTTCTGGCCCTGGCGGGCCGCCCCCTGCGCGGCGCCCTGTCCGCCCTGCGCAACCTGCCGCCCCTGCTCTTTCTCATCCCCCTGGCGGCGGCCCTGGGCGGCCTCGCGGAACTCCCCCTGGTCCTGCTGCTGGCGCTGTTGCTGGCCCTACACCTCGAACCGCCCCTCCGGGCCCGGATGGAGGCCTTCCGCCGCTCGCCGGCCTGGCTTTCGGAAACCCTTCTGGGCGCGAGTTGGGCCTCGCGTCTCCGCCGCTGGGCCCCCTGGGGGCTTCAGCAGATCCAGCCCCTGTTCCCCAGCGCCTGGCTGAGCGCCCTCTGGGGTGAAGCCACCCTGACGGCCCTGGGCCTGGGGCCCGGCCCCACCCACGACAGCCTGGGCCGGATCCTCGCGGAGGAGCTGCCCCGGCTGACCGTGGACCCCACGCCCCTCGGCTGGGCCGCCCTGGCGGGGGTGATGGCCTTAGCATGGATCTCCACCCTTTCCCCGGAGCCCGCATGAGCCCCCTCGTCGGCCAGCCCCTTCCCCCTTTCTCTCTCCAGGACGATCAGGGCCGCACCGTCACCGACCGCGACCTGCGCGGCGCCTGGGCCATCCTCTACGCCTACCCCAAGGACAGCACGCCGGGCTGCACCACCGAGGCCTGCGACTTCCGCGACAGCCTGGCCCGCGCCCAGGGCCTCGGCGCCCAGGTGTACGGCCTCAGCCGGGACAGCCTCAAGAGCCACCAGACCTTCATCGCCAACCAGGCCCTGACCTTCCCCCTGCTGTCCGATCCTGACTGCGCCCTGCTCAAACCCCTGGGCGCCTACGGCTTGAAATACGCCTACGGCAAGGAGACGGAAGGGATCATCCGCAGCACCTTCCTGGTGGATCCCGCCGGCATCATCCGCCACGTCTGGCCCAAGGTCAGCGTCAAGGGCCATGTCCAGGACGTGCTGGACACCCTGTCGGGACTGCAATGAACTGGGCCTACCTCCGCACCGCCGCCCTGCTCCCCCTGATCCAGGCCCTGGGAGCCACCGCCCTCCTCGGCGCGCTCTTCGCCCTCCGCCTCCACCTCCAGGGGGGCAGCAGCCGTGCGGCCCTCCACCGGTTCCTGCGCTTCACCGCCGCAGCCCTGGCCGCCACCTTTGTCCTGGCCTGCCTCTGGGATGCCCGCCCTACCCTGCGGGGCCTCTGGGGCGTGGCCCGGGGACGCGCGGCGGATGACTACGCCATGGGCCTGCTGCGCGACGGCGGCCAGGGGTTCCTGGCCCGGAATCCCGCCAAGGCGGCCTACTGGTACCGCAAAGCGGCGCGCCAGGGCCTGCCCCCGGCCCAGCTGGCCCTGGCCCGGCTGTTCCTGGCGGGCGACGGCCTCCCGCGGGATCCCGCAGAGGCCCTGCACTGGGCCCTCACCGCCGCCGCAGGGGAGGACACGGATGCCATGGTGCTCGCTTCCAACCTTCTGCGGCCCACGGATCCGGCCCGGGCCGCCGCCCTGGACCGGCGGGCCCTGGCCCTCCTGCTTCCGAAGGCCCGGCGCGGAGAGCCCCAGGCCGCCCTGGCGCTTGGCTCGCTCTACTTCCGGGGAGGCGGCATCCCTGTGGATCCCGTCGAGGGCTACGCCTGGATGCTGGTCGCCGCGCGGCACGGCCTCCCGCCCCTCCAGAAGGTGCTCGTCATCCTCCAGGCCCGCGCCCTCACGCCGGCCCAACGCGCCCAGGCAGCCCAGCGGGCCGACATCCTCGTGCCCCGCCCGCCGTCCTGATCGGAGGCTGACCGCCAACCGTGCCGGAGCGCCCAGATCGAAGCGCGTCCCCTTGACCGGGCCGAGGGAGTCCCGCGTTCTCCATCATGGATGACTGAGTATGATCGAAAACCTCCAGCAGACCCTCTGGCTGAGCCCCCACGGACAGCTCTACGTAGCCCCCTGGGATGAGGCCTCCGCGGCGGAACCCGAGCTGCTCGCCGCCCTGATGCCAGCTTTCGAACGGGGCTCTGGACACGGTCTGCTGCGCCTGGGGGCGAGAGAGGCCGGTCGCTTCCTGCCGCCGGGACTTGGCTATTGGAGGGAGTTCGGCGTCCGCTTCGTGACGGCCATCTGCCTGCACCCTGAAGGCGGCCGCGAACCACGCTTTCTCCCGTGCCCGTCACGCGAGGAACTCGAAGCCACCGCCCAGGCGGCTCCTCCGATGCCTGGCTCCGAATACCTGAGCGCAGAGGTGCTCCTGGAGCTATGGGCGGAGATGGAACGGGCCTTCGCGGTGGAACTCGCGGATGCCGCCCTGTCCGTTCAAGACTTCCTGCATAGGCTCAATCCGGTGTGGAATGTGGTGGGCCGGGTGCACTTCAACCTCGCGGAAAACCGCCGGGATGAAGGGGCTCCCTTCGCCTTCCTGGCCACCTATACGGGAGGACTCTCGACTCAGGGCAGGGCTCAGCACATGCCCTTGGCCCAGGCCCTCAAGGAGTACGGAGGTGCGGCGGACAAGACCCGCCTCCTGTCGCTGCTGCTGCCCCTCCAGCGGGCCGCCGAACGGTGTCCATGGCTGCGCCGGATGATGGACGCAGGTGAGATCTTCCATCCACTGCGCTGGTCTCCAGGGGAAGCCTTCCGGCTGTTGCAGGAGGTCCCGGCCCTGGAAGCCGCGGGTGTGGTGGTGCGGATGCCCGCGGGTTGGAAGGCCGGGCGGCCCCCGCGCCCCCGCGTCGTAGGCTCGGTGGGAACCAAGGCTCCGGCGGGCCTGGGCAAGGATGCGCTCCTGGATTTCAGCATGGCCGTCACCCTGGAGGGGGAAGCCCTGGGGCCCGAGGAATTGCGAACCCTGCTGGCGACCTCCCATGGGCTGGCCCTGATCCGGGGCCGGTGGGTCGAGGTGGATCGGGAGCGGCTGCAGGGCATGATGGACCGCTTCACGGAGGCCGAGCACCTGGCCGCCAGGGGCGGGCTCAGCTTCTTCGAGGCCATGCGCATGCTGTCCGGTGCGGGCATCAGCGCCGGAGGCGCCGATGAGGCCGAGGCTGCGGACTGGGGCAAGGTCACGGCAGGCCCCTGGCTCGCAGCGACCCTGCAGGGACTCCGCTCACCCGAAGGCCTGGCAGCAGTGGACCCTGGCCCTGCCCTGCAGGGGACGCTGCGGCCCTACCAGCAGGCCGGGGTCCGCTGGCTGCACCTTTTGTCCCGCCTGGGGCTGGGTGCCTGCCTGGCGGACGACATGGGGCTGGGCAAGACCATCCAGGTGCTCTCTCTGCTCCTCATCCAGCAGCGCGAAACCCCCGGCCGCCCCACCCTTCTCGTGCTGCCGGCCTCACTCCTGGCCAACTGGGTCTCCGAACTGGAGCGGTTTGCCCCGAGCCTCACGTTCCTGGTGGCCCACCCATCCGCCCTGCCCGCCAGTGCCCTCGCCTCTGAACCCCCTGACCTGGCGTCCAGGGATCTGGTGATCACCACCTATGGGTTCCTGCTGCGGAGCCCCTGGTTGGCAGGCCTCCGCTTCCGCTACGTGATCCTCGACGAAGCCCAGGCCATCAAGAATCCCTCCGCCAAGCAGACGCACAAGGTGAAGCAACTCAAGGCGGATGCCCGCATCGCCCTCACGGGCACCCCGGTGGAGAACCGCCTGGGCGACCTCTGGTCCATCTTCGATTTCCTGAACCCCGGCCTTCTGGGGTCAGCCAAGGACTTCACGGCCTACACCAAGGGTCTGGCCCAGCGTTCCCACAATGCCTACGGCCCCCTTCGGGATCTGGTGCGCCCCTACATCCTCCGCCGGGTCAAGACGGACAAGAAAGTCATCTCGGACCTGCCCGACAAGACCGAACTGAAGGCCTATTGTCCGCTCTCCCGCACCCAGGCCGCCCTCTACCAGCAGGGGGTGAAGGAACTGGCGGAGCAGCTCGAAGCCACCGATGGGATCAAGCGCAAGGGCCTTGTGCTTGCCTACCTCATGCGCTTCAAGCAGATCTGCAACCACCCGTCCCAGTGGTCGGGGGACGGGGCGTGGCAGGCAGAGGTGAGCGGCAAGTTCGGGCGTCTCCGGGAACTCTGCGAAACCATCGCGGCAAGGCAGGAAAAGGTCCTGGTCTTCACCCAGTTCCGGGAAATCACGGAGCCACTGGCGGCCTTCCTGGCGGAGATCTTCGGCAGGCCAGGGCTGGTTCTGCACGGGGGGACTCCCGTCAAGCAGCGCCAGGAGCTGGTCCGGCGTTTCCAGGAGGATGAACGGGTGCCGTTCTTCGTGCTGTCCATCAAGGCCGGTGGTTCGGGGCTCAACCTCACCGCCGCCTCGCATGTGATCCACTTCGACCGCTGGTGGAATCCGTCGGTCGAGAACCAGGCCACGGATCGGGCCTTCCGCATCGGCCAGCAGCGCAACGTCATGGTCCACAAGTTCATCTGCCGGGGCACCGTCGAGGAACGGATTGATGCCCTCATCAGCTCCAAGAACCAGCTTTCCCAGGACCTCCTGGAGGGGGGGAAGGAACTGAACCTCACGGAACTGCGGGATGATGAGTTGTTGCGCCTCGTAGCCCTCGACCTGAACGCCGCCCTGGAGGTATGAGCCATGTCCTATGACGGTTGGCCCGCATATGTTTCCGTGGCCGAACGCCGCCGGAAAGCGGCGCGGGCCATGGAGAAGCTCCGCAAGCATGGGCATCCCGTCGCGCCGATCATCATCGAGGGGCGCACCATCGCCCGCACCTTCTGGGGCAAGGCCTGGTGCGAGAACCTTGAGCGCTACAGCGACTACGCCAACCGTCTGCCGCGCGGCCGAACCTATGTGCGCAACGGGTCCGTCCTGGACCTCCAGGTATCAGCCGGTCTGGTGGAGGCGCAGGTGAGCGGATCCCACATCTACCAGGTGCGGGTGAAGGTGAAGCCGGTGTCCGGCCCGCAGTGGCAGGCGCTCTGCAAGGACTGCGGCGGGGCCATTGCCTCCCTGGTGGAACTTCTTCAGGGCCGCTTCAGCAGGGGGGTCATGGAGCGTATCTGTCGCCAGGGCGGGGGACTCTTCCCCGTGCCAGCCGACATCAACCTGTCCTGCTCCTGCCCCGATGGGGCCTACATGTGCAAGCACGTGGCCGCCGTCCTCTACGGCATTGGCGCGCGCCTCGATGCCGAGCCCGAACTGCTTTTCCAGCTTCGGGGGGTGGATGGCAGCGATCTCCTCGCTCAGGCCGCCTCGGGCCTAGCCGTGTCCACCCCGGCACCCACCGCAGACCGCGCCCTGGAAGGGGAGGATCTATCGGAGCTCTTTGGGTTGGAGATGGGAACAGCCCCCGTTGCGCCCACAGCGACGGTCACCAAAACCGCCAAGCCGGCATCCCCCCTGGCGCGCGCCAGCAAGGCCCCTGCTGCCCCGAAAACCAAGGCGGCGAAGGCCCGAACCTCGAAGGCAGCCCCTGCGGAGGCAAAAAAGGCCAAGCCCGCCAGATCGAACCCCGTGAAGCCGAGAACGGTGAAGGCCCAAGCAGCCAAGCCCACCCCCGCGAAACCCAGAGCGAAGGTGAAAAGCAAGCCGAAACCGAGGGGCGGAACCATCGCCTGAGATCCAGGTTGATGGGCGGTGCGGAAGCTCCATTCCGGCAACGGGGGGCGATGGGACTGACGCTTCAGTCCGCCATGATGCTGTAGCCGCCATCCACGTAGAGCACTTGCCCGGTGACGCCGCGGCCCATGGCGCTCACGAAGAACAGCGCCGCATCCCCCACTTCCCGCGGCTCGGTGTCCTTCTGGAGCGGCGTACGGCTGCGGTGGTGCTTGAGCATGGAGCTGAAACCGGAGATGCCCGAAGCGGCCAGGGTCTTGACGGGCCCGGCGGAGATGGCGTTCACGCGGATGCCCTGGGGGCCGAGGTCCGCGGCCAGGTAGCGCACGCTGGCCTCCAGGCTGGCCTTGGCCACGCCCATGACGTTGTAGTTGGGCACCACCCGGGTGCCGCCCAGGTAGCTGAGGGTGAGGATGGTGCCGCCCTCGGCCATCAGGGGCGCAGCCGCGTGGGCCACGGCGGCCAGGGAGTAGGCGCTGATGTCGTGGGCCACGCGGAAATCCTCGCGGCTGGTGTCCATGAAGCGGCCTTCCAGGGCCTGCCGGGGCGCGTAGGCCACCGCATGGACCACGAAATCCAGCTTCCCCCACTTCTTCCGGATCTCGTCGAAGGCCATTACGATCTGGCTGTCACTGCCCACGTCCATGGGCAGCAGCAGCGGGTGTTTCAGTTCCGCCGCCAGCTCGCGGACGTTGTCGCCCAGGCGCTCGTTCTGGTAGGTCAGGCAGAGCTGCGCGCCGGCCTCCGCCACCGTCTGGGTGATGCCCCAGGCGATGGAGCGCTTGTTGGCCACACCGATGATCAGGCCTCGCTTGCCTTCCAGCAGCCCACCCTTGATGGTCATGGAATTCCCTCCAGAGCCGTGTCCAGACAATCACCCAGCATACCGCAAACCCGCGCCCCCGCACTATACCCGGGGTCAGGAGGCCACTGTTACGCCCTTCAAAACCCCGTCAGCAGAAGCTCCAGCGCCTGAAGCAGGTCCGTACTCGCACCCGCGAGATCGCCGGCGGCCGGTCCCAGGCGGTGGCGGGGAACGCCCGCCAGCTCAGGCACCATGGCCACCAGATCCTGCCCCTGGAACGGCAGGACCGGCGTGAGGCGGGTCATGACCTGGGGCCCGACAGCCGCCCTCCGGTACAACGGCACCACCACGCGGGTGCCCAGGATGGCGAGCACCTCCGACTGCACATCGAGGAGGAACGGGAGGTCGCCTTGGGTCCGGGCATCCAGGTTCCGGTGGACGGCGAAGGCTCCCATCAGAAGGATCTCAACCCATCGCTGAACACACCCTCCACCTCGATCCGCCGGTTGTAGGCTCCGATCGCGTCCTGGTTCCCCCACGCCGGAGAGGTTGATCCCCAGTTCCTTGCCGAGCCTAACCAGATCGCTATTGAGGGTGAAGTTGACGGGCCGCTTCGCGGCATTCTGAGCATAGAGGGGGTTCATCACCGGCTTCCATGAACCATGCACATGAATGAGGCGCATCCATGTCGGATGGATCAAGGCCCTTGCGCCCCCCATGCCTTTATCCTGTTCATCCTGTCCCAGCCTCTCGTGAAGGCCCCCCATGATCCCATTCACCCCACCCGCCCTCGCTGTCCAGGCTCCCTACGCCCCGCGTCCGGATCTTGACGCGGGCCACTACCTGGCCGCCCTGGCGGAGGCCGGACGGCGGCTCCAGCAGAACCCGAACGATGCCCTGGCCTGGGCCGCGAAGTCCCAGGCACTCAGCAGCCTCCAGCGCTTCCCGGAAGCCCGGGCCGCGGCGGATCGCGCCCTGGCCCTCCAACCCGGCCTGGCCGATGCCCTCCTGGCCCGGGGACTGGCCCGGGCCGGCACCGCCATCGCCCAGCGGAACCTCGGCTCCCTGCGCAAGGCCCTGGACGCCATGGACGATTTCCGCGCCGCCGCCAAGGCCGACCCCACCCTCCAGGATGCCTGGATGAGCCTGGGCCTGGCCTACGAGATGCTGCCGGGCATTCTGGGCGGCAGCACCCGCAAGGCCCTGGCCTGCGCCGAGTCCCTGCGCCGGGTGAATCCATCCCGGGGGGACCTCCTCCAGGCCCTGGTGCTGGTGCAGGAGGATCGCTGGCACGACGCCGAACCCTACTTCGGCCGCGCCCTGGCCACGGCGCCCGGCGATCCCGAGATCGTGGCCGAGTACCTCGATTCCCTCGATAGCCACGCCGCCAAGCACGCCCTGGGCGAAGCCGGGAAGAACGCCCGCCTGCTGGGGGAGGCCGCCCGCCTGCTGCCCCCCGTGGCCTGGAGCGCCCGGGCGGTCTCCGCCGCCAGCGACGCCGACCTGAACGCCGGGCGCCCGGACCTGGCCTGGCAGGTCGTCCAGGCTCACCTGGGCCACACCGATGCCCCCAGCCTCCTCCGCCTCCAGTTGGGCAAGGTGGCCGCCCGCTCCGGCCAGCACCTCCCGGAAGGCCTCGCCGCCCTGGATCAGGTCCTCCGCGAGCCCCTCGAAGGCGGCAGCGCCGGCTACGCCGGAGCCTGGTGGCGGAAGGGCCAGATCCTCAAGGCCCTGGGCCGCACCGCCGAAGCCCGCCAGGCCGCCCAGCAGGCCCTCAAGCTCGATCCCAAGCACCGCGGGGCTGAGGAACTGCTGGAGAGCCTGGGGCGGGATTGACCTTTCAATCAAAGGTATTACCTTTTATTGAGGAGGTGCCGTGAAGTTCGTCTGGGATGACATCAACCGGGCCGAAATCGCGGCTCATGATGTCGCGGTCGCCACCGCCGAATCGGTATTCCATGCGGATGATTTTCGTTACCTCGCCGATCCTGAGCGCCGGAACAGATTCATCGCTGAGGGCACCGTGGCTGGGCAGCTTTACCGGGTTCCTTTCTCGAAAGTCTTTCCCGAGGGAATTCGCATCACCACGGCTTTTCCCGTTTCCCGGAGACGGAGGCGCACATGACCAGGACCCGCACCAAGACCATGACCGAAGCAGCCTTCCTGGATTCGCTGGGCCTGGGCGAACCCCTGGAGGTTCTTCAGAATCGGCACCCGGAAGATGTGGCCTGGGCCATGGCCCATCAGGACCAACCACTCAAGGGCGCCATCCCGATCCGCATCCGGCCGGGGCGTCCGCCCAGGGGCGAGGAAGCACCCATCCAGCCCAAGGTGATCAAGATGCCTCCCGCGTTCTGGGAGCAGATGCAGCAATCCGCCCAGGCTTCGGGGCTCACCCTCCATGCGGCCATGCGGCAGGCCCTGGCGGAGTGGACCCGGAACCACAAGGCCGGCTGATCCGTCAGGCCGCCCAGCAGGCCCTCAAGCTCGATCCCAAGCACCGCGGGGCTGAGGAACTGCTGGAGAGCCTGGGGTGACACCCGCGCCCTTCGCTGGGCAACCGTGCGAAACTGGGCCCGTTGATCCGGAAGCCCCCATGAGCCTGCCCGAACGGAAACACCCCGGCTACACGCTGGATGACTGGAAGGATTGGGAAGGCCGCTGGGAGCTGATCCACGGCGTGGCCTACGACATGACCCCCGCCCCGAACCTGGCCCACCAGACCTTCTCATCCGAACTCCACGTGGCCATCGGCCAGGCGCTCCAGCAGGAGGCCCGCCAGGGAAGCGGCCGCGGCGGCTGCCGGATCTTCAGCGCCCCCACGGATGTCTTCCTGGGCGGCGATGTGGT
Source organism: Acidobacteriota bacterium (assembly GCA_021794095.1). Classification (GTDB taxonomy): domain Bacteria; phylum Acidobacteriota; class Holophagae; order Holophagales; family Holophagaceae; genus Geothrix. The sequence goes on along the minus strand of JAJYRN010000007.1, from coordinate 63,737 downwards.
CCAGCCCGACCTGCTGGTGGTCTGCGATCCCGCCAAGCTTTCCGAGCGGGGCATCGAAGGCGCCCCCGATCTGGTGGTGGAGATCCTCAGCCCCGCCACGGCCCAGAAGGATCTCACCACCAAGCGCTGGCGCTACGAAGCCGCGGGCGTCCCCGAATACCTGGTGGTCTACCCCGACGAGCGCCGGGCCGAACTGCTGCGCCTCGGACCCAACGGCCTCTACCAGACCCTCACCCGCGCCGAATGGGGCGCCACCCTCCGCCTCCTCGGCGACACCCTCCCCATCCAGCTCGGCCCGCCCCAACGCGAGCCCTGAGGGCGTGGCAGGCGCGAGGGAGGATCGCCTGCTCACGTTCGGCTCACGAGGTCTCCCTTCGTGGACCCCCACGGGGTGCCCCAGGCCATGCCGGGACACCCCGTCTGATCCCGCATGGAGGATCTGTCTTTAATGTTTTAGACCGATTCAAAATTTGATTTTTAATTCGTCTAACTCCCATCTAGACTGGTTCTGTGATCCAACGGAACCTGCTCCCCGTCCTCCTCCGTTCGGCGGAGCTGTACCCGGTGGTCACCCTCACGGGCCCGCGCCAAGCCGGAAAGACCACCCTCTGCCAGCAGGCCTTCCCAGACAAGCCCTACACCAACCTGGAGCCCTTGGAAACCCGAGCCTTCGCACAGGAAGATCCCCGAGGATTCCTGGCCCAATTCCCTTCGGGGGCCATTCTGGACGAGGTTCAGCAGGCTCCGGATCTGCTGAGCTACCTCCAGGTTCACGTGGACCGGAATCCCGCTCCCGGCCAGTTCATGCTCACCGGATCTCAGCACCTTGGACTGAGCCAAGCCATCAGCCAGTCCCTGGCGGGCCGTACGGCCGTGTTGCATCTGTTACCCCCCAACCTCGAGGAACTGCGCCGGTTCCCCAACCCGCCGGACAGCCTGTTCGACACCTTGTTTGCCGGAGCCTACCCCCGCATCCATGACCGGGGTATTCCGCCCAGCCGCTGGCTGTCGGACTATCTGGCCACATACGTGCAACGCGATGTGCGGCAAGTCCTGAATGTGGGTGACCTGGCTACCTTCACCACCTTCCTGCGCCTCTGCGCGGGAAGCACGGCCCAGGAACTGAACCTGTCCCGCCTGGCCACAGATGCTGGCATCAGTCAGCCCACCGCCCGCGCGTGGCTGTCGGTGCTGGAGACCAGCTTCCTTGGCTTCCGGTTGCCGCCTTGGCACACAAATCTCCGCAAGCGATGGGTGAAGGCTCCCAAGTTCCACTTTTTCGACTCCGGCCTTGCCTGCCACTTGCTGGGGATCCAGTCCCCCGACCAGCTCCGCACCCACCCCCTGCGAGGCGCCTTGTTCGAGAGCTGGGCCGCCTCCGAGCTGCTTAAACAGCAGTACCACCAGGGCCGCCAGCCCCAGGCCTTCCACTACCGGGAAATCTCGGGACGGGAGGTGGATCTGGTGCTTGAGGATGGTCCCCGCCTCCACCTGGTGGAGATGAAATCCGGCCAGACCTTCGACAGCAGCTGGATCGAGCCCCTCCGCGGCCTGCAACAGGATCTGGCTGGACACGCCAGCATCCCCCCCGAAGGCACCCTCCTCTATGGCGGGCATCAGCCCCAGACCCGGCAGGGCGTGAAGATCCTGCCCTGGTCATCCGTGGACAAGATTGGACAGGATGGATAGCACCTTTCCTGCCCCGGGATGGACACCGCCGGGCATGGCTGTTGCTATAACTGAGCCATGACCTCCCGCCGCCGCATCAGCATCATCAGCCCTGCCTTCAACGAGGAGGGCAACGTCCGCCGGTGCCATGAGGAGGTCAAAGCCGCCATGGCGGGGCTCGCGGACCGCTACGACTACGAGCATCTCTTCGGCGACAACTGCAGTACCGACCGGACCCTCGCGATCCTGCGGGAGATCGCTGCGGAGGATCCCCGGGTGAAGGTGCTCACCTACACCCGCAACTGGGGCGCCGAGAAGAACTCGCTGACCCTCTTGCAACACACCACGGGGGATGCGGTGATCCCCGTGCTGTCCGACCTCCAGGATCCCCCGGACAAGATCCCCCGCTTTGTCGAGCTGTGGGAGCAGGGAGCGGAGGTGGTGTTCGGCATCTACACCAACCGGGCCGATGACCTTCTGCTCCGGCTCGCCCGCAAGGCCTACTACCGGATGGTCCGCAGCCTGTCGGGCGAGGAGATGGTGGATGATCACTCGGGCTTCGGACTGTACGACCGCGCGGTGGTGGACGAGTTGCTGAAGGTGGACGACTTCAATCCCCACATCCGGGGCGTCATCGCCTCCGTGGGCTTCCGGCGGGTTCGCGAGCCCTACGAGCGCCAGAAGCGACGGGCCGGCATCTCCTCCTACAACTTTGGGCGCTACCTGGATACCGCCATCAACAGCATCGTCAGCTACAGCCTGGTGCCCATCCGGCTTGCCACGATCCTGGGCCTCGCCCTCTCCGGCCTCAGCCTGCTGCTCGCCTTCATCTACGCCCTCATCAAGCTGCTCAACTGGAACTTCCAGGCTCCCGGCGCCACCACCGTGGTGGTCCTGATCCTCTTCTTCGCAGGCATCCAGCTCCTCTTCCTCGGCATCATCGGCGAGTACGTGGCCGCCATCCATGGCCAGGTCCGCCGCAAACCCTTCGTGGTGATTCGCGAAAAGATCAATTTCGACCGGAGCTGATGTGGCGCGAGGGTGGGGAAGGACGCTGCGGCCTTGGATCGCGGGCCTGGCAGGGCTGCTGATCCTTGCGGTGATCGGACGCCAAGTGTCCTGGATCCGCATCCTGGATCTGCTCGCAAGCACACGCTTGCCTTGGCTAGGCGCCGCACTGCTGCTGGCCATCCTGGGCGTCTCCATGAGGGCGTTCCGGCTGTGGCTGGTGCTGGGCAGGGCCGCTCCCTTTCCTGGGATCTGGCGATCCGTGTGCCTCGGGTATTTCAGCAGCCTCTTCCTGCCCATGGGCGGCGGCGAAGTGGTGAAAGTCGCGGCCATGAACCGCCAGACGGGCCTCTCCCTCGTCCGGGCAGGCACGGCCCTCACCATGGATCGGCTGTTCGACGTCGCCACCGTCCTGGCCCTCGCCGGAAGCGTGGCTGGCCATGGTCTGCTCCAGGGTCTCCGTGCGGGGCCTCTGCTCCTGCTGTCGCTCGGAGCCGCCATGCTCCTCGCCCTGCTCATCCTTCTCCTGGTTTCCGGGGACAGCCTCCGCGCCTGGCTGTTGCGCTGGAGCTCACACCATCCTGGGCGACATGCCTGGATCGAACGCTTCGACGAGGCCCATGGACAGGCTGCCGTCCTGCGCAGGCCCGGCCTCGCGCCGGGCCTCGTCCTCCTCCAGGCCTGCATCCTCGCGGTGGATGTCACCGCTGCGGGGTGCGCCCTGCGGGCCTTCCCCTTTGCCCAAGGGCTCCCCGCCGCCGCCCCTTTGAGGCTGGCCTTCTTCGTCATGCTCGCCTTCGGCCTGCCCCTCCTGCCCGGGGGCTTTGGCTCCCATCAGGCCGCCACCATCCTGGCCCTGGCCCCCTTCGGCATCGGAACCGAGAAGGCCCTGGCGGTCAGCCTCGCCGGGGAAGCGACCCATTTCGCGGCCCTGATTCTCCTGGGCCTGGCGGCCATCCATGGCAGCGGCCTCACCCCCCTCCGGCTCTTTCGGGGCGCCAAGGTGCTAGATTCTCCCCATCCCCCGGAGGCCCCGTGAAGACCCTCATCCTGGCTGGCGGCATGGGCACCCGGCTGTCGGAGGAGACCGCCGTGCGGCCCAAGCCCATGGTGGAAGTGGGCGGCAAGCCCCTGCTCTGGCACCTGATGGGCCTGTACAGCGCCCAGGGCTTCCACGAGTTCGTCGTGGCCCTGGGCTACAAGGGCGAGGCCATCAAGGAGTACTTCCTGAATTTCCATGCCCTGAACGCCAGCCTCACCGTGGATCTGGCCACGGGGCAGCACCGCATCCAGGCCGCCGAGACCGTGCCCTGGCAGGTGCACCTCGTGGACACGGGCCTCCAGACGCAGACCGGCGGCCGCATCAAGCGCCTAGGCGCCTGGCTTGGCGAAGAGGACACCTTCTTCCTCACCTACGGTGATGGCCTGGCGGATGTGGATCTGAACGCCCTCCTGGCCTTCCACCGGCAGCACGGCAAGCTCGCCACCGTCACCGCCGTGCGCCCCCCGGCCCGCTTCGGCGGCCTGGCCCTCGAAGGCGATACGGTCACGCGGTTTTCGGAAAAGCCCCAGGCAGGCGAAGGCTGGATCAACGGCGGCTTCTTCGTGCTGAACCGCCGGGTGCTGGACTACATCGCGGGCGACACCACGCTCTGGGAGCTGGAGCCCCTGGAGCGCCTCGCCGCCGAAGGCCAGCTCCACGCCTACCGGCACGAAGGGTTCTGGCAGCCCATGGACACCCTGCGGGAGAAGCACATGCTCGAACGGCTCTGGGAATCGGGTCAGGCGCCCTGGACGGTGGCCCCATGAGCTGGCGGGGACGCACCGTTCTGGTGACCGGCGCCACAGGCATCGTGGGGTCGTGGCTGTGCCAGCGGCTGGTGGCCGAAGGCGCCGAGCTGGTGGTCCTGGTCCGCGACTGGGATCCCCGCAGCGAACTGGTGCGCAGCGGCACCATCCAGCGGGCCCGCGTCGTGCAGGGCGCCCTGGAGGACTACGCCAGCCTGGAGCGCGCCCTCAGCGAACACGAGGTGGATGCCGTGTTCCACCTGGGCGCCCAGGCCATCGTCGGCGTGGCGCTCCGGAGCCCGCTGCTCACCTTCGAATCCAACATCCGCGGCACCTACAACCTGCTGGAAGCCTGCCGCATCCACCGCGACCTGGTGCGGAACGTCGTGGTCGCCTCCAGCGACAAGGCCTACGGGGATTCGGACCTGCTGCCCTACACCGAGGACATGCCGCTCCGGGGGCGCCATCCCTACGATGTCTCCAAGAGCTGCACCGACCTGCTCGCCCACACCTACGCGCACACCTACGGCCTGCCGGTGGCCATCGCCCGCTGCGGAAACATCTACGGCGGGGGCGATCTCAACTGGAGCCGCATCGTGCCGGGCACCATTCGGGCCGCCCTGGAGGATCGGCCACCCACCCTGCGCTCCGATGGCAGCAACGTTCGCGACTACATCTACGTGGAGGATGTGGTGGAGGCCTACCTGGCTCTGGCCGCCCGCAGCCACGAAGCGGGCATCCGCTGCGAGGCCTTCAATTTCAGCCCCGAAAGCCGCGTGTCCGTGCTGGCCATCACCCGGGCCGTGCTGAAAGCCATGGGCCGGGAGGATCTCCAGCCCATCGTGGAGGGGACGGCCCGCGCCGAGATCCAGGATCAGTACCTGGACAGCGCCAAGGCCCGCGCGCGGCTGGGCTGGAAGCCCACCCATGACCTCGCCGCCGGCCTCGCCAAGACCCTCCCGTGGTACCGCGCCTTCCTGGGAACAGCCCATGGGCGCTGATGCCCTGCGCACGCAGATCCTCGAGCAGGTGCGCGCCTTCGCGGCGGAACAGTGGACGGAGCGCCCCTTCGTGCCCGGCGTCACGCCCGTGCCCGTGAGCGGCAAGGTCTTCGATGGCGCCGATGTGGCCTCCCTGGTGGATGCCTCGCTGGATTTCTGGCTCACCACCGGGCGCTTCGCCCGGGCCTTCGAGCCGCGCTTCGCGGCCTGGTGGGGCCTGCGCCACTGTTCCCTGGTGAACTCCGGCTCCAGCGCCAATCTGCTGGCCCTCACCGCCCTTACCTCGCCCCAGTTGGGCGATCGCCGCCTCCAGCCCGGCGACGAGGTGCTCACCTGCGCCGCAGGCTTCCCCACCACCGTGGCGCCCATCCTTCAGAACGGCCTGGTGCCGGTATTCGTGGATGCCCACATCCCCAGCTACAACGTGGCCGCGGATCAGCTCGAAGGCGCCATCGGCCCCCGCACCCGCGCCCTCCTGCTGGCCCACACCCTGGGCAATCCCTTCGACCTGGATACGGTCATGGCCCTGGCCGAGAAACACCATCTCTGGGTCATCGAGGATTGCTGCGATGCGGTGGGCGCCACCTACCGCGGCCGGAAGGTGGGCACCTTCGGAGATCTGGCCACCGTGAGCTTCTACCCCGCCCACCACCTCACCATGGGCGAAGGCGGGGCCGTGCTCACGGATGATCCGAAGCTCAAGAAACTCGTCGAATCCTTCCGCGACTGGGGCCGCGACTGCTGGTGCGAACCCGGCATGGACAACACCTGCCACAAACGGTTCGACTGGCAGCTGGGCGACCTGCCCCACGGCTACGACCACAAGTACACCTACAGCCACCTGGGCTACAACCTCAAGCTCACCGATATGCAGGCCGCCGTGGGCCTCAGTCAGCTCGACAAGCTGGAGGGGTTCATCGCCCAGCGGCGGGCGAACTTCCAGTACCTGCTCGCCCGGCTCCGGCCGCTGGAGCCCTTCCTGATCCTGCCCGAGCCCACGCCCCATTCCGATCCCAGCTGGTTCGGCTTCCCCCTCACGCTGCGGGAGGAGGCCCCCCTCACCCGCAACGACCTCATCCGCCACCTCGACGCCCGGAAGATCGGCACCCGCCTGCTTTTCGGCGGCAACCTGCTGCGCCAGCCCGCCTTCCAGGACACCCCCCGGCGCGTGGCCGGGGAACTGGCCGTCAGTGACGCCATCATGAACCGCACCTTCTGGGTGGGGGTGTACCCGGGACTCACGGAACCGATGCTGGATTATCTGGCAGACCAACTGGCCACGGGGATTAAAGGCCAATTGACATGAACGGCCCCCTTATCCGCCAGCTTCCAGCGCAAGATGTGGAAGACCTCCAGCAGCGTGTGGGCGGGTTATGGCGCCATTTGGACGGTGGACGGATCTTGATGACCGGCTGCACGGGATTCTTTGGCGCCTGGATGGTGGAGGGGATGCTGGCCGCCGTGAAGCACCGCGGGCTGTCCGTGGAGGTCGTGCTCCTGACCCGCTCCTGCGAGGACTACCGGCTCCGAATGCCTCATGTAGCGGGACATCCATCCGTCCAGCTCTTAGAGGGAGATGTGCGTACGTTCGAAGCCCCTCCTGGCTCCTTCACGCACCTAGTTCTTGGAGCCACCACGCCCAGCGCTGCTCTAAATCTCGAATCCCCCCGGCTCATGATCGAGACAATCATCGAGGGGACGCGCAGGACCCTCGATGTGGCCTCCAAAGCCGGTGTGCGCCACGCCCTGCTCCTGAGTTCAGGGGCGGTCTACGGACCACAACCCCCGGATCTGGTGGCCTTCCCGGAAACGTTCGGAGGAGCTCCTGACCCCCTTTCCCGGGACGCCGCCTACGGTCTTGGCAAGCGTCTTGCCGAGTATCTCTGCGGCCTAATGGGTCGGGATGGGGGCATGGTCATGCGGATCGCGCGTTGCTTCGCCTTCCTCGGACCCCACCAACCCCTTGGAACCCATCAGGCCGCCGCCAGCTTTCTGGGGGACGCCCTGGCAGGACGTCCCATCGGTGTACAGGGGGACGGGACTGCCATCCGATCTTGGCTTTATGGCAAGGACCTGGCTTGGTGGCTCTGGACCATCCTCCTCGACGAGCGGGCCGGACCGCTCTACAACGTAGGGTCTGACGAGGTCATGGACATCGCGGGTTTCGCCCGCCTCGTGGGGCGAATCGCGGGCCAGCCTGTCCGGATCGCGGCTCTTCCCGAGCCGGGCCGTCCAGCGCATCGGTACGTGCCGGATGTGTCGCGTGCCCGGAACGAACTCGGCCTCGAAGTGTCTGTTCCGCTCGTGGCCGCAGTGCAACGTACGCTCCAATGGAATCTCGCCTAGCCCTCCTCCGAAAGGACGCCACGTGACCCCTTCCTTCGCCTCTAAGCCACTCGTCGTACTCGAAATGGCCAACAACCACATGGGCAGCCTTACCCATGGGATGCGGATTCTCGATGCCTTCACGGAGGTGGCCGAGCCCTTTCGGGAAACCTTCGCCTTCGGGTTCAAACTCCAGTACCGGGATCTCGACACGTTCATCCACCCCAATTTTCAGACTCGGATGGACATTAAGTACATCAAGCGATTCCAGGAGACACGGCTGAGCCAAGAGGACTTCCTCGCCCTGCGCGAAGGAATGTCGGCGCGGGGGTTCCTCGCCATCTGCACGCCCTTTGACGAGGCCTCAGTGGACCTGATCGAAACCCATCGCTACGACCGCCTGAAGATCGCTAGTTGCTCTATGGGGGATTGGCCCCTCCTGGAACGGCTCGCCCAGTCTCACCTGCCCGTGATCGCCTCCACGGCCGGCGCCAGCCTGGAACTGCTCGATCGGATCGTGAGCTTCTTCGAGCACCGCGAGCGTTCTCTGACCCTGCTCCACTGCGTCGGAGAGTACCCAACCCCGGCCGAGCGGCTCCAGATGAACCAGATCGACCTTCTCAGAAACCGGTATCCGGGGCACGAGGTCGGCTGGTCTGCCCACGAGGATCCCGACACCCTCCAGAACATCCCTTTGGCCGTGGCAAAGGGGGCCAGGGTCTTTGAGAAGCACGTGGGCCTTCCCACCGATCAGTACGCACTGAATGCCTACTCCGCGTCCCCGCAGCAAATGCGGCGGTGGCTGGAGGCGGCCCGGGAGGCCCTGGTGGCCTGCGGGGCCGGAGATGGCCGACATGCCTCGGCGAAGGAGGAACTGGACAGCCTCCGGTCGCTCCAGCGGGGGGTCTTCGTGAAGGCCCCGGTGACGAAAGGCGAAAAACTCGATCCCTCGACCTTCCTCCTGGCCATGCCCACCGAACCCGGCCAACTCACCGCCAATGACCTGGGCAAGTATCTCGAGTTCCGGGCCCTGGAGGATCTTCCGGCCAGTGGTCCCGTCTTCCTCCGCCAGGTCCAGACGACCGACCACCGCCTGCGGATCAACGACATCGTGGCCAGGGTGCGGGGCCTTCTGGATGAGGCCCGGACGGTGGTGAGTACCCAGGCGACCGTCGAGATCAGCCACCACTACGGCCTGGACCAGTTCGAGACGTACGGCGCCACTATCCTCAACGTGGTCAATCGGGCGTACTGCAAAAAGCTCATCGTGCTCCTCCCCGGGCAGCGGCATCCCGAGCAGTTCCACAAGCTGAAGGAGGAGACCTTCCATATCCTCCACGGGAGCATGCAGGTCAGCCTTGATGGGGAGGTGCGGACCTGCCGCCCCGGGGACATCCTGACGGTGGAGCGGGAGGTACGGCACGCCTTCTGGTCCGATCAGGGGTGCGTCATCGAGGAGATCTCCTCGACCCACTACAAGGACGATTCCTACTACCTGGATCCCACGATCGGCGCCAACCCGGACCGGAAGACCTACGTAACGCACTTCTTCGGCTGAGGACAGGCATGAAGCTCTCGGATTTCGTCATGGACTTCGTCGCGGAAGCCGGAGTCCGGGATGTGTTCCTGCTCCCCGGCGGGGGATGTATGCACCTGGTGGATTCCCTGGGGCGCCATCCCCGGCTCCAGTTCGTCTGCAACCTCCACGAGCAGGGGGCTGCCGTAGCGGCGGATGCCTACGGGCAGTTCACGGGCAACTTGGGCGTCGCCCTCGTCACCACCGGGCCCGGGGGCACAAACGCCCTCACCGGTGTCGCGGCTGCCTGGCTGGATTCGACGCCCTGCCTGTTCCTCTCCGGGCAGGTGAAACGGGCCGATCTGGCCCGCGGGCGCGGGGTTCGCCAGATGGGATTCCAGGAGATCAACATCGTCTCCATGGTGAAGCCCATCACGAAGTACGCGGTGACGGTCGTGGATCCCGCCCGGATCCGTTGGCACCTAGAGGAAGCGCTCCATCTGGCGCGGTCGGGGCGTCCGGGGCCGGTTTGGATCGACCTTCCGCTTGATGTCCAGGCATCCCAAATCGATCCCGCCGCCTTGGAAGGATTCCAGCCAACCGTGCCGGAAACCTGGGGGGAGGCCAACCTCGAGGCGTCCGTGGACCAGGCGGTTCGCATGCTCCTGGAGGCGGAGCGGCCAGTCCTTCTCGCCGGCAACGGCATCCGCTTAGCCGGGGCCCTTCCGGCCTTCCGAGAACTCCTGAAACGCCTCCCGATCCCGGTTCTCACCACCTGGAAGGCCGCGGACTTCCTTCCCGAGGACCACCCGCGTTTCGCCGGCCGTCCTGGGGCTTCCGGCCAGCGGGGGGCCAATTTCACACAGCAGAACAGCGATTGGATCCTTTGTCTCGGGGCCAGGCTGGACCACGGCCAGATCGCCTACATGCCCGAATACTTCGCCCGAGGGGCCCGCAAAATCCTGGTGGACGTGGATCCCCATGAGTTGGAGAAACTCGGGATGGGAGCGGCATTGAACGTGGCGGTCGATGCCGGCGCTTTTCTCGAGGCGCTGCTCCAAAGGTTGGAGGGCGTCCGCTTGCCGGATTTCAGCGGCTGGGTGGCCAAGACCCAGGCGTGGAAGCAGCAGTACCCCGTCTGCCTCCCGGAATACCGGGAAACCTCAGGGGCGGTGAACAACTACGCCCTAGTGGACGCGTTGTCGGATCTACTCGGGGAGGATGATCTGCTGGTCCCGGGCAGCAGCGGCGCTTGCAGCGAGATCACCCACCAGGCTTGGCGGGTCCGCCAGGGGCTTCGGATCCTGAACAGCCAGGGACTCGGCCCCATGGGATTCGGGCCTCCGGCGGCGCTGGGGGCCTGCGTCGCCAGCGGCGGGAAACGGACTGTCTGCCTGGATGGGGACGGCGGCTTCCACATGAACCTCCAGGAACTCGAAACCATCCGGCGCCTGGACCTTCCCATCAAGTTCTTCGTGCTCGACAACCAGGGCTACGGGTCCATCCGCGCTTCCCAGAAAGCGCACTTCGGCGGTCATTTGGTGGCCAGCGAGGCCAGCAGCGGGCTGACCCTGCCGGACACTGAGGCGGTGGCGCGGGCCTACGGAATCCCTACCGCCCGGCTCGATGACAATGCGGACCTGCAGGGTCCAAAGCTCCGGAACCTGCTCGAGGCGCCCGGGCCCCTCGTCTGCGTGGTGCGCATTTCCCGGGACCAGGCCACGATCCCCCGCGCGGTCTCGTTCCAGCGCCCCGACGGTTCCATGGCCACCAAACCCATGGAGGACCTCTTCCCCTTCCTGGATCGGGAGGAGTTCCGGGCCAACATGTACGTCCCCGACCTCTGACCGCCGCCGCGATGGCCATGCCTTCCTCCTCCTGCAAGCTCTGCGGCGCGCTCCTCCCGGACGAGCCAGCTTTTCGTCTGGAGAACGTCCCACGCTCCGCCCAGGGACTTCCCGGTGCGACCGATCTGGCGGGGGACAGCGGCGCTGACCTCCGGGTCTTCCAATGCCACGCCTGTGGCCTGGTCCAGCTGGCGGGAGCACCGGTCCCCTACTTCCGGGAGGTCATCACCGCTGCTGGAGGGTCGGCTCGGATGGTGGCCTTCCGCCGTGAGCAGGCGAGGCAGTTCGTGGCAGGCTTCGACCTGCATCGACGGCGGATCCTGGAGGTGGGCTGTGGGGAGGGCTACTTCCTCGGCCTTCTCAAGGAAGCCGGTGCCGAACCCATGGGGCTGGAAGCCGGTGCATCCGCCGTGGCCCGTGGGCGGGCCCTTGGGAGGACGATCCACCAGGGATACTTGGAGGCGGGAACGCGACTGGTGGAGGGGCCCTTCGAAGCCTTCGCCTCCATCAACTTCCTGGAACATGCCCCCGATCCCGTGGACCTGCTCCGGGGCCTCTGCGGGAACCTGGTACCCGGGGCCCCGGGCCTGGTGGAGGTGCCCAGCTTCGAACACATGCTCGAGTGCGACCGCTTCTACGATTTCATTCCCGACCACCTGTCCTATTTCACGGAATCGACCCTCCGACAGCTACTGGAGCGATCCGGGTTCGACGTGATCTCCTGCAGCCGGGTGTGGGACGGCTACGACCTTGCGGCCCTGGTCCGCCGGCGCAGACCTTTCGAGGCCCGAACCTGGGATCAGGCCAGGGGGCAGCTCGTGGCGACGTTGAAGGCCTTCTGCCGGACTCATGGGACGAGCGGCCGGGGCCTCGCGGTCTGGGGTGCCAGCCACCAGGCCCTCACCCTGCTTGCCTTGGCCGATGCCGCGGAGGTCCGGTATGTGATTGACTCCGCCCCCTTCAAGCAGGGACGCTTCACCCCCGTGGTCCATACGCCCATTCGCGGTCCCGAGGCGCTGGCCGAGGACCCGGTGGATGCCATGATCGTCATGGCCGCCGGCTATTCGGGGGAGGTCGTGCGGATCCTGCGAGAGGAGCAGGCGTTTTGCGGAACGGTGGCGGTGCTGCGCGGGAATGCCCTCGAGGTGGTCCCGTGAGGGCGGCGTTTGATCGCCTCATGGAAATGGGGGCGGAAGCATCCATCTCCGCTGCGGGAGCGGCCTACGACGCGGCCACGGAGGGGGGGCGGCGTCCACTGGTCCTCCTCGGAGCTGGGCAAATGGGGCGGGCGGTCCATGCGGCCCTCCTGGACAAGCCCGTGAAGGTGCTTTGTTTCGCCGACAACGATCCCACGCGGTGGGGGCAGGTCCTCGGGGGAATCCCCGTGTTCTCCCCCAGGGCAGCGGCCCGCCAGTACGGGGAGGAGGCGGTGTTCGTGGTCGCTTTTCAGGCAGAGGCGGCCGTGCTAGGCCGCGAGGAAGCACGGCTTGCGGCAATGGGGGCACGGAGGATCTGTCCCTTCTCCGACCTGTTCAGGAAGTGGCCCGAAACATCCGGATGGCCATGTGGCACACCCGCGTTCTACCGGGAGCACCAGGCGGCCCTCGCCCAGACCCTGGACCTCTTCGAGGACGAGGCATCCCGACAGCAGTTCTTGGGACATCTGCGCTGGCGCATGATCCGCGATGTGGACGCGCTGCCCGTCGGCACACCAGAAGACCAGTATTTCTGTCCGGACCTGGTCCGGCTACGGGATGACGAGTGTCTGGTAGACGGAGGGGCCTTCGATGGCGACACCCTCCGGGCCTTCCTTCGCGCCCGCTGCGAGGCATTCGGGAGGGTCCACGCCTTCGAACCGGATCCCAACAGCCATGCGGCACTCCGGACCTTCCTGGCGTGCCTGCCAGCCGACCTGGCCGGAAGGATCCGCCCCTACCAGGCCGCCCTGGGGGCGGGTGCGGGCGTCGTCCATCTGCAGGCTCAGGGGGACCATCTCAGCGCGGTGGGGGCCACCGGCACGCCGGTGCCGGTCATGGCGGTGGATGACCTTCCGCGGGATCTCCCCATCACCTTCCTCAAGCTGGATCTGGAGGGTTCGGAGCGTCCCGCCCTGGCCGGGGCCCGCGATACCTTGGCCAGGGACCGGCCGGTGCTGGCGGTGGCCATCTACCACCATCCCGGCGACCTCTTCGGGTTGCCCCTCCTGATCCGGGATCGCTGCGAGGACTATCGCTTCCATCTGAGGACTCACAACCGCTTCGGCTTGGATGTCGTGCTCTACGCCGTGCCCCGGGAGCGGACACGCTGAGGGAACGATGGCCATGATGGACCTCTACTTCGATCTGGACGGGACCCTCGTGGATTCGGCCGACGGCATTCTCGCCAGCCTGGAGGCCGCCCTTGCGGCTTTCGGCCTCCAGCCTGCGGTGGCTCTCGACCGGGGCCTCATCGGCCCCCCCCTGCGGCAGACGCTCCAGGTGGTGGCCGCCGCAGCGGATCCCGGCCTCCTGGATGGGCTTGTGGCGGCCTTCAAGGCCCACTACGACCGGCGTGGCTGCCTCGCCACGCGCCCCTATCCAGGCGTGGTCCAGACGCTCGAGGCCTGGGCCGGCCAGGGGCATCGGATGCGCGTCGTCACCAACAAGCGATTGGCGCCGGCCTTGGCCATTCTCCACGCCTTGGGCCTGGATACCCGATTCTCCGGAGTCCACACGCTCGACGAGACGGACCCTCCTGCGCCTTCGAAGTCCGTTCTGCTCGCGCGGGTGGCCGGGCGATCCGGGGCGAGGCTGGGTGAGCTCATGGTCGGGGACGGTCCCGACGACGGGCGGGCGGCCTACGCCAGCGGGATACCCTTCGTGTTCGCGGAGTATGGTTACGGACGAGTGGATGATCCTTCCATTCCCGTCGCCGCGCGGATCCGGAGCCTGCCCGAACTGGACGCCCTGGTGCGGGGCCTTGTCCCACTCCTCGGCTACCCTGGAATGCGCCCTGCCTGAGGAACCCCATGAAGCTGGTCAGCATCACCACCCCTTGCTTCAACGAAGAGGAGAATGTCGAGCCCCTCCGGGCCCAGATCGATGCGGTCTTCGCGGGGCTGCCGGATTATCGTTACGAATTGATCTTCATCGACAACCACTCGACGGATCGGACGATCGAGCGGATCAAGGCCATGGCCGCCTCGGACAAACGGGTGAAGCTGATCGTCAATGCCCGGAACTTCGGCCAGATCCGCTCCCCGTACCATGCCCTCCTGCAAGCGCGCGGCGAAGCCGTGATCAACATGTGCTCCGACCTCCAGGATCCTCCCGAACTGATCCGGGATTTCCTGCAAGCCTGGGAGGAAGGGCACCGTATCGTTGTGGCCGTCAAGAAACAGAGCCGCGAGTCGACTGCGATGTGGCTGATTCGCCGGTTCTACTACGGCCTGCTCTATCGGATCGCGGACGTGCGCGTCATCCAGAATTTCACCGGGTTCGGACTCTACGACCGGTCCGTGGTCGAACTCATCCGCGCCATGAATGATCCCTATCCCTATTTTCGGGGAATCATCGCCGAGATCGGCTTCGAGGCCGTCGAGATCCCCTTCATCCAGCCCCAGCGCAAGCGGGGCATCACGAAGAACAATTTCTACACCCTGTACGACATGGCCATGCTGGGCATCACCAGCCAATCCAAGGTTCCAATCCGCTTGGCGACCATGGGTGGATTTGCTCTGGCCCTCTTCAGCCTACTCATCTCCTTCGCCTACCTCGCCCTCAAACTGATCTTCTGGAGCCGGTTCGGATTCGGAATGGCTCCTATCCTAATAGGCCTTTTCTTCTTTAGTTCCGTGCAGTTGTTCTTTATCGGATTACTGGGAGAATACGTAGCCACCATCCATACCCAGGTCATGAAGCGCCCCCTAGTCGTGGAGCAGGAGCGGGTTAATTTTGATGAATGAGTGAGAATCACCCCATCAAGACACATAGCCAGCTACGACACGATCAATCTCCGAAATCGGCATTGCAGTGGTGTGCGTTATCGCACTGCCCTACCCAACTCTAGGCGCCTTTAGGATTTTTAGGGGCCATGGTGCTGGTCGCTGGACGATCCAGCCAGGGTTGGCCCTGCTGGAACGCGGCCAACTGGGCCTTGAGCATGGCCTGATAGGCAGGGGGATGATCTGCCGCCTTCGCAAGGGCCTCCTGCACCGTGGCCTGGGCCGCCGGGTACTGGCCCGCCCCTGCCTGGGCCACGGCCAGCACATCCAGCAGTTCCGGAGAACGGAGGCCCTGGGAACGAATCACAACCCCGGCCAGGTGTACGGCTTCCGGGGCATTGCGGAGGGAGGCATTCTGGGTCGTGGCGAGAATCCACGCCAAGCGGATCTCAGTCTTGGCATCGCCTGGCCGGGTTTTCAAGGCTTGTTCGAGGGCCCAGATCGCCTCAGTGTCCTGGTTGCGCTGATGCATGATCCAGGCCAAGTTCGACGCTCTGGCAGCACTAGGATCCAACCGCACAGCTTCCCGAAATGCAGCTTGGGCATCCTTTGCACACCCAAGATCCAAAAGAATTTGGCTTTTTTGCCACCGATAGGCCGGATTATAGGGATCCAAAGCAATAGCCTTTGCTATGGCCGCAAGGGATTGGGCGTCTTCGTGTTTCATTTGCAAGACGGAAGCCAACCCGCCGTATGCCGGATCGTTCCGAGGATCCATCTGGAGTGCGGTTTTAAAGCAAATGGCTGCATTATCAATGGAGCCCTTCATAATGAGTACCTGCCCAAGATTATTCACGTATGAGGTGGAAGTGGGGTCAAGCTTCACAGCCATGCGCAACTGTTCCAAAGCCTTCTGATAGTGACCGAGGTTGGCCAGCGTAAGCCCATAGTTACTGTGGAACATCGCCATGCCCGGAGCCAAAGCTATAGCATTGGCGTATTCCTGCATAGCCTGCTGGGTATAGCCCGCTTGCGCCAAATGGAATGCGTAATTATTGTGTCCTCGGGGATTCTTTGGCTCGGCAAGGGTAACGCTATGCCAAAGGTCCATGGGATCCCGGTAATCTTCATTGCGCAGGTAGGTCAGGGTTCCCAGAAGGGTGACAACCAGGGCAAGCCCAGCCCCGAAGGCGATCCGGAGGCTTTGCCGGGTGAGAGGCCGGGCCGCATGGGTCCGGGCCCACAGGGCGTGGAGCCCCAGCACTAGGGCCGCCAGAACAGTCGCTAGGGGCAAGTACATCCGGTATTCATCCGCCAGGTCCAGGATGGGCATGAAACTGGACGTGGGGGCGAGGATCGCGAAGAAGCATGCGGGAAGGAAGGCCAGAAGCGGCTGCTTCACCAAGGCCCATAGGGTGAAGCCCAGGAGGGCCCCAATACACAGGAGCCCCGGTGCCAGGTGGCGCCAGATCATAACCGGCTGCCAGAAGTAGTCGAAAACCAAGGGATGGGGCCAGATGGCCAGCCGCAAGTAATGGAGGATGACATCCGGCTGGTTGAGGGCATAGTGCCACCAGGGGGTACGGAGCCCAAAGCCTGCAAAGGGCCGGGGAATGGCATGGGTCTGGACGTAGGCGAAGAGAACCCAATCCACCAGTAGAGCCAGGTAGAGGGGGCGACGGGCTCGCCAAGCCCCACGGAAACTGCCCGCCAAGAAGGTACGGTCGTAGAGCAGAGTAAGCAGGGGCAGGGAGACGGCGATCTCCTTGCTGCCCAGGGCCCCCAGGCAAGCCAGGACCGTGAGACCCTCCCACATACGGCGATGGGACGATCCCTCGCTGCGCACCAGGGCGTACAGGGTGAGCAGCATGAACAACGAGGCCAGGGACTCATAACGCTGGGTGATGTAGGACACCGCCTCGGTATCTACGGGATGGAGGGCCCAGAGGCCCGCGATGACCAGTGCCAGGGTGGAGGCCGTATCCGCGAACCGGCCCTGGAAGACTGGCCGCAGCAACGTGCGACGCACCGACCCCAGCAGGGCCAGGGCGGCCCCCAGGTGGATGAGCAGGTTGGTAAGGTGGAACCAGAAGGGCTTGGGACCATGGAGCGCATAATCGAGCGCAAAGCTCAGGTTGGCGATGGGTCGGGTCATGTAGCCCTGGCCGGGTACCCGGAAGACTTCCCACAGGGGCCACAGATGCCGTACCGAGGTGTTGCCCAGCACATCAACGTAGTCGTCGTAGGTAAAAGGACTGTGCAACGTGTTGCTGTAGGCCAAGACCAGCAGAAAGACCAGGATAAGACCCAGTCCCCAGACCGTCAGTCGGCCTCCCCGAAGGTCCTTGGCCCAGAATCTTCCACCCGGCGCGGTGGATGCACCTTGCGGGATCGGAGGATTCACCCGATCGCCGCTCGGACTTCCGGAAGGATCATTGCGAACCATCACCAGCTCCGTGAAAACTCGAAATGTCCACAATCAGCGCATCAAAAATCGGCATGGACAGTACAAAAAACAGCACCCTGGCAAAGAAGGGTGCTGTTTTCGGTAGAAGCCGCCCAGAAAGCTAGTCCAGGGCCACCAACTTAGAGGTGGAGGTAAGCGTATTGCCATTCAGGTAATAACCAGTGATGGTCACCGCCCCATATTTCTGGCTGGTGGCAGGATCTACGTAATCTGCTATAGGCATAACGACAACAACTCCCGTCGTCGAGGTAGCTGTGGAAGCATAAGGAGCAGTCAGGCCCTGATAGGGGTTCACCGTATCCGGAGTGTTGTAATTGGAGAGGGCCAAAACTGACGCCACAACCGTAGTCGGCGTAATCACCCCAGTAGCGTTTTCCTTCAAAGTATCGTTGACACGAGCGCATTCCCCCGCGATCGCATCCACGTTGCCCTGGACGGCTTTGGCCTTGGCGCGTTCGCGCTGGCCGAGTAGCGCGGGAATCGCGATGGCGGAGATGATGCCGATGATGGCGAGCACCAACAGCAGTTCGATGAGGGTAAAGCCCTTCTGGTTCTTCATGGTGTTCTCCCCTGGGGTTAGGTTGCCCGCTGTCGTTATAGCAGATTCCGCGCCAAGCGCAGGAAAGTTTCGGAAGGACGGCACTGGAGCGCGGCGAGGGGGCGGTGGCTGCGGCCCCTTCCCCCCGGTGGGCCGCGCCTGCGGCGGGCTGCCCTGAAAAAGCAGCGGAAGGCTTCCGCCCCGAAGGGCCCAGACAGGATTCCGGGGGGCGCGGCCCCCGGGCGATCTGCGGTCGCCTGCCACCCATCTGCCCTGTTGCGTCCTGTCGTGGCCCGAATGCGTCATGGGGCTGACGGGAACGAGGGGGCGGGGCCTATTCGAGCCGGGCCAACTGGGTGCCGGTCTGGTCGGTCTGGTAGGCGGTGGCGTTGGCGTACTGGGGGGCGATCACCGTCAGCGTGTAGGCCAGGCCCGAGCCGCCGATGGCCAGGGAATAGACCATCTCGCTGTCACCGGGGCTGAAGGTGGGCACGGGGTTGGGGCTGGGCAGGGAACTGCCGCTCCATTCGTAGGCGCCCACGGCGCCGTAGATGCCGTTTTCCGCTTTCTGGCTTTCCAGGGCCATGGCCAGCACCCGGGCGTTGGACATGGCATCCCCGATGATCTGGGCCCGGCGCCGCTGCCCCATGTAGCTGGGAATGGCGATGGCACTCAGGATGCCGATGATGGCCAGCACCAGCAGGAGTTCCACCAGGGTAAAGCCATGACATGAACGCGTCTGGGCGTTCGTGTCAGTGCGGTGGGACGGACGGTGCATCCAGCAGGACATGGCAACCTCCGGGTATTAGGGTGAGCATAGCAAGGGTCGTGCGGAAGAAGGGGGGCGGGCCTGGAGAATGGGTTCATGGACGGGGGGTTGCAAGCCGATATACTTGTATAGCAAGGAGCGCCCCATGCTGGCCATCCGCCTTCCCGCTGATATCGAACACCGTCTGGAGGCCCTGGCCCAAGCCACGGGCCGCACGAAGACCTTCTATGCCCGCGAGGCCATCCTGGAATACATGGACAACCTGGAGGATATCTACATGGCCGCGCGAGCCCTGGAGGACATCCGGGCGGGCCGTAGCAAGACCACTTCCCTGGAAGACGTGATGCGTGAACATGACCTGGCGGATTGAGTTTGGGCCAGGCGCTCGCAAGGCGTTGAAGCATCTGGATCCGGTGGTTGTGCGCCGGATTCTGACATTCCTGAGTGAGCGAATCGCGTCAGCAGAGGATCCACGCGCCATCGGCGAGGCCCTGAGGGGTGCTGAACTGGGGGCATTCTGGAAGTACCGGGTGGGGGATTATCGGATCATCTGCGCCATCGAGGATGCGGAGGTGAAGGTGCTGGTGGTGAGGATCGGAAACCGGCGCGGAGCCTACCGCTGACGGGACTCTGGATTCACGGACCCCCAGAACGTTGCGTCAGCGAGGCGCGCATGGCCGCCATCTTTGAGGCCGCCCTCGAGGATGCCTTGATTCACCCTAGCCGTGGGCATGGTACAGCTCCTTCCCCTCCGCCAGGGCGCTGCGATAGACCAGCCAGGGGTCATCCCCATGCAGCGAGAGGTCGCTTTCCCCGATCACCAACGCATCGGTCGCGAAACCGAGGCCGCGCAGGCTCCGGTAGATGTCCTTGGACACCTGGTTCGGATCCGCGTCATCGGGCATGACCACAAGCACATCAAGGTCGCTGTCAGGCCCCATCTGGCCACGGGCAGCCGACCCGAACAAGATCACCCTGACCGGATGGACCGCTTCAACAATACGCCGGGTCATGTCTGGCACGACTTCGGCGAACACCGCTTCCTGCGATAGCGGACGAACAGGACGATGGGCGGGGTGGTGTTCGCCATGCGTGTTGGGCGCCATCGGGAGCCCGCTCGGAAGACCGGATTGCCTGGCCAAGCGCATGGGGACACCTTCTGATTTCATGTACCTATCGTGCCATCATACCGTGCTCATCATCGGCCTTGGGCGGAGGTGGCGGCAGATCCTCGGCCGCCGAAGCCGCTGCGAACGCGATGCAAGCCTGGAGGTGAGCTTCGGTCAGGCTGGGGAACTCCTTCCGGATGGTCTCGATGGATTCCCCTTGAGCCAGATAGCCCAGCACGACCCGGAGCAGGATGCGCAGGCCATCCAGGGTCAAGGCAGACGTCCCACCTCCCGCAGAGGCACGGCGGTGATCCCCGCTTCCATGGGAAAGGCATGCTGGCCCGGGTGGATGACGTACAGATGATCGAGGGCGAGCAGATCTTTGGCGGTTCTCATGGAAGCTGTGAGGCGTGGGGCTTCGTTGAACTTGACCTCGAACCCCAGCTTTCGCCCCTGGTGCGGGAACAGGAGATCCAGCTCAGCGCCCCCGTGGGTGGACCAGAAATAGGGCTGGGAAGGCTGGAAGGCCCGGAGCACCTGCTCCACCGCGAACCCTTCCCAGGAAGCCCCCACCTTGGGATGCCCGAGCAGATGGTGGCGGGTCGGAATACCCATCAGGTGGTGCAACAATCCGCTGTCCCGGAAATAGATCTTGGGCGCCTTCACCTGCCGCTTTCCAAGGTTCTCGAACCAGGGCTGAAGCTGCCGGATCATGTAGGTGCCTGTGAGGAGATCCAGGTAGCTCCTGACAGTCTTATCCGAAAGCCCCATGGAGCGGCCCAGTTCTGAGGCATTCCAGGTCTGCCCGTGGAAGTGGGCAAGCATGGTCCAGAAGCGCCGCAGCGCCGTTGCCGGGATACGGAAGCCGAGCTGAGGGATGTCGCGTTCCAGGTAGGTCCGGACGAAGCCTTCGCGCCAGGCAAAGCTGTCCTCATCCGAGGCAGCCAGGAACGAGCGGGGAAACCCTCCGCGTAGCCAGAGGGGGTTGAGGGCATCTGCTCCCGTTTCCAAAAGGTCGAAGCCTGAGAGTTCCACGAATTCGACCCGTCCCGCCAAGGTCTCCGAGGCATGGCGGATGATATGGGGCGAGGCACTCCCCAGGATGAGAAACCGGGTGGTTTGGCCGGGACGGTCCACCAGCCGGCGCAGGACCGGGAACAGTTCCGGAACGGCCTGGATTTCATCCAGAATCACGAAGCCGGACAGTTCGCCAAGGGCAAGATCCGGGTTCTGCAACCGTCTCTGATCCGCCACTGACTCCAGATCAAAGAACGTGACCTCCCGTCCCTCCGCAAAGAGCCGTGCCAGGGTTGTCTTCCCGCATTGACGCGGTCCGAGCAACGCCGTGACCGGCGACCGGTCCGCGGCTGCATGGAGGTGATCGAAGTACGCGGGGCGCTGAAGCATGTCACCATAATAGTCGAATATTCGGAGTTTATATCCGAATATTCAACAATTTCTCTTCAAGATACGCCACTGCACCAAAGGCCACCCGGGCGTTCGGCCTGAGGATGGGGCTTAGGAGCTGCCCTGACTTGACGCCTGACCGGCCTCTTCGGCCTGGCGCTTCAGGGCGCGCACCATGCCGGGGAAGATGAAGCGGTGGAAGGGCAGGACGGAGTACCAGTAGAGCAGCCCGGGGAGGCCGCGGGGCTCGAAGAAGGCGGTCTGTTCGAGGCGGGCGCCGGGGCCTTCGGGGCGCACCTGGAACTGGAGCCAGGCGTGGCCCGGCAGCTTCATCTCGGCCCGCAGGCGCAGCAGGCGGCCGGGTTCCAGGGCCTCCACCCGCCAGAAATCCACCGGATCACCCACCCGCAGGCTGCGCGGATGGCGCCGCCCCCGGCGCATGCCCGTGCCGCCGGTGACGCGGTCCAGCAGGCCGCGGAGCTGCCACAGCCAGTTGCCGGCGGGCCAGCCGGCCTCGCCGCCCAGGGCGCAGCAGGCACGGAACACCGCCTCGGGCGGGGCCTTCACATGCCGGTGGTGCCGCTCGAACAGCAGGCCTTCGTGGGTATCCAGCTCCCGGCCTTCGGGGCCGCCCGCCAGGCCGGTGGCCCAGGTGGTCTCCACCGCATCCTGGTCGAGGCGCTGGAGGGCCAGGGCCAGGGCCTCGCGGTAGCCCATGGGGCGCACCCGGAAGGCATCGAGGGCCCGGGGATTCCGCACCACCACTTCCGTGGAGAGCCCCTCCACCAGCGGCCCGGCGAGGGCCTTGGGAATGGGGGTCACCAGGTCCACCCAGTGGATGGACAGCCGCGGGAAGGGCACGTTCATGGGGATGATGATCCGGTGCAGGCCCTGGGCCTCGGCGTAGCCGAGCATCATCTGGCGGTAGGTGAGGATGTCCTGCCCGCCGATCTCGTAGATGCCTTCCAGATCCGGGTGCGCCAGGGCCTCCAGCAGGTAGGCCAGCACATCGCGGATGCCGATGGGCTGGCACCGGGTGTTCACCCAGCGGGGGGTGATCATGACCGGCAGGCGCTCCGTGAGGTGGCGGATCATCTCGAAACTGGCGCTGCCGCTGCCGACGATGACCGCCGCGCGGAACTCCAGCACGGGGACGCCGGCGGAGGCCAGGGCTTCGCCCACCTCCTGGCGGCTGGCCAGGTGCTGGCTGCGCTGGCGGCCGGGATCGCCCAGGCCGCCCAGGTAGAGGATCCGCCGGACCTGGGCCTGGGCGCAGGCTTCGGCGAAGATGCGGGCCTGCCGCTTATCCTTGGCGCGGAAATCCGGGCTCTTGTCGCCCATGGCGTGGACGAGGTAGTAGGCCTGGCGCACGCCCACGAGGGCCCGGGCCAGGCTGGCGGGATCGGACACATCCCCGGGCACCACCTCCACGCCGGGCCAGGCGCGGCCCGCCAGGCGCTCGGGATTGCGCGCCAGGCAGCGCACCCGGTGGCCCGCCGCCAGCAGGCGCGGCACCAGCCGGCCCCCGATGTAGCCCGTGGCGCCAGTGACCAGCACCACCGGCCGGCCTGGATCCATGAGGACCGCGCCGGTGACGGGTGGGATGGCGGAATCCATCACGCGGGCACCAGATCGGCGAACACGAACCCATCGCGGATGACCGTCTCACCCGGCACGACCGCCACGGGCTGCCGGAACATGGGGCCATCCCAGGCGAAGGTGTGGAACTCGCCCCGCTCGCCGCAGGGGTCCACGCCGGGCGGCAGCTCCGCCAGCAGAGACCCATCGAAGGTCCGGCCGGCGAAACGGGCCTCCAGGGCCCGGGGATCCACGCACACCAGCGTCGCCTTCAGCCCGGAGGCGATCATCTCCCGGGCGAGGCGGGCGGTGTCCTCGCCCCACAGGGGAAAGAGCGGCGCGAGGCCCGTGCCCGCCAGCCGAGCCTCCCGGTAGGCCCGCACCTCCTCCAGGAACAGGTCGCCGAAGGCCACGGCGGTGATGCCCTCGGCCACGGCCCGTGTGCAGGCCTCCGCCATGGCGGCCTCGTAGGCCTCGTTGGAACAGGGCCAGGGCAGCGGAACTTTCCAGAGGGGCAGCCCCGCGGCTTCGGCCTGGGCCTCCAGGAGCGCGTCCCGCACCCCGTGCATGGCCACGCGGTCGAAGGCACCGTTGAGGGTGGTGAGCAGGCCCGCCACCGCCACCTCCGGATCCGCCCGCAGCCGATGCAAGGCGTAGGCCGCATCCTTGCCGCTGGACCAGCTGAGCAGCACGCGTCGAGGCATCGTGGGGGAACTCCGGGTTCCAAGTATGGCCGGGGTCCTGCGGTTCGCAAATCCTGACGAAAATGGTAAACTTTCTCGGGGAGCCGATCATGCCCAAGGTCATCAACATCGAACCCACGCCGAACCCGGATGCCCTGAAGTTCCTGGTGAACCCGGCGATCCTGAAGGGCGGCTCGCGCTCCTTCAAGGATTTCGGCTCCGCCGTGGGGGATCCGCTGGGCTCGGCGCTCTTCGCCCTGGGCCGGATCACCTCCGTGTTCTACATGGACCGGTTCGTCACGGTGAATAAGGAGCCTTCGGCGGAATGGAGCGATCTGATTGATCCCATCTGTGAGGCCATCGAGGAGCTGAAACTGGCCGAAGCCGCGGCGGGGGAGGGCCCCCGGGTGGACGGCGGCGGGAACACGGATGCGGTGCTGGCCCGCATCAACGACCTGATTGACCTGCGCATCCGGCCCGGCCTGGCGGGGGATGGCGGCGGCCTGGAAGTGATCGCCTTCGACGGCCAGACACTGGAAATCAGCTACCACGGGGCCTGCGGCTCCTGCCCCTCCGCCACCACCGGCACCCTGCGCTACATCGAGGGCATGCTGCAGGAGGAGGTGGATCCGGGCATCCGGGTGGTGAGCTGGTAGGCCAGGACATTGGCGACCGGTTCGAGGCGGCAGGCGCGGCCAATCTGCACTACCCTTGGGGTGCAACGGGGGGACTGTGGGAAAGATAGACAGTCGGGACCGAAGGAAGGACCGGAAAAAAACGGACCATCTGGCGGCCATGGTGGAGCTGCTGGGCAAGGACAGCGCGGAGCCCGCCCGGTTGTTCGAGCACTCGCTGGCGCTGCTGCGGGAACGCCTGGGCGCGGAGCGGGCGCTGCTCACGCGGGTGACGGGCCTCGGCCACGAGGTGTTCTGGTGGGCCGCCGGCGACGAGAAGGCCCTGCACCGCATTTTCGAACAACCCGACAAGGGCTATTGCGCCTGGGTGATGGCCCATCCGGACCGCCCGCTGGTGATCCGGGATGCGGAACTGGA
This sequence comes from Acidobacteriota bacterium, assembly GCA_021794095.1. Classification (GTDB taxonomy): domain Bacteria; phylum Acidobacteriota; class Holophagae; order Holophagales; family Holophagaceae; genus Geothrix. Next base: position 39,059 of record JAJYRN010000007.1, on the reverse strand, counting down.
ACCGCTCTGGCGGGACAGCCCCGCCTGCCGCGAGCTGGGCATCCGCGCCTATGCCGGGGTGGTGTTGCGCGAAGGCGGCCGGGTGGTGGGGACGCTCTGCATCCAGCACGACAAGCCCCTGCCCATGGGACGGGGCGCGCTGTCGCTCCTGAAGGCCCTGGGGCACCTGCTGGGCAAGACCCTGGAAGCGGAACAGCTGAAGCAGGAACTCATGGCCACCCGCGATGCGCTGGAACTCAGCAGCGCCGTGGTGCAGGACAGCGCCCTCCAGAGCGGGCGCTCGGGCCTGCCCAACCGGCGCTATCTCGAGATCTGGATCCGGGCCACGGTGTTCCTGGCGCGGCGGCGGAACGAGGACATGGCCCTGGCGCTGTGGTCCCAGCCCCTGGAACGGGGGCTCAAGAGCCGCCTCCAGGCCCTGGCCGAAGCCCTGCGGGGCGAGGATCTGCTGGTGGAGTTCTCCGCCGACCACTACCTGCTGCTCATGCCCCACACCGCGCCGGAGGGCGCCGAGGTGCTGCTGGGGCGGATCCGGGAAGAGCTGGGGGCCCATCCCGCTGGCGCCACCCTGTGGCGGCCCGGCGACGAGGATCTGTCCCTCCTGGCCGCCCTGCGCCGGGCCTCGGCGGGCCTGGCGGAAGCCCGGAACGGGGGAAGGTTCGTGGCCTGGCATCTGCCCTAGGCGCCGATCCCGTGGGCCCGTGGGAACATCATGAGCGGTTGAAGATCCCGGATGCATCCGGGCGCTGGAGGTGACTGTTGGATACGCCGACCTTGGTGAAGGTGGCCCTGGAGGCGCTGGCTGCGGAGGGGCGCCCCAGCCGCGCGGAACTGTGCCACTGGTACGAGCTCATGCATCTGGGGCGGGTGCTGGATGACAAGGCGCCCAACTACCTGAAGCAGGCCATCGGCTGGTCCTACCACGCGCCCTGCGCCGGGCACGACGGCATCCAGCTGGCCCTGGGCCTGGCCTTCCGGCCGGGCAAGGACTTCCTCTTCCCGTACTACCGCGACCTGCTGACCTGCCTGGCGGCGGGCCTCACCGCCGAGGAGATCATCCTCAACGGCATCTCCAAGGCCACGGATCCCGCCAGCGGCGGCCGGCACATGAGCAACCACTTCGCCAAGCCCGCCATCGGCATCCAGAACGTCTCCAGTCTCACGGGCAACCACACCCAGCACGCGGTGGGCCTGGCCCGGGCCGTGAAGCGCTACGGGAAGGACGCCGTGGTCTTCAGCAGTCAGGGCGAATCCTCCCTCTCCGAGGGCTACTGCTACGAGAGCATCAACGGCGCCGACCGGGAGCAGCTGCCGGTGGTCTTCGTGGTGCAGGACAACGGCTACGGCATCTCCGTGCCCAAGCAGGACCAGAGCGCCAACGAGCAGCTCTGCGACAATTTCCGCGGCTTCACGCGCCTGAAGATCCTCACCTGTGACGGTTTGAATCTGCTGGATTCCATCCGCGCCATGGACGAGGCCCTGGCGCATATCCGCAGCGGCGAAGGACCGGCCATGGTGTACGCCACCTGCGTGCGCATCGGCAGCCATTCGAACTCCGACCGGCATGAGTTGTACCGTGACGAGGCCGAGCTGGCCGCCGCGAAAGCCCTGGATCCCCTGCCCCGCTTCCGGGCCTACTGCCTGGCGAACGGCCTCAGCGAGGATGAGCTGCAGGCCATCGAGACCGACAACCAGGCCCGCTACCTCGCCGCCCACGACAAGGCCATGGCCGCGCCGAATCCCGATCCCGCCAGCATCCACGACTTCGTGATCCCCGAGGGCTGGGTGTCGGAGCAGTACCCGGAGGGCCTCCACCAGGCGACCGGCGAGCCCATCAGCCTCATCGCGGCCCTGAACCAGACCCTCAAGGAGGAGTTCCGCGCCAACCCGGACACCTTCATCTGGGGCCAGGACATGGCCAACAAGGACAAGGGCGGCATCTTCAACGTGAGCAAGGGCATGCAGCAGGAGTTCGGCGCAGATCGGGTGTTCAACGCCCCCATCGCCGAGGACTACATCGTGGGCACGGCCAACGGCTTTTCGCGCCTGGATGACCGCATCCGCGTGGTGGTCGAAGGCGCCGAATTCGCCGACTACATCTGGCCCGCCGCCGAGCAGATCGTGGAGTGCAGCCACGAGTACTGGCGCACCCGGGGCCAGTTCGCGCCCAACATCACCCTCCGCCTGGCCTCCGGCGGCTACATCGGCGGCGGCCTCTACCACTCCCAGAACGTGGAGGGCTGGCTCACCACCCTGCCCGGCCTCCGGGTGGTGGTGCCCGCCTTCGCGGATGATGCCGCGGGACTGCTGCGCACCGCGATCCGCAGCCGGGGCATGACCCTCTACCTCGAACCCAAATTCCTCTACAACGCGAAGATGGCCCACGCGGTCATCCCGCCGGACTTCGCCGTGCCCTTCGGCAAGGCCCGCATCCGCCGCGAGGGGACTGATCTCACCATCCTCGCCTACGGCACGCCGGTCCACTTCGCGCTGGAGGCCGCGGCGAAGCTGGAGAAGGAGGGGACATCCGCTGAGGTGGTGGATCTCCGCAGCCTCAGCCCGCTGGACACCGAGGCCATCGTCCGCTCCGTGAAGAAGACCCACCGCGTGCTGATCGCCCACGAGGACAAGGTCTTTGGCGGCTTCGGCGGCGAGCTGGCGGCGCTCTGCGCCTCCACCTGCTTCCCCTGGCTGGACGCCCCGGTGGAGCGCGTGGGCTCCGAATTCACCCCCGTGGGCTTCAACCGCATCCTCGAACGCGCCATCCTCCCCAACGCCGAGAAGGTGCTGGCGGCGGCCCGCAAGGTGCTGGCGTTCTAAGACACCCTGCCTGAACGCACCTGAGCAAATGGGCTTGACGCACCATTGAACCAATGTAACCTTGTCACAAAGGGTCGTTGACCCGTGGGAGGCCCATCATGCTTCAGATGGCTGACAGCCGCCGTCGCTTCGTGATGCCGAAAGAAGCGGCCATTGGCGCGAACGACCCCGCCGATGTGGAGGTGCTCCCGGATGGCCGGGTGGTCATTTCCCCGGTCCGGATCATCCCGGTCCACGAATCCTGGGCCCTCACCCCCGAAAGCACCGCCCAGACCGCGGCGGCGATGAAGGACTACAAGGCTGGCCGCACCGTTGGGGTGAAGGCTCTGGACGCCAAACTCGCGGCAGGCCCGGGCAAAGGTGGGCGGAAGTGATCCCGTCCTTTCCCGATGCCTTCGTGCGGAAGCTGCTCAACCAGGAGGCCGCCCTCATCAATGCCTTCCGGCGCCTGGTCGAGAAGGTGGAGACGCGGACCGAGCAGCAGCTCCGCGAGACCAAGGGCATCCACCTGGAACCCATCAAAGCGGATCCGCCCTATCACTCCATCCGCCTGGACCGGGGGCCGAGGGCCAAGGTGCTGCTGGATGGAAGCACCATGGTCTTCCTGGATCTCGACCCCGACCACGACAAGCTCTACGGCAAGAAGTAGCCACCGCTTACCTCCGCCTTTCCCCACAGGAGCAGCCATGCAATTCGGTCCCTGGAATGTCCAGCTCATCGGCGGCGGCACGTTCCGCCTGGATGGCGGCGCCATGTTCGGCACGGTGCCGAAGGTGATCTGGTCGAAGCTGTACCCCGCCGACGCGGACAACCAGATCCTCATGGCCACCAACTGCCTGCTCATCCGGGGCGAGGCGGGCGGGAAGCGCCACGTCATCCTGGTGGACAACGGCAACGGCGACAAGGAGAGCGACGACTTCATGGCGCGGTTCAAGTTCGAGGGCCGCGGCATCCTCGACGCGAACCTCGCGAAGCACGGCGTGAAGCCCTCGGACATCACCCTCTGCATCCTCACCCACCTGCACTTTGACCATGCGGGCGGCAGCACGCGGCTGGGCGCCTCGGGCCATCCCGAGCCCAGCTTCCCGAACGCCCGCTACGTCGTGCAGGCCCGCGACCTGGCCGACGCGAAGCAGCCCCACCTGCGCGTGAAGGCCAGCTACCTGCCCCAGAACTGGGAGCCCCTGGAGGCTGCGGGCCTTCTCGATACCGTGGAAGGCGCCACCGAGCTGCTACCAGGCCTCTCGGTGCGGCCCGCGCCGGGCCATATCGCGGGTCTCCAGAACGTGGTGGTGGAGGGCGGCGGCCGGCGCCTGGTCTATCTCGCCGACCTCATCCCCACCGCCCGCCACATCCAGCCCGCCTGGTGCATGGGCTACGACCTGGATGTGGTCACCTGCGTCAACGAGCGCGAGAAGGTGCTGGCCGAGGTCACCGGCACGGACACCCTCTGCGTCTTCGAGCACGATCCCGACATTCCGAGCGGCACCGTGAGCCGCGATGCGAAAGGAAAATACGCCGTCACACCGGTCCCCCTGTAGGCTGTTCGCAAGCCTGCAGGAGCCACCATGCCCGACCGCACGCTGACCATCCTCCTTGCCGGCGGCAGCGGTTCGAGGCTGCTGCCCCTGACGGCCAACCGCGCCAAGCCCGCGGTGCCCTTCGGCGGCAAGTACCGGGTGGTGGATTTCACGCTGTCCAACTGCCTGCACTCGGGTCTGCGACGCATCCTGGTGCTCACCCAGTACAAGTCGCATTCCCTGCACAAGCACCTGCGGGACGGCTGGTCCATCTTCAATCCCGAGTGCGGCGAATACATCACCGTGGTCCCGCCCCAGATGCGCACTGGAGCCTCCTGGTACGCGGGCACCGCGGATGCCATCTACCAGAACCTGTTCCTGCTGGAGCGCAACTGCGATGAACGGGTGCTGATCCTCGCCGGGGATCACATCTACCGCATGGACTACGCCGCCCTGCTGGCCGAGCACGACGAGCGGGGCGCGGATCTGACCGTGGCCTGCATGCAGGTGCCCCTGGCGGAGGCCAGCGCCTTCGGCGTGATGGCGGTGGACGGCGCGAACCGGGTCGTGGCTTTCGACGAAAAGCCCGAGCACCCCCGGGCCATGCCGGATGCGCCGGGCCAGGCGCTCGTCTCCATGGGCATCTACGTGTTCGGGAAGGATCTCCTCATGGAGCAGCTGCGGAGCGACAGCCCCCGCGAAGCGTCCACCCACGATTTCGGCAAGGATCTGATCCCGCGGCTGATCAGCACGCACAAGGTCCACGCCTACGCCTTCGGCGGCGTCCGGGGACGGGTCACGCCGGATCGCTACTGGCGCGATGTGGGCACCCTGGACGCCTACTACGACGCCAACATGGACCTCCTGAAGCCCGCGCCGCCGCTGGATCTCTACCAGCGGGACTGGTCCATCCGCACCTACCACGGCCAGAATCCGCCCGCCCGCATGGTTGCCGGGGTGCAGGGCACCGAGGGGCTGCTGGCCAACTCCATCCTCGGCGCGGGCACCGTGATCGCGGGTGGCACCGTGCGCCACTCCATCCTCAGTTCCCGGGTCCGGGTCCAGGAGGGTGCCATGATCGAGGACGCGATCCTGTTCGACAACGTGACCGTGGGCGCCGGCGCCCGCCTCCGCCGCTGCATCGTGGACAAGGAAGTGGTGATCCCCCCCGGCGAAACCCTCGGGTACGACCTGGCCCGGGATGCCGCCCGGTTCACGCGCTCGGACAATGGCATCGTGGTGGTGCCGGAGGAATACCGCTTCGAGTAGGCCCGCCCCCGGCCCGGTGGCGCGTCCGTTCGTGGGCGGGATCCAGCCGCGCCGCCGCTCACGCCAGCCCCGCGCTAGACTGGGGGCGTTCTGTTCGAGGTGCCCGTGGCGTTCACTCCAGGTTCCAGGCGCGGCGCCATGGCCGACATCAACATGACGCCCCTCATTGACGTGATGCTGGTGCTGCTCATCATCTTCATGATCGCGGCCCCCATGCTCACCACGGGCGTCTCCGTGAAGCTGCCCGAGAGCCACACGGGCCGGAACCTGGAGAGCCAGGCCCTTTCGGTGACGGTCACCTACGATGGCCGCATCCAGTACGATAAGACCTTCATGGCGCTGCCGGTCCTGGCCAACCAGCTCAAGGAAGCGGCCCAGACCGGGGGCAAGCGCCCGGTCCTGGTGCGGGCGGACCACAATGTGCCCTACGGCCGCGTCATCCAGGTGGTGGACGCCATCCGGGATGCGGGCTTCACCCAGGTGGGCTTCGTCACGGCGGCGGTCCCGGCGGGCGCGGAGAACCCCACGTTGCCGGCGGCCCCGCGCGGGGTGGGCCAGCCGTGAGCCAGGATCTCCAGGGCTACCTGCGCAGCCGCGCGCACCTGGGGGAGCTGGCCTGGCCCACGGGCCTCGCCTTGAGCGTGGGGCTGCATCTGGCGCTGGTGGCCTTCTTCTTCTGGCCCCAGGGCCACGCGGCCCACCAGGAGGATGTGAAAGTCACCTGGGTGAACCTGCCGCCGGCCATGGCCACGCCTTCGGGCGGTTCCGATGCCATGACAGAGGGCAAGAACGGCGAGCGCCTGCGGCGCGTGGAGCAGGTGGCGCCGCAACGGGAAAGCACGCCCACGGCCACGGCGCCGGACCCGTTTGCCGCCAAGACCACCCGGGCCGCCCCGCGGGGCGACAATCCCGACAAGGCCAGCCAAGGCACCAGCACCACGGCGGCGAAGGGCAAGCAGCCCACGGCCACCCCCATCACCGGGGCCGCCGGCCATGGGAATGGCTCCGGCATCGGCGCAGGCAGCGGCATCCCGGGTCTGAATCCCTCCGCCGGAGTCCAGGGTGGCGCGGGCCTCGTGGGCAGCGTGGATGGCACCTTCCCCTTCCTGTGGTATCTCCAGCAGGTCCAGACCCGCATCACCGCCAACTGGAGCCGCGTCACCGACCAGCAGGGCCGGGTGCAGATCTACTTCCGCATCGCCCGGGACGGCAGCCTGGACCGCGTGCGGGTGGAGATCCCCAGCGGCAATTCCATGCTGGATGACAGCGCCAAGATGGCCGTGCTCCGCTCCGCCCCGCTCCTCCCGCTCCCGGAGGGCTACCAGGGTGACTACCTGGGTGTGCGCTTCTGGTTCACCTACCTGGGCCAGTGAGGGAGATCCCGTGCCCCTTTCCCTTCCGTTCCTGCCCCTTGCGGCCCTGATTTTCTCCGCTCCCTCCCCGCAGGCCCCCACCGTGGTGGCGGAGCCCCGGGAGGTGCGGCCCGGGGACTCGGTGCTGCTGACCTGGTCGTGTCCCGGCGTTCCGAGCGTGCGCCTGGATCCTGGTGGACTGGTCCTGCCGGGCCAATCCCAGGTGACGGTGCGGCCCTCCTACACCACCACCTACCGCGTCTTCGACGCGCAACCCGGCGGCTCGGAACTGGGCCAGGCGGAGGTCCGCGTCGTCCCCAACCTGCCCCTGGGCGAACCCGCCCGGATCTGCACCTTCGATGCCAGCGCCGCGGCCGTGCTGCCGGGGCAGCCGGTGGTGTTGCGCTGGGCCTGCGCGGGCAGCGCCAAGGTCCGGCTGGAACCCGGGGGCATGGAGCTGGACGGCAAGAGCGAGGTGACCGTCACGCCCCAGGAGAGCACCCGCTACACCATCACCGCCAGCAACGCCGCTGGAGGCCAGAGCCGCACGGTGGAGGTGTCCGTGCTGGGGCATGCGCAGCAACCCGCCCCCGCCATGGTGTGCAGCTTCGACGCCAGCTCCCGGAAGGTGCAGCCCGGACAGCAGGTGGTGCTGCGCTGGGCCTGCCAGGGCCACTCCAAGGTGCGGCTGGAGCCCGGTGGACTCGAGCTGGATGGCCTCTCCAGCATCGGTGTGATGCCCGAGAAGACCACGGTCTATACCCTCAGCGTCAGCAACCTCACCGGAGGCATCTCCCGCAGCGTGGAAGTCGAGGTGGGACCGCCCAGGATCGTCCTGTCGGAGAAAGATCTGGTGGATCCCGTCGAAGCCCGCAAGCCCCTCGATCAGGAGGATCTGCCGGAAGCGGAACGCCGCGGTGCCCTCCAGCGGAGCCGGGCCCCGGCGGGCTCCTGGACCCTGCGCCTCGTCGTCTCCGGCTATGCCGCGGGCCTGAAGCAGGTGGCCCGGGCCGCCGGTGGGAAAGCCCCGGACATCATGGTGCTGCCCTATGTCCGCCGGGATGGCCTCCGCTGGTGGCAGGCCTGCTACGGCGCCCACCCCTCCCGCGCCGCGGTCCTGAAAGCCTGGAGGGCCGCGCCGGCGGAGCTGCGCCGCCTCTACAAGGATGCCTTCCCGCTCCGGCTCCAGCATCTGCCGGGAGACCCGCCCCCGGAGGTTCTCTGAACCGATGGCGCTGCCGCGGGTGGCAAGTCCGCGCCTTTCTCTCTCCCGTGTGGACCTCGGCGAGGTTGGGGGGGATGGCGGTGAGTACAAGAATAGACACAAGGCATTGCGTGAGTCCGAAACTGGACTATCGTTCAAGGTGAGGGGGGCCGACATGCCTGGCAATGGGCTGAGCGCGCGGGAGCAGAAGGCCAGCCGACGGACGTACACCCCTCGGGAGATGGGTGAGGCCGCCCTGCGGGGGTTCTTCGGGATCGCTGAGGCCTGGTGCCTCAGCACCGACGACCAGCTCGTCCTACTGGGCAAGCCTAGCCGGTCGGGATTCTTCGCCTGGAAGAAGGCCCCGGCGGTGGCCCTGTCCGCAGACACCCAGGAGCGCATCAGCTATGTGCTCGGGATCTGGAAGGCCCTCCGCATCCTGATCCCTGACGAGCAACAGGCCCTCGCCTGGATCAAGAAAGCAAACCTCCATCCAATGTTCGGAGGCAAGCCGCCCCTGGATCGGATGCTTCAGGGGCGAATCCTCGACCTGGCAGATGTCCGCCGGATGCTGGACGCGCGGCGGGGGGTCTGGTGACCCAACCCCGCCGCGCCAACATCCATTGGGATCCGGCCTATCGCATCATTGCGACCCGGTTTCCAGCCGTGGACATCTGGGCTCCAATGGACGCCAATCTCTGGGACCGTCTCGACCTCATCGAGGCCTCGACCAACCCCCGCCTGGCCGCCGGTCATCCCACAGACGGCTACGTCCACTGGCCATTCGACAACCCTCGGCCGGGACGGTTCAGCACCCGAACCATGGGGGCCTTCTACGCAGCCCAGGAGGAGGCCACGGCAGTTGCCGAGACGGTCCACCACCAGGCCATCCGCTGCCATGAGGATCAACTCGACCCCCACGACTTCGACATGCGGGTTCTCTCTGTAGAAGTCCTGGGAGCCTTTCACGACCTGCGCGGGCGGCGGGCGGAGGCCTTCCCTGGGGTGATGGATCCGCACTCCCACGCGGCTTCGCAGGCCCTAACCGTGGCCCTCTATGCCAGCGGGAGCAAGGGGGTGGTCTTTGAATCGGTGCGGTCCCCAATCCGTTCCGCGTGCGTTGCCGCCTGGGATCCCGCCACGATTCTGCGGGCATCTCACCTGCGTTACCTGACCTACCGATGGGACGGGAAAACGGTCGCGCCAATGTATGAGAAGCGGCCATTCGTCTGGACACGCTCCAACCCCTGAGCCGCCTCCGGGAGGACGCCGCGGATGCCTCCCGCGGGCAGCCCAGCCGCGGGTTCGATTAGGGGTTCCGTGCGAGCAGGTGCGCCACCACGCGCCCCGCGGCGCCGGGCTCGCCCAGGTGGCGGCGTACCTCCGCCAGGCCCGCCCGGATGGCCGGGGCTTCGGCGGGATCCAGCAGGCGGCGCAGCTCCTGGTCCAGCCGCTCCACCTTGACCTCGCCCTGCAGCAGCTCCGGCGCCACTTCGCGGCGGGCCACCAGGTTGGCCAGGCCGATGTGGGGCAGTTTCACCACGCGCTTCGCCATCTGGTAGGTCAGCGGGTTCAGCTTGTAGAGGAGGGCGAAGGGTGTACCCAGCAGCGCCGTCTCCAGGGTGGCGGTGCCCGAGGCCACCAGGGCCGCGTCAGCGTAGGCGCGGGACGCATAGGCCAGTCCCTCCACCAGCGCCACGGGGGCCGTGCCGAGGTAGGCGCGGATGAAGGCGGGATCCAGCGTGGACGCCACCGGCAGCACCCACTGGACCTCCGGGCGTTCGCGGGCCCAGCGGCGCGCCAGCTCGGCCATGGGTGGCAGCAGCGACACCACCTCGCCCATACGGCTGCCCGGCAACAGAGCCACCAGGGGGCGATCAAGATCCAGTCCCGCCCGGGCGAAGAAGGCGTCCCGGTCGCACTCCGGCTTCACCACCTCCACCAGGGGATGGCCCACGAAGCGGGCATCCACGGGGTAGCCTTTGAAGAGGTCGGGCTCGAAATCGAACAGGCAGTAGAGCGTGTCCAGTGTGCGGCCCAGGGTGGGGATGCGGCCCTTCTTCCAGGCCCAGACCTGGGGGCAGACGTACTGGTGCAAGCGGACGCTCGGCATCCGTGCCCGCAGGGCCTTGGCCAGGCTGAGGTTGAAGCCGGGGTAGTCAATGAAGAGCGCATCCGTGATGCCCTCGGCCGCCGCCGCCGCGAGGATGGCCCGCTTGAGGCGGATGAGGGCGGGGAGGTGCTTGATCACTTCCACGAAGCCCACCACCGCGAGATCCCGGGCATCCGCCAGCTTGCGGTCCAGGAAGGGGCTCATGCGGGATCCGCCCACACCCACGATCCGCAGCTCCGGCTGCCGGGCCTTCAGTTCCCGCAGCAGTTCAGCGCCATGCAGGTCGCCGGAATCCTCGCCGGCGATGACGAGCAGCGGACCGTTCACCGGTGCTCCCAGGGGCCGCCGAAGGTCACGTCCGGATCCGGCACCACGGGACGCCCCAGGGCCGTGGCGGGCCACTCGGCCGGGAAGAGCACCGGCGGATGGGCCGCCGCCAGGGCCGCCGCCTGGGCCCGGTAGGTGGCGGGATCCCCGGCCGGCAGGGCCATGTCCCAGCGGTAGCCCAGGCGCTGGAGGGGCCGCAGGTCGGAGCCGGGCTCGCAGAGGCCCGTCCACAGGCGATCCGCCAGAATCTCCAGATCCTCCACAGCGGGGTGCCAGCAGAAGCCCACGGCCTCGCCATGGGCCTGGCGCAGCAGGTCCAGCACCGGTTCCGTGGCGCCCGCTTCGATCCGCAGGGCCAGCTTCACCCCTCGGCCCGAGGTGGCCTCCAGCAGCGCCTCCAGGTCGCCCAGCAGCCGGAAGCCCGCCTCCCGATTGGCGGGACGGACCACGGGCAGCACCAGGAAATCCGGGGTCAGGTTGCGGAAACGGAGCAGCTCCAGCGCCGGCTCCAGCGCGGTTCCGGCCCCATGGACGACATGGACCGGAAGCCCCCGGAAGGCCGCCGCATCCCAGCGCCCGCCCGGATCGCCCTCCCAGCGGAGCGCCACGGGCGTCTGCCCCCAGGGAGCCGGGTCGAGGCGCGAGGAGACGAGCGGGAGGAAGCGCATGCCTTCATCCTATCCGGCGGCGGCATCCAAACCTCCGAGGGCCTATCATGAAGGACAGGAGGCATCATGGGCCGGATTTTCACCCTCGAAGAAGCCCAGGCGGTCATGCCCCAGGTGAAGGCCATGACGGAACCGGTCTATGCCCTGGCGTCGAGCCTCGCCGAGGAGCTGCGCGAGGCCGAAGACGCGCCGGACGAGGCCCGCGCCGAAGCCCTCCGCGAACGGATCCAGGTCCTGGTCCAGAGCTGGCAGCATGCCATGCAGGATCTGGAAGCCGAGGTGAAGGGCCTGTGGCTGGTGGATTTCGATTCGGGGGATGGCTACTGGTGCTGGGCGTTCCCCGAAGACACCCTGGATCACTGGCACAGCTACGAGGGTGGCTTCCGCTCCCGCGTGCCGGCGGACCAGCGGCCGGGCGTGCGGGCCTAGGCCTTGGCGAAGGTGCCGCCGAAGGGCCCGGGCCAGCGTATTGAGGCGCCCGCAGCACCGCGCGACTTCCGCTCCGCCGTACTGGCCGTGGTGGCGCGCATTCCCGCGGGACGCTTGGCCTCCTATGGTCAGGTAGCCCTGCTGGCGGGGTATCCCCAGCGGCCCCGGCAGGTGGGCATGGTGCTTTCAGGGCTGCCCGAAAGCACGGATCTGCCCTGGCATCGGGTGGTGAGCACCCGGGGCTATGTGCCCAGCCGGGGGCGCTGGTGGGGCGCCCTGGAACAGATCGGCCGCATCCGGGATGAAGGCATCCCCGTGGACGATCTGGGCAACCTGGATCTGGAAGCCCACCGCTGGGACGGCCGGGGCTGAGGGCGCTCGGATACACTGGATGCGTGGAGGATCCATGAAGGTGCGCGTGTCGGTGCAGTTGAAGCCCGGGATTCTGGATCCCCAGGGCAAGGCAGTGGAACAGGGCCTCCACGGCTTCGGGTTTGCGGTGGACCATGTCCGCATCGGCCGGCTCATCGAGATGGAGGTGCCCGGCGCCGACGCCGCCGAGGTGAAGGCCCGCGCCCAGGCGATGTGCGACAAGCTGCTGGTGAATCCGGTGATGGAGAAGGCCTCCATCGAGGTGCTCTGATGCGGGTGGCCGTGCCGGTCTTCCCCGGCTCCAACTGCGACCACGACGCGCTCCACGCCTGTGGCACGGTGATGGGCTGGGACACGATCCCCGTCTGGCACCAGGAGACGCGGCTGCCGGAAGGCACGGATCTCGTCTTCATCCCCGGCGGCTTCAGCTATGGCGACTACCTGCGCTGCGGCGCCATCGCGGCCCTGGCGCCGATCATGGCCGACGTAAAGCGCCACGCCGATCAGGGTGGCCTGGTGCTGGGTGTGTGCAACGGCTTCCAGATCCTCTGCGAGGCCCAGCTGCTGCCGGGCGCGCTGCTGCGCAATGCCAGCCTCCGGTTCATCCATGCGGACGTCCATCTGCGGGTGGAGCGGGCGGATCTGCCTTTCACCGCGGCGATGAAGGCGGGCGACGTCTTCCGGGTGCCCATCGCCCATGCCGAAGGCAACTTCACGCTGGAACCCGCCGATCTGGCGGATCTGGAAGCCCGGGGCGGTGTGGCCTTCCGCTACTGCTCCCCGCGGGGCGAGATCGGCGAAGCCTTTGTCCCCAATGGCGCCATGAACGGCATCGCCGGCATCGTCAACATTCGCGGGAACGTGCTGGGCATGATGCCGCATCCTGAGCGCGTGGTGGATCCGCGCCTGGGGGCCACGGGCGGGTTGGGGATCTTCCGGAGTCTGGACGCGGCCCTGGCCCGGGGATAGTCGGATGAATTGTTAAAATTCCAGGCTTGACCCGGGGGATTCCTGTCATCCTTCCTGGGAAGCCCCGATGGGCACCTCTATTTATTCCCCGACCATGAGCGAAACCGATTCCAAGAACCTCCAGACCTTCACCAGCGGCCCCCTGAAGCTGGCCATCCTGAAACGGGATCCCGTCCCCGCGAAGCTCATGCCCGCGCGGGACTCCTGGATCCTGCTCCAGCCCACCCACGCTGTGCGGGTATGCACCGGGGATGACCGGGAGGAAGGCATCATCCGTTCGGGTGACCTGGCCCTGCTGTTGCCGGGCTTCGGGCACACCCTGAAGCGCCACCATTCCAGCACCCACTTCGGGTTCACCGCGCTCTTCCTGGAAGGGCCTTTCCCGGAGCCGCTGCTCTCCTCGCTGCAGACGCCGCCGAGGAAATGGCAGGAAGCCAGCTTCGCGGTGCTGCGCAGCCTGAGCCTGAAACAGCTCTTCAGCATCTTCAGCCAGGAACTGGCGCACCCCGATGGCGTGCAGCTCATGACGCGGGAACTGTTCCTCATCCTGCTGGGCGCGGAACTGTCGCGCCTCACGGAGAAGGAGGACCGGGGACGCTTCCCCTACCGCCTCAACCGCTCCACCCTGCAGCTGGTGCTGGACCACATGGAGGCCCAGATCGGCTCCAAGAACAGTGTGCCGGAGCTGGCCACCATGGCCCGCTGCACGCCGGACCACTTCATCCGGCTGTTCCGCGAGGCCACCGGCACGACGCCCCACCAGTACCTCATCGAACGCCGCCTCCAGCGCGCCGTCACCCTCCTGGCCAGTGGCGAACGCCCCAGCGACGTGGCGAAGCTGCTCGGCTTCTACGATGCCAGCGCCTTCACCCGCGCCTTCAAGCGGCGGTTCAGCGTGCCCCCCAGCGAGTACGCCCAGGAAGCCTACGACCGGCAGTTCCCCAAGAAGAAGGATTGACGGCAGTCCGGCGCTACCGGCCTGTTCCTGCATCGGAGGGGGATATGTTCAGTCTGAAGGGCCTTGTGTGCCTCCTGCCGTTGCTGCTGGCCTGTGGGCGCCCAGCGACGGACCTCCTGCGCCGCCATCCGGCGCCACCCCTCAGTCTGGAGCTCTCGCTCCCCGAAGGCCCCGACCAAGCCGATGTCCGGCGCGCCTACCTTGCCGCCTTCCACGAGCAGTTCGGGAAAGGGCTGGCCTCGGATCCGGCGCCGGGACACCTTCAGCTGCTGGTCATGATCGGGGACCGGGCCCCCCGCCCCGCTTCCGAAGCGAAACGAAACCGCGCCCTCGATGAGGTCAGCGCCGTCGCTTCCGGCTCCCCGCTGCGCGTCCTCTACAGCGGCACCGGCCCGGCATCCGACTACGAAGCCGCCGTGGACCAGCTGGGCTACCGCCCGGCCTGGGTCACCGGGAAAGTGGTGGTCCTGAAATCCGGCAAGCACGGCTTCCAGAAGGAGCTGTTGCTGGATCCCCTGCCCATCCTCTACCGCATGCATCCTCTCGGCGAAACCGCCCGCGCCACCGGCGGGCCCACGACCGAGGAGGCCCGGGCTGTCGCCGAGCAGACCTTGGAACTGCTCAAGACGAAGCTCGGCTGGGTTCCGCCCGCGCCTTGATGGATCTCGCCAGGTAGGCGGACTGCTGCGACTTGCACACCTTGCGGGGCTTGTAGCCGGCCTTGGCGGCGTCGGGCATCAGGCGCCCGGCGCGGGCGCGGGGAGCACGAGGGGGACGCAGAGCGGCCGCAGGCCGCGGGCGGTCCCCCTCGTCGAGAATCAGGCGACCGGGGCGGGCTCTGCCCGGCGCGGGCGCGGGGAGCACGAGGGGGACGCAGAGCGGCCGCAGGCCGCGGGCGGTCCCCCTCGTCGAGAATCAGGCCTGGAGGGGGGCGGTGGGCAGGAAACGGGGCGGGCGCCGGGCGTTCCGGTACTGCTCAAAAGCGTAGGCCAGGGTGAGGAGCTGAGGCTCCTGCCAGGGCCCGGCCACGAAGGAGAGGCCCACGGGCAGACCAAAGGCGAAGCCCGCCGGCACGGTGATGTGTGGGCATCCCCCCACCGCCGCCGGGGAGGAGAAGCTGGGCCCCGAGCCGCTGTCGCCGTTCACCAGGTCAATGAGCCAGGGGGTGCCACCGGTGGGGCCTACCAGGGCCTGGAGCTGGTGCTGCGCCAGCAGCCCTGTGATGTCCTGCCGCGCCTGGGCGCAGGCCGCCAGGGCCTTGGCGTAGGCCGGATCCGTGAGGGGGCCCTTGGCCTGGGCCTGCTGGAGCAGCTCCTGGCCGAAGAAGGGCATCTCGGTGTCCCGGTGGGCATCGTCGTAGGCCATGAGCGACACCAGATCCTTCACCGCCCCGCCGCGGCCCGCCAGATAGGCATTCAAGTCGGTCTTGAACTCGTAGAGCAGCACGTCCAGCTCGGCCGCATCGTAGGGCGTGGTCTTCAGTTCCACCTCCACCAGCGTGGCGCCGCGGGCCTTCAGCAGATCAAGCGCCGGCCGGATCACCGCATCCACGTGGGGCTGCTGGCCCAGGAGGTTCGTGACCACGCCGAGGCGCGCGCCCTCGAGGCCGTCGAGGTGGAGGAAGCGGGTGTAGTCGGATTGGACCTGGGCCTGGGCCGTGGCGGGATCGCGGGGATCCGCGCCGGCCAGGGCGCCCAGGAGGATGGCCGCGTCCCGGACCGTGCGTGCCATGGGGCCCGCCGTGTCCTGGGTGTGCGAGATGGGGATGATACCCGCGCGGCTGACCAGGCCGACGGTGGGTTTGATGCCCACCAGACCACAGGCCGCGGAGGGACTCACGATGGACCCATCGGTTTCCGTGCCCACCGCCACCGCGCACAGGCTGGCGGAAGTGGCCACGCCCGAGCCCGAGCTGGAACCGCTCGGCGTGCGGTCCAGCGCATAGGGGTTCCGGGTCTGGCCACCCCGCCCACTCCAGCCGCTGCTGCTGTGGGTGGAGCGGAAATTCGCCCATTCGGACAGGTTGGTCTTGCCGAGGATCACCGCTCCAGCCAGGCGGAGGCGCAATACAGCGGTGGCATCCTGCGTCGGGGCCGGGGCGTCCGCCAGGGCCAGGGAACCCGCCGTGGTCTTCATGCGGTCGGCCGTCTCCAGGTTGTCCTTGATGAGCACCGGAATGCCGTGCAGCGGCCCGCGCACCTTGCCCGCCTGGCGCTCCGCATCCAGAGCGCGGGCCAGGGCGAGGGCATCGGGATTCAGCTCCAGCACCGCGTTCAGCTTCGGGCCAGCGGCATCCAGGGCGGCGATGCGGGCCTGGCAGGCGCCCACCAGCTGCTCCGCCGTCCAGTGCCCCTCGGTCATGCCCGCCTGGAGCTGATCCAGGGTGGCTTCCTCCAGGACTGGTCCCTGGGTCTGCGGCGCCTGGGCATGGACGCTCGGCGCGAGGGTGGCCGCAGCGCCTGCGGCCATGGCCACTTGGAGGAAGGTCCGGCGGTCGAGGGAGGAGGGGTCTTGCGTCATGGCAGCCTCCAGAAGCTGGCCCCAGCATGCCAGCCGGATCCGCCTGCGTCATCCGCCGACCCGCGGCGGTGGAAGGCGCCTTCGGTCTGGTGAAGGCGCTGTTCCTGTTGCCGGCGCGGATCCTGGGCAGGTGCTGAGGAGCTGGGGTGCCGTCTACTTGGCGACGTGATGAGCCGGCTTTTTCACCCCATGCTTCTTGCGGGGCAGGATGCGCATGAATTCGAAGGTCAGCCGCGTGCCGAGGGTGCCCTTGCTGTAGCCCTGCACCGTGATCCGGTCCTTGGGGGCGCCCGGAATGACGATCGGACGGATGTAGGCGAGCCCCTTGGGCTTCTTGGCAGCGGCCGCCAGCGCCGCGGCGGCCTTCTCCAGGTTGAAGCCCGTGCGGGCCTTCAGGGCCGCCAGGCGGCGGATCTGGCCGGCCGCATCGCGATAGCCCGCCTGGACATCCTTGGTGAGATCAGGAAGGGCTTTCCCCTCCACCGTGAAGGTGAGCATCAAGTCCTGGCAGCCCCAATGCGTGATGGTGAGCGTGAGGCCGCCATCAAGCACGGCGCGCTCGGTGGCCTCATGATCGGACAGGACCTTGAAGGTGTGGTGGGTGACCCCGGCCTCTGGCTTGAGGACCGGCACCGGCGCCGGTCGCGCACAGCGCCGCACGGGCGCGGCGGCGGGGGCCGGCGTCCCCGCGTGGAGGCCCGGCAGGGCGGCCAGCGCCAGGACCAGCAGGGTTCGGAAGGACAGGGCACGCGGATTCATGAGCACTCCAGTGGCGGGATTCCCCGGATCGGATCCGTCCAGGGAGACTCCCCTTGTAACAGGGGATCCGGATCACCGGGAAGGATCCGGGTCACCAATTCTCAGCCCAGAACCGTTTCCAGGGCCTCGGCATGCAGGGCCTTCAGGTCGGCGGCTCCGGCATCCAGCAACGGCTGGCCCTCCACGGCCACGGTGATGCGGGTGCCGCCCGTGGCGCCGATCTTGGCGCAGGGCACGCGATGGGTGCGGCACAGGGTCGCCAGGCTTGATTCGCCTTCGGGCGACACGCTCACCACGATGCGCCCGGCCGTCTCACCGAAGAGCAGGCTGTCGAGGCGCAGGGCGCCCTTCGCCAGCATCACCTGGCAACCCATGCCGCCCCCGAAGGCGCTCTCCAAGGCCGCCACCAGCAGGCCGCCTTCGCTGGTGTCGTGGGCGCTGCGGATGAGGCCCAGGCGGATGCCCTCGCGCACGCAGGCCTGGAGGCGCAGCTCCTCGTCCAGGCGCAGCTCGGGGCAGGCGCCCTGCACCTTGCCCGTGCGGAGCTTCAGGTACTCGCTGCCACCCAGCTCGTCCCGCGTCTCGCCCAGGAGGAAGATGCCGTCGTGCTCGGCGCGGAAGGCCGAACCGCAGAGCCGGTTGCCCGCGCCCCCGAGGGCCGTGGCATCCGGGGCAGCCACATCCACGGGCCCGGCGCAGTCCTCGATGAGGCCCACCGCCGCGATCATGGGCGTGGGGAAGATGCTCTGGCCTTCCGTGTCGTTGTAGAGGCTCACGTTGCCGGAGACGATGGGCACGTCGAGGGCTAGGCAGGCCTGGCGGATGCCCAGGCAGCCCTGCTCGAAGGTCCACATGTTCTCGGGCTTCTCGGGGTTGCCGTAGTTGAGGCAGTCCGAGAGGCCGATGGGCTCCGCTCCGACGCAGGCCAGGTTGCGGCAGGCTTCGGCCACGGCATGGGCCGCGCCCCAGAAGGGATCCAGGTAGCAGAACCGGCCGTTGCAGTCGCTGGTCATGGCCACGGCCTTGCCCGTGTCCTGCCCGGCCTCGTCCTTCACGCGGATGATCCCCGCGTCGCCCCGGCCCATGCCGAGGAGCGTGTTGCTGCGCACGGTGCCGTCGTACTGCTCGGTGATCCACCGCTTGCTGGCCACCGTGGGCGCCGTAAGAACCTGGCGCAGGGTGCGCTCCACGTCCGCGGGCTTGAGGTCGGCGGGCAGCGGCGCGGCATTCACCGCATCCAGATAGCTGGGCTTTTGGCGGGGCCGGTCGTACTTGGGCGCGGCATCCACTAGGGGCTGGATGGGCAGGTTGATGACAGGCTGACCGTGCCAGCAGCCGATGAAGCGGCCGCTGGCGGTGACCTCGCCCACCACGCAGGCATCCAGGCCCCACTTGTGCAGCACGGCGATGATGTTCGGTTCGCAGCCGGGCCGGGCGACGAGCAGCATGCGCTCCTGACTTTCGCTCAGCATCAGCTCGAAGGGCGTCATGCCCTCTTCCCGCTGGGGCACCTGGTCCAGGCGGATCTCCAGGCCCGTGCCGGCGCGGCTGGCCATCTCGAAGCTGCTGGACGTGAGGCCGGCAGCGCCCATGTCCTGGATGCCGATGACCCAGTCGGTCTGGAAGATTTCCAGGCAGGCCTCCAGCAGCAGCTTCTCGGTGAAGGGGTCGCCCACCTGCACCGTGGGGCGCTTCTCCTCGCTGCCCTCGCCGAACTCCGCCGAGGCCATGCTGGCGCCGTGGATGCCATCCCGGCCGGTCTTGGAGCCGATGTACATCACCTTGTTGCCCACGCCGGAGGCGAAGCCCTTGAAGATCCGGTCGCTGCGCAACACGCCGAGCGTGAACGCGTTCACCAGGATGTTGCCGTTGTAGCAGCCATCGAAGGCCGCATCGCCGCCCAGCATGGGGATGCCCATGCAATTGCCGTAACCCGCGATGCCCGCGGCCACACCCTTCACGAGGCCCTTCATGCGGGGCGCATCCAGCTCCCCGAAGCGCAGGCTGTTCAGGTTGGCCAGGGGCCGGGCGCCCATGGTGAAGACATCGCGCAGGATGCCCCCCACGCCCGTCGCCGCGCCCTGGTAGGGCTCGATGAAGCTGGGGTGGTTGTGGCTCTCCATCTTGAAGGCCACGGCCCAGCCATCGCCGATGTCCACCACGCCCGCGTTCTCGCCGGGGCCCTGGATGACACGGGGGCCCTCCGTGGGCAGGTTCTTCAGGTGGAGGCGGCTGGACTTGTAGGAGCAGTGCTCGCTCCACATGGCGCTGAAGACGCCCAGCTCGGAGTAGGTGGGCAGGCGGCCATCCAGGAGGCGCAGGAGCACCTGCCACTCATCCTTCGAGAGGCCCAACTCCAGGGCCAGGGATTCGGTGACGGCCGGTTCGTGCGCAGCGGACATGGAGGCTCCGGAAGCCTTGATTCTAGCGGGCTCCGGCCCCATGAACGAGGCTTGACAGCCGAACCTACGCCCCCTCCGGCTCCTTCGGCACCATGGGCGCTTCGCCCCCTTCATAGGTCCGCCGCAGCACGCCCTGCACAAGACGCTGGAAGAACGTGCCGCGGGCGGCATTGAACACGATGGAGACCGCCGCCTTCAGCTCCGTCCCCAATTCGAGCAGGGGTCCCCCCTCGATACCGGTGCCCAGCAGCAGGAACGGCACGCGGCCCTGGACCTGCTCGGCCATCGGTTTCAGGTGCCGCCGCTCGTCCAGACCCAGGCTCTGCACGTGAAAGAACAGCAGGGCCGGATTCTCGGCGATGGCCTCCTTCAGGGCCTGCACGGTGGCGGGCACCCGGCGCAGGGGCTGCAAGCCCCCCAGAAGCTCCTGGAGCTGGGCCTCCAGGACCGCATCCCCGGATACCAGCACCAGGCCACGGGGCACCAGCGAGACATTCCGCCCGGATTCCTGGGGCTCGGCCGCGTCCACGCCCCGGCGGGAGGCCCGGTCCCGGTCCTCCTCCCGGCGCTCGAAGATCCACCGGGCCAAGACGGGAAGGAGGGGTTCGTCCAGCTGAGGGGAGAACTCCACGCCGAAGGTCCGGCCATGGATGTGCCGCAGCTTGACCTGCGCATTGATGCGGATGCCCTCCACCAGCGGAATGGTCACGGCCATGTTGGCGCCCGGAGCGAACTCGTCCTCGGGCAGATCCCGCATGGCATAGATGCGGGCCCCGGTGGTGCTGATGTCCGCCAGGGTGCCCACCTGCAGCTCGTACTTGGGCGTACTGAAGGTGACGGTAACCCGCCCCACCCGCTCCACCCGGTAGGCGCCGCGGTGGTCCTCTTCCTGGAGGCTATCGGGCACCGCCAGGCGGAGGGTGCGCCGCCCCTCGACCAGGCCGAATCCCCGAAGCTGGGTGCCGCCTTCCAGAAAGGTCAAGCTGTGCGGGAACCGCATCCGAAGCTCGGCATGGCGCAGGCCGTAGAGGGCGTCATCCCGCCCCATGGTCGCCACCACATGGAATTCCTTGCCTTCGGCCTTGAGGAAGGAAGACTCGAAACGGAGGTAGGGTGTCACCAGGATCAGCAGTTCCCGGCGGGCACAGACACGCGCCAGGATCTCCTGGATCGTCTCCGCATTCCGGATCACAGTGCCGCCCATCGTGCCCCGCTCCTGTCAGGATTGTCTGCCCCATCATCGGCGGGCTTGCATAGACTGGAAAGCACTGAATTCATGACGCCTCCGCACACCCTCCTCGCCTACAGCGCCCCCCGCAGCGGCTTCGGGGACGAATGGATGACCTTCCTGCCCATCGGACTGGGCTACCTGCAGGCCATGCTCAAGTCCCGCGGCCTGCCCTGCCGGGTGGCCAACCTCAGCGGCAAGTCCCGGAAAGAGGTCCTGGCCTACCTCCGGGCCCAGGCGCCGGACGTGGTGGGCATCTCGATGTTCACCTTCAACCGCAAGCGGTCGTACGAGCTGCTGGCCTGGGCCCGGGAAGCCTGCCCCGGCGCCCTGCTGCTGGCCGGCGGTCCCCATCCCACCCACCTGGCCGAGGAGGTCTTCGAGGACTGCCCGGCCCTGGATGCCATCGTGCAGGGCGAGGGCGAGGCCGTGCTGCTGGGCCTCACCGAGCGCCTGAAGACCGCCCCCGGCGCGGACCTGTGGAAGCGGACGCCGGGGCTCATCCTGCGCGAAGGCCCCACCCTGCCCCAGGCGCCCCTGGAGGATCTGGACGCCATCGGCATTCCCGCCGAACACCTGGAAACAGATTTCCTCGACGACGTGGGCCAGTTGGCCTACCTCAGCACCAGCCGGGGCTGCCCGGCCACCTGCAACTTCTGCAACACGCCCGAATTCTGGGGCACCTCCATCCGCTTCCGGAGCGCCCCGTCGGTGCTGCGGGAGCTGCGCCTGCTCCGGGAGCGGCACGGCCTCACCTACTTCAGCTTCCGCGATGACACCTTCACCGCCAACCGGGGCCGGGTGCTGGAGCTGATGGAGGGCATCCAGCAGAGCGGCCTCCATCCCCTGTGGAACTGCCAGAGCCGGGTGAACCTGGTGGACGAGGACCGCCTGGTGGCCATGAAGCGGGCCGGCTGCGAGTTCATGCAGTTCGGCGTGGAGCACGGCAGCGAGCGGGTGCTGGCCCTGCTGGACAAGGGCACCAACCTCCACCACGCGCGCCGGGCCCTGGCGCTGGTCCGCAAGGTGGGCATGAACCTGGGCATCTACCTCATCACCGGCATTCCCGGCGAGACCTGGGCCGATGTGGAGGAGACCGCCGTCTTCATCCGCGACACCCGGCCCCAGGATTGCCAAATCAGCCCCCTGGCCCTCTATCCCGGCACCCGCCTCTTCGACCGCTACCGCGCCGAAGGACGCATCGAGCGCGACTTCTACCGCGCCAGCGGCGACGCCGAGATCTTCGCCCGGGTGGACGCCCACACGGAAAAGGCCCTGCGCCACCTGGACCAGACGGCGCAGCGGGCCAAGGCGAACTCCCGGTTCAGTCCCGCCGAATTCGCCGAACAGAAACAGTGGCTGGGCTTCTGCGCCGTGACCAACCTGCTCTGCGGCGAGGCCGCCGAGGAGGAGGGGCGCTGGATCGAGGCGGAGGCGGAGTACGCGGAGATCATCGCCCGCGAACCGGGCAACACCTGGGGCTTCATGAAGCGGGCCCTGCTCCGAGAGAAGCTGGGGCGCCTCGAGGAGGCCCGCGCCGACCTCGGCGAGGTGCTGGCCCTGGCCCCCCGCAACCCGGAAGCCACGGAGCTGGCCAGCCTCTGGGGCCTGAAGCGGCACAAGGTCCGCAGGGCCCGCCCCGCCCATGGTCCCACCGCCGAGATGAAGGGGGCGGAGGTCTATCTCAGCCGGCCGAAAAAGTAGCCCCTCATTCGTGTTTCAGGTTGGGACTCCGCTCGATCACCAGGAGCACCAGCCGCTCCAGCTGATCCACCATCAGGAACCGCAGGGTCGGATCCTTCGGTTCCAGCACCTGGGCGGACGTTCCGCCCCCCTCCAGCACGAAGAAGAAGCCCCTCCGCTCGATGCGGGTCACGCGCTTCCAGGCCAGGCGCCCGGCCCCCAGACGGCGGGCCAGGAAGGGGGGCAGCGCCATGTGCTCCACGGCGATCCCCAGGTCGTCCACGAGGACATGGGAGCCTTCCACCAGGAGCACCCCCAGCAGGGTGCTGACAAGCAAGAGACCCCCGGCGGCCAGGGCCGCCACGGAAGCCACCAGGGCCACGTAGAAGGACCAGGTGGGCTCGTTGTTCATCGCCGCCACCTCGAGGCCCAGGCGAAGGGCCGGGATGTGGCCCAGGATCTGGGCCAGGGCCCGCACGCCCACCATCCAGGAGCCGGCGAACAGCAGCACCGCCATCGCCCGCTGGGCAAAGGAAGGCCGGAAGACGAGCGGCGAGCCGACGGACATGCGGCCTCAGGCCTCCAGCTCAGCGAGGATGGCCTCGGCCGCGGCAGCGGGATCCGCCGCATGGGTGATGGGCCGGCCCACCACCAGCCACGTCGCGCCCTCGCGGAGCGCCTGCGCCGGCGTCATCACCCGGGCCTGGTCCTGGACCGCCGCGCCCGCAGGGCGGATCCCCGGCGTGAGGCGGCTGAAGCCCTCGCCGCAGGCATCCCGCACGGCGGCGGCTTCCCAGGCGGAGCACACCACCCCATCGCAGCCCGCGGCGGCGGCCAGCTTCGCATAGGCCAGGGCCAGCTCGCCGGGGCGGCAGGCGTGGCCCAGGGCCGCCAGGGCCTCGCGGTCCAGGCTGGTCAGCACGGTGACCGCCAGCAGCTCCGTTCGGCCTCCAGCCCGCCGGTGGGCGCGCACGGCTTCCACCGCGGCCTCCAGCATGGCGGGGCCGCCCTGGACATGGACGTTCACCAGCCGGGGATCCAGTTTCAGCACGGCCTCCAGGGCCCGGCGCACCGTGGTGGGGATGTCGTGCAGCTTGAGATCCAGGAAGACCGGGCAGCGCTTCTGCAGCTCCCGGACGAAGGCGGGCCCTTCGGCGCAGAACAGCTCGAGCCCCACCTTGAGCAGGCCCACCCGGCCCGCCAGCCGGTCCGCCATGGCCAGGGCTTCGGACGCCGAAGGGACATCCAGCGCCACGACCAAGCGCTCTCTCGGGGTGAGGGCGCGGACAGAAGGTTTCGGCGCGACGGGATCCACGGGAACTCCACGGATGGGAGCATCATTCTGGCAGAAGAGGTCCCCGTGCTGCCGCCTACCCCGCCCCCCGTGGTCCAGAACCTTCCGGTGCCCCACCCCGATGCCGTGGCCCGCCTCCTGGAGGCCTACGACTGGGGCCATCCCCTGCCGCCGGCGCCGGATCTCAAGGGGCCGGAGGCCCTGCGCTACCAGTGGCTGCTGGCCGCCGCCACCTTCCGGGCCGGGGCGCTGCCCGCCGATCCCTTCCCGCCGGGCCCCGATCACCGGGAGGCGGAGGCCCTGCGCGGGCTGCTCCGGCCGGTGCCCAAGGATCTCGCCCGGGGGCTGGCCCATCTGCCCCTGCGCCTGCCGGGCACGGCCCTGGCCCTGTGGCGCTGGGGCCAGGTCCAGGTGCGCCACGGGGCCTTCACACCCGCCCTGCGCCGGGCCTGGGAGGACCGCCTGCTGGCGGAGGGCCCGCCGCTCACCCGCGGCTATGCCCTGCGCCACGCCCTCTGCTGGGCCCTGGCCGAGCACGACGAAACCCGGTTCGCGCGCCTGAAGGCCGCGCGCCAGCCCCTCGCCGAAGGCACCTTCGACCTGTTCCAGCGCCTGTTCGGCCTCCTGGGCGGTCCTTCTCCCGTCCTGCGCCTCTGGTCCCTGCCGGGACTCGCCTACCAGGATCTGCGCCTGGATCAGCTCGGTGCGCACCGGGTCTGGATCTGCCCTGCCCCGTCCGGCCCTCTGCCCGCCCTGCCCAGGGATGTGGCCTGGATCATCCCGAGCGACGGCGGCAGCCAGGATCCCAGCAGCGCGACGCTGGGCGCCCCCTCTCTGGACGAAGGCCAGGCCCTCGCCCGGCGCCTGGCGGCGGCGGGCCGCCGGGCTTTCTTCGCGCCCAGCCGCGCGGATATGGAACGGACCGGCCTGGTCTGGTTCCCGGCCCTGGTGGTTCTGGATCACCAGGGCTTCCTGAAGGACATCCGCATGGGCGATGCGGCGCCGGAACGGCCCTGAATCGGGACTAGGAGCTGGAACGGAATAATCGTTGCCATCGTTGGCGCCCAGCCGCGATGCATCCGCAGATATCCGTTCGTCTCGCGTATCGCCGCAGGCGATACCGAGAAGGAAGGGCCCGCAGGGCCATGTGGTTCATGGTTCACCATCTGCGAAGCGGATAGGGCCGCATCGGCGCAGCCGATGGCGGGGGCGGAGCCCCGAGGGCCGAAGGCCCGAGCCAGGGGCCCTGACGCCGCGGGGCGCGCGGATGGGCGTCAACCCTCCGGGCGCGGGGTGGCGGGCGGCGTGATCCTGCGTTGGCTTCGGTTCACGGAGTCCCGCTCCGCTGGAACCTCAGCCGCCTTGGCTCACTTGCCCGGCACCCCGCGCGATGGCATTGCTTATTCCGTTCCAGCTCCTTAGCCGATCCCGCAGCCCTGCAGCAGGCCCACCACCGCGCCCCAGACCATCTGGCTCCAGTAGTAGAACCCCCGGTGTGCGGGATGCTGGGTGTAGCTCGCATGGAGGCGGTCCTTCAGCATGGGGTAGTTGCCATCGGGATCCAGGATGGCGGCCGACACCGGCGAATCGAACCGGTAGGTGACCCACCGGTCCTGGCCATCCCAGGTGAGGCGCTGCTCCTCCTTGTCCTCCAGGCGCACCCACAGGGTGATGGGCACCTTGATGCTGCCCCGCCGTTCGAGGGTGATGCTCCCGGTCATGCCCGGCGCCGCCGACTGGGGCGCCGCAAAGGCGGGCGTGGCCCCGGACAGGAGCCAGCCCCCATCCTGGACCTCCGTGGCCTTGACCGAGTGGATGACGTAGTCGAGCACGCCGGTGCCTTCCACGAAGTCCCGCCAGAAGGGCGTCAGATCCCGCCCGGAGACCCGCTCGGCGATGCGCTTGAAATCCTCGGCGGTGGGGTGCTTGAAGGCCATCTCGTGGACATAGGCCCGCATCACCTCCTCCATCACCGGCCGCCCCAGCATGGCTTCCAGCTGGTCCAGCACCAGGGTGGGCTTGGCGTAGGCGGTGACGTAGTAGCCCATGGAATTCATCGTCTTGTAGCCGAACCGCGTCATGGGATCCGTCGAGGGCTGGGCCCAGTAGCCCGCCCACTCCATGAAGTCCGTCCCGATCTGGAAGCGCCGGGTGGCCAGCAGGGCATGGTAGGTGCGATCCATGGCCTTGTGGGTGAACCAGCTGGTGAACCCCTCATCCAGCCACGGTTCCTCCACCTCGTTGCTGGCCAGCATCCCGTAGAAGAACTGGTGGCCGTACTCGTGCATGGACACCTGCTCAGGCACGAAGCGCTGCTGAATGGGATCGAAGGGCAGCGACCCGGCCGTGAAGAGGGTGGGGTATTCCATGCCATCGGCGCCGGGCGCGTCCGCCGGCGTGTCTATGACCGTGAGGGTGGGATAGGGATAGGGGCCGAACCACTCCTCGCTCCAGCGCAGGGCGTTCTCCACGGCGCGCCGCTGCCGGTGGAAGTTCGAGCGGTCGCGGTCGTTGAGGTAGTAGAAGATCTGCACACCCCGGTAGTCGAAGCGTTCCGGCTCCCGCCAGCTGGCCTCGGGCCGCACCGCCCAGGCGAAATCGTGGACATCCTCGGCATGCAGGCGCCAGATGAGGTTCAGCGGGTGCTTGGGATCCTTCTCCACCTTCGTCACAAAATTGGTCTGGGTGCCCGTGTGCGCCAGCCCGAGCGCGTTGGGCAGCGAGAGCGCCACGTCGTACACCCCGAAATCCGAGAAGAACTCCGTGTTGCCGTGGTAGGCGTGGCAGTTCCAGTGGTCGCCCTGGTACACGCCCACTTTCGGGTACCACTGGCCGGACATGAGGAAATCCCCGGCCCAGCCGCTGCGGGCAAAGACCCGGGGATAGCGGTTCTCCCAGGTCAGGTCCACATGGATGGTCTCTCCGGGTGCCACGGGCCGGGGCAAGCGCAGCCAGTAGACCGTCTCATCCGTCCCGAAATGCCCCGGCAGATCCCGGCCATCCATCCGGGCCGATAGCAGGCGGCAGTAGCCCCAGGACGAGGGATCCGCAGGTCGTTCCAGCCGGTCGCTCCGCAGGCCCCCGCCGCTCTCCTGCATGAAGGTGCTGGCGGGCCCCTTGAAGGCGTTGAGGTAGAGGTGCAGGGGCAGCTCCGTCACGGGCGCCGTGCCCGCGTTCCACCAGGTCAGCGTCTCCTGGCCCTCCAGGGTCTTGTGCACCCAATCGAGCGTGGCCTCGATGCGATAGTTGGCAATGCGCGGCGAGAGCGGCTTGTCGAACCACTTGTCTGGCGTCCACGCCCGCGCCTGCGGCCCCAGCGCAGCGCACAGCAGCACGAGCACAGCGGAGACCACGCGTCGGCCCATGAACCCTCCAGGCGAACCTCCAGCCTAACGCAATCCCTTGCCCCTCCAGCCGCCCGTGCTAGACTGTCCATCCGGCGCGGGGTGGAGCAGTCCGGTAGCTCGTTGGGCTCATAACCCAAAGGTCGCAGGTTCAAATCCTGCCCCCGCTACCAACGAAAGGCCCGGAAACGCTGAGTTTCCGGGCTTTTTTCTGTACCCCTGAGAACAGGAAAATGCCGAAGCACTGACGGAAAAATACCGCGAAACAGACGGGTTTCGACGAGGGGGTGTACCCAAATCTGTAACGGAGTTCAGGCGTTTCGAAAATCCCTAGAACCCAGCGATTACGCGGGTCTAGCCTCGGTTCCCAATGTGGTGACGTAGCCTCCTGGGCAGCTACGTGCCTCATGACAAAGCAGTGGGCTCATCCCACTCAGTAGACTCCTCCCAAGCTCCAGGTCCCCAGGGGAGGCCTTCGCCTCCACCGAAGTAGGTCACCCATTGTCCAATCGCCAGGAGTAGGGTCACAACCATCAAGGTTTTGACCAGGTTGGGCCTTGAGAGGCCTAATAATGGATCATCTCAGCGTTTTTGTATCAGGACCGCCCCTACGGATTGCTTCGCCAAGCGCTGAACATCTCTTCAACGGTTTTCCTACTCCTGGTTGTTCATGCTGCGTCTCGAAGACATCAAGTCCGGTCAGGCCCTTCAGGGTCTTGAACCAAGCCTCATCGTGGATGTCGTGGCGGTGGTGCCGTTGTCGCCTGACTCGATCCAGGTGATCTACAGGCCACCCGAAGGCGGGGTGAAGGAATGCAACCTGACCCGCGCCAGCGAAGCAGGTCTGAGCTTCGCAACCGTCGAACGGCCCTGGTCCTTTGACGGGGATGGCGAGGCGTTCAAGCTCACGGTGGAGGCCAAGCGCATCGATCTGGCCTTCCTGTTCGACCCGATGATGGCGGTCCACACCAGCAACGTGGACCCTCTGCCCCACCAAATCACAGCGGTCTACGAGTCCATGTTGCCTCGCCAGCCGCTTCGCTATGTCCTGGCGGACGATCCTGGCGCGGGCAAGACCATCATGGCGGGCCTCTACATCCGTGAACTGCTGATGCGGGCGGATGCCAAGCGCATCCTCATTGTTTCGCCAGGCAGCTTGGTGGAGCAGTGGCGCGACGAACTCTTTGAGAAGTTCGGACTGGAGTTCAGGGTCTACAGCGGCGAACTGGACCTGGCATCCCCCAGTGCCAATGCCTTCGAGGACCACCACCAACTCATCGTTCGCCTCGATCAGATGAGCCGCAACGAAGACCTTCAGGAAAAACTCTGTGCCGCAAGCTGGGACCTGGTGGTGTTCGACGAAGCCCACAAGCTCTCGGCACACTTCGCAGGCCAGAAACTGGCCAAGACTCAGCGCTTCGAGCTTGCCGAGAAGCTCGGTGCGCAAACGCGCCACCTATTGCTGATGACCGCCACGCCCCACAATGGCAAGGAGGAAGACTTCCAGCTTTTCATGTCCCTGCTGGATTCCGACCGTTTCTACGGCAAGTTCCGCGACGGCGTCCACAAGGTGGACGTCACGGACCTCATGCGCCGGATGGTGAAGGAAGAACTCGTCAAATTCGATGGGACGCCGCTATTTCCGAAGCGCCTGGCTTACACGGTCAACTACACCCTCTCCGCCCTTGAGGCTGCCCTCTACACCGCCGTCACCGACTACGTGAAGACGGAAATGGGCAAAGCGGATGAGCTAGACGGTAAGCGGAAGGGCTCGGTTGGCTTCGCGCTCACATCCCTCCAGCGCCGTCTGGCCTCCAGCCCTGAAGCCATTTGCACCAGCCTCGGGCGTCGGAAAGAGCGCCTAACGGCGCGATTGAGGGATGCCAAACTGGAGCAGCGCGGACAGTCCATTGGACTCAGCTACCAAGCCGATGTCGCGCTACCTCTAGACGACGACGATCTCACTGCTGATGAGCAGGAAAATTTAGAAGAAACGCTGGTGGATCAAGCCACTGCGGCCCAGACCATCCAGGAACTGGAAGCGGAAATTGAGATCCTAAGGCGTCTGGAGGTCCGGGCCAGAGAGTTGGTGGCTTCGGGTGTGGACCGGAAGTGGGACGAACTCTCCAAGATCCTCCAGAACAGTCCGGAGATGCGCGGGCCTGATGGGCACATCCGAAAGCTCATCATCTTCACCGAGCATCGCGACACCCTGAACTACCTGCATCGCAAGATCGCTGGTGTTATGGGGAGCCACGACGCCATCGTCACCATCCACGGCGGCACCCACCGGGACGAGCGCAAGAAAGCCCAGGCGCTCTTCCGTTCCGACAAGGATGTGCGGGTGCTGGTGGCCACCGATGCGGCAGGTGAGGGTGTGAACCTCCAGAACGCCAACCTGATGGTGAACTACGACCTGCCCTGGAACCCGAACCGGCTGGAACAGCGGTTCGGGCGCATCCACCGCATCGGCCAGCAGGAGGTCTGCCATCTGTGGAATCTGGTGGCAAAGGAGACCCGCGAAGGCGATGTTTACCACCGCCTCCTTCAGAAACTCGCCGTGGAGAACGAGGCCCTTCAGGGCCGCGTGTTCGACATCCTGGGCGAGGTTTTCGAAGAGACCAGCCTGCGGGACCTCTTGATGAAGGCCATCCGGTACGGGGATGACCCTGAAACCCGAGCCCAGATGTTCCGGCAGATCGAGGGTGCCCTCGACCGGGAACACATCATGACCATCCTGGAGCGGAATGCCCTGGCCCAGGAAACCCTCGGGCCAGAGAGGCTCTTCAAGGTGAAGGAGGAGATGGAGAAGGCCGAGGCGAGACGGTTGCAGCCGTACTTCGTGCGCTCCTTCTTCCTCAAGGCCTTCGAGACCATGGGTGGCACCCTCCAGAAGAAGGAGGCCAACCGGTACGAGATCAGTTGGGTGCCCGAGAGAATCCGGGACCGGGATCGGGTCATCACCGGGCGGAACCGCCGCGACCAATCGCCGGTGCTCAAGCGGTACGAACGCGTGTGCTTCTCCAAAGAGGCCGTCCGTCCGATGGACCGGCCAGGGCTGGCGTTGGCCAGCCTGATCCATCCCGGCCACCCCTTGATGCTCGCCCTAAGTGATGTCGTGTTGGAGCAGAACGCAAACCTTCTGCGCCAGGGAACCATCCTGGTGGATCGGGCTGATGAAGGCGACCAGCCATGGCTGTTGTTCCTACTCACCCATGAAATCAAGGCCGGGGATGGCGGGGTCATATCCAAGCGCCTCCAGTTCGTGCGCGTCACTCAGGATGGCCATGCCGCTTTCGCTGGGTGGGCACCGCACCTGGACCTGGAACCCATGTCCGCGCAGGAGCGGGGGATGATCCAGGACCTCCTCCAGGCCCCCTGGTTGACGAAGGACCTGGAGCAGCGGGCCTTAGGCCTCGCTGCCTCCACCCTGGTTCCGGACCACTACAAAGAAGTCTCCGACCGCCGTGTGGCCCATGTGGACAAGACCTTGGCGGCAGTCCATGAAAGGCTTACCAAGGAAATCAACTTCCAGACGGACCGATTCCAGAAACTGACGGACGACAAGGCCGCAGGAAAGGATGTCCGCCTGAACCTGGAAAACACGCGTCGTGGCCTGGAAGATCTCCAGGATCGACTTGAGAACCGAAAGCGGGATCTCCTGGCCCAGCGTCACGTGGCCTCCAGCACTCCCGTGGTGCTAAGTGGAGCGCTAGTGATCCCCGAGGGCCTTTTGAAGCAGCGGCGAGGTGAGTTGCCTGAAGGTGGAGCCTCCTTCAGTGCGGACGCTGCCGCTCGCGCCAGGATCGAAAGGATCGGAATGATGGCCGTGACCCTGGCGGAAAAGGCCAAGGGCTGCACGGTAGTGGATGTCTCCAAGGACAAGTGCGGCTGGGACATCACATCCTATCCGCCAGTGGTGAATGGCAAGCAGCCAGACCCCCGTCACATCGAAGTGAAGGGGAGGGCCAAGGGCTCAACCACCATCACGGTGACTCGAAATGAGATCCTTTACGCATTGAACCAGGCCGATAAGTTCCGACTGGCCATCGTCATCATAGACGAGCAGGACCAGCCGGAAGGACCGCATTACGTAAGGGAACCCTTCGACAACGAACCTGGTTGGGGTGTTTCTTCCATTAATTACGAAATTTCGGCACTCCTCAGCCGGGCAGAGAGCTACTGATGTCCTTTCCGATCAAGTCCCCCAGAAAACTAATCGAAGTTGCCCTTCCCCTTGAAGCAATAAACAAGGCTGCGGTTCGTGAGAGCTATATCTATAAGGGTAATCCTTCCTCTATCCACAAATGGTGGGCGCAGAGACCACTAGCTGCGGCGCGTGCAATAATTTTTGCCCAGCTAGTAAACGACCCTGGATATCAACAGGGCGGTGGATTCAAGTATGGAAAGAATAAGAAGGACGCAGAGACTGAACGAAAGAGGCTCTTCCAAATTATCGAAGAGCTTATTCAATGGGAAAATAATGATAACCCCCGAGTTTTGCAGGCGGCTCGGGCCGAAATCCTCAGATCTTGGGCCGAGGAGTGTGAATTAAACCAAGACCATCCAGATTCTGAAAGATTATTTAACCCCCTGCAACTTCCCGGCCTCCACGACCCATTCGCCGGTGGCGGAACGATTCCGCTGGAAGGCCAGAGGTTGGGGTTAAAACCTTTTGCTTCTGACCTGAACCCAATTCCTGTTCTTATCAATAAAGCCCTATTGGATATTCCTCTCAAGTTTGATGGGCGAGTTCCAGTTGGCCCCCTGGATTCAAACGAGACGGCATTCGAATTCGCGGCAACTAAAGAATATGTTGGGTCTTCAGGCCTTGCCGAAGATGTTCGTCGTTACGCTAAGGTTGTCCGCGATGAAGCATTTCGAAAGATCGGACGCTATTTCCCCAAGGTGGAAATCACACGCGAAATGGCGATAGAAAGACCAGATTTATTGCCTATTGTTGGAAAATCTTTTGAGGTCATCGCCTGGATCTGGGCAAGGACTGCATTTAGCCCAAACCCTGCGTATTCAAACATTGAGGTACCTTTAGCATCTACATTTATTCTATCGAGCAAACCAAGTAAGTCGGCTTACGTCGAACCCGTTCTGAAAAAAGATCATTATTCCTTCATTGTGAAGTTGGGTGAGCCCCCGAATTCCGCCAAGAATGGCACTAAATTCGGGAGCAGTGGATCGGATTTTCGTTGCATTTTTAGCGATTCCCCAATGAGCTTTACCTACCTACGGGGTGAAGCGAAAATTGGTCGGATGGGGCAGAAGTTGATGGCGGTCGTTATTGATGCGCCGCAGGGTAGGACCTACCTCTCGCCCACGGCTGAGATGGAAGAACTCTCCGCAACTCCAAACCCTGATTGGACCCCTAATACGTTACTACCCGACAAGGCATTGGGATTTCGTGTTCAAGAATATGGAATGTCCAAATGGTCCGATTTGTTCACCCCTAGACAGTTGACGGCTTTGACCACTTTATGCGATGAAATAAACGCTATAAAGAACAAGATCGTAATAGACGCAGTAAAAGGGGGACTACCGGATGATGGAGTCTCTCTTGATGAAGGAGGACAAGGCGCCTTAGCTTATGCTGAAAGTATATGTACTTATCTAGCATTTTCAGTGAGTAAGACTTCCGAATATTCCAACAGTTTGTCTGTCTGGTATTCATTGGAAGATCGCCCGAAAGGGCTCTTCTCGAAGCACGCAATTCCAATGGTGTGGGATTTCCCAGAACAAAATCCATTCGGTGGTATTGGAGGATCCTTCATCAAATCCTCGCGTATTGTGGCCGACAGCATTCCATCGATCTTTGAGGGTTTGTCAGGAGTAGTCACCCAGGCGAACGCCTCCGTTGGTGCCGGAAGTCCTTCTACTCCGTTTTGTGTTTCCACGGATCCTCCCTACTACGACAACATTGGATACGCGGATTTGTCAGATTTTTTCTATGTTTGGCTTCGGAGAAGTCTTGCTCAAATTTATCCCACCTTGTTCAGCACTATTACTGTTCCCAAGCAGGAAGAATTGATCGCAACTCAGCATCGCCACAAATCCAAAGAAGAGGCTGAGCAATTCTTCCTCGATGGTATGACCAAAACCATGAAAATATTGGCTGAGAGGTCCCACCCTTCCCTTCCTATAACAATCTATTACGCATTTAAACAATCGGAGGTTGGAAAAAAGGGGGCTGTTTCATCTACTGGGTGGGTTACTTTTCTTGGTGCCGTTATTAATGCTGGATTTCAGTTAACTGGAACATGGCCTATCCGGACAGAGCGTCAGTCCCGGTCAATCGGACTTGGAAACAATGCCTTAGCCTCCTCGATCGTATTGGTATGTAGAAAACGACAGGCTGACGCCCCCGTTGCCTCGCGGCGAGAATTTCTCCGGGAACTCAACTCTGTCCTCCCCGATGCACTGGACGAAATCACCAAAGGATCAGGAGATTCAAGATCTCCAGTCGCCCCTGTTGATCTTTCCCAGGCCATTATTGGCCCGGGAATGGCCGTATTTTCCAAATATTCTGCGGTTCTGGAGGCTGACGGTGCCCCTATGGCCATTCGGACTGCGTTGCAGATCATCAACCACTTCCTAGCAGAGGACGACTTCGATGCCGATACACAGTTCTGTCTGCATTGGTTCGAGCAGTTCGGATGGAGTAATGGCCAATTTGGGGAGGCAGATGTCCTGGCACGGGCTAAGGCCACGAGCGTAGATGGTCTTGCACTGGCTGGTGTAGTTGAGGCTGGTGGTGGCTCGGTAAGGCTACTGAAATGGGCGGAATACCCCAGTGATTGGGACCCACGGAAGGATACGCGTTTGCCGATTTGGGAGGCCCTCCATCATCTGATCCGAACGCTCAAACAAGGGGGGGAAACAGCAGCCGGAGCCGTCTCAGCGGCAATTCTCGGGAAACTGGAAGCAGTTCGCCAGCTTGCCTACCGCCTCTACACACTCTGTGAACGGCAGGGTTGGGCTGAGGATGCTCGCGCATATAACGAATTGATCACTTCCTGGAGCGGCATCGAATCAGCCGCCTCCAATGCCCAACCTGCCCAACGAAGTCTTTTCGATGCTTGAACGAAACAGATGCCACTCAAGATGGCCTAGGTGATCTATGCAGAACAAGAAGCTTTCAATTCGGAAAATCGTCTCCTATCTCAATGATCACGAGGCAGAAGGGGGTGGGTTCTGGCTTCCCAATATCCAGCGGCCATTTGTATGGAGTGAGGATCAAATTGCACGGCTCTTCGATTCCATTATGCGGGAGTATCCAATCAGTACACTTCTCGCTTGGAAGACAAGGGAGGAAGTCAAACATAGACGATTCATTGATCTTTACCATTTAGATATCAAACTCACGGATTACCAACAACCAGACAACAGCCACCCCAAGATGATGGTATTGGATGGTCAGCAACGCCTTCAGAGTCTTTTCATCGGCCTCAGAGGGAGTTATTGCGGAAAAGAGCTCCACTTCGACATCCTGAGTGGCGCCCAGGTGGCTCCTGAGGACATTCGATATCGATTTGCCTTCAAAGATAAATCACAAGCAATGTGGCCATGGGTGAGATTCAAGGACATCATCGCTTCAAATGTTCCACTCATAAGGCAGATAGCAAGCGGCCTCATTTTACGTTCCAACAAGGAACTCACACCAGACGAGAAAGACCTGGTAGAAATCAACGTTGAACGTGCTCGCCAAGAATTTGTGAACGGAGAAAATATCACTTTTCAAGAGTTGGATGGTATCGACAATCCGGATGCCTACAAGATCGATGACATCGTAGAAATTTTCATACGGGCCAATTCAGGCGGCACGAAACTCGGGAAATCCGACCTCCTCTTTTCTCTCCTAACATCCAGTTGGGATGCTGCTGATCGTGAGATGGAGGTACTACTTGAGAGTCTTAACCAGGGTGGATTTGCGTTCGATCGTGACTTTGTTCTCAAGTCCTGCCTAACGATCCTTGGAAGAGGTGCGCGATATGAGGTTGCAAAGTTTAGGGATGGTCGAACCAAAGAGGAGATAGTCAACCAGTGGGAGCAAATATCGAATTCAATCAAGGCGGTTCGTGACTATTTAATCAGCAATACTTTCATTCGGTCTGATAAAGCAATTCCATCGTATCTTGCACTAATTCCGCTAATCTACTGCCGCTTCCATTATCCAGAGAGCTTTCGATCAAATCCTGGTATTCAAAAATACTTACTCCAGGCTTTGGCTACTAGCGTCTTCGGTGGAAGCCCCGATAACCTGATTGATAAAATTGTTCGGTGTATAGAAGAACAGCGAGGATTCAATTGTTCTGAAGTGTTTGGCGTTATCCAGGCGGATGGCCGAAGCCTTGAAATAACACCCAACGTGATTTATGAGGAAGGCTATGGGTCCAAGGCTATTCACCTCTTCTTCAACCTTTGGTATGGGGACATCGACTACAGTCCAGCACTTAATTCAAATGGTCCGCAGGTGGATCACATTTTCCCGCAAAGCCTATTGAAAAATGTGAAGGACATCAATCCTGAGAGTGGAAAAAGGAACCTCCTGCGTCATCGCCAAGAATCCCGAGATCAGATTGCCAACTGCATGCTCCTTACTGCTGAAGAAAATGGGGCGGGAGGAAAGAGTGATACTCCACCAGATAAATGGTTTGATAGATCAAGATTCAAAACAGATGACGAGCACCAAAGATATTTGGAGCGGCACCTGATCCCAAGGGATACAGAGTTGTGGAAGTTAGAGCGTTTCGAAGATTTTATTAGAGAGCGGAAACTTTTGATTAAGGGGAAATTTGCTTTCATGGTCCGCAAGGATCGAGAAGGTGAGGTACAGGCATGACAACGAAACCATGGCGTGAAATTGCTGTTCCCCACCGCGATGTCCTGGAAGGCACTTTCCAGCAGGCCGAGTTCGCCGCAGACCTAATGGCCGTCCATGAAGGTAGGGCCACAAGCACCTACCAGGACCCAACGGCCTTCTTCCAGCGCACCTTCATTACCGAAGGCATGAGCATGCTATTGACCTCCGTGGCCCAGCGGCTGAATGGCCAGGGCGGGGATCCTGTCATGCAGCTTCAAACCGCCTTTGGAGGCGGCAAGACCCACACAATGTTGGCGGTGTACCACTTGGCGAAAGGCGGCTATGTCACGAAGGACCTCGCCGGTATCTCTTCCCTCCTGGACCAGGCTGGCCTGGACGCCATCCCGGTCTCCAAACTGGCTGTCTTGGATGGGAACCACCTCGCACCCGGACAGGTGCGAGATCACGGAGGACTGAAGGTCCGCACCCTATGGGGTGAATTGGCCTGGCAACTCGGCAAAGAAGAAGGCTACGCGATGGTGAAGGAGGCCGATGCCAACGGCACGTCCCCTGGGAAGGAAATCCTTCAACCGTTGCTCGCCCGGTACGCCCCCTGCGTGGTTCTGATGGATGAACTGGTGGCGTATGTGCGCCAGTTTGAAGACACCAAGGACCTCTCTGGAGGCACCTACGACAGCAACATGAGCTTTCTCCAGGCTCTTACTGAATCCGTGAAGCAGGTCCCCAATGCCATCCTGCTGGCCTCTCTGCCTGAATCTGAGGTCGAGGCTGGCAGTCAGAAGGGCGTGGCAGCCCTCAGGGCCTTAGAGAAGACCTTTGGCCGCGTTCAGGCCCTCTGGAAGCCAGTAGCGACCGAGGAGGCCTTCGAAATCGTCCGTCGCCGTCTGTTCGAGACCACCACGGATCTGACCAGCCGTGACACGGTGTGCCGGGCCTTTGCCGACGCTTACAAGCAGGAAGGTACCAAGCTGCCCAGCAAGACCCAGGAGGCCCGTTACTACGATCGGCTGGTGCAGGCCTACCCCATTCACCCGGAGGTGTTCGACCGGCTTTACGAGGACTGGTCCAGCATCGAAGGATTCCAGCGCACCCGAGGTGTGCTGAAGCTTATGGCCAAGGTCATCCACCGGCTGTGGAAGGACCAGAACCAAGACCTGATGATCCTCCCCGGCAGCCTTCCGCTGTACGACAGTTCCGTCCGGAATGAGTTGGTCTACTACCTACAGACTGGCTGGGATCCAGTTCTGGACCGCGACATCGACGGTGAGCGGGCTGAGCCCACGCAACTGGAGAGCAAGGAGCCTCGTTTTGGGGCCATCCAGGCAGCCAGGCGAGTGACGAGGACGATTTTCTTCGGCACCGCACCGGCGGCTGCCGTCACCAAGAAACAACTCACCCAGGGGATGGACCGCGCCCACATCATGCTGGGCTGCCTGCAACCTGGCCAAGTGCTCTCCACCTACTCCGATGCCCTGAATCGTGTTTTCGCCGCGACCCACCATCTGCATACCAGCGGCGAGATGACCCACGACGCCACCCGGTTCTGGTTCGACACCCGAGCGGGCCTTCGCCGTGAGATGGAGGACCGCAAACGGCGCTTTAACGACCTTCAGGACCTTCGCCCCAGGCTGGCGACTGTGGTTCGCAAGATGGCCGAGGGGCAGACTCTGTTCGGAGGAGTGCATGTATTCACGCCCCACGGAGATGTCCCGGATGATTCCGCTCTACGTCTGGTGGTCCTGACCACCGACAAGTTCTACAGCCGCCAGGAATCCCGATTCGCCTTTGAAGAAGTCCTGGAGTTCACCAAGAACAACGGTTCGAAGCCTCGCCACAAGGCCAACCGGCTGATCTACTTGGCTGCGGACCATGACTCCCTAGCGCGAGTGAACGATGCTCTGAGGACGGCCTTGGCTTGGAAGTCGATCGTTGATGACGTGGAGGCCCACCGACTCAATCTGGACCAGTTGCAGTTCAAGCAGGCCAAGAAGGACCTCCAGACCGCTGATGAGGTCCTGCCTCGGGTGGTCCGCGAGTGTTTCAAGTGGCTGCTCTGCCCGGTTCAGCACACCCCACAGGGCAAGCCAGAGGTTGAGGCCTTCCCCCTGAACACCAACGGTTCGACCATGGGGAACGAGCTAGAGAGGGTCTGCCAGGAGAACGAACTGGTGATCGGCGCTTGGTCCCCCATCCACCTTCGGACCGCCCTGAAGGGCTCCTACTGGAAGCCTGACCGCGCTGCGGTCAGCGCCATGGCCTTCTGGGAAGACAGCCAGAAATACCTCTACCTCCCGAGGCTCAAGGAGCGTCGGGTGCTGGAGCAGGCCATCTATGAGGGGACGAAGACCAAGGACTTCTTCGGGACGGCCTTCGGGGTATCCGGAGGCAAGTTCGAAGGCTTCCAGTTGGGCACCGGCACGGCTCAATTCGACGACACGCTGCTTCTCATAGAACCCGAAGTTGCGGGGGCCTATGCCGCCGCCCAGGTTGTAGTGGTGCCACCACCACCGGTGCCCCCTCCACCC
Source organism: Acidobacteriota bacterium (assembly GCA_021794095.1). Classification (GTDB taxonomy): domain Bacteria; phylum Acidobacteriota; class Holophagae; order Holophagales; family Holophagaceae; genus Geothrix. The sequence goes on along the minus strand of JAJYRN010000007.1, from coordinate 470 downwards.
GGTGGAGGCGTTCAGCCCCCCTTGGTGCCGCCTGGAGGTGGGGTTACCCCTCCTCTTCCCCCAACGCCACCTCCTGGTGGTCCAAAGGCCCACGCCTTCTTCGGATCTGTGGATGTGAAGGCTCCCACTGCCAAGGCCAAGCTAATGGAACTGGCTGACGAGATCATCAGCCTCCTGGGGCAGGATCCTCACGGAACAGTGAAAATCACACTCAACATCGAAGGGGACTTCCCCAATGGGGCTCCAGACCACATCAAGCGGGGCGTCTCGGAGAATGCCAAGGCTCTCGGCTTCAAGAACGCAACGTGGGAATAGAATCCCCTGCATAGGTGAGTCATGACGGTCCACCGCGCCCCAATTTCCTGGACCACCAGGGGGGGGTAATGGATGGCAAGGAATCTTGAGAGGGAGAGGGAATCCCAGGCCCAGGCTTTCCCGTCATGGCAGAGCGATGGAGCCTTCGGGCGGGG
>JAJYRN010000017.1 GCA_021794095.1 Acidobacteriota bacterium | reverse complement strand
CAGCCATTGGCCCTCCAGTTGGATTGGTTCTCGCAAACTCAAACCTACCGGACCCAATGGCTTCCTTATGCCCTCACCCCCTCGCCTCGGCTCAGGGGGAACTTACAGAAATTGGTGTACACGACCTGGACTTCGTTCTGAGCTACGCGATTCGAAGGAAATCGATCCGAGTACTTCCGAGATCGCCTAAGCTGCGTTTCGCCTACCTTCAGACGGCTTGAGCAATGGCTCCGGTTGATTGTCTCCATCAGCAGAGAGGTTCAGATCCAGCAGCTCTTCAGGGCTTGGGAGGTGGAAGCCTTCGTGATAGCGTTTGCTGTTCGAGGACTTGGAGTCAATTCCGGTTACGGCTTTCACGGCTTTTCCGAACACACGAGCATCCACTTCGAAGTCGGGGTACCACGCCTTGAACAGGGCGAATAGATCGGAGGTGGAGACACGTCCACCCGACCGCGTGTGAGCTATGAGATCGGCAACCTCATCCTCTAGCTCCGCCATGCGGCGCATGGACTGGGCATCTTCGTCGGCAAGTCCAAGGGAGGGTGTGTAGGGCTCCACCAGCTCCCAGGTGAGACGAATCGCTTCCGGAGACCAAACCTCCCACGAATGACGATGAAAGTACTTCGTGATGAGCTTGACGGTCTGGTCGGCATCCTGCTGGTAGTAGTTCCGTAAGTTACAGATGACCCTCGCGAGAATCACGGTGTCCAAGTCCCACGTAGCCGCCTCCTTGTAATCGAAGCTGCTGAGGTAGAACGCTGCCCGCCGGAAGAGGGTGATTGGGGGTCCGGTCGATTGAACCCAGGGTAGCTTGGTGGCGAGTGCCTCAGGCGAGTTCCTGGGACGCCTGGGCAGTCGGATTCTTCGGGGTTCCGTTGATGGTGGAGGTAGCTTTGGGGCTTCGCTGATCGGGCTTGACCTCATGCGACAACTACACCGGGAAGGTCCAAATCGGATTGAGGCTCTGATCGCTGGGGGCGAACCCTGCGGCGAACATGGCGTCCGAGACCGTGGCGAGGATGTCCTGCTCCGTCATGCCGCCCGCATCGAAGGATGGAAAGAGCACCGTGATGACATCCGCCGAGGTCCGGGGCATACACTGCAACCAGTCCTGATTCCGGTGGAAGACCCTGGCGAGGATCTCCGGGGAGAACAGTGCCCACCCTTTGAGAATGGGGTCCTCCTCATAGGGATCGCAGGGGACCGGCTTCGGTGCGTGAGTGAGGTGGTCTTCGGCGTACGCCGCCAACCAGTCCTCATACCCGCCCAGGTAGTGTTCCTCTTCCTCCCACTTCTGCTGCTCTTGGAATTCGAGAAGGCGGCTCATCAGGCACCTCCTTTCTCATTCACGGCGGAGAAGTAGGACTCCAGGTCCGCATGGAAGACCCCGGACCAGCGGCGGCGGGATCCACGGATGGCGGCAAGGTTTCCTTTCTTGATCTGGACTCGTACCTGGTGTTCCGTCAGACCAAGGATGTTGGCGACCTCGGGGATGGGGTATCGGGGTGCGGGGGTAACGCCGAGGTTTTGAAGCAGGTTGTTGAGAGACATGGGTCCTCCTAGAAAAGGGCAGCGGACCGCCGCCGCCGGGTATGGCAGTGATTACCAACGCCCTGATGAGGGCTTTGTGTGCCCGATCGAGATCGATCCGCCCATCAGCGGTAATTGACGGACCCCTCGCCCTGAACTCTCTTCCAGGTCGAGTCCTCGTCAATGACCTCAATGATCATGGAGTTGATGGGCAAGGCTTCAGTGGTGCCCCACCAATTGGCGTCGATGGGACATGCGCCTTCGCCATAGGATCGATCATCAACTCGCTTTGTACTCAGCAAGCGCCTGGGCGACTAGATCCGAGTATCCAGGGATTACGTAATCCCAAAAATGATGGATTTCATCTGGGTCTTTAGCGCAATTGCCATCTTCCTTCGCGAGACGGATCAACTCCCTTGCTTCGGCGACCAGCTCCTTCCAATTCTTCTTCAAGATGATGTACACCGCATGAACATCCGCAGTGGTCCATCCTTGAGATTTTTCCCAGTCGGTGCGGGACCAATTCGAAATCCTGTAGGAATGTTTCCTGGTGCGTTCAATCCGTGTGCACAGCGACTGCACTATGCATTCATCGGGACCGCCATTTTCTTCTATCCATACCGCCATCTCACCGGCAAGGGCGATCTGACGACACTCATCGGGCGTGAGGCAACTCGAATCATGACGAGTGGTGCCTACCCATAGCCTTTCCTTTTTAGGATTGTTAGTTCCAGTGCGCCAGATAGACGGGGAGCAGCCTGCTCCGTAGTGCCTGCCAACGAGAGAATGACCGCATTCGTGGAAGGCTGACTGACGGAGGTCCCGGGCGTCGATTTCCTGGAACCTAGTATTGTTTATAAACATGTTACGTCTCCTTCTGGGTCCTTTGGATTGACCCGAATAGTCCCCGAGTGGGGAGCTGGTTAAGTGGCAAAGCGGGATAGACCGACGGTTAGGGACCGCTGGTCCTGTGTTGGCAATGACGAGGTGAAAGCACCTGTCGAGGTGAATGCCCGCCACGGGTCCGGAATACGGACCCAGGACGATTGCCCTTAGGTGAAGATGATTGGGAGTGCTGGAATTCGCCGAACTGGGTCCGGGACGCCAATCGGAGCGTAGGCTGCTCACATCTCAGGAGAGAGGGATGCCGAACTTGGGGGTTAAGTGCTTGTCGGTCGAACCAAGTCGAACGATTTGTTTAATTGTAACTTTTATAAATTTGTATGTCAAATCGAGTCAAGTTGTTAGGAAGCTAACAGACTCATGTCTCAGGAGAGAGGTACCAACTCCGGTGGTGCAATGTTGCTCGATCGAACTAAGTCGAGCGATTTATTCAATTGTACTACAAAACAACAGTATGTCAAACCGAGTCACGTCGTTAGAAAGCTAACAGGCAATCACGAATAGAGAATGAGATTCATTTAAAATTGACACGGAAGACTGCCAGATGGATCGGCAGATCGGTCCTCGGGTGAGGGTCACGAGGAAGTCCCTCCTCGCCAGCTCTACCGCAGCGAAGTGCTCCCCTGCTACGCCGGTCAGGTGCGCCATATGTCACCTCCTACCCCGCCCACTCCTCCGCCATCGCCTCTGCCTGCTTCAGCACCAGCTCAATCGCCCGCGCTTCCATATCGGGAGGGTATTTGTGGCGCATGAGGATGATCCGGATGCGACCGCGCATCTTGGCGCGGACGGCTTCGCGAACGGACCAGTCCACGGTGAGGTTGTCCCGCAAGAACTTGGTCAGCTCCACGGCGATAGCTTTCAACTCGGTGTCGCCCAGGTCGCGCACCGAGGCTTCGTTGGTCTCCAGGGCGTCGTAGAAGGCAAGCTCGCTGGGTGACAGCCCCAGTTCCTCCCCCCGCTTGAAGGCGGCGTTGAAGGACTTCGCCATCTGGATGAGTTCTTCGATGACCTGGGCGGTCTCGATGGCGCGGTTGCGGTAGCGGGTGAGACTCGCCTGGAGCAGCTCTGAGAACTTGGCGTTCTGCACGACATTTGTGGAGAACCGCGCCTTGATGTCGTCCTTCAGCAGGCGTTCCAGCAATTCCACTGCGAGATTCCGCTGCTGCATGTGCCGGACATCATCCAGGAACTCGTCGGACAGCACCCCGATGTTGGGCTTGGCGAGTCCCGCCGCACTGAAGATGTCAATCACCTCGTCGGACACCAGGGCGCCGCTGATGATCTGACGTAGGGCGTGTTCCTTGGCTTCGTCCGAGAGCTTGGTGTCCTGGGTGTCGTGCTTGGTGAGGGCGCTCTTGATCGCCTGGAAGAACGCCAGCTCGTCCCGGAAGTCCAGAGCGCGGTCCAGGGTGCAGCAAAGGGAGAATGCCTTGCTGGCAGCCAGCACCTGGTCCGCCCAGCGCTTCTTGCCATCCTCCTGTCCCAGGATGTGGTTCGCGGTCCCTGCCAGTAGCGCCAGGGCTTTCGTCCGGAACTGGCTGTAGTCGAAGCCATGGAGCATCGCCCGGAGGGTGCTCATCTTCTCGATGAAGATGTCCAGCGCCTCCTCGGCGTTGATGGTGGGGCGCCCCTTGCCCTTGGACTGGGTGTAGTCCAGCAGTGCCTGCTTCAGTTCAGTGGCAATGCCGATGTAGTCCACCACCAGCCCGCCCGGCTTGTCCTTGAACACCCGGTTCACCCGGGCGATCGCCTGCATGAGGTTGTGGCTCCGCATGGGCTTGTCCACATACATGGTGTGGACGCAGGGCGCATCGAAGCCAGTGAGCCACATGTCGCGGACGATCACCAGCTTCATGGGGTCCGCAGGATCCTTGAACCGCTTCTCCAGGCGCTTCTTGGTCTCCTTGGGATAGATGTGGGGCTTCAGCAGCGCCTTGTCCGAGGCGGAGCCCGTCATCACGATCTTGATCACGCCCTTCTCCGGGTCCGGGTCGTGCCACGCGGGGCGCAACTCGATGATGGCGTTGTAGAGGTGAACGCAGATCTCCCGGCTCATGGCGACGATCATCCCCTTGCCGTCCACGGTGGCGGTGCGTTTTTCAAAGTGCCCCACCAGATCGGCGGCGACCTTCTTGATCCGGGGTTCCGCCCCCACCAGCTTCTCCAGGGCAGCCCAGCGGCGGAGGGTCCGCGCCTTATCCGAATCCTCCTCGTCCTCGGTGAGGTCTTCCACTTCCTCATCCAGGACCGGCGTTTCCTCGGGCTTGAGGTCCAACTTGGCGAGGCGGCTTTCGTAGTAGATGGAAACCGTCGCCCCGTCCTTCACCGCCTGTTCGATGTCGTAGATGTGGACGTAATCCCCGAAGACCGCCCGGGTGTCTTTGTCCTGGGTGCTGATGGGCGTGCCCGTGAAGGCGACGAAGGTGGCGTTGGGCAGGGCGTCCCGCAGGTACTGGGCATACCCGTAGCGCACGGTGGTGCCCGATTCATCACCCTTCAGTTTCGCCGTGAACCCGTACTGGGAGCGATGGGCTTCATCGCAGATCACCACGATGTTCGAGCGGTCCGAGAGCCGTGGGAAGGTCTCCTCCCCCTCGCCCGGCGCGAACTTCTGGATGGTGGTGAAGATGATGCCGCCCGAGGGACGGTTTGCCAGGGCGGCGCGGAGGTCGGGGCGGGATTCCATGCGAACGGGGGTCTCCCGCAACAGTTCCGAGGCGCCCGCGAAGGTCTCGAAGAGCTGCCCGTCCAGGTCGTTCCGGTCCGTCACCACCACCAGGGTCGGGTTGTCCATCGCCCGGGAACCCATGAGCATCCCCGCAAGGCAGGTCATCTCGATGCTCTTGCCGCTGCCCTGGGTGTGCCACACCACGCCACCCTTCCGGTTCCCCTGGGGGCGGCTCGCCTGGAGGACGCTCTGCACCACGGCTCGGACGGCATGGAACTGGTGGTAGCCCGCGATCTTCTTGGTGGCGCCCTCGTCCTCGAACAGGATGAAGTGGCGCAGGTACTCCAGCAGGAAATCCTTCCGGAAGAAGCCTCGCACCAGGGTCTCCAACTGCTGGAGGTCGCCCAGGGGATCGAGGGTCACGCCGTCCATGGTGCGCCAGGTGGTGAAACGCTCCTGGGTGGCAGAGAGGGAGCCCATCCGCGCCAGGGTGTAGTCGGAGATCGCCAGCACCTCGTTGAACACAAAGAGGTCGGGGATGTCCTCCTTGTAAGTCTGGAGCTGGTGGTAGGCGTGCCAGATGTCGGCACTCTCGTCAGCGGGGTTCTTCAGCTCGATCACCACCAGGGGGAGCCCATTGAGGAACACCACCACATCCGGGCGACGGATGAGCTTTGGACCTTCCACGCTGTACTGGTTCACCACCAGCCAGTCGTTGGCGTCGGGGTTCTGGAAGTCCACGAGCTGTGCCCAGTCCCCGAGGGTCTCCCCGCCCTTCTGCACCTGGACGGGCACCCCGTCTGTCAGCCAGCGGTGAAATTGCCGGTTCGCCTGAATGAGGCTGGGGGCGTTGCCATGGATCACCTGTCGGGCGGCGTCCTCCAGGACCGCAGTTGGGATGCCCGGGTTCAGCTTGGCGAGCGCGTGGCGGAAGCGGTCCTCCAGGACCACCTGCTTGTAGCTGGCGCGTTCCGGGGCACCCCCATCCGGCGCAAGGTCGGGACCGAAGGCGCGGGTGTAGTCCAATTCCTCGAACCAGCCGAGGCAGGCTTGCTCTGCTTGGTTCTCGTCGATGAGGGTCATTTCTGTAGCAATCCGATCGTGGAATAGATCATTGGGATAGATGATTTCATGAAAAATCAGAGGCGCCATCTTCTGAGGGCTCCTTTTGGACAGGATCGTAGACTGGGTGTCCACATCCGCAGGTGGCGCACTTGGAACATATCTCCCATCCGCATGTATTGCACTTAATGCCAAATGCCTGATCGAGTTCGTCTCGACACCCCCAGCAACCCAATTCATTCCTCTCGTTACTGGAGGAACGTATTCCTCGGTATTCCCTTTTCAAGCGCAGCAAATTCGATCGATGACTTTCGACAATGGCTCTGAGCCTCGGGTGAAAATCCTGGCTGGTGAGGAAGGCATAGCCTCGGTTGTCTTGAACCCATCTTGAGAATTCAGCTTTTTGGAGCTTCAGCTTTTCAATCTTCTCCGATTCTGCCCGCTTCCGTTGTTCCTCCAACTGAATGGATCGGAGGCGCTCTTGCTCCTCCAGGCGTCGAGCCCGTAATTGCAACTGGTTCCTATATTGTTGAAGGGCGACCTGGATTTTATCTTGAAGTCGGGTGTCGTAGAGAATCAGGCACACCATGCATGATAGAAACTTCTCCACGCTGTAGGAGAAGACCGACCCACTACTACGGTATTTCACCTTGATGGAATATCCAGCCTTAGCCTGATGGATGACTTCAGCAATCTTCCCAGTCCCAAATTTTTTGTGTTCTACAGCTACCCCGACCAGGTCTTGCATCAACCTTGGGCTTGCGCTCAATGCACCTACCACGTCTTGAATGTCTACTCTGGAATGCGGTGCCGTTGCAGAAGTCATACTGGCAACCCTTCTTGAGCATCAATAATGCGGAGTTTGCCGGACATAAGACGAGGAAGGAGGGTGTCGCGTAATTCAGTGAGGGATGCGACCTGCTTTTGGTTCAATACCAACCGGTCATAGTGGCTTCGCGCAATGGCATCAAAGGCTTGAACCACCGGTGCAGGAGGAGCGACGACTTGGATGGGGCGGAATGCTGATTTGCTGATTTCCATGAATGTGGAACCATTTGCGTGGCTTTTGATATCTTCCATGCGGTGACGGACAAGGTTCAATAGGTACAGATTCGTCATTCCATTTTTCGGTTTCATCGCGATAAAGCCCTGATTTATGGCGACCGGTATTTCTGCGATGGCAAGATACCCAATTGGAGCGCGAGAGGAAAGAAGGACGGAGCCCGGTGGGAGTAGCCCGGAACTGATCTTCTCCAGTCCTGAATCGGTGATCCTGCGTTCAGTCTCCAATAGCACCGGAGTATCCATGCCTGAAAGGTCCTTCGGAGTCACCCAACAATGGACCCCTCCAGCCCAGTAGGATGGCTCCTTGGTGCTTGGGGTGCTGCCACCGAGAATCTCAGCAATGCCGCCGAAGCAGTCCACCTTCCAACCCTTCGGAATCGCACCCATTTCGGAATCCTCGAACTCACTGGGAAACAGGTCCGCCATTTCGGGCGGCACGCCTTCGGGGTCGCGCCCTTCCGCCTTGGCACGCACGGGGTCGAAGTCCACGAACCAGGACTTGAAGATCGCCTGGGCGATGGCTTCGAGGGTGGCGTTGGTTTCTCGGAGGAGGGCGATCTTGTCGTCGAGTGCGCCCAATGTCATTACAATTTCAACCTGATCCTCATAGGAAATGATAGGAATCTCAACCCGACGCAACTCACTTTGCTTGATTCCAAGCACTGTCGTGCCGCTAGCCCTTGATTCAAGGCTCCGACGCCCATCCTCGGAGAGAAAGAAGTACTTCAGATAACCATTATGAAGAAGCCCCTTGCGCCCTCTGAGCAGGATGATCCGTTGGGCAAGAGCAATATGAGCTGTGCGAATTTGAGCAACTTCCCCAAGTGGCGCTTCTGTTGTTAGTAGGACATCCCCAACCTCCGGCATTCCTCTCCGCATCCAGGCTATATAGGCTTCCTCAGCTATGAATTCGTTAGGTGATTCAATTACCCCACCCTTCACGACCTTGGCAGTGATCAATGGGACACCCGACTCGGTCTTCTCTGGAGTCTTCCCTCGATAATCGATTAGCGCATCGAGGCATTCTTCGAGAGGAATCCATTTAGGCTCAGACGCCATACCCGAGCCTCCCCAATCGCTCACGGATGATGGCGTCCAGCTCCTGCCCCTTCTCCATCTGCTCGGCAAGCAGGGAGGTCAGGCGGTCCATGTTCTCGGCGAAGGCTTCATCGTCGTCCTCCACCTCCTTGGCGCCCACGTAGCGTCCCGGTGTCAGCACGAAGCCATGCTCGGCGATCTCCGCCAGCTTCACGGCGCGGCAGAAGCCGGGGACATCGGCGTAGGCTTCTGTCGTCTCCCCGTCCTGGCGCCACGCATGGACGGCGGTGGCGATCTTCTGGATGTCCGTTTCGTCGAAAACCCGGTTCACGCGGGTGTCCATGCGCCCCAGCTTGCGGGCGTCAATGAACAGGACTTCACCCTTCCGATTCCGCCCATGCTTGGTCTTGTCCTTCGCCAGGAACCAGAGGCAGGCGGGGATCTGCGTGTTGAAGAAGAGCTGGGGCGGCAGGGCGACCATCGCCTCTACCACATCGCCTTCCACCATGGCGCGGCGGATGGTGCCCTCGTTGTTCTGGTTGGAGGACATGGAGCCGTTGGCGAGGACCACCCCGGCGCTGCCCGAGGGGCTCAGGTGGAAGAGGATGTGCTGGAGCCACGCGAAGTTCGCATTGCCTGCCGGGGGCGTGCCATAGACCCAGCGAGGATCGGATTCCAGCTTCTCGCCGCCCCAGTCATCCATGTTGAACTTGGGGTTGGCGAGAACGTAATCCGCCCGCAGGTCGGGGTGCTGGTTGCGGGTGAAGGTGTCGGCGGGTTCCTTGCCCAGGTTGGCGCTCATGCCCCGGATCGCCAGGTTCATCGCCACCAGACGCCAGGTGGTGGGGTTGGATTCCTGCCCGTAGATGGAGACATCCCCCGCCCGTCCGCCGTGAGATTCCACGAACCTTTCGGACTGGACGAACATCCCGCCGGAGCCGCAGCAGGGGTCATAGACTCGCCCTTTGTGAGGCGACAGCACCTCCACCAACACCCTCACTACTGAGGAGGGGGTATAGAATTCGCCTCCCCTTTTGCCTTCGTTGGAAGCGAACTTCCCCAGGAAATACTCGTAGACCTCGCCCAGTGTGTCCTTCGCCCTGTCCTTGCCGCCGAAGCCGATGGAGGAGATGAGATCAATGAGTTCGCCCAGCTTGCCCGGTTCGAGCTGGGTGCGGGCGAAGCGCTTGTCCAGGACGCCCTTGAGGGGTGGATTCTCCTGCTCGATGGCGATGAGGGCTTCGTCCACCCGCTTGCCGATGTCGGGCTGCTTGGCGGCGCCCCGGATGGCTTCCCAGCGGGCGGAGGCGGGCACCCAGAACACATGGTCCTCGGTGTAGTAGTCCCGGTCCTCCATCAGCACATTCGCTTGGTTGGCGTCGCCCACGTAGAGGTCGCTCTTGGGGTTCTGGAAGGATTCGTTGAGCGTGTCCCGTCGCTCCGCGAAGGCATCTGAGATGTATTTAAGGAAGATCAGCCCCAACACCAGGTGCTTGTATTCCGCCGCGTCCATGCTCGCCCGCAGCTTGTCCGCCGCCGCCCATAGCGTTTTCTTCATGTCCTGGTTCATGACCGTCCTGTCTCTTGATAACCTCTGGATTATCTACCATCCAGGGCAGAGGAGAACCCCTTGGCGATCCTGACCCAGTACATTGGTCAAAATGTGTCCGATCGAACCTGATTCACTCAATGCTTCATCCCGAGGAGTGCTTTGTGCCCATCCCGTCCGCCCTCAAGACAGCCGTGGACCAGGAACTGGCTGCCTTCTGCGAACGCAGGGTTCCTCCAGATGTCCGAGACCGGGTAAGGGTAGAGTCCGGTTGGAGGGGGAGCAGCGTCACGCTCTGCGAGCTGCGTCCCTTGTTCGATCAGCCTGACAAATGGGTGGACATCAAGGTGGCGCAGTTCAGATACGCCGCCGCCACCGGTCAATGGTCGCTGTTCTGCTCGGATCGCAATGGGAAGTGGCATCCCTACTACGAACGCCCTTCTTCCAACCGCTTCTCTGATCTCCTGAAAGAAGTGGACGAGGACCCCACGGGTATTTTCTGGGGCTGATCCCAGCTCAGGCAGAACAGGAACCGTGCCTCTATCCCGGACGATGCTGGCGCAGAATCATCCGCACCTTGCAGGTCAACTCGAACCGCTCATCAGGTGGGAGAAATCGTTCGATCTTCCCCAAGGTCGAAATGACCTCCTCGAACTCGTTCAGCAGATCCCACGCCTCCTCCTGGTTCTGTGTGAAGGGCTTCCCGAGCGTCCAATGGTGGCGGGAAAGCTGCCCTTTCAGGCGCATCCGGATTCGGTAGTAGTAGCCCGCCCCTCGTTCCATCAGGCACCCTCGGCAATCCCCGGAAGCGGCGTTCCTTGGGGTCGGGGGCGTTTGGCGAGCCGCTGTTCAAGGTACGCCTCGATCTCCCCCGCCCAGGATTCCGATGGGTGCTGGACCCCTTGCAGCAGCCTCAGCGCCTCCTCCAGGTCATTGAGGGTCTGCATGGTGATGGTCTGGTGGACGGAGGTGGTCATCCGCCGGTCCCGGAGGTATTTCCGGAGCGCCTGACGGGATTCGGGGGTGGTGTGGGCTTGGACCTCCATGGCGACCTCCAGGGGTATCAAGCATGGCGAATAAAAGACGAACGTCAAGACGCCGATTCTGCCGCCCTGATCCATCCGGGACCTCACTCACCCTTCCTCAAAGGCGGGGTGCCTATGATGAGGGGCTGAAGTGAGGTGCTGGGTGTGTGGTCGGATCGTTGCCCGGGTGCTCAAGAAAGCCTGGACGAAGGGCGGGCGCATCGTCATCCCGCCGATGTTCCGCCCCAGCTACAACATCGCCCCTACCCAGGGCATCGTCGTGTTTCGGGCAGGTGAGCGCGAGTGGGACGCCAGCATAATGCGCTGGGGGCTGGTGCCTTCCTGGTGGAAGGACGCCGCCGAGCTGCCTGGGCAGACCTTCAACGCCCGGGCAGAGACGGTCGCGGAGAAGCCCACCTTCCGGGCGGCGTTCAAACGTCGGCGATGCCTGATCCCCTGTGACGGCTTCTACGAGTGGAAGGCGACGGGCGCGAAGGCGAAGCAACCCTACTTCATTCACCCCGCCGATCCCGAGGGCATCTTCCACTTCGCGGGTCTGTGGGAACTCTGGGAGACCGCTGACGGGGCGATGGAGTCCTGCACCATCATCACGACCGAACCGAACACCCTCATGGCGGGGATTCATAACCGGATGCCGGTGATCCTGGCACCCGAGGCGCATGAGGAATGGTTGGACCCCGGAGTTCAAGGGGGCGAGCGATTGGCGCGTCTCCTACTACCCTGTGACGCGGTAGAGATGGCTGCCTACAAAGTGGGTCCAGTGAAGGGGGATGGCGAAAACCTTATTAAACGAATTATTTAACCTAAATTTTTATTTTCGCCTTGACTTCGCTATTTTAACGCCTATCCTCCTCTCCAATTAGGGGTAAATCCCCGGCTAGGAGAAGGTCGATGTCCAAGAATTCCAAGCTGTCGGGTCCGAAGGCAACCACCCTTGCTGCGACAACCCTTGCGAACCCCAACGCTTCCGCCACCGCGAAATCGCTTGCTGGGTCAGTAGTAGCGCAGGCGCACACCGGTAAGCAGAGTGGGACCGCCATTGAGTCCAAAGCCTCGATGGTGCTTCAGAGCGAGAAGTTCAGTCAGGAAACGAAATCCCTTGCGGGTTCAGTGCTCTCCCAATCCAGGAAGGGAAAGTAGCTTCCCACTTCTGAGGCAACACCCTCCCACCCTACACTCAAGACATTGGGCGCATTTTAGCGCCCGCCATTTCGAGGATCTCGATTGAGTGACAAGAGCGCCATTGAGTGGACGGATGCTACCTGGAATCCCGTCCGAGGGTGCTCTAAGGTGAGCGCCGGGTGTGCCCACTGCTATGCCGAGATTTTCTCCGAACGATGGCGTGGAATCGCCGGTCACCCCTATGAGCAGGGGTTCGATCTTCGGCTAGTCCCTGGAAAGGTCGAAGAACCCCTTCATTGGAAGCGACCGCGCAGAGTATTCGTGAACTCGATGAGCGATCTCTTCCAGGTGGGGGTTCCCATCTGGTTCATCAAGGACGTATTCAAGACGATGAGGACCGCCGACTGGCATACCTACCAGGTGCTCACCAAGCGACCTGACAGGATGAAAGACGTCATCTCTAAGCACCTGAAGTGGGTCGAAGATGCACGTCATATCTGGATCGGCGTTAGCGTCGAAAACCGGAAACAGGGCGTCCCCCGCATCAAGGCGCTTAGAGAAACCCCCGCTGCGGTGCGCTTCCTATCAATCGAACCTCTCCTTGAAGACATTGGGACGATCAACCTGCAAGGCATCCATTGGGTAATCGTTGGTGGTGAGAGTGGACCTCATGCCCGCCCAATGAGAGAGGAATGGGTCCTCTCCATCCGGGATCAGTGCAAAGCTGCCAAAGTGCCGTTTTTTTTCAAGCAGTGGGGCGGCACAAGAAAGCACATAACAGGAAGGACCTTACGCGGGCGGACATTTGATGAGTATCCTATCCCCTAAGTGGGGACAAGATTATGACCATCATTCCGATGAATGGGTACGTTCCGAAATATATTCCCGTCGAGAAGCGGGAAGTACGAGATTCGGGTTCATACGCCCAAATTAAAATCGACGCATTCACTGCCTACTGCGCGGCGGCTCAGCATGTCTTCAAAACGAATCGCGAGAAGGGAATTGCGGGTTGCCTTGTCTACTTTGAACCATTCTCAGGTCCCGGGATGAATGAGATCAGAGAAACCAAGAAACGAGTCAAGGGCACCGCCTTGCTTGCACTCGAAAAGCTCACCTATTTTGACGTATTTGTATTTAACGAACTCAAATTGAAGGTTTTGAATGCTTTGTATAGCGAGCTGGTTGACCTTGGACTTGATTCCGACAGCTCGCGAAGAATCTATCTTTCAAAACAGGATGCAAATCAAACCGTCTCGGACCTTCGAACCATACTTCCAAAGAAGCAGGTTGGCGTTGCCTTTCCTGTAATGGGGGTTGCTGTGGTAGACCCGCCAGGTATGAACTTCAAGTGGTCTGCCGTGATGGAGCTTTCACACCATCGGCTTGATTTTGTCGGGATGCTATCGACCTCTCATGACCTAACCAGGAATCTTGATCATGTTGATGGGCACGCACACTTGGTCGACTGGTTGGGTGAGAACCCAACAGGAACCCCGACCCAAGTACTTGCGCGGTACGAGGAGAAGCTTCGCACTGTTGCGAAATACGAGCACGTCCATGGTCCAACGAGTTCGCCCTTACCTGGGCAGCAGGATATTGGCGTTCCTCGCGCTTACCATCTCTTCCTGGCAACGAAGTGCAAGACCGAGGTTGCATCCAGGATTTGGAGGGGGGTCTGTAGGAGCGTCAGCAAGGGGACGCGAGGGAATGCCTTGTTTGATGAAGGCGACTTCGATTAGGCATCCACTTTCGCTACGGGTCGTTTAGTAGGTTGAGCGCCCCTGGGGGTTTCGCCGCCAGGAGGGGACGATTTCGAAAAACCCCACCCCCGGGGGGGGGGGGACCTGGGTTTCGAGGGCGTGTGGGGGCGTTAGAACGCTAACAGGAGGGGGTCTTGCACCTTCTCCACACTATCGTCATGCGCAAACTCAATAACCATGCGGGTTCCAGCGAATTTCGACTTGCACCTCTATTGCACCTGACCTACATTGAACCTACAACTTCGAGGCGAAGTGGTGGATCTTCGACAATCCGGCTGAACAAGCGAAAACCCCCGTCAGCACTAGGCTTCAGGGGGTTCTAGGTGGTGGTCCCGGAGCGACTCGAACGCCCGACCCTCAGATTCGTAGTCTGATGCTCTATCCAGCTGAGCTACGGGACCGCACTGAACGGATGATTCTACCGGATCTTGGCGGGCTGTCCATCCCAAAGCCGCAGGGGCTCGGTGCGGGAGGCGGGGCAGGGCGCGCCGGTGAGGGTGGTGGCGAGGCGGTCCATGAGGGCGCGGGCGGTGGTGAGTTTGCCCCCGAGCACGAGGGTGAGGTTGCGGAAGCGCGGGTGGGGCTCCAGCACGGCTTCGCGGCTGAGGTGGGTGGTGCGGCCGGAGGCGGCGACGAGGGGGCGGACACCCAGCTCTTCGGCGCGGAGGGGCCATTGGCGCCAGGGGAGGCCCGGTAGGTTGGACTCAAGGGCCTGGAAGAGTTCCTCCCGCTCCGCCTCTAGGATGGGCACCCAGCCCTCCTCGACCTCGCGTTCCGTGGTGCCGACCTGGAGCAGGCCATCCCGGGGGATCACGAAGAGGATGCGGCCCTTCGGGCGGCGGATGGCCCAAGGGCGGTCGCAGCCGGGCACGGGATCGAACCAGAGGTGAATGCCCGCTGAGCGGCGCAGTCGGGGCCGCGTCTCGCCGAACCAGGCTCCCATGGCGCCATCCGTCCAGGGGCCCAGGGCGAACACCCAGCGCCGGGCCTCGAGGCGCCGCGGAATGCCGTCCCGCCGGTCCCTCAGGAGCGCGGCGTGCAGGGCTCCGGCCGCGTCCTCGAAGGTCTCCACCTCATGGAAATCCAGATGCAGGGCCTCACTGGAAGCGGCGAGGTCGCGGGTGAGGTCGCGGTCCCAGGTCAGCAGATCGGCATAGGCCGTGGCGCCGCGGAAGGGGCCACCCGCCGCGCGGGGATCGCCCTGGAACACGGAGGCGGGAACGCCCCCCAGGTGAAGCGCTGCGGGCCAGCCGGGCCGCTCCGAACCCCAGTGGTCATAGAGGCCGATGCCGATGCGGTGGCTCAGGCCCTCCGGCCAGGAGCGGTGCGGCATCCAGAAGGCCTCCCAGCGACAGCGGTGGGGGGCGATGTGAAACCAGGTGGCGCGTTCCGCGAGGCCTTCCCGCATCTGCTGGATGTCACCCGTGAGCAGGTAGCGGATGCCCCCGTGAAGCAACTGGCTGGACCACTGGCTGGTGCCGCCGCCCACCTCGCCCCGGTCCACCAGGGCGCAGGAAACCCCGCGCAGGGTGAGTTCCCGCGCCAGGGCGGCGCCGTGGATGCCGGCGCCGAGGATGGCAAGGTCCACCGTGATCGCCCGGGGCAAGGTGCAAACGCCTTCGGGGACGGCGGGCCAAGCGGGATCGGTCATGGGCACCTCGGAAGCAGTGTGCCCGCTCTGGGCTGTGGTTCAATGGAAGCGCCATGTCCAAATCAACCTTGCGCGCCCTCTTCAGCCTCACGGTCCTTGTGGCCGCCCTGGGCTACTTCGTGGACATGTTTGATCTGCTGCTCTTCCCCATCGTGCGGCAGCCCAGCCTCGCGGCCCTGGGGATCCCGCTGGGCGATGCCCAGGTGTCGGCTACGTTCCTGCTGCTCAATGCCCAGATGGTGGGCATGCTGCTGGGCGGCATCCTATGGGGCATCCTCGGCGACAAGAAGGGCCGCCTGAGCACCCTGTTCGGCAGCATCGCCCTCTACTCCGTGGCCAACATCGCCAACGCCTTCGTCCATGGTCTCCATGCCTACGCGGCCTGGCGTTTCCTCGCGGGCCTGGGACTCGCGGGCGAGCTGGGCGCGGCCGTGACGCTGGTGAGTGAGATCCTGCCGACGGATCTGCGGGCCTACGGCACCGCCATCGTGGCCGCGGTGGGGATCTTCGGCACGGTGACCGCCAGCCTCATCGGCAAGTACCTCTCCTGGCGCTTCGCCTACCTGGCCGGCGGCGGACTCGGGCTGCTCCTCCTGGCGACCCGGTTCAGCCTGCGGGAGAGCGCCCTGTTCCGGGGCCTGGGCCACCAGGGGGTGAAGCGGGGCGATTTCCTCTCCCTGTTCACCAAGGGCGAGCGGTTCCTGCGCTACCTCCGCTGCATCCTCATCGGCCTGCCCACCTGGTTCGTGGTGGCCATCCTCATCACCTCGGCGCCGGAATTCGCCCCGAAGATCGGCGTGACAGGCCCCGTGAACGCAGGCACCGCCGTCGCCTTCTGCTACACCGGCATCACCCTCGGCAGCCTGGCCTCCGGCATCCTCAGCCAGCTCTGGGGCAGCCGGAAGAAGGTCGTGCTGCTGTTCATTCTGGCGGCCCTGCTGGGCGTGGCCGCCTACCTGAGCCTGCGGGGGCTCAGCCCGATGACGTTCTACTGGCTCACGGGCTTCCTGGGGCTGGCGGTGGGCTACTGGGCGGTGTTCGTCACCATCGCCGCGGAGCAATTCGGCACCAACCTGCGCGCCACCGTGGCCACGACCGTACCGAATTTCGTGCGCGGGTCCGTCCCCATCATCACCCTGAGCTTCATCTCGCTCCGGGCGCACCTGGGCTTCATCGGATCCGCGTGGGTGGTGGGGCTGACCTGCTTCGCCCTGGCCCTGGTATCGCTGTGGGGCATGGCTGAGACCCACGGGCGGGATCTGGATTTCGTGGAATAGCGTCAGCGGCCCGTGGGCGCCACGTACTCGGCGTAGGTGCCCTGGAAATCCTCAATGCCCTCCTCGGTGAGGCGCCAGATGCGGGTGGCCACTTCATCCACGAGATCCTCATCGTGGGTCACCAGGAGGATGGTGCCCTCGTAGCGTTGCAGCGCCGCGTTCAGGGCGATGACGGCTTCCAGGTCCAGGTGGTTGGTGGGCTCGTCCAGCACCAGGATGTTGGGCTTCTGCAGCATGAGCTTGCAGAAAAGCAGACGGCAGGACTCGCCGCCACTCAGCACGTCGGTCATCTTGTTGCCTTCCTCGCCGCGGAAGAGCATCTGGCCCATGACGCCGCGGATCTGCTCCTTGGTGGCATCGGGGTCGAACTGGTGCAGCCAAGTCACCAGCTCGTAGCCCTTGGGGATGCTCTCGGCGAAATCCTGGGAGAAGTAGCCCACGTTGGCCTCGTGGCCCCACTTCACTTCGCCCGCGTCCAGCTTCAGGCCCCCTTCTGTCACCTGCGGCGCGTTGGCCAGCAGCGCGTTCAGGAGCGTGGTTTTGCCGATGCCGTTGCGGCCCATGAGGGCGATCTTCTCGCCCCGCTGCACCATGGCCGTGAAGCCCTTGATCACCTCGAGGCGCCCGTTGTCCATGTCGTAGCCCTTCTTCACGCCTTCGCATTCCAGGGCGTAGCGCCCCCCCGGCTTCTTCTGGTCGAACTTGATGAAGGGACGCTGGATGTTGCTGCGGGCCAGATCGCTGGGCTGGAGGCGCTCCACTTCCTTGCGCCGGCTGTTCACCTGGCTGCTGCGGGTGCCCGCGGCGAAGCGCTGGATGAACTCGTTGAGCTGGGCGATCTTCTTTTCGCGCTGGGCGTTCTCCGACTCGATGCGGCTGCGCACCTGCATCTTGGCCATCACCATGTCGTCGTAGCCGCCGGTGTACTGGATGATGGTCTGGTAATCAATGTCGGCGATGTGCGTGCAGACGTTATTGAGGAAGTGCCGGTCGTGGGAGATGACCACCACGGTGCCTTTGTAGCGATCCAGGAACGCCTCCAGCCAGTGGATGGAATCCAGGTCCAGGTGGTTGGTGGGCTCGTCCAGCAGCAGCGCCTGGGGGTTGCCGAAGAGGGCCTGGGATAGCAGCACCCGCACCTTCTGGCCACCCTGGAGCTCGCCCATCTTCCGCCCGTGCAGGGCCTCGGGGATGCCCAGGCCATCCAGCAGGACGGCGGCATCGCTCTCGGCGGTATAGCCATCCTCGTCAGCCACGATGCCCTCGAGTTCGGCCACCCGCATGCCGTCCTCATCGGTCATCTCGACCTTCTCGTAGATCGCGTCCCGCTCCTGCAGGGCCTTCCAGAGCCCCGCATTGCCCATGATCACCGTGTCTAGGACGCGGAATTCGTCAAAGGCGAACTGGTCCTGGCGCAGGATGCCCATCTTCCGGGGCCGGATCACATTCCCTGTCTGCTGTTCCAACTCCCCGGCCAGGATCTTCATGAAGGTGGATTTGCCCGAACCGTTGGGCCCCGTCAGACCGTAGCGCCGGCCCGGGTTGAAGGTGGTGGTGACGTCCTCGAAGAGGATCTTCGCGCCGTAGCGCATGGTGACGTTCTGGACTGCGAGCATGCGGACTCCCGAACCGTCCATTGTACGGGAGCGAAGCCGTTTATCCGAGAGGCAGGCTCCAAGTGGTGCCTTCGGGCGCCACTTGGAGGCAGGGCGGCTTCGCCGCCTTAGAACGGTTTGTCCCTATCTGCAAAACGGCGCCATGGGCGCCGTTTTGCAGCCGTGCCGACCGACCGGCGGAACCTACGCCGCTCAGAACGGGATGTCGTCATCCGGGAAGCTGCCTCCGGCCGCCGGCGGGGCGCCGGTATCTTCGAAATCATGGGATCCGGTTCCCGAGGCCCGGCCGCCGTAGCTTCCGGAATCCCGGCTGCCACCGCCTTCCTCCATGCGGCCCAGCATGACGAAGTTGTCGCAGCGGATCTCGCAGAAGGTCTTCTTCACACCCGCCTGGTCGGTGTACTCGCGGTACTGGATGCGGCCTTCCACCAGCACCTGCTTGCCCTTGCGCAGGTACTTCTCGGCGGTCTCGGCCTGCTTGCCCCAGACCACGATGTTGTGCCATTCGGTCTTGCTCTGCTTCTCGCCCTGCTGGTTCTTCCAGGTCTCCGTGGTGGCCACGGAGAAGCGGGCCACGCTCTGGCCCGAAGGCGTGGATTTCAGCTCGGGATCCTTCCCGAGGTTGCCGATGAGCAGAACCTTGTTCAACGAGCCGGACATGATGTCCTCCTTTTCCCGGCGGAGCTCTCCGCCGCACCGTCGTCTCAGACCATCTGAGGGGGTGGTAGGGTAAACACGATTCTCCCGAGGCCCTCCCGTGTCAAGCATTCTGGTGAGTTGCAGAAACAAGTCCGGCGCTGAGAAGTATTATCTCCCCGCCCTGCAGGCCGCAGGCTGGAGCGGCCCCTTCACGCTGGTCGCCCCCGACGATCGCCTGCCGGACCTTGCCACCTGTGCGGGCCTTGTGCTCACAGGTGGGAACGACATCCATCCCCGCCACTGGGACGCCACCGAGCCGGTGCATGCCACCGCCGAGGTGGACGCCGAGCGGGACGCCCTCGAAATTCCCCTCATCCGGGCGGCCTGGGACCGGAACCTGCCCCTGCTGGGCATCTGCCGGGGCGAGCAGATCCTCAATGTGGCCCTGGGCGGCTCCCTGATCCAGGACATTCCGGATCACTTCGACTGCGAGTCCTCCCGCCACCGGCACGGCACGGCGGACACCCCGGACATGCACCACCGGGTGCAGCTGGCGCCCGGATCGCGGCTGCGAGCCCTGCTGGGCGAGGATGTCTTCCTCGTGAACAGCCGCCACCACCAGGCTGTGAAGAAGGTGGCGCCGCCTTTGCGGGCTGTCGCCTGGCACCTGGATACAGTGCACCCGGAGACCGGCCCCGTGATCGAGGCCATTGAGGCCGCCGATCCGGCGCGCTGGGTGTTCGGGGTCCAGTGGCATCCCGAGAATCTCATCACCCTCAAGGGCCCCGCCGGGGATGCCGCCCGGGACCTATTCGCGGCGTTCGTGGCGGCCCTTGGATCCTCCTCCTGAGGCGCGGGGGACACCTTCAGAATGGTCAGCAGGTCCTTCATTCTGGTGACCTCGGGCCGAGGCGAGAGGGCGGGAATCTTATTTAAATATTTAATATAAATAAACTAAACTCATGGATTGAAAATTGCAGTGAAGCCCTGTCTTTGAGGAGACAGACCATGAACCTGCAAGACTCGACACGTCGCGCCGCGCCACTGGCGGTCGCCCTGGTCGCCCTGGTGGGCGTCCAGATCGGTTGCCAGAAGATGGCGTTCTGGCGTTCCAAACCCCAGGAAATGCACTCCGCCTCCGACGTACCCGCGAGCCAGGGAACCGTCCGGGTCACCGCTGCGGATAATGGGAACACCAATGTCTCCATCCGGGTGAAGCACCTGGCACCTCCTTCCAAGATGGCGCCAGATTCCACGGTCTACGTTGTCTGGTTCCGGCCGGCGGGTGGCGACAACCAGAATGTCGGCGCCCTGGTCCTGGACAACGATCTCGAAGGCAGCCTGGACACCCTGACGCCCCAGAAGCGGTTCCTGATCTCCATCACGCCCGAACCCAATGGGCAGGCGGCCTCCCCTACCAACGAGCCGGTCTTCACCTACCAGGTGGAGAGCAACAAGTGATCTGACGGCCCGCCCCCGGAGATCCCTGGAGACAGCGGCTTCAATCGTCCCGCCATCGGCCTTGCCCCACCCGGGCCAGCGCCCCGGGCCGCTCCTGGCGTAAGGTGGTGGATCGCCGGTGTCCGGCCCCCAGGAGCGTCCATGTCCGCCCCCATCCGCTTCGAGATCCGAGATCGCATCGGCCTGCTCACGCTGGCCCGGCCGGACAAGCTGAACGCCCTCGTGCCCGAGATGCGTCCCGGGTTCGAGGAGGCCCTGGCCAGGTCGGCCGAGCCGGGCGTCAAGGCCCTGCTGATTCAGGCGGAGGGGAAGGCATTCTCCGTAGGCGGGGATATCGGCTGGATGATCCAGTGCCTCCGCGAAGGCCGCCAGACTGACATGGATGACCTGCTGAACCTGGGCAGCCAGGTGGCCTACGGGCTGCTCACCCTGCCCAAGCCCGTGGTGGCCGTGGTCCAGGGCGCGGCGGCGGGCGGTGGCATGGGCCTGGCCCTCTCGGCTGACCTGCGCCTGGCCACGCCGGATCTGGTGTTCAGCATGGCCTTCGTCAAGATCGCCCTGCATCCCGATTGGGGCAGCAGCGTGGCCCTGGGGCGCCTGCTGAACCCGGCCCTCGCCGCGGAACTGATGCTCACCGGCGACCGGGTGGACGCCAGCCGCGCCCTGGCCCTGGGCCTGGTGAACCGCGTGGTGCCCGGCGACCAGATGGAGGCAGCGGTCGAGGCCCTGGGCCGCCAGCTCGCCGCCGGTCCCGCCGCCACCTTCTCCGCCATCAAGGCCAGCGTCCTGCGGAACCAGGGCTTTGAGGCGCCCCGCCTCAAGGCGCTGCTGGAGGCCGAAGCCGCCCAGATGAAGGCCGCCATGGCCCGCCCGGATGCCCAGGAAGGCTTGGCCGCTTTCCTGGAAAAGCGAGCGCCGGTGTTTATCTAGGCGCCTTCAGGAACGCGGCCCGGACCGCCTCCAGCTCCGCGTGGATCTGGGGCGCATCGTGCTGGGGGTCCGCCAGGGCCCGATCCAACTGGGCCAGGGCCAGCTTAGGCTGGTCTGAGGCATGGGCCAACCAGGCCCTGGCCCGGTGGACGATGGGCGAATCGGCGTCTCCGGGGGCAATGGACGCCAGCAGCTGTCCGGCTTTCTTGAGGTCCGGATGGGCCTGGCGGATCAGGCATTCGGCCAGGCCGGCCTGGGCGTTGTCGCGCACCTCCGGCGTCACCCCGGCCGGCAGGAGCGTGAGCACTTTCTGGAAGCCCTCCCGGGCCAACCTGAACTGGCCCTGCATCCGCTGAAGGTCCGCCTGGTAGAACAGGCACTCCGCCGCGACGGTGCGGAGTCCTGCCTGCTGGGCGAACGCCAGGGCCTGCGCGAAGGAGGCCGCGGAAGCGGCGGTGTTGCCTTGCATCTGGGCCAGGATGCCCAGATTGCGCAGGCAAGTGGCCTCTCCGGAGCGGTCGCCTACAGCCTCCCGGATCGCCAGGGCACTGGACAGCAGGGCCTCCGCCCGGGGCAAGTCCCTGGACATCAGGGCCAGCACGCCAAGGTTGTTCAGGGCCAGGGCCTCGCCCCAGCGGTTGCCCAGTTCCCGCTGAATCTGCAGGGTGTTCTGGTACAAGCTTGCGGCTTCGGCCGATTCCCCGTGCTGGAGGTCCAGGTTCGCCAGGTTGTTCTGGGCGAGGGCCTGGAGGAACCGAAGGCCGGTCCCCTGGCTGAGTTTCAGGGCCCGCTCATAGTAGGCCCGGGCCTGGTCATCCTGGCCCCGCTCCGCGGCGATGAGACCCAGGTGATTCGTGGCGATGATCTCGCCATCCACATCCCCGATGGCATGGGCCAATTCCAGGGACTGCTCCCGGAGTTGCTGGGAGGTACCCAAATCGCCCCGATCTTTCGCCAGATAGGCCTTCAGGGCCAAGGCCTGGACCTCGGCCCAGCGGTTCCCGGTGGCTTTGGCCGACATCAGGGCCCAGTTGGCCGCGAGGGGCGCCGGTTCCTCCCCCAGGCGCCGGAGGCAGGCGGCATAGGCCGAGACTGCATCCGCAAAACCGGGGGCCCCCATCGCCGCCTCCCGCAGGGGGGCCTCACTGTCCTTGAAATCGCCAGCCCGGAACAGGGCCAGACCGTTGGCATAGGCCTCGAACACCTCGGGGCTGATGGGTGTTTCCACAGCCCCGGAAGACTCAAGCGGGGCCACCTTGCTGAGCAACTTATGGACAGCAGGGTCCACCAGGGAGTAGGGCTCGAAGGGCGTGGTGCGCCGCATCTGGTCTGATCCCGACAGCCGCGTCTGCCCCTTGGCATCCACCAGTTCGTAGGTGAACACCAGGGTCGAGCCGCCCGACTCCCGCCGCACATGGCCGCGCAGGAGGAGGCGCGCCCCCACGGCTTTCGCGATCCGCAGCCCGCTCCCGGGCTTCCGCGCGCCGGAAGCGGGCAGGTGAAGGCCCGCCATCACCCGGGCCACCGTCCCCGGTTCCACCACCGCCAGACTGGACGATCCCCGGAGGGCCGTGGCAAGCAGTTCCGTCATGCCCACATTCACGAGGGCATTGAGCGAGGCATCCCCGGTTTCGTTCTGGATCGGAAGCACCACCAGGCGCGGGGGGCCTTCGCGTCCCAGATCGGCGATGATGCTCCGTCCGAACAGGAGGTAGCCGAATCCCAGCAGCACCACGAGCACGCTGGCCGTCCCCCCGATCCACCAGCTCAGCGGGACTCCCCCCAGTTGGCGGCCCAGGATCGCCACCACCTCCGTGGCGGTGGGCCGCTTGGCGGGATCCTTGTCCAGCATCGCGCGGAGGAGACTTGTGATGCGCCGGGGCAGCCGGAGCTTCATGGGGCCCAATTCCCCGCGGAGGGTGGCCGTGAGATGTTCCCGCCCCTGCCCGGGAAACGCCGCCTCGCCCAGCAGCAGTTCCCAGGCCACCAGGCCCAGGGAGAAGACATCGCTCGGCGGTCCCACCCGATGCCCGGAAATCTGCTCCGGGGAGGCGTGGCTTGGGGTGCCCATGAACACCCCGGCTTCCGTCATGTCCGGGAAGGGGGAGTCCAGGCTCGGCGGGCCCTCCAGATGGCTGGAATCCGCAGCAGCGGGCTCGGCCAGGGTGCGTTCATCGCCGCTGAACACGGGCAGTTGCAGCACAGATGGCTCGCCGTCGGGAGCGGTGGCGTTCTGGGCCTGTCCCGCGTCCGCCAGCCGCGCCAGGCCGAAATCCAGCACCTTCACGGTGCCCCGGGCATCCACCATCACGTTGCTAGGCTTCAGGTCCCGGTGGACGAGCCCCTTGGCGTGGGCGGCTTCCAGAGCCCGGGCGATGGCGCGGAGCACCTGGAGCTTGCGCGGAAGGTCCATGCCCATCCCCGCGGTGCCGAGGGTTTCCCCCTCGATGAACTCCATGGCGATGTAGGCTCCGCCCCTGGATTCCACCCAGTCGTGGATCTGGCACACGTTCGGATGGTTGAGCTGGGCCAGCGCCATGGCTTCCCGCCGGAAGCGCGCCAGAGCCTCCTCCTTGCCGGCCCCGCCCAGGCGCACGGCCTTGATGGCCACCTTCCGCTCCAGCACCGGATCCCAGGCCTCATAGACCGCGCCCATGCCGCCGGTCCCCTGGAGGCCTTGGATCCGGAACCGGCCAATGCGCGCGCCCGGCGCGAGCGCAACCTGACCGGGATCCCCAGGGGATTGTGGCGGCGGTTCATTGGGCGGCGTCGGGGACATGGGAGCACCTGGAAGGTACTTCGGACCGTGGCCCTCCGCACTCAAGAAGTGGGGGACATCGCGCCACCCCGGGAAAGGGCCGCCAAGGACGCGCGAAGAAGGGGCTCAGACAGCTTGCCCCCATGAACGGGAAAGGAAGCGATGCGATCTACCGCATGCCGCGGCTCTGGGCCGCCTCGATGAGTTCTTTGATGCGGCGGGCATCGGGCTTGCGGTGGCCGTGGCTGGTCAGCGGGTCGCTGCCGCCGGTACTCTCCACCAGGATGTCAGCCCACAGCAGACCCGTGTCAATGCGGACGCTGGCCACCTTGGAGAGGTGGATGCTGATCTCGTTCATCGAGAGCCAGGAGCGCTTCCGGCGGACCACCGCCATCTCCGACACCTCGATGACCGTGGGAAAGAGGTGATTCCCCCGGGTCCACCGGCTGGCGCGAAAGGTATCCATCAGAGTGCGGCCTTGGCCGCCTCCGCCACGGCCTTCGGGGTGATGCCGTAGGCCTCCAGCAACTTCTCGGGCTTGCCGCTCTGGCCGAAGGCGTCCTGCACGCCCACCCGCCGCAGAGGCATGGGATGGGCTTCCGACAGCAGCTCCGCCACCACGCCCCCCAGACCGCCGTGGGCCTGGTGCTCCTCGCAGGTGACGACAGCCTTGTGGGTCTTCGCCAGGGCCAGCAGCGTCTCGCGGTCGAAGGGCTTGATCGTAGGGCAGTGCAGCACCGTGGCCCCGATGCCTTCGGAAGCCAGCAGCTCCGCGGCCTCCAGGCAGATGGAGGTGCCCAGGCCGCAGCCCACCAGCAGCACGTCCTTGCCTTCGCGCATCACCACGGCCTTGCCGATCTGGAAGCGGTAATCCGCCGCGTGGATGCGGGGGAACTTGTCCCGGGTGAGGCGGATGTAGACGGGGCCCTTGTGGACGAAGGCGGCGCGGACGGCCTGCTTGGTCTCCAGCGCGTCAGCGGGGGAAATCACGGTCATGCCCGGGATCATCCGCATGAGGGCTAGATCCTCCAGGCACTGGTGGGTGCCGCCGTCCTCGCCCACGGTGAGGCCCGCGTGGGTGGCCACGATCTTCACGTTCTGGTGGCCCACGCCGCAGGCCTGGCGCACGAATTCGTAGGCGCGGCCCGTGGCGAACATGGCGAAGGTGCTGACGAAGGGCACCACGCCCGTGGTGCTTGCCCCGGCGGCGGCGGCCACCATGCCCTGCTCGGCGGCGCCCATGTTGAAGAAGCGCTCCGGGAAAGCCTTGGCGAACTTGCTGGTGCGGGTGGACCCGGCCAGATCCGCGTCGAAGACGATGAGGTTGGCGCCCTCGTTGCCCAGCTCCACCAGGGTGTCTCCGTAGGCATCCCGCAGGCTGTCCATCACCACGCCCGCCTTGCCGCCCACACCCGCCGTCTCCATGCCCGCCATGTCGTCTCCTTGGAGGTTCCATTCTACGCGAAGGCAGGTCGGCGCCGCTGGGTGGCAGCGATCCACGTGGGCCCCGCCGCTCGGCTTGGCTTAAAGGCCTCAACCCAGCGTGATGGACAGTTTCCCGCCCAGCAGACCCACCACAGCGCCCCATTCGACGGGCGCGCTGTCCAGGTAGTGCCCGCCCTCCAGCCGCAGGAGCATGGCCACCTGCTCGGAGGGATCCACGATCAGGTACTCGGGGATGCCCGCCTCGGCGTAGGCCCAGCGCTTCTTCACGTTATCCCGGCTGGCCGTGGCAGGGCTCAGGATCTCCACCACCAGATCGGGGATGCCCACGATGCCGTGGCGGGCCCCGCAGCCCAGAGCCCGGCACCCGGCCGGGGTAGGCTGGAAGGATGCGGCCCGCCCTCCCCATTGACCCGCGCCTGCCGGACATCACGGCTTCGCTGGGGGTTCGCCCAAACCTCGTCCTCCAGGCGGATCCCGGGGCGGGCAAGACCACCCGGGTGCCCCCCGCCCTGCTGGAAGCGGGCCTCCTGGGCGGGGGCGAATGCTGGATCCTCGAACCCCGGCGCCTGGCCGCCCGCCTGGCCGCCACCCGGGTGGCCGACGAGCTGGGCGAGGAACTGGGCCGGACGGCGGGCTACGCCGTCCGCTTCGAGCAAAAGGTCTCGAAGGCCACGCGCCTGCGCTACGTCACCGAGGGCCTGCTGCTGCGGCGGCTGCAGGGTGACCCGGAGCTGAAGGGGATCTCGGCAGTGGTGCTGGACGAGTTCCACGAGCGGCACCTGCACACGGACCTGGCCCTGACGCTGCTGCGCCGGCTCCAATGCGGCGCCCGGCCGGACCTCAAGCTGCTGGTCATGTCCGCCACCCTCGATCCCGGCCCCGTGGCGGCCTACCTGGACGCGCCGGTGATCCGGAGCGAGGGCCGCGCCTTCCCCGTGGAGACGGCCTTCCTGGTTCGGCCCGATGATCGTCCGCTGGCGCAGCAGGTGGCCGATGCCCTGGACCGGCTCTACGGCGAAGGCCTGAAGGGACACACCCTGGTGTTCCTGCCCGGCGCCGCGGAGATCCGCGCCTGTCTGAGGGGCTGCGAGGCCCTGGCCGCGCGGCGGGGGCTCAGTCTGCGGCTTCTGCACGGGGATCTCTCACCGGACGCCCAGGCCTTCGCCCTGGCGGCCTCTGAGGTGCCCAAAATCATCCTCAGCACCAACGTGGCGGAGAGCTCCGTCACCCTCGACGGCATCGGTGCCGTGGTGGATTCCGGCCTGGGCCGCGAGGCCACGCACTCGCCCTGGTCAGGCCTCTCGGGCCTGCGCACCACCCGCATCAGCCAGGCCCGCTGCGTGCAGCGCACGGGCCGCGCGGGCCGCACGGGACCCGGCCGCTGCCTGCGCCTCTTCACGGAGGCCGACTTCCAGGCCCGGCCCGGCTTCGACACGCCCGAATTGCAGCGGGCGGACCTGGCGGAACCATTGCTGGTGCTGCACGGCATGGGCATCGGCGAACCCGCGGCGCTGGACTGGTTCGAAGCCCCACCGGAACCGGCGCTGGCGGCAGCGGAGGATCTCCTTGCCCGACTGGGGGCCCTGGCGGATGGCTGCCTTACGAAGGTGGGCCGACGCATGGCCGCCCTGCCCCTGCATCCGCGCCTGGCGCGGCTCGCGGTGGCGGGTGAGGATCTGGGCATCCCCCAGATCGCCTTGCGGGCCGCGGCGCTGTTGGAATCCGGCGATCTCACCGCCCGCCAGGGCCTGGATCGCGCGCCCGCCACCACCGGCCATGGCGCGGATTCGGACCTGCTGCTGCGCCTGGACCAGTTCGAGGAGGCCGAGACCGCGGGTTTCTCCGCAGGGGCCTGCCAGGTCGCGGGACTGGATGCCGCCGCCATCCACCGGGCCCACCGCGCCGTGCAGAGCCTGCGGTGCCTGCTGCCCGCGCCAGAGGAACCGGCGGACGCCGAAACCCGGCTGCTCCAGGCCCTCCTGCGGGCCTACCCGGACCGGGTGGGCCAGCTCTCCGCCAACGGCACCTGCGCCTTCGCGGGGGGCGGCGGGGCGCGGCTGGATCCCCGCAGCCGTGTGCGGCGTCCCGGCCTCGTCCTGGCCCTGGAAGCGGATGCCGCCAAGCAGGGCACGGGCACCCAGACACTGATCCGCCAGGCCTCCCGGTGCGAGGCGGACTGGCTGCTGGACGCCTTCCCGGAGCGGCTGGAGGATGGGGATGAGCTGGTGTTCAACGCCGCCGCAGGCCGCGTGGAGCGCCGCACGGAGATCCGCTTCGAAGGCCTGGTGCTCGACGCCAGCCGCGGACCCGCGGACCCGGCCGATCCCCGGGTGGCGCCGCTGCTGGCCGAGGGCCTGCGGGACCGCCCCCTGGATGACGTGCCCGCGCGGTTTCTCGCCCGCCTGGCCTTTCTGCGTCGGCACCGCCCCGACCTGGGCCTGCCGGAGGATCTCCTCGACCCGCTGCTGACGGGCGCCTGCGCGGGCCGGACCACCCTGCGCGAGGTGCTGGACGTGGACTGGACCGCCGCCCTGCGCGCGGCCTTCCCCGCCGAAACGCTGCGCCTGCTCGATGCCTGGGCCCCCGAGGCCATCCAGCTGCCCAAGGGCCGGCCCACGAAGGTGCACTACGAGGACGACCCGCCCTGGATCGCCTCCCGCCTCCAGGATTTCTGGGGCCTGAAAAAGAGCCCCGCCGTGGCCGGGGGCGCCGTGCCCCTGGTGCTGCACCTGCTGGCGCCCAATATGCGGGCCGTCCAGGTCACCACCGACCTCGCCGGCTTCTGGCAGCGCGCCTACAAAGAGCTGCGCCCGGCGTTATCCAGGCGGTATCCGAAGCATCACTGGCCGGAGTGACACCGGCGTTCAGGCTGGTCACGGAGGACACGGAAAAGGGCCGGAAAACACGGAAAAAAGCGGATGCCATTCGGTTCTTCTGTGTCTTCCGTGAACTTCCGTGCCTTCCGCGACCAGCTTTTTTGCCGATTCCTGGTTCAGCCCCGCAGTTCCGCCAGGAGGCTCCGCGCCCCGGCTTCCAGGAGGGCGCCGTCGGTGCCGGCAGCCAGGAGGGTGAAGCCCTGGGCCATGTGCATACGGGCTTCGGCGCCGGTCATGCGGAAGATGCCGAGGGGCATCTGCGCCGCGCGACAGGCCTCGCGGATCGTGTCCAAGGCGGCCTGGAAGCCAGGATGGTCGAAGCGTTCGGGAATGCCGAGGCTCGTGGTCAAGTCGTAGGGCCCCACGAAGACCGCATCCACACCGGGTACCCGCACGATGGCCTCGATGTCGGCCACGGCCTCGCGGGATTCGGCCTGGACCACGACGAGGCCCCGCCCCCGTACAGCCCGGACCGCCGCCTCCGCCT
Organism: Acidobacteriota bacterium; assembly: GCA_021794095.1. Classification (GTDB taxonomy): domain Bacteria; phylum Acidobacteriota; class Holophagae; order Holophagales; family Holophagaceae; genus Geothrix. The sequence goes on along the minus strand of JAJYRN010000017.1, from coordinate 29,418 downwards.
GGGCCGCGGAATCCACGTGGGGCACGATCAGCCCCGCGGCCCCGCAGGCGGCGGCATCCGCAAGGACGTCGGGCTCCTGGGAGGGCACCCGCAGCAGGCAGGGCACGGCGCCCGCCAGGGCGGCCAGGGTCCGCGAGGCCTCGGCGGGGCCGAAGCCACCGTGCTCGCCATCCAGGAACAGCCAGTCGAAGCCCTGGGCCGCCAGGCGCACGGCCACCTCCGGCCGGGGAATCTGGACGAGGGTGCCGAGGAGCGATGCCCCGGTGCGAAGACGGTCGCGGAAGGCGGCAGGGGCCATGGGACACCTCCTCTCCAGCATGGCCGAATGCGGTACCGTAGAACCATGTTGCGCTTCCGCCCCATCGAACCCCGGGACGACGCGGCCGTGGCGGCCGTCATCCGCACCGTCATGCCCGAATTCGGGGCGGACGGACCCGGGTTCGCGATCCACGATCCGGAAGTGGACCACATGCATCAGGCCTACGCGGCGCCCGGCGCGGCCTATTTCGTGGTGGTGGACGAGACGGACCAGGTGGTGGGCGGCGGGGGCGTGGCGGCCCTGGAGGGCGGCGGGCCCGGCGTATGCGAATTACGGAAGATGTACTTCCTGCCCGAGGCCCGGGGGCTGGGCCTGGGCGAGGCCCTGCTGCGCCACTGCCTCGCGGTGGCCGGGGAGCTGGGCTACCGCACCTGCTACCTGGAGACCCTCACAGGCATGGACCAGGCCCTGAAGCTCTACGGGAAACTGGGCTTCCGGCCTCTCTGCGCGCCCCTGGGCCGCACCGGCCACGGCGGCTGCGACCACTGGTTCGCGCGGGAACTCCCATGATCCACGGCATTGGCACGGATCTCTGCCCTCCTTCCCGCTGGCGCCACCTGGTGGCCCGCTTCGGGGCGGAGAAATGCGCCCACCGCATCCTGCACCCCGACGAGGCCGCCTACCTGCTGGCCGGGAACCGGGACCGGCTGCCGGAGCGGTTGGCGGGCCGCTGGGCCCTCCGGGAGGCCTTCGGCAAGGCCCTGGGCGTCGGGCTGGACGGCTGGTCCTGGAAGGAACTGCGGTACCGGAACGGCCAGGCCCATCCCGAAGGCGCCCTGGCCGGACAGCTGGCGTCCCGGAACATCCGAAAGATCCACGCCAGCGTGAGCCACGATGGGGAGATGGCCCTGGCGGTGGTGGTCCTGGAGGAATGATATCAACGAGGGGGGACCGCCTGCTCACCTTCGGTTCGCGATGTCCTTCCGCGTCTGAAAACTCAAGCCTCGGCCCGGGCCGCCGATCCCGCGGGTAGGAGACCCGATGGATCCCCTCCAGGCCAAGCAGCAGATGAACCTCTCCGAATTCAGGAGCATTCGGGATTTCATCTATGCAAAATCAGGCATCTTCTTTAATGAATCAAAACAATACTTCCTGGAGAACCGCTTGAGCAAGCGGCTCGGGGAGCTGAACCTCAAGAGCTACGGCGACTACCTCGCCCTGCTCCAGGGCCTCCAGGGGGGCCCGGAGCTGAAGCGCCTGTTCGTGGAGATCACCACCAACGAAACCAGCTTCTGGCGCAATCCGCCTCAGATCGAAGCCTTCCAGAACATCGTCCTGCCGGACATGGCGAAGCTGGCCCGGGAACGGGGGCAGACCCGCCTGCGCATCTGGTCCGCGGCCTGCTCCAGCGGGGAGGAGCCCTACACGCTGGCCATGATCTGCCACGATCTGCGGGACACGGTGCTCCGGGGCTTTACCGTGGAGATTCTCGGCACGGACATCAGCGACAAGGTGCTGGCCCAGGCCCAGGATGGCGTGTACAACGCCTACACGCTGCGCAACCTGACCCCCGATCAGCTCCAGCGGCACTTCGTGGCGCTGGGGCGGGAGCTGTTCCAGATCAAGCCCGATCTCCATCGCTACACCACGTTCCGGAACTTCAACCTGGTGGACTACGTGGGCTACCGGGCCCTCGGCGCCTTCGACGTGATCTTCTGCCGGAACGTGCTCATCTACTTCGACGAGGCCGTGAAGGCCCAAGTACTCAAGGCATTCCACGCCCAGCTCCACCCGCGGGCCACCCTCCTGGTGGGCCACAGTGAGAGCATTCACGCTTTCAACACCGGCTTCGAACTCATGCATTTCAGCAAGGCCATGGGCTACCGGAAGCGGGCCTGAGGGAGCACACCATGCCGATCACGCCGCAAGAACTCATCGCGAACCTGGGCGACCTGCCGCCTCTGCCCCAGGTGGCAACCCAACTGCTGCGCCTGACCGCCGATCCGGATGCTTCGGCCGAGGACCTGCGGCGCGTGATCTCCACGGATCAGGCGCTCACGGGCCAGATCCTCAAGATCGCCAACTCCGCCATGTTCGGCATGGTCCGGGAGGTCACCACCCTCACGCAGGCGATCATGACCCTGGGCTTCTCCACCATCAAGAGCGTGGTCATCGCCAGTTCCGCAAAAAACCTCTACCACCGGGGCACCGTGGGCCTCCAGGAGCGCCTGATCTGGGAGCACGCCCTGGTCGCCGCCATCGCCAGCCGCGCCTTCGCCAAGACCCTGCGCTTCCCGCGGGTGGAAGAGGCCTTCATCGGCGGCCTCCTGCATGACATCGGGAAATCGGTGATGGGCGTGAAGTTCCCCGAGCGCTACAGCGCCCTGCTGCGCACGGTCTACAACGAGCGCGGGGATGGCCTGGCGCTGGAACTGGATACCTTCGGTTTCGACCACGCCATGGTGGGCGAGGCGCTGGTGCAGAAGTGGAATCTGGCGCCCAGCCTCCAGCAGGCCGCCCGCTGGCACCACGATCCCATCCACGCCCAGGAGGACCACCTGCCTCTGGCGGCCATCGTGGCCCTGGCCAACCGCCTGGCCCTTGAGCAGAAGGCCGGCATCGGCGATCCCATCCATCTGGAGTCGGCCGCCCTCCAGGCCATGGACATTCTCAAACTGGGGCCGGAAGCTCTGGAAAGCCACCAGGAGGCCGTGAGAGCCGCCATCGAACAGGACAAGACGATGATCGCGGAGTTCTGAATGACCATCACCCCGGAGCAGTTGACCTCGCGCCTGAAGGCGAAGACCCTGCCCAGCCTCCCCCTGACGGTGGTGGCCCTGGGCGAGGCCGTCCAGGACGACCGCTGCACCGTGGATCGCATCCTGGCCATCCTGTCCAAGGATCCGCCGCTGTCCGCCACCCTGCTGCGCCTGGCCAATTCGGCCCTCTACGCCGGGGATGGCGCCGCCATTGACCTCCGTACCGCTGTGCTCCGGCTGGGGTTTGACGCCATCGCCAACCTGGGCACGGGCACCGCGGTGATCCGCACCCTCCGCGGGGGCGTGCACCTCGATCCGACCCGCCTCTGGCAGCACAGCGTGGCGGTGGGGCTGGTGGCCAAGGGCGTGTGCCGCATGACCCGCCGCCACGGCCAGGCCGAGACGGCCTTCCTCTGCGGCCTGCTGCACGACATCGGGAAGATCGCCCTGGACACCTGCTTCCCGGAGGCCTACCAGGCCGTGCTGGCGCGGGTCCAGGAGGGCCTGGCCTACGTGGAGGCCGAACAGGAGTGCCTGGGGCTGGATCACGCCGCGGCGGGCGCCATCCTGGCCGCGGACTGGCATTTCCCGGACACCATCACCAATGTCATCCGGGATCACCATCAGCCCAAGCCCAGCGAGTACCTGCCCAACCTCATCCACCTGGCCGATCTGATGGTGCGGAGCCGGATTCCCATGGGACCCGGCGATGAGCGCCTGAGCTTCTCCCTTGAGGAACTGCCGGCCTTCCAGTCCGTGCTCGCGGGTTCCCTCGACAAGGACCTGGACGTGGAACGGCTGACCTTCTCCATTGACGACGAGGTGGACCACGCGCTCGCCTTCGTCGAGCTGGCCTTCCAGAACTGAGGAGCAGCCATGACCATCCGGATCCTGGTCGTTGATGACAGTCCCTTCATGCGGAAATCCCTTCAGAAAATGCTGGAGGACGCGCCCGATCTGAAGGTGGTGGCCACCGCGCGGGATGGCATTGATGCTCTGGAGAAGCTGGAAGAGCACCAGCCCGACATCGTCACCCTGGACATCGAGATGCCCCGGATGGACGGGCTCACCTGCCTGAAGAAGATCATGGCCACCCACCCGCTGCCGGTGCTGATGGTCTCCAGCCTCACCCAGGAAGGCGCGCAGGCCACGCTGGACGCGCTGTCCCTGGGGGCCCTGGACTTCATCCCCAAGGAGAGCAGCTTCGCCACCATGAGCATCATGCAGATCCAGCAGGATCTGCAGGAGAAGGTGCGCCGTCTGGCCACCAGCCCTAAATTCCATCCCCGCCCCCACACCGAGGCGCCGCTCCGGGCCATCCCCCCCACCGGCACCCCGGCCTCCAGGCCCGCCCAGCCGCGGCCTGCGGCGCCTCCACCCGCCGGAAAGGATCTCGCGAGCTCGCCCATGGCCGAACTGCTGGTGATCGGCAGCTCCACGGGCGGCCCCAAGGCGCTTCAGGACATCCTGCCCGCGCTCCCCGCTGGCCTTCCCGTGCCCTGCCTCGTCGTCCAGCACATGCCCAGTACCTTCACCAAGCCCTTCGCCGACCGCCTGAACGGCCTCTGCCAGGTTCATGTGAAAGAGGCCGAACAGGGCGAGCCGCTGAAGCCCGGCACGGTCTACATCGCCCCGGGCGGCATCCACCTGCTCTATGGCACCCGCACGCCCAAAGGCTGCGTGGAATTGAGCCCTGAGCCGGTCTCCTCCCTGCATCGCCCCAGCGTGGACGTGATGTTCCAGAGCGTGTCCGAGCAGTTCCGGGGCCAGGTGCTGGCCGCCATTCTGACCGGCATGGGGGCCGATGGCGCGAAGGGCATGGAACAGCTCAAACACAAGGGGGCCCACACCCTCGCCGAAGCCGAAGAATCCTGCGTGGTGTACGGCATGCCCCGGGCCGCTGTCGAGCGGGGCTGTGTGGATGTGGTGGCCCCGCTGCCCGAGATCGCCGGCCACCTGCGCCGCCACTTCAGGCTCGGATGAACGGACTGACGCCCCTTTCCGCCCCGGCGCTCGGCACCCTCCAGCTGCTGTCCTCCAGCAGCGGGGCCGGAGCCGCCCTCGATCGCCTGGCCCTTCAGACCCTGGTGGAAGCCACCCTGCTCGAGGTTCTGCCCGAGGGCCTGCGGCTCCAGCTGCCGAACGGCCAGGAACTGCTGGCCCAGGGCCAGCTCCCCTACCCACCCGGCAGCCTGCTCGCCCTCCGCGCCCAGCCCCTGCCCGGCGGCACGGGCGTCCAGCTCCAGGTTCTGCGCGCCACGCCGCCGCCAACGGACCCGGTCCTGGCGCCCCTGGCCCAGGGGGAGGCCGGTCCGCTGCTGACCCGCCTCCAGGCCGCCCCTCAGACGCTGCCCGCCCTGGCAGAGGCCTTCCAGGCCGCCGCCCAGCCTGGGGCCGCTGACACGCCGCAGACCTGGACCGCCCTGTTGAAGGCGGTGCTGACCACCCTGGCCAACCCCGCCCTTTCCCCCCGGGAAGCCCCCTTCCACCAGTTGCAGGCCCAGGACGGCACAGGCCTCTTCGAGGTGCCCCTGCCCTGGGCACCCGCCGGAGAACCGCTGCGCCTCTGGGTAGAGGCGGATGCCCCCCAGGCCGCTCAGGAAGCCAGGACCCACCGCGTCCTCCTGAGCGTGCCCTTCAGCACCCTCGGCCCCGTGCGGTTGGGGGTGGAGCGCGGTCCCGCCGGCTTCCAGGCCCGGATCTGGCTCCAGGATCCCAGCCGCCTGGAGGCGCTGCGCCCCGAATTGGAATCCGGCCTGTCCGCCCTGGGGGCGCCGGCCACCGTCCGCCTCCTGCCGTTGCCGGACCCGGCCCCGGATCTCCGCGCCCTGGCGGGCGCCCCCCCTCTGACAGCCCTCGGATGAAGCCCATGGAACCACCCGTCCCCTCGCTCGATTCCGGTCCATTCTTCCTGGGCTCCCCCGAGGCCCAGTACCGCGCCATCCTGGGCGTCCTGGACGAGGGCATCGTCCTGCGGGATGCCACAGGGCGCGTCCAGGCCGCCAATGACGCCGTGACGCGCATCCTCGATGGCGACCCCTGGTGCATGAACGAGGAGTTGGATGAGCGGCGGGACCTCATCCGGGAAGACGGCATGCCCATGACCCTCGGGGATCTGCCCTTTCGGGAAGCCCTGGCCACGGGCCTGCCTGTCTCCCGCCGGGTTTTCGGCTTCCTGCGCCGGGATGCGAGCCGCGCCTGGGTGCAGGCATCGGCCCATCCGCTGGTGGAGCAGGGGCGCATCCAGGGCGTGGTGTGCTCCCTGACGGATGTCACGGAGCAGCGGGCGGCCCTGGAGGCGCTCCGCCACAGCGAGCAGGAGCTGAGCAGCCTCCTGGCCACCCTGCCGGACCTGATCTTCCACCTGGATGGCCGGGGCACCCTGCTGGACTACCGGGGCGGGGATCCGGGCCAACTGGCCCTGGCGCCTGAGACCTTCCTCGGCAGGGATCTGGCGCACCTGCTGCCGGCGCTGGCGGAACCGGCCCTGGCAGCCATCCGCGCCTGCCTCCAGACCGGCCACCCCCAGCGGTTCTCCTACCTGCTTCCCGACCCCCAGGGCCGTGAACGCACCTTCGAGGCCCGCATCATCCCCCACCGGGCGAACGAGGTGCTGGCCATCGTGCGGGACATGTCGGAGGTCAAGCGCCAGGAACAGGCCGCCCAGGCCGCCTTGCGCGAGAAGGATCTCCTCCTCAAGGAGATCCATCACCGGGTGAAGAACAACCTGCAGGTGGTCTCCAGCCTGCTCCGGCTCCAGGCCGCCACCCACGCGCAGCCCGCCGTCCGGCAGGCCCTGGAGGAGGCCCAAGAGCGCATCCAGGCCATCGCCCTCATCCACCAGAAACTCAAGCACGCACCGGACGCCACCCGGCTGGACCTGCCCGCCTATGTGCGCTCCCTGGCGGAACGGCTGGTACGGAGCTACGCCAGCGCCCCGGCCCTGGTGGATCTCCAGGTCCAGGTGGCGCCCGTCCTGCTGGATCCGGATGATGCCGTCCCCCTGGGGCTCATCCTGAATGAGCTGATCTCCAACGCCTTGCAGCATGCCTTCCCGCCCGGGGAGGGCGGCAGCCTGGAGATTGCCATCGAGGGCCAGCCGGATGGCCAGGTCCAGGTCCGGGTCGCCGACTCGGGCGTGGGTCTGCCGGAGGGCGTGGATCCGGACCATGGCCGGCTCGGCTTCCAACTGGTCCAGGCCCTGGCCGGCCAGCTGGGCGGCAGCCTGGAGCTGGAACGGCGCCGTGGCGCCGCCTTCCGCCTGTCCTTCACCCCCCGATCGAGCCGTGGTTCCCATGACGCCTGACCGGATCCTGATCGCGGAGGATGAGGCCATCGTGGCCATGGATCTGCGCCTGCACCTCCAGGCCCTGGGCTACGAGCCGGTGGGCACGGCGGCCAACACCGCCGAGGCCCTCGCCCTGGCGGAACGCACCCACCCCGATCTGGCCCTCATGGATGTCTCCCTGGAAGACGGCGAAGATGGCATCGCGGCGGCCGGCCGGCTCCAGGCCCTGGGCGTGCCGGTGGTGTTCCTCACGGCCTATGCCGACGAGGCCACCCTGGAGCGGGCCAAGCGCAGCCGCCCCTATGGCTACCTCGTGAAACCCTTCGAGGAGCGGGCCCTCCATTCCACCATCGAGATGGCCCTCTTCCGCCACCGGATGGAGCGGGAGCTCCAGGCCCGGGAATCGCGGTTCCGCGCCCTCATCGAGAACACCCAGGATCTGGTGGTGATCCTGGATGGGGAAGGCCGCCTGCGCTACGCCAGCCCTTCCGCCCTCCGGATGCTGGGCTACCGCACCGGGGATCATTCAGGTTTTTCGGCCTTCGCGCTGGTCCACCCCGAGGACCAGCCGGCCGCCGCCCGCCTCCTCCAGACCCTGCTCGGCCACCCGCAGGAGGCCCGCACCCTGGAGATCCGGGCCCGCCACCGCCACATGGGCTGGCGGATCCTGGAACTCACCGCCCAGAACGCCCTGGAAGTGCCCGGCGTCGAAGGCATCCTCATCCACGCGCGCGATATCACCGACCAGCGGCAGAACGAGCTGGAGCGCCGGGCCATGGACGCCAAGCTCCAGCAGGCGCAGAAGCTGGAAAGCCTGGGCGTGCTGGCGGGCGGCATCGCGCACGACTTCAACAACCTGCTCATGGGCATCATGGGCCAGGTGGGCCTCGCGATGATGGAAGTGCCGGAGGATCACCCTCTCAACCGCCGCCTGCGCCAGGTGGAAACCGCGGCCCAGCGGGCCGCCGACCTCACCCGCCAGCTCCTGGCCTATTCGGGCCGCGGCCGGTTCCTTGTCGAGCCCCTGGCCCTGTCCCGCCTGGTGGAGGAGATGGGCGAACTGCTCGCCACCGTCATTTCCAAGAAGGCCCTGATCGAGTACCACTTCGCCCCGGACCTGCCGCCCATCGAAGGCGATGCCACCCAGATCCGGCAGGTGCTCATGAACCTGATCACCAACGCGTCGGACGCCCTGGGGGACCATCCGGGGCGGATCCGCATCACCACCGGCACCCTGCTCTGCGAGCCGGAGACCCCGGTCCTGGCGGGTTCCGCACCCTCTGGAGAGGCTGTATTCCTGGAGGTGGCGGACACCGGTGTCGGCATGGAGGAAGCCACCCTCCAGCGGATCTTCGATCCCTTCTTCACCACCAAGTTCACGGGGCGGGGGCTGGGCCTCGCGGCGGTCCTGGGCATCGTCCGGGGACACCACGGCGCCATCCAGGTCCACAGCCGGCCGGGCGAGGGCACGTCCTTCCGCCTGCTGTTCCCACCCGCCCAGCGGGAACAACCCCAGGACGTGCCCATCCGGACAGGCTCCCAGCCCTATTTCGGTCACGGCACGATCCTGGTGGTGGATGACGAGGAGGCTGTCCGGAACGTGGCCGCGCACAGCCTGGAGCGCAGCGGCTTCACCGTCCGCACCGCCCGCGACGGCCGGGAGGGCCTCACTCGCTACCAGGCCGAAGCCCCAGAGATCCGGATGCTGGTGCTCGACCTCACCATGCCGGAAATGAGCGGCGAAGAAGTGCTGGCCGCCCTCCGCTCGGGCGGCGGGGCCGGCGCCAAGGTGCCCATCCTGATCTCCAGCGGCTACAGCACCGCCCACCTCGCGCCGGAATTCCAGCGCCACGGCCAGGTGGCCTTCCTCCAGAAGCCCTACGGTCCCAAGGATCTGCTCCGCAAGGTTCGCGAGTGTCTGGGGGAATGACCGGATCGGTTGTGGGAAGATCGAGGTTTCCCGCCAGGGATGCCCATGTCCACGCCCATGATGCAGCAGATCGCCGGCCTCAAGCGCGAGGCCGGCGATGCGGTGCTGCTCACGCGGATGGGGGACTTCTACGAGATCCTGGGCGAGGACGCCGTCCGCGCCGCACCGGTGCTGGAGATCGCCCTGACAATGCGGGGCAAGGGCACGGAATCCGAAACGCCCATGTGCGGCGTGCCCCATTTCGCGCTGGATTCGTACCTCCCAAAGCTGCTGGCAGCGGGCTTCTCCGCGGCCATCGCCGAGCCCACCGCCAAGGCCGAGGAGGTCAAGGGCCTGCTGCCCCGCGCCCTCAAGCGCATCATCACGCCCGGCACCTGGCTGGATGACGATGCCCGCTGGCTCTGCGCCCTCCACCGTTCGGGCGCGACCTGGGGCCTGGCGCTGCTTCAGCTCGCCTCCGGCGCCCTGCGGGTGCTGCCGGGCGAAGGGGATGATGCCCTGCGGGCCACGCTTGAGCGGCTTACCCCCCAGGAGCTGATCCTGGCCGAGGGCGCCCCCGACGTGCCCGAACTGGACGCCGCCCGCACCCGCCTGCCCGCCTGGCGCTTCGAGGTTTCCCGGGCCCACCAGCAGGTGCTGGCCTTCTTCGGCTGGCAGCATCTGGAAGGCGTGGGGCTCGATCCCTTTCCCGTGGCGGTGGGTGCCCTGGCGGCCCTGCTGGATCACGTGGAGGCCACCCAGAAGGGCCGACCGGCGCATTTGCAGGGCGTCAGCCTCGAACTGGGCGCCTCCGGTCCCCTGCTCGACGCCACCAGCGCCCGACACCTGGAGGTCTTCGCCAACGGCCTGGATGGCGGCAAGACGGGCACCCTTCTGGCCCTGCTGGACCAGTGCCGCACCCGCCTGGGCTCACGCCTGCTGAAGGCCTGGCTGGAACAGCCCCTGCGGGACCGAGCCGCCCTGGAGTGCCGCTGGTCGCAGGTGGCTTGGCTCACGGAGGATCGCCGCCGCGGGCCGATCCAGACGCTCCTCGCGCGGGTGCCGGACCTGGACCGGCTCCTGGGCCGCGTGGCCCTGGGCCTCGCCACACCGCCGGAACTGGCCCAGCTGCGGGAGGGCCTGGCCGTCCTCCAGAGGCTGCCGGCCCTGCTCCAGGACGAGGGCTGGGCGCCCGAAGTGGCGGACCTGGGTCTCTGGCCTGCGGAGACGCCCCTCTGCGGGCCGCTCCTGGCCGAGCTGCAGCGCTGCCTGGCGGAGGCGCCGCCCCTGGACCTGGAAAAGGGCGGGGCCATCCGCGATGGGGTGGACGCCGAGCTGGACGCGGTGCGCCATCTGGCCCGGGACGCCAAGCAGGTGATGCTCGAACTCGAGGAGGAGGAACGCCGGGCCAGCGGCATCCAGAGCCTGAAGATCAAGTACAACCGGGTGTTCGGCTACTACTTCGAGATCACCAAAGCCAACCTGGGCGCGGTGCCGGCCCACTTCCTCCGCAAGCAGACCCTCGCCAACGCCGAGCGCTTCACCACCGAGAAGCTGGTGGCCTTCGAGCAGCGCCTGCTCAGCGCCGAGGGTGACCAGGTCCGGCTGGAGGTGGCGCAGGTGCAGCGCCTGCTGGCCCGGGTGCTGGAATCCCGCAGCGACCTCACGGCCCTGGCCCGCGCCACGGCCGCCCTGGATCTGCTGGCCGCCCTGGCGGAGCGGGCGCGGCTCTCGGGCTGGACCCGCCCAGAGCTGGGCGAAGAGCGGGATCTGGTGCTAGCCGCGGCCCGCCACCCCATGCTGGAATCCCGGCTGGGCCGCGAATGCATTCCCAATGATCTCCAGTTCACGGCGGCCCAGCCCATGGCCGTGGTGACGGGCCCCAACATGGGCGGGAAGTCCACCTTCCTGCGCACGGCGGCGCTGCTGGTGGTGCTGGCCCAGACGGGCTCCTTCGTGCCCGCGGAACTCATGCGCTTCGGCCTGGTGGACCGCATCTTCACCCGCATCGGCGCTTCGGACCAGCTGGCCCGGGGCCAGTCCACCTTCATGGTGGAGATGACGGAGACGGCCCGGATCCTCAACCAGGCCACCTCCGCCAGCCTCGTCATCCTCGACGAGATCGGCCGGGGCACCTCCACCCGGGATGGCCTGGCCCTGGCGGAGGCCATCGCCGAGGCCCTGCGGGACATGCGCGGCGGCGCCCCACGCACACTCTTCGCCACGCACTACTTCGAGATGACGAAGCTCGCGGACGATCCTCGCGTGCAGAACCTCCACGTGGAGGTGCAGGAGTGGGAGGAGCAGCTCCACTTCCTCCACCGCGTGGCGCCGGGTCCGGCAGATCGCAGCTACGGCATCCAGGTGGCGCGGCTGGCGGGCCTCCCCCGCCGCGTCATCCAGCGCGCCCAGCGGCTGCTGGCCCAGGCGCCGGAAATGCCCAAGGCCCCCACGCCCCTGCAGCCGGCCCTGCCGCTCTTCGAGGTCGAGCCCGATCCCCTCCGTGCCGAGATGGAAGCCCTGGATCTGAACCGGATGACGCCGCTCGAGGCCCTCACCTGGCTGGCAATGAAGCAGAAGAATCGGCCATGAGCGTACCCAGCCACCCCATCCGGCGCCGGGATCGGGCCCTGGATGAAGTCGAAGCCCTGGCCATCCTGGAGAAAGCGGAGTGGGGTGTGCTGGCCACGGTGGATGCCGAGGGCTGGCCCTATGCCGTGCCCATGAACCATGCGCTGGTGGAGGGCGCCCTCCTCCTCCACAGCGCCCTCGAGCGGGTCACGGGCAAGGCCCGGCGCTGATCTGACCTGAACGAGGGGGGACCGCCTGCTCGCCTCTGGCTCGCGATGTCCCCCCTCGTGCACCCCCACGCCGTGTCCCGGCCAAGCCGGGGCACCGCGTCTGACCTGAACGAGGGGGGACCGCCTGCTCGCCTCCGGCTCGCGATGTCCCCCCTCGTGCACCCCCACGCCGTGTCCCGGCCAAGCCGGGGCACCGCGTCTGGCCTGAACGAGGGGGGACCGCCTTCGATCGAAATCTTGTCGGCCCAAGGATGCCATGCCCGTGCTACCTTCCCTCCCAACCCGAGCCATCCATACCCAGTGTTACGAGGAGTCCGCCATGAGCGATGTGGACATCAGCCTCACCCAGCAGGCCACCATCCAGGCCCTCCAGAAGGGCGAGGCGGCGATCCCCATGCGGGGCTGGCTCGCCAAGGAGGCCGCCATCAACTACGAGGTGGAACGGGCGCTGGCGGAGGAAGATCCCGCGGCCTTCTGGGCGGAAAAGGCCAAGGCCCTGGACTGGGCCACGCCCTGGACCGAAACGTTCCGCTTCGAAGTGCCCAACCACGCCTGGTTCCTGGGCGGAAAGCTGAACGCCACAGTGAACTGCATTGACCGCCATGTGCACAGCGACCGGCGGAACAAGGCAGCCGTCATCTGGGTGGGCGAGGACGGCGAGGAGCGGACCTACACCTATAGCCGGCTCTACCGGGAGATGAACCGCTTCGCCAACACCTTGAAGCGCCTCGGGGTCCGATCGGGCGACCGCGTCATCCTTTATATGCCACTGACGCCGGAAGGCATCGTCTCCATGCTGGCCTGCGCCCGCATCGGCGCCATCCACAGCGTGGTCTACGCGGGGATGGGCGTGCAGGCCCTCAAGGCCCGCATCGAGGACGCGGGAGCCAAGGTGGTGGTGTGTTCCGACTTCACCTACCGGCGCGGTAAGGCCATTTCCCTGAAGCCCATCGTGGACGAGGCGGTGCGGGATCTCACCCTCGTCGAGCACATCATCGTCCACCGCCGCGGCTCCCGCCCCGGGGACGCCCCCTTCAAGTTCGAGAGCGAACGGGAAAAGGACTTCTACGATATCCAGCGGGGCCGCGAGATCCACTGCGAGCCGGAGATGGTGGACGCCGAGCACCCGCTCTTCATCCTCTACACCAGCGGCACCACCGGGAAACCCAAGGGCGTCGTCCACGCCACGGGCGGCTATCTGGTGGGCGTGAACTACCTGGCCAAGGCCTTCTTCCAGATCCAGGAGCGCGATATCTACTGGAGCACCTCCGACATCGGCTGGATCGTGGGTCACAGCTTCATCGTCTATGGGCCGCTGAGCATCGGCGCCACGGTGCTCTGCCGCGAGGGCGCGCCGGACTACCCGAGCCCGGAGGTCACCTGGGAGCTCTGTGAGCGCTTCGGCGTGAACGTGATGTTCACGGCCCCCACGGCGGTCCGCATGTGGATGAGCCACGGCGCCGAAGCCCCCGGGAAGTTCGATCTCTCCAAGCTGCGCCTCATGGCCTGCGCGGGTGAACCGCTTAACCCCGAAGCCCACCGCTGGGCCCAGAAGCACCTCGTAGGCCAGGGCAACGGCATGGTGGTGGACAACTGGTGGCAGACGGAGATCGCGGGGCCCGTCATCGGCACCCTGCCCACCTTCGAGGCCCGGCCCGGCAAGGCGGGCAAGCCGCTGCCGGGGGTGAAGCTCGCCGTGGTGAACCGCGATGGATCGCCGGTGCCCGATGGCCAGGGCGGCCTGCTGGTCATCAAGGCCCCTCTGCCCTACATGCTCCGCACCGTATGGAACGATCCGCAGCGCTATGAGGATTACTGGCGCGACATTCCCGGCTGCTACAGTGCTGGCGACGTGGCGGTGAGGGACGCCGATGGCTACGTGGCGGTGCTGGGCCGGGCCGACGATGTGCTGAACGTGGCCGGCCATCGCATCGGCACCGCGGATGTGGAAGGGTCGCTCATCCGCCACCCGGCCGTGGCCGAGAGCGCCGTGGTGGGGATCCCCGATCCCATCAAGGGTGAAAGCATCAAGGCCTTCGTGGTGGTGAAGCCGGGGTACGCCGCAGGCCCGGGGCTCATCGCCAGCCTCAAGGACCATGTCCGCGAGGATCTGGGCGGCATCGCCACCCCCGCCGACATCGAGATCCGGGCGAGTCTGCCCAAGACCCGTTCCGGCAAGATCGTGCGCCGGGCCCTCAAGGCCTGGGCCCTGGGGCAGGATCCGGGGGATCTGAGCACGCTCGCGGATTAATGTTCTCCGGGGGTCACGCGCTGCGCGCACACCCCCGGACCCCCGCGCTCGACCCGGCGGAGCCGTGCCTCGCTTAGGCTCTTGGCTTTCCGGGGCCCCCCTCCTGTGCTGCGCGCACACCCCCGGACCCCCGCGCGCGTGGCGCACCGCGCTTTCATGGAACGCGGTGCGGGGGCGGGTCTGATGGCTTGTTCCCGCTACCATCACTCATGCCGCCCCGCCGCCTATCCGCTCTGATCCTGCTTGGCTTCGCCTCGGGGCTGCCGCTCTACCTCACGGGCGCCACGCTGAAGGCCTGGCTCACGAAGGACGGACTGGGCCTGGAGGCAATCGGCTTCTTTTCCCTGGTGACGCTGCCCTATTCGCTGAAGTTCCTGTGGGCGCCGGTGCTGGACCGCTATGTGCCGCCCCTCCTGGGCCGGCGCCGGGGCTGGATGCTCATCACGCAGGCGGCCCTGGCGGTCTGCCTGGTGGCCCTGGCCCTGTCCGACCCGCGCATCTCCCTCGTCCGGGTGGCGATCCTCTCCGTGGGCGTGGCCTTCGCCAGCGCCAGCCAGGACACCGCCACGGATGCCTGGCGGGCGGAGGTGCTGCCGCCCCGCTTCCTGGGCCTGGGCAATTCCATCCACATCGGGGCCTACCGCCTGGCCATGCTCGTGAGCGGCGCGGGCGCGCTGATCCTGGCGGACCGGGTGGGCTGGCGCCTGACCTACCTGGCCATGGCCGCGCTCATGCTCGCCTCGACCCTCGGCACGCTGCTCGCCGACAATACCGATGACCGGGCGGTGGCGCCCCAGACCCTCCGGGCCGCCGTCGTGGAGCCCCTCCGGGAGTTCTTCGCCCGGCCCGGTTTTCTCGAGATTCTGGCCTTCTGCGTGCTCTACAAGGTGGGCGACCAGTTGGCGGACGCCATGACCACGCCCTTCCTGATCCGCGGCATGGGGTTCAGCCTCACGGTGATCGGCGCCACCACCAAGACCGTGGGCATCACCTTCATCATCGTGGGGGGGCTGGTGGGCGGCTGGCTCCTGCTGAAGCTGAGCTTGCGCCGGGCGCTGTGGCTGTTCGGGTTCGTGCAGGCGGGATCCATCCTGGCCTTCTGGGCCCTGTCGCGGGTGGGCCCGCGGCTCGGGATGCTGGTGGGCGCCCTGGCCCTGGAGAACCTGGCCTACGGCATGGGCGGCGCGGCGTTCGCGGCGTTCCTCATGGGCCAGTGCGACAAGCGGTTCACGGGCACCCAGTACGCCCTGCTCACCAGCCTGATGGCCCTCAGCCGCAGCTTCCTGGCCGCGCCCATGGGGGCGCTGGCGGAGCACCTGGGCTGGTCCGGCTACTTCCTCTTCTGCGCCGTGGCGGCCATTCCCGGGCTGCTGCTCCTGCTGCGCTGGAACCGCTGGGGCGTCCCCGAACCGGTGATAGAAGGCTGATCAGATTTTAGCCAGCGGCAGGCCTTGACGGCGCCAGGCGCGCATCCCGCCCTTGAGCACGTAGATCCACTGGAACTGCCGGGACAGCAGCAGGTCATAGGCGTGATGGGAGACTTCATCCGTCTCGTCCACCAGCACGAGGGCCCGCCGGGCCATGGGATCCGGGGTCCGGAAGCGGGTTTCGAATTCCGCCCACGTGAGGCTCAAGCTGCCCCGGATATGCCCCAGTTTGAAGGCCCCAGGCCCCCGGAGATCCAGCACCAGGGCGCCGGGGCCCAGCAGCAGCTCCTCTAGCTGGGTGGGACTGAGCACGGGGCGGTGGCGCCCGCGTTTCCAGGACTGGAGGCGGGGCAGCCCCACGAGCAGGAGCAGCAGGAGGCAGGTGATGGCGAAGACCAGGCCGGGCAAGTGGGGGTGGGCCAGGAACCAGGCACTCCAGTCCGTGGGAGGCTCGAGCAGGAGCAGTGCCGCAGGGGACATGGCAACCTCGGGGTTTGCCCGAAGGATGCGCCGGTGCGGGCCCTAGTTCAAGGCCAGGGCGCTCGCCAGGGCGCTGAAGACCTCGGGAATCGGCGCTTCCACCTGGATGCGTGCGCCCGTATCGGGGTGGTCCACCGCCAATTTCCAGGCATGGAGCGCCGGATGGGGCAGGAGCAGGGCCTGGCCCTCGGCGCCGAGCCAGCGGGCAGGCCCGCCGTAGAGTGGATCACCCAGGAGGGGCGCCCGCAGATGGGCCAGGTGGACACGGATCTGGTGGGTGCGGCCGGTGAGGAGTTCGCACTCCACCAGCGCCACGCTGGGCGTCCGGGCCAGCACGCGGATGCGGGTCTGCGCGGAACGCCCGCCCTCGGCCACCACCATCCGCAGGCGGTCGTGCTTGTGGCGCGCGATGGGCGCATCCACCAGCAGCGAGCCCAGCTGAGGCAGCTTGGGGGAGTGGCGCACCAGCGCCAGGTAGCGCTTCTCCACCGTGCGGGCCTTGAACTGGCCCTGGAGCGCGCGCTGCGCCTCCTGGGTCTTGGCCAGGCAGAGGCAGCCGGTGGTGTAACGGTCCAGCCGGTGGACGAGACCCGGCCAGCCCGTGGCCAATTCCTCCGCGTCCTCCTCGAATTCACCCGGCGCCTCGGCCTCCGTGGCGGGCGCCCGCAGGCGGTGCAGCAGGGCATTCACCACGGTGCCGCCCGGATGGCCGGGACCGGGATGCACGACCATGCCGGCCGGCTTGTCCACGATCCACAGGAGGCTGTCCTCGTAGAGGGTGGGCAGATCCAGGGCCTCCGGCTCCAGATGGGCGGCGGGGGGCGGCGGCGTGGGGAGGTCCGTCTCCACGTCGTCGCCACTCCGCAGGCGGACACCGCCCTTGGAAACCGGCGCGCCGTTCACGGTCACGCCCCCGGTGCGGATGTGGGCATCCCAGCGGGCCCGGGGCACCTCCGGATAGAGATCGGCCAGGAATCGGTCCAGACGGGGGGCATCGGCCTCGATGCGGATGCGTGTCACTGAGCCACCGCGGGACGCCGGCGGCTCCAGGCCAGCCAGAGGCCAGCGCCCAGCAGCATGAAGGCGAGGCCCGTGGCCCGTCCGGTGCTCAGCCAGGCCCAGCCCAGCCAGCCGGTTCCCCGGTCCCCGTCCCCGCGCCAGGTTTCGGTGATGATGCGGCCGAGGCCCTCCACCATGAAGTAGAGGGCGAAAATCTGACCCTCGAAGCCGCGGCGCTTGCGGGCGATCAGAAGGATGGTCATGACGAGGAGGTTCTCGAAACAGTTGTAGAGCTGGACGGGATGGAGCGGCACATCCAGCGGCGTGCCGCTGAACGCCTGGGCCACGGGATTGGTGAAGGTGACAGCCCAGGGCAGATGCGTTTCGGTGCCGTAGCAGCAGCCGGCGGAGAAACAGCCCAGGCGGCCGATGGCCTGGCCCAGGGCCACGCCGGGCACCAGGGCGTCGCCGGTCACCCGGAGGGGCAGGCCCTGGCCCTTCCGCAGCTTCCAGAAAAACACCAGGGTGGCGGCGATGATGCCCCCATGGATGGCGCCCCCGGCCCGCAGGGTGGACATCGTGAAGATGTCGCGGAAGGCCATGGCTCCGTCCTGACCGGCCGGGGTGAAGAGGCCCACCAGGATCATCAGCAGCTTGGAGCCCAGGATGGCCGCCACCAGGATAGCGATGGCCAGATCCGTGATCGCCGCGGGCTTCAGCCCGTCGAGCTTCCCCTGCCGCTGCGCCAGCGCCGTACCGCCGAAAAAGCCCAGGGCCAGCAGAAGGCCGTAGGTGCCTACGGGGAACGAGCCGATTTGAAAGAGGATGGGATGCATCAGAAATCCAGGAAGGAAGGTTGAGACGGAGGGCTGGAGGCCGGAGACTGGAGACGGAAGACGAACGAGGAGGCCGCCATGCCGACAATCACCGCCCAGGACCTGGCCACGAGGCTGGGGGGCGAACTGGAGCATTGTCCCCCGGATCGGCCCATTTCCGAAGTCCGCCCTCTGGATGAGGCGGGGCCGGGATCGGTTTCATTCCTGGCCAACCCCAAGTACGCCCCCAAAGCCCGGACCAGCGAAGCCGGTCTGATCCTCGTGGATCCTTCCACCGACCTGGGCGACCGACCGGTGCTCCAGGTGACGAATCCCTACTGGGCCTTCGCCCAGGCCATCGGGTGGCTGCACCCGGAGCCCGAACCGGACTGGGGGGGAAGCCCCGTGCATCTCACGGCCACCCTCGGCCCGGGCTGCCGCGTCGCCCCCGGTGCCACCGTGGGGGCCCGGTCGGTCCTGGGCGCGGGCTGTGTGCTGCACCCCGGGGTCCATGTCGGGGATGACTGCCAGGTGGGCGAGGGCTGCGAGCTGTTCTCCGGCGTGGTGCTCTACCGCCGCACCCGGCTGGGCCGCCATGTGCGGATCCACGCCAACACGGTGCTTGGGAGCGATGGCTATGGCTATGTCCTGGTGGATGGCCGCCACCGCAAGGTGCCCCAGGTGGGCTGGGTGGAGGTGGGCGACGAGGTGGAACTGGGCGCCTGCGTCACCGTGGACCGCGGGGTGCTGGGCCCCACGCGCATCGGCGCCGGCACCAAGGTGGACAACCAGGTGCAGATCGGCCACAACGTCCAGATCGGGGAGCACTGCCTGCTGGTGAGCCAGTCCGGCATCAGCGGCTCCACGAAGCTGGGCGACTACGTGACCCTGGCGGGCAAGGTGGGCGTGGTGGGCCACATCGAGATCGGCAGCCGCAGCATCGTGGGCGGCAACAGCGTGGTGGCCAAGAGCCTGCCTGAAGGCAGTTTCGTCACCGGCTTCCCCGCCCGCCCCCACCGCGAATGGACCGAATCCCAGGCCGCCCTCAACCGCCTGCCAAGGCTGCTGAAGCAACTGCGCGCCAGGGGCTGATGCCCATTGGCCATCAGAACAAAAGATTCACCACGAAGACAGGAAGACCACGAATCCGGAAGTAGCAGCAGAATTCATGGCTTTCTTCTCCGTCTTCTCGGCTTCGTGGCTCAAGGACAGGGGACGGCGACGGCCATCCGCGCCTCTGGCCCGCCATAATGCCCTCCGGGGGGCCTGCATGGAGCCTGTCGAGAGCGTCGTCATCGGAGCCGGAGTCGTCGGCCTGGCCTTGGCGCGGACCCTGGCCCGGGCGGGCCGGGAGGTGCTGGTGCTGGAGGCGGAGGACCGCATCGGCACGGGCATCAGCTCCCGCAATAGCGAGGTCATCCATGCCGGGATCTACTACGCTGCCGGTTCGCTCAAGGCCCGGACCTGCGTGGCTGGCAACCGCCTTCTCTACGCCTTCTGCGAAGCGCACGGCGTGGCCTGCCAGCGCCTCGGCAAGCTTATCGTGGCCCAGGCGGACCAATTGGAGGCCCTGCGGGAGATCCAGGCGAAGGCCGCGGCCAACGGTGTGGCCCTGGAGTGGCTAGAAGCCGACGCCATCCATGAGCTGGAGCCCGACCTCCGCTGCGCCGCGGCCCTGCACTCCCCGACCACCGGCATCGTGGACAGCCATGGCCTCATGCGGGCCCTCCGGCTCGACGCCGAAGCCCACGGCGCCACCGTGGTCCTCCGCAGCCCCGTGGTGGGCGGCCGCGTGGGCGCCAGCGGCCTCGAACTGCGCGTGGGCGGCGAGGAGCCGATGAGCCTCCGGGCCAACCGCGTGTTCAACGCCGCGGGCCTGGGCGCCCAGCGGGTCGCCCGGGGCCTCGTCGGCCTGCCGCCGGAGACGGTGCCCCCGCAGTTCCTCTCCAAGGGGAACTACTATGGCTTGGCCAGCAAGGCTCCCTTTGCGCGGCTGGTGTACCCCATCCCCAGCCAGGGGGCCCTGGGTGTCCACCTCACCCTGGATCTGGCGGGCCAGGCCCGCTTCGGGCCGGACGTGGAGTGGATCGAGCGCGAGTCCTACGATGTGGATCCCCGCCGTGCCGACCGCTTCTACGCCGAGGTGCGGACGTACTGGCCGGGGCTGCCCGACGGAGCGCTGCAGCCCGCCTACGCGGGCATCCGGCCCAAGCTCCACGGGCCGGGAGAGCCCGCCCCCGATTTCGTCATCCAGACGGAAGCCGTCCACGGCGTGCCCGGCCTGGTGAACCTGTACGGCATCGAATCGCCGGGGCTCACCGCCAGCCTAGCCCTGGCGGAGGAGGTGGCCACCTTGGCCGGTGTCCTTCCCGCCGCCGTGCGGTAGGCGCGCCATGGACGCCCCGCCCCCGCTCTCACCTTCCGCCCCGCCACCGGAAATCGCCTTCTGCCTGGAACTGGGCCGGGCCTACCAGGCCTCGGGCATTCCGGCGCACCGCTTCGAGGACGCCCTGACCCGGGTGTCCCAGCGCCTGGGGCTGGAGGGGCAGTTCTTCGCGCTGCCCACCGCCTTCTTCGCCTCCATCGGGTGCCGGGGCCAGCAGTGGACCTTCTTCCAGCGCAGCCTGCCGGGGGATGTCGAGCTGGAGCGCCTTTCGGACTTGCAGGAGACCACGGACGCCCTCATCGCCGGCCGTCTCGGCGCCGCCGAGGCGGCGGAACGCGTGCGGGCCATCCAGACGGCCCCGCCCCGCTGGGGCGCGGCCATGACGGTGCTCTGCTTCGGGCTGGGTTCGGCCCCCGCCGCCCAGTTCTTCGGGGGCGGCTGGCGGGAGGTCCTCCTCACCGGCATCTTCGGCCTCCTGGTGGGCCTGGTGGCCGTCCTGCTGGGACGCCGGCAGGGACTCTCCCGCCTGGTGTACCCCATCTCCGGCGCCCTGGCGGGCTTCCTGGCCGTGGCCGCCGCCTGGCGCTTCCCGCATGTGTCGCCTCAGGTGCTCACCCTTAGGAGCTGGAACGGAATAATCGTTGCCATCGTTGGCGCCCAGCCGCGATGCATCCGCAAGGAAGGGCCCGCAGGGCCATGTGGTTCATGGTTCACCATCTGCGAAGCGGATAGGGCCGCATCGGCACAGCCGATGGCGGGGGCGGAGCCCCGAGGGCCGAAGGCCCGAGCCAAGGGCCCTGACGCCGCGGGGCGCGCGGATGGGCGTCAACCCTCCGGGCGCGGGGTGGCGGGCGGCGTGATCCTGCGTTGGCTTCGGTTCACGGAGCCCCGCTCCGCTGGAACCTCAGCCGCCTTGGCTCACTTGCCCGGCACCCCGCGCGATGGCATTGCTTATTCCGTTCCAGCTCCTTAGCGCCCTCATCGTCCTGGTTCCCGGCCTGCGCCTGGTGGTGTCCATGAACGAGCTGGCCACGGGCAACCATGTCTCTGGAACGGCCCGGCTGGTGGACACGGGTATGACCTTCCTCTCCCTGGGTTTCGGCGTAGCCCTGGGCCAGCGCCTCGCCGCACCCCTGCTGGCCCGCGCCCTCCACGGCCACCCCCTGCCGCTGCCAGCCTGGACCCCGGCCATCGGCCTGCCCCTCATCGCCGGGGCGTTCGTGGTGCTGTTCCGGGCCCGCCCCCGGGATTTTCCCTGGATCCTGGCCGCCTCCGTCCTGGCCTTCCTGGGGGCCCGCCAGGGCGCCCTCTGGCTGGGGCCCCAATTCGGGGTGGGCCTGGGCGCCTTCGTCCTGGGCCTGGCCAGCAACGCCTTCAGCCACTGGAAGGGGCGGCCCTCCATCGTAACCCTGCTGCCCGGTCTGGTGGTGCTGGTGCCCGGCGGGCTGGGCTTCCAGGGCCTGGGCTTCATCATCCAGAACCAGCTGGTCGTCGGCCTGGATACCGCCTTCCAGGCGCTGTTCGTGGCCATTGCCCTGCTCATGGGCCTGCTGTTGGCCCAAGCAGCACTGCAACCGAGAACAGCCCTGTAGGTTCAGGACGATCCACGGTCTTTATTGATTAACGAAGAAAACTTTAGTTGATTACAGTCATATTTAACCTAGACTGGAACCCGAGGTGTTCCATGTCCCTCCTCCCCTTCACCCAGAAAGCCAACGATGCCCTGGTGACCGCCCGCGAACGGGCCGTGGCGGACCAGCATCCCGAGCTGGTACCCCCGCACCTGTTCCTGGCCCTCCTG
The DNA here is from genome assembly GCA_021794095.1 of Acidobacteriota bacterium. Classification (GTDB taxonomy): domain Bacteria; phylum Acidobacteriota; class Holophagae; order Holophagales; family Holophagaceae; genus Geothrix. The sequence goes on along the minus strand of JAJYRN010000017.1, from coordinate 7,243 downwards.
GCACCCGAGGCCGGGCTGCGTCCGCTGCTGGAGCGGGCCGGACTGGCCCCGGACTCCCAGCAGGGGCTGCTGGACGCCGCCGAGGAGCTGGTGGCGAAGCTGCCCCGGGCCGTGGGCGGGGCGGATCCGCAGATCGGCCCCGGCTTCCGGCACTTCCTGGAGGTGGCCAGCGACACGGGCCGGGGCCTGGGTGACCGCTACCTGGCCACGGACGCCCTCCTGCTGGCCTTCACCAACGCCCACACGGACGCCCGCAAGGTGCTCGACCGCTTCGGCCTCGACCGCAAGAAGCTGGAGGCCGCCATCCGCGAGGTCCGCAAGGGCTCCCGGGTGGAGGACGAGAAGGCGGAAGAGACCTTCGCCAGCCTGGAGAAGTATGCCAAGGACTACACCGCCCAGGCGCACGCCGGGAAGCTGGACCCCGTCATCGGCCGGGACGAAGAGATCCGCCGGGTCCTGCAGGTACTCTCCCGGCGCACCAAGAACAACCCCGTGCTCATTGGCGAGCCCGGCGTGGGCAAGACCGCCATCGTGGAGGGCCTGGCCCAGCGCATCGCCCGCAACGACGTGCCCGAGAGCCTGAAGGGCCTGCGCGTCATGGGCCTGGACATGGGCGCCCTGGTGGCGGGCACCCAGTACCGGGGCCAGTTCGAGGAGCGCCTCAAGGGCGTCATCCAGGAGGTGGAGAAGGCCGAGGGCCAGGTGGTGCTCTTCATTGACGAGCTGCACCTGCTGGTGGGCGCGGGTGCCGTCTCGGGCGGAATGGACGCCGCCAACCTGCTCAAGCCTGCCCTGGCCCGGGGCGAGCTGCGGTGCATCGGCGCCACCACCCTGGACGAGTACCGCAAGCACATCGAGAAGGACGCCGCCCTGGAGCGCCGCTTCCAGCCCGTGATGGTGGAGGAGCCCACGGTGGAGGACGCGATCTCCATCCTGCGGGGCCTCAAGGAGCGCTACGAGCTGCACCACGGCGTGCGCATCCAGGACGCAGCCCTGGTGGCCGCCGCCCAGCTCAGCCAGCGCTACATCGCCGACCGCTTCCTGCCCGACAAGGCCGTAGACCTCATGGACGAGGCCGCCAGCGCCGTGCGCATGCAGATTGACAGCCGGCCCACTGAGATAGATGTCCGTGAGCGGCGGGAGATGCAGCTGCAGTTGGAACGGCATTCCCTGACGAAGGAGAAGGATGCTGCAAGCCGCTCGCGGCTTGCAGATATTGAAAAAGAATTGGCTGAATTGAATGAGGAGCTGGGCCGGCTGCGGGCCCAGTGGGAGAACGAGAAGAAGGTCATCGTGGGCGCCCGCGCCCTCCAGAAGAAGCTGGATGACCTGCGCATCGAGCTGGACCAGGCCAAGACGAAGGGCGAGTACGAGCGGGCCTCCCGCCTGGAGTACGGCGAGATCCCCGCCCTGGAGAAGCAGCTTCAGGCCGCCTCTCCGAAGGAGAGCGCCATGCTCCGGCTGGAGGTGGCCGAGCCCGATGTGGCGGCCGTGGTGAGCCGCTGGACGGGCATCCCCGTGAACCGGCTCATGGAAAGCGAAATCCAGAAACTGCTTCACATGGAGGATCGGCTCCGGGAGCGCGTGGTGGGCCAGGATGCGGCCCTGACGGCCATCAGCGAGGCCCTGCGCCGCAACCGGGCCGGCCTGGGCGATCCGAAGCGCCCCATCGGCAGCTTCCTCTTCCTGGGCCCGACGGGCGTGGGCAAGACCGAGGTGGCCCGGGCGCTGGCGGAATTCCTCTTCGACGACGAGGCCGCCATGGTCCGCATTGACCTGAGCGAATTCACCCACGAGGCCGACGCCACCCGGCTCATCGGCTCCGCCCCGGGTTTCGTGGGCTACGAGGAGGGCGGCCGGCTCACGGAGGCCATCCGCCGCCACCCCTACGCCGTGCTCCTTCTCGACGAGATGGAGAAGGCCCACCCCCGGATCTTCGACCTGTTCCTCCAGGTGCTGGAGGACGGGCGCCTCACGGATGGCCACGGCCGCACCGTGAACTTCCGCAACACCGTGGTGCTCATGACCTCCAACCTGGGCAGCCAGGCCATTTTCGAGGCCGGGGGCGACCCCAACCGGGCCCAGGCCGCCGTCCAGGCCGCCCTGCATGGCGCCTTCCGTCCCGAGTTCCTGAACCGCCTGGATGAGGTCGTGATCTTCCACCCCCTGAGCCGGGAGGACATGAAGGCCGTGGCCGCCATTCAGATGATGCGTGTTCGCGATCTCCTCCAGCATCAACGGCTGGATCTCGATGTTCCAGAGGCTGTCCTGACCTGGCTGGCCGAGGCGGGGTTCGATCCCCAGCTCGGTGCCCGCCCCCTCAAGCGCCTGATTCAGCAGGTGGTGGTCAATCCCCTCTCCCGGCTGGTCCTCCAGGGCCAGCTGCGGCCCGGCGGCCTCGCCCGCCTGGACATCCGCGATGGGCAGCTGGAAGTGGAGGCCCAAGCCGTCCAGTAGCCTGCCGGAACTTGCCTGATCGCGGCCCGCGGCCGATGAGGGGAGGTACCTGTGGAGTCGCTGTGCCTTTACCCACCCCCATCCCCATTCTGATCGTGGACGACGAGGTGGACCTCCGGACCCTGATGGTGGAGGCGCTGACGGACCAGGGTTATGCCGCGGAGGGCGCCGAGGGCGGCCACCAGGCCCTGGAGCGGGTGCGCGAGCACCACTTTCCCGTCATTTTCACGGACCTCAACATGCCCGGCGGGCTGTCGGGGCTCGACCTCCTGCGGGCCGTCCACGAGGAAGATCCCAAGGCCATGGGCATCCTCATGACGGGCTACGCCACCACCGAAGCCGCCATCCAGGCCCTCAAGCGCGGCGCCTACGATTTCATCCAGAAACCCTTCAAGCTCGCGGAGATCGAAGCCGCCCTGGACCGGGCCCTGGACCACTACCGGCTGCGCCAGGAGAACGAGGAATACCAGAAGAACCTGGAACGGATGGTGGAGGCCCGCACCCGGGAGATCCTGGGCCTGAAGAACGACATCGAAAGCCTGTTCGAAGGCTTTGTCCGGGCCTCGGTGACGGCCATCGAGTCCCGGGATCCCAGCACCTCCGGCCATTCCAACCGGGTGGCGGAACTCACGGTGGGCTTGGCCGAGGCCATCAACCTGACCCCCAACGGGCCCTACGGGGGCCTGTCGTTCAGCGCCCCTCAGCTCCGGGAATTACGCTACGCCAGCCTGCTGCACGATTTCGGCAAGGTCGGCGTCCGGGAACAGGTGCTGGTCAAGGCGAAGAAGATCGAAGGGGATCATCTCGAAGGCATCTTCCAGCGGCTGCACCAGCGCGCCATGGAAGCCATCCAGCAGCACCTCTCGGAGGCCTGGCGCCAGGGCCGCCCCTTCGATCCGGCCTGGGTGGAGCAGGTGTTGGCCCAGCAACGATCGGATACCCAGCACCTGTTCGACATCATCCAGCGCAGCAATGAGCCCACGGTGCTGCCCCAGGATGTGGCCGAGGGCCTGGAACGCCTCGAGGGCCTGACGTACCAGCACTGGAACGGGGAGCGGCGTCCGGTCATCGAGCGGGGCGATCTGGAGATTCTCCGCATCCGCAAAGGCAGTCTTTCCCTCCGGGAGCGGGAAGAGATCGAAAGCCACGTCACCCACACCTACCGCTTCCTCAGCCAGATCCCCTGGCGCGGCCCCCTGGCCCGGGTGCCGGATATCGCCTATGCCCATCATGAGCGGCTGAACGGCAAGGGGTACCCCCGCCAGTTGACGGAGGCCGAGATCCCCACCGAGAGCAAGATCATGGCCATCCCGGACGTGTTCGATGCCCTGTCCGCCGCCGACCGGCCCTACAAGACGGCGGTCAGCGTCGAACGAAGCCTGGAGATCCTCGAACAGGAGGTGGACAGCCAGCTCCTGGACCGCGAGATCCTGCGGATCTTCATCGAGGCCCGCATCTACGAGCGCGTTCTCCATCGCCCCGGGGTGCCGGCGTGATCCCGGCAGTCCCTTTCCCGGTGGCCCACCCTCGTTCAGGTTGGATTCGGCCATGAGCGCGGCGCAGCAACTCCTCTGGAGCGGCTTCCGCGGCCTCGATGCCCCGGCGGTGGACCTTTCGTTCACCCCCGGAGGCATCGTCCTGTTCTCCCGGAACCTGGATTCCGATCCTGAAACGGGCCCGGGTCGGTGCCACGCCTTGATCGCCGGCCTCCAGGCGCGGTTCGGCGTGGATCTGCCCCTGGCCGTGGCCCTGGACCAGGAGGGCGGCCCCGTGAGCCGGCTGCGGCCCTGGGTGGGCGACACACCGCCCCTGCGTCGCCTCTGGACCCGGGGCGGGGCCGCCGCCTGCGCCCGCTGGGGTCGGCTCTGGGGCGAGGGCCTGCGCCTGCTTGGGTTCAACGTGGACTTCGCGCCGGTGCTGGATCTGTGGGATGGCCATCCCCAGGCGGGCATCGGTGATCGCGCCGCCAGTCCGGACCCCGCCGAGGCCGCCGCCGCTGCAGGCGCCTTCCTCCACGGCCTGGAAGCGGCCGGGGTGCGCGGGTGCCTCAAACATTTTCCGGGCCTGGGCGGTACCGTTCTCGACAGCCACCAGGGCCTGCCAGAGCTGACGGATCCCATCCAGCTGGCCCGCAACGCCTCCGCCTTCGTGCCGCTGGCCCATCCCGACCGCCTGGTGATGGTGGCTCACCTCCGGACGCCCCATTCGGATCCGCTACCCGCCAGCCTGCACCGGGGTTCCGTGGCGGCCAATCCCTGGGGGGTGACCGGCCGCTTCCTTCCGGATGACCTGGAGATGGGCGGCTGCGCCGGCTGGAGCTGGCCGGACCGGGTGCGCCTGTCCCTGGAAGCCGGTCATGACTGGCTGCTGGTCTGCCAGACAGACGCCGGCGCCCAGGCCTGCGCCCAAGCCGCCGCGGCCCTACCCGCCTCTGTCACCGCCGCCGCCCTGGCCCGGAACCACGCCCTCCGCCGCCACCTGCCGTCCCCAGAGCCGACGCCCTTCGATACCGCAGCCTGGAAGGAATGGGTCACCCGGATCCGAACCGCCTCGGAGAACGACTGACCATGGTCACCCGCATCCTGATCGTTGACGACAATGCCATGATCCGCGCCGAGATCAAGGCCGTGCTCATGAAGGATGGCGCCTTCTCCCACTTCATGGAGGCCGGCGATGGCCTCACGGCCTTCAAGATGATCATGGAGCAGCCGCCGGATGTGGTGCTCTGCGATCTGGTGATGCCCGGCTTCGACGGCCTGAAGTTCCTGGGTCTGAAGGCCAGCCGCAAGGAGCTGGAGCAGATCCCGGTCATCATCCTTACCGCCGAGGACGATCTGGACCGCAAGGCAGAGATCCTGGAACGCGGCGCCTCCGACTACGTCACCAAGCCCTTCCACGAGAAGGAACTGCTGGCCCGGGTGCGCATCCACACCAAGCTGAAGCTGCTCCAGGATGAGCTGCGGGAGAAGAACGCCCAGTTGGAGGCCCTCTCGATCACCGATCCCCTCACGGGGCTCGCCAATCGCCGGCACCTCATGGCCAAGCTCGACCAGGAAGTCCAGCGGGCCCGCCGCTACAAGACGCCCCTCGCCGTGGTGATGATTGACATTGACCACTTCAAGCACGTGAACGACACCTATGGCCACGCCATGGGTGACGAGGTGCTGCGGGGCATCGGGAAGCTGCTGCGCGAAAGCGTGCGCACCACCGACCTGGCCGCCCGGTACGGCGGCGAGGAGATCACCCTCGTGCTGCCCCACACCGACCTTCCAGCGGCCCTCCAGGTGGCAGAGACCCTCCGGCAGAAGCTCGCGGACCTGGATCATACGCTGGATGGCGTGACCATCCGGAAGACCGCCAGCATGGGCGTCGCCGCCCGGGATGGCCAGGGCGAGATGCCCGGCGCCGAGGACCTCCTCAAGCACGCCGGCGAAGCGCTCTACCGCGCCAAAGAGGGCGGCCGAAACCGCGTGGAGGCGGCGGAATAGTCGAGGCCATCGGTCGGAACCTACCTCGCGGCGGCCCGCAGCGCCTCGATCTTGTCCGTCTTCTCCCAGCTGAACGTATCGCGCCCGAAGTGGCCGTAGGGCGGGGCCCGCTCCGCGAGGGCTACGCCCGAGCGGGAGGACGCGCCCAGCGGCGCGTCCGTTCGCGGGGAAGCCGACGCCGCGTGCGCGCCAGGGCGAAGCCCGCGCGCCCAGCGGCCGCAGGCGGCCTATCTCGCCGCCCGCCGCAGCGCCTCGATCTTGTCCGTCTTCTCCCAGCTGAACTGGTCACGGCCGAAGTGGCCGTAGGCCGCCGTGGCGCGGTAGATGGGGCGGCGCAGATCCAGGGCTTCGATCATGGCCTTGGGGGTGCAGCTGAACACCTCGCGGATGGCCCGCACGATGGCCTCGTTCGACACCTGACCGGTGCCGAAGGTGTCCACGGCAATGGAGACGGGCTCGGCCACGCCGATGGCATAGGCCAGCTGGATCTCGCAGCGGTCCGCCAGGCCCGCCGCCACGAGGTTCTTCGCGATGTAGCGCCCCATGTAGGCCGCGCTACGGTCCACCTTGCTGGGATCCTTCCCCGAGAACGCCCCGCCGCCGTGGTGGCCGCTGCCACCGTAGGAATCCACGATGATCTTGCGGCCCGTCAGGCCTGTGTCGCCCATGGGACCGCCCACCACGAAGCGCCCGGTGGGGTTCACGTGGTAGACGGTGTGCTCATCCAGCAGCTCCGGCGGCAGCGCCGCCTGGATCACGTCCCGGATCACGCTGTCGCGGATGGTGGCGTTGGTGACGTGCTCGTCATGCTGGGTGGAGATCACCACCGTGTGGAGGCGGGCCACCCGGCCCCCCTCGTACTCCACGGTCACCTGCGATTTCCCGTCGGGCCGGAGCCAGGGCAGCTGGCCGTTCTTCCGGACCTCGGCGAGCTGGCGGGTCAGGGCGTGGGCGTAATGGATGGGCGCCGGCATCAGCTCCGGGGTCTCCCGGCAGGCATAGCCGAACATCAGCCCCTGGTCGCCGGCCCCGCCCGTGTCCACGCCCATGGCGATGTCGGGGCTCTGCCGGTCAATGGTCACCATCACCGCGCAGGTGGCGTAGTCGAAGCCCTTGTCGTGATGGTCGTAGCCGATGTCGCGCACCACGTCCCGCGCCAGCTGGGCCACCGGGATGTAGGTGTCCGTCGTGATCTCGCCCGCCACCAGCACCAGCCCCGTGGTCAGCAGGGTCTCGCAGGCCACGCGGCTGCGGGCGTCATCCTTCAGGGCCGCATCCAGAACCGCATCGGAAATCTG
>JAJYRN010000016.1 GCA_021794095.1 Acidobacteriota bacterium | reverse complement strand
TCCGCCTGACGCCCCGCTGCGCGGGGCTCCCGCTCGCAAGCTCGCGGAGTCGGAGCCTCCCCGCCACCCCGCGCCCGGAGGGTTGACCTTAGATCCCCGCCCACGCCTGCGTGGGCGGGGACGCCCAGCCGCGCGCCCCGCGGCGTCAGGGCCCTTGAACCATGAACCACATGGCCCTGCGGGCCCTTCCTTCTCGGTATCGCCTGCGGCGATACGCGAGACGAACGGATATCTGCGGATGCATCGCGGCTGGGCGTCAACGATGGCAACGATTATTCCGTTCCAGCTCCTTACCCGCTTGCGGTGGGGTGGGACAGGAGGTATGTTCTCATTTCGGAGACTAACGAAATGACGAAACAGGCCCTGCCACCCCTGGTGGACCGCCTCAAGGCCCTCGCCCATCCCGTCCGTCTGCGGATCCTGGCCATGCTCCGGGACGGGGAACTCTGCGTCTGCGAGATCACCGATGTGGTGGGGCTGGCGCCCTCGACCATCTCCCAGCACCTGTCTGACCTGCGCCGGGCGGGCTTCATCTCCGAGCGGAAGGCAGGGCGCTGGGTCTACTACGCCCTGGTGCCCGAGCCCTTCCCCACGGCCCTGCTGGGCGTCCTCTGGCCCGAACTGGCCGGGGATCCCGCGGTGGAAGCCGACCAGGTCACCGCCGTTCAGGCCCGGAGTCAGGCCCTGCGCGCCTGTTGCGCCCCGCCGCCCCCCAGGAAACCTGCGACCCAGGGAGAAGCCCATGTCTGAGCTGTCGAACCACCCGATCCACGAGGCTGTCCGTTCGGCCTATTCCGCCATCGCCACCGTCCGGGGCGGCTGCTGCGGCCCCCAGTCCAGCTGCTGCGGCGGCGCGGGCGCCGACACGGTTGCCCTGGGCGTCGGCTACAGCGATGCGGAGCTGGCCACCCTTCCAGAGGGCGCGAACCTCGGCCTCTCCTGCGGCAACCCCACGGCCCTGGCCGGCTTGCAGGCCGGCGAGGTGGTGCTGGACCTGGGGTCGGGTGGCGGTCTGGATGTCTTCCTGGCCGCCCAGCGGGTGGGCCCGGAGGGCAGGGCGCTTGGCCTGGACATGACGCGGGAGATGGTGGCGCGCGCCCGGCGGAATGCCACGGAGTTCCGCCGCCGCACGGGCCTGGACAACGTGGCATTCCACCTGGGCCAGATCGAGGCCATTCCGTTGCCCGATGCCTCGGTGGACGTGGTGATCTCCAACTGCGTGCTGAACCTCAGCCCCGACCAGGCTTCCGTGTGGCGGGAGATCGCGCGGGTGCTGAAGCCCGGCGGCCGCGTGTCCATCTCGGACATGGTGCTGCTCCGGCCCCTGCCCGAGGCGCTCCGTGCGGATGGACTGGCCCACGTGGGCTGCATCGCCGGTGCGCCGCTGGTGGAGGCCCTGAAGGCCATGATTGCCGCGGCCGGGCTCGTGAATCTGGTGCTGGAGGACAAGGCCGGCGCCGTGGCCGCCATGCTGCCGGACGGAGATCCCATGGCCGAGCGCCTGGCCGGGCAGCTCCCGGCTGCGGCCCGGTTGACTGACTACGTGGCCAGCATGATCATCTCCGCCCGCAAACCCCGGTAGCGCCCATGCGTCCGCGCCTCTCCTTCCTCGACCGCTACCTGACGCTCTGGATCTTCCTGGCCATGGGCTTCGGCGTGCTGCTCGGCTATGCCGTGCCCGGCTTCAACCGGGCCATCAACGCCTGGAACGTGGGCACCACCAGCGTGCCCCTCGCCGTGGGCCTGATCCTGATGATGATTCCCCCGCTGGCCAAGGTGAAGTACGAGGAACTGCACCTCGTTTTCCAGAACAAGAAGGTGCTGGGGCTGTCGCTGGTGCAGAACTGGATCGTCGGGCCCCTGCTCATGTTCGGGCTGGCCGTGCTGTTCCTGCGAGACCGGCCAGAGTACATGATCGGCCTCATCCTCATCGGCCTGGCCCGCTGCATCGCCATGGTCATCGTGTGGAACGACCTGGCCAAGGGCGACACGGAATACTGCGCGGGCCTCGTGGCCTTCAACTCGATCTTCCAGGTGCTCTTCTTCAGCGTGTACGCCTGGTTCTTCGTCACGGTGCTGCCGGCGAAGCTGGGCCTCCACGGCGCCATCGTCGCCATCACCATCGGCCAGATCGCCGAGAGCGTCTTCATCTACCTGGGCATACCCTTCCTCGTGGGGTTCCTGACCCGCTTCATCCTGGGCCGGATCAAGGGACTGGAGTGGTACCACCGGGTCTTCGTACCGCGGATCAGTCCGATCACGCTTGTCGCCCTGCTCTTCACCATCGTCGTGATGTTCAGCCTCAAGGGCGATGCCATCGTGCGGCTGCCCCTCGATGTCGTCCGCATCGCGGTTCCGCTGCTGATCTATTTCGTCGTGATGTTCTTCGTCAGCTTCTGGATGGCGAAGAAGGTGGGTGCCACCTACCCGCAGAGCGCCACGCTGAGTTTCACGGCGGCCTCCAACAACTTCGAACTGGCCATCGCCGTGGCCGTGGCCACCTTCGGCATCGCCCACGGTGCGGCCTTCGCGGCGGTCATCGGGCCGCTGGTGGAGGTGCCCGTGCTCATCGGGCTGGTGAACGTCTCCCTCTGGCTCAAGGCCCGCTGGTACCCAGAGAGCCCTGAAACCCTGACCGGCGCCACCTGCTGCCCGGCTGTACCCCCCGAGGACCGATCGTGAAGCCGATGTCCATCCTCTTTCTCTGCGTGGCCAACAGCGCCCGTTCCCAGATGGCCGAAGGCCTCGCCCGGGCGATGTTCCCGGGCCTGCGCATCCAGAGCGCGGGGAGCCGCCCTAGCCGCGTGAACCCCTACGCCATCGAGGTTCTGGCGGAAGATGGGATTGACCTCTCGGGCCACACCTCGAAATCCGTGGAGACGATTGACCCAGCTTCCGTGGGCCTGGTCATCACCCTCTGCGCCGAGGAGGTCTGCCCCCTCTTCCTGGGGAAGGCGGAACGGCTGCATTGGCCCTTGCAGGATCCCGCCAGCGACGATCCCGCACTGAAGCCGGAGGATCTCCGCGCGCGCTTCCGGGCGACGCGGGAGGAGCTCCGCCGGCGCCTTGAAGCGCTGGGGCGCGAACGCGGCCTCGCCTGAACACCCCATGCGCCAAGGAGACATCCGATGTCCGATGCGAGGAATGAAATGGCCTGTTGCAGCGGCAGTCCGCCCGCCAGTCCCGATCCTGGCTTCTGGCGCCGGGGCGGCTGGCTGCTGCCGGCCCTCCCGCTCTGGTTCGTGCTCTACCACTTCCTGGAACCCTTCGCGAACTGGCTGGCCTACACCCGCCTGGGGCTGGCTGAATCGAGCCGCCTGGGATCAGCCTTGGCCTTCTTCGCCTACGATGCGCCCAAGGTGGTCATGCTCCTGGTCCTGGTGGTGCTGGGCGTCACCTTCGTGCAGACCTTCATCAGCCCCGACCGTACCCGGGATATCCTCGCGGGCCGCGCCGGGATCTGGGGCAACCTGCTGGCCTCGGTCTTCGGGATCTTCACCCCTTTCTGCTCCTGCTCGGCGGTGCCGCTCTTCATCGGCTTCGTGCGCGTGGGCGTGCCCCTGGGCGTGACCTTCAGCTTCCTGGTTTCCGCGCCCATGGTGAACGAGGTGGCGCTGTTCCTGCTGCTGGGGCTTTTCGGCTGGAAGATCGCGTTGATCTATGCCGGCACGGGCCTCGCGGTGGCCTTCCTCGCCGGCTGGGTGATCGGGAAGCTGCGCATGGAGAAGCACCTGGAGGACTGGGTGATGCAGATTGATTTCAATCCGTCCACCGTGGCCGAGACCAGGAAGTCCTTTTCCGACCGGCTCGACTTGGCGGTGGACGGCGTGCGCGACATCGTGGGCAAGGTGTGGCCCTACCTGCTGGCGGGCATCGCCGTAGGCGCCTTCATCCACGGCTACGCGCCCCAGGCGCTCATGGCGCACATCATGGGCAAGGCCGCCTGGTGGAGCGTGCCTTTGGCGATCCTCATCGGCGTGCCCCTCTACAGCAACGCGGCGGGCGTGATTCCCATCGTTCAGGCCCTTCTGGGCAAGGGCGCCGCCCTGGGCACGGTGCTGGCGTTCATGATGGCCGTCACCGCCCTCTCGCTGCCGGAGACCATCATCCTCCGCAAGGTGCTGAAGCCGCGCCTCATCGCCGTCTTTCTCGCCGTGGTGACCGCCGGGATCCTCCTGGTGGGCTACCTGTTCAACGCGATCCTGTAGGAGCCGCCCATGAAAATCGAAATCCTCGGCACGGGATGCGCCAAGTGCGCCCTGCTGGGCAAGCACGCCGACGAGGCTGCCCGCTCCCTCGGCCTCGACTACGAACTGAGCTATGTCAAGGAGATCCCCGAGATCATGGCCCGTGGCGTGATGAACACCCCCGCCCTGGTGGTGGACGGGGTGGTGAAGCTCCAGGGCCATGTGCCCACGGTGCGCAGCCTGGCGCAGCTGCTGCAGGGGTGAACTGAACGGGGCGCACAAAAATGGCGGGCCCCCCTGGGCCCGCCTCCCCTACCCCTGATTCCTCAGCCGCCACTTCGCGGGCTTGGTCAGGCTTGGACAAGAATATAGTCAATTAAGAATGTAGTTCTAATGTTTTCCGTGTGATGGGCGTCACGGGCCCAAGGCTGGAGGGGCATCCTGCCTGTGTCCAGACTTTTGGCTTCGCCGCGTCGGAAGCTTGGCCCCGGCCTTGTGTGATACTTGTCACTCACGATCGGTCTAGGCTCTTCTGGACCTTTCCTCAGGCAGGGAGACACCATGGGCGATCCGCTCTTCTGGCACCGGCTCCAGTTCGGCTTCACGGTCACCTACCACTACCTGTTCCCGCAGCTCACCATGGGGCTGGCCTTCATCATCGTGGTGCTGAAGGCCATGGGCCTCAAGACCGGGGATACGAAGTACGACGAAGCGGCCCGGTTCTGGATCCGCATCTTCGGCATCAGCTTCGCCGTGGGCGTGGTGACGGGCATTCCCATGGAGTTCCAGTTCGGCACCAACTGGGCGGAGTTCTCGCGCCTCGCCGGCGGCGTCATCGGCCAGTCGCTGGCGATGGAGGGCATGTTCGCCTTTTTCCTGGAAAGCAGCTTCCTCGCCCTGCTGGTGTGGGGCGAGAAAAAGCTCAGCCGGAAGGGCCACTTCGGCGCCGCCCTCGCCCTCTGGATCGGAAGCTGGCTTTCGGGCTACTTCATCATCGTCACCAATGCCTTCATGCAGCATCCCGTGGGCTACACGATGGCGCCCGGCGGGGTCTTCCAGATGGCGAGCTTCTGGACGTTCCTCCTGAATCCCTGGGCCTTCGCCCAGTACGCCCACAACATGCTGGCCACGGTGGTGACCGGCTCCTTCGTGGTGGCCGCGGTGGGGGCCTTCTGGACCCTCAAGGGGCTGCACCCGGAGCAGGCCCGGCTCAACCTCCGGACCGGGGTCATCCTCGGGTTCATCTTCAGCGCGCTGCTGGCGTTCCCCACGGGGGACATCTCCGGGAAGATGGTCGCCAAGTACCAGCCGGTTTCCCTGGCCGCCATGGAAGGCCGGTTCGAGAGCGGCCCCTATGCCGATCTGGTGATGATCGGCCAGCCCAACGTGGCCCAAGCCCGCATTGACAATCCCATCCGGGTGCCGGCCATCCTCAGTTTCCTGGCCTACGGCCACTTCTCGGCCGATGTGAAGGGGCTCAAGGCGTTCCCCCGGGACCAGTGGCCCACCAGCATCGAGATGCTCTACTACGCCTATCACATCATGGTGGGCCTCGGCACCGTCCTCATCGCCATCATGGCCCTGGGGTCGCTGCTGCTCTGGAAGCAGCGTCTGGATCACACCCGCGCCATGCTCTGGGTGCTGATGCTGGCCTTCCCCTTCCCGTTCATCGCCACCACGGCGGGTTGGGCCGTGGCTGAATTCGGCCGCCAGCCCTGGCTCGTCTACGGACTGCTGCGCACGGCCCAGGGCGCCAGCCCCACGGTGCACAGCGGCAGCACCATCTTCACCAGCCTGGGTTTCGCCGGCATCTATGTGGTGCTGGGCTTTCTCTTCCTCTATCTCGTCGCGCGGGAAGTGGCCCATGGGCCCGCTCCCACCGGCGCCAAGGCCTAGGAGATTCCCATGGCGATGCTCTGGTTCTGGCTTGTGTCTGTGCTGGTGGCCATCTACGTGGTGATGGATGGCTTTGATTTCGGAGCTGGCATCCTGCATCTGTTCGTTGCCCGGACGGACCAGGAGCGCCGGGAAGTGCTGGGCGCCGTGGGGCCCCTGTGGGATGGGAACGAAGTCTGGCTCCTCGCCGGTGGCGGCTCCATGTTCCTGGCCTTCCCGAAGGTGCTCGCGGCGGGCTTCTCCGGCTTCTACCTCGCGCTGTTCCTGGTGCTCTGGTTCCTCATCCTGCGGGCCATCGCCATCGAGTTCCGCTCCCATGTGCAGGATGTCCTCTGGCGCCAGTTGTGGGATACGGGCTTCACGGTGGCCAGCTTCGTCCTGCCGGTGCTCCTAGGCGCGGCGCTGGGCAATGTGCTGCGGGGGGTGCCTCTGGATGGGTCGGGCTACTTCGAGCTGGCGCTGTGGACGAATTTCCGGGTGAGCGCCCTGCCCGGCATCCTGGACTGGTACACCGTGCTCATCGGGGTCTTCGCCCTGGTGACGGTGGCCGCCCACGGCTCCCTCTTCCTGGCCTGGCGGACCGGCGGTTCCGTCCATGACCGCGCCGCGGCCCTCGCCCCCCGCCTCTGGGGGGGCGTGGTGGTGATGTGGCTGCTGGCCACGGTGGCCAGTTTCAAGGTGACGCCCGCGCTGTTCGGCGCGCTGCCCCACGCGCCCCTGGCCTGGCTGGCGGTGGTGATCTTCCTGGCGGGGCTGCTGCTTGTGTTCAGTGGCCTGAAGGCCGGGCGCCACCTGATGGCCTTCCTGGGATCGGGTGCCTTCATCCTGGGGATCCTCGCGGCCACCGCAGCCTGTGTCTATCCGGTGATGCTGAAGTCCACCCTGGATCCCGCCTTCTCGCTGACGGCCCAGAACGCCCTGGCGGGCACCGTGGGTCTCCATGCGGCCCTGGGCTGGTGGTTCATCGCCTTCCTGCTCGTGCTGGGCTACTACACCTTCCTGTTCCGCTTCCACCGGGGCAAGGTGAAGGCCGCCGCGGATGGCGAAGGGTACTGAACGTTCCGGCGGGTGGCCGGCTTCTGTCCGGTCACCCGCTTTTAGCTCAAGGCAATTGCCGGGTGTAGAGGATCTGGGAGAGCTTCGTCGGCTGGCCGGCGGCGCTCAACCCCCACCAGACCACGGCGTGATGGTTGACGTCCCACCAGGTGTCTGTGACGCGCCAGCCAGGGGCGGCCACCTGGCCGACGGCGCCCTGGGGCAGCGCCCCGAGCAGGGTCAGCACCCGCCCCGTGCCATCGAAGGTGCCCGCGAGGGAGACGAATCCGGTGTTCAGGTCGTCCATCCAGAGCATGATGTAGGACTTCGCCTGCCGGTCAAACCCCATCAGGCCCATGGCGTGGAATGGATGCCCATTCAGGGCGGCGGTATAGTCCTCCTGGACGAAACGGCCGCCGAGCGTCAGGTGGTAGGTGGCGGTGCCATCGGCTTCGTTCCAGGTTTTTCCCGTGGGAAGCCAGTCCGTCTGATGGGTGACCCAGGTGCCCACGTAATCGCGGAGGCGGGCGTGTTCGGCCACGGGCATGCCCTGGGCCATCCATCCCTGGAGGGTCTTGGGGTCCATGTGGGGGGGCTTGGGTGTCCCCGCCAGCAGGCCCGCGGACCAAAGCATGGAGGCGGCGAGAAGAACGGACGGGCGGAAGGACATGGCCAGCTCCAGGTTTGGGAGAACCATACCCCGGGTGCGTCCGGGGCGGGGGATGTTCCGGTGCGGGCAACAAAGATCCACTTCAGCTGAGCCGTGGCATCCTGAGACGTTGCGCGCCTGAGGGGCGCGGCTGGATGGGAGGTTCCATGCGCATGTCCTGGAAACGATGGTCTCTGCTCGCGGTTGCCCTGGTCGTGGGGCAGCCGGCGCTGCCGGCTGGACCGGCCCCCAAGGCCGTTTCGAAGGGCCAGGCCGCTGGCCTCGACTTCGCCGGCATGGACCGCGCCGTGGCGCCCGGGGACAACTTTTTCGCCTACGCCAATGGCGGCTGGTACCAGCGCACGGTGATCGCGGCGGACCAGAGTTCGGAGGGCCCGTTCAACCACCTCTTCGACCTCACGAATCGCCGTACGGGCGACATCATCCGCGCGGCC
Organism: Acidobacteriota bacterium; assembly: GCA_021794095.1. Classification (GTDB taxonomy): domain Bacteria; phylum Acidobacteriota; class Holophagae; order Holophagales; family Holophagaceae; genus Geothrix. The sequence goes on along the minus strand of JAJYRN010000016.1, from coordinate 54,936 downwards.
GCCCACGCCAAAGCGCCAGCGGGTTCGGAGACCCAGCAGATCGGCGACTTCTACGCCAGCTTCCTGGACCGGTCCGCCATTGATGCGGCGGGCCTGAAGCCCGTCCAGCCGCTGCTGGCCGGGATTGAGGCCATCACGGATCGCAAGGCCCTGGCCAGCTACCTCGGCAGCACCCTTCGCGCCGATGTGGATGTGCTCAATGCGACGAACACCTACACCGACAACCTGTTCGGCCTCTGGGTGGCCGCGGACCTGGATCATCCCACCCGCTACGCCCCCTTCCTGATCCAGGGCGGCCTGGGCATGCCCGACCGGGACTACTACCTGGATCCCTCGCCCCACATGAAGACGGTCCGCGAGGCCTATCAGGCCTATGTCGCCAAGGTTCTGGCCCTGTCCGGCGAGAAGGATGCGCAGGCCCGGGCGGCCCGCATCCTTGACCTGGAGCACCGCATGGCGGAAGTCCACGCCAGCCGGGAGGAGACGGAGGAGGTGCGCCGCGGCGACAACCACTGGACGCGGCAGGACTTCGCCACCCGGGCCCCGGGCCTCGACTGGGATGCCTATTTCGCGGCCGCGGGCCTGGGGGCCCAACAGACCTTCGTGGCCTGGCAGCCCGCCGCCATCACCGGGCTGTCGGCCCTGGTGGCCAGCCAGCCGCTGGCGACCTGGAGGGACTACCTCCGCTTCCACGCCCTGGACCATCGCGCCGCCGTGCTGCCGAAGGCCTTCGGCGAAGCGGCCTTCGCGTTCCACGGGAAGACGATCATGGGCACCCCGCAGAACCGCGCCCTCCAGGCCCGGGCCGTGGATGCCACCAATGCCGCGCTGGGCGAGGCGGTGGGGCGGCGCTACGTGGCGAAGTATTTCCCGGCCTCCGCGAAGGCCCAGGCCGAAGCCATGGTTCAGAACATCCTGGCGGCCTTCCGCGCCCGCATTGACCGCCTGGACTGGATGGCTCCCGAGACGAAGGCCAAGGCCAAGGCCAAGCTCGCGGCCCTGAAGGTGTACGTGGGCTACCCCGACCACTGGCAGGATGACCGGGGCCTCCTGATCAAGCGGGGCGACGCCCTCGGCAACGCGAACCGCGTGGAGCTGTTCCATCTGCATCAGGCCATCGCCAAGCTCAGCCAACCCGTGGACCGCGGCGATTGGGTGATGACCCCGCAGACGGTGAACGCCGTGAACCTGCCGGTGATGAACGCGCTGAACTTCCCCGCCGCCATCCTCCAGCCGCCCTTCTTCGATCCGAAACGGCCCGCGGCCATGAACTACGGCTCCATCGGGGCGGTCATGGGGCACGAAATCAGCCACAGCTTCGACAACCAGGGCGCCCTCTTCGATGCCGAGGGACGCCTGGAGAACTGGTGGACGCCGAAGGATTTCGCCCACTTCACAGCCTCGGGCGACCAACTGGTACGCCAGTTCGACGCGTACCGGCCCTTCCCGGATGTCCATGTGAACGGCAAGCTCACCCTCAGCGAGAACATCGCCGATGTGGCGGGATTGGCCGCTTCCCTCGACGCCTTCCACCTCTCGCTGGCGGGCAAGCCTGCGCCCGTGGTGGATGGATTCACCGGCGACCAGCAGTTCTTCCTGAGCTTTGGCCAGAGCTGGCGCACCAAGATGCGCGAGGCGGCCCTGCGCCAGCGGCTGGTGGGGGATGGTCATGCGCCCGCCGAGTACCGCGCCGACACGGTGCGCAACCTTGATGCCTGGTATACGGCGTTCGACGTGAAACCCGGCCAGAAGCTCTACCTGGCGCCCAAGGATCGCGTGCGGATCTGGTAGAGCGTCAACCGTGGAGGCGGTGGTGGTCCACGATCTGGGCCACCACCGCCTCCAGGCTGAGATGGCTGGAATCCAGCTCCAGCGCGTCGTCGGCCTTCCGCAGGGGCGCCACGGCGCGGGTGCTGTCGGCCGCGTCCCGGCGCTGGAGGTCGGCCAGCACCTCCTCGAAGGTGGGAGCTGAGCCCTTGGCGTCCAGCTCCAGGTACCGGCGATGGGCCCGGGCTTCGGGGCTGGCGGTGAGAAAGATCTTGCAGCAGGCCTCCCGGAACACCACGGTGCCGATGTCGCGGCCGTCCACCACCCAGCGCCCCCGCTGGCCGATGGCACGCTGCTGCTCCACCATGACCTCGCGCACCCGGGGTTCGGCGCTGACCCGGGAGACCGCGCGGGTCACCTCCGGGCTGCGGATGGCCTCGCTCACGTCTTCACCGGCGAGGAAGACGCGGGAGCCCTCAAGGGCCAGGGAGAGGTCCGCCAGGACGCGATTCAGCGCCGCCTGGTCCGCGGGATCGGTTCCGGCGCGGGTCACCGCCAGGGTCACGGCGCGGTACATGGCGCCGGTGTCCAGGTAGTCCCAGCCGAGCGCTCGGGCCACCCCCCGGGCGGTGGTGGATTTGCCCACCCCACTGGGCCCGTCGAGGGCGATCAAGGGCAGGGTCGCGGAGCGGGCGGGCATCAGGTCCATGCCTCGATTCTGGAGCCAGGGTCGCCTCAGGTCCACGGGGCACGAAAAAGGGGCGCCCGATGCAGGCGCCCCTGTTCCGTGAAGGACGATGGCTACTTGGCCAGATCCAGTTCCTTGAGGATCTTGGGATCCTTCTCGTCCTGGGCCAGCAGCACATGGCAGGTATCGCAGTCCGCCGGGATCGTCGTGCCGTCCGCGGAGGTGTGGCTGCCATCGTGGCAGCGGAAGCAGCCCGGGAAGTCATCGTGGCCCAGGTTGTTCGGGTGGACGCCCCAGGTGACCCTCATGGCGGGGAAGATGTTCCGCAGGTAGATGGCCAGCACGCTCTTGGCCGCCTGGTCCACGAGGTCCTGGTGCTGCTGGTACACCGCAGGATAGGAGGACTGGTAGAAGGCAGTGATGGCCGCGGGGATCTGCTGGCGGGCCGTGTTCCGGTCCGGGTAGTTCACCTTCAGAACCTCGATGGCCTTCTTCTTGATGTAGGGGAGGGTGGGGCTGATGGCGCCGCCGCCCATGGCATTGTCCACGGCGCGATCGGGCAGCAGGAACTCGTGGGTGGGCCGGTTGTGGCAGTCAATGCAATCCATGACGCGGGTCTCGCCCTTGGCCAGGGTGGCCGCTGGGATGGCATTGAATCCGTCCGCCTTGAAGACCTCGACCTTGCCGGTCTTGTCGCGGTAGGTGACCTCGGGGATGACCTGGCGATGCTCGTCCGTGCTCACGTAGGTGATGGTGGTGCCGGCCGCCATGTGGAAGCCGTGGATGCCCACCTGACCCAGGGCGGTGTTGCCGCCGATCTTCACCAGGAGGACGGACGTGGAGGGCGTGTTGGCCTCGTCATCCGCGTACTTGGTGTGGATGTAGAGCTTGTCGTTGGTGAATTTGTTGGGCCAGTGGCACTGCTCGCAGGTTTCCCGGGCCGGGCGGAGGTTCTTGACGGGATCCTCGATGGGCCGGTGGTAGGTCTTGAAGAGCACCGCGAAGAGCTGCCGGGTGCCGGAGAGCTTGGATTTCACGAACCAGCTGGCGCCGGGGCCGATGTGGCACTGGGCGCAGCCCACGCGGGAGTGCGGGGAATCCAGGAAGGCCGTGTATTCCGGCTGCATGACCGTGTGGCAGGTCAGGCCGCAGAACCGGGTGGAATCCATGTATTCCACGCCCTTGAAGCTGGCGGTGCCCACGATGATGATGTTGGCCGCAGTGGCGAGCCCCACGCCCAGGAGCAGGTGGCGAATGGCAGGCTGGGTGAAATCCACCTGGGGATAGATGGTGGGCAGGGTGCCGGCGTGCTTGAGCTTGCGGCGCCGCAGGACGATGCCCAGGGGCATGAGCAGCAGGCCTGCCACGAAGAGACCAGGAAGCATGACGAAGAGCAGGATCCCGGCGTAGGGATGGATGGGCCGGGAGCTCACCAGCTCCTGACCCCAGAAGATGATCATGCTCACGCCGGTGCCGGTGGTGAGGAGGAAGCCCAGGATCGTGATCCAGTTCTTCCCTGCGTAGAACAACATGCGTCCCGCTTCGCGGGAGCGTTCTCCGAACGTCATGCGATCACCTCTGAAGGTTGTCCAGACAGAAGATGCCTGGGTACGAAATACATTCCAACCTTAATGGTCCCGGGGGGAGCCCACAAGACCCGGAGATCCGCTTGGATCCGGAAATGCAGACCTGGCGCGGGCTGCGCGGTTGAAATGTGACCGAAATCGCCTCAGTCCCCGTGCTCGCGAAGCAGGGTGAGGAAGGCGCTTCCGTACTCGATCAGCTTCTTTGGACCGACGCCGCTGAGGGCGAGGAATTCCGCTTCGGAAGCGGGCCGGAACCGGGCCATCTGTTGGAGGGTGGCATCGTTGAACACCACGTAGGCGGGCACGCCGCGAGCATCGGCCAGACGCTTGCGCAGGGCTTTCAGCTCGGCATAGAGGGCCGCCTCCCCTTCCACCGGGCCCGGCGGCACCGGGGGGCGCTCGCCCCGCGGAGAACCACGCTGCCCGCGCGGAACCGGCGCAGCGGAAGCCAGGGGATCCAGGCCCGCGCAGATGTCGCAGGAGCCTCCGCAGGGGGCCATGCGTTCGCCGAGATGGGCCAGCAGGGCCTGGTGACGGCAGCGCGCCGATTCCGCCAGTCGGAACAGATCACGGGTCTGGCGCTGCTGAGCCTGGGCCAGGGCGGGCTCCAGCCCATCCGTAAACCGGTCGTAGCTGAGCACGTCCCCCCAGCCATAGAAGAGTATGCAGTCGGAATTGGCGCCATCGCGCCCGGCGCGGCCGATTTCCTGGTACCAGCCCTCGATGCTCTTGGGCAGGTCGCGGTGGATGACGTAGCGGATGTTGCTCTTGTCAATGCCCATGCCGAAGGCGACCGTGGCGACGATGACATCCACGTCATCCCGCTGGAAGGCGTCCTGGGCGCGACTGCGCGTCTCCGCGTCCAGGCCCGCATGATAGGCCGCAGCCCGCAGGCCGCGCTCGGAGAGGTAGGCCGCCGTGGCCTCCACGGATTTCCGCGACAGGCAATAGATGATGCCGCTTTCGCCGCGCCGCGCCAGCGCCAGCCGGAGCAGGGCCTCTCGCACGGGCGGCTGGCCCTCGTCGCCCTTGCGGTAGGCGCTGATGCGGAGATTGGCGCGGAAGAAGGAACCTTTCACCTCCAGGGGCGAACGCATCTCCAGCTGCTCGGCGATGTCGAGGCGCACCTCGGGGGTGGCGGTGGCCGTGAGGGCCAGCACGGGAACACCAGGGAAGCGGCGCTTCAGGCCTGCGAGGGTCCGGTAGGCCGGGCGGAAATCGTGGCCCCAGTGGCTGATGCAGTGGGCTTCATCCACGGCGATGAGGCGGAGGTCCACCTCGCGCAGCAGGTCGGCCAGGTAGAGATCGAGGCCCTCCGGCGCGGCATAGACCAGCTCGATCTCGCCATTCATGAGGGCGCGGATGCGCTCGCGCCGGGCCTCTGGAGCCAGGCTGGAATTCAGGAACGTCGCCCGGAGGCCGGCCTCCGTGAGGGCATCCACCTGATCCTTCATCAAGGCGATGAGGGGCGACACCACCAGGGTCACGCCGCCCAGCAGGCGCGCGGGCAGCTGGTAGGTGAGGGACTTGCCGGCGCCGGTGGGCATGACGCCCAGCACATCGCGTCCCGCGAGGATGGCTTCGATGATCTCCCGCTGGCCGGGGCGGAAATCGGCGTAGCCGAAGGTGGCCTTCAGGGCGGCACGCAGGTCCGGGGTGGCCTCCAGCTCGGAGGCCAGGGCCTTCAGGGCCTCGATGGCGGCCGGAGGGAAGGCCGATGATTCAATCTTGTAGCGGGCGCGCAGGCGCTCCAGGCCCTCGCGGCACGCGGCCCTCGCGCCTTGCGCGAGCAGGGCGCGCAGGCGTCCGATCTCGTCGGCGATCGGCCCCAATCAGCAGCCGCCGTCCAGCAGGGGCGCGGCGGCCCTCCAGAAGGCCTCCATCTCCTCGGGCTTGCCGAAAGAGATGCGGATGTGGTTCGGGAGCCCGTAGCCCTGCATGGGACGGACGATGACGCCGCGCTTGAGCAGTTCCTGGAACAGCTCGGCGGCGGGGAAGGCGCTTTCCAGCAGGATGAAGTTTCCGCTGGTTCCCGACAGGCGGCAGCGGTGCTTCGCGGCCTCGGCCACGAACGCGGCGCGGGCCTCGCGGTTCTTCTGGCGGGAGAAGGCCTCGAACGCCAGATCCTGCACGGCGGTTTCCGCGGCCACCTGGGCGAGGTGGTTGGTGTTGAAGGGGCTCCGGACCCGCTCCAGGTACTGCATGATCTCGCGGGAACCCATCCCGTAGCCCATCCGCATGCCCGCCAGGCAGTGGATCTTGGAGAAGGTGTGGAGGACGAGCAGGTTCGGGCGCTCGTCCAGGTAGGCGGCGGCGTCCGGGTATTCGGCGGGATCCTCGTACTCCGCATAGGCCTGGTCCACCACCAGGATGATGTCTTCGCGCAGGCCGCGCACGAGGCGTTCCACGGCCGCGCGCTCCAGGCGGATGCCCGTGGGGTTGTTGGGATGCCCCAGGTACACCAGCCGCGTGTCGGGCGCGACACAGCGGAGGATGTCATCGGCATCGAGTTCCGTGGCGCTGGCGCGGGACTCGATGACCCGCCCGCCGGCGGTCTGGGTGGCGATGCCGTAGATCGCGAAGCTGTGCTTGGGGATGACCGCGCTACCGCCGTCGAGGAAGGCGGCCTTGGCCACCATCTCCAGGATTTCGCTGCTGCCATTGCCGAGGATCACCCGGTCCGGCGTGAGGCCCTTCCGCTGGGCAATGCGTTGGCGCAGGTACCATCCGTCACTGACGGGATAGAGACCGAGCCCCTCCACGTCCGTGCCCGCCACAGCAGCGGCCACCCGCGCTTTCACCGCTTCCGTGGGGCCCCAGGGGTTCTCGTTGGAAGCCAGCTTGACGATGCGGGTGAGGCCCAGTTCCCGCTGGACTTCCTGGATGGGCTTGCCGGGCACATAGAGGGGAATCTGCCCCAGGTGCTCGAAGGCGGGAAGGCTGGAGAGCGCGGTGTTCATCACAGGGGCCGTTCGGAGAGGACCTTGTCCACGAGGCCGTACTGGAGGGCCTCCTCGGGGCTCATGAAGTAGTCGCGGTCCATGTCCTTCATGAGCTTCTTCAGGGGCTGGCTGGTGTGCTTGGAGATGATCTCGGAGAGCATCTCCTTGAGGCGCTGGATCTCCTTGAAGGTGATCTCGATGTCGCTGGCCTGGCCCTGGGCGCCGCCGGAGGGCTGGTGGATCATGATGCGGCTGTTGGGAAGACTGAACCGCTTGCCCTTGGTGCCGGCGCAGAGCAGCAGGGCGCCCATGCTCGCGGCCTGTCCCACGCAGTAGGTGACGATGTCGTTCTTCACGAACTGCATGGTGTCGTAGATGGCCAGGCCGGCGGTGACACTGCCGCCGGGGCTGTTGACGTAGATCTGGATGTCCTTGTCCGGATCCTCGCTCTCCAGGAAGAGCATCTGCGCCACAACCGCGTTGGCGACATTGTCGTCAATGGCCGTGCCCAGGAAGATGATGTTGTCCTTGAGCAGGCGGGAGTAGATGTCGTAGCTGCGCTCGCCGCGGGGCGTCTGCTCGATGACGATCGGGGGATAGTAGCTGCTGGGCATGGGCCCTCCTGCGGGGTGATCAGGATAGCAAAGGGGCGGCCCTTCGCCGGCGCGTGCCGCCTACTTCTTGGCAGCGGTTTTCTTGGCCCGGGGTTTTGCCGGGGCAGGGGACTCGGCGGGTTCCGCCGCGGCGGCTTCGGGGGTGCCGTGATCGTGGTCGCAGTCTGGGCCGTGGACATGGCCCGCCGGCGCCACCGCCGCCGGCTCCCCGCCTTCCTGGGCCTCCAGCTCGCCGCCTTCCAGGCCGCCGGCGTCGAAACGGTTCACCGGGAGGCCAGCCTCCCGGCGGCGCTCCAGCTCCAGCAGCTCCTCGAACGCGGCCCTGTCCAGGACTTCCTCGGTGATGGTGATGGCGGCCAGCAGGCGCTCGAAGATCTTGTCGGTGCGGATGCGGCCCTTGATTTCCGTGGTGGTCCCGCGGCGCTCCAACTCGGCCTTGAACGGCGCGAAGGGCTGCTGGATCTTGTTCTCCTCCATGTATTCGCGGATGTCGGCATCAATCTCATCGTCCGAAACCTGGATGTCCTCGGCGTTGCCAATGGCCTGCAGGAGGTAGCCGCTGCGCACCGCGCGCTCTGCATCGTTGAGGCGGTGGCGCCGGTAGGCTTCCCAGTTCACCTTCTTGGGGTCCAGGCCTTCGCGGGCCACGGACTGGGCGAACTCCTGGCAGTAGTCATCCAGTTGAAGGGCGACCATGGTGCGGGGCACTTCGAAGGGAGCGGCCTCCAGCAGGCTGTCCAGCAGGGTGGCCTGAAGGCGGCTGGCCGCATCACGTTCGGCGGCCTCTTCCAGATCCTTGCGGATCGCGGCGCGGAGGGCTTCCAGGGTCTCGAAGTCGCCCATGTCCTTGGCGAACTCGTCGTTGAGCTCGGGCGTCTCCTTTCGGCGGACATCCTTGACGGTCACATCGTAGGCCAGGGTCTTGCCGGCCAAAGCCCGGTTCGGGTCATCCTCCGGGTGGACCAGGGAGAAGCTCTTCTTGGCCTCGGCCGTCAGCCCCAGCAGCTGCGCGTCGAAGGGCCGCCCCGCCTCGAGTTGGATGACCTGATCCGCGTAGCTCTGGGCCTTGAGGCCCTGGGGCTTCACGCGAATGTCGCAGGTCACGACCAGACCCTCGGCCGCGGGGCCGTCCACCGGAATCAGCTTGGTGGCGCGCTGGCGGAGGTTTTCCAGGTGCTCCTCAATGGCGGCCTCGTCAATCATCCGCTTCCGCTTGGTGAGCTGCAGGGTCTTGTAGTCCGGCAGCTGCACCTCCGGGGCCACGTCGAACTGGGCACGGAAGACGGCATCCGTCCCCTCCTTGAGATCCAGCTTCTCGAGTGCCGGGCGGGAAATGGGCTGGGCGCCGGCCTCCTGGGCGGCCTTCCAGAAGTGGCGGTCCACCAGCTGCTCGGCCACGTCAGAGTGGATCTCCCGGGCATAGCGCTGCATCAGGACATTCCGCGGAGCCTTGCCGGCCCGGAAGCCCGGGATGCGGACCTTGGGGGCGATCTTGGCCACCACATCGTTGAAGGCGGCGCTTACCTCGGCGGCGGGCACGGTCACTTCGACCGCCATGCGGGTGGGGGACTGCTGGTGGAGTGTGGTGGGCATGGAGGCTCCGTGGTTTCAGTTCGGGTGCTGCCTTGCTGGCTCGCGCATGGATCGCCGCAGGCGATTCAGACGGTGGTGCGAACGGTCGGACTCGAACCGACATGGTGTGAACCGCTGGAACCTAAATCCAGTGCGTCTACCAGTTCCGCCACGCTCGCGGGGTGCCTAATTGTCATGCCAGTGGTGCGCCCAGAGCGACTCGAACGCCCGACCCTCAGGTTCGAAGCCTGATGCTCTATCCAACTGAGCTATGGGCGCGCACCGGAACCCCCTAGTCTAGCTGGAAGTCTTCCGGGCTTCGACCCCCGGGTTGGCTGGGTGGGCTTGGGGCGTCCGGATCCGCCATGGAGTTTAGGCCAGACATGGTGATCAGGCTTAGCCTGAACACCATGTGGGGAGCACGAGGGGGACGCAGAGCGCCTGGAGGGCGCGGGCGGTCCCCTTCGTTCAGGCTAGGCACCAGGCGTCCTCGGCCCCGTGGCGGTCCAGGAGGGTCAGGTCGGCTTCTTCCAGGCCCATGGCCCGGGCGGCTTCCCGCTCGGAGGCGAGGTCGCAGGGCAGGACGCCGGGATCGTCGGTGCCAAGGGCACAGCGCACGCCGGCCTTCAGCATGCGCGGCAGGGGATGGGGCTGGACATCGGCGGCGAGGCCAGCGTTGGAGCGGGGGCAGACATCCACGGGAATGCGCCGTTCGGCCAGGAGGGCCAGGGTCGCGTCATCGGCCCGAAGGCCGTGGACAATGCGCTCCACGCCGGCTTCCAGAATCGCCTCGCGCACGTTCGAGCCGGGTCCGTTCTCTCCGGCATGGGCGGCCAGGCGCAACCCCGCGGCACGGGCGCGGGCGAAGACCGGGGCCCACTCGCGGAAGGGGGTGCCTTCCAGGCCGCCGGTGGAGAAGCCCTTCAGGAAGGCGGGCCGTTCTGGCAGCACGAGGTCCAAGACCGCGTGGCCGTGCTTCGGGCCGAAGTGGTTGACGGCATCCACCACGACGCTGCTCCGCAGACCGAGAGCCCGGGCCTCCGCCAGCCCGTCATCCAGGCCGCGCCAGAGGTTCTCGAGGCTGATCTGGCCCCGGTAGACCACGAGGAAATGGGGGGACACCCAGAGATCCACGCCTGTGGCCCCGGCGGCCAGGGTGCGCCGGGCCACGGCCAGCGCCGCCTGCCGGACGGCTTCACGGCTGTCGAGGAGAGAGGCGCCGAAGAGGAAGGCTTCGATGAAGCTCTGGAAAGGCAGCGCCGCTCCGTTCCACAGGGCCTCAAGGGACGCTGGCAGGGCCAGCCGCCGGCGTTCCGCCTCGCCGCACACCCAGTCCGGATCGAGGGCGCCCTCAAGGTGGGTGTGGCGATCAATGAGGGGAAGATCGGGGGCCGGGATCACTCGGACATTATGCCCACCCGCGCTGGGCCTTCGCTCCGCGGGCCGGGGAAGTCCGCTCTACTCGTCGTAGTCGTCCATGCGGAGATCGCCCGGGTCGTAGCCTTCCCCACGCCCCCGCTCGATGGGAACACCGCTTTCCGTGAAAGCCTCGTCGAGGTTCTCCGTTTCGGCCTCGGGGGTGAAGTCGTCCTCGATGACGTGGGCGACCTTTTCCCGCTTCTGGGCCTTGGGTTTGGCGGGGGCGCTCTTCTGGTTGGCCCCGCATTTGGGACAGAGTGCCTCCGGCTTGCCGAAGTCGTAGAACTTCGTCGCGCATTGGTAGCAGGTGAATTTCTTGCCCAGATCCGCCATGGCCTCGCCCTCGTCCGCACTCAAAGGAACAAGGTTCTACCAGAGCCGAAGGGACTTGTCACGCAACATCAGATCCAGGGGGCAGGACCGAGGTTGTGCGCGTTCCCTTCGCAGAGCTGCTGGATGACGGTATTGGTGAAAATCCGGTGCTGAAGCTCCACGTCTTCACCGAACCGCTCCACGAAGGTGGCGCGGCTGCGCTCCAGCTCGTCCCGGAGCAGGCCGTACAGGTTTCCCTGCGATCGGGCCTGGGCCACCTTGGCCGGGAAGTAGAGCTCCACATCGCCCACCAGCACCCGGGCGAGCCGCTCTGCGTTGGCGCGGGTCCTGGGATCCAGGGCGACTTCGGGGCGGGCTTCGATCGGCTCGGGCACCACCTGGGTCTGCGCGCTGGGCGCAGCCGGGGCGGAGCGCTCCTCGTCCCGGTTCGAAGCCAGGGCCGCCAGCAGGGCCGAGGTGGCCAGCACCAGGGCGCGGATCTGTTCGGGCTGGTCGAGGACGTTGCGCACGCCGCTGTCCACCAGAAGCAGGGCCACCGTCTTGCGCTTGTGGCGCAGGGGGAGGATGGCCAGATCCGAGGCCTCGAGGGTGCCCAGGGCACCCAGCAGGGCCCGGTAGGCCGGTCCTGGCCGGCGGATGGCCGAGCCATCCCGGATGAGGGTTTCGAGTTCGAGGGGCGGAACCACGCTGCCCGGGCGGCGGCTGGCCTCGCCGTCAAAGCCGCGCTGGGCATAGAGGCTGGCCAGGCCTTGCTTCAGGATGAACAGGGCGCTGCGCTCGACGAGCGGTGCGAGGGCATCCAGTAAGCGGCGGAGCAGATCGCTCTGGGAGGTGGCTCCCTCCAGCAGATCCAGGGCCAAACCGAGCTGGCGGTCGGATTCAGTGGCATCCCCCGGGGGCACAGCGGCGGAGGTGGCTTCCACGAGCCGGGCCAGGAACGCTTCGTCCGGCATGGAGCGGGCGAGATTCTCCTGCCAGGCCGCCATCACCTCCTCCAGCAGCGCCTGGTCGCGGCGGGTCAGCCAAGCCTCGAGGGGGCCCCGCAGGGCGTCTTGACTGGGAATGGCCGCAGGCCGGGCATCGTTCATCGGAGCGTCCGTGGGAGGTCGGTCCCCAGGGTATCCGACCTGGGGTGGAAACGCCCGTCCCTGGCAATTGGCGGTTCAGGCGGCTAGGATGGCCCAGGTTCTCTGGAGACGGTGGATGTCGGATCTTTCGATCGAGGTGCACGAGGTGGATGGCGCGGCGGTGCTCCTGCCGGCCGGCTTCATCAATGCCCACACCGTCCGGGACTTCGAGGAAGCGATGGAGGCTCTGGTCAAGGCCGGACGCTACACGATCCTGCTCGACTGCCGCCACCTCACTTACATCAGCTCGGCGGGCCTGGGCGCCATCATGGGGTTGATTGAAACGGTGCGGGAACATGGCGGGGATATCCTGCTGTCCAACCTCCAGGCCAATGTGTTTGCCATTTTCGATACGCTCGGGTTCACCCAGCTCTACCGGGTCTTCGGCGATCAGGCCCAGGCCCTGGCCGCGATCCAGCCCCAGCGGCAGGCTTGAGGTGGACACCGGCATGGACCATGCCCAGTTCCGGCTTGTGATCCCGAGCCAGACCCGGTACCTCAACCTGGTCACCGGCCTGGCCAAGCGCGCCTCCCTGGTGGCGGGCATGGACGATGCCGCCGCGGCGAAGGTGAGCATCGCCGTGGACGAGGCGGTCACGAACATCATCCTCCACGCCTACCATGGCGAGGGGGATCACAGCGTGGAACTGGAGCTGCGCTTCACCAGCGCCGCCCTCGAGATCCACATCCTGCACGCCGGGCAGGGGCTCCGGCAGGATCAGGTGGTCCTCCCGGATCCCAAGGAATACATCCGGCATCCCCGCAAGGGCGGTCTCGGCCTGCTGCTGATGAGCCGGTTCATGGATGAAGTCCGCTTCGGTCAGGACAGTGGCTCGGGCCGCAACGAATGCTGCCTGATCAAGAAGATCAGCTGAGCCGGTCCCCGGTCATGCGGACCACCCCCTTCGACCGCCTGCGTGAATTGGCCCTCCGGATCCCCGAGGGGGCCCGGGAACTGCTGCCACTCATTGATTTCCTCGAAACCTTTCCCGACCAGGGGAGCGAGGAGGATCTGGTCCATCTGGTGGGCATCACGGCCATGGGCATCGCCAAGGCCGGCCAGGGCGGCATCTGGGATGGCGCGGCGTGGCTGTGGCTGCGGGGGGCTGCTCCCGCCTTCCCGACACACCCGGGCGAGGGCTGGCAGGTTCTGCCCTGGGCCTATGGGGACGATACCTTCGGCCATCTGGTCCTGCGGGCCGAGGCTGTTCCGGAAGCGGTGCCGCTGCTGCTGTCCATCTCCGCGCCCCTGCTGGCCTGGCGGCGCCTGGAGGTCCAGCGGAGCGTTCAGACCCAGGCCCTGGCCCTCCAGCTCTCGCGGTTGAACACCGTGTTCGAACTCACCCGGAACCTGGGCGAGGTGGACAACCGCCGCGACCTGGTGCGTCTCATGGCCAACACGCTCATGGGCGAGTTCCGGATCATGCGTTTGCTGGTGGTGGATGCCGAGGGTCAGGTGCTCCACGCCAAGGGCGTCGGGGAGGTGCCGCGGGTGCTGGAAGGCGAAGCGCTCCGCGACATGGTCCAGGCCAAGGGGCTGGTGCATGCCATCGAGCTGCTCGATCAGGCCCACAGCCACGGCTTCGCCTACACCGCCGAGCCCGCCGTGGGACAGCTTTCCGAGGACGATCTGCTCTTCCTCCGCACGCTCCTGAACCTCACCTCCACGCAGCTCTCGGCGCTGGAGCTGCGGGAATCCAGGCGCCAGGCCGAGCGGCTGGAGAAGGATCTCGATCTGGCCCGCGACATCCAGCGCCAGATGCTGCCCAAGCGGCTGCCCGCGCCTCCGGGCTGGGATTGTGCCGCGGCCAACCTCCCCTACCAGGCGGTGGGGGGCGATCTGTACGACCTGTGGATGGCCCGGGACGATCAGCTGGGCGACCGTCTGCATGTGGCCGTGGGCGACATCTCTGGCAAGGGCCTGCCCGCCTCAATGATGATGGTGCAGCTCTCGGCCTTCCTGCGGGCCATGGCGGACCACCGGGTCGAGCACTGGGGGCGCCTGGCCGAGCGCCTGAACCGGCGCATGAATGATGTGCGGGATGGCAACCGCTACACCACGCTGTTTGCCGCCAGCCTGAATCCCCTCAACGGCGATTTGCGCTACGTCAACGGCGGCCACAATCCGCCGCTCCTGGTCCGGGCCTCGGGAGAGATCGTCCGGCTGGCGCCCACGGGGCCCATGGTCGGCCTGCTGCCGGGGGTGACCTTCGAAGAAGGCCGGGCCCAGATGGAACCGGGCGATGTCCTGGTGGCTTTCACCGATGGCCTCGTGGAGGCCGAGAACCCGGCGGGCGACGAGCTGGGCGATGCGCCCTTGGCCGACATCGTCCTGGCCCATCCGGGCGCCTCCGCCGACGACCTGTTGGTGGCCTTGCTGGTGGAAGTCTTCCGCCATCTCGGTGACGGCAAGTTCCGCGACGATGTGACCCTGGTGGTGGTGAAACGCGAGGGCACGTGACTGAACATAAACGAGGGGGGACCGCCTGCTCGCCTTCGGCTCGCGATGTCCCCCCTCGTGCATCCCCACGCGGCGTCCCGGCTGAGCCGGGACACCGCGTCTGAAACCTCCTTGCCCTGAGCCGTATCCTGGTACCGGAGGGGTGTTGCATGAACCAGATGAAGACCTTGATCCTCATCGTGGCCCTGACAGGCCTTCTGGTGTGGATCGGCGGGATGTACGGCGGTCAGTCGGGGATGGTGCTGGCCCTGGTGATCGGCCTCGCCATGAATGGCATCAGCTACTTCTTCTCGGACAAGATCGTCCTGGCCAGCTATGGGGCCCGGATCGTCACCCAGGCCGAGGCCCCGGAACTCTACGCCATCGTGGCCAACCTGGCCCAGCGCGCCGGCCTGCCCACGCCGCGGATCGCCGTCATCTCCGATGACACGCCCAATGCCTTCGCCACTGGTCGGGATCCCGAGCACGCCGTCGTGGCGGTCACCGAGGGCATCATGCGCATCCTCAGCCGCCCCGAGCTGGAGGCGGTCATCGGCCACGAACTGGGCCACGTGAAGCACCGGGATATCCTCATCGGCAGTCTGGCGGCGGTGTTGGCGCAGGCCATCATGTTCCTCTCCCGCATGGCCCTGTGGTTCAGCCCCCGGGACGACGAAGGCCGCTCCAATCCCCTCGCGGGCATCGCCATCATGATCCTCGGGCCCCTCGCGGCGATCATGCTCCAGATGGCCCTCAGCCGGTCGCGGGAGTATCTGGCCGATGACTACAGTGCCCACCTCACCGGGCGCCCGGACATGCTGGCTTCGGCCCTTGAGCGCCTGCACGCCTACAACCAGCAGGCGCCCATGCGGGCCGCCCAGCCCGCCACGGCGCACATGATGATCGTGAACCCCCTGAGCGGCGGCGGCCTGAAGAACCTCTTCTCCACCCACCCGCCCATGGCGGCTCGGGTGGAACGCCTCCGGCGCATGGCGGTCGAGGCCCGCTAGGTTGACATGATCGAGGGGGGACACCCCGTCTGGATTGAAGCCCTGCGCGCCACCTGCCGATGGGTCATCCATGCTGGAACAGCTCGGGAAATTCAAGATCCTGCGGCTCCTCGGGAAAGGGGCAATGGGGGAGGTGTACCTGGCCAAGGATCTGCGGCTGGGGCGCGAGGTGGCCGTGAAGGTGATCCACACCGGCACCGCCTTCGGGGACGAAGCCCAGGCCCGGTTTGAACGGGAAGCCCAGGCCGCCGCGGCCTTGAACCATCCCCATGTGGTGACGGTGTACGACTTCGGGGAGGAAGATGGCATCCACTACCTGGTGATGGAATACCTCGCCGGGGAGGATCTGGATGCCCTCATCAAGCGGGGCGAGGTTTCCAAAGCCGAGCTGCTGGAACTGCTGGCCCAGGTGTGCGAGGGCCTCGCCTATGCGCATGCCCGGGGCGTGGTCCACCGGGATATGAAGCCCTCGAACGTGCTGGTCACCCGCCTCGGAGATCGCCTCCACGCCAAGCTCATGGATTTCGGTGTGGCCCAGATGGGGCAATCCTCCCTCACCCAGTCCGGCACCTGGATGGGCACGGTGAACTACATGGCCCCCGAGTACCTTGATACGGGCCGGGCCAGCGCCAGCTCGGACCTCTTCGCCGTGGGGGTGATGCTCTACGAGGTGCTCACCGGGGGCCGGAAACCCTTCCAGGGGGATACGGCGACCGCTGTGCTGAACCGAATCCTGCTGCACCCCGCGGAGCCCTTGCGCCCGCAGGATCTCGCCGGCATTCCCGGGCGTCTGCTGGCGGTGCTCGACCGGGCTCTGGCCAAGCATCCCGAGGCTCGCTATCCGGATGGCCAGGCCCTGGCGGAGGCCCTTCGGCAGGTGCTGGCCGTGACTCCTCCTCTGGAGGCTGTCCCCGCCCCCCAGGAACCGGCCACCCGAGTGCGCCCCGAAGGGTGGACCCAACCCATCCGCGTGGGCAAGGGGGGGAGCGGTCACTGCCTGAGCCTCCGGGTGGCCCTCCGGAACGCGCGCCCCGGTTCCCAGATCCTGATGCTGCCCGGCCACTACCGCGAATCCGTGGTGGTGGACAAGTGCGTGACCATCCTGGTGGAGGGGAACCCCGGCGAGGTCGTTCTGGAAGGCAGCACGGGCCCCGCCCTGACCTTGCAGGTGCCTGGGGTGGTGCTGAAGGGGCTGACGCTCCGGGGCTCCGCCCAGGGGCCCGCCGTGCTGAGCGCGGGCGGGGGTGCCCAGTTCGAGGGCTGCATCCTCCAGGGCCCCCATGGGTGCGCCGATCTGGAAAGCGGTGCGTCCCTCCAGTTCCAGGACTGCCAGATCCAGGCGGAGGGTCCCCTGGGGCTCCGGGTGGGCGAAAAAGCCCAGGTGCGGCTGGAAGGGGGGTGCATCTCGGGCTTCACCTCTGCGGGGCTCCTGGTGTTGCCCGGCGGCCAGGCCTTGGCCCATGGCACCACCCTCGAGGGAGGCGCCGGCGTCGGGGTTCGGGTGCAGGAACACGGGCAGGCCACCCTGGACGCCTGCGACATCCTCGGCGCGGGCGCGGGCGGCGTGGAGGTGGAGCCCGATGGCCGGGTCCAGCTCTCCCACTGCCGGCTGGAGGGCAGCCGCTTCGCCGGGCTCCTCGCCCTGGAACGCAGCCATGCGGTGCTGGAGGATTGCGATGTGGCAGGCCATGCCTGCAGCGGGGTCCACGTGCTGGCCGGGGCCAATGTTCTGCTCCGCCAGTGCCGGGTCCATGAGAACCAGGGCTTCGGCATCTCGGTCATGGACCGCGGATTGGCCACCCTGGATGGGTGTTCAGTGCAGGCCAATGGAGGCGCCGGGCTGCTCATTCACCATGGCGCGGTCCTCCAGGCCCGCACCTGCTCCTTTTCCGAGGGGCGCTCCCTGGGCGTGGATTGCGCGGAAGGCGGCCAGGCGGTGCTGGACGGCTGTGAGGTCGCCGGCAACGCCGGGGTGGGCGTCCAGGTGGAACCCGGTGGCAGCCTGCTCCTGGTGCGCTGCACCCTCAAGGAGGGCCGCGCCACGGGGCTGCTCCTGCTGGAGGATTCCCAGGCCACGCTGGAGGAGTGCGTGGTGCACCGCAATGCCCGCTGCGGCATCCTGTTGGCCCGCGATGCCTCCGATCCCATCCTGCGCGGCGCCAATCGCATTGATGATGGGTTTCTCCGGATGGACGCGACCGGCAGTCCCGTCAAGGTCGCGCCGCTCGAAGGGCGCTAGACCAGCCCCGCGAGTTCGTCCAGGGCCTCGAGCCAATCCTGTGTTCCGGTGGAGGGGATGGGCAGGTTGCGGATGAGCGCTTCGGCCGGACCCGGCTCCTGCGGGGCAGAGGCGCCGAGCAGGGCCACCGGCAGATCACGGAGATCCCCGAGATCCTGCTGGAGGGCGAGGATGTCCGCATGTTCCTCCGGCCGGAGGGCCTCCGCGGCGACCATGAAGAGGCGATTGGCCAGGGGGCGTTCCGCACGGAGGATGGCCAGGGCCTGGGACAGGGAGTCCACGGCTTCCACCCGCAGGTACCCCGCCAGGATCAAGGCCTCGAAGACCTGGTCCCGGGCGGGGCCGGAGGCCATGGCGATGAGGATATCGGTGGTGCGGCGTCCCAGGAGGCGCAGGGCCTGGGGATTCTCCTGGCCAGCGGGTGGCACGCGCAGGCCGGCTGGATCCTCCGCAGCGCCAGCGCCACCCCGCGGTTCCCGGCCCGCGGACGCGAGGATCGAAGCGGGGGCGTGCTTCATGTGTTCGCGGAGGGTGAGCACCTCCTGGAGTTGGGCCAGTTCAGCGGCATTCAGTTCGCCAAACTGGAGCCCGACGATGATCTCGCCGTCCCGCTCGCAGGCATGGGCCACCTTGCCTCGGGCGTTGAACAGGGGCAGCTTGGGGAGGTCATGGATCTTGAGGATGGGCAGGGCCTTGCCCCGCTCGAAGAATCCCAGCCCCGGCTTGATCAGCAGGTGATCGTCCAGGCGGAGCACCCGGTCCACCCGGAAGGCCAATCCTCCCAGCGACAGGTTCACGAGCGGTCCCGCCAGCCCGTGGCCGGGGAGGGTCCCATCCTGGGCCAGGACGTAGGCCTTTTCCCGGGGCCGGAACGGGTAGCGGGGATAGCGCCGCTGGTCGCAGGGCATCAGCTGGACCGGAAGGGTGAACCGGTAGCGCAGATAGGTCTGGCGTCCGCGGAATTCCACGAGGGCGCGGCACCGCTGCTCCGCCGTGGCGAGCAGCATCTCGAAGGGCGCGCCCGGGGCGAGTTCGTGGGGCAGCGGCCGGATCAGCTTGAGGTCCATCCAGCCTGGGCCGAGCGTTTCGACCCGCGCCGTGTAGGGCAGGGTATGGGTGCCTTCCACCTTGATGGGGAACTCGGTTTCCGTCGTCTGTAAATCGTCCAGGACATGGCGGATCTGATCGGCATCTTCCACCGGTTGTGCCGATCCGATTCCACGGGAGGTCTTGCCCTGGCTCATGGTGCCCCTCCCATCCCATCGGATCTGGGCTGTTCGGTATTGAGTTCCAGGTCAAACATTGAACAGGAAATGCATCACATCGCCATCCTGCACCACGTAGTCCTTCCCTTCCGTCCGCATCTTCCCGGCATCCTTGGCACCCTGTTCGCCCCGGAACTGGATGAAGTCTGGATAGGCGATGACCTGGGCCCGGATGAACCCCTTTTCGAAGTCCGTGTGGATGACGCCGGCGGCCTGGGGGGCGCTGTCGCCCTTGTGGATGGTCCAGGCGCGCACTTCCTTCACGCCGGCGGTGAAGTAGGTCTGGAGCCCCAGCAGGTCGAAGCTGGTGCGGATGAGGATGTTCAGGCCGGGTTCGGCCAGGCCGGCCTCCTCCAGGAAGAGCGGCCGGTCCTCGGCGGGCAGATCCTGGATTTCGGCCTCTAGCTTGGAGCAGATGGGGATGCAGGGCGCGTGGCGGGCGGCGGCCAGGTCCACGAGGGCGCGGTAGTGGCGATTGGCCAGGGGCTCCCGGATGTCCTCCTCGCCGATGTTGCCGACGAACAGGGTGGGCTTGAGGGTGATCAGCCCGTAGCTCTTGATGAGCGCCTGGTCCTCCAGGCTGAGCCTGGCCGAGCGGGCCCAGCGGCCCTGGTTCAGGAGCGCATAGACCGGCTCCAGCACCGCCGCGAGGGCCTGGGATTCCTTGTTGCCGGTCTTCGCGGCCTTGCGGTGCCGCTCCAGGCCCTTTTCCACGGCCTCCAGATCCTTCAGCACCAGCTCCGTCTCGATGATGCCCAGATCCCGCTCGGGATCCACGCCGCCCTCGACGTGGGTGACATTGCCATCCTCGAAGCAGCGGACCACCTGGACGAGGGCATCGGTCTCGCGGATATGGCCCAGGAAGGCGTTTCCGAGCCCCTCGCCCTTGCTGGCGCCGCGCACGAGGCCGGCGATGTCCACGAACTCCTGGGCGGCCGGCAGCACCCGCTGCGGTTTCACGATCTCCGCCAGGGCCGCCAGGCGGGCATCCGGCACATCCACCACGCCGGTATTGGGCTCGATGGTGCAGAAGGGGTAGTTGGCCGAAGCCGCGCCCGCACGGGTGAGGGCGTTGAAAAGGGTGGATTTCCCGACATTGGGGAGCCCCACGATGCCACAGGCGACGGCCATTCGATCCTCCAAGCCCTCCAGTATCCCAGAGGGCAGATGTGACGGAAAGAAGGCGTTCCAGGGCTTGCGCCGGGCCCTCCGGCGGCATACTCTCCCCGCCAGATCGCGGGAACGCGTGGGGAGGCGGCATGATCGTGCGGGCGGAATGGCCGGGCTATGTGGTGGACGTTCTCGTCCGTCTCGGCCAGGAAGTGGAGGAAGATGAGCCCCTCATGATCCTGGAGGGCACGGATGCCTCCCGCACCTCCTTCTACATCAACGCCCCGGAAGGCGGGCGGGTCCGGGAGATCCTCATCGAGGAGGGCGACTTCGCCTACGAGGACGACGATCTGGTGGTCATCGGCGACTCGGACAAGGACGAGTAGGCCCACTCCTGGCTAGGAGCCTGTCCAAGTATTCGAGTGCCCCGCGCTGGACCCAAGCGGGATGCGCCGCAAGGAATGGCCCGCCGGGCAACGTGGCGCGTTGTTCAAGGGCCGTGACGCTGCGGAGCGCCCGCCTGGGTCCAGCCTAAGAGGCGAGTGGCGGCGCGCATCGCCATGCGGCGTCAGGCTCGGATCGCGTAGTGCCCGCTACACTCTCCTCGCCTTCCTTGCCTGCCTCGCGCGGCGCCACTCGCGCGGGGCGTTCCAATTACTTGGACAGGCTCCTAGACTGGGACCATCGCATGCGACGAGGTGGACGATGGCCGTGGTTCGAGCCGAGATGGCGGGCAAGGTGCTGGAAGTATGCGTGGCGGAGGGCGACGCGGTCAGCGAGGACCAGGACCTCGTCATCATCGAGAGCATGAAGATGCAGATTCCCGTGGGCAGCCCCGAGGAAGGAACGGTCAAAAAGGTCTTTGTGACCCCTGACCAGTTCCTGAACGAAGGCGATCCCATCGTGGAACTGGGCTGATCCGGCAGGCCCGACCATGGAGATCCGTCTCGAACGACTGACCGGTGAGGATCTCGGCATTGTCCTCCTGGGACTGGACCGGCCCGAGGCGAAGAACGCCCTGGGGCGCCGCCTCATGGACGCATTCCGCCAGGCCCTCGCGGAGCTGCGTTTCGACCCATCGGTGCGGGTGGTGATCGTGCATAGCCTGGTGGCGGGCGTCTTCTGCGCCGGGGCAGACCTGAAGGAGCGGGCCGCGATGTCCCAGCCGGAGGTCGCCGCCTTCGTCCACGGGCTCCGGAGCGGGTTCACGGAACTCGAGGACCTGCCCATGCCGGTGATCGCCGCCCTCGAAGGTGCGGCCTTCGGTGGTGGGTTGGAATTGGCCCTGGCGGCGGACCTCCGCGTGGCCGGGGCCGAAGCGAAGCTGGGCCTGGTAGAGACGTCGCTGGCCATCATCCCCGGCGCGGGGGGAACCCAGCGCCTGCCCCGGCTCATCGGGGCCTCCCGGGCCAAGGAACTGATCTTCACCGCCCGCCGCCTGGGCGCGGAGGAAGCGGGACGCATCGGGCTGGTGGATCGTGTCGTTCCCGCCGGGAACGCCCTGGAGGCTGCCCTCGGCTTGGCCCGCGAGATCCTGCCCAATGGCCCCGTGGCGCTGCGCATGGCCAAGCTGGCGGTGAATCGAGGAGGGGCGCTGGACCGGGATTCCGGGCTGGCCTTCGAACAGGCCTGCTACGCCCAGGTGATCCCTACCAAGGATCGCCTGGAGGGTCTCGCGGCCTTCCGGGAAAAGCGGAAACCCCGGTACACGGGCGAGTGATGAGCCACAGCCACGGGCCCACCACCGCGGGGCGGCTGGCGCTCAGCTCCCTGGTTTTCGGCGTGAACTTCCTGGTCCAGGGCCTCGGGGGCCTCTGGACAGGTTCCCTGGGCCTGGTGTCCGACAGCCTGGAGAACCTGAACGACGCCGTGGTGAACCTGCTGGCCATGGGAAGCATCCGGGTGGCCAACCGGAAGGAACCGGACGACCGCTGGACCTATGGCTGGCACCGCCTGGAGATCTTCAACACCCTGATGGGGGTGCTCCTCCTGGTGGTGCTCGCGGGGGCGGTGCTCATCGAGGCCTGGGACCGGGTGCGGCATCCCCACCCCATCCATCTGGGCTGGGCCATCACGTTTTCCGGGGCCGGCCTGGTGATGAACCTGCTGGCGACCTGGATCCTGGTGCCCTCGGAGGGAACCCGGCAGGAGCGGGATCTGAACCTGCGCAGCGCCTACCTGCACGCCCTGGGCGATAGTCTGGCCAACCTGGCGGTGATGGCTTCGATGGTGGTCATCCACTTCACGGGCTGGCGCTGGGTGGATCCCCTGCTGGCCGCCGCCATCGCCGGTCTGATCCTGTGGGGCGCGGGGAAGCTGTTGCGGGATGCGGTGGGCATCCTCATGCACCGGGCCGCGTTCGACCAGGAGCAGGCCCGGATGGAGCTGCTGGGGCTGCCGGGCATCCTCGGGGTCGAGGATCTCCGCTCCTGGCGGGTCTGCAGCCACCTCACCGTCTGCACGGCGCATGTCATCGTGGAGGCCCAGCGGCTCGAGGAGACCGAACCGTACCTCCATGCCATCGAGCACCTGATGGCCGACCGTTTCGGCGTCCGCCATCTCACCCTCCACTTCGAGACGCAGGAGATGGCCGGGCGCCATGACCATCGCTTCATCCACCAGCACGATGCGGACCCCCACGGGCACGACCACGGCTGCGAACATGACTGAGGCGGCTCGCGCCGCCTCAGGTTCCTGCCGGTCGAAGGTCGCCGTCAGGCGCCCATGCCGTGCTTCTTCATGATGGCGGCGCGCTGGGTGTCGTATTCGGCCTGGGTGATGAGCTGGCCGTCGAACAGCTCCTTCAGCTCCGTCAGCTCATCCTTGAGGGACTTGGCAGGCGCGGCGGGGGTAGCGCCAGCCGGGAAGGTCTGCTGACCCATCTGCTGCTGGGCTCCGGCCATTTGCTGACCCATCATGTTGCCCATGCCGAAGCCGACGCCCATGCCCATGCCCATGCCCGCGATGCCGCCGGAGTTCTGGGCGGCGAGGGGAATGCTGTCGGCCACCTGCATCTGGGTATAGGCGCCCATGACGGGGGCCATCATGCCCACGCTGGTGCGTTTGTCCAGCATGGCCTCGACCTCCTCGGGGAGGCTGATGTTCTCCACGAAGAACTTCGACAGCTCCAGGCCCATGGTCTTGAACTCGTCCTGGAGCTTCTGCTTCACCAGGTCCGACAATTCATCGTATTTGGCCGCCAGGTCCAGGGCGGGAATCTTCGCCTCGCCCAGGGTGTCCGTGAAGCGGCTCATAATGGTCTTGCGCAGCTGCTCGGAGATGTCCTCCACGGTATAGACGCCGTTGGTGCCGACGATCTGCTTGAGGAAGGTGCCGCTGTCGGCGACCTTGATCGAGTAGATGCCGAAGGCCCGGATGCGCAGCATGCCGAAGTCGGCGTCGCGCATCATGATCGGGTTCGAGGTGCCCCACTTCAGGTCGTTGTAGAGCTTGGTGGAGGTGAAGTAGGTCTCGGCCTTGAAGGGGCTCTCGAAGCCGTACTTCCAGCCCTTCAGATCCGCCAGGACCGGCAGGTTCTGGGTGGTGAGGGTGTGGGTGCCGGGCTTGAAGACATCCGCCAGTTGGCCCTCGTTGACGAAGACCGCCTCCTGGCTCTCCCGGACGACCAGCTTCGCGCCGTTCTTGATCTCCTGATCCCGCACGGGGAAGCGCCAGGCCAGCGTGTCGTTCGAGTCGTCCAGCCACTCGATGATTTCAATGAATTGGGCCTTGCCCCAGTCCATCAGACCCATGTGGGTGTCTCCTCGCGGCATCGGCCGCATCCATGATTCTAGGAGCCGGTGTCAAGCCGTCCCGGCCGGAACCGGTGAACCGGCGGGGAGGGCCGGTGGAGGCTCGGAGTGGCGAGGCTCAGCGCCGGTGGGACGTATGCCGGCCCGTGGCCGGGTTGGCGATGTGGGTCTTGGTGAAGACCATGTGCGTGTCGTCGTCCACGATGCAGCGCCAGCCGCGCTCCTCGTTGGGCATATGCACATCCACCTCCCAGCCGCCGGAGGCGCCGTTGAGGGGGATCTGGCGGGCGCTGACCGCCAGGCCGCCGGTCTCGCGCTCGGCGATCGCCTTGGCTTCTTTGGCGGTGTGGACGGGTCCCGAGGCATGTCTTTTCGACGGGCGGCGGGTGCCGGCCTGGAGGACGCAGACAGGAAGCAGCATCAAGGCGACGCCGCAGGCCATGTGGCTGAATCGCATGGGAAACTCCGGGGTTTCCAGAATTCTAGCCGGGCCTTCGCGCCGGGGGCAATCCGGTCAGGCCTCGTCCAGCCCCAGGGTCCGCAGGGCCACCGCCTGCTCGGTGGGCCGTTCGAGGCGTTCGCCTTCCACCCGCAGGGTCCGCAGGGCGAGCGCCCCATCGGCGAAGCCGAGCAGCACGCCTTCGTGGGTGGCGCGGAAGCGGCCCGGTGGGCAGGATGCGGCGCTGGGGAGTGCCCAGGCCACCTTCACGGTGCCACGCTCGGTCTCCAGGAAAGCGTTGGGCCAGGGATCCGCCACGGCGCGGATCTGGTTGAAGGCTTCCTGGACGGTCATGGCGAAGTCCAGGCGGGAATCCGCAGGCTTGCGGCCGCCGAAGTAGGTGGAGGGCCCCAGGGTTTTCTGGTGAATGGGGGTCAAGCTGCCCGCCGCCAGGCCCGGCAGGGCGTCCCGGACCAGGTCGTGCCCGGCGATCGCGGCCTTGCGGGTGAGGCTGAGGGCGGTCTCATCCCAGGCGATGGGCAGGCGGGCCTGGGCCAGGATGTGGCCGTCATCGGGCTTGGGCGTCATGGCGTGAAGGGTGACACCCGTTTCCGTCTCGCCCTTCACCAGCACCCAGTTGATGGGCGCGCGGCCCCGGTACTTCGGCAGCAGGCTGCCGTGCAGGTTGTAGGCGCCGAGACGAGGCACTTCGAGGAACCGGGCCTGGATCATCTCCCGGAAATAGAAGCTGAACAGGACATCCGGGGCCAGGCTCCGGATCGCCTCGTAGACCGTGTCGTCGTTGAAGGAGGGCACGATGTGCACGGGGATGCCATGGGCTTCGGCAATCGCGGCCGGCGGGGTGAACCAGCGTTCATCGGGCCCCTGGGCATAGGTGTACAGGGCCTGGACGCGTGTGCCGGCTTCCAGCAGGCCCTCCAGGGCGGCGGTGCCCACGCTCGAATAGGCGCACACAACGGCGGTGGGGGTGGCCATGCTGCCTCCATTCAATTTCAAGCATCTCATAACCGATGGAACGTCCAAGCCGTAGACCTATGTTGAGACGGGAGTCTCCCATGCGCCGGATCCTGCTGGCCCTTCTCCTTGGCACCATGAGCCTTGCGGCGATGGAAGACCCCTTCGCCGCCCCGCCGGGTCTCCAGGCCTTCGCCCGGGAGGCCACCATGAATCAGGCCGGCACGCGGGCCAAGACCGGAAGCCTGCTCAAGGCCATCTTCGCCCCTGAGGCGCAGGGCGGGCTCGGCATGGTGTATGACGACACCTATACCCGCACGGTGGCGGAAGCCTGGCGCGACCATAAGGCGAACTGCCTGACCCTCACGGCCTTCTACATCACCGCCTGCCGATCCATCGGGCTGGAGGCGCGCTTCGGCGAGTCCCTCCGCATCAGCCTCTGGCGGCGGGTGGGGGGCCTTATCCGCAATGAGCGCCATGTCGTGGCCATCGTCCCCTCCGGCAGCCTTGGTAACCAGATGGTCGCCGATTTCCTGCCTGAACTCCGGCATGGATCCCAGATGATCGCCCCCATGGATCCCAAGCGGGCCCTGGCCCTCTTCTACAGCAACCGGGCCGTGGAACTGCTCGGAGGGCTGCATACCCAGGAAGCCTTGGTGGAGGCCCAGAAATCCATTGATGTGGATCCGTCTTCCAGTGTCGGCCTGAACATCCTGGGCGTGGTTCAGCGGGAGCAGGGGCAGCCGGTGGCGGCGGAGGCCTCGTTCCGGCAGGCCCTGAAGGTGGATCCCAAGGACGGGGCTGCCTGCGGGAACCTCGAAGCCCTGCTGCGGACCGAAGGCCGCATGGCGGAAGCGGAGGTCTACCGGAAGCAGGGCCTCGAGGTGCGCAAGGATGATCCGTACTTCAATGCCTTCCTGGCCCGGGAGGCGTTGGAGAACCTGGACTTCAAGGAGGCAGGCAGCCGGATCAAGCGCGCCATCCGCCTGCTCCCGCAGGAACCGGAATTCCACTTTCTCCAGGCCCGGGTGTTCCTCGCGGAGGGCGACACCAAGGCCGCCATCCGGTCCCTGGAGCGCGCCCAGCGCTGGGCCTCCCCGGAGGAACAGGCCCGCTTCGCCAGCAAGATCGCCCTCCTGCAGGGTCGCAAACCTTGAGGCTCTGGAATCAGACGGGGTGTCCCGGCTTGGCCGGGATACCCCGTGGGGGTGGAGGAGGGGGGACATCGCGAACCGAAGGTGAGCAGGCGGTCCCCCCTCGTTGATGGCAGACGGGGTGTCCCGGCTTGGCCGGGATACCCCGTGGGGGTGGAGGAGGGGGGACATCGCGAGCCGAAGGCGAGCAGGCGGTCCCCCCTCGTTGATGTCAATTGGCTTCCAGTTCCGCGAGCCGGAGCTGGGCATCGGCGCTCTGGGGATGGAGGAGCAGGCATTCCCGGAGGTAGCGGCGGGAGCCCTCCGGATCCTGCAGCTCGCGCCGGGCCTCCGCCAGGTGGATCAGGGCCTCCTCCGACTGCCCATCCACCTGGAGTGCCTCGCGCCAGTGCTGTTCGGCCCGCTCCCATTCGCCCAGTTCGGCGCAGCCGTGGCCGGCATCCAGCAGGCAGCGGAGATCGTCCGGATCCATGCGGGCCGCGCGCTCCAGGGCCAGCCGGGCGGGCAGGGCGTCTCCCAGGTTGGCCAGGGCCAGCCCCCGGAGATGCCAGAATTCCGGTCGTGAGCGGGCCTTTTCATCCAGGCCGTCCAGGAAGGGCAGCAGGGCTTCCCAGGTTTCCATCCCGGCCAGACACTCCGCCTGGAGGAAGAGCAGGTCCAGATCTGCTGGCTGCGCCGCCAGGAGGGCCGCCACCTCCCGGTGCGCCGCCTCGTACTCGCCCCGGGCCACCTGGACCTGGAGGGCCAGGGGCGGATGATGGCTGTTCCGCCAGGCGGCCGGCACCTGCTGGAGCAGGTCCCAGGCCGTGTCGGGGTCATCCTCCCACCAGAAGGCGAACTCGGCCCGGCGCAGGCGCCACTCTTGCCGGAGGATCTCTCCTTCAGAGCCTTCAGGGATCAGCCCCCAGGCCCGTTCCAGGCTTTGCAGCGCGGGTTCGTCCTCTCGCCGCTCCAGGGCGGTCTGGTAGCGTTCCATCCAGAGCCGGAAGGCGCCGGGCAGCTGGGCCAGTCCGGCTTCGACCGCCTGCCACGCGCCCTCCCGGTCGCCCAGGTTCCGCCGGGCGGTGATCTCCACCAGCCAATGCAGGGGCTGGTCCCGCTGTTCCGGCGCCAGCGGGGCCACCAGGGCGAGGGCTTCCTGCCAGCGCCCCTGCTGCAGGTGATGGAAGGCTGGGGTCGCGCGGTCCCAGGGCAGGCGGGGCTCGCCGAAGCGGTGCTGGAGCGTGCGCAGGGCGGCTTCCGCCAGAGGTTCATGCCCGTGCTGGAGGCTGGCGAGCAGCAGATCTTCCAGCAGCATGGGGTCATCGCTGGCCAGGGGCAGGGCTTCGGCAAACCGCTGCCAGGCGGCGGGCAGGGCGGCCTCCGAGGCCTGCCGGAGCAGCAGGATGCCGTGCAGATGCCGCAGGCGCGCCATGTGGGGAACCCGGCGGATGAGCCAGTCCCCCCAGGCGAGGCGGCGCTCCGAGGGCTGCCCGGGCACCGCCCGGAAACACCAGGCCACCGCGGGCCGCCACAGGAGCGGCACGCGGGCGAGCTGAGCCTTGAGAAAAGCCAACCAGGCCCGTTCCTTTTGCCCCTGGGCCCAGAGGCACTGGCCCCGCAGCAGCTCGATGCGGTAGCCCAGCTCCCCTGGGACGTGGATCCGGGTGGGCAACTGGGCCAGGACAGCGTCCAGGGGGATTCCCTCCGCCCAGGCCGCTTCGGCGCGCTGGAGACGGGGGCGGGCCCAGGCATTCGTGAGTGCCTGCCGGAGCCAGGTGCCTACGGCCAGGCCCAGGATGAGGGTGGCCAGGACCTCGCCCCGGGTGGCGGGGGCGGGATCCACCAGCAGGGCGCCGGCCAGGATCGCGATGAGAATCAGGGCGGCCCCCACCCGGAGGCCCGTCAGCAGGCGGTTCCACATGGGATCAGTATGCCGCCAGGCGCGCAAAACCAGGGCCCCGGTGGGACCAGGGCCCTGGCCTTGCGGTGGACCGGCTAGACCTTCTGGACGTTGGCGGCCTGGGGGCCCTTCGGTCCCTGCACGATATCGAAGGAGACGCGCTGTTTCTCCTCGAGGCTGCGGAAGCCTTTGGCCTGGACGGCCGAATAGTGGACGAAAATATCGGCCCCCCCTTCATCCGGGGTGATGAAGCCGAACCCTTTTTCGGCGTTGAACCATTTGACGGTGCCTTCGGACATGACTTTCTTCCCGGGGACGCGCCCCTGCGCCTGGAGGGTGATCGCGCGACCCGGCTCCAGGCGGGCGGATCACGGGGGCTTGCGCTCCGGAATCAACGGGAACCCCGGCGGGTATCCCTCTTCCAGCTTCTCGGCCGGGGGGCCGGCAGTGGATGTATGGCTGGGATTCTAGGGGCGGTAGGTAGCCCCTTCAAGGGTCAAAAACGCAAAAAGGCCCCGGGAAGGGCCTTCTCTGCGGGCGATCCAGCGGTTCAGTTGCCCTGCTGGATTTCCTTCGCGATGACGAGCCGCTGGATCTGGTTCGTCCCCTCGTAGATCTGGAGGAGCTTGGCGTCGCGCATGCACTTCTCGACGAGGTAGTCGCGGCTGTAGCCGTTGCCGCCGAGGATCTGGACAGCGTCGGTGGTGACTTCCATGGCCGTGTCGGTGGCGAAGGTCTTGGCGATGGCGCTCTGCTTGGAGTTCTTGATGCCGTTGTCGGTCATCCAGGCGGCCTGCCAGGTGAGCAGCCGCGCCGCCTCGATCTTCTTGGCCATGTCCGCGAGCATGAAGCTGATGGCCTGGTTGGCGAAGATGGGCTGGCCGAACTGGATGCGGGTCTTGGCGTACTCCAGGGCGATCTCGAAGGCGGCCCGGGCCACGCCCACACCCCCCGCGGCCACGGCGGCGCGGGTCTGATCCAGCGTCTTCATGGCGATGACGAAGCCCATGCCTTCCTTGCCGAGGATGTTCTCGACCGGAACCTCGGCGTCGTTGAAGTAGAGCTCCACCTGGTTGGAGGCGCGCTGACCCATCTTGTCCAGGGCCTTGCCCACCACGAGACCGGGCGTGTTGCGGGGCACGATGATGCAGCTGGTGCCGCGGGCGCCCTTGCTGGGATCGGTGCTGCAGAAGAGGGCGTACCAGTCGGCGTAGCCGCCGTTGGTGCAGTAGCACTTGGTGCCGTTGATGATGTATTTGTCGCCCTTCTTTTCGGCCCGGCAGCTCATGGAGCCCGCATCGGACCCGGCGTTGGGCTCGGAGAGGGAGAAGGCGGCGAACTTGGGCTCCTCGGCCAGCATGCCCAGGTACTTCTTCTTCTGCTCGGGGCTCCCCGCGATGAGTACCGGCGTCATGGCCAGCCCGTTGGCCATGATGGAGGTGTAGAGGCCGCCGCAGCCCCAGGACAACTCCTCGCACACAAGGGCCTCCTCGAACTGGCTGACGCCCGGTCCGCCGCAATCCACGGGCACCAGGGACTGGAGGTAGCCCTGGTCCCAGGCCTGCTTGTAGACATCCACCGCCCATTCGCCGGTCTCGTCGTACTTGCGGGCCACCGGGCGGATGACCTTCACCGCGAATTCGTGGGCGCGATCCTTGATCGCTTTCAGTTCGGGGGTGAGACCAAAATCAGGCATGAAAACCTCTCGAGGAAGGTGATGGGAACGGCGGATGGCGCCCCCAGTCTATCCTTTCCCGGGACGTGACCAAGGCCCCATTTCGTCCCGCCAGCCGCCTGGAACGGGGGCCTGGCAGTACACTCGGAGTCCGGCGGAGGAGCTTCCATGACCGTGCAGATGAAGGATCTCGGCAAGGCCGTCCTGGATACGGAGTACGCCGTCCGGGGCCCCATCGTGGCCCGGGCCCACGAACTCGAAAAGCAGGGCCGGGAAATCATCTACTGCAACATCGGCAACCCCCAGTCCCTGGGCCAGAAGCCCCTGACCTGGAACCGGCAGATCCTGGCCCTCTGCGAGTACCCGGAGCTGATGGCGGCGGCTGCCGGGGCCTTCCCCGTGGATGTGGTGGAGACGGCCCGGGCCATCCTCGCCGGCACGAAGCACGGCCTGGGGGCCTACAGCGAGAGCCGGGGCGTGCGCTTCATCCGCGAGGCCGTGGCCGAATTCATCCTCGAGCGCGACCACATGCGCGTGGATCCCGATGCCATCTTCCTCACGGACGGCGCCAGCAAGGGCGTGCAGACCATCCTCCGCCTGCTCATCGCCGGTCCCGAGGACGGGATCATGATCCCCATCCCCCAGTACCCGCTCTATTCCGCCACCATCACCCTCTATGCAGGCCGCATGGTGCCCTACTACCTGGACGAGGCCCAGGGCTGGAAGCTCAACCGCGCCATGCTGGAACAGTCCCTGGCCGAGGCGAAGGCCCAAGGGACGCGCGTGAAGGCGATCTGTGTGATCAACCCGGGCAATCCCACGGGCGCCGTGCTGGACGCGGAGAACATCGGGATGATCCTCGATTTCGCCCAGGCGCACGGGCTCTCCGTGCTGGCCGACGAGGTGTACCAGGAGAACATCTACCTGGCGGGTGACAGCTTCACGTCCTTCGCCAAGACGCTGCACCAGAAGGGGATGCGGGATGTCTCCCTCTTCAGCTTCCACTCCTGCTCCAAGGGCTTCCTGGGCGAGTGCGGCGTGCGCGGCGGCTACTTCGAGTACCGCAACGTGCCCGAGGATGTGGCCGCCCAGATTCTCAAACTCCAGTCCGTGAGCCTCTGCGCCAACCTGGCGGGCCAGGTGGCCACCTACGCCATGGTGCGCCCGCCGAAGCCCGGCATGCCCTCGTACGACACGTACGCGGCGGAGCGAAAGGGGATCCTCGACACCCTGAAGCACCGGGCCGTGCTGCTGGCGGAGGGGCTGAACCGCATCGAGGGCATCACCTGCAACGTCATCGCCGGCGCCATGTACGCCTTCCCCAGCATCGCCCTGCCACCGGGCCGCACCGATGCGGACTACGCCATGGCCCTGCTGGAGCAGACCGGCATCTGCGTGGTGCCGGGCTCTGGTTTCGGCCAGGCGGAGGGCACCGCCCACTTCCGCACCACCATCCTGCCGCCCACCGAGAAGATCCAGAAGGTGGTGGCGAGTCTCGGCGAATTCCACCGCACCTACCGTTAGGAGCCGTCATGCGCCCTGAGCATCCCATCGTCCTCATCACCGGCGCCTCCAGCGGGTTCGGGGAGGCCACCGCCCGCCTGCTGGCCGCCCGGGGCTGTCACCTGGCCCTCGGCGCACGGCGCGCGGAGCGCGTGCGGGCCCTGGCGGACGAACTGGCGAAGGCCCATGGCATCCGAACCTTCGCGGGCGCCGTGGACACCCGCCATACCGCCAGCGTGGACACCTTCGTGGCCGAGGCCGCCGAGGCTCTGGGCGGGCTGCATGTCCTGGTGGCCAACGCGGGCCTGGCCAGCGGCACCTTCAAGCTGTGGGAGACGCCGGACGAGGATCTCGAGGCCATGCTGCGCACCAACGTCGAGGGCGTGGTGAAGACCATCCGCGCCGGATTGCCGCACCTGCGGAAGGCCGGTTGGGGCCACATCTTCTTCATCGGCTCCGTGGCGGGCCACCAGGCCTACGAGGGCGGCGGCGTCTACTGCGCCTCCAAGCACGGCGTGAAGGCCATGGCCCAAAGCCTCCGCCTGGAAGTGTGCGGCGAGCCCATCCGCGTGACCTCCGTGGATCCGGGGCTCGCGGAAACCGAATTCTCCAACGTACGCCTGAAGGACGACACCAAGGCCAAGGCCGTCTATCAGGGCATGGAGCCCCTCACAGGCCTGGACGTTGCCGAGTGCATCCGCTGGTGCCTGGACTTGCCCGACCACGTGAACATTGACGAGCTGATCGTGAAGCCCCGCGACCAGGGCAGCGCGTTCAAGGTCCACCGCCGGGCCTGAACCTCCGAACGGATCCCTGGCCGTGGGCTGCCAGGAACCTGGAAGCTGGGGCTTCCGGGGGCCGGCCGGTATGCTGGAGGTTCCACCCGAGGTTCCCATGCAGCTCGACCAGTTCCACGCGGAAGCCGAACGCATCAAGAAGGGCGGCGCGGCCAAGGCCCACGAGAAGAATGCCGAAGCCGGCAAGCTCTTCGCCCGGGAGCGCATCCGCCTGCTGGTGGACGAGGGTTCCTTCGTGGAGGATGGCCTCTTCGCCAACGCCCTGCACAAGGACCTTCCCGCCGATGGCGTGGTGACGGGCACGGCCCTGGTGGATGGTCGCCCGGTGGCCCTCATGGCCAACGACAGCACCATCAAGGCCGGGAGCTGGGGCTCCCGGACGGTGGAGAAGATCATCCGCATCCAGGAAGTGGCGATGCGCATGAAGATTCCCATGCTCTACCTGGTGGACAGCGCCGGGGCCCGCATCACCGACCAGCTCGACATGTTCCCGGGCCGCCGCCACGCCGGGACCATCTTCCACATGGAGGTGGCGCTCTCGGGCCTGGTGCCCCAGGTCTGCCTCCTCTTCGGGCCTTCGGCGGCCGGTGGCGCCTACATCCCGGCCTTCTGCGACGTGGTGATAATGGTGGAGGGCAACGCCAGCATGTACCTGGGTTCGCCCCGCATGGCCGAGATGGTCATCGGCGAAAAGATCTCACTCGAGGATCTCGGCGGCGCGCGGATGCACTGCTCCGTGAGCGGCTGCGGGGATTTCCTCTGCAAGACCGAACCGGAGGCCATCGCCCTCTGCCGCCAGTACCTGGCCTACTTTCCCCAGCACTGCGAGGATGCGCTCCCCGCCGCTCCGCCGAAGGCGGTCTCGCCCAAAGCGAAGGCCTTGGGCGCCCTGGTGCCTCAGGACATCAATTCTCCCTTCCAGATGAAGGACTTCATCGAGGGCCTGGTGGACGAGGGCAGCTTCCTGGAGATCAAGAAGCTCTACGCGGGCGAGATCATCACGGGCCTGGCCCGCATGGACGGCCGCCCCGTGGGCATCCTGGCCAACCAGCCGCGGGTGAAGGGCGGCGTCCTCTTCGTGGACAGCGCCGACAAGGCCACCCGCTTCATCAGCCTCTGCGACGCCTTCGGCATTCCTCTCGTCTTCCTCAGCGACGTGCCGGGCTTCATGATCGGCAGCGCCGTGGAGAAACAGGGCATCATCCGGCACGGCGCCAAGATGATCAGCGCCATGGCCGGCTGCAGCACGCCGCGCTTCTGCGTGGTGGTGCGCAAGGCCTACGGCGCGGGCCTCTACGCCATGAGCGGGCCGGGCTTCGATCCCGACGCCACGCTCGCCCTGCCCACGGCCAGCATCGCCGTGATGGGTGCCGAGGCCGCCGTGAATGCCGTCTTCGCCAACAAGATCGCCGAGAAGCCCGAGGAAGAGCGCGTCGCCTACGTCCAGCAGCTCCGGGACGAGTACAACGAGGATATTGATCTGCGCAAACTCGGGGCCAACCTCCATGTGGATGCCCTGGTGGATCCCGCCGACCTCCGCAGCGAGCTGATCCAGCGCCTGGCCCGCGCCCGGCGCCGGGAGACCTGGCCCGCGAAGCGACGCAGCGTCACGCCCGTGTGAGCGGTATCCTGGCCGCATCCTGAGGAGGCAGCCATGTTCCGTCGCGTCGAGGATGTGAAGACCATCTGGGGCCAGGAGGCGGAGAAGACCCTCGCCGTCTTTGATGCCATTCCGGATGCCGCCGCCCACCAGGCGGTGGACGCGCACCACCGGGATCTGCGCCGGCTGGCGTGGCATCTGGTGGAGACCGTGCTGGAGCTGCCCCAGAACCTGGGCCTGCGTGTGAAGGGGCCCGTGGCCCTGGGGCCGGATGGCTTCATCGCCGCGCCGCCGCCCACCATGGCGGAGATCGCCGCCGCCTACCGGGTGGTGAGCGATTCCCTTCTCGACCACCTCGGTTCCTGGAGCAACACGGAACTGGGACGGTCCTTCAGCCTCTATGGCGAGTCCTGGACCGGCGCCTACGCCTTCTACGTGCTGGTGGCGCACCAGACCCACCACCGTGCCCAGATGACCGTGCTCATGCGGCAGGCGGGGCTCAAGCCGCCCGCGCTCTACGGCCCCACGAAGGAAGGCTGGGCCGGGCTCGGTCTGGATGCCCCGAACGTTTGAACCTCTGGAGCTGCTCATGCGTACCTATTGCGTTGGATTTCTCGCGGCCTGCCTGGCAGGCGCCCCACTGGCGGCCCAGGCTGCCCTTCCTCCGGCCACCCGGGCCGCCATGGACAAGGCCGCGACGGCCATCCTGGCGCGGACGGCGGCGCCCAGCGCCTCGCTGGCCGTGGTGAAGGATGGGAAGGTGGCTTACCTGAAGGCCTACGGCACCGCCGTCCTGGCCACGAAGACCGCTGCGACGCCCGTCATGACGTACAGCATCGGCTCCATCTCCAAGCAGTTCACGGCGGCCGCCATTCTGCTGCTGGCCGAAGAGGGGAAGCTCTCCCTGGACGATCCCCTGGCCCGCTGGTTCCCCCAGCTCACCCGCGCCAAGGACATCACGGTTCGACAGATCCTGTCCATGACCTCGGGCTATCAGGACTACTGGCCCCAGGACTACGTGATGCCCGGCATGCTGAAGCCCGTCAGCGCCCAGGCCATCCTGGATGGCTGGGCACGGAAGCCGCTGGATTTCGAACCGGGCACGAAGTGGCAATACAGCAACACGAACTATGTAATCGCCGGGCAGATCGTGGAGAAGGTTGCGGGCCAGCCGCTCCTCGCGTTCCTGAAGGCGCGGATCTTCAAGCCCCTGGGCATGACCTCCGTGGTGGATACCGATGACGCGCCCCTGAGGCCGGGCGAGCCCATGCGCTACCTGCGCTACGCCCTGGGGCCCGCGCGGCCGGCGCCGAAGGAAGGCAAGGGCTGGATGTTCGCGGCGGGCGAACTGGCCATGACCGCCGAGGATCTGGCCCGGTGGGATGAGGCGATGATCGCCCGGAAGATCCTCACACCAGCCTCCTGGCACACCCTGGAAACGGAAGTCCGGCTGGCGGACGGCGCCGGCACCCGGTACGGCCTGGGCGTGCAGGTAGCCTTGGCTGATGGCCGCCGGGTCATCTCCCACAGCGGGGAAGTCTCCGGGTTCACGGCGGAGAATGTGGTCTATCCCGATCAGGGCGTGGCCGTGGTGGTGCTCACCAACCTCGATGCCACCGGGGCCTCCGGCGACCTCGCGGCGAAGGCCGCCCAGGCGGTTTTCGCAACCGCCGATCCCGGCACGCCCGCAGCCCTGGCCCAGGCGCGCGCGGTTTTCGCGGGGCTCCAGAAGGGCCGGCTCGACCGCAGCCTGTTCTCCGCGAACGCCAATGCCTACTTCACCCCCCAGGCCCTCCGGGACTTCGCGGACAGCCTCGGCCCGCTGGGGACGCCGAAGGCGTTCACCCAGGCCTCCCAGGGCCTGCGGGGCGGCATGGTGGTGCGCCGGTACAAGGCCGTCTTCCCCAAGAAAACCGTGCGGGTGTGGACCTACACCCTGCCCGGCGGGAAGCTGGAACAGTACATGGCGGCAGCGGCGGAGTAGCGCCGGGTGGGCAAAAAAGGGTGATCACCTTACGGGCGGGTCTTTTATATGATTCAGGAAACCCGTTTTCCTGAAAGGTCACCCATGTTGCGGTCCATCCTGCTTGTGATGGCGATCTCCGCCACCGCCTCGGCCCAGTTCTGGGCCCGCCTGATCAACCCCGAGGTTCAGGTCAACCTGATCCATCCGCCCAGCCTGGGTCTGAAGGTCACCCGCATCGCCTTCCTGCCCGTGGGCGGGGCGAACACCCAGGATCTGATCTCGGCCCTCACGACCGATCTCTCCGCCTCGGGGAAGATGGAGATCCTCGACCGCGCGAATTTCGACGCCATCCTCAAGGAGCAGTCCCTGGGCGAATCCGGCTACATTGACCCGGCGACCGTGACGCGCCTGGGCAAGCTGCTGGGGGCGGCCGCGCTGGTGACGGTGAGTGTGCCGGTCTGCAAGGGGAGCCAGGTTCACCTGACGAACGACCAGTCCTACACCGACAAGAACGGTGGCTACCACCGCAACATCCACTACTTCTCCAAGACCTCCGTGCAGTTCGTCGCGTCCATCCAGGTGACGGATCTCACCACCGGCAAGATCTACAAATCCCAGCGGGTGGTGCTGGATCCATCCCTTTCGAACGAATCGGAGCAGGGCTATCCGGAGTTTCCCGACGAACTCCAGGTGCGCGAGGCCGCCATCAACGCCGCCACGGGAACCGTCCACCGGATGTTCCTGCCCTGGACCGAAGCCCAGAAGCTGATCTTCTTCGACGACAAGGACTACGGCATGAAGGGCGCCTACCAGTCCCTCGAGGCGCAGAACGTCCCCGCCGCCCTGGAGAAGGCCCAGGCCACCCTCGCCGCCGCCAAGGCTGATCCGGCCGTGAAGCCCAAGTACCTGGCCCGGGTGAACTACAACCTGGGCATGGTCTATTTCATCGAGGGCGACTACGACTCGGCCAAGCCCTTCCTCCAGGCGGCCCTGGAGATCAATCCCAAGGCCGACATCTTCCAGCAGAGCTTTGGCAACTGCCAGCGCGCCCTCCAACTGCGCCAGGAAAGCCAGCAGGTGGATGACCGCACCGAGGCCCAGCGGCGGGCGGAAGCGGAGGCCCAGTCCCAGGCCGCGGCGCCGGCCGCGGCCCCGGCGCCCGCGGCGGCTCCGGTCAAGACCGCCTCGACGGGCGGCTCCGCCGAAGACCGCCTGGCCAACCTCAAGGTGCTGCTGAAGAAGGGCCTCATCACCAAGCACGAGTACGAGCAGAAGCGCGCCGAGATCATCAAGACCCTGTAGCGCCCGCTGGAAGCCGAGGCCCCCGTTGATCTGGCGGGGGCCTCAGCGTTCCAGGATGAAGGTCACGGGGCCGTCGTTCACCAGCTCGACCTGCATGTGTTCCTGGAAGAAGCCCGCGTCCTCGAAGAGGCGCAGCGAGGCGATCTTGGCGGCGGCCCAGGCGCAGGTCTCCACCGTGTCGCCGGTTTCGAGCCCCACCAGCACCAGCAGCCCCCGGCCGATGGCCGCGCGCTGGCCGCCGCTGCGCACCTCCGCCCGCGTCACCCGCTGGATCACGGCCTTCATGGGCGACGCTGGCCCCGCTTCCGCCGGAGCCTGCCCGCCAGCGCCCGGGCTTCGGGATGGCCGAGGGCGGCGGTGGCGGCGCCGTAGAGGGCGGCGCAGAGCACGATGAGCGGCAGCAGGCGCAGGGCGAGGGGAATGCGGCGGAAGGCGTAGGGGGCATCCAGACCCAGGAATCGCGCGCCGCCCCAGGCGGCGAGGCCCATCAGGAGGCAAGCGCCCAGCACGAGGGCCGTGGACCGGAGGAGGGGCCGCAGATCCATGCCCGGCAGCCGGGGCCGCAGGCG
Organism: Acidobacteriota bacterium; assembly: GCA_021794095.1. Classification (GTDB taxonomy): domain Bacteria; phylum Acidobacteriota; class Holophagae; order Holophagales; family Holophagaceae; genus Geothrix. The sequence continues at coordinate 17,210 of JAJYRN010000016.1, read as the reverse complement.
GAGGGCCAGTCCGAGCATGCCCGCGAGGCTGGCGAGGCCGTTGGCGAGCGCCAGGCCGCCGGTGCCCAGGGGCTTCAGCAGGGCGAGGCTCAGCGCCACGTTCAGCAGCATGGTCATACCCGCGATGGCGGCGGGGCCCCGGTAGTCCTTCAGGGCGTAGTGGGCCTGGTTGCCCAGGCGCTGGGCGGCCACGAAGGCCAGGCCCACGCACTGGAAGACGAGGGTGGTGGCGGTCCAGTCCGCGGCGGCTCGCCCGTAGGCGCCGGTGTGGAAGAGCAGGGCGCAGATGGGCCGCGAAAGCACCGCGAGGCCCACGGAGGCTGGCAGCACCAGCAGCAGGGAGGCCGAGAGGGCCTGCACGAGGCTCCGGTTCAAGGCGGGCCAATCCCGGGCCTCGGCCTGCCGCGACAGGGTGGGCAGGCTGGCGGTGGCGAGGCTCATGGCGAAGAGTCCCAGCACCATCTCGCTCATCATGCCGCTGTTGTAGAGCACCATCTGGGCGCCGGTGGCCAATTCCGAGGCGAGCGTGAGGCTGATGAGGGCGTTGATGGGATAGATGCCCGCCGCCAGCAGGCCCGGGCCCATGCGGCGGAGGGTGCGCGCCACCCAGGGATCGCGCAGGTGCAGCCCGAAGGCGAGGCCGAAGCCCTCCTTCCGCACGGCGGGGAGCAGCACCAGCAGTTGCACGGCGCCGCCCGCCAGCACACCGAAGGCGCAGACTGTCGCCACGGTCTCCATGGGCACCGGACCGCGCCGCTGGAGGAGATGCAGGGTGGTCCAGCCGAAGGCGATGAAGGCTGCGTTCCAGAAGATGGAGACGGAGGCCGCCAGGGCGAAGCGATGGCGCAGGTTCAGCAGGCCCGCAAAGCCCGCTGTGAGGCTCACCAGCGCCAGGTAGGGGAACATCAGGCGGCCCAGGAAGGCCGTGAGGGCGCCCTGGGCCGCGGGCCGGCCGAGGGTGAGCACATGCGCCAGGGGCCCCATGAAGAGGATCACCAGCGCCACGCCCGCCAGCAGGATCGTCAGCAGGGTGCCCAGGAAGCGTGCCGCCACGGCCCGCATGGCGGCGGCGCCTTCGGCGGCTTCGGCTTCGGCCAGCGTGGGCAGGAAGGCCGCCGTCATGGTGCCTTCGGCCGTGAAGCGGCGGAGCAGGGCGGGCAGCCGGAAGGCGATGGCATAGGCATCGGCCGCGGCGCCAGCGCCCAGGAAATGGCTCAAGAAGAACGTCTGGACCAGCCCGGACAGGCGGCTCAGCAGGGTCATCAGGCCGACGACGCCCGCGGAGCGGAGGAGGCTGGGGCGGGAAGGGGCGCTCACGGCCGGATCGGGGTGGGGCGGTCCATGGGGCTCCCGGGGGGATGATCGGCTTCCAGCCTGGGGCCGGGTGAACAGGTTCAGCCCGGGTTGGGAAGGTGTGGCGGCAAGGTCGGCTCGACCGGAGGAACAGGGGTCATGGTAGCGTCTCCCCGCTCCGGGCGGAGGCCGGGACGGACAGAGGAAGGCTGGCCCATGAAACGGTTCGAGTTCCAACTCAGGATTTCGCCGGAGCAGTACCTGGACTACTACCGGGGCCTCATCCAGCAGGTCGTGGTGCGGGACCGGGATGGCTCCACCGTCCAGTTTCCGGCCTCGCTGCTGCAGCCGTTCGTCACCGCGGCAGGCGTCCACGGCGACTTCCTGCTCACCTGCGACGACCAGAACAAGGGCGCCGTGCTCCAGCGCCGTCAGGGCGGCGCCTGAACCCTGCGCCCGGCCGGAGTTCATGGATAGACTCTGGATGTCCCGGCATTTCCCGGTCCGGGGAGGTGGGCGAGCCGTGGCCAAGAATCCCCCAGCGCGAACGAGGTGGGTCGGGGTGGCGATCGGGTTATCCGTTGCCACGATGGCCTTCAATCTGCTGGAGGGCGGGGTCTCCATCGGGTTCGGATGGGCCGATCATTCGGTCGCCCTGTTCGGATTTGGCGTGGACAGCCTGGTGGAGGTCGCTGCCGCGGCGTTGATCTTCTGGCGATTCCGCAACGACCGGCTGCTTGGGCATGAGGCCGGAGCCGCGCGGGAACGCCTGGCCACGCGCGGCATCGGGGGCATGCTCCTCGTGCTTGCCGGAGGGACGGCGGTGGGAGCCACCCTGGACTTGACCCGCCACGCGGCTCCTGAGACCACCCTGCCGGGCGTGCTGATCTCGGTCGCGAGTCTGGCCGTCATGTTCGTGTTCTGGCGGGCGAAACGGCGGACCGCCGCTGCCCTGGAGAGCCCTGCCATGAGGAGCGATGCCGCGTGCAGCCTCGCCTGCATGCAGCTTTCCACGGTCGTGCTCGGCGGCAGCCTGGTCTTCTGGATGGCCCCCCGGCTGTGGTGGGTGGACGCAGTGACGGCCCTGGGCGTCTCGGCCCTGATCGCCCGGGAGGGCCTGGAAAGCTTCCGCGCCTCCCTCAAACCCGACTTCTCCGGCGGGTGTGGCTGCGGCCACGACTGACCCTCCAGCCCCGAGCCGCGGCCCGGGGATTCGCACAGACTGGAGCCGCTAGTCGGAATTGAACCAACGACCATCCGCTTACAAGGCGGGCGCTCTACCAACTGAGCTATAGCGGCACGGAACCCAGTCTAGCGGAGGATCCGGCCACTTTGCACGGGGACTGCCAAGGGGGAGCGCCATCCTCGTTCAGGCGAGGTGGGCAAGGGGATCGAGGTGCCAGTCCGCGGGATCCTCGTAGTCCACGATCTCCTCTGCGCCGGCCGTGGCCAAGTCGAGGTCGCCGGGCGGGAGGGCGGTGCCGGTGCCGCTGTCGAAGATGACCCGCACCTTGGGGCGGAGCAGGTTCTCGCCCTGGTCCGAGACCACGGCCAGGCGCCCGCTGGCGAGGCGGACCAGGGAGCCCACGGGATAGATGCCCAGCGCCCGGATGAACTGCTGCACCAGGTCGTGGTCGAGCTGGATGTGGCCCCACTCCAGCAGCCGCTTCAGGACTGCGGTCGGTTCGGACCGGGCGTGGTAGATGCGATCGGAGGTCATGGCGTCGTAGACATCCACGATGGCGGTCATCCGCCCCAGCTCGGAGATCTCCGGGCCCGACAGGCCCCGGGGGTAGCCGCCGCCGCTCACCTGCTCGTGGTGCTCGGCGGCGATCTGGATCACCAGAGCCGAGAGACCGGGGACTTCCGCCAGGATCTCCGGCCCAAGGGAGGCATGGGATCTCATGATGACGAGCTCGGCCGCCGTCAGCTTCCCGGGTTTGTTGAGGATGGCATCGGGGATTTTCATCTTCCCGACATCGTGGAGCAGGGCGCCGAGCCCCGCCTCCTCCACCGTGGCCGCATCCATGCCCAGGGTGTGGCAGAAGGCGACCAGCAGGGCGCAGGTGCTTACGGAATGCTGGAAGGTGTAGGTGTCGGCCTGCTTGATGCGGCCGAGGCTGAGCAGCGCGCCTGGATTCCGCGTCACCGAGGCGTGCATGGCTTTCACGAGGGGCCGGGCCTTGGCGGGTTCGAGCTGCCGGCCGAGCCGGACATCCTGCAACAGGCCGCTGATGACTCCGGCCGCCTCCCCGAGAATGCGCCGCGCCGCAGGCGCTTCCTCCCGCCGGGAAATTCGCGGCTGCTCCAGGCTGGGCGCGTCCATCCCTGATTCCAGGAGCCGGGCCTGCAACACCTGTTGAACCTCGTCCCGGGTGGGCGCCTCGGGGACGTCATCGCCGCGGCGGGTGTCAATGTCGAGTTCCCGGATGCCCTGGGCTTTGATCCGCTCGACTTGGCTCTGGCGGCGGACCATGAACTGCGACCGGATGAAGGTGTGATCCAGCCAGCCGCAGGCGAGGTCATGGATGAACATCCCTGGCCGGAGATCCTCCACCCGCACCCGCTTGATGGCCATGCCGCCGACTCCCGCCCCCTGCCTGCCCGATCGGCGCGTTCCCCGCCGGGGTTGAATCCAGGGCGTTGTGTCAGGCACCTGGAAGGCTGGGCGCCGTCCAGGGCCGGTCCACCCTCCCGGAGCGGGATGTAGAATGGAGCTTCGGGCCGCGCCGGGCGGCGTACTTTTGGGGGAGATGATTGTGCTGCAAGCCTACCGTCAACACGTTGCCGAACGAGCCATTCTGGGCATTCCCGCCCTCCCGCTGACCGAGGCCCAGACCCACGCGCTGGTGGATCTGCTGATGGCCCCTCCGGCCGGCGAGGAGGCCTTCCTCCTCGATCTCCTCGTCCATCGCGTCCCCGCAGGCGTGGATGATGCCGCCCGCGTCAAGGCCGCGTTCCTGGATTCTGTTGCGAAAGGCAAGGAAGCCTGTCCCCTGGTGAGCCGCGAGAAGGCCACGGACCTGCTGGGCACCATGCTTGGCGGCTTCAACGTGAAGCCCCTCATTGACCTGCTGGATGACGCCAAGGTCGGCCCCCTCGCCGCCGAGGGCCTGAAGAAGACGCTCCTGATTTTCGATGCCTTCGGGGATGTGAAGGCCAAGGCCGACAAGGGCAACGCGAACGCCCAGGCCGTGCTGAAGAGCTGGGCCGAGGCCGAGTGGTTCACCAGCCGCCCCGAGGTGCCCCAGAGTCTGACCGTCACCATCTTCAAGGTGACCGGCGAGACCAACACTGACGACCTCTCCCCCGCGCCGGACGCGTGGAGCCGCCCTGACATCCCGCTCCACGCCCTGGCCATGTTGAAGAATCCCCGGCCCGGCATCGAACCCGACGAGCCCGGCAAGGTGGGCCCCCTCAAGCAGCTCGAGGGCCTCAAGGCCAAGGGGCATCTCATTGCCTACGTGGGCGACGTGGTGGGCACGGGATCCTCCCGCAAGTCCGCCACCAACTCCGTGCTGTGGTTCACGGGCGAGGACATCCCCTTTGTGCCCAACAAGCGCTTCGGCGGCGTCTGCCTGGGTTCCAAGATCGCGCCCATCTTCTTCAACACCATGGAGGACTCCGGCGCCCTGCCCATCGAGCTGGACGTGTCGAAAATGGACATGGGCGATGTGGTGGAGCTGCGCCCCTTCGAGGGCAAGGCCCTGAAGAACGGCCAGGTCATCGCCGAGTTCAAGGTCAAGTCCGAGGTGCTCTTCGACGAGGTCCGCGCCGGCGGCCGCATTCCGCTCATCATCGGCCGCGGCCTCACCGCCAAGGCCCGCGAGGCCCTGAAGCTCGCGCCTTCTACGATCTTCCGGCTTCCTGCCATCCCGAAGGACACCGGCAAGGGCTTTTCCCTGGCCCAGAAGATGGTGGGCCGCGCCTGCGGCCTGAAGGGCATCCGCCCTGGCACCTACTGCGAACCGAAGATGACCACCGTGGGTTCCCAGGACACCACGGGCCCGATGACCCGCGACGAGCTGAAGGATCTTGCCTGCCTCCAGTTCTCCGCCGACCTGGTGATGCAGTCCTTCTGCCATACCGCGCCCTACCCCAAGCCGGTGGACGTGAAGAACCACCGCGAACTGCCGCCGTTCATCACGAACCGGGGCGGCGTATCCCTCAACCCCGGCGACGGCATCATCCACTCTTGGCTGAACCGCCTGCTCCTGCCGGACACCGTCGGCACGGGGGGCGACTCCCACACCCGCTTCCCCATCGGCATCTCCTTCCCCGCAGGCTCGGGCTTGGTGGCCTTCGCCGCCGCCGCCGGAGTCATGCCCCTCGATATGCCGGAATCGGTGCTGGTGCGCTTCAAGGGTGAGCTGCAGCCGGGCGTGACGCTTCGCGACCTGGTGAACGCCATCCCCTACTACGCCATCCAGCAGGGTCTGCTGACGGTTGAGAAGAAGGGCAAGAAGAACGTCTTCAGCGGCCGCATCCTCGAGATCGAAGGCCTGCCCAAGCTGAAGGTGGAGCAGGCTTTCGAGCTCTCCGACGCCTCCGCCGAGCGCTCCGCCGCGGGCTGCACCGTGCGGCTCGATAAGGAACCGATCATCGAGTACATGACGTCGAACATCACGCTCATGAAGTGGATGATCGCCAACGGCTACGAGCACCGCGAGACCCTGGAGCGCCGCATCAGGGCCATGGAGGCCTGGATCGCCAAGCCCGAACTGCTGGCGCCGGATGGCGACGCTGAATACGCCGCGGTGATCGAGATCAACCTGGCGGACGTGAAGGAGCCGCTGCTGGCCTGCCCGAATGATCCCGACGACATCAAGAAGCTGTCGGATGTCGCTGGCGACACGATTGACGAGGTGTTCATCGGCTCCTGCATGACGAACATCGGCCACTTCCGCGCCGCCGGGAAGCTGCTGGATGGCAAGACCGACGTGCCGACCCGCCTGTGGATCGCCCCTCCCACCAAGATGGACGCCTACGTGCTCACCCAGGAGGGCTACTACGGCATTCTGGGCCGCACCGGCGCCCGCATGGAGATGGCCGGCTGCTCCCTGTGCATGGGCAACCAGGCCCAGATCCGCAAGGGCAGCACGGCCATGTCCACCTCCACCCGCAACTTCCCCAACCGCCTGGGCATTGACACCCGGGTCTACCTCGGCTCGGCCGAACTGGCCGCCATCTGCGCCCTGATCGGCCGGATTCCCACCGTGGCCGAGTACATGGAGCAGATCGGCATCGTCGGCCAGAAGGCCGCCGACATCTACCGCTACATGAACTTCGACCAGATCCCCGACTTCCGGACGATCGCGGACACCGTCCAGGTGTAGGTCCACCGCCTCCGCCGAAGACATCCCTTGATCCGGATGCCGCTTCACGGGAAACTACTCCTTCGCGCCTCCGCGGGGGGCGCCTTCCTTGCTCCCTGGAATCCCGAGGGGGCTTCACATCCACAAGGAGGATAGATGCGTCGCTACGAGACCATCTTCATCGCCTCCCCCACGTTGACGGACGAGCAGTCAGACGAGCTCGTCAAGCACTTCGAGGGGATCATTGCCGAGCAGGGTGGCGAACTGCTCAAGACCGACAAATGGGGCCGCAAGAAACTGGCCTACGAAGTCCAGAAGTTCAGCGAGGGCTACTACACGCTGTTCGAGATGAACGCGGGCCCCACGCTCATCGCCGAGCTGGAGCGCCGCTTCCGCAACGACGACACCGTGATCAAGTTCCTCTCCGTCCGCATGGACGAGGCGGACAAGGCCGCAGGCCGCGCCAAACAGCGCATCGAGCGCGAGAGCAAGCGCAAGGCCCAGGCCGGTATCAAGGATCGCGCACCTGAGGAGGTGGTCGGATGAAGCGCCGAGCGGACGCGAAGAAGGGCAAGCCCAAGAAGAAGAAGGCCTTTGGAGGCCGGCGCGCGAAGTTCTGCAAGTTCTGCGTCGAGAAGGCCATCCAGATTGACTACAAGGATGTGAAGACCCTCCAGGCCTTCACCCCCGAGCGCGGCAAGGTGCTGCCCCGCCGCACCAGCGGTGTGTGTGCCAACCACCAGCGCCTGCTCGTGGAAGCCATCAAGCGCGCGCGCAACATCGCGCTGCTGCCGTTCGCCACGGACTAGATCCAGACGCGGTCGGTTTTTCAGAAGGGGGGCCGCTTGGCCCCCCTTCTGTTGTTGGGCTGGGGAAGCTACCTGGACGGTCCCTGTCCACTCACCCAGCGCTTGAAGGCCATGTCGTCCTGGAGCAGGTGTTCCTTCACCACGCGGTTGATGAGGAAATCCAGAAGCGACCGGAAATCCGTGTCCCCCTGGTGGAGGTTCTTCTGCATCTGGGCGGTCGTTTCCAGCAGGTACCGATGGGCCTGCTGGTGGATTTCCAGCTGCGGATATCCGACTCCGGCCAGGATCCGCTCCTCTTCCGAGAAGTGGATTTTGATGTGCTGTTGCAGGGCTCCCATGGCCGCGTCAATCCGGGAGGCCCCCGCCTCGGAAGCGACCAGATCCAGGAGTTCGTTGGACAGGTTCAGCATGGCCTTGTGCTGGGCGTCAATGACGGGATGCCCCAGGGCGTAGGTGTCCCGCCAGGGCATGTGGATGAGCGGAAGCAGGGTGGGAGATTCCGGATGGAGGGGAGGATGCAGGCCCGCGGACACCACCCGGTTCCTCCCGCCCGCCTTTGCCGCATAGAGCGCGTCATCGGCGCGCTTGATCCAGGCCTCCGTCGCTTCGCCCAGGTATTCCGCGACACCGAAGCTCAGGGTGACGTTCCCGACTGGCGGGATTTCGGTTTCTTCGCAGGCTTTCCGGATCTTCTCCGCCAGTTCCATCGCCCCGGCCTCGGTCGTGGTGGGCAGCAGCATCAGGAACTCCTCACCACCCCAGCGGATGAGGATGTCGGAGATCCGGCTCTGCTTGCGCATGACGTCCGCGAGTTCCCGGAGCACGTCGTCTCCAACCCGGTGGCCGAAGGTGTCGTTCACCCGCTTGAAGTGGTCAATATCCATCATCAGGATTGCCATCGGCAGGCCGTAGCGGCGGCATTTCGCCAATTCCGCCGGGATCATCTGTCCGAAATACCGCCGGTTCCAGGCCCCCGTCAGGGGGTCTGAAAAGGCGGCATCCTCCAGGGCCTGCCCCAGTTCGTACTGGCGTCGGAAGCCCTTATCCAGGGAACACTGGGCGAGGGCGGTCATGACCGCAGTCGGCCAGATGAGCACGGCATAGGCCTGATGGGGGAAACCCAGGGAAGGCTCGATCAGTCCGAAGAGGTGTGGCAGGAACACGATGAGGAGGTCGAAGAGCAGGTTCAGGCGGAAGGAGAGCCCCTGCAGGACCAGGATCCCCATCAGCTGGAAGAGCATGAACCCCCCGATGCCATAGACCATCCCGCCCTTCACCCAGGTCAGGATCCCGAAGAAGGCTCCCAGCCAGGACAGGGTGGTCGCGAAGGCGGCGAAGGCCTGCATCCTCGGACTGCGGGAATACTTCAGCGCGATCGGATAGAGAAAGGCTGCTGCCAGGATCATCCCCCGCAAGTACAGGGTGTGCCACGCCTCGGCCGGGTCCAGATCCCAATCCCAGATCCAGAGCAGGAAACCTGTCGCGCCCATGAGGAGGCACATGCGGATGCTGAAGGAAGCCAAGGCCTCGCGCTTGGCGCAGAGGTAGGCCTCCTCCCGGGGGGAGGTCGAGAACAGGGATCGGAGTCGGATCACGGCATGGTCCCCAGGCTGCGGCGATGCAAGCTTCCTACCGATGGGTCCGCCCAGCAAGGCGTGCGGAGACAAGTTGGAGGGGTGGCGCTGCTGGGGTAGTCTGAGTCCATGTCAGACGAGAAACCCCTCCCGAAACTCCCCGCCCCGCTCCGCAAGCAGAAGGCCCTCAAGGCGGCCTGGAAGCCCCTGCTGCTGCAATGGCTGGTACCGGGCGCGGGCTACTGGGCCATCGGCCAGAAGGGCCGGGCCAAGGCCTTCTTCGGGGTGTGGCTGGTGTTCTGCCTGCTGGGCGCCTTGCAACTCCAGTTCGGCGCGGTGAATGGAATCAAGGGGGGCATCTATGTGCCGACGCCCGGCGCCTGGCTTCCCAGTCTGGGGGCGCTGGCGACCCTGGGAGTCGGCCCAGTCTATGGCGTATTCGCCTGGGCCTTCGGCGGCGCGGGCTCGGAACCGGTCCGCACCCTCACCCAGGAGTACGGCGCCAGCTACGTGATGGTCGCCGGTCTTCTCAACTGGCTCTGCTGCTTCGATCTCTGGGATCGTGCCACGGGCCGGTGGGTCTTCCGCCTGCCGAAGGACGAGCAGGAGCAGATCGCCAAGGGCCAGTAGCCCTAATGGCGGGAGGCTGGACACGGAAGACACGGAAAAGGACAGGAAGACACGGAAGCAGGCGAAACCGCAGTTCTTCCGTGCCTTCCGTGGCATTCCGTGTCTTCCGTGACCAGCTGTCTTCCGGAAGCTGATCAGCCCTCGGTCTTGAGGCTCTTGGCCAGGAGCTGGGCGCGGATGAAGCCGTCGAGGTCGCCGTCCAGCACTTTTTGAGTCTGGCTCGTCTCTTCGCCGGTGCGGTGGTCCTTCACCATCTGGTAGGGCTGGAGGACGTAGCTGCGGATCTGGCTGCCCCAGGCCACATCGGCCTTGTCGCCGCTGGCGGCGGCCACCTTCTCCAGGAACTTCCGCTGCTCCAGCTCGTACAAGCGGCCCTGCAGCACCTTCAGGGCGGTTGCGCGGTTCTTGATCTGGCTGCGTTCGTTCTGGCAGCTCACCACGATGCCGGTGGGGAGGTGGGTGAAGCGCACGGCGGATTCGGTGCGGTTCACGTGCTGGCCGCCGGCGCCGCTGGCGCGGAAGACATCAATCTTCAGATCCTTCTCGGGGATGTCCACGTTGATGGTGTCGTCCAGCTCGGGGCTTACGTACACCGCGGCGAAGCTGGTGTGGCGGCGCTTGGCGGCATCGAAGGGGCTGATGCGTACCAGGCGGTGGACGCCCGCCTCCGCCCGCAGGTAGCCGTAGGAGAAGGGTGCGTCCACGATGAAGGTGGCGCCCTTGATGCCGGCCTCCTCCCCATCCTGATAGTCAATCATCTCCGTGGCCCAGCCCTTGGCTTCGCAGAAGCGGAGGTACATTCGCAGCAGCATGGCCGCCCAGTCCTGGCTCTCGGTGCCACCGGCGCCGGGCGCAATGGCCACGATGGCGTGATTGTTGTCCAGGTCGCCGCTGAGCATCATGCGCAGCTCGGCATCCTCGATCGCCTTCCGGAGCCCGCCCTCGACCGTATCCGCTTCGGCCAGCATGTCCGTGTCTTCGCGGGCGAGTTCCAGGGCGGTCTCCAGGTCCTCGAGGCTGCCGGAGAGTTTCTTGGCGAGGGTGATGTCCCCGCTCAGGGAGCCCCGCTTCTGGAGCAGGGGCTTGGCCGCGTCCGGATCGTCCCAGAAGCCGGGCACGGTCGTCTGTTCCTCAATCTGCTCCAGCTCCAGGGCCTTCCGTTCGGGATCCAGGTGGGCGACCAGCTGGCGGACCCGTGGCTCCAGCTCGTTCTTGGCCCGCACCAGGCTCTCGAAGTCCATCATCCGCCTCGCCGCCCCCGACCGTGGGGGAACCTTCCACTTTAAACCAAGGCGGGAGCCTGCGCCCCCACGGTATTCTGGCGGGATGCCGGAACCGATTCCCGTCCTGCCCGCCGATCTGGAGCCCACCACCCGTGGGATCCTGACCGGCCATGGCGGCACCCCCCTGGCCTGGGCCCGGTGGGAGCATCCCGAGCCGAAGGGCCGGGTGGTCATCTCCCACGGCTACGGTGAACACGGCGAACGCTACCGGCACACGGCCCACTGGTTGCACCACCAGGGCTGGGCGGTGTCGAGCATGGATCACCGCGGCTTCGGCCGCTCCGGCGGCATCCGCGGGGATGCGGTGGGCATCCGGGCCTTCGTGGATGATCTCGCCCTCTTCCTGCGGCAGGAGCGCCGCCACGACGCGGGACGGACCGGAGCATCGGCCCGGGTGGTGGATGGCGTGCCCATGCCGCCCTTGCCGGTCTGCCCCCAGGTGGTGCTCGGCCACAGCTTCGGTGGCCTGGTAGCCCTGCTCACCCTGCTATGGCACGCGGACACCCTGGATGGGTTGGTGCTCTCCAGCCCGAGTGTGGCTGTCCGGCCCCACACCCGCGCGCTCATCCGGTTGTCCTGGGTGCTCCGCTGGGTGGCGCCGCACCGCCCCCTGCGTCTGCGCGGGGATAAAAGCCAGGTCTGCTCTGATCCGGTGCTGGTGCAGCGCTACGAAGCTGATCCCCTCTGCCACCGGATGGCCACCGCCGCCTTCGGCGCGGTCCTGGATGAGGGTCGCGCCGAAATTCTGCAGCTGGGGCACGAGCTGGATCGCCCCATCCTGCTGCTGGAAGCCGGCGCGGATACAGTGGTGGATCCTGATGCGTCCGAGGCGCTGTGGGCCTCTGTTCGGCCCGATGTGCTGGAGCGCCACCGACTGCTCGGGTTCTTCCATGAGATCTTCCATGACCGGCACCGCGGAGAGGCCCAGGCACTGGTCGCGCCCTGGCTTGAAAACCTGCGTCTGGCCTGGAACCCGGCCGCCCGTTCTGCCATTCCTTCCATGTCCACTTTCCTGGTTCCGACCCTGTCCCAGACTTCCCCGGAGTCCGCATGAAGCGAACCCTCACCCTGCTGCTTGCCGCCGCCTGTCTGGTGGGCCCAGGCCTGGGCTGCCGCAAGCCCAAGACGGCCCAGAATACCTATTCCGCGCCGGAATTGCTCGCCACGGCCGACCGTCTGATGAAGGAGGGCAAGTACGCTCAGGCCCGTCGCAGCCTGCACGCAATCGAGGAGAACCTGCCCGGTTCCGTGGAATTCCCGCGGGCCAAGATCATGCTGGCGGACAGCTACTTCTTCCAGTCCAGCCCGAGCTACCCCGAAGCGGCCGTGGAGTACCAGAGCTTCCTGAATTATTTCCCGCGCAGCCCCCTGCGGGACTACGCCCTGTACCACCTCGCCCTCTGCCACTACTCCGCCATCGAGAGCGCCGAACGGGACCAGGCAGAAACGCGGAAGGCCATCACCGCCTTCCAGGCGCTGCTCCAGGAGGCCCCGGGCAGCCCCTATGCCACCGAGGCCCGGTCGAAGATCACCCAATGCTGGCGCCGCCTGGCCGAGCACGAACTGCAGGTCGGCATCTTCTACGTCAACACCTACTGGTACTACGGCGCGGAAACCCGCCTCAAGGGCGCCCTGGCGGCCTATCCGGATTACGTGGACCGGGAGCGGACCTACTACTACCTGGGCGAGGCCATGCGCCAGCGGGTACTCATCCCCATGGAGACCGAGCAGTTCCTGAAGGGCTTCCTCGCCAAGAAGGGCAAGGAACACTTCGAGGACTTGTCTCCGGCGGAAAAGACGGAGTACGTCAAGGCGTTCAAGGCCTTCGCCACCGAGCGCATCGCCACCTTCCGGGCCGAGGCCAAGGACTACTACCAGAAGCTCGTGGAGAGCTATCCCAAGTCCGAATGGGCTGCCCGTGCGGCGGACCGCCTCATTGACATGGGCACCTCGGGCGTGAAGGAACACCTGGACAGCTGATGTTCCTCCTGGCCATCACCCCGGGCCTCGGCTTCGACCGGGCCCGCTGGGGGGCGGTGCTCCGCTCCGGCATCCAGGGCCTCCTGATCCGGGAGCAGGCCCTGGAGGCCCGGGCGCTCCTGGATGCCGCCCGGTGGTGCCGGGAGGCTGCTCCGGTGGTGGAAATCTGGCTGGGCGGGCGGCTGGATGTGGCCCTGGCTGCGGGCGTGGGCCTGCATGCGCCCGAGGGCCATCCCGAGCTGGATCCGACCTGGCTGCCGCTTTCCCGGCCCCTCCATGCGGAGTCCCAATGGCCGGTCCGGAGCGGGTGTGCGCAATTGCTGGTGTCCCCCATCCTCCCGAGTCCCGGGAAGGGAGAGCCCTGGGGGGTGGTCCGTCTGCACCGCTTCCTTGATGGCCTGCCGGCGGCGGGGCCCCGGATCCTGGCCCTTGGTGGCCTCGATCCCTCGAACGCGGGCCCCCTGCGCCATCCCCGCCTCGACGGGCTGGCCGCCATCCGGGCCTTCTGGTCGGAGGATCCCGCCGCGGCCGTTGCGCGGTTCCAGACCGCCTGGGACAGATGAACCCGGGCCCCGGGCGCTGCTAACATGGGGCCCCCGGAGGTCCCATGGAACTGCCCGAGCACCTGCACCACCTGGTGAGCGAGCTGGGGGACTCCTTGGTGAAAGTTCTGGCCGAGGATGACCACTGCCGGGATCTGGCCATCCAGATCCAGTCCGAGGGCTACGGGCTGCTCCTGATTCTGGAAGCGGCCCACCTGAAGCTTTCGGCTGTCTCCGGGATGGAGGAATCGGAGCTGCCTTTCTCTGAAGACGATAAGCGCCTCATGAAGTCCTTCCGGATCCGGATGGATTGAGCTTGGGCGCCGCCTGGGACCGGCCTGCGCCGGAAGCCACCCCCCTGGCCCGGCCCGATGCCGCAGGCCTGGATCTGCCCGCGCTCCGCAGGCTGATGGAATCCCTGGGCGAGCCCGCCTGGCGCGGCGGCCAGCTCTTCGAGGGGCTCTACCGCCAGCGATGGACCGCGTGGGAGCGTTTCACCGTCCTGCCGAAACCGTTGCGGGCCCGGTTGGCGGAGTCCGTGGATCTGCGCGGTCCGGAGATCGTCCAGAGCCAGCCCTCCGAGGATGGCGCCACCAAACATGTCTTCCAGCTGGCGGATGGGAAGCAGATCGAGGGCGTCTTCATGCCCTATGTTGTCCGGGGGTCCGGTCTGCGACCTACACCCCCGGAGCCCCCGCGCCCGGTTCAGGCGGAGCCTGCTCCGGGCTTTGCTGTCCGGGGGGCCGGTCTGCGACCTACGCCCCCGGAGCCCCCGCGCCCGGGTCAGGCGGAGCCTGCTCCGGGCTTTGCCGTCCGGGGGTCCGGTCTGGGACCTACGCCCCCGGAGCCCCCGCGCCCGGTTCAGGCGGAGCCTGCCCCGGGCTTTGCTGTCCGGGGGGCCGGTCTGCGACCTACGCCCCCGGACATCAATACCCTCGACCGGGTGACGCTCTGTCTCTCCAGCCAGGTGGGTTGTGCCATGGGGTGCACGTTCTGCGCCACGGGGCAGATGGGCATCCTGCGCAACCTCACGGCGGCGGAGATCGTGGGCCAGGTGGTGGCCATGCTGAACCATCACGGACATCCCGCCGACGTGCCGGTCAACCTGGTGTTCATGGGCATGGGCGAGCCGCTGCACAACCTGGACCACCTCATGGCCGCCTTCGCCATCCTCACGGATCCGAAGGGCCTGGCCATCCCGCCCCGCCGCATCACCGTCTCCACCTCGGGCCTGGTGAGCGGCATCGAGCGGCTGGGCACCTATCCTAAGCGGCCGCGCCTCGCGCTGAGCCTCAATGCCACCACGGACGAGCACCGTTCCCGCATCATGCCCGTGAACCGTGTCTGGAACCTGGAGGCCTTGGCCGAGGCCCTGGGGCGCTTCCCACTCCAGTCTGGTGAGCGGATCACCCTGGAGTACGTCCTTCTGAAAGGCCTCACCGACAGCCTGGAGGATGGCCGGCGCCTGGCCGCCTTTGCCCGCCGCTTCCCCAGCAAGGTGAACCTCATCCCCTTCAATCCGCATGCGGGCAGCGGCTTCGAGCCCCCGGACGAGGCACGGATCGGCGCCCTCTGCCGCCAGCTCGTGGAGGCCGGTCTGACCGTGAGTGTCCGGCGCTCCCGGGGCCAGGATGTGGGCGGCGCCTGCGGCCAGCTGGTGCGGAGCCTTCGCCGCGGTCTTCCTGCGACGGAGGGCGAGGACTGAGGCGTTGACACCGTTTTCCGTCATGCTGATGCCGTGCCCACCCCGCCCCTTTCCCTGTTCCGCCTCCTGGATCGGCTCCTGGAAGCGGAAGGGACCGTCTCGGTGCGGGAACTGCTTGATGCGGCGAAGGAGCAGACCTATGGCTTGGCCCTGCTCATCCTGGCCCTCCTGACCTTCATTCCGGGTGTGGCGAACGTATTGAGCCTTGGGACGCTGGCCCTGGGGCTCCAGCTCTGGTGGGGCCGGAACCACCCTTGGCTTCCGGAGGCGCTCCAGCGGCACGAACTGCAGCGGGGCCACGTGAAAGCCCTGCTGGCCCAGGTGGAGGCGCGGCTGGCCTGGCTGGGCGCGCGTACCGCGCCGCGGCGGGCCCCGGGGCGGCGCCTCCTGGGGTTCCTGGTTAGCTGGACCGCCTTCCTGGCGGCGCTGCCGGTGCCCCTGCCCCTGGCCAATGTCCTGCCCGCAATCGGTCTGGTGCTGTTCGGCGTCGCCCTGCTGGAGGAGTGGCCCCTGCTCACGTGGCTGGGGGCGGGCTGCAGCCTCCTGACCACGGTCTATTTCGCCCTCTCGGGCCGCCTCCTCTGGGGGGCCCTGAAGGCCGCGCTTCATGCGCTCCTGAGGTGACCGCATGCGCTTCGATGCCCTGACCCTCTTCCCGGAATTCTTCGAGGCCGCCCGCCTCGGCATCACGGGCCGCGCCTTCCGCGACCTGGGCCACGGCCTGCACACGCACAACTACCGGCCCTTCGCGGGCAATGCGTTCGGCCATGTGGACGATGCGCCCTTCGGCGGAGGGCCTGGCATGGTGCTGCGTCCCGAGGTGCTGCGGGACACCCTGGCCTCCGTCCCGCGGGCCGGGGCGGGCCGCGTGATCCACTTCAGTCCCGCCGCGCCGCCGCTCACCCACGCCAAGGTGCGGGAGCTGGCCCGGCTGGATCAGCTCATCCTCGTCTGTACCCGCTATGAGGGGCTGGACCAGCGGGCTGTGGACCGCTGTGTGGACGAAGAGTTGAGCGTGGGCGAGGCGGTGCTGAGCGGCGGCGAGCTGCCGGCCCTCTGCCTGGTGGATGCGGTCTGCCGCTGGCTGCCCGGCGTGCTGGGCAACGAGGCCAGCGCCGAGGCGGACAGCTTCGCCACGGGCCTGCTGGACCATCCCCACTTCACCCGGCCGGCCCTCTTCGAGGGGCTGGAGGTGCCGGTGGTGTTGCAGGGCGGCGACCACGGGGCCATCCGGCTCTGGCGCCTGCGGGAGGCCATGGCCCGGACCAAGCGGCTTCGGCCGGACCTCTGGGGCGCCTACCTGCGCGACCGGGTGGCCGGCCTGGATCGCCCTGCCCAGTGGTGCGCCTGGCAGGTGGAGCATCCCGAAACCGGGGACCGCCCCAAGCCGAAGGGATGGCGTTGGCCGGGCGCCTGACGCTTCCCTTTTCCCGCCCTTCCGGTAGACTGGGGGACTCCCCATTCCGGGGACCATCGTGCCATGTCCGCCTGAACGAAGGCTTGGGACCGCTGGCCCAGGAGCCCACCATGAGCCACATCATTGACCAGCTCGAAGCCGGCCTGCTTCGCACCGATCTGCCCCGCATCCAGCCCGGCGACACCGTGAAGGTGCACGTCAAGGTGAAGGAAGGCGAGAAGGAGCGCATCCAGCTCTTCCAGGGCATCATCATCGGCATCAAGGGCGGCGGCATGCGCACCTCCTTCACCGTCCGCAAGATCGCGAGCGGCGTGGGTGTGGAGCGCATCTTCCCTCTGAACAGCCCCACCATTGACAAGCTGGAAGTGGTCCGCCACGGCCAGGTCCGTCGCGCCAAGCTCTACTTCCTCCGCGAGAAGCTGGGCAAGGCCGGCCGCCTCAAGGAGCGCCGCGAAAACGCGGAATAGCCCGCCCCATCTCTTTGCGTCAAAGGCGCCCGATCGGGCGCCTTTGACGTTCTAAGGAGCTGGAACGGAATAAGACGCCGATGCCCCACGGGGCGCCGCGGTGCATGAAAATGGCGGTGCATCCTCCATTGGGGGTAACACAAAGGTGCGGGCCAGCAGGCATGTCGGCAGACTGGATAGGGACGCCCAGTCAAG
>JAJYRN010000028.1 GCA_021794095.1 Acidobacteriota bacterium | reverse complement strand
CCCCGCCCGAAGGCTCCATCGCTCTGCCATGACGGGAAAGCCTGGGCCTGGGATTCCCTCTCCCTCTCAAGATTCCTTGCCATCCATTACCCCCTCCTGGTGGTCCAGGAAATTGGGGCGCGGTGGATCCTGAAGACCTGGCGAGGCTCCGCCGGCAACGAGCGGGCCAACAAGGATTCCTTCTTCCGCGACTTCTGCGCGGCGCTGGAGCTGCCCCCGCCCGAGCCCAAGGGCCCCGGCGCGACGTACTGCTTCGAGAAGGATCTCAAGCTCACCCATCTGGACGGCACCACCTCCACGGGCAGCATTGATCTCTACCGCGAGGGCTGCTTCGTTCTGGAGGCCAAGCAGGGCAGCGCCACGGACGCGCCGGGATCGGCGCCTCGGCGGGGCACCCGCGCCTACGACCGCTACATGGAGGCCGCCTTCGGGCAGGCGGTGAACTACGCCCGCAACCTGGGCCAGCGCCCACCCTTCGTCCTCACCTGCGACATCGGCCACAGCTTCCATATGTGGGATGGCTTCGCCGGGGCCTACGGTGGCTACGGCGCCCGGCGCAGTTACACGATGGACGACCTGCGCGATCCCAAGGTCCGGGAGACCTTCCGCGCCCTCTGGCTGGATCCCCAGAGCCTCGATCCCGCCCGCGCCCGCACCGCCGTCACCCGCGAGGTGGCCGCGGCCCTGGGCGGGCTGGCCCGCAGCCTGGAGGCCCGCTTCCCCGCCGAGGTGGTGGCCCGCTTCCTCATGCGCGGGGTGTTCACCTTCTTCGCCGAGGACGTGGGCCTGCTGCCCGAGAAATTGTTCCAGACCGCCCTGGAGGGGGCCTGGAAGGCGCATCCCGAGGCCTTCCCCAAGGGCCTGGAATCCCTGTGGGATGCCATGAACACCGGTGGTTTCTGGGGGCCCCTCAAGGTGCTGCGCTTCAACGGCGGCCTGTTCTCCGAGAGCCTGGCCCTGGATCTGAACGCCGAGGAGATCGCCCGGCTGGCCCGGGCCGCCACCTTCGACTGGTCCGAGGTGGATCCCAGCATCTTCGGCACCCTACTGGAGAGCGCCCTGGATGCCCGGGAGCGCCACCGCCTGGGGGCCCACTACACGCCCCGCGCCTATGTGGAGCGCCTGCTCCGCCCCACCCTGGAGGAACCCCTCCGCGCCGATTGGGAGCTGGCGCAGGCCGAGGCCATGGCCCTACTCGGAACGGAACCCACGGATGCCGACAAGGCCAAGGCCCGCGACGTGCTGCACGCGTTCCAGCGTCACCTGGCCCACGTGACGGTGCTGGATCCGGCCTGTGGCAGCGGCAACTTCCTGGCCACGGCCTACGACGTGCTGAAGCGGCTGGAGGGCGAGGTGCAGCGCCGCCTGGAGGATCTGGGCGAGACGGGCCGCTCCCTGGCGCTGGAAGGCGTGCTGGTGACGCCCGCGCAGTTCATCGGCCTGGAGGTGAAACCCTGGGCCGCCGCCATCACCGACCTGGTGCTGTGGATCAGCCACCTGCAATGGTTCCACCGCCAGCACCCCGACCTGGCCCCGCCCGAACCCGTGCTCCAGGCCTACGGCAACATCCAGTGCCGCGACGCCGTGCTGGCCTGGAGCGGCACCCGCGAGACGGGCCGCAGCCGCTGGGATGGCCGCACCTTCAAGACCCACCCCGTCACCGGCAAGCCCGTGCCCGACGAAACGGCCCAGACCGCCATCGTCGAATACCTGGACCCGCGCCCCGCTGAATGGCCCGAGGCCGATTTCATCGTGGGCAATCCGCCCTTCCTGGGGAACAAGCGCATGCGCGAGGCCCTGGGGGACGGCTATGCCGAGGCCCTCCGCGCCGCCTATCCCGAGGTGCCCGACAGCGTGGACTTCGTCCTCTACTGGTGGCACAAGGCCGCCGAGGCCGTACGGGCGGGCCGCGCCCGGCGCTTCGGCCTCATCACCACCAACAGCCTCACCCAGACCTTCAACCGCCGCGTCATCGCCCACCACACCACCGCCGGAGCCCCAATCCCTGCAGGCATCGGTGTTCATCAGCGTGCATCGGTGGTTTCAAAGAAAAACCGATCTGCCACCGATTCACACCGATTCACACCGATCAAGACCGGGCCGCTGAAGCTGCTGTGGGCCATCCCCGACCACCCCTGGACCGACGAAGGCGCCGCCGTCCGCATCGCCATGACCGTGGGCGGCCTCGAAGGCCATCCCTGGCTGGGCCGTGTGGTGGAGGAACACCGCGCCGACACGCCCGAAGCCGAAGCCGCCGCCGTGAAGGTGGAGGGGCGGGGTGTGGAGGTCATCCATGAGGATCTGAGCGCAGGGGCGAATGTGGCAAGTTCACGAGAGTTGATGAGTAGCCGCGGACTCTCATGCAACGGAATGATGCTCGCCGGAGCCGGGTTCATCGTTAACCCTGGCTGTACCGCGCCCAGTTGTTTAGACCAGGCTTAAGCATTACGCAGCCTGTCGGCTGAGCCAAGCTTGGCGTGTTTCTTCGGGTGTGTGTCCGCCTAGCTTTTCGAGGCGCCAGTGACGGTTGTAGAGGTCCACGAATTCGCGCAGGGCCTTTCGGAGGTCGTCCAGGGTCTGGTAGATGCGTCCCTCCAGCACCTGCTTCTTCAGGGTCTTCCAGAAGCGCTCGATGACGCCGTTGGTCTCGGGCTCGCTGACGTAGGCCATGCTCTGCCGGATGAGTTGTGTCCAGAAATTTCTGTAAGTTCGTCTCGGTAGGTGGTTGATGACGATCTATCAGGGTAGTGGCGGAGGGAGGGCGGAGCCCGACCGCAGCCGCTACCCTGCGGCGCTTTGGGCGTCTGGG
>JAJYRN010000006.1 GCA_021794095.1 Acidobacteriota bacterium | reverse complement strand
TTGCAGTAGTTGCGTGTCCTATTTTCATAGCAGCAATGCCATCGCGCGGGGTGCCGGGCAAGCGAGTCAAGGAGGCTGAGGTTCCAGCGGAGCGGGACTCCGTGAACCGAAGCCAACGCAGGATCGCGCCGCCCGCCACCCCGCGCCCGGAGGGTTGACGCCCATCCGCGCGCCCCGCGGCGTCAGGGCCCTTTAACCATGAACCACATGGCCCTGCGGGCCCTTCCTTGCGGATGCATCGCGGCTGGGCGTCAACGATGGCAACGATTATTCCGTTCCAGCTCCTTAGCGGCCGACCACCCCGGCCACGGGGCTGCTGGCGCTGGCGAAGAGGCGTTTCGGCATGCGGCCGCTCTCGAAGGCGAGGCGGCCCGCCTGCACGGCGTGATCCATGGCCCGCGCCATGCGCACCGGATCACCGGCTTCGGCCACGGCGGTGTTGAGCAGCACGCCATCGGCACCCAGCTCCAGGGCCAGGGTGGCGTCCGAGGCGGTGCCCACGCCCGCATCCACGATCATGGGGAGACCGTAGCCCTCGACCACCTCCTTGATGAGCAGAAGCGTCATGGGGTTCTGCACGCCCAGCCCCGAGCCGATGGCGCTGCCGAGCGGCATCACCGCCGCGCAGCCCACATCGCAGAGCTTCTTGGCCAGGATGGGATCCGCATTCACGTAGGGCAGCACCGTGAAGCCCTCCTTCACGAGGATCTTCGCGGCCTCCAGCGTCTCCTCGTTATCGGGGTAGAGGCTCTTGGGATCGCCGATCACCTCCAGCTTCACCCAGTCCGTCTGGAGCGCCTCCCGGGCCAGACGGGCCACCCGCAGGGCCTCCTCGCGGGTGTAGCAGCCAGCGGTGTTGGGCAGCAGGGCGATGTCCTTGGGGATCCAGTTGAGGATGTTGTCCTCACCGGTGGCGTTCAGGTCGAAGCGGCGCACGGCCAGAGTGACCATCTCCACCTGCGCGGCCCGGTAGCAGGCCTGCATGGTGGCGAAGTCCTTGTACTTGCCCGTGCCCAGCACGAGGCGGTTCTCGAAGGACTTGCCGGCGATGACGAGGGACATGGCGCGCTCCAGGCCTCCAGTCTAGCGCCGCGGCCCCGAACCCTCGCCACCCGTCCCTGTCCCCTCTGGAACGTCCCGCCGGAGCGGTTTCATGGGACCTCCGGGGAACAGGATCAGAGCACCGATGGGGTCGGCCGCTCCCAGGGCAGCCCTGACCCCCACCGCCGCCGGCGGATGGCGATGCCGAACCGGGCCTTCCCGCGGAAGATGGAGTGGGTGGAGGCCCTGGGGGAGGGGCTTCTGCAGGAGCTGAGGTCGCCGTGGCAGTTGCGGACGGAAGACCGACCATGGGAAGGTGGAGGCTCCGATGGAGGCGCGGTCCCCATCAGTAGCGACGGCGAGGGCGATGAACCCGGCGACCCGGCGTGAACGGGGAGGATCGCCGAAGGGTTCGCGAATCATCGGCGCGGGCCCTGGACGCCGAGGCGAAAGCCCGGCGGCTGTCGCGCAGGACACCCTGCGCGGAGGGCCTGGAGAGCGGCGGCGGGGCCCGATCCCACCGCGTTCCAGGTGGCACCGTCGGCACGACGAGGGTTCCATGGACGCACGCACGGCCGATCTCCGAAGCTGGCTCACGGGCCGCCTGGAGGCCCTCTGCGCCTGCGACAGCACCTCCGGCCGGGAGGACGCGCTGCTGCCCGTCCTGCGTCCCCTGCTCGCGGAGCTGGGCGCGGCCGTGGTGGAGCAGCCGGTGGCCCCGGGCCGGACGAATGTTCTGGCGACCTGGGGCCGACCCCGGGTGCTGTTCTCCACCCACCTGGACACGGTGCCGCCCTTCCTGCCGCCGCGGCTGGAGGGGGAGACCCTGCACGGCCGCGGCGCCTGCGATGCCAAGGGGCAGATCGTGGCCCAGCTCGGGGCGCTCCGACGCCTCCTGGCCGAGGGCGCCGGGGGGCTGGCCTGGCTGGGGGTGGTGGGCGAGGAGACGGACAGTGCCGGGGCCCATGCGGCCCTGGGCTTGGCGGACCGGCTCCAGGAGTTGCGGTTGCTCATCAATGGCGAACCCACGGAGCTGAAGCTGGCCACGGGCCAGCGCGGCGCCCAGCACTTCAGCCTCGCCTGCACCGGCCGCGCCGCCCACAGCGGCAGCCCCGAACGCGGCCACGATGCCACCTGGCCCCTGCTGGACTGGCTCCAGCGGCTCCGGACATTGCCGGGCCGGATGGACCCGGAGCTGGGGCCCGAGGTGTGGAACCTGGGCCTGCTCCAGGCGGGCGAGGCCCTCAACGCCGTGCCTGCCGCGGCGCGGGCCGAGCTTCTGGCGCGGCCCGTGCCGGGCAGCACCTTCCTTGCGGACGTGCGCCGCCTGGCGCCGCCCGAGGGGTCGGTGGAGCTGCGCCTGGATGAGCCCCCGGATCGCTACCCGGAGATCCCCGGATTCGAATACGCGCCCATGCCCTTCGGCTCGGACGCCCCGGCGCTGCGGGCCCTGGTGCCGGACCGCACGGTGGTGCTGGCCGGCCCCGGCAGCATCGCCGTGGCCCACACTCTGGAGGAGCGCATCACCCTGCCCGAGCTGGAGGCTGGTGTGGCGCTCAACCTCCGCCTGGCCCGCCCTTTCCTCGAAGCCTGATTCCAGGAGACGTCCCATGAGCCACCGCATCCCCGTCACCGTCCTCGGCGCCACCGGTGTCGTCGGCCAGCGCTTCGTGCGCCGGCTGGCAAACCATCCCCTCTTCCGCATCGAGCACCTCGCCGCCAGCGAGCGCAGCGCCGGCAAACGCTACCGCGAGGCCTGCGACTGGCGCCTGGAGGGCGAGCCCTACGGCGGTCTGGGGGATCAGGTCATGGGCATCGGAAGCCCGGAGCACACCCTCTCGCCGGTGGTGTTCAGCGCCCTGGACACCGGCCCTGCGGCCCAGCTGGAACCGGCCTTCGCCCGGGCCGGGGCCCTGGTCTTCTCCAACGCCTCCGCCTTCCGCATGGCGCCCGAGGTGCCCCTGCTGGTGCCCGAGGTGAACCCGGAGCATCTGGAGCTGCTGAAGGTGCAGCGCTCGCACCACGGCTGGTCCGGCGGCATCGTCACCAACGCCAACTGCACCGCCACGGTGCTGGTGCTGGCCCTGGCGCCCCTGGAGACCGCCTTCGGGATCGAGGCGGTGCTGATGACCTCCATGCAGGCCGTCAGCGGCGCGGGCTATCCCGGCGTGCCCAGTCTGGACATCCTTGGCAACGTCATCCCCTTCATCCGCAACGAGGAACCCAAGGTCGAGGAGGAGATCCCGAAGATGCTGGGCCGCTTCACGGGCCGGGCCATCGAACCCGCGGGGCTGGCCATCAGCGCCCTCTGCCACCGGGTGCCCGTGCTGGAGGGCCACACGGAGGCGGTGAGCGTGAAGCTCCGGGGCAACCCCACCCTCGACGATGTGCGCGCCGCCTGGCTGGACTGGCGACCCGAACCCCAGCGACTCGGCCTGCCCTCCGCGCCGGAAGTGCCCATCCGCGTCCACGACGCGGAGGACCGGCCCCAGGTGCGGCGGGATGTGGAGGTGGATGCCGGCATGAGCGTCCATGTGGGGCGGCTCCGCGTATGCCCCGTGCTGGGTGTGAAGTTCGCGCTGCTGGGGCACAACACTGAGCGCGGTGCGGCCGGCGGCAGCATCCTCAACGCCGAACTGGCCCACGCCAAGGGACACCTCCGATGATGCGCTCCGATTCCTGCCGCACCGCGCACGTGTTGTCTGGCAGCCCGCGATCGGACATGCCATTCAGGCATGTCCTCCTGCTCCCCGCTATGCGGGATCGCAGAGCGGGGCCCCCCCGATCGGGTGCGGCCGGCGGCAGCATCCTCAACGCCGAACTGGCCCAGGCCAAGGGACACCTCCGATGATCGTGATGAAGTTCGGCGGTAGCAGCGTCGCGGACGCGGCCTGCATGGGACAGGTGGAGGCGCTGGTGCGGGCAGCGCTGCCCCAGGCGCCTTTGGTCGTGCTCTCCGCCATGGGGAAGACCACCAACGCCCTGTTCGAGGCGGCACGAACGGCGGAAGCCGGCGATCTGCCGGGAGCCCTGGCGGTGCAGCGGCGGATCATGGCCGCCCACCGGCGGGCGGCGGGGGAGCTGTTCTCCGGAGCGGTCCCGGAGGGGCTGGACACGGCCCTCACCGAGCACTTCGGCGAGCTGGAGCTGCTGCTGCGGGGCGTGGCGCTCCTGCGCGAGCTGAGTCCCCGGAGCATGGATGCCATCGCCTCGCTGGGCGAGCGACTGTCCACGCGGATCTTCGCCGAGCGCCTGGGCGCGGCCTGGGTGGACGCCCGCATGGTGCTGCGGACCGACGCCACCTTCGGCGAGGCGGTGCCGGAGCCCGAAAGCATCCGCGGTCTGGCCGCGCGCCTCCTCGCGCCGCTCCTGGGGGAGGGCCGGGTCGTCGTGACCCAGGGCTACATCGGCGCCACGGAGGACGGCCTCACCACCACCCTGGGGCGGGGCGGCAGCGATTTCTCCGCGGCCCTGTTCGGCGCGGCGCTGGGGGCCCGGGAGGTCCAGATCTGGACGGATGTGGAGGGCGTGCTCACCTGCGATCCCCGCATCGTGCCCGAAGCGCTGCCCATCCCCGAGCTGAGCTTCGCGGAGGCGGCGGAACTGGCCGCCTTCGGCGCCAAGGTGCTGCACCCCGCCACCATCCAGCCCGCGGTGGAGGCCCGCATCCCCGTGACCGTGCGCCACACCCAGCGCCCCGCCGGACGCTTCACCACCATCTCTTCAGAAGTGCGCACGGGCCGGCCCATCACGGCCCTGGCCAGTAGGGGCCCGGTGACGGTGCTCACGGTGAGCAGCTCGCGGATGCTGGCCCAGAGCGGCTTCCTGGCCCGCCTCTTCGAGGTGTTCGGCCGGCGGGGCGTGAGCGTGGACCTGGTGGCCACGGCCGAGGTGAGCGTCTCCCTCACGGTGGAGGCGGACGTGCCCCTGAAGCCCCTTCTCCAGGAACTCACCGCCTTCGCCACGGTGGAGGCCAGCGAAGGGCGGGCCATCATCGCCGCCGTGGGCGAGCGCCTGAAGTCCACGCCGGGTCTGGGGGCACGTCTCCTCACCGCCCTGGGCGACATCAACGTGGAGATGATCAGCATGGGCGCCAACGAGATCAACCTCAGCCTCGTCGTGCGCGCCGACCAGGCGGACGAGGCCCTGCGGCGGCTCCACCGCGTGCTCACGGAGGCCGCATGAACGCAGAGCTGCGGATCGGCCTTTTCGGTCGGGGGCGCCTGGCCTCCGCCATCGTGGCGGCGGCCCCGGCCGCGGGGGTGGCGCTCGCCTGGCAGGCGGGCCGCGGCGAGGCGCCCGGCGGGCCCTCGGACGTGGCCGTGGATGCCAGCGTGGCCCAGGCGGTGGTGGATCACCTGGACTGGGCCCTGGCCACGGGCACCAACCTTGTCATCGGCACCACGGGCTGGTTCCTGCCGGATCTGGAAGCCCGCATCGGCGGCCGCATCGGCGTGCTGACAGCGTCCAACTTCTCGCTGTCGGTGGCCCTCATGGCCCGTCTGGCCAAAGTGCTGGGGCGCTTCGCGGCCCTGGACCCGGCGCGGGATCCCTACCTCTTCGAGCACCACCACCGACTGAAGGCGGATGCCCCCTCCGGCACGGCCCAGCTGCTGGCCGCGGCGCTCCAGGCGGGCTGCCCGCGCAAGACGGAATGGACGCTGGGGCCCGCCGCCCCCCACCAGCTCAGCGTGGGCGTGCTGCGGGCCGGGGCGGAATTCGGCACGCACACCGTGGGCCTGGATGCGCCTGCGGAGGTGCTGGAACTCACCCACCGCGCCCGCTCCCGGGCCCCCTTCGCGGAAGGGGCCCTGGCCGCTGCCCGCTGGCTGCGGGGCCGGAAGGGCCTGTTCACGATGGACGACCTCGCCCGCGAGGTGCTGGATCCCCTGTTCGATTTCGGAGGCACGCCATGACGCTCGATCTCTCGGGTCTCTTGGTCGCCCTGGCGACCCCTTTCACCGCCGCCGGAGCGGTGGATCTCCCGGCCTTCCGCAAGCTGGTGCGCCACGTGGTGACCGGTGGCGTGGATGTGCTGGTGCCACTCGGGTCCACCGGTGAGGCCGCCACGCTGCTGGAGGCGGAGCGGGATGCCGTCATCGCGGCCTGCCTGGAGGAGTGCGCCGGGCGGCCGGTGGTGGTGGGCACGGGGTCCAATGCCACGCGGCAGGCGGCGGCCTGGACCCGGCGGGCCCAGGAACTCGGCGCGACCGGCGCCCTCGTCGTCACGCCCTACTACAACAAGCCCACCCCCCCGGGGCTGGTGGCCCACTACGCCGCCGTGGCCGAGGCCGCGCCCGGCCTGCCCCTGGTGATCTACAACGTGCCGGGCCGCACGGGCCTGAACGTGGCGCCCGCCACCCTGGCCCGGCTCTGGGAGAACCCCCAGGTGGTGGCCGTGAAGGAATCCAGCGGCAACCTCGCCCAGATCGGCGAGATCGCCCGCGCCCTGCCGCCCGGCAAGCAGCTCCTCTCCGGCGACGACAACCTGGCCCTGGCCTCCATGGCCGTGGGCGCCGCGGGTCTGGTGTCCGTCCTCGGCAACCTGCTGCCGGGTGAAACCGCAGCGATGGTGGGCGCGGCCCGGGGTGGCAACCTCGCCGAGGCCCGGCGCCTCCACCAGCAATTGCTGCCCCTCATGGACGCCCTCTTCCTGGAGAGCAATCCCATCCCCCTCAAGGCGGGCCTCCGGCTCCTCGGGATCTGCGAGGATGCGGTGCGCCTGCCCCTCGTCCCCGCCGAGGCCACCACCCGGAAGCGGCTGGCCGAAGCCCTCTGTCTAGGCGCCGAAGGCACCCTGCCCGGGGTGATGGCATGACCACGAACCCCGAACTCCTCCGCGCCTTCTTCGACCGCCCCGTGGAAGCCTACGCCGAAGCCCCCGAATGCCCCGCCATGCACCAGATTCTGCTGGCCTGCCTGGAGGCGGGCACCGTCCGGGCGGCCACGCGCGGCGCGGATGGCGTCTGGCGGGCCAACACCTGGGTGAAGCACGCCATCCTCTGCGGCTTCCGGCGGACCAGCCTCACGGAGATGGAGGGCCCCGGCTTCCCCATGTTCGACAAAACCGCCTACCCGCCCCGCCACTTCAGCCTGCCCGACGGCGTGCGCCTGGTGCCCGGCGGCTCCGCCGTGCGCCGGGGCGCCCACGTGGCGAAAGGGGTGGTGATCGTGCCCCCGGCCTACATCAACGTGGGAGCCTTCGTGGACGAGGGCACCATGGTGGACAGCCACGCCCTGGTGGGGAGCTGCGCCCAGATCGGCAAGCGCGTGCACCTCTCCGCCGCGGCCCAGGTGGGCGGGGTGCTGGAGCCCGCCGGGGCCCGGCCCGTGGTGGTGGAGGATGATGCCTTCGTGGGCGGCCTCGTGGGCCTCTTCGAGGGCATCGTCATCCGCCGGCGGGCCGTGCTGGCTTCCGGCGTGGTGCTCACGGGCAGCACGGTGATCCACGACCTGGTGCAGGGCCGGGAGCTGCGCCAGGAGGTGCCCGAGGGTGCCGTGGTGGTGCCCGGCTCCCGCCCCGCCTCCGGCGACTACGCGAAGGCCCGGGGCCTCCAGGTCTCCGCCCCCTGCATCGTGAAGTACCGCGACGAGCGCACCGACGCCGCCACCGCCCTGGAACAGGCGCTGAGGTAGGGCAGCGACGACAAAATGAAAACCACCAAGGCACCAAGACACCAAGAAAGACAAAAAGCGTTCTTCAGTTCTTGGCGTCTTGGCACCTTGGCGGTGATCCTTTGCTTTTTGAGGACTCCGTGAAACCCGCCTCCCGCCTCTCGCAACTGAAACCTTCGCCCATCCGGGCCATCACGGACGGCACGCCCGCCGGGGCCATCGCCCTGGGCCTGGGGGAGCCGACCTGGGCTCTGCCGGAGGTGGCGCGGAAGGCCCTCCTGCGCGACCCGGGCCCCTGCCCCTACGTGCCCCACGCGGGGCTGCCGGACTTGCGGAAGGCCCTCGCCGCCTTCCACGGTGCCCACATGGATGAGGTGCTCATCACCACCGGCTCCCAGGGGGCGCTGTTCGCCCTCTTCCAGGCCTGGGTGCGGCCCGGCTCGAAGGTGCTGGTGCCCGATCCGGGCTTCGTGGCCTACCCGGCCCTGGCCCGCATGGCGGAAGCCGAACCCGTGCCCTACCCGCTGTCCGCCGACCGCTTCCGCCTGGATGCCCCGGCCCTGCTGAAGGTGCTGGCTGCCACGGAGGATGTCTCCGCCGTGGTGCTGAACCTGCCCTCCAACCCCACCGGCGGCGGCGGCGACCTGGCCGCCCTGAAGGCCGTGGCCGACGCCTGCATCGTCCGGGACGTGCTGCTCATCTCCGACGAGGTCTACCGCGACCTGCACTTCGGCACCCGCTGCCCCAGCCTGCGGGACGTCACAGACCGCGGCGTGGTCACCAGTTCCGTAAGCAAGGGCTGGGGAGCGCCGGGCCTGCGCGTGGGCTGGGCCGTGGGCGACCCCGCCTGGCTCGTGCCCGCCCGCACGGTCCACGGCTACGCCGTCACCGGCACCGCCACCCCCGCCCAGTGGGCCGCCCTGGCGCTCATCGAGCATTCGGACACGGTGCTGGCCGAGGCCCGCACCGCCGTGGGCGAACGCTGGCAGGCCCTCGCCGCCGCCCTGAAGACCCACCTGGGCCACGACGCCCAGCCCCCCGACGGCACCTTCTACCACTTCATGCCCCTGCCACCTACCGCCGTGGCCGATCCCGTGGCCTTCGCCCTCAAGCTGCGCGACGAGGCCAAGGTCGTCCTCATCCCCGGCCTCGCCTTCGGCGAAGGCGGCCGCACCCACGCCCGCCTCAGCTTCGCCGCCACCCCCGAACAGCTCGAAGAGGGCGTACGGCGGCTGGCGCCGTACTGGAAGCACTAATGAATCACAGACGGCGCAGAAATCACTGAGAAAAAGATTCGTGGGCGCGCCATGCTTTGTTGACGCCACCAGCTTTCTCACCCTACTGCCCACATTGCATCCGAACTCGGATGTTTGAGTGAGGACGGCGCCGCGAGGAACCTACTGATGCACGCACCTTCTACATCTCACGAGCAATTGCGCCTGTGGCTCAAAACTCCCGAGGGATCCCATTTTGAGTTCAAGGAGGCTAAGAGCCGTTACGACTTCGAGAAGCTAGTGGAATACTGTGTTGCACTGGCCAACGAGGGTGGCGGCAAAATTATTCTGGGAGCTACGGACCGCCGTCCTCGACAGATCTGCAGCAGTTCTGCTTTTGCGGAACCCGGGCGTACGGAAGCAGGGCTATTCGATCGATTGCAGCAGCGCATTTCAGTAGAGGAAGTGCTCCTCCCCGAGGGAAGGGTTCTAGTGGTGCATGTGCCATCCCGTCTCCCTGGAACGGCATGGCAGATCGACGGGAGGTACCTGAAGCGCGCGGGTGATGATCTGGTTGCAATGACAGCAGAGGAATTGAAGGGGATATTCGCAGAAATTGGGCCGGACTTCTCGGCACTGCCATGCCCTGAGGCCACTATCAAGGACCTGTCCTCCGAAGCCGTTCAGGAATTTCGAGCGCGATGGGCGAAGAGGGTTAAAGATGATCGTCGGCTCGGTTGGAAAGACGAAGAGGTTCTGGCCAATGCAGAGCTTCTCGTGGAGGGCCGAGTAACCTATGCAGCCCTCATCCTGTTCGGCACTCGCGCAGGGCTCGGTCGGCACTTACCTCAAGCCGAAGTCGTTTTTGAATATCGACCCACGGAGGCTTCGGGTCCCGCTGCAGACAGAGAGGAATACCGGGAAGGATTTTTTCTTTTCCATGACGCCCTGTGGAATCGGATCAACCTGCGCAATGATCGTCAGAGCTATCAAGAGGGCCTCTTTCGTCTGGACCTGTTGACCTTCGATGAAGTGCCGGTCCGAGAGGCGTTGCTCAACGCGGTAGCCCACCGGGATTATCGACTGGGTGGGTCGGTCTTTGTGCGGCAGTTCCCGAGACGCATGGAGGTGGTGAGCCCCGGAGGGTTTCCACCCGGAATCACGGTAGAGAACCTTCTGGATCAACAGAATCCCCGGAACCGCCGCCTTGCGGAGGCCTTGGCGAAGTGCGGGCTCATCGAACGGTCGGGGCAAGGGGTGAACCTGATGGTGGAAAGCGCCATTCGACAGGGGAAGCGTCTACCAGATTTTACAGGCTCTTCTGCCCATGAGGTGCGATTGGGGCTGCCGGGGACTGTGCAATACCCAGCCCTCGTCCGGTTCTTGGAAAGGATTGGAGAGGCCCGCCTCCAGACATTCTCCACGCTGGACTTTCTGGTGCTGGAGAGCTTGCATCAGGAAAGACCCTTGACCGAGTTCATGAAGGAAAGGCTTCCCGGGCTCGTGGAAGCCGGAGCCGTGGAGGCCCTTGGTCAGGGGCGCTCTAGACGTTATGTCCTCTCCAAAGCTCTCTATGCCTCCATGGGGGCCAAGGGAGTCCACACACGAAAACGAGGGCTCGACCACGAAACGAACAAGGCGCTTTTACTTCAGCATCTCCAGGGGCAGGGAGATCCTGGAGCCCCCTTATCAGAACTGGAACAAGTGCTTCCAGCGCTTCCCGAGCACAAAGTCCAGCGATTGCTCAACGAACTCAAAGCTGAGAACAAGATTGTCCTAGAAGGAACCCGCAGATGGGCCAGATGGAAGATCGCCCCTAAAGCACAATTTTGAGCACGAAGGGTTGAGAAGTGTGTTTTAGTGGTGTGCTTTAGAGATATAAGCCACCTTTTTTTAAGAAATTAAGACTGATGCCTTGCTCCACCAATCCTTTCGGGGAACAACGTATGCCCCTCTTCGCCTTCGATGACGCCACCTGCCGGGCTCTGGCGGAGGCCCACGGGACGCCCTGTTTCGCCTACTCCGCCGCGGTCGCGGCGGAGCAGTTCACGGCCCTGCGGGATGTGCTACCCCGCCGCGTACGGCTGGCCTACGCCGTGAAAGCCAACCCCCATCCGGCGCTGCTGCGATGCTTCGCAGGCCTGGGCGCCAGCTTCGACTGCGCCTCCATCGGGGAGCTGGACCGGGTGGAGGCGCTGGGCCTGCCGCCGGGGCGGACTTTCTTCGCGGGGCCGGGCAAGCGGGGGCCGGAACTGTCCAAGGCCCTGGCGATGGGGGTCCGCGTGCAGGCGGAAGGCTGGGAGGACCTGGCCCGGCTCGATGCCCTCGCCACGGGTGAAGTCGCCGTGAACCTGCGGGTGCATCCGGCCTTCGACCTCGACGAGGGGAACCGCATCATCGGCGGCACGGGGCCCTCGGCCTTCGGTGTGGACGAGGAGGAGGTGCCCGCGCTGCTGGCCCGGGCGGCCTCCCTGCGCCATGTCCGCATCCGGGGCCTGCACGTCTTCGCCGCCAGCAACCAGCGGGACGCGGCCAAGCTGCTGGCCATCCACGACGCCGTGCTGGACCTGGCGAAGCGCCTCCACCAAGCCCACGGCCTGGTCTTCGAGCAGGTGGATCTCGGCGGCGGCCTGGGCATCCCCTACGCGCCGGAGGAGGCGCCGCTGGATCTGGCGACATTTGGACAAGGACTGTCTGATCTTTTGGCGGCCCATCCCTGGTTCACGGGGGAGCTCATCCTGGAACCGGGCCGGTTCCTGGCGGGCCCCTGCGGCCTC
Organism: Acidobacteriota bacterium; assembly: GCA_021794095.1. GTDB lineage: Bacteria > Acidobacteriota > Holophagae > Holophagales > Holophagaceae > Geothrix. Next base: position 159,846 of record JAJYRN010000006.1, on the reverse strand, counting down.
TACCTGGCGCGGGTGGTGCGGAGCAAGGAGAGCCGGGGCACCCGCTTCGCCATCCTGGAGGGCGGCATCAACCACCTCCTCCGGCCCCTGCTGACGGGCCAGGCCTTCCCCGTGAAGGCCGTGGGCAAGGGCCCCGGCGAGGGGCCGACCACCCTGGCCGGTCCCCTCTGCACGAGCCTCGACCGGCTGGGCGAGGTGCGGCTTCCGGCATTGGAAGCGGGCGATCTGCTGGCCTTCGGACAGGCGGGCGCCTACGGGCTGAACGAGGGAATGACCCACTTCCTCAGCCACCCCGTGCCACCGGAAATCTGGGTGGCGTGAGAGAACAAACGCGGTGCCCCCTCGTTCAGGTCACCCCAGGAGGCCGATCCAATCCCCCCGCTGATCCTTGGGCATGGCGCGGATCTGGCCCAGGAGCTTGAGGCGGGCCTGCCAGCTCTTGTCGTCGGGAAAGAGGGCCCGGCCGCGTTCGAGATCCAGGGCGGCGTCATCCCAGCGGCTTTGCGCGGCGTGGATGGAACAGAGGTCCAGTTCCAGCCGGGCGGCTCGGCGGCGGAGATCCGCGTCATCAGGCGTGGCGCGCAAAAGCGCGTCCATGACCTGGGCGGCAGCATCGAGATCTCCGGCCTGCAAATGCTTCTGGTACTCGGCGAGGGTGGCGCCCACCGCGCCTCCCGGCAGTGCGGCCTTGGCCTTCTCCAGGAGTTCCGCGGCCTGGGCATCCCCGGGATTCCGCTGGACCAGGGTGGCGGCCCGGAGGTAGGCCCGGAGGGGATCGGTGTCCAGCGCGGCTTCCGCCTCGTTCCGGATGGCCGCCGGGGTCTCGGCCAGATCCACCGCCCGGGCCTCGCGAGAAATGGGGGCGATGGCGGCGGCCCGGGCGGCCTTCACCGCTTCGCGGAGGGCCTGGTCCTTGCGGTAGCTGTGGAAGGCGCCCAGCCCCAGGATGATCACGATCAAACCGCCCGCGCCCATCGCCAGGATCTTGGGATCCCGGAGCCAGGGCAGGCGCGCCAGGGCGCCCTCGGCCAGGCGGGGCCAGGTCAGGCCCGAACGCAGACCGGTGGCGGGCTTCACCAGCGCGGCGGGGGGGGTCACGGCCTGGGGCCCGGCGGCCGGGGCTGCTTCCGGCTCCACCATGAGGATGCGTCCCACGGGTTCCGTCGCGACCGGAGGCCTAAAAGGGACCGGGGCGGCGGCGCGCTGACAGCGTTCCAACCCCTGCCGAGCGCGCGGATTGCCGGGGTCGAGGGCCAACGCCTGCTGAAAAGTGAAGGCGGCCTCCTCGGGGCGCTGGAGGTTGAGGAGGTGCTCGGCCTGGCGGAGCTTGAGGTCCAGCAGGCCGGGATCCGGCCCGGCGGGACGGGGGGCCGGGATGGGGGCCGCCGGGGTGCGTCGCGCGAGTTCGCCGCGGGTCTGGTCCAGGTAGGCCCGCACCTCCTCCCGCCCGGGGTCCAGGGCCAGGACGCGCTCCCACTTGGAGACCGCATCCTCGAGCAGGCCGATGTCGTAGAGCTGGACGGCCTCATGCAGGAGCTTGTCCAGATCCTCCTCGACGGGGCGGGACTCGGCGGCCTGGGGGGAAGCGGCCGGGGGCTCCGCGGGCTGAGGTGCGTCAGGCAGGGCCTCGAGCGGGGGCAGGCCCAGATCCCGGCGGGCGCCGTTGGCGTATTCCCGGGCCAGGCGGTGGGTGGGATCCAGGGCAAGCACCTGGGTCCACTTGCGCAGGGCATCCTCCAACTGGCCCATGTCGTAGAGGGTGCAGCCCTCGATCACGAGCCGGTCGGGCTCCAGGCGGGCCTGCGTGGGCGCCGGCGCCGGGGTGGCCTCGGGCGCGGGCTCGGCCACCGGATCGGCCCAGGGCACGGCCTCGATCCCAAGCCCGGACACAACGGGTGCGGGCGGGACGGGTGCGGGCGGGACGGGTGCAGGCGGGACGGGTGCAGGCGGGACAGGCGCAGGCGGGACGGGCGCAGGCGCCGGGCGCGCGGCGGTTTCCCGGGCGGCCAGCACCTCCAGGCGCTGCTTGACGAGCAGCAGGCGCTCCCGGGCGAGGGTGTGGCCGGGCTCCCGCTTCAGGATGGCCTGCCAGATCTGGCCCGCCTTGACGATGTCGCCACGCGTGAACAGGTCGTCGGCCTGGCGGAGGTAGGAAGCGTAGGGATCCTGGCTCATGCGGCTCGGGTCAATTCAGCGGAAATTCGTTGGTGTTGCGGACCAGGAGCATGAAGGTGCTGTTCCCGCAGGTGAATTCCTGCTGGCTTTGGATCTGGGTGGGCTCGGTGATGCGGGTGCCATTCACCACGGTGCCGTTGGTGGAGTTCAGGTCCGTGAGCCAGACCGTCCCGTCGGGGCGGAGGTCCAGGCGGGCGTGCTGGCGGGAGGTCTCCGGATCCCGCGTAATGACATCCCCCTCGTCCCGGCCAATGGTGATCATCGAGTGCTCCAGCACCTGGACCGTGGAGGCCTGGGGCCCGGACAGGAAGGCCAGGCTGATCTTCAGGGAGGGGCGCGGCGCCAGCCCGGCGGCGGCCAGCAGCGACTCGCGGTCGCGCCGGGCGGTGGTCTGCTGGACCGGAAGGGGAACCTGGGCCGGCGTGGGCTCGTCCGGCATGGGCGGCACGGGGCGGGACAGGGTGGATTCCGGGGCCTGGGCCGCCAGCGCGGGATTCAGTACCTCGAAGACATGGGCGCACTTGGGGCACTTGAAGCGCTTCCCACGGGCGGTGCCGAAACGCCGCTCGTCGTACTGGAAACGGGCCTGGCAGGCCGGACAAACCACGATCATTGCGCCCTCTGGACTGTCTGTGAGTGTACCCCTACTTCTTCTGCGTGGCGAAGAAGCTGAACTCCTTGCGGACCTGGATGCCTTTGGGCAGCTTGAACCCGGTGACGGCCGCGGGCAGGGGCTGGTTGAGCTTCAAGGGGCCCAGCTCCAGCAGCCAGGAATCGCCGCTCCGCTCGATCCACTGCACCTGGCGCGGCAGCCAGGTTTCCTTGTCCACCCACAGGTTGAGGGCCTGCATGCGCCGGCGGGTGGCGAAGGTGCGCGGCAGCAGGGTCAGGAAGTAGGTGCCTGGCACATCCTTCGATTCCCCCAGGCCGATCTGGAAGTACTCCGCGAGGTAGCTCAGCTTCTGGCCCAGCCCGAGGAACTTCCGGTCCGCGTGGCGGATGATGCCGATCTTGAGGTACTCCCCCTGCCGTGCCCCGGGGCTGTACGAGATCAGGGCCTTGGGCGTCAGGTGGAGAATGAGATCCTCCGGGGCCTGGAAGGCGAAATGGACAAAGTCCGAGCCCTGGAGGTAGAGCGTGCCCTTGGTGATGGTGGGGGTCTTCAACATGGCCCGCCGGAGGATGAGGGTGAAGGGGCACTGGAGGGTCTGGACCTGGGCCTGGGCGGCGTCGAAACGCTCGACCACCTCCTGGAGGGTGGGCGCGGCCGTCTGGGCCCGCAGGGCGGGCGCGGCCAGGAGCGCGGCGAGGAGGAGCAGTCGGCGCACCTCAGCCTCCGATCCGCAGGCCCAGGGCCTTCTGGGGCCGGTCGTCCCCGAACTGGAACCCGAAGGCCAGCCGAAGCGGAGCGGTGGTGATCTGCACGGTGGTGCCCACCAGGGTGGCGGAGACGCCATCCACCGTGCGCCGCTCCGCGCCCACCACCAGGGTCACCGTGGGCGTGGCGAGGATGCGCAGGGAGGTGGAAAAGGTCTTCTGCTTCACCGGGAAGGGCAGCCGGGCAGCCTTGTTCAGATCGCCTTCCACGCTCAGCCGGCCAAGGGTACCCAGGTCGAGCTCAAGGCCCGCCCGGGCCTGGGGCTGCTCGTAGACATCCCAGAAATGCCGGGGCAGGAGGCGGTTCACCATGAGGCCAACGCGCACCCCTTCCGTGAGGGTGGTGGTGAAACCCGCATCGGAGGTAATGCTCAGGGCGCTGCGGGAGGTGCCCGCGAAGGCCAGGGCCGGATCCGGAGCGACACCCACGGCCTGCTCCGCGCCCACGCGCACCCGTTCGAGGCGGAAGGTGATGCCATAGGCGGTCTGGCCGTCGCTACTGCCCGCCCCCGTCACCATCCGGTCCACCTCGACCCGGCGGGCCTCCACGGTATGGCCCGGAAGCATCTGCACACCCGTGCGCAGTTCGTGGCCCATGGCGAACCGGACGCCGCCGGTCCCGGCGTACTCCAGGCCGATGTCCGAAGTGCGCAGGGGCAGGGGGTCGCTTTGGAGGCTAGTGGTCAGGCTGGCGGCGGTGGCGGCATCGCCCACGGCCAGGGCCTGGCCCAGGGCATCGGAATCGCTCCGGAAGCCCCGGGGCTTCCAGTCGCCGGCCTCCCAACCCAGGTACCAGCCCGCTGGAACCCGGTCGAAGCGGGCGCTGTTGCCCAGGGGATCGAGGCCTTCCGAGAAGACACGGGAACCCCCGAAGGCGGGGCTGTCTCCGTAGGACTGGGCGGCCAGAGGCAGGGCGGCTGCCAAAAGGGCCAGCAGGGTGAGGGCGCGACGGTTCAAGGAACCTCCTTCAGGCGACGGAGAGGGCGATGGGATTCCGCTGATGGGCCACCTGGAGCGAGGTGGCGGAGCCCCGCAGGGCTTCTTCGGCGGCGAAGCGGGCCAGGCCGGGGTGGTTGTTGGCTTCGCTGAGGTGGGCCAGCACCACGGCGCGGAGGCGCGGCGAGAGGACCTGTGCGAGCAGCTCCGCCATGGCGCCGTTGCTGAGGTGGCCCACACGGCTCAGGATGCGGGCCTTGAGGTGGGGCGGGTAGTCGCCCTCCCGCAGCATGTCCAGGTCATGGTTGGCTTCCAGCGCGAGCAGATCCAGATCGCGGCAGTGGTCGGCCACCAGAGCGGTGGGCTGCCCCAGGTCGGTCACCACGGCCATCTGGCGGCCCCCGGCCTCGATCCGGTAGGCCACGGGATCCACCGCATCGTGGGGCACGCTGAAGGGCAGGATCCGCCAGCCGTTCCAGTCCAACGGGTGGCCAGGCCGGGCTTCGATCCAGCGTCCGGGCGGAATGTCGAGGCCCCGGGAGGCCCGGAGCGTGGCGCGCAGCTCCGAGGTCGCGATCACGGCCCAGTCGGTGCGGCGGAGGATCACGCCCAAGGCGCCGATGTGGTCCGAGTGCTCGTGCGTGAGGGCCACGGCTTGTACGGAGGCTGCGTCCAGGTTCAGGATGGCCAGGCGCTCACGGATCTGGCGGAGGGAGACGCCGGCATCCACCAGAAGGGTGCGCCCACCGTCGGACACGGCATGGCAGTTCCCCTTGGATCCTGAGGCCAGGGCCGCATAGTGCATGCGTCAGTCTAGCGGTACCCCGGGCTGGAAAGAGCCGGCTTGCAAGGTCAAGTTTGACCTGTGCGCAGAGATGCCGATGAGGGGGGATCTCCCCGTGGCAGGAGGCCTCATGGCCGGCATCTCATTCTTCGAGTGGTGGATTCCATCCCGGATCCGGGACGACCGCCAGGAGTACGCCCGGGCCCGGAGCCTGGTGGGCATCTCCTACGTCATCCTGGCCGCGTCGCTGTTCTACCTGGTCAAGTTCCAGATCATGGGTGCGCCCGCGGCCGTGAAGGGGGTGGCCTTCTCCGCCACGGCCGCGTTCCTGGTGCCGCTGGTCCTGCGGCTCTCGGGGCGCCTGTCCCCGGCCCGGGAACTGGCGCTGGCCATCATCTGGGGCATCATGTTCTGGCTCTGCTACGTGAACCGCGGGGTGATGTCCTCCGAGATCTTCTGGTTCGTCCAGGTGCCCTGCGGCGCCGTCCTTCTGGGGGATCTGCGCCATGGCCTTGTCTGGCTGGGCCTGGCCCTGCTGGGCATCGTGCTGGTCAATTTCGGCATCCAGCACCCCCTCGAGCAGATGCCCGCCACGGTCCTGCGCGAACTCCAGTTCTCCTCGGCCATGGGACTGGTGATCTCCCTCTTCACCGTGCTGGCGGTCTCGGAGCGGCACAAGATGCGCAGCGCGGCCAAGCTTGAAGAAGCCCGGGCCGAGGCCGCCCGGCAGAGCGAGCGGCAGCGGGAGATGCTCCAGCGCGTGTCCAGCCTCATCCACGAGGACCACCAGGCCATCCGCCGCATCACCGAGAACATGGAGGAGGTGGCCCGGGCCATCGTAGACCAGCAGCAGGCGTTCAAGGACAGCGCGGCCGCCCTGGGCGATCTGGGGGCCATGGTGGCCCAGAACACCGAGAATGCGGAACGCTCGGCGGAACGGGCGCGTTCAGCCGAGACCCAGGCCCTCGATGGGGGCGAGCGGATGGCCTCCACCCTCCAGACCCTCGACGAGCTGGTCTCCTCCAGCGCCAGCACCAGCCAGACCATGTCGGCCCTGGGCGCCAAGGGGGACCAGATCGGCTCCATCGTCCAGGTCATCGAGGAGATCGCCAATCAGACCAACCTGCTGGCGCTCAATGCCGCCATCGAGGCGGCCCACGCCGGCGCCCACGGCAAGGGCTTCGCGGTGGTGGCCGAGGAGGTGCGTAAGCTGGCCGAGCGCACCCAGCAGGCCACGCAGGAGATTGGCAGCCAGATCGGCGATGTGGTGAAGGGCACCCAGGAGGCCAACGCCACCCTTTCCGCCAGCGGCACCCGGCTCGACGCCAGCCAGCGGGATGCCCAGGCCCTCGCCGAGGCCCTGGCGGGCATCATCACCGCCTCCCAGGAAGCCGCCCAGCGCATCGGCGACATGGCCGAGACCAGCCAGCGCCAGCGGAACGCCTCCGGCCTCGTGGCCTCCGCCTTCGGCGGCATGCGGGAGGCCACCCAGACCGTCTCCCAGGCCACCGAGGACGTGGGCCGGGCCTTGCAGGATCTGGAACATCAGCTGGACGCGCTGGAGGGCTTCCTGAGGGAGATGGAAGCGCCGGGCGCCTGATCAGTCGGCCGCTTCCTTCGGGGCGTTCCCCTTCCACAGGGCCAGTGCGACGATGGCCGCGCCGCAGACCAGGGCGCAGGGCAGGCTGGCCTCCAGGCCGAAGGAGCCGCCAGTCAACCAGTCGGGCCGGCCCTGGAAGACGGGCGACCAGAGGCCCGGTGTCCCGGTCGTGCCGCTGACCCCGAAGCCCAGCAGGCTGCCCTGGGTCCAGTTCCAGCCCAGGTGGATGCCGATGGGCAGCGCCAGGCTGCCGGTGCGGATCCAGGCCAGGCCCAGCAGCAGCGCCGCCAGGCCGATGTTGAGGGTGGCCCAGAACAGTGTGGCGCCGTGCATACCCGGATTGCCCCAATGCCCGTAGGCGAAGAAGGAGGCGAAGACAATCTGTGCTGCCGGGAATCCAATGGCCCGGGTAAGGCGCTGGAAGGGATAGCCCCGGTAGTAGGTTTCTTCCGCTAGGGCGACACCGAGGTAGAGGCACGCGCCCCTGGCCATGTCGGCTACCCCGATGCCGGGGGTCCGGGTCCAATGGCATCCTCCCATTGCGAAAACCATCAGGGCCGTGGCCCCCATGATGCCGCCCCCCCCAAGCGCGCCCAGCCCTAGGTGGCGCAACCACCGCTGATCCATCCGGAAGCCGATGGCGGCCCAGGTACTCCGCTCTAGGCGTAGACAGAACCAGGTCGGGATGACATAGGCCAATCCCTCGATCCAGGGCTCCACGAGGGGGAGCCTGCGGGGTGCGGCCATCCCGTAAATAACCTCTGCGAACAGGAGCATGACGTAGGCCGCGGCAAGGTAGCCGAGCACCCGCCAGCCTTCGCGCAACCTGCCGTGCTCATCAACGAAGGCGGTGCGCATGGAATAATCTCCGGGAATGATTCCCGTGGACCTACAACGGAATGTTCCCGTGCTTCTTGGGCGGCGTGCTGTCCCGCTTGGTGTCGAGGAAGGCGAGGGCTTTGATGAGCTTCTGGCGGGTCTCGCGGGGGAGGATCACTTCGTCCACGAAGCCGAATTCGGCGGCGATGTAGGGGTTGGCGAACTTCTCGTTGTAGTCCGCGATGAGCTCGGCCCGCTTGGCGGCAGGATCGGGGGCCGCGGCGATGGCCTTGCCGTGGAGGACGTTCATGGCGCCTTCCGCGCCCATGACCGCGATCTCGGCCGTGGGGTAGGCGAAGTTGAAATCGGTGCGGATGTGCTTGCTGGCCATCACGCAGTAGGCGCCGCCGTAGGCCTTGCGGGTGATGACGGTGATCTTGGGCACCGTGGCCTCGCAGAAGGCATAGAGCAGCTTGGCGCCATGGCGGATGATGCCGCCGTGCTCCTGGGTGACGCCCGGCAGGAAGCCCGGCACGTCCTCGAAGGTGATCAGGGGAATGTTGAAGGCATCGCAGAAGCGCACGAACCGCGCGCCCTTCTCCGAAGAGGAGATATCGAGCACGCCGGCGTAGAAGGCGGGCTGGTTGGCCACGATGCCCACGCTGCGGCCCTCGATGCGGGCGAAGCCCACCACGAGGTTGGGCGCGAAGGCCTCGTGCTCTTCGAAGAAATGCTGGTCATCCACCACGCCGCGGATGATGTCGCGGATGTCGTAGGGCTTGCTCGGGTCGTCCGGCACCACCTTGTCCAGATCCGGGTTCTCCAGGGGCATCTGGGTGCGCGGCGCCTTGCGCGGGGCCTCGCCCAGGTTGTTGCTGGGCAGGAAGGAGAGCAGCTCGCGGGTGTGGGCCAGGGCCGCGAGGTCGGAGGCGCAGACGAAGGACGCTACGCCGCTCTTGGCCGCGTGGGTGTGGGCGCCGCCCAGCTCCTCCTTCGTCACTTCCTCATGGGTGACGGTCTTGATGACATCCGGCCCGGTCACGAACATGTAGCTCGTGCCCTTCACCATGGTGATGAAGTCGGTGATGGCGGGGCTGTACACCGCGCCCCCGGCGCAGGGGCCCATGATCAGGCTGATCTGGGGGATGACGCCCGAGGCCAGGGTGTTCCGCAGGAAGATGTCGGCGTAGCCGCCGAGGCTCACGACGCCCTCCTGGATGCGGGCACCGCCGCTGTCGTTGAGGCCGACCACCGGGCAGCCCACCTTCATGGCCAGGTCCATGACCTTGCAGATCTTCTTGGCGTAGGCCTCGCTGAGCGATCCGCCAAAGACCGTGAAGTCCTGGGCGAAGATCGCCACGGGGCGGCCGTCCACGCGGCCGAAGCCCGTCACCACGCCATCGCCGGGGATCTTCTCTACGCCTTCGGTGCGGTGGACCATGAGGGCGTCCATCTCCTCGAAGGAGCCCTCGTCCAGGAAGGCGGCGATGCGTTCGCGGGCCGTGAGCTTGCCCCCCTCGTGCTGCTTGCGGACGCGCTCCTCGCCGCCACCCGCAAGGGCCTGGGCGTGCTTCGCCTTCAGGGTCTCGATCTTCTGTTCGAGGGACATGGGGGCTCCAGGACGGGAGGTCTGAACGACGAGGACTTCCGTCAGTCTATCCCGAGACTTCGCCCTGGACGGCGCGGGCGGTTCGCGCCACCTGCGCGAGATGGATCTTCAGGTGCTGGTCGGCCTTGGTGAGCAGCGCCTCCACCGTCAGGGGATGCTCCTGCTCGGGGTGCCGGACCGATTGGGTCCACTGGGCCTCTGGAAGCCGCCGGAGCTGCCGGGCCAGCATCTCCCGCAGGAGGCGGATCAGCTCCACCAGCTCGTCCAGGGGCTGGCCGGGAGCCTCGAAGGAGGCGGCCCAGGCCTCCTGGTCAAAGGGCAGGATGGTCAGGCCCGGCTGGGCCAGGGCGAAGCGGGTGCGAAGGTACAGATGCAGTTCTGTTTCCGCCACATGGGCCACCACCTCCCGCACACTCCAGGCACCGACGGCGGGCCGGAGATCCAGGAGCTCCGGGGCAAGGCCCGACAGGGCCTGCCGGAGCTGCTCCGGCCCCTGGGCGTAGGCCAATAGAAGGGTCGCCCGGTCATGCGCATCCATGGGGCCTCCGGCAGAGATGGCCCCAGCGTAGCCCTATCGGCCGCTCTTCCGCCAGTCGGCCAGGAAGCCCTCCACGCCCTTGTCGGTGAGGGGGTGCTTGAGCATCTGGTCGAAGACCTTGGTGGGGATGGTGGCCACGTGGGCGCCGGCGAGGGCGGCCTCGGTGACGTGGCGGGGCTGGCGGATGGAGGCGGCCAGGCATTGGGTGGCGAAGCCGTAGTTCTCGAAGATGGCGCAGATCTCGCGGATGAGTTCCATGCCGTCGAGGTTGATGTCATCCAGGCGGCCCACAAAGGGGGAGACGTAGGTGGCGCCGGCCTTGGCGGCCATGAGGGCCTGGGTGGCGCTGAAGCAGAGGGTGACGTTGGTGTGGATGCCCTCGGCGCTGAGCGCCTTGCAGGCCTTGAGGCCCTCGGCGATGAGGGGCAGCTTCACGACCACATTCTTGTGGATCTTGGCGAGCCGGCGCCCCTCCTCGATCATCCCCGGCGCCTCCAGGCCGATGACCTCGGCGCTGATGGGGCCGTCCACGATGCCGCAGATCTCCGCGATAATAGCCTCGAAGGGCTTGCCGCTCTCCTTAGCGATGAGGCTGGGGTTGGTGGTCACCCCATCCAGCACGCCCAGGGCGTTGATGCGCTTGATTTCGTCAATGTTGGCGGTATCAATGAAAAACTTCATGGGGCCCCCGTCGGAGCTTCCATTCTCCCAGGGCGCGCGGGAAGCTGGAAGCCCGGAGTCTTCCATGCAGAATCCTGAAATCCAGGTGCTCGACAAGGGCTTCGTCCGCCTCATGGATCACATGGGGTCGGACCTTTCCGTGGTGAATGCGGCCCGGGTGTCCTTCGGGAAGCGCAAGGAGGCACTCGACGAGGGCGACGAGAAGCTCATCCGCTACCTCTCCACCCACGAGCACACCTCGCCCTTCCGCCACACGGCCCTGACCTTCCACGTGAAGGCGCCCATCTTCGTCTTCCGGCAGTGGATGAAACACCGCATCGCGTCGGAGTTCAACGAGATCTCCGGCCGCTACGTGGAGTTCGCGGAGGACGAGTTCTTCGTGCCCGAGCTGTTCCGCCGCCAGGCCACGGTGAACAAGCAGGGGAGCGAGGGGACGATTCCCGACGAGAACCGCGCCCGCGCCCTCGCCGCCTATCTGGAAGCCGGCCGCACCTCCGTGGCCCGCTACAAGGAGCTGATCGCCCTGGGCGTCTGCCGCGAACAGGCGCGGTGCATCCTGCCCCTGGGGCTCTACTCCGAGGTGTACTGGACCGTCAGCCTCCAGGCCGTGGCCCACTTCATCCGCCTGCGCTCCGACAGCCACGCCCAGTGGGAGATCCAGCAGTACGCCGCCGCGGTGCGTAAGCTGGCGGAACCCCTCTACCCGGCGAGTCTGAAGGCGCTGCTGGGCTAGGGGATCAGGTAGCTCACCTTCATCTGCACCACGTCATCCGAAGGCAGATGGGAGAGCGGGGCCAGATCCCGGCTGGGAGCGAGGCTGGCGCGGTTGTTGATGAGGGCATCGGTGTTGGCGCCGTGGGTGTAAACCAGGAAGAAGGTGGAGCCTGGACGGAACTCCCAGCGGGTGATGAGGTTCAGGTTCCAGTCCCGGTAGCTGAAGGCGGTCTGGGGCGCGGTCCCGCTGGCCATGTCGGAGGGCAGGCCCGGGGCCAGGGTCTGATCGTCCACGTAGTGTTCGAGATCCCGGTAGGCCCAGTTGGCATCCAGCCACTGGCTGAAGGCCTGGAGGGTCAAGCGGGTGCTGAAGGCGTAGGACACGCGGAGGGTCTGGTTGAACTGGCTCAGCTGGCGCAGGCCCACGATGGGCGTGGCCACGGGCGTCTCGAGCCAGGACAATTCGCCGTCCTGGCGGGTCAGGCCCGTGGAGAACTGCACTTCGAGCGCGGAGGTCGGCTTGATGGATTGGAACAGGCTGCCGGCCGTGGAGGGTCCGCCCTCGTGCCACGCGCGGTTGACCGTGATGCGCAGGTACCAGGGACGGTTGCCCGGGGTGTCGAAGCCCAGGTTGACGTAGGGGATCCTGGGCCGCTGGAGGTACTGCCGGACGGGCAGACTGGCGGTCCTCAGTTCCTGATCGTCCGAAACGGGAAGGTTGAGGCCGCCGCCGCCCCACAGCGAGCAGAAATTCGTGAAATCGGTGCGGGCCCAGGCCTCGAAGGTCCGCTGGAAGACCTGCCCGGCCTGGTTCCGGGCCACCGCGTGGTCGAGGCCCCAACCCCAGTTCCGGAACACGCCCCGGGTGTCATCCCAGGTCCGGGCAATGTCCGCCTGGAGGCTCTGTTCGTCGGCGCGCGCCAGGTAGCCGAGATCGTTGGGATCATACTCGCGCGTGGCGTTGACCCCCTGGAGGTCCAGGCTCCATCCGCTGGACCAGGCCCGGTGGGCCTTCAGATGCCCCCGCCAGCCCGTGGCCTGTTGATCCTTCGGACCGGCCTCACTGCGGCTGAAGGCGCCTTCGAGGTACCCGTCGCCGGCCGCCGTCCGGTAGACACCGTCCAGGGCCTGGACCTGGGCCACGCGGCCCTCGGCGCCCGCTTCGTGGACCGCGGAGGCGAAGGCGCCCAGGTAGCTTCCGTTCGCATCGAGGGTCTGCCGCACCCGGGCCACGCCGTACGCGGTCAGCGGAGCCAGTTCGCGGAACACCGTCTCCCCGGATGCTTCGCGAAGGGTGGCCTGGGCAGGGTCCACGCGGGCGCCCAGCAATCCCACGTTCATGCCGGAGTCGTACTGGGCCGTGTATTTGGCCGCCGCCGTGAGGGTGGTGGCATCGGGGCGGTGCAGCAGGGCCTCGCCGGGATTCAGGTCAGGATCCGACAGGCCCCGGCCAATGCGCCGGCTGTAGAAGAGATCCGGGCCAGCTACGCGGAAACTGTCCGCGCCCTCCAGGAAGAACGGGCGCTTTTCGGGGAAGAAGGTCTCCACCGTGCCGAGGTTCAGGACAGCCTGATCCACCTCCACCTGGCCGAAATCGGGGAACAGGGCCAGATCCACTTCGGAGTGGGAGGTGAGGCCCCAGCGGGCGTCCAGTCCGGCCCGGACGGTGCCCCCGCGGTCGTCATAGCTGCGCGCCGTCTGGAACTTCCGGCCTGCGCTCAGGAAGGGGATGAAGTCCCGCCGGAGCCTGGGATGGAGGCCCGCCAGGCCGGTGAGTTCCGGGAACTGGCTGACGAAGCCGGTCTCGCCGCGGGGCACGACGTACCAGCGCGTGAATTCGCGCAGATGCCCCTGGTCCGTGCGGCTGAAGTTGATCCCCCAGGTCTGGGGCCCGGCGGCGCTGGGGATCTGCAGCAGGGACAGGGGGATTTTCAGCTCGGCCGTCCAGCCCCGCGCATCCACCGTCACCGCGCTTTCCCAGACCCCATCCCAGCTGGTGTCGTAGTCCGTATCGTTCGAGATCGTCCCGTCCCGTTGCACACCGGCGGCATTCACTTCGAAGACGAAGGCCGTCCGGCGGTCGTGGGTGGTGTCCAGGGCCACGCTGAACCAGTCGCTGGGACTGTCCTGGTCACGCCGCTGCAGGCGCCGCACGATGGTCGCCGTTCCGCCGTCCAGGACAGGATCGTGGTGCATCCGGGCCCCGATGTAGAGGTTCTGGCTGTCGTAGAGAACCCGCACCTCGGTCCGCTGCCGGGCGGGTTCCCCCCGGTCGGGCCACTCCTGGATGAATCCCGTGGCGGCGGGCGCCCGGCGCCAGTCGGCCTCCTGGAGGTGGCCATCTACCCGGATCGGGTGGTGGATGCGCACCGCCTGGATCCGCAGGTCGCCGGGCTGGGCCCGCAGCAGGAGGGCGGCCAGACATCCAGCAAACAGGCGTGCGGAGAGGGGCATGGACATCCAGGACAGAGGGATTCGGATCCGAAGGTTCCATCGTGCCACACGAAACGAGGCATCACGAAGGGCGGGAGCCTCGGGCATGCTGGACGCATCCATGGATGGATCCCGGAGTTCCCATGCGCCCCCTGCTCATCCTTCTGCTCTCAGCCCTGCCTATGCTCGCCGGCGGCACCGGCACAGTCGCCTTCCGGAACCACCGCTTCCTGGCGGAGGTGGCCTCCACGGAGCCGGAGCGCGAGAAGGGGCTGATGTACCGGGAATCCCTGGCCAAGGACCGCTGCATGTTCTTCAACTACGACCAGTCCGGCTACCACGCCATCTGGATGAAGAACTGCCTCATCGCCCTGGATGTGGCCTGGGTGGACGGGAATGGGCGCATCGTCGAGCTGGCCGAGCGGGTGCCGCCCTGCTCGCCCATGCTGGGGGACAACTGCCCCACCTACGGCGGCACCGTGGAATCGCGCTACTTCATCGAGTTCCCCTCGGGCACCTTCAGCCGCCTCGGGATCCGCAAAGGCGACCAGCTCGGCTGGGATCTCACCCTGGATGATGGCTCCCATGTGAAGGGGGGCGCCCCCCTGCCGGAAGGCCACCCGCGGAAGTCAGGAGCTGGAACGAAATAAGCAATGCCATCGCGCGGGGTGCCGGGCAAGTGAGCCAAGGCGGCTGAGGTTCCAGCGGAGCGGGACTCCGTGAACCGAAGCCAACGCAGGATCACGCAGCCCGCCACCCCGCGCCCGGAGGGTTGACGCCCATCCGCGCGCCCCGCGGCGTCAGGGCCCTTGAACCATGAACCACATGGCCCTGCGGGCCCTTCCTTGCGGATGCATCGCGGCTGGGCGTCAACGATGGCAACGATTATTCCGTTCCAGCTCCTAACTACTCTTCGGCCTTGGGCTCCTCGCGTCCCCGGCGCGGCGGCCGGGCGAGGGTGCGCAGGTGGTCGGGCACCGGCGGAAGCCCCGGCAGATCGAGCGGATTGAGACGGTCCGCCAGCAGCGACCAGGCCCGGGCCTGGCGCGGCAGGCGGTCGGCCTGGATGACTTCGAAACCCTGGGCGTAGCTCACGAAGGGCGGCATCACCAGGGCGAAGCCCGTGTACAGGAAGGCCGGCAGGCGCAGCCAATCGGGCTCGCCGGCCGGGCCGAGGCCGGGCACGGCGAAGAGGGGATGCACCCCCCCGTTGATCCAGAAGCCGTGAAAGGGGTCGTGGCGCGGGTAGACGAAGATGCGGCGGCGGTGGATGAGCGTGAGGGGGCCGATCCGGGCCTGCTCCACGGGCTGGACGCCGGTGCCGGCCAGGGCCGGTCCCAGGCTGCGCTCCGGATGGCCCACCACCTGGATCAGGGTCCGCCCCGGACCCTTCAGCTTCCGGAAGACGGTGCGGAGTTCCTCCGCCTCATCCCCCTCGAGGGTGCCCTGGGATGGCTTCAGGTCCCCCAACAGGGCCACCTGCTCCGGGTCGTAGTCGGCCAGCAGGCCCAGAACCCGTTCCCAGATCTCCTGCTGGGGGGTGGCGGGGAGGGGATCGAAACGCCGGCGCCGGGCCGCGCCCAGGCCGAAGAAGAAGTCCGCCAGGACCAGGGTCCGCTGCCGGGGCAGCCACACGGCCCGGCGGCTGTCGAGCACCACATCCTCGTTGAGCTGGACCTGCATCGGGCCTCCCGCCTCCATTGGACCACAGCCCGGGGCCGGGGCCGCCCGGAGGCCAAGCCTTGCGCTATCCTTCACGGGGAGGTTGCCCCGTGCCCCTGGATGCCCCGACGCCCCTCTACACGGGGGAGCGACTGCGAGACCTGATCCTCTGCTACGCGGGTCCGTGGGCCTTCGGCCCCTATCTGCGCTGCCGCGAGGATCTGGAACTGCTCTGGCACGCGCGGCAGGGCGTGATCCTGGCCTTCGCCGAAGGCGCGGTGGCCTTGGCCCTTCTTTTCGCGGGCCTCTTCCCCCTGGCGGGTCTTGTCTCGGTCCGCTTCTGCCTGCCCCTCTGGCTGCTCTGGTGCCTGGGCATGTCGGTGACGAGCATCCTCCAGGCCACCAAGGGCAAGCGCCACAAGATCCCCGTCATCCATCAGTTCGTGGACTACTTGTAGCGCCCGGCATTCAGCACGAGCATCGCATCGCCATAGCTGAAGAACCGGTAGCGCCCCTTCACGGCTTCCGCGTACGCCGCCTGGGCGAGATCCAGGCCCAGCAGGGCGCTCACCAGCACGAAGAGGGTGCTCTCCGGCAAATGGAAGTTGGTGAGCAGGTGGTCGGCAGTGCGCAGCCGGTACCCCGGCGTGATGAAGAGCCGCGTGGCGCCCTCCCTGGCCAGGCGCTCGCCGTCCCAGGCCGCCTCCAGGGTGCGCAGGGACGTGGTGCCCACGCAGAGGAGGGGCCGCGTCCGGCCCCGCAGCACGGGCTCGAGTGCCTGCGCCGTAGCAGCGGGGATCTCGTAGCGCTCCTCGTGCATGGCGTGGTCCTCCAGGCGCTCGGCGGTCATGGGGCGGAAGGTGCCGAGGCCCACATGGAGCCGCACGGGGTGCCAGCCGCAGCCCCGGTCCCGCAGCCGCCCGATCAGGTCCGGCGTGAAGTGCAGGCCCGCCGTGGGGGCGGCCACGGCCTCGCCCTCCTGGGCGGCGAACACCGTCTGGTAGCGGGTCTCGTCTTCATCTTCCGCCAGGTGCTCGATGTAGGGCGGCAGGGGCAGGCGCCCGATGCGATCAATCTCGTCCCAAGCCAGGCCGTGGTCCGCCTGGACCCGCACCGTCCGCAGGCCCTCGGGCCGCGTCTCCAGCACCCGCAGCTCCGCCAGGGCCGCGCCGGTGGTGGGATCCACCACCGTGGCCCGGGATCCGGGTTTCAAGCGGGCGCCGGGCCGCACCAGGGCCTCGAAGAGGCCCTCACCCAGGCTGCGCAGCAGCAGGGCCTCCCCGGCGCCGCCGCCGGATCGCCGGAGGAAGAGCCGGGCATGGCGCACACGCACGTCATTGGGCACGCAGAGGCTGCCCGCCGGGAGCAGTTCCGGCAGGTCGCGGATGCTCCGGTGGGACCAGGTTCCCGTGAGGGCATCCACCACCAGCAGGCGGGCGCCGTCGCGCTCCGCCGCGGGATGCTGGGCGATCAGCTCCGGCGGAAGGTCGAAGTGGAAATCCGAGCGTTTCATGGGATTGGCGGCGCCGGTGCGCCGAGCCCGGCCCATGCCCGCGCCAGCGATGGAGCCTGCGGTTCCATGGCTGGAGTGCCCATCCATCGGTCCGGCTGTCTCAATACGTCAGGGACTTCAAGTACGCCCGGAGGTTCGTGTCGAAGGCAGCCTCATAGTGGGGCGCCGACTCCTGGATATCCTCCACGAAAAACGCGAGATCCTTCGGCTGGCCCTTATCGGGGAACCCCATGCAGCCGGGCACGCCCTTGCTGTCCAGATCGAAGGGGCTTCGGCAGCTGGCGAGGATGTTCCCTTTCGGTCCGAGGAACAACCAGTAGGGGATGCCCTGACCGGTGGCCCCGTAGGTCGCCATCATGTCCTTCCATCCGGCGTTCTCCAGGCCGAGTTGCGCGGGCGCTTCCAGGCCGTCAATCCGGATAATCACATAGTTCTTGTCGAAGAACGGCTTGAGGGTCGGAGCACTCAGAAGGGCATCCAACCGGTGGCACCAGGGGCACCAGGAGGCATGAAAGATCAGGAACACGTTCTTGTGCTCCCGTCCGGCTTGGGCTTCGGCCGCGCTCAGGAGCGCCGCGGCAGAGGGCCGAACGGTGGGCGCAGGCGCCTGGGCAGCTCGCGTGGGGGATGGGCCTGCGGCCAGCAACGCTGCGACCACGATTGAAAAGAATGGGCCTTTCACAACGCCTCCGTTTGGTTTGGATCCTTCTTGTTCGACATCAGATGCGGATGGCTGAAGAAAGGTGACACATCCCTGCCTCAGGCTTCCGCGAACTGCAGCCGGTGCAGCCGCGCATACTCGCCGTCCCGGGCCAGCAGCGCTTCGTGGGTGCCCTGCTCCACGATGCGGCCCTGCTTGAGGGCGCAGATGCGGGTGGCGCGCTGGATGGTGCTGAGGCGGTGGGCGATGACCAGGGTGGTCCGGTTCTCCATCAGGGCCTCCAGGGCCGCCTGGACGGCCCGCTCGCTCTCGGTGTCCAGGGCGCTGGTGGCCTCGTCGAGGATGAGGATGGGCGGATCCTGCAACAGGGCCCGGGCGATGGCCAGGCGCTGCCGCTGGCCGCCGGACAGGCTGGAGCCGGTCTCCGCCAGGGGCGTATCGTAGCCCTTCGGCAGCGCCGTGATGAAGTCGTGGGCGTGGGCCTTCTTCGCGGCGGCGATCACGGCTTCGCGGCTGGCGTCGAGGCCGTAGGCGATGTTGTCATGCACCGTGTCCAGGAAGAGGAGCGTCTCCTGGGTGACGATGCCGATGACCTTCCGCAGCTCCCGCGGATCGAAGTCGCGCAGGTCCGTGCCATCCAGGGTGACGCGGCCGGCGGTGGGATCGAAGAAGCGCGGCACCAGGTTCACGAGGGTGGTCTTCCCGCCGCCGCTGCCGCCCACCAGGGCCACCGTTTCGCCGCTGTGGACCTCGAGGTCAATGCCCCGGAGGACGGGATGCTTGGGATCGTAGGCGAAGCCCACGCCTTCGAAGCGGAGGGTGGAGGGCCGGACCGGCACGGGCTTCGGGTTTGCCGGGGCCGTCAACTGGGGCTCGACATCCAGCAGGCCGAAGATGCGCTCCAGGGCCACGGTGCTCATCTGCATCTCGCCCGCCATCCGGGTGAGGCGGCGGATGGGATCGTAGAGCTGGTAGATGGCCAGCAGGAACATGAGGAAATCGCCGCCGGTCATGGCGCCGCTGCGGATCCGCGCGGCCCCGTAGAGGGCCAGCCCCGCCAGCAGCAGCCCGCCCACGCTCTCCATGATGGGGCTCGACAGGGCCTGGATGCGGATGACCTTCATGCCCAGGCGGTAGAGGCCCCGGCTCTGGTCATGGAAGCGCCGGGATTCGTAGTCCTCCCGGGCGAAGGCCTTCACCACCCGCATATTGGAGAGCACTTCCTTGAGGCGCTGGAGCAGGACATCGGCGCTGCTCTGGGCCTTGTGCCCCTGCCGCCGGATGAGGCGGGTGAGGTGCTTGATGGGAAGGAAGACCAGGGGAAACAGGGCCACCAGCACCAGGGCCAGCCGCCAGTCGGTGCGCACGATGAGCACCACCATGACCACGGCCATGGTGACCTGGCGCAGGAGTTCCGCCACCTGGGTGGACACCAGCTGCTGGACCAGGCCCACATCGCCCAGGATGCGATTCATGAGCTCGCCCACGGGCCGGATCTGGAAGAAGACCGGATCCTGGCCGAGCACCCGGTCGAAGAGGCGTTCGCGGAGATCCTTGACGGCCTTCATGCCACTGCGGGCCACGAGCACGGAACCGGCGTAGAGGAAGAGGCCCCGCAGGAAGAAGAGCCCGGCAATGAGCGCCGGGATGAGGAGGATGTTCGACTGGAGGGCCTCGGCGGGGGGCAGGAACCGGGTGATGGCCTGGATGGCGTGGGGCCACTGGGCCACACCGTTCCCCCCCATCTTCAGCTGGTGGTCGAAGAGCAGCTTGAGGGACACCAGGATGAGGGCCTGGAGGCTGTTGCCCACCGTCAGCAGCAGGCCGCCGGCCAGGGTTCCCGGCAGGTAGGGCCTCAGGTGGTGGCGGAAGAAGCGGCGGACGGGTTTCAAGCGGGCCTCGACCCTCCAGCTTAGCGGAACGCCCCTACTCCACCGTCACGGCCACCGTGCTCTTGCCGTCGTTCAGGCTGAACAGCTCCGTGCCCTTGGGCACGCTCAGGGCCTGGTCCATGAGGCGGTCCATGTGGATGCCCCGGGCGCGGGCCTCCTTCAACTGGGCGTCGGACAAGTAGCCGCTCACGGCCCGGGCGAGGCCCAGCGCGACGCGGATGGTCACCGTGTCCTTCTGCCCCTTCTCGTGGATGCGGACCACCAGGAAACGGCCCTGGGAGGGGTTAGCGGCCTGGGGCTGGACGCCCATGGCCAGCAGGGCCAGACGGCAGGCATCGAAGGAGGCGTCGGACTGGAGCCCGGCCTGGAGCACCGGCACGGCGCGGGGATCCTTGCGGCGGGCCAGCTGCAGGGCGGCGGCGGTACGCACCTCGGCGAGGGGATCCGCCAAGGCCTCGGCCAGTCCCTCCTGCGCGGCGGGACTGTTCCACTGGCGGATGCCCCAGCAGCGGATGCGGTTCAGTTTGGCCTCCCGGCCCAGCAGGCGCTGATCCGGGTAGCGCGTCAGGAAGGTGGTGTAGGCCGCGGCGGCCTCGTCCCAGCGCTGATCCTGTTCGAGACAGGAGGCCAGCCAGTAGCTGGCATCCGGGGCGCGGGAGGAATTCGGGTCGTCGGCGAGGAGCTTCCGGTAGCAGGCGGCCGCGTCGTACCAGCGCTGGGCGAAGCGCAGGTCGCGCGCCTGCTGGAAGAGGGCTTCCGCGGCGCCCCTGGGGGCGGCGAAGAAGGCCGGTTCCGGACTCGCCACGAGAACAGGCAGGAGCGCCAGGGCACGCAGGCTCATGCCCCGCCCCCCTTGAGGTGCCGCTCCATGTGGATGGCCTGGCTCTCCAGGTTATGGGTCGCGGCCCACTTCCGGAGCTGGTCAGCCCGCTCGGTGCTGAGGCAGTTGTCCTCCAGGGCCAGTTCGGCGATCCAGGCATGGAGCTTGGCGCGGGTGGCCTCGGCCTCGGGGCTGGGGGCGCCCCAGTCGGCGAGCTGGTGGCTGGCTTCCAGCAGCGACAGGGCCATCTCCCGCTCCTGGTGGCGGTCTTCCTCACCCTTGCGACAGAGGGCCGGATTTGTATCGAAGTCCTGGAGCAGGGTGGAACTCTGCTGGAAGAAGGCGATCCAGGCCCGGTCCTGACTGCGCCGCTGGGCCAGCTGCTCGATCCGGTTCGTGTCCTGCGCCAGGGCGCGGAGGTGGCGGGTGTGCTGGACGATGATGATCGAAGGGAGGCCCGCCAGGAGCAGGGCCGCGGCTGAGGCCAAGCCCCAGGTGCGGTACCAGGGCCGGGTGGGGGCGGCCAGCACCGGGGCCAGTTCGGCGCCGTGGGCGCCCAGGGCCAGATGGAGTTCCAGCAGTCCGGCCAGGTCCGCCTGGATCGCGGGATCGTCGGGCCAATCCTCAGGCCGCTCCAGGAGCTCGAAGCGCCGGGCGTCGTCGAGGAAGCTGGGATCGAGGCGGGGGGTCATGGCTGGGGTCCGAGGGTTTTGCGAAGTTTCTGGAGGCTCTGGAACAGGGTGGCTTTGACGGTGCCTTCGGCGCAGTGCAGATCCTGGGCGATGCGCTTGAGGGGATGCTCGTGGACGTAGTAGGCCAGGACCATGGCCCGCTGCCGGGGCGTCAGCCCCTCCAGGGCCCCGCGCAGGGCCTGGAGTCGTCGGCTTTGGTCCACGGAATCCCAGGGTGAAGCCTGCTGGGGATCCGGAGCGTCAAAGGTCTCGGGAGGGGGTACCTCCCGCCCTCTTCTACGCAGATGGTCGGTCGCCGCATTAGCCGCCAGGGTGAAAAGCCAGGCTGCCACCGGCCGGCCCTCCTCGAACCGTTGGCAGTGCTGGAGGCACTTGAGAAAAACCTCCTGGGCCAGTTCCTCCACCACCCCGGCCTCGCCCTGGAGGCGCCGGTGGAGGAAGGCGCAGAGGGGACGCTCGAAGCGCGCCATGAGATGGGCCAGGGCCTCTTCGTGGCCGGCCTTCAGGCGCGCCATCCAATACTCGGGCGAATCGGCCGCAGCGGGAGGGGGCTGGAGGATGTCCGCGGGGGTCATGCCGGCGGCACGGGCCTGAAGGACAGCATGGGCTGCCCCAGCTTTTCCATGACGAGCTTGAGTTGGGCATCCGTCAAGGTGGCCCGGAGACCCACCCGCCGCTTCTCCTGCATCAGCTCGGGCGGGGCGGCGCCCGGAGCGGGCTGGACGGCGCTCACCAGGGCCACCAGCCGCTGGAGCCAGGGAGCGATCTGCGTGATGCCCTCGGCGCTCCCCCCGATGGCCAGCTCGAACTGGCTGGGCTGGCCGGGAGAAGCCCCGGGGGCGATGCTCCAGAAGAGCGCATCAAGGCCCTTGGGCAGGTCGCGGAGGGTGCTGGTCTCCGGCAGCCGGCCCCGGAGGAGCCCGCCCAGCAGGGCCTCGGGCTGGAAATAGCCCTGGAAAGGCGCCTTGGCATTGATCCAGGCCGCGGCACCCGCCGCATCCGGGCGGGTGGCGAGGCTCTTCCGCGAGGCCAGCCGCTGGAGGGCGGAGAGGTCGCCGATCCAGAGCTGCCCCCGCTCATCGCTGGCGGCGCGGATGTGGACGGAACCCTTGGGCGAATCCAGATCCAGGATGACGTAGAGCGGCCAGTCGCGGCCGTTCAGGCGCAGCTGCCCCTCCTGGGGGAAGGCTCCCGCCAGGGCCGCCAAAAGGGCCTTGGGATCCTGGAACTGATCCAGCTGGATCAGGATCTGGCCCAGGCCTTTTCCCTGGACCGGCCCCGGCCCCGCCAGAAGGTGGAGGGTCAGCCGCCCGGTTTCCGTGTGCGGATTGATCCGGGCCTTCTGGAGGAACAGATCCAAAGCCCGGCTGGCTTCAGGCTCCCCATCCAGCAGGTTCTGGATATCCGGTTGCGTGAGCATCCACCCGGCTCCTCCCGAGAAGGAGAGCACGCTGTCCTCTGGGGCGGACTGGACCCACCCGGGCACCTTCGGATGGGGCCGGCAGGAAGACGCCAAGCCAAGGCCGGCCACGGCGACCGCGATGGGCACGAGCAGTCTGAGGGCCGGGCGGTGCATGGAGGCTCCTGTGGCCTGGCTACGCAGGGCCGGCCAGGGCGTTTATGATCATCCCAAGTGCCGCAAGGCCGTGGGCAGATGGGGACTGCGCATCAGCTGGGCCTGTTCCGCCTCGGACAGCAGGCCCCAGACCCGGATCGAGGCGTCCCGGGGAGTCTTCGGGTTGAACAGCAGCTCGGACATGATGGACGGGTGGGCCATCAGCACAGGATGGCTGGCGATTTGCGCCAGGATGGCGCGCGGCGTGAGCTTGTTGCGAGCCAGGCGCAGGAGCAGGCCCGGATCCAGCTGCCGGTCGGACACCAGCAGCTGCAGGGTGGGCTCGTCCTGGAGCACCTCCTGGGGCAGGTGGCGCATGAGTTCGCCGCCCGACGCGCGCAGGGCCCCGATGCGGCGGGAGCGGTCCAGGCCGAGGTAGATCCCCCGGAGCCTGCCGAGCACCTGGCGTTTCAGATCGAGGTGCAGGATTCGCGGATCGCGGAGGATGTCCACGAGGGGTTTCACCCCGGGCAGGGCATCCAGCAGGCCCAGGGCCACCGCCTCGGGCAGTTGGGGGTGGTGCACCAGGGCCTCCACCACCAGCGGATCTTCCGCCCAGGCGCGATGGGCGGCCACGTGCTCGATCCGCCCCTGGTCCATGGCCGGCAACGCGGCGGCGAGGAGACGCGGGGTCAGGGCCGGGTTTTCCAGGGCCAGGCGGAACACCTGGGGATCGGGATCGCGCAGCACCTGCGCGAGCTGGTCCTCCTGGGTGCCCTGGGAAGCCAGGAAGACGCGCTCCTCCAGGGTGGCCCACCGGCCCTCTTCCGAGCGCTCCGGCAGCCCCGTCCGCTGGCGCTGGAGGCGGTCGTAGAACACCTTCACCACCCGGAGCAGGTGGGGGGCCTGGCGCTTGGCCCAATAGGTGATGAACTGGAACTCGCCCTCTTCGAGCTGCGCAAACAGGCTGACGGCGCGCTGGAGATCCCGCCGGCTGGTGGCACCCCGTTCCAGCGCGCCCACCAGCTCATCGGCGATGCCGATCCGCCGGGAGAGATCAGGGGGGGTCCCCGGCGCATCCAGGAAGGCTTGTCGGACCGCACTCCGGAAGTACCAGCGGGCCTCGCCGTAGATCTCCTCGAAGGCCTCCGGGGCGCTGCAACGGCCCAGCGCGAGGCAGATCAGCTCCTCGGAGATCAGCGGATTCTGCAGGGCCGCCTGCCGGAGTTCGGGATCTGGTTCCATCAGGAAGCCCAGCAACTCCTCGGGCAGCACAGTCTCACGGGCCCGCGCCAGGCGATCCCCGCGCTGGAGCCGCCCGTCACCTGGCGTTTCCGAGGGGCCCGCAGGGGCGGTGGTGAGGGCTTCCCAGTCGTCCTCCTCGGGCGGGAGCGGCGGCAGTTCCTGGGTGTTTCCAGAGGCGGCGACGCTTTTGGCGATCTGCTTGGCAAGGAGCTTGGCCACGGGCTTGAGGGCCGGCTGGAGCTGCTGGTAGAGCTGCCGCACGGCTTCCGCCCGCTCGGCCTTCTCGTCGGCGGGCGCCAGGTCCATCTCGCGCATCTGGTCGAAGAGGGAGACCACCATCTCGAGATCCCGGCGGATGGATTCGGGCGTGGCCTCGTTTTCCGCGAGACCCAGGAGGATCGGCCAGTGCGCCAGCCAATGGGGAGTCCGGGCCATGAGCGTGAGCAAGCGGGGGGAGGCCAGGGAACGCGCCAGCCCTTCCAGCAGCCGAACCTGGCCCTCGCTGGGCAACTGGGGGCGGATGAGGGCCAGGTGGCGGAAGTGGGGCCGCTCGGATTCGTCCAGGGAGGCCAGAAAGCCTGCGGCCGGTTCCCGCACGTCAGGCACAGGCGGTGGCGAGGTAGGCCAGAAGGCGCGCATCGCGCCGGAATTGGAGCGCGTCCACCAGGGCGCCTTTCAGCCCCGGCTGGGCATGCAACCGCTCGAGGTGCGCCAGGGTGGTGATGCTGCCGCCCATGACCAGGGGCAGGCCGGACACGCGGCTCAGGGCGTGGGCCGTATCGAAATCCGGATCCGCGCCAGGATCCTCCGGGATGTCCACGAAAAGAAGGCGGCGGAAGCCATAGGCCTTGGCCCGCTTGGCCAGTTCGGTGGCGCTCATGCAGCTGGCATCCACCCAGCCGGAGCGATGGACCTGGCCGCCCCGGGCATCCACGGCGGCGGTGAGGTAGGGCTGGAACCGCGCCACCAGCTGCTCGACCACCAGGGATGACTTGTGGAGCAGGGTGCCCACCACCAGCCAAGTGGCGCCCTGGTCAATGAAGAACTGGGCCTGATCGGAACTTCGCACGCCTCCCGCCACCTGAATGCAGATCTTCGGGCCCTGGGAGCGGGCGTACTGGAGGAGTTGGCCGATCAACTCGCGGTTGTTGCCGGTGCCCTGGGCGGCATCCACGTCCACCAGCGCCAGACGCGTGGCGCCCTGATCCAGGATCCAGGCGGTCAGGTCAAGGGGCGTCTCGGCGCAGGGCTCCAGCTGCCCCGCGGGAATCACACGGCCGTGCTGAAGGTTGAGGGTGGGGAAGATCTTCACGCGTGCATCCCGGGCAAGGGGGAGTGTAACGCAAGTGTCATGGCTCGAGGTCAGTCCATTGGTCGAGGAGTTTCCGGGCCGCATCAGCCTCCGCCTTCTTCCGCGTCGCGCCTTCGGCTTCGGCGGTATGGCCATTCGTCCCCACCCGCACCCGGAAGCGCGGCGCATGGTCCGGTCCGGCCTGGTCCAGCAGGGTGTAGACCGGCGGCGGGAACCCCTTCTGCGCCGCGGTCTCCTGGAGCGTGGTTTTGGTATCCCGGCGGGTCCAGAGGCTGGCATCGGCGGAACGGATGGCCGCGAGGTGACGGGCCTCCACCAGCGCCAGCACCTGCGCCGCGCCATCCCCACCCGCGGCCTGGACATCCAGGAAGACGGCGGCCAGCAGGGCCTCCACCGCATCCGCCAGGGGTTTCGCGCCCATGGGCGCCCGGGTGGCGGTGTGCAGGAGGCGGGGCAACTCCAACTCCAGGGCCCACTGGTGCAGGGCGTCCGTGCAGACCAGCACGCCCCGGAGCTTGCTCATGGGGCCTTCCTGCCAGTCGGGCCGTTCCCGGTGGATGGCCAGGGCCACGCAGAAATTGAGCAGCGCGTCACCCAGGAACTCCAGGCGCTGGTTGTCG
Source organism: Acidobacteriota bacterium (assembly GCA_021794095.1). Lineage (GTDB taxonomy): Bacteria > Acidobacteriota > Holophagae > Holophagales > Holophagaceae > Geothrix. The sequence continues at coordinate 134,208 of JAJYRN010000006.1, read as the reverse complement.
CGACTCCGGCCGGCGGAGGCATGGGACAGGGCCTCCTCCAGCAGGGCCGGATTCCGGAACACGTGGCCCAGCCGCGCTTCGAGCACCTCCCGCGTGGAACGCCCCGTCCGGCTCATTCGGCCAGTTCGCCGGGGAGCTGCCGGTTGAAGCGGGCCTGGTTGAAGGCCCGGCGGAAGCGAGCGTTCTGCATCATCCGCGCCACGAGGCCCAGACGGTGGGCCTCTCGCAGTTCCTGCTTGAACCCGGGGATCCGGCCCTGCTTGTAGAGTTCAGCCGCCAGCCAGGCGTGGGCGCTGGCATTGTAGGGATCGGCCTTGAGGGCCTGCCGGAAGCCGTAGATGGCCTTGTCAGGATCCGAGTCGTACAGGCGGATGGCATCGCTCAGGGTGATGTTGCCCAGGTTCATCCGCTCGTTGGGGGGAAGCTGCTGCAGGTGGCTCTCCTGGAAGCGTCCGGGCTGGTCGAGGGGGGTCGCGTCGGAGGTCTGCGGAGCGGGTTTCTGCCGCGGTTCCGGTTCCGCGCGGACCGGTGCGGGTTCACGGGCTGGGGCCGGGGCGGCGGCCGGGGGCCGCGGGGCCGGTACCGGCGGGGCGATCTGAGCGGCCCCTGCGGCAGGTTTGGAGGGCGCAGGCTTGGGGCCCAGGGGCGCAGGATTCGACATGGGCTCTGCCGGCGCAGTGGCAGCGGGCGCGAGGGCCGGCCGAGGGGCACGGAACCTCCACCACGCGCCGGCGCCAAGAGCCGCGAGCAGCAGGGCCGCCGTGCCGATCCAAAGCCCCGCTCCGCGCTTCGGGCGCACGGCCGTCAGCGGCGGGAGCGCCACAGGAGGGAACGGAGCCGCGGCCAGCTGGGCCGTGGGCTGCGACGGAGGAATCGCGGGCACCGAGGCGGTGGTGGCGGTGGCCGCAGCTTTGGCCTGCAACAGCGAGGTGGCTTCCTCCAGCTGGCCCATCCAGGAGGGATCCTTCGCGGCGCGGAGGGCCTTGGCGAAGTCCTCCGCCGTCTGGTACCGCTGGTCCGGATCCTTGACCAGGGCGCGGTCCAGCACCGATTTGATGGCGGGGCTGATGCCCTGGAGCTGGGTGGTGTCAATGGGCTCGGGCGGCTCGTTGACGATCTTGTAGAGGATGGTGGGGGTGGTGTCGCCCGAGAACGGGCGCCGGCCGCTGAGGGCCTCATAGAGCATCACGCCCACGGCGAAGAGGTCGCTGCGCGGATCGGGCTTGCCCGTGCGGATGTACTCCGGCGCCATGTAGCTCACCGTGCCCATCACCATGCCCGTGGCGGTCATGTCCGAATTGCTGATCTTGGCCACGCCGAAATCCATCACCTTGGCGTGGAGGCGGCGACCGTCCTGGTGCACCCGCACATTGGTGGGCTTGATGTCGCGGTGGACGATGTGCTGCCGGTGGGCGAAGCCGAGGCCATCGCAGACCTGGGCCAGCACCTCCAGGATCTCCGAGCGGGTGAGCGCCTGTTGCTGGATCAATTCATCGAGGTCGTGCCCCTTCACGAACTCCATGGCGATGTAGAGCACGCCCTGGTCCTCGCCGAATTCGTAGATGGTCACCAGGTTGGGGTGGTTCAGCACGCCCGCCGCCCGGGCTTCCCGGGCGAACCGCTCCTTGGCCTCCCCGCCCTGGGCCGCCGCGGGGAGGATGGTCTTGATGGCCACTTCCCGCCCGATGGAGGGGTCCACCCCCAGGTAGACCTCACCCATGGCGCCGTTCCCCAGGACCCGCCGGATCTCGAACTTGCCAAGCTTTTCGAACATGCGACTCCCTCCCGGGCGGGGTGGATGACGGGAAAGCATAGGCCCGAACCCCCATTCGGCCAAGACTCTTGGGATATCCCGGCATCACGTAAGGCGTTTCAGGACTGGAATCCTGGCGCGGGACATGCAACTGTAGGGGCCACATCCACCGGGAGCCTGCGTGCCCGCCGTACGTGTCCGTCCTTTTCTGCCGGCCCTGATGGGCTCCCTGCATCAGCAGGCGGCCGAAGGCGAACTCGTCCTTGAGCAGAACGATGGGGTCCGCCGGTTCTACTGGTCCGGCGGGAACCTGCGCTACCTGCACAGCGATGCCGGGGGTGAGCAGTTCGGCAATTTCCTCATCCGCCGCGGCGTGCTGGACATGGCCGCCCTGAAGGAGTTGCTGGCCGATGGCGAAGGCGCCCGCGTGGGCGACCGGGTCGTGCAGTGGGGCCTGATGACCCAGCAGGAGCGCGATGCCCAGTTGCATGAACTGCTGGGCTCCATCCTGCTGCACGCGCTGGAACACCCGATCCTGCAGCTGACCTGGCTGCCGGGTCCACTGGCCGGGAGCCTCAGCGGGGATCTCCAGTTCAGCCTGGACCACCGGCGTCTGGTCTGGGATGTGTTCCAGACCGCCCAGATTGATCAGGAATTGCAGGAGATGTTCCGCAGTGAACCGGATTGGCGCTGGCAGGCGCCCCAGGATCTGCTGCTGACCCTGGCCGACCTGCCCCTGAATCCACGCATCGCCTACGCCGTGTCGCTCATGGGCAGCGAACCCCTGGGCTGCGACACGCTCACCTCCCTCACGGGCCTGGAATCCACCGTCGCCACGCGCCTGGTGGCCTCCCTCTGGACCCTGGGCGGCCTGCGCCTGACCCGTGGCACCCTGCCCCTGCTCCCCCGAACCGAGCCCCCGCCCGCGACCCCACCGCCTCCAGCGCCACCCCCCCCTCCGCCCATCGAAGTGGAATCCATCCAGATCCTGCCGGAGGATCTGGAACCGGAGTTGGATCAGCCCGTCCCCTCGGACGCCTTCGGTGGCCCGGCCTCCTACGCCGGCGGAGCCCTGGAACTGGATGTGCCGCCTCCGCCTCCTGCGCCAGCCCTTCTGTCGCCGCCCCTTCCGGCACCACCGGAGGCGGACGTGGCGGATACACCCGCACTCCGGGCCCGGAAGCTCTTCGTCAAAGCCAAGTCCTACCTGATGCAGGACCGCACCAGCGAAGCCATCCGCACCCTCGAACACTCGGTCAAGCTGGATGCCGATTCCCCCGAGGCCTACGAAACCTGGCTGCTGCTGGGCCGCCTGCGGATCTCCAATCCCGCCTGGTCCACCCGCGCCATCGAAGCCCTCCAGGCCGCCTCCCGCCTCAAGCCCAAGGCCGCCGAACCCTGGGCCCTCATGGGCGAGCTCTACCACCGCAAAGGTTTCAAAGCCAACGCCCAGGGCTGCTTCCGCCGCGCCCTCGACCTGGATCCCTCCGTCGCCGTGCCCACGGACCTGGTCGCGGCCCCACCCGTGCCCCAGTCCGGGCAGGAGGGGGAGCCCACGATCCTCGGACGTCTAGGCTCAGGGCTCCGCGCCATGCTGGGGCGCCAGGAGCGGGAGTAGGCCTATCGGCCTTCAGACGGAATCTGGGCCGCCAAGCGCCGGAGTTCGGGCTCATCCGGAAAGGCTGCGAGCCCCCGGGCCACGACCTCGGCAGCCTCCACAACACTGCCCGTCTGGAGCAAGGCGTGAGCCACCATCTGGTGCCAAAGCCCTCGCCCCCCTTCTGGAAAGGCTGCGAGCGCATCCCAGGCATCGCGGGCAGCACTGGACAGGTCCCCTTCGGCCGCCGAAACCCCCACCAGGGCCTCCCAGAGCAGGAGGTCCCGCGGGTTCTGGTCCAGCCCCGCCCGGAGCAGATCGCGGGCCGCTTCGGAGTCGCCTTGCTCTTGGAGCCATCGGCCGAGCCGCAGGAAGGAAAGGGTGGAATGGGGATCGGCGGAGATGGCCTCCAGGAGTGCAGCCAGGGCCCGATCCGCCTGCCCGCGCGCGAATCGGAGCTCCGCTTCCGCCACCAGACGAATGGGGCGAGTGTCGGGCGATGCAGGGGCCTGGGCGAGGATCGCCTCCGCTTCGTCCAGGCGGCCCAGCTCCCGGAAGGCCCGGGCCCCCTCCAGGAAGACCTTCAGGGGCGCTCGGGGGCGTAGCCGAAGAAAGGCCCGCGCGGCTTCGGCACAGGCTTCCCAGGCGCCCGTCATCGCGGCTTCCTGAAGGAGGTTGTACTGGGCGCGGGAATCCCCGGGATGCTCCTGGGCCTCGGCCTGCGCGAGCTGGAAATAGGCGCGCTGTTTGGCCTGCTCCCGATCCGGTTCAGCCTTGCCGAGATGATGGATGACGGCGGCCAGCGGAGCGGAGCGCCATCCATGGGTTTCGAAGGCGGGATCAAGGACTTCATGGATCCGGCCTGTATAGGCCATGCCCTCCCGGCGGCGGAACAGGCGAAGGGCGGAAAACTCCGTGCAGAAGGCCAGGTGTTCGGTGCCCGGGAACCCGCCCCGGTTGGGCGAGGATCCCCCGTGGATGCCCAGGTAGGCGCCGCTGGGGAGGTAGTTGCGGATGGTGAGCAGGAACCCCTCGACCTGCGGCCGGTGGAGGGCCGCCCGGATGGCAGCCGCACCCTCGGCATCCAGGCGCTCATCGGCGTCGAGGACAAGCACCCAGTCGCCACTGCAGAGGCGGAGACTCTCATTCCGGGCGGCGGAAAAGTCATCCACCCAGGCGAAGGAGCCCACCTTCGCGCCCCGGGCTTCGGCGATCGCCACCGTGGCATCGGTGGAGCCGGTATCCAGCACCACCTTCTCGTCCACGAGGCCCTGGAGCGAGTCCAGGCAGGCGCCCAGGCGGTCCGCCTCGTTCCGGACGATCATGGCGAGACTCAGGCGGGGGGCCACGGTTCAGCCGCTCGCAAGGGACTGAAGGCGAAGCAGCCCGGGGTGATCCTTGAAAATGGACAACCCTTGTCCAAGAAGGGCCCGTCCCTGGTCCGTGTGCCCCTCCTTGAGCAGGAAGCCCGCCACCAGCGCATGCCAGTGGCCGCCGCCCCCCTCCGGAAGGGCCTGGAGGGCGGTCCAGGCATCAGCCGCCGCCTGGGCGGGAAGCCCCAGACGGAGATCAAGCTGGACCAGGATGAAATGCATTTGAGGATGGGCGGGCAGCTTCTGGAGGCCCCGAAGCAGGGTGGCCCGGGCCGCATCCGGGTGCCCGTCCTGCTCTTCCAACTCCGCCAGGGCGAAATAGGGGGGGCTGTAGGTCGGCCTTGCCTCCAGCACCCCGAGCAGGTGCTTCCGGGCCTCCTCGGCGCGCCCCATGACCCTCAGGCTCAGCGCGAGCCGTTCGAGGGACAGCGCGTGGTCGGCCTGAACCCCCAGGACCGTCTCGAAACAGGCGATGGCATCCTTGTGGCGGTTCAGGCACTGGAGGGACATGCCCAGAATGGTGTACACACGGAGCAGCGTGCGCGGTACGAGGCGGATGTAGGCCAGCCCAGCCCGCACCGCCGTTTCATGCTTGCCGGCCGCATGGGCCTGGATCATCAGGTTGAACTGGCACTGTTCGTTCAGGGGGTGGGCCGCGGCATCCTGCTCGGCCAGGGCCAGATACCGGCCCAGCTTCTCGCGTTCCCGCGCGTAATCCAGCTTCCCGTAGTGGTGGACCACCACCTCGAGCGCCCCCATGGGCAGCTGGCGCCTCAGGAAAAAGGGGACCACCAGTTCATGGATGCGCCCCTCGTAGCGCAGATCCGGGAAGCGCCGGAACAGGCGCATGTTGAAGGCATCCCCGTAGTAGGGGAACTGGGCGCCTTCGGTGTAGTCGCTGGTGTTCGGGAGGGCCACCTGGTCGAGCAGCAGCCAGTCCGAGGTCTCCGAATAGTTCCGGCTGATGAGGTTGTAGGCTTGGCAGTCAGTCTGGGCGATGGCCTCCCGGACTTTGGGATGGTCCAGGACGTCCACGGCCTCGTCCGCATCCAGCACCAGCACCCAGTCGCCGGTGCAGAGGCGAAGGCTTTCGTTGCGAGCCGCTGCGAAATCCCCCGTCCACGGGAAATGGCCGAGGCGGGCCCCGAAGGATTCGGCCAAGGCTACGGTGCCATCCGTGGAGCCGGTATCCACCACCACCATCTCGTCCACCAGATCCTGCACCGAAGCCAGGCAATGGCCCAGGTTCTTCTCTTCGTTCTTCACGATCATGGCCAGGGACAGGGTAGGCATGGGTCCATCCTAGGGGGGAGGTCCGGGGTCGGCCAAAAAAAGATTAAAGGTTCAGGGGCACCTGGCCGAAGCGAAGAAGTGATCGGGGATTCCCCGTGACCAACCGGCAGCACGGATGCTGCCCAGCGCATCAAGGAGGATGCCATGCCGTCCATTCTTAATAACATCGCGGCCCTCGGCGCCAGCCGTCAGTTGGGGATCACCAACCAGGGCCTGCAGCAGACCATTCAGCGCTTGACCACGGGCAAGCGCATCAACCAGGCCTCGGACGATGCTGCCGGTCTCGCCATCAGCAACAAGCTGAACGCGGATATCAAGATCGCGGGCCAGGCCCAGCGCAACACCAACGACGCCACCTCCTTCCTGCAGGTGGCCGACGGTGTGCTGGACACCGTCACCAACCTGCTCACCCGCGCCGCCCAGCTGGCCCAGCAGTCCCAGACGGGCACGGTGGACACCACGGGCCGGGCCGCCCTGGACGCCGAGTTCCAGAACATCATCACCACGATCCAGAACATCCAAGACAACACGACGTTCAGTGGCACCTCCGTCTTCAGCGCGAATACGCTTGCCGTCGCTGCCGGCGGGTTCGGCACCGTAAGTATCTCCGTGACCACCTTTAACACTCTGTCCACTGCCAACGCCCTCTCAACGGCCGCACTCGCCGCTACAGCTGCCGCCAGCATCTCGGCCATGTTGACCTCCGTGTCCGCCCTGCGCGGCACCATCGGAGCTTCCGAACAGGAGCTGTCGGCCATTTCCAGCACCCTGGGCATCCAGGTGCAGAACTTCACCGCGGCTTACAGCCAGATCACGGACGCCAACGTCGCGGACGAGGTGGTGAACCTTTCCAAGTATCAGATCCTGAACCAGAGCGGCATCAGCGCCCTCAGTCAGGCCAATCAGGCGGGCCAGTCCATCCTGGCGCTCCTCCGGTAGCCGGAATCCCTGAGCAACCGGGGGAGGCGGATCATCCGTCCTCCCCCGGATTTCTTCGGTGAGGAGTGCCACCATGGCTGATCAAGTGAACCCACTGGGGACCTTGGCGCCGGGCCTTCCGCCAACGATCCCGGCCGCCACCGCGATGGTGTCCCGGGCTCCCTCGGCTCCAGACCCCTCCCCTTCCCCCGCAACCCAGGCCCTCGGGCCGGGTGGGCAGGCTGCGCCGACGGCTTCCCCATCCTCCTCCGCCGCCCTTCATGCGGCGGCCCAGGATGTCCAGAAGTACCTGGCCAAGGCACCTTCGGAACTCCAGTTCGATGTGGACAAGTCCAGTGGCCGGTTCCTTTTCAAGGTCGTCAATCCCGTCACCAAGGAAGTGATCTACCAGGTGCCTTCGGAAGAAGTGCTGGCCATGGCCCGGAAATTGCGCGAGCTGGACCAACCCAAGGGCGCCGCAGGCGTGCTGGTGGACAAGGAGGGCTGACGCCCTCCCGTATGCGCGGAGGTTCCCATGTCTTCCCCATTGAGCTTCCAGGGTCTGTCCACGGGACTTCAGACGGATAGTTATGTGAACGCGATCCTGCAGCAGGAGGGGCAACCCGTCCAGGCGATGATCGCCCAGCAGACCCTGAACACCCAGGCGATCGCGGCCTACCAGTCCATCCAGACGGACATGACGGCCCTGTCCACCAGCTTCGCCACACTCAATGGCACCAGCTTCGGCGCCCAGACTGTCACCAGCTCCGACAGCACCAATGCCTACGTCACCGCTACGGCCACCGGCGCGACGCTAGGCAATTACGACATTCAGGTCAGTCAGATCGCCACGGCTGGGCGTATTTCGCCCACCCTTTCGGGGGGGGTGCCCACCAACCTGGCCGTGGCCGATCCCCTGGCTACGTCCATCTTCACGGGCACCACGGCGAGTTTCGCGGTGGAGGGCACCGATGGCACCATCAAGACCCTGACCCTGGGCAGCGGCCAGAACAACCTCTCTGGCCTGCGCGATGCCATCAACGCCTCCGGGGCGGGCGTCCAGGCCACGATCATCAACACGGGATCGGGAACCAACCCCTACCAGTTGGTGGTCACCGCCACCAGCACGGGCACCGGCAAGACCTCGGGCGTGGTCACCCTCGCCGATGTCACCGCCGGCGGCGCCGTGAACACCCTGGGCATCACCGCGGGCACCGTGGACAGCATGACCTCCCCCACCACCCTCACGGGCGGGCTGGCGTCCGGGACTGCGGATGTGGCCAAGGATGCCCTCTTCACCGTGAATGGCATCCAGCTCACCCGGACTTCCAACGTGGTGACGGACGCGGTGAGCGGGCTTACGCTCACCCTCAAGCAGGGCGGCCAGACCAGCCCCACCATCCTCTCCGTGGCGATGGATACCGCCACCATCACCAGCGCCATGCAGGATGTGGTCAGCAAGTACAACGCCATGCTCCATGACTTCACCTCGGCTTCGGCGTCGGGAGGGCCGCTCTACGGCAACAGCGTCGCCCGCTCTCTGCTCTCCCAGATCCGCACGGCCATCACCGGCCTGCCCAGCGGGCTGCCCTCAACCGCCACCTACACCTCGGCCGGTGGCGTTGGCGTGGCCATCAACCAGGATGGCACCCTGAGCCTGGATACCGCCGCGTTCCAGGCGGCCCTGGCGAAAGATCCCACCGCCGTCAAGAACGTCTTCGCCTTCAGCGGCACCTCCACCTCGGCGGCGGTCCAGTTCTACCAGGGCGGATCGGCCACCACCACGGGCGATGTGGCCTTCAACATCACTTCGTATGTGCCCAATGGAGCCGTCTCGGGCACCTTCACCGTCAACGGAACGCCCTACACCCTGAGCGGCTCCTCCGGCCTGCTGGTCGGCCAGACGGGCACCCCCCTCGAGGGCCTGATCCTGAACGTGAACGGCACCGGGACCGGCACCCTCACCCTCAGCCGCGGCGTGGGACAGGCCGTCCAGGATCTGGTCACCAACATGACGGCCTCCACCACGGGGCAGTTGGCCGAGATCATCCAGAGCGTCACCGATGCCAACACCCGCCTGGCCCAGCAGATCACCGCCGGCGAGGCCCGGCTGGCCCAGCGCAAGCTGGTGCTCCAGGCCCAGTTCGCCCAGATGGAAGCCGTCGTGGGCCAGCTCCAGTCCGTGGGCGCGAGCCTGACCAAGCTGGGCTGAGATTCCAGTTTTTCGTTCCCCTGCCGATACCCGATCCAAGGGAGTTTCCCATGCAGGCCTACCACCCTTCCAGCGACCAGTACCTCGCCCAGCGCATCAACGCGGCTTCGCCCCAGCAGCTGGTCGCCCTGCTCCTGGAAGGCGCGCAGCGCTTCCTGGCCCAGGCCCGGCAGGCCATGGGGCGGAAGGATTTCGCGGCCAAGGCCCGCAGCGTCAACCGGACCCTGGCGATCGTGGAAGAACTGGTGCTCCGCCTCGACCAGGAGGAGGGTGGCGAATTGGCCGCCAACCTCGCTCGGCTTTATGACTGGTGGAGCCGCGAGATCCTCGCAGCCAGCGCCACAAAGGATGAAGGGCGCCTGGATCGCATCAGCCGCCAGATGGGCGAGATGCGCCAGACCTGGGAACAGCTGGATCAGCAACAGCGGGGGAGCGCAACGGTTCCCACTGGCTCCCAGCTCCAGGACATGGTGGGATGAGCGACGCGGACGTCCGCGCGGCCATTGAGGCCCTGGAGGCCTGGGTGGGCGACGCGGCGGCGCCGTTGGATCCGGTGTTTCTGGCGGACTGGAATGGCCGGTTCCAGGCGGCCGTGGCCGCAGCGGAACGGGGCCCGGGCTGGGAGGGCTTGATCGAGCGGGCCCATCGGCTGGCTGGGCAGGTGGCGCTCCGCCAGGCCGCTGCGGAGGAGCAGCGTGAGGCAATCCGGGTGGAACTCCGGCAGCAGGAGCAAGGCGCACGTGCCCTACGGGGCTATGGGGCCAGCACGCGTTGAGGGCAGGCTTCGGCCCCTGGAGGGGCCTGGATGGGGCATCCCGGAAGGCGCGCGCCGGTTCCATACTCAGGGGCACGGAGTTCCCATGATCCGACGCCTCGTTTCTCTCCTCCTGCTGGCAGGGCCCCTGCTGGCCCAGGCTCCCTCGCCAAAGGCGCTCTCGGCGGAGGATGCGCTGATCGCACGCTACCGGGCCTTCGCGGCACCCCGCACGCCCACACCGAGGGGGCCGCTCACGGCCGAGGAACGCAATACCATCCGTCGGTTCAAGGAAGTCCGCAAAAGCGTGGTGTACATCACCGCGGTCCAGATGCAAAAGAACCCCGTCACGGGCGCGATCACCCAGAAAGCGGTCAGTAGCGGCTCGGGCCTGGTCTGGGACCAGTACGGGCATGTGGTGACGAACCACCATGTGGTCACCATGGATGGCCCGGAGGGACAGCGCATGGGGGAAACCCCCGTGGTGGAGGTGACGCTGTCGGATGGGAAGACCTACCAAGGCCGGGTCATCGGCTTCAGCTTCGCCTTTGATATCGCGGTGCTGCAGGTCTTCGCGCCCCTGAACGCCATGAAGCCCATTCCCATCGGGCGCAGCGACGACCTTCAGGTGGGCCAGGATGTGATGGCCATCGGCAACCCCTTCGGCTTCGACCACACCCTTACCAAGGGCATCGTGTCGGCCCTGGACCGGCCCATCCCCACGAATTACCAGACCCAGGTGCTCAAGGGCATCCAGACGGATGCGGCCGTGAACCCGGGCAATTCGGGCGGTCCCCTGCTGGACAGCGCGGGCCGCCTCATCGGCATGAACACCGCCATTCCCAGGGCCACGGGGGCCTCGATCGGCATCAGTTTCGCCATCCCCGTGGACACCCTGAACCAGATCGTGCCCCTGCTCATCAGCCGGGGCCAGCTGGAGCCTCCCCGCATGGGCTTCACGGTGTTCAGCGCCTACGATGCCATGCAGATGGGCGTCCGCCAGGGCCTGGTGGTGGACAAGGTGGATCCGGACACTCCGGCAGCCCGGGCGGGGCTCCTGGGAGTCAAACGGGATGCCCAGGGGCAGGTGGTCCAGCTGGGCGATGTGATCCTGGCCTACCAGGGCTTGGCCCTGAAGGACGAGGGGCAGCTGGCGGCCTTGCTGGAGGTGGCCCCGCCTGCGAACGAGGTGGTGTTCGATGTCCTGCGCAACGGGCAGGTGGTCAAGCTTCACCTCAACCTGAAGACGCCCGCCTCACCTCCCGCTGGAATCTGACCCACCGCGCGGAGCCAAGGGATCGAGAAACACCAGGGGCACGCGCAGCGGTTCGTCCTGGCCTGCGAACCGCAGCACCAGCAGGGCCGCTGGATCGCTGCCCGTGCGCCGGACCCGCAGCACTTGCCGCGCCGCCGGCGGTCCTGGGCGGTCAATGAGTTGGAAGCCGCGACCCTCGACAGTGGCGGAGGCGATGCGGAAGGGCTTGCCATCCCGGGAGGCCAGGTACAGAGCCTGCAAGGTGGTCGTCCGATCGTCGAACACCACGCGGGAAGGGGTGGGGATCACGGGCAACGCGAGGCGCCAATCCAGGTACAGGGTGAAGGCTGGCTGCCGGGGGCCGTTGGTGGCCACCTTCAGCACCTCGAGCCCCGCCAGCATGCCCGGCTTCAGGCGGGAAGGCCGGAAAGTGATCTGGAGATCAGCCGTCGCGCCCCGGGGCACCACGGTGGCGTCGAGGTACGGCGGCAGGGCGGAGGTCAGCGCCACGCGCAGGGGCTCGCCCCCTTCCCGGGTGAAATGGAAGGTGGCAGTGGGGCTTTCGTAGGGGGCCACCGCGCCCAGATCCCGACGCTCCGCATCCACCGTCACCTCGGGCCGCACCATCATGTCGTAGCGGAGGATGTAGAAGGGCTGGGCAGGATCATCCGTGCCCAGCCGCACCGCGCCGCGGATGTAGCCCAGCATGCCGTCCGGGTCCACACGGACATGCACCAGGCGCACTTCCCCTGGCTTCAGGGCCGCCTGGAGCTGGCGCTCGTCCAGGCTGAGCCCCAGGGACAGATCCATCACCTTCAGGTGGAAGGGATGATCGGCCAGGCTGCGGATGCCATAGACCGCATCCTTCACCTCCCTGGGGCCGACACTGCCCAAATGGACCGGAAAGGGCGTCGTGAGCGTGATCTGCGCGGGCGGAACGGGGTCCGCAGCTTTCGGGGAAGGGGCCTGGGCGCCCAGCAACATGGACACCAGGGCAAAAGGAATGGCAAGGCGGCGAGTCATGGGCGCAGTCCGGGTGAATTCACCCAGTGTGCCGGGAAAGGCCGAGAACAGCCGTTGTTAAATGATGTTAAGAAATCGGAATTCACCACCTGTTTACAGCCAACTCGATTGAAATGGGGACTTCATTTCACCGAGGTTCCTATGAGACGCCTTCGCATCCTTCTGCTGCCCCTCCTGGCCCTGAGCCTGGGGGCGCAAACCCCGAAAAAGATCCTATTCGACCACACCCGCCATGAGGAGGCGGGGACCTCCGCCTACTGGATCATCTGCTCCGCCAGCGAGCCGGATCCCTCGCCCGTCAACCCCACCGCCGAAACCGACTGGAACGGCGGCATCAGCGCCTGGGCCTTCGATCTCTACCAGGCCGGCTACAAGGTCCAGTCCCTGCCGCCCACGGGCCGCGTCACCTACGGCGACGCCACCAACGCGCAGGATCTTTCCAACTACGCGGCCTACATCATTGACGAGCCTTACGTGCTGTTCACAGCCGCGGAGAAGCAAGCCATCCTCAGCTACGTCCAGCATGGCGGCGGCCTGTTCATCGTGGGCAACCATGTGGGCGCGGCCCGCTACAGCGGCGGCACGGACGCCTACACCGTCTTCAACGACATGGTGCAGGTCAATGGCACGAACCCCTACGGGTTCACCTTTGTGCCCGGCCATGGCCCCGGGGATGCCAAGGCCAACACCACCAGCACTGCCTTCACGACCAGCGCCACCCCCGCAGCCCAGGCCATCGTCCATGGCACCTACGGAGCGCTGGGCATGATGGACTTCCATTCCTACTCGTACCTGAACGAGAACGCTGCCCAGAACCCCAGCGTGCAGGAGATCCTCCACACGCAGGTGAGCGGCGACACGGGCTCCTTCATCGCCACCTGCACCATCGGCAGCGGGCGGGTGGTGGCCATCAGCGACAGCGCCCCGGCGGATGACGGCACCACCACCACATCGGGCAAGAAGCTGTATGTGAGCTGGACCGCCAACAGCAACCGGGCCTTCTTCCTGAATGCCACGGCTTACCTCGCCGGTGCGACCAGCAGCGCGCCGGTGCCCGTGGTGAGCATCCAGTCCCCGGCCTCCAACACCACGATCGCCGCCGGCAACGCGATCAGCTTCCAGGGCAGCGCCACCCTCTCCGACAACAGCACCCTGAGCTACAGCTGGTCCTTCGGCGACGGCGCCACCGCCGCCCTCCAGGGCCCCGTCAGCCATACCTACACCACGGCAGGCACCTACACCGCCACCTTCACGGCCACCAGTAACCAGGGCCAATCGGCCTCCGCGACGCGGATCATCACCGTGACCGCCGCGCCGGATACCCAGCCGCCCACGGTGTCCGTCGCCGAAAGCGGGACCAGCGGCACCCTCACCTTCACGGCCAACGCCACCGACAACGTGGGCGTCACGAAGGTCGAGTTCTACGTGGATGGCGCCCTGGTGGGCACCAACACCGCCGCGCCCTACACCCTGGCCTACGATTCCACCAAGCTGGCCAACGGCGCCCACAGCCTCGTGGCCAAGGCCTATGATGCCGCCGCCAATAGCGGCACCTCCAGCAGCGTGGCCTTCTCCGTGAACAACCCCACGGGTGGGGGCACCACCACGCAGCTCCTTGGTAACCCCGGCTTCGAGACCGGCACGGCCAGCCCCTGGACCGCCACCTCCGGCGTGATTGACAACAGCAGCTCGGAAGCCGCCCACGGCGGCAGCTGGAAGGCCTGGCTGGATGGCTACGGCAGCAGCCACACGGATTCGCTCTATCAGCAGGTGGCCCTTGATCCCACGGCGACCGCCGCCACCCTGACTTTCTGGCTGCACGTGGACACCGCTGAGACGACCACGAGCACGGCCTACGACACCCTGAAGGTCCAGCTGCGCACCAGCTCGGGCACCGTCCTGGCGACGCTCGCCACTTATTCCAACCTGAACGCCGCCAACGGATTTACGCAGCAGAGCTTTGACCTCTCCGCCTACAAAGGCCAGACCCTCCAGGTCTACCTGGTGGGCACCGAGGACAGCTCAGCCCAGACCAGTTTCGTGGTGGACGACTTCGCCCTGAACGTGACCGCCTCCGGTAGTGGCGGCGGTTCCGACACCACCCCCCCGACCGTCTCGGCCACGGAGAACGGCACCAGCGGGACGATCACCTTCACGGCCACGGCCTCCGACAACGTGGGTGTGACGAAGGTGGCGTTCTACGTGGATGGTGCCCTGAAGGGCACGGACACCGCGAGCCCCTACACCCTCACCCTGGACAGCGCCACCCTGGCCAACGGCGGCCACTCGCTGACGGCCAAGGCCTACGACGCTGCTGGCAACGTGGGCGGTTCCCCCGCTGTGAGCTTCTCCGTGAGCAACAACGTCCCCACCGGCTCCAACCTGGCGGAATCGTTCGACACGGGCAGCAAGGGCTCGTACGCCACCGGCACGGTCACCCTGTCCACAGGAACCTGGACCCTGACCGACGCCCTCCTGGGCGGCAGCAGCAGCGACCGGAAGGTCGGCGCCCAGAGCGTCCGCGTCCGCAACAGCGGCAAGGTCACCATGGGCTTCGACTTCGCCACCGGGGCCCAGACGGTGTCCGTGAAGCACGCCAAGTTCGGGTCGGACGGCAGCTCCACTTGGGGCCTCTGGTACTCCACCGACGGCGGCTCCACCTGGACCCAGGCCGGCAACCTGGTGACCACCACCTCCACCACCCTGGCCACGGCCTCCTTCACGGTGAACGTGACCGGCGCCATCCGCTTTGAGCTCCGCAAGACGGATGGAACCTCCAACCGGGTGAACTTCGACGATTTCAGCATCGCCGGATTCTGACCTCCCGCATCCCCAAAACCCCGGGCCCCGGCCCGGGGTTTTTCGTTATGCTTCGCCGGTGGACCTTCCCGGAGCATGACCATGGCCACCCGCGACCTTGCCTCCCTGCCCAAGCGCGATGTCTACCGCATCCTTTCCAGCCTCGTGATCCCCCGGCCCATCGCCTGGATCACCACGGTGGATGGCGCCGGCCGCGTGAACTTGGCGCCCTTCAGCGCCTTCATGGGTATCTTCGGGCCGCCCATGCTGGCGGTGTCGCTGGGGCGGCGGCCGGACGGCTCCCTGAAGGACACGCACCGCAACCTCCGGGAACGGGGCGAGGCCGTGGTCCATCTCGCGGATCGCCCCCTCCTGGAAGCCCTTCACGCCAGCGGCGAGGAGGTGGGACCGGAGGTCAGCGAGGTGGAACGCCTGGGCTTGGCCACCCTGCCTGCCCTGCGGGTGGCCCCGCCGCGCCTGGCGGAGGTTCCGGTCGCCCTGGAATGCCGCCTGAACCGGGAAGTGGAGCTGGGACCGGCCACCACCCTCATCCTTCTGGATGTCCTCGTGGCCCACGCGGCGGACCGGATCTACGACGAGGCCCTGGATTGCGCCGATGCCAGCCGCTGGCAGCCCCTGGCGCGGCTGGCCTCCGTGGCCGGGCCGAACTACGGGGTGCTGGGCGAAACCCTGCGCCTGGAGGCGCCTCGCCTGCCCTGAGCGATACCTGCCTACAGCTTGAACTGGCCGATGGCGTGGTTCTGCTCTTCCGCGGCACGGGCCAGGTCCGCGGCGGTGTGGGCGATCTCAGCCACGGCGCGGGCCAACTCCCCGGTGGCCGTGGCGTTCTGGGCCACCCGGACCACATTGTCATCCACCTGGCGGGCCACCTCGCCGCTGGTGCGGGCCTGCTCGTCGGCCGCCACACCCACCTGCTGGACCATGGCTGCCAGGCTCTGGATGTTGCGGTCAATGGTGCCCAGCGCGTTCACCGTATCCGCCACGGTGCGGGCGCCATCGTCCACGGAAGCGTTGCTGCGCTCGATCAGCTCCCCGATCTCCCGGGCCGCGGCACCACTGCGCTCGGCCAGCTTGCGGACCTCTTCGGCCACCACCGCGAAGCCCTTGCCCATGGCCCCGGCCTTGGCGGCCTCGATGGCAGCGTTCAGGGAAAGCAGGTTGGTCTGCCGGGCAATGTCCTGGATGAGCCGTACGGCGGAGACCATGCGCGCCGTGGCCTGCCGGATGTCCTCCATGGCCGCGGCGGACCGGCCGCCCGCATCCGTGCCCAGATGGACGGCCTCCACCGCGGCCTGGGATTCGGCACTGGACCGCTGGATGCTGCGGGTGACCTGCTCGATGGACGCCGAAAGCTGGGTCACCGCGGCGGCAATCCGTTCGAACGCCGCCCGCTGGGCCTCTGAATTCCCGGCGATGGTCGTGCTGGTGGCGGAGATCTGCTCGGCGGAGGCGGAGAGCTGGATGGAGCCGCTGGCCACCTGGGAGGAGGTGCCGCCCAGTCCCTGGAAGATCTGTCGCATCCGCGCGTTGTAGGCATTGAAGGCGGCGGCGGCATGGCCGATCTCGTCGTCGCTCTGGATGGCCAACTGGAGGGTCAAGTCGCTGTGGTTCAGGCCCTCGACCAGCTTCGCGAGGGGCCGGGTAAGGCTGCGGCCGACGCGATAGACGGCGTAGAACGTGATCATCCACAGGGCGAAGGAAACCAGGAGGGTGATCGTGAAGGAACGCCAGGCGTCGGACTGGAGGGCCGCGTCGAGACCCTGGATCTGATGCAACCGGAGGAGGGTGTCCTTCAGGTTGAAGTAGGAGAAGCCGAGGAAAGGCAGCAACAACAGGGCAATGAGTTTGCCGCGGACACTGAGACGATCAATGAAAGGCATGGGGATCCCGTGGAGCAGAGGCCGGTGGCCCTGTCTGTGTGATCGGCCCAGCGCGAACCAATCTGAAGTTCGGGGGCTATTCGAACAGCTTCAGGGTCTCATCTAGTAACTTAAGCACGCCTAATATTTTAAACGGTTCAACCACACAGAAATCCACGGCCCCGGCCGAGATGGCCCGATTCCGCTTGAGGTCAGCCTCCTCCTCCGTCCCTGCGATCAGGATGGGCAACGGACACTGCTCCTCCTGGACCAGCCGGCGGCAGACCTCCAGGGCCGACCCGCCGCGCACGGACCGGTGGATCAGGATCAGGCGAACCCTTCCCCAGGCCGCCTCCGGCCCGGCGCCCAGGCTCGTCAGGTGCGCCCGGACCTGTCCTCGCGCCAGGTCCAGTGACGCCACGCCGAATTTCCGCCCCACGGCGGCGGCCAGACGGACGGGGAAGGCCTCGCCTTCCGCCAGGACGAGGATCAGCGGATCCCGGTCCGCGTGGAAGTGAGGTTCCGGCCCTGTGCCTTCCCTCGGGGCTGTGTCCCGCACCTCGGCTCCACCTGGATCAAAGGCCTGCAGATCCACCTGGGCCTGGGCTCGGTGGGCCTCCTGGCACCATTGCCGGAAGCGCCCGAGCAGATGGGGATCCATGTCGTCCGGGAACCGCAGGCCCCAGTAGCGGTCACCCAGGTAGGCCACCGACACCGGCAGGACGAAATGCGTGCCCCCCGGGGCATGAAACTCCACCGTGGACGCCGTGTGCAACCGCAGCACATCGGGGAGACCCGCCAGGGCCTCAGGGGCGGCAAGCTCCATCCCATCCATGCCGAAGGCCTGAAGCAGGCCGTCGCGGACATTGCTGTGGTGGTCGGCATAGGAACAGGGCACCGGGCGGTCGGGAATGTAGTCCGCCAGTCGGTGGGCCTCCGTGGCCCGCAGGAGGCGGGGCAGGGAGACATGGCTGGCCTCCACCCCGTGGAAGCGGCCGTGGCCTTGGAATTCCACCACCGCTTCGAAAGGCAGTCCGCGATCGGTCAGGGCCAGGGTGAGCTTGGCACCGGGCTTGAGGCTCCACTGGCCCCGTTCCACATCGCTGATGGCCAGGATCACCCGGTCGGGCGTTTCGGCCAGGATGCGAAACTCGCCCCGCAGCTGCCCGAAAGCAAGGGTCGCGGATCCGCCGGCGCGGCAAAGCCGCTGCAGGACCATGCGGATGGCCTCCGGATCCTCCCGGTTCAGGCTGGAGGGGCTCATGCCCCGTTTATCGGAAGCCGCGTGCAGGAATCAACCTTTGGCATCCCCGGGAGAATCGGGAGGGAACGTTCAGGCCTTCAGGGCGGCGAGCAAGTCATCCAGAGATACGCTCACGACGGTGGTGGCCCGGTCGCTCATGGCGTAGGGGAGGACCAGTTCCCGGCCATGGACGAGGGAACCGCAGCTGTAGACGACGTTGGGGACGTAGCCCTCTCGCCCAGGGCCTTCGGGCACCAGCAACGGTTCGCGCAGGCGGCCGAGGACCTTCGTGGGATCGTGGAGGTCGAGCAGCGCGGCGCCGATGCAGTATTTGCGCATGGGGCCGACACCGTGGGTGATCACCAGCCAGCCGGCCTCAGTCTCGATGGGCGAGCCACAATTCCCGATCTTCACGGATTCCCATACTTCCGATGGGCGCAGGAGCAGCTTCGCCTCGCCCCAGTAGTGGGGATTGTCCGAGAACATGATGAAAAGGTTCTCGTCGTCCTGGCGCGACAGCATGGCGTAGTTGCCCTCGATCCGCCGGGGGAAGAGCGCCATGCCTTTGTTCTGTACCGCCGCGCCGTTGAGGGTGAGCACGCGGAAATGGAGGAAATCCTTCGTCTCGATGAATTGCGGCAGGACCGCGCGCCCGTTGTAGGCCGTGTAGGTGGCGTAGTACATCGCCGTCCCATCGTCCTCCGTAAAGCGGACGAACCGCGCATCCTCGATGCCGTGGCTCTCGTTCGAGGACACCGGGAACAGGGCGCGCTCGCCCATGTCCAGTCCGGGGGGAAAATCCATTTCGTAGTTCGACTCGGCGAGCCACTGGATGCCATGCAGCGTGTTCTTGAGGTCCTGTGTGACGGGCCGGGCCTCCCGTCGGAGGCGCAGGATGCTCTGATCCAGATCGCTCCGCGTGAAGTCCTCGCCGAGCGGTTCCATCACGGCCACCGCGTGGGCGTTGTCGAAGCCCATCTCGTGCAGCTTGAGCGCGAACGGACCCTTCATGTAGGTGGGGTTGGGATCCACCTCCGGAACGGTGACAAAGCGGGAGACGGGGTCCAGCGCGATGGCACCCTCCGCGGTGATGAGGCCCGTGCGGAATTCGATGGAGGAGATGTGCCCCTCTCCCGTGGCCCGGAGGCTCAAGATGAATCGCAGCGAGCCCGCAGGAATCCCGTCTTGATCCGGATGGGGCACGATGGAGGGGTTGAAGAGCGCCGCGGATTCCAAGGCGTACTCCCCGGAGAAGAGCGCGCCGATGAGCAGCCTGCGCGCCTGCGACAGGGGACGTTGCGTGAAGACGTGGGGCGCCACCTGCTCGTAATTCGCGAGCAGGGCGGATTCGAGGTCGAGGTGCCGGCCGTCGAATTCCCGGAGCATGGCCGCCAGATCCCGGGTGGCGTCCGCCTCGCTCAGAGCCAGGGCGCGACCGATGATCGTAGTGACGCGCTGGATGTGCGACGGAATAAAGGGCCGCAGGATGACGCGGGCGCTCTCGGGAACGAGCGACACGCCGAGATGGCGAAGCCGGATGGAGGTCATAGATCCTTGCTCGCCGAAGCGGCGATCGAATGTTCAGGGAAGTTCATCTCGGCGCGGGAGAGCTGGAAGGCCAGCGTGGATTCGGCACCCTGGTTCTCGTTGACCCGATCGTGGTGGAGGCCGTCTCCGCAGCCCCCGCTGCTGGGGTCGTAGAGCGGCAAGGCGAGGTCGTTGCGGCCGAGGAACCATTCGAAGGCCCGCTTGGCCTCCCGGGACCAGGCCGGATCCTGCGTGGCGCGGAAGGCTTCGAGACAGGCCGCCACCATGGCCTGCGCCTCTACCGGCTGCTGGTCGAAGTAGGCGTGGCCGCCATCGCGCTCGTAGAAGCCGTTGCTGCCGATGGGCCGGAAATGGCCCGCCTGCGTCTTCTGCACGGAGGCGAGCCATCCGAGGGAGCTGAGGCCGATCTCCAGGGCCCTGGGATGGGGCATGGCCTGGCCACTGAGCAGCAGGGCTTGGGAAAGGCGCGCATTGTCGTAGGTGGCGATGGACTCGAACCAGGGCCAATTCTCGGTCGCACAGCCATCCCACAGTTGGATGAGCCGCGCTGTCAGGTGTTCCCGTGCCGCCTCGGCCGGGCCATGTCCCGGGAAGCGACGCAACACCTCGTGGATCCCCAGCAGGGTGAAGGCCCAGGCGCGCGGAGAGGAGAAGGACTCGGCCACCGGCAGGGCCCGTTCAAAGAGGTGCATCGCCAACTTCCGATGGCCCTCGTTGCGGGAGCGGCCGGCACCGGTACCCGCCGCCCACAAGGCCCGGGCATGGCTGTCCTCGCTGCCGGAGTCTTCCAGCCACTGCCGTCCGTGGCTCATGAAGTTGCGGAAGCGGCAGGTCCCCTGGTTCAGGGCGGCGGCCAGGAAGGCGAGGTAGCTGGTGGCCAGGCGGTCCAGGTTCTCCGAGGGGGGATGTCCGCCGAGCTCGTCCAGCAGGTTGCAGAGGATGAAGGCTCGGGCGTTGTCGTCCGTGCAGTACCCCTCGTTGAAGTTGGGCACGTTGAACGTGGCGTGCTGGAGGATGCCCGTGCCGTCGCTCATGCGGAGGACATGGTCGAGCCGGAGGGGGGGCAGGTCGTAGGGCCGGCTGGCCAGCGTCCACCCGGCGAAGGCGGCCCTGGGCGCAGCCCGCCGCTCGCTGCGGGCCCGCTGGAAGGATTCGAGGAAGCGCTGGGCCACGGACGGCCAGATCATTTCGCGCCCAAGCCGATGGGCCTCCTGGCGGGTCCGCTGCAAGCGAACCGGATCATCGAGGTAGGCGCACACGCCTTCGGCGATGGCTCGCGGATCACGGAAGGGCACCAGGGTGCCGCGCCCCTCGGCGAGCAGTTCCTGGGCGTGCCAGTAGGGCGTGGAGACCACGGCCTTGCCCGCCCCGAAGACGTAGGCCAGCGTCCCCGAGGTGATCTGCGCCTCGTTGAGGTAGGGCGTGAGGTAGATGTCCGTGGCGCCGATGAACTCCTTGAGATCCTCCGCCGAGACGAAGCGGTTGTAGAAGATGACGTGATCCTTCACCCCACGGTCTTCGGCTAGGCGCTCCAAGCCCAGGCGGTAGTTTTCGCCCTCCCGGGCGACGAGATGGGGGTGGGTGGCGCCCAGCACGAGGTAGACCACGTTCGGGTGGCGCTTCACGATCTCCGGCAGGGCCTCGATGGCGTACTCGATCCCCTTGCCCGGTCCCAGGAGGCCGAAGGTGAGCAGCACCTGACGGCCTTCCACACCGAATTGCGCCTTGTAGACGCTCGACTCCAGGAAAGGCATGTCCGGGATGCCATGGGGGATGATGTCCACCTTGGCCTCGGGCGCGCCGTAGGTCTCGCGCAGGATCTCCGCGCCCTTGCGGGCCATCACCACCAACCGGCCGCTCCGGCGGATCAGCTCCTCCATCACCTTCCGCTGGTCGGCATTCGGATCGCGCAGCACCGTGTGCAGCGTGGTCACCACCGGCATCCGCACTTCCTTGAGCAGGGCCAGGAGGTGGCTCCCGGCGGGGCCTCCGTAGATGCCGAACTCATGCTGCACGCACAGGACATCCGCGTTGTCGAAGTTCAGGAAATCCGCCCCGCGCCGGTAGGAATCCAGATCCTTCTCGTCGAGTTCGAAGCGCACGCGTGGCGGATAGACGTAGCCCTCGGCCCGGTCGTTCACCGCCCCGGTGTAGCACAGGGAAGCCGGAGCCGCCGCGGCCACGGCCTCGCAGAGATCGTGGGTGAACGTGGCAATGCCACAGAGCCTCGGAAGGTACCCACCCAGAAAAGCAATGCGGTCCGGCAGCGTGGAGTCCATCGGGAAGTTCCTCGATCCCTGTGCCACGTTCAACGCGCCCAGTTGTCGTGGCGAGGATACCACCCGGGCGATATGAACGAGGGGGGGCCGCCTGCTCACCTCCGGTTCGCGATGTCCCCCCTCGTGCACCCCCACGCGGGATCCCGGCCAAGCCGGGACGCCGCGTCTGCCATGAACGAGGGGGGACCGCCTGCTCACCTTCGGTTCGCGATGTCCCCCCTCGTGCACCCCCATGGGGGATCCCCACGCGGTGTCCCGGGAGGCCTCAGCCCTCGCCCAGGATCGCGGCCACCGCCGCGTAGGGATCCATCCGGCCTTCGGCGATGGCCTCCACCGAGGCCGCGATGCGCCCGGCCCCCGCCTGGGCCTTGGCCCGGCGCAGGGTTTCTTCCGCCAGCAGCGACTCGAAGCGCAGCCGGGCCCGCTCCCGGGCCTTGCGCGCCAGGCCCCCGTGGGCCCGCAGCCAGACGCCGTGGGCCCGGATCGCCTCCAGGAGGGCGGGCACCCCCTCGCCCTGGGCGGCCACGGTCCGCAGCACTGGCGGATCCCAGCCCCGCGCCGGCGCGAGGGCCTTCATGGCTTCGATCTCGCGCTCCACCTGATCCACACCTTCGCGATCCGCTTTGTTGATCACGAAGAGATCGGCCACTTCCATGATCCCGGCCTTGATGGCCTGGATCTCATCGCCCATGCCGGGCACCAGCACCACGCAGCAGGCATGGACGCAGCTCACCACGTCCACCTCGTCCTGGCCGACGCCGACGGTCTCCACGATCACTGTGTCGAAGCCCGCCGCATCCAGCAGGTCAATGGCGTCCTGGGTGGCCCGGGCCAGGCCGCCCAGGGCGCCGCGGGTGGCCATGCTGCGGATGAAGATGCCGGGATCAGCCGCGATGCGCTGCATGCGGATGCGGTCGCCCAGGATGGCGCCGCCGCTGAAGGGCGAGGTGGGATCCACGGCCAGAATGCCCACCCTCTGGCCTTCTGCGCGGAGGGCGCGCGCGAGTTGATCGGTGAGGGTGCTCTTGCCAGCGCCGGGCGAGCCCGTGAGGCCCACGACCATGGCCCGGCCGAGGTGGGGCCACAGGGCCGCCATCAGGGCCCGGGCTTCGGGGTGCCCGTTCTCCATCCAGGAAATGGCCCGCGCCACAGCCCGGGGGTTCCCCAGGCGCAGGGGCTCCAGGATCTGGCGGGCGGTGTCCATGCCCCCAGCATGCCAGACGTGAAGGCTGGACCCGGGCCCCTTCGGAGGAACGGTGACGCCGGCGTGACAAAAAGCTAGGGTTCATGCGGATTTCGCGCCTCGCCAGAGGCCGCCCGACTGGGTTACCCTCAGGGTTCGGCCACAGGGTCGAAGTGGAATCATCCCCATGAATCGAAGGCCTGCTCCGTCGCCCGTACCGGTTCCCGGAGACCCGGAGCCCACCGGATCCGCCCCGGCTGTCGAGTCGCCTGCGGTCGGCGTCCGGCTCACCAAGCGCGTCGCTGTGGCCCCGCCCAGCGCGGATGCCGCCCGCGAGAAGGTCTGCTCGGAGTGCGGTGCCCGGTTTCGCCTTGATCCCGGCAAGAAATTCTTTCTCTGCCCGGATTGCTACCGGCGCTCCTTCAGCTACCGATCGCGCGGAGCCGGGGATGCCGCCCGCATTCTCACCCACATCACCTGCGCCCGCTGCGGAGCCCAGGAATACGTTCCCTTCGTGCCGGAGGATCCCGCCAAGGCCCTCTGTAGGGCCTGTTTCGCAGCCGAGCGGCCCAAGCCCACGCGTCCCCCGCGGCCTTCCCGCCGTTGAATCTGGAGGTCCCATGCGTCTGTCCATCCCTTCGCTTCTGCTGGCCGCGGGCCTGCTGGCGCCCCAGATGCCGCTTGCAGCCGCAGGAGCCCCGGCCAAGGCATCCACCGCCGACGCGGCGCGCCACGCCTTCATGGAGACCCTGGACGCGGTGAGCGCCCACTGGTTCGGCCAGCCCTACCAGGGAATCACCGCGGTCCGAGTGGATGGAACGCTCGGCATCGCCCTCAGTGGGGCTGCGGTGAACCGGAAGGTGAACCAGCTCAGCAACGGCCAGTTGCAGTCCCACAGCCAGGGCGGCCAGGCCAACCTCACGGTCAATGGCACCTATTTCGCCAACGGCGACTTCCGCACAAACCTCACCGGGGATTTCGGGAACCTGCTCTATGCTCGCCGCGGTGACCGGGGCTTCCTCTACAGCAAGGATCTGAACGCCTACACCACCCGCGTGGATCTGCCCGACACGGACGCCCCCCTCACCTGGATGTCCTGGTTCCAGCAGGTCGTGAACGAGGTCAAGGCCGTCTACGTGGATGCAGGCACCTTCAAGGCCAGGCTCGCCGGGGAGGACTCCCTGGGCGGCCAGAAGGTCGAGCGCATCGTCTTCGACGCGCCCACCAGCCCCTGGGATGCCAAGCGGCGCGAACAGAGCATGGCCCAGAGCCTCGGCTTCTGGAAGCGCGGGCACATGGAGATTCTGGTGGACAAGACCACCCACCTGCCCCAGCGCATGGATTTCCGCAACAACGAGCAGGGCGTGCACACCCGCATGACCTTTGCCTACGGCCAGGGCGGCCATCTGCAGGCTGTGGATATCACCAACAGCAGCCGCGGCTTTGAAGGCCCCGGCTGGCTGCGGGTCGGCTACGGCCCGGACGGACGCATGAGCCATGTCGCCGGTGAACTCAGCAGCAAGGACAAGCGAATCTCCTTCGCCCTCGACCTCAGCTGGTCCAGCAACCTGACGCCCGCAGCCATCGCCGCCCTCCCGCCCGCCGGCGCGGCGCGGCGCGGCAAGGAGGAACTGGAAACCCAGCTGGGCATCGCCCTCGCGGGCCAAATCTTCAACCTCCAGCGTCAGGGCCTGAACCTCCGCAGTGTGGCAGTCTCCTCGCGCTAGGATGCCCGGTGGCAGCGGATCAGGCGGTCAGGTCCACCCAGGGGCCGGCGGCTTCCAGGCCGCCATGTGCAGGATGCAGCTCCCCGTGCTCCCCATAGGTTTCCGGAGGATCCACCGCCACGGGCGGTTCCTCCGCATCGGTGGTGGAGCCCTTCCCTCCCTGCCTCCGGCGCTGCCAGGCCGACTGAAGCCGCTGGCCCACGGGCGGCACCACGCCGGGCGGAAGCTGGATGGCGCCGACCCGTTGGCCGCGCAACACCGCCCCCACCCGGGTGATGGGATCCACGTGCGTGATGGGCAAGTCGTCAGAGAGCGCCATGGGGACCTCCGTGTCCCGACTGGACGTCATGGACTGTATCGGCACAATCCGCCCTCAGCGTGAATCCGCCCCTGAGGTATCCTGGAGCCTCGTCGGGGCGTGGCGCAGCCTGGTAGCGCATCTGCTTTGGGAGCAGAGGGTCGGAGGTTCGAATCCTCTCGCCCCGACCAGCAGGATCAGAGGCATGTCCGGCCCCCAGACACGGTTCGCGCCCTCCCACCCTTCATCCACCGCTCCGGCAGGATCCAGGCCCCGGGAACTCCCAGTGAGGGTTTGTTGATGACATCCCGTCCCATGCTGTGCGCCGCATCCCTGGCCCTTGCCCTGGTGGCGCCCGGCTGCCGCCGCGCGGGCGACCGGAACCTGGTGATGGCCGCCCCGGTCCAGGCCGGCGGCGCGCCCGCGGCGTCCGCTTCCGCGGCCATGGGCCCGGCCCTGCGGCTCGCGCCCTCCGTGCGGTCGCGCTGGACGGGCATGAAGATCGGGGTGATTGATCTGACGCAGCGCCAGGAGGCGACCTACCTCGTGTCCAGGGGCCAGGATTTCACCCTGCCAGGCGGCAGCCTCACGTTCCGTATCCTGGCCCTGGTGCCCGATTTCACCCTGGATAACGGGGTGATTACCAGCCGCAGCGACGCCCCTCAGAACCCGGCCGCCCAGGTGCTCATTACCGAGCATGGCCACCAGCTCTACCGTGGATGGCTCTTTGCCCGCTTTCCCGACAGTCAGCCCTTCGAACATCCCCGCTACGCCATCCGTCTCCTGGAGCTCGAACCCAGCTCACCCCGCTAGAATGGCCCCATCCGCCCCCTCGCGCCCATAGCTCAGGTGGATAGAGCAGCGGCCTTCTAAGCCGCAGGTCGCTGGTTCGAGTCCAGCTGGGCGCACCAGGGGACAAGATTCTAAAGGACTCGGACCAGCGAGAAACAATGGCGGCCCGGTAGGCCATAGCCGGAGGTCCGACTCGATGTCGGACCGGAGGCGTGATGGCCGGGGCCAGCCGGTGGCGGTTCGAGTCCAGCTGGGCGCACCAGGGGACAAGATTCTAAAGGACTCGGACCAGCGAGAAACACCGGCGGCCTGGGCGCACCCGGTGCGTTGCTGGCAAGAACGCTACCTCGTGTCACAATGGTTGCGCCTCACCTGAAACAGGAGCACCCCATGGCATCGAAGACCTCCATCGGGCTCGCGCTGGCGCTTGGTGCCACGCTGAGCGGCCTCGCCTACGCGCAGGGTCATCCACCTGCAAGCTCTGCCACCTCTTCCGACGATCCCTACCTGTGGCTGGAAAAGATCCACGGAACCCGCGCCCTGGATTGGGTGAAGGCGCAGAACGCCCTGACGGAAAAGCAGTTCATGAAGTCGCCCGAGTTCACGCAGACCCGCGCGCAGATCCTCCAGGTGCTCGATTCGGACGCCCGCATTCCCTTCGTCCGGCGGATGGGCGGCTATCTCTACAACTTCTGGCAGGACAAGGCGCACCCGCGCGGCCTCTGGCGGCGCACCACGCTGGCCGAGTACCGCAAGGCCCACCCGAAATGGGAGGTGCTGCTGGATGTGGATGCGCTGAACAAGGCCGAGGGCAAGCGCTGGGTGTTCAAGGGCGCGCAGGGGCTCAAGCCCGCCTATGACCGTTTCCTGGTCTCGCTGTCGCCCGATGGGGGCGATGCGGTGGCCGTGCGCGAGTTCGACCTCCGGACCCGCTCCTTCGTGAAGGATGGGTTTGATCTGCCGATCGCCAAGAGCCAGGTGGGCTGGATTGACCAGAACCACATCTACGTGGGCACCGACTTCGGGCCGGGCTCGATGACCGAATCCAGCTACCCGCGCATCGCGAAGGAATGGACGCGGGGAACACCCCTGGCCACGGCCACGACCGTATATGAAGGCAAGCCCAGCGACATGGCTGTCACCGCCTTCCACGACCGCACCCCCGGCTTCGAGCGTGATTTCGTGGGGGTCTCGACCGACTTCTTCCACAGCGTGATGTACCAGCGCAAGCACGGCAAATTGGTTCGGGTGGATGTGCCCACGGATGCCAGCGCCGATCCGCACCGGGAATGGCTGCTGGTGCAGCCGCGGTCCCCGTGGACCGTGGGCGGGGCGACCTACCCCTCCGGCGCCCTGCTGGCCACGAACTACGACGACTTCATGGCGGGGAAGCGCGCCTTCACCGTGCTGTTCCAACCCAACGCGCACACGGCGCTGTCGAGCTACGCGTGGACCCGGCACCACCTGATCCTCGATGTGCTGGATGACGTCAAGAGCCGGCTGGAGGTGCTGACGCCCCCCGCGAAGGCGGGCGCCTGGGCGCAGGCGGCCATGCCAGGCGCCCCGGCGATGAGCACGGTGAGCGTGGTGGGCACCGATCCGGATCACAGCGACGAGTACTGGCTCTCGGTCACCGGCTTCCTCACGCCCCCCTCCCTGGAACGCGGCGTGCTGGGCAAGGGCCATGCGGAAACGATCAAGACGAGCCCGGCCTTCTTCGACGCCTCGAAGGACGAGGTGAGCCAGCACTTCGCCACCTCGAAGGATGGCACCCGCGTGCCCTACTTCGAGATCGCCCGGAAGGGCCTGAAGCTGGACCACATGAATCGCACCCTGCTCTATGGCTACGGTGGTTTCGAGATTTCACTCCAGCCGTTCTACAGCGGCAGCATCGGCCGGGCCTGGCTGGATCGCGGCGGGGTCTATGTGGTCGCCAACATCCGCGGGGGCGGCGAGTACGGCCCGCGCTGGCACCAGGCCGCCCTCCAGGCCAACCGGCCCCGCGCCTACGAGGACTTCGCCGCGGTCGCCGAGGATCTGATCAAACGGGGGGTCACCTCGCCCGCCCACCTCGGCGCGGAGGGCGGCAGCAACGGCGGCCTGCTGATGGGCAACATGCTGACCCAGTACCCGCATCTGTTCGGGGCGATCTCCTGCGAGGTACCCCTGCTGGACATGAAGCGCTACACGCACCTGTCGGCCGGCGCCTCGTGGATCGCCGAGTACGGCAACCCCGATGATCCCAAGCAGTGGGCCTTCATCAAGACCTTCTCGCCGTACCAGAACGTGAACAAGGCCACCCACTACCCGCCGGTGCTGTTCTACACCACCACCAGCGATGACCGCGTGGGCCCTGCGCAGGCCCGCAAGATGGCCGCGAAGATGGAAGGCATGGGCCTCCCGAATGTGTGGTTCTTCGAGAACCTCGAAGGCGGCCACGGCGCCGGTGCCGACAACAAGCAGGCGGCCACCATGCACGCCCTGGCCTACGACTTCCTCTGGGACCAGTTGAAGTAGGGCCATCCACCGCAGAAAGGGCCGGGGAGCAGCCCGCGCCCCGGTCCTTTCTGCGGACAGGCATCCAGACCGTCAGTCGGTGGCGGCGTCCAGGCTACCGAAGAAGCGCTGGTAGACGAACACGTAGGCCAACTGGAAGACCCCCGCCACCACGAAGGGCGCGGTGAGCCAGCCACGTTGGAGCATCAGGCCAGCGATGGCCGGCCCGATGGCGCGCGGCACCTGGATGGAGACGTTGTTCACGGTGGCGGCCAGGCCCTGGCGGTGTTGGCGGGTCAGGCCCATGGTCAGCGCCTGGCGCACCCCGAGCGTGCCCTGGTTGAAGGCGGCCCGCACGGCCCACAGGGCGGCGGCGAGGCCGAAGAGCGGCATGAAGGGGGTGAGCACCATCAGCACCAGGCCCACCCCGCGCATGACCACCACGGTGCGCACCACGCCCAGCCGATTGGAGATGCGCGCCGCGACCAGACCGCCGAGGGCCGCCAGCACGAACCCGGCCGCCAGGGCCAGGCCGATGCTGGCGGGGCCGTGGCCGAAGCGGCGCAGGAACCAGTACGCCATCAGGGGCGCCACCAGACCGATCCCGAAACCATTGAGCGTGTTGGCGAAAGCCAGGCGCAGGAGCTGCCGGTTCTCCGCCCGGCGCGTGGCGGTTCCTTCCGTTGCGGTGGCCCCGGAGCTGGCGGCAGGCTTTGGCTGCTGCGCGTCCGGTGCCCGGAGGATCAGGGCGAGCCCGAGGAGCGAGCCCAGCAGGGGCAGCGCGAACAGGGGCCGATAGGCCAGCGACCCCGGCCACAGGTGCCCCCAGGCCGCGGGCAGTCCCGCGAGCAGGGCGCCCACCGCCATGCCGGTGAAGCCGAGGGTGGAGTTGAGGCTGAAGACCCGGGCCCGCTGGGAGGGGGCCAGGCCCTGGGCCAGCCAGGCCTGTTCCAGGGGGCCGAAGGGACCGGCAGCGCCGTTGGCCCCGCGCCCGAACCCGCCCAGCACGGCACCCAGCGACAGCACCCAGGTGGCGCTGCTGGAGAGGGCCAGCAGCGCGCTGAGGATCAGCACGCCCTCGTAGGCCAGCAGGAACGGCTTGCGGCCCAGCCGGTCGCTGGCTGGCCCGATCAGTACCGTCAGCGCCACCCCGAAGAGCAGCGCGGCCGACAGCAGCCCGCCGATGGGCGCCGCGTGCCAGCCCAGGGCGTGCAGGTAGAGGGTGAAACCCACCACCAGCGCCCCCTGGCCGACGCTGCGGGCGAACCGTGCCGCCATGATGAGCTTGACGGCGGGAGGCCAGGGATCGTGCGCGAGAGGGCTGGAACGGGGCGGTGGCGTGGTCATGGGCGCCGAATGGATGCAGGGATCGGGAGGGCCCGCCAAGGCGGGAGGGAGACGCGGACGGCGGGCTGGCTCAGATCCCCCGCTTCAACACCTGCTGGCCCAGGTGGGACACCCGGTAGTGCCCCAGCTCCCGCTCCCGGATGAGGTCGTGGCGCTCCAGGTAGACCAGGTCCAGATCCGTAGCCCCGGCCTTCACCAGATGGTCCCGCGCCACATCGGGATGCTTGGCCACGAGCTGGAGCAGGATCAACTGGCGGGGGGTGATGGGTTCAGACACGGGAGCTCCTGGCGGACACGGGCGGGGCGGAGGCTAGCCGGGCTGGCTCTGGTGCCGCCGGTAACTCAGACGATGCAACTCGCTGACCTGAACCGTGATGTTCAGCTTCATCCCGGTGGCGCTGCGAGGGAAGGCCCCCGTCAGGACGGGCAGCAGGACGTCACTGATCCGGGCCTTCACCTCATCCGGGCGCCCTTCGAGAACCTGCACCTCCAGGGTGACGAAGGCCCGGTCCGGGGCGCCATCGGCCACGCGGAAGGTGTCGTGGCGGATCACCCGGCTCTTGATGTCGGTTTCGGAGAAGAGCTCCGTGCCCACCAGTGTCCGGTGGATGGCGCCCAGCAGATCCTGCCAATCCGGCGAATCCAGCAGGTTGTCCGAGACGTCCAGGATGCAATGGGGCATGGGGATCTCCGGCTCCATTCCGGATGCTACCGCCGATGGTCCGGTCTCCGCAGGCTTCGTAGCGGGTCAGGTGTGCTCCGCCCCCCCGGGGCCGCCCCTCTCCGCCACCTCGTGGGCGTTGAAGCTGGAGCGCACCAGGGGTCCGGCGTAGACGGTCTGGAAGCCGAGGGCTTTGGCCTTCCGCTCGAGTTCGGCGAATTCGTTGGGGTGGACGTACCGCTTCACCGGCAGCTGGTGGCGGGTGGGGCGCAGGTACTGGCCCAGGGTGAGAATGTCCACGCCGACGCCCGAAAGGGCCTCGAAGACCGTCATCAGCTCGGCCTCGGTTTCGCCCAGACCCAGCATGAGGCCGCTCTTGGTGCGGAAGGCGGAGCCGTAGAGCGAGGTGCCCAGGGCCTTGGCGTGGCGCAGCACCGCGAGGCTGCGCTCGAAGCGACCCGCGGGCCGGACCTCGGGATAGAGGCTCGGCACGGTCTCCGTGTTGTGGTTGAAGACGGCGGGGCCAGCGGCCACGACACGGGCCACGGCGTCCAGGTCGCCCAGGAAGTCGGGCACCAGCACCTCCACGCCCACGCCCGGGTTGCGTCGCTTGATGGCCAGCACCGTCTCGGCGAAGTGGGCGGCGCCGCCATCCGGCAGGTCATCCCGATTCACGCTGGTGAGCACCGCGAACCGCAGGCCCAGGGCCGCCACGCGCTCAGCGGTGTCCTGGGGCTCCGCGGGGTTCAGGGACCGGGGCTTGCCGCTCTGGATGCTGCAGAAGCCGCAGGCCCGGGTGCAGACCTCGCCCATGAGCAGGAAGGTGGCCGTGCCCTGGGTGAAGCAGTGGGTGCGGTTGGGGCAGCGGGCCTCCTCGCAGACCGTGTGCAGGTCCGAGGCGCGGAGATCCGTCTTCATGGCGTGAAGGTCGCCGAGCTTCACGCGTTCCTTGGTGATCCACTCGGGCAGCCGGGGATGGCCATCCAGCACCTCGCGGCCGGCACGCTTCGAGAAACGGGGCATCGGGCCTCCTGATCCTCCAGTTTCCCGTAGGATCGAGCCATGTCCAAGCCCTTGTCCCGCCTGCTGCGCCACGAGCAGCACGCCTTCCTGGCGCGGGATCGGTCCGCCTGGGAGGCGCATCTGGCCAGGATCCGGGCCTTCCTGGGGGAGGGCCTGCAGGCGGCAGACCCCGGGCGGCCCGTGCTGGTGCTGGGCGCCGGCTCGGGGCTGGAGGTGCCCTGGGACCAGGCGCCCGCCGCGACGGTGGGCTGGGATGCGGAGCCCTGGAGCCGGCTGCGGACGCTCCTGCGCCACCGCCGCTGGGTGCCCTGGATCTTCGAGGACGCCACCGGGGCGCTGACCGATCTGGAGGCCACGGTGCGCCGGGCGGTGATGGAACCCTGGTCGAAACGCCGGCGGGATCCCGCCACGGCCGCCCTGCGCCTGGCGGGGCTTCTGCCCTCACTCCAGCCCCGCCCGGTGGCCCTGGCGGCCTGGATCGCGGTTCATCGCCCCGGCACCATCCTCGCGGCCAACCTCATGGGCCAGTTCGGCGTGCTGGCGGAATCCCTGGTCGAAGCGGCCTTCGCGCCCGCCTCGCCCTGGGTGGCGGATCCCGAGCGGACCGATCCCCTGGCGGAAGCCTTGGAGGCCTGGACAGCCCGCACGGTGACGGCCTTCCTAGAGACCCTGGCGGCGAGCGGCGCAGACCTGTGGTTGGTTCACGACCGGGCCGTGGTGTTCAGCGGGGGGCGGCTGGCGCTGGGGGATTGGGAGGATCCCTGGACCCGGCAGCTGCGGGCGGAGACCGGTGCGCTGGAGGCCCGGGACGCCCTGGCCGGCGTGGATGTCCGCACGGCCCTCGTGCGCCTGGGTCTGGCCGTGGTGGGGGCCGAGCGGTGGCTCTGGGATCTGGCTCCGGGCCAGCGGCACCTCGTGGAGGCCCTCCGCGCGCGGCCCACCAGAGATCAGGCGCTTCGGAATCCCTGAAGCACACCCTGGTCCCGGAATTCGCGCAGGAGGGCGAAGGCTTCGACCGGATCTGCCCCCAGCTCCGCCAAGGCCGGCCCCAGGGCCTGGCCTTCCTGGCTGCGGGCCAGCAGGGCGGAGACAGGGGGCGTGAGTTCCAGGACGTGGAAGGCGCCTTCCCGGTCCCGATGGCAGAGCAGCCGAGCACAAGCGGGAGGTGGCTCGGGTGCCTCCACCGTGGCCAGCTGGACCGCAAAGCCGTAGGCCAGGTTCCGGGCGGCGGGATCCAGCACGGCGACACGGTCAAGGGCGGGCTCGGCGGACAGGCCGATGGCCGGGGACGCATCCGGAGCCCACAACACCTCCAGTTCCACCGCCTCGTAGTGAGCCAGCTGGAGCAGGAAGGGCCAGCGCTCCAGGCCCCAGTGGCTGGCCGCCAGCCAGGCCACAAACGCGGGGGCCACCTCGCGGTAGTAGGGGCTGGAGATTGTCCGGCTGGCCAGGAAGGCATCCACGCATTCGGCCCAGGCCGAAGCTTCCTCCAGCAGCGTCTGCGTGATGGGGAAGGTGTCCGCGAGGGGATCTTCCAGGGTCGTGCGGATCAGGTCGCGGTAGAGCAGCCAGCGTTCGTGGCGGGTGGCCAGCGTCCGTCCATCGGCGGAAACGAGGTTCCGGGCCTGGGCCCAGGTGGCCGGATCAGCCCGGAAGGCTTCGGCATCTGCATCAAAGGCCAGGTCCAGGACCGCGGACTGAAGGTGGGCAAGGCGGGATTCACGCATGGGCCACCCCCGCCAGGGCACCCTCGTAGGCAGCCTGGAGCTGTTCGCGTTCCGCCAGAAGCACGGCCAAATCCGGGATCTCATGATCCCGCTCCAGCAGCACCGGAACGGGCCGGCCGATGCGCGGCAGCACCCAGGCCATCAGGTCCACGACGGGATCCACCACGGGGGCGCCGTGGGTGTCGAGAAGGACGCCCTCGGCCTCCAGCCAGGTATGGCCGGCAATGTGCATCTGGGCCACCCGGTGCAGGGGCATCCCCGCGAGCCACTCCTTCGGGTCGAAGCCGTGGTTCACACTGTTCACATAGACGTTGTTGATGTCCAGCAGCCAGCCGCAGTCGGCACCCTCCAGCACCTCCAGCAGGAAATCCCGCTCGCTCATCTCGGGCTCGCCCAGTTCGGCGTAATAGCTGATGTTCTCCAGCAGGAAGGGCACGGGCAATTTGGCCTGCAGGGTCTTCACGCGGGCGATGGCGTGGCGCGCCGCCTCGCGGGTGAAGGGCATGGGCAGCAGTTCGTGGGTGTGGGCCCCGCCGAAGCTGCTCCAGCAGAGATGCTCGGAATGCCAGGGCGTGCCTGTGGCCTTGAGGAAGGCCACGAGCTGCTCCAGCACCTCGGGCGCCCAGGCGTCGAAGCCGCCCATGGACATGGAAAGGCCGTGCGTGAGGACATCGTCCCGTTCGAGAATGCCCATGACCAGGCGATGCCGCGCCCCGCCTTGGCCCACCACGTTCTCGGGCGCGATCTCCCAGAAGGGCACGGGAGCGACGTCGAGCGCCGCCACCTGCTCCATGTGGGGCCGCCGCAGGCCCAGACCAACGCCGGTGAATGCCATGGGAGCCTCGTTAAACAGTCCCGGGGGCGCCAGGCGCCCCCGGGGAAATCAAAGACCGGGATCACCCCTTCTTCTTGCTGCTGCCGCAGGAACCCTTGCCGCAGGAGGCGTCCTTCGCGCCCTTCTTGGCCGCGTCCTTCTTGGTCTTGGCGCCCTTGCCGCACTTGGCATCCTTCGCGCCCTTCGCACCCTTGGCGCCGCAGCCGGCTTCGACCAGGTTGGTGCTGGTGCGGGTGGAGGTGGCGGTGGCGGCCATGGCCGGAACGGCGCCAGCGGCCACAAAGGCGCCGGCGGCAAAGAGGGTGGCGAGGGCGGGGTGGGTGCGGTTCATGGGAGAGCCTCCTGGCGGACAAACGCCGCCGCAATGGGTCTTCGGACCCGGAATGGAATCCACCGGAACAACGGGTGGTAGGGACTACGGTGCAGGGAACTTCCCCTCTGTGACGTGAATCACTCGCAGTTAGAGCAACAATGGATTTCGATTAAAAATAAATTACAATATTTCAATAAATAAAAAATATTATCGCATCCATACAACCCCTTCGTCCGGGGGGGGGCAATTCCGGGGAATCTCCTTCGGGGTGTTTGTGCCATCTGGTGCAGGATGGCGCGGCCATAATGGTTCCCTTTGGGCAGGAAGCATGGCTTGGCTGGGATGGGCGCTCGCGGCATTCGTATTCATGGGACTGGCCAACCTCGGCATGAAGGGGGCCGGTCAGCGGGGGCTTGATTCCGCGGGCGTGCTGCTCTGGGTGGTGATCGGCGAACTGCCCCTCGCCCTGGCCTACTGGCTGGCCCGGGGACGCCACCTTGCCTCGCCGGATGCGGTGGGCTGGGGCCTTGGCGCGGGGCTCCTCACCGCCCTCGCGCTGGTTTTCGTCAATGAAAGCTTCGCCCGCGGCGCGCGCACGGCCGTGGCGGTCGGCATCATGAATGCGAACTTCCTGCTGGTCGCCCTCCTGGCGTTCCTGTTCTTCCGGGAACACCTCCAGCCCTCCCGCCTGTTGGGCCTTGCCGCGACGCTGGCGGGCCTCTGGCTGATGGCCCGCTGAACGGATTTCCATGCCCAAGCTCCGACGCATCCTCCTGGGCCGCCGTCTCGGCAGCGAGGAGAGCCACACCACGAAGATCAGCAACCCCATCGCCCTGGCGGTGTTCAGCTCGGATGCGCTTTCCTCCGTGGCCTACGGCACGGAAGCCATCATGAACACCATCAGCCGGGTGACCCCGTCGCTCGGCCTCACCGCCGCGATGGCCATGGGTGCCATCTTCTGGTCCTGGTGGGCGGCCCTGGGCATCAGCGCCCTCCTGCTCATCCTGATGGTGAGCTACAAGCAGACCATCCACGCCTACCCGTCCGGCGGTGGCGCCTACCTGGTCGCCAAGGACAACCTGGGCGAGCTCGCGGCGCAGACGGCGGGGGCCTCCCTGCTCATTGACTACATTCTGACCGTGGCGGTGTCGGTCTCCGCCGGCGTCACCGCCATCACCTCCGCTTTCCCGGCCCTGGAACCCCACCGGGTGGCCATGGCGCTGCTCATCGTCGCCTTCATCGCCCTCATGAACCTGCGGGGCGTGAAGGAGAGCGGTGCGGTGTTCGCGATCCCCACCTACGGGTTCGTCTGCCTGATCCTGACCATGGTGGGCATCGGGGTGGTGCGGGCCGTCACACACACCGATGGCGCGCTCATCGAGCCGGTACGGGTCCAGATGCTCCACGTCAACACCCTCGGCAAGCTGGCGGCCATCTGGCTCTTCGCCCGGGCCTACGCCGCGGGCTGCACCGCCTTGACGGGGGTGGAGGCCATCAGCAACGGCGTAACGGCGTTCAAACCTCCGGTCTCCGACAACGCCGCCAAGACCATGACCTCCATGGTGCTCCTGCTGGGCACCATGTTCCTCGGCATCACCTACCTTTCGAACCACTACCACCTGGGCCACAACGACGCGATGGCCGAATCACTGCTCTCCATGCTGGGGCATAAGATCTACGGCACCTCCGGCCTGGGGAAGGCCGTCTACTTTGCCCAGCAGTTCTTCACCACGGCCATCCTCTCGCTCGCGGCCAACACCTCCTATGCGGATTTTCCCCGTCTGGCGGCGCTCCACGCCCGGGATGGCTTCCTGCCCCGCCAGTTCACCAGCCAGGGCGACCGCCTTGTCTTCTCCAACGGCATCATCATCCTCAGCGTGGCCTCGGCGATCCTGATCGTGCTGTTCGATGCCCACGAGACCCACCTCCTGGACCTCTACGCCCTGGGCGTGTTCATCGGCTTCACCATCAGCCAGACGGGCATGGTTCTCCACTGGAGGAAGGAGGGCGGCCAGGGCTGGCGCCTGAAGGCCGTGGTGAACGGCATTGGGGCCATGACCACCTTCCTGGTCATGTGCGTCATCATCGCCACCAAGTTCACCCATGGCGTCTGGGTGGTGGTGCTGCTGGTGCCGATCCTGGTGTTCACCTTCTTCAACATCCACCGCCACTACATCCGCGTGAAATCCCGCCTGGCCGCCAGCCGGACCAACTTCCTCACGCCCCGCCGAAATCGCGTGGTGGTGCTGGTTTCCGGCATCCACTCCGGCGTCGTGCAGGCGCTGAACTACGCCAAGGCCATCGCCGAACACGGGGAGATCGAGGCGCTGACGGTGGACTTTCCCGACGAGAACGGCCGCGACAGCGCCGCCCTGGAGAAGCTCCAGGCTGACTGGCCCTACTACTGCGAGGGCGTGCCCCTCCGCGTGCTCCGCAGCCCCTACCGGAAGATCGTCGAACCCATCATCGAGGATCTCGACCGCATGCGGCGCGCGGAACCGGAGTACACCGTCACGGTCATCATCCCGGAGTTCGTCACAGCCCACTGGTGGGAGCATCTGCTCCACAACCAGACCGCCTGGCGCATTAAGGGCACCCTGCTCGCGAAGCCCAAGACGGTGGTGATCTCCATTCCCTACCATCTGGAGCCGGATCTAGAGTAGCTTTCTGGAACCGGCCGGGCCGGATGATGGAACTGCATGCCGAACCTTAGACGGATCCTTCTCGGGCGTCGCCTGTCCAGCGAAGAGACGCAGCACACCCGGATCAACAATCCCATCGCCCTGGCCGTATTCAGCTCGGATGCCCTCTCCTCGGTGGCCTACGGCACCCAGGAGATCATGACGCCCCTCACCATGGCCGTGGCCATGTTCGGCGCGGGGGTTCTGGGCTGGTCCTGGTATGTGGCGCTGGGCATCGTGGCCCTGCTGGCGATCCTCACCTTCAGCTACCGGCAGACCATCCACGCCTACCCCGGCGGCGGGGGCGCCTACCTGGTGGCCAAGGACAACCTCGGAGAATTGGCCGCCCAGACGGCGGGCGCCTCGCTGCTCATTGACTACATCCTGACCGTAGCCGTGTCTGTCTCCGCGGGTGTCTCGGCCATCACCTCGGCCTTCCCGGCCATGGAACCCCACCGGATCTTTCTGGCCGAAGGCATCATCGCGTTCGTGGCCCTCGTGAACCTCCGCGGCGTCAAAGAAAGCGGCCTGGTCTTTTCGGTGCCCACCTACGGCTTCGTGATCTGCGTCCTGTCCCTGCTGGCCCGGGGCTTCTGGGACATGCTGATCCACCCCCACCCCGCCGTCCATTTCGTCGCCCCCCAGATTGCCGACGTCAGCCGATGGGTGGCCGTCTGGCTC
The DNA here is from genome assembly GCA_021794095.1 of Acidobacteriota bacterium. GTDB lineage: Bacteria > Acidobacteriota > Holophagae > Holophagales > Holophagaceae > Geothrix. The sequence goes on along the minus strand of JAJYRN010000006.1, from coordinate 96,517 downwards.
TTCGCCCGGGCCTACAGTGCGGGCTGCACCGCCCTGACCGGCGTGGAGGCCATCAGCAATGGCGTCCAGGCCTTCCGGGAGCCCGTCGCCCACAATGCCTCCAAGACCATGACCTGGATGGTGGCGCTCCTGGGCACGATGTTCCTGGGCATCACCTACCTGACCAACCACTACGGCCTGACCTACAGCCCCGATGCCCCGGAGACCCTGCTTTCCCAGCTCGCCCACATCATCCTCGGTCGCGCGGGGCATGGTTTTGGCCACTTCGCCTATCTGACCCTGACCGGCTTCACCATGGCCATCCTCGCCCTGGCAGCCAACACGGCCTATGCCGACTTCCCCCGGCTGGCCGCCATCCAGGCCCGGGATGGCTTCCTTCCCCGGCAGTTCACCAGCCAGGGCGACCGCCTGGTGTTCTCCAACGGCATCCTGATCCTGTCCGTGGCGGCGGGCATCCTGGTGTTCCTCTTCGGGGCCAAGGAGGACCACCTGCTGCCGCTGTATGCCGTGGGTGTGTTCATGGGCTTCACGCTGAGCCAGACCGGGATGGTGCGGCACTGGTTCCGCCACAAGGGCCCGCATTGGCGATCCAAGGCGGTCATCAACGGCGTGGGGGCCCTCACGGCCTTGACCGTGGCACTGGTCATCACCCTGACCCGCTTCGTTCACGGGGCCTGGATCGTCATCCTCCTGGTGCCGCTGATGGTGGCGATCTTCCTCAACATCCACCGCCACTACATCCGCGTGAAGTCCATCCTGGCCGCCAGTCGCGCCGATTTCATCGCGCCCCGCAAGAACCGCGTGGTGGTGCTGGTCTCGGGCATCCATTCCGGCGTGGTGCAGGCATTGAACTACGCCAAAGCCATCGCCGAGCACGGGCAGATCGAAGCCCTCACCGTGGACTTCCCGGACGAACACGGACGCGACAGCGCCTCGCTCCAGAAGCTCCAGGCCGATTGGCCGACCTACTGCGAAGGCATCCCGTTGCGGATCCTCCGGAGCCCCTACCGGAAGATCGTCGAGCCCATCATCGAGGATCTTGACCGCATGCGCATGAATGAGCCCGAGTACACCGTCACCGTGATCCTGCCTGAATTCGTGACCCGCCACTGGTGGGAGAACCTCCTCCACAACCAGACGGCCTGGCGCATCAAGGCCGTGCTCTTCCTGAAACCCAAAACGGTCGTGATCTCCATCCCCTACCACCTGGAACCCGTGCTGGAATAGCGACGATTCCGTTCCGGCTTCCTACCGCAACCGCTCCACGGGCCGCGCCAGCAGTTCCTGGCCGCTGAGCAGTTCGGCGAGGGTCTGGTGGCGCGGGCTGAGCACCATGCACAGAAAGCTCATCGGAAACAGGGTCACGGACACCAGGTGGACGAGGGAAAAGGCCATCCGGCGTTCGGGTGACTCCTCCGCCAGGGTGACCCCGTAGCGGCCCATGAGGGGGGATTGCCCGGTGAGGACGAGCGGAGCCATGAAGAGGATCCAGGCCGTGGCCAGCAGGTAGGGGAGCAGGAAGGGCCACGCCCCGCCCCAGAGCCGGACCGGTGTCACGTCCAACGCCCAGGCGGGAAGGACCAGCGCCAAGGACAGCACGCCCGCGAGCAGGAGGGCCTCCAGGCATTCCACCTTCACCAGCGGCCAGAAACTGGCCACGGGTTCCTGGGGCTCGGGCAGGGTCTGCGGCAGCTCCGGGCCTGGCGCCTCCGCCGAGGGCGCCCGCTGGAGTTCCTCCGGGGCAATCTCGATGGCCACCGGCGCCACCCGGCCCAGAGCGGGGGAGGTGAGTGCGCGGGGTGGTGGATCGAAGCGGGCCTGGGCCAGGGCCGAGGCCTGGAACAGCATGGGGCGCTCGCGCCGGGGCGGGGCCAGTCCCAGGCCACATTCCGGGCATTCCGCCGCCAGGGGCGACAAGGTCGTCTGGCAACTGGGGCAAAGGCGTCGGGCCGGGGCGGTCATCCCCCCCAGGATCCATCAAATCACCGGGAGATGCACCTGGCGCCCGGGATCAATCCCGCCGGGGCACCACGACAATGGCCGACTCGGGCGTCGGGCAGGCGAAGACACAGATCCCGCACCCGGTGCAAACCTCCGCGATGACCTCTGGGTGGCCAATGGGTTCGCCCTCGATGGGGTCCGCGATGCGGATGGCCTCCTCGGGATAGGGGCAGCGGTCCACGCAGACCCGGCAGGCCTGGGGCGCCCGGGTGTCTCGTTCGTAAGTGACACAGCGGTTGGGCTTCACCGTGGCTGTGCCCATGCGCACGGCTTTCGGCCCCTCAAGCACCGCGCCATCCGCCTGGACCCGCCGGGGCCAGACCAGGGCGCCATCCTCGCAGGCCGTGATGCAGGGCAGCGCGGTGCAAAGAAAGCAGGGCACGCTGCGGGGATCCAGGTACGGCGAGTTGAGGGCCAGCCCCTGGTTGGCGCCCGCCTTCCGGATGGCGTTCTCCGGGCAGGCGCGGATGCACTTGTCGCAACGGGTGCAGGCCGTGAGGAAGGCGAACTCGTCCAGGGCCCCGGGCGGACGGTGGAGCTTCGGACCCAGGCCCGTGACCGTATCCTCGAGGCGGCTGGCGACGAAGCCTGCGAACAGCGTTCCCAGGGACTTGAAGAAGTCTCCGCGCGCCTGGGGCTCCTCGAACCGCTTGGCCATCAGGCGCCCAGGAGGCCCAGCACCCGGAGGGCTGGCCGCATCACCCCCCACAGGATGGGATCGAAGCCCAGCGTGAGGGTGGCGCTCTGGCCATCGCCACTGGCTTCCAGGTAGGCCAGGAGATCCGAACTGACCGCCACCTCCCGGGAACTGGGAGGCGCCTGGGTCCAGCGCACACCTTCCGGCGGCTCCTTCCGGGCCAGACGCTGGCCCTCGGCGGCCCGCAGGTGGAGGATCAGCAGATCACCGTGGAACACGGGCACGCGCACTTCCAGGAGCCGCCCTTTCCCCGCCAGCGCGGGAACGGGCACCACCTCGAAGGCCTGGCGGTAGCCCAGCCGCGTGGTATCCGGATCCTCCCCCTGGAGCACGGCCACGGATTGCTCGATGAGACCATCCAGGCCGCGGTCGCCCAGCCAGGCGACCGGGCGCAGATGGGTGCCCGCCACTTCACCCAGGTGCTCCACCAGGGCGGGCAGCAGGGTCAGCACCTGCTCCAGGGCCGGCCGCACCCGCAGCGCCCCGGCTCCCGGGGGCCAGCCACCCGCGAGGGGCATGGGCTCCAGCTTCAGATCGGGCTCCGGCCTCAGATCCAAAAGCCGCCCATGATAGGTGTCCAGCTGTCCCGGGCCCGGCGCATCGGCCAGGAGCACGACATCCAGGCCCTCCAGCAGGGCGGGGTCCGGCGCGAACATCACCAGGTCCCCCTCCTCTTCCTCCAGGGTCAAGGGCCCGGTGGACAGCGGCACCACCGAGGCCTCCTGGGTCTCCAGGGCCCCCACCAGTTCACGTCCCAGCAGGGTCTGGGCGCCGATCACCGCAAGCTTCAGCATGGACAACCTTTCAGGTTTCAAACACGGACAGCGGCTTCATCCGCCGGAACATGGCCCTTCAGGGCTCCGGCCACGGGGCCGGCCAGGAAGGCCCGCACCTGCTCCCCGGCGCGGCCTGTGAAGCGGCGGGCATCCAGGAGGGCGGCCAGTTCGGCTTCGGTCATGGCCCAGGCGGGATCCTCCGCCAGCAGCTTCAGCAGTTCGTTGGGGCGGCCTTCCGCCTTGATGCGGCGACCGGCTTCCAGGGCGGCCCCACGGAAGCGTTCGTGCAGCTCCTGGCGGTCGCCGCCCCGCTTCACGGCCTCCATGAGCAGCACCTCCGCGGCCATGAAGGGCAGCTCCTGGGCCAGGCGCGCCTCGATCATCTTCGGATACACCACGAGGCCCGAGGCCACGTTGCGGTAGAGGACGAGGATGGCGTCCACGGCCAGGAGGCCCTGGCTGATCGCCAGGCGCCGGTGGGCGCTGTCGTCCAGGGTGCGCTCCATCCACTGGTTGGCGCTGGTCTGGTAGGTGGAGGGCATCAGGCCCAGCACGAACCGGGCGAGGCTGTTGATGCGCTCCGAGCGCATGGGGTTGCGCTTGTAGGGCATGGCGCTGGAGCCGATCTGCTTGGACTCGAAGGGCTCCTCCACCTCCTTCAGGTGCTGGAGCAGGCGCAGGTCGCTGGCGAACTTCCCGGCACTGGCGGCGATCCCGCAGAGCACCTGGCCGATGCGGTCCTCCAGCTTGCGGGTGGCCGTCTGGCCGCTGACGGGGATGGCCGGGAAGCCCACCTTTTCGCAGAAGCGCCGTTCGAGCACCTCCACCTTGGCGCCGTCACCCTCGAACAGCTCGAGGAAGCTGGCCTGGGTGCCGGTGGTGCCCTTCACGCCCCGCACGGGCGTGGTGCGGATGAGATGGTCGAGATCCTCCAGGTCCAGCAGCAGGTCCTGGATCCAGAGGGTGGCCCGTTTCCCCACGGTGGTGGGCTGGGCCGGCTGGAAGTGGGTGAAGCCCAGGGTGGGTTGATCCTTCCAGGTGTCCGCGAAGACGGCCAAGGCGGCGAGGACGTCCTGCAGGCGCCGCCGCAGGAGAGCCAAAGCCTCCTGGCAGATGAGCAGATCGCCGTTGTCGGTGACGAAGCAGCTGGTGGCGCCTAGGTGGAGGATGGGGCGGGCGCCAGGCGCCTGCTCGCCCCAGGCGTGGATGGCGGCCATGACATCGTGCCGCAGGGCGGCTTCGTGCCGGGCGATGGCGTCGAGATCCACGGCGTCCTGGGTGGCGCGCAGCTCGGCGATCTGCGCCGTCGTCACTGGCAAGCCCAGCTCGGATTCAGCCTCCGCCAAGGCGATCCAGAGCCGCCGCCACACCCGCTGCCGGTAGAGGGGCGAGAGCAGGCGCACCATGGCCTTGCTGGCGTAACGGCTGGCCAGCGGATGCTCGAACCGCTCCAGCTCGGGGCCGTCGTGGGGGGGCAGGAAGGTCATGGATGCTCCGGCCCTCCAGTTTCGCACGGTCGCGGAGCTGTGACCCCGCTCACGAATCGAGCCCCTTGGCGGATGCAGGCCGCGGCTAGGATAGGGACAACATTCCGGAGTCCTTGCCATGTACGAAGTGATCCGAACGTCCGATCCTGCCGTGTTCCAGGCCCTGGAACTGGAGGTCCAGCGCCAGCGCCACCACCTGGAACTCATCGCGTCGGAGAATTACGCCTCCCGCGCCGTCATGCAGACCATGGGCTCCCACTTCACGAACAAGTACGCCGAGGGCTACCCCGGCAAGCGCTACTACGGTGGCTGCAGCCACGTGGACACGGTGGAGAACCTGGCCCGCGACCGCGCCAAGGCCCTGTTCGGCGCGGAACACGCCAACGTGCAGCCCCATAGCGGCGCCCAGGCCAACATGGCCGTCTACCTGGCGGCCCTGAAGCCGGGCGACACCGTCATGGGCCTGGACCTGGCCCACGGCGGGCACCTCACCCACGGCCACCCCCTGAACAGCTCCGGCATCCTCTACAAGTTCATCCCCTACCACGTGCGCAAGGAGGACGAGCGGGTGGACATGGACGAGGTCCGCGCCCTGGCCCGGGAACACAAGCCCCACATGATCGTCGTGGGTGCCTCCGCCTACTCCCGCACCTGGAACTTCCCCCTCTTCCGCGAGATCTGCGACGAGGTGGACGCCTTGATGATGGTGGACATGGCCCATATCGCCGGGCTCGTGGCCACGGGGCACCACCCCAGTCCCGTGCCCCACGCGGACTACGTCACCACCACCACCCACAAGACCCTGCGGGGGCCCCGGGGCGGCATGATTCTATGCAAGGCCCCGTACGCCAAGGATCTCGACCGCTCCGTGTTCCCCGGCGTCCAGGGCGGCCCCCTCATGCACGTCATCGCGGCCAAAGCCGTGGCCCTCCACGAGGCCATGCAGCCGGAATTCAAAGCCTACAGCGGCCAGGTCATCCGCAACGCCCACGCCCTGGCCAAGGGTCTCCAGGAACGCGGTTGGCGCATCGTCAGCGGTGGCACGGACAACCACATGTTCCTGGTGGACCTGCGCGACCACGGCCTCCAGGGCCACGAGGCGGAGGATTGCCTCTACCGCGCCGGCATGACCATCAACAAGAATGGCATCCCCTTCGACCCCAACCCGCCCCTCAAGCCCTCTGGCATCCGCCTGGGCAGCCCCGCCCTCACCACCCGGGGCATGAAAGAGGAGGAAATGGACCAGATCGCCCGGTTCATGGATGTCACCCTGCGTCATCGGGCTGACGAAAGCACCTTCGCCCGGATCAAGCAGGAGGTCTTCCACTTGACGGATCAGTTCCCCATCCCGGAATAACCCTCCCGAGCCCCTTTCGTGCCGCCTGCCGCCAAAGCGCCCTGCGTTTTGGCGGTATGTTCTTCAGGCAGGAGGCCCCATGGTCGAGGCGGATGGGCTGTTCGTGTACGGGCCGCTGCGTGCGGGCGGTTCCCAGCACGCCTGGCTCCAGCGCACCCAGCCCGAGGGCTCGACCCGGGCCTGGATGCCGGGGCGGCTTTTCCACCTGCCCGAGGGTCACCCCGCCCTGGTACCTGGGCCCGAGCCCCCCGCGCCACCTCCGGGTCCTGGATGGGTGGTCGGCGACTTCGTGGGCTACGGGGATCCCGCGGACCTGGAGGCCGCCCTGGCCGACCTGGACCCCCTCCAGGGGGTGGAAGAGGGCCGCTTCAGCCGCGCCCTCCTGCCCGTGGTCCTGGAGCTCGGCCACCACTACCACGCCTGGGCCTATGTGTTCCATGTGGAACGCCTGCCCCGACTAGAGCGGGGAGCCACCGAGGTGCTCAGCGGTGACTGGGGGCCCTACCTCTAACGACGGGGTGAGGCCTACAGATCGAGCTTCGGTTGCTGCCCCGTCTCGTCGGGCCCGGGATGGCCCACTTCGGGCTCGACCAGGTCATCCTCTTCGTCCAGGGCCATGGCTGAACCGTCAATCTTGGCCAGCCCCACGACACGGTCGTCGCCACTGGCCAGCTTGAGGAGGCTGACGCCCTGGGCATTGCGGCCGGTCTTGCGGACCTCGTCAATCAAGAAGCGGATGACCATGCCCTCCTGGCTGATGAGGAGGCAGCCCTCGCCGGGCTTGACGAGCTTGAAGCCCACCACCTGACCGTTGCGGACGCCCGCCCGGATGTTGATGACACCGGTTCCGCCCCGGCCCTGGAGCCGGTAGTCCTGGAGCAGGCTGCGCTTGCCGTAGCCCTTCTCGCAGACCGTCAGCAGCATGCCGTGGTCCTCGGTGCTCTCATCGGGTTCCACGCCTTCCGGCAGGTCCGGCAGGGAGTCCGCCACTTCCATATCCACGATGTGGTCGCCCTTGGCCAGCTTCATCCCGCGCACGCCGGTGGTGGCGCGGCCCGTGGCGCGGACATCCTCCTCGGGGAAGCGGATGGCCTTGCCCTGGGCCGTGGCCAGGACGATCTGCTGGGTGCCCGTGGAGCGGCGCACCGCTACGAGGGCATTGCCGTCCTCGATGTTGAGGGCGATGAGGCCGTTCGCACGGATGTTGGCGTAGGCGGCGAGGCTGGACTTCTTGATGGTGCCGTCCGCGGTGGCGAACACCAGGTTTTCGCCTTCGGGGAACTCCCGGAGGGCCATGAGGGTGACCACACTCTCCCCGTCCTTGAGGGAGATCAGGTTGCGGATGTGCTTGCCCCGGGTGGAGGCGGCGGCCTCGGGCAGGTCATAGACCTTCAGGGCGTACACGATGCCCTTGTCGGTGAAGGCCATGAGGGTGTCGTGGGCCTTGGTCATGAAGAGCTGCTCGACGAAATCTTCGTCTTTGGTCTTCATGCCCACCTTGCCCTTGCCCCCGCGGCGCTGGCGGCGGTAGGCGGTCAGGTCGGTCCGCTTGATGTAGCCGGCCTTGGACATGGTGACGACCATGGGATCATCCGGCACCACGTCTTCCATGCGGATTTCGCCCGTGAACCCCACAATCTCCGTGCGGCGCGCATCCCCGAAGGCCTCGGAGAGCTGCACCAACTCGTCCTTGATGACCTTCAGCAACCGCTGCTCATCATCCAGGATGGCCCGCAGGCGCTGGATGAGGGCTTCGATCTCGGCCAGCTCGGCCAGGATCTTCTCCCGCTCGAGCCCCGTGAGGCGCTGGAGGCGCATGTCCAGGATGGCCTGGGCCTGCACCGCCGAAAGGCAGAGGGTGGGATCCTTCTTGAGGGCCGCCGCGGTGGCGAAGGCGCCGGCCATGAGGCCCGCCTTGGCCTCCTCGGGGGTCTTGGCGGCGCGGATAAGCTTGATCACCGCATCCAGGTGGTCCAGGGCGATCTTGAGGCCCAGCAGGATGTGGTGTCGTTCCTCGGCCTTCTTCAACTGGAAGAGGGTGCGCCGAGTCACCACTTCGCGCCGGAAGCCGATGAACTCCTGGAGGATCTCCCGCAGGGTGCAGATGCGGGGTTGGCCGTTCACGATGGCCAGCATGGTGATGGGGAAGCTGTTCTGGAGCTGGGTCTGCTGGTAGAGCTGGTTCAAGACGATGTCGCTGGGTTCGTTCTTCTTGAGCTCCACCACGAGACGGATGCCCTCCCGGTCCGACTCGTCCCGCAGGTCGCTGATGCCATCCAGCTTCTTGTCGCGCACCAGTTCGGCGATCTTCTCGATGAGGGTGGCCTTGTTCACCTGGTAGGGCAGTTCCGTAAAGACCAGCTGCTCCCGGTCCCCTGCCCGCTTGATCTGTTCCACATGGCCCCTGGCCCGCACCACGCAGCGGCCCCGGCCCGTGCGATAGGCATCCAATACCCCTTCGGTGCCCATCATGAGCCCCCCCCCGGGGAAGTCAGGGCCCTGGATGTGGGCCATGAGGCCCTCCAGGCCCGTCTCGGGGTGGTCAATGAGGGTCACCAGCGCCGCGCAGCACTCCCGCAGGTTGTGGGGGGGGATGCTGGTCGCCATGCCCACCGCGATGCCCTGGGCTCCGTTCACCAGGAGGTTGGGGAACCGGGCCGGCAGGACCAGGGGCTCATCCATGCTGCCATCGTAGTTGGGCCCGAAATCCACGGTCTCCTGGTCAATATCCCCCATGAGCTCGTTGGACAGCCGGGAAAGGCGGGCCTCGGTGTAGCGCATGGCCGCCGCGGAATCGCCATCAATGGAGCCGAAGTTGCCCTGGCCATCCACCAGCACATGCCGCATGGAGAAGGGTTGGGCCATGCGCACCATGGTGTCGTAGATGGCTGAGTCACCATGGGGATGGTACTTACCCATCACATCGCCCACGGTGCGGGCGGACTTCTTGTAGGCCCGGTTCCACTCGTTCCCGGACTCCTTCATGGCGTGGAGGATGCGCCGGTGCACCGGCTTCAGACCATCCCGCACATCGGGCAGGGCCCGGCCCACGATGACGGACATGGCGTAGTCCAGGTAGGACTTCCGCATTTCTTTTTCAATTTCCAGGGGCTCGATTCGACTCATGTCACTTCCGGTGTTCCACGTGGAACGCGATTCGACATCTTGTAGACAAGACAGTTAGATATCAATGTTCTCAGCAAGGAGGGCGTTGGTCTCGATGAAGCGCCGGCGGGGTTCCACCGCATCACCCATGAGAATGGTGAAGATCTCGTCGGCCGCGACCGCATCATCCACCCGAACCTGCAGGAGGGTGCGACGCTCGGGATCCATGGTGGTCTCCCAGAGCTGCTCGGGATTCATCTCGCCCAACCCCTTGTAGCGCTGGATCGAGAGACCCCGCTTTCCTTCCTCGAGCACCATGGCCAGCATGGCCTCGGGATCCGGGAAGACCTGCTCCTTGCCCAGCTTCGGGGCTTCCACAGCCTCCTCGCCACCCTCGGCCTCAGGAGCCGCATCCGCCTTGCCCTCCTTGAGGCGGCGGAGCCTCAGCTCCCCGCCCTTGAAGGGGGCCAATTCCTGCTGGAGGGCCGCCAGGCGGCGGAATTCGCCCCAGTGGGCCACCTGGTCTTCCAACCAGAGGGTGATGGGGCGGTTCATGTGGAGGCGGACCAGCTTCAGGCGATGGGTGGCGGGGAGCGTCTCCCCCTCGACCTCCACGGCCTCGGTGCTATCCACCTCACAACGGCCCAATTGCTGGCGCTCGATGGCATCGCCCAGGGCCTTCAAGGCTTCAGCGGTGGCAAAGCGGTCGGAATCCAGGAAACCCTCAGTCAGGAGGGCGTCCACCAGGGGCCGGGCATACCCACGCCGGTCCAACTTGGCGTAGAGCTGCTGGACCTCACCCCACTTCTTGAGCTCCCGCACCAGGGTGGCCCCCTTGTGCTCACTGCCATCTGGGAGGGTGAGGCTCCAGCCATCCAGGGCCTTGTGGAACAGGAACTCCTCCAGGGACCGCTCGTCCTTCAGGTATTTCTCCATCTTGCCCTTCTTCACTTTGTAGAGCGGGGGCTGGGCGATGTAGAGATGGCCCCGTTCCACCAGTTCGGGCATCTGGCGGTAGAAAAAGGTGAGCAGCAGGGTGCGGATGTGCGCTCCGTCCACGTCCGCATCGGTCATCAGCACGATCTTGTGGTAGCGGAGGTTCTCGACCTTGAACTCCTCTGGGCCGATGCCTGTGCCCAGGGCCTGGATGAGGATGCGCAGTTCGGTGGCGCCAAGAATCCGGTCGAAACGGGCCTTCTCGACGTTCAGCACCTTGCCCTTCAGGGGCAGGATGGCCTGGGTGGCACGGTGCCGGCCCTGTTTGGCGGAGCCGCCGGCGGAGTCGCCCTCCACCAGGAAGATCTCACTGAGGGCCGGATCCTTTTCCTGGCAGTCCGCCAGCTTGCCCGGCAAGCCGCCGCCATCCAGGGCGCCCTTGCGGCGGGTCAACTCGCGGGCCTTGCGGGCCGCCTCGCGGGCTCGGGCGGCTTCGATGGCCTTCTCCAGGATGGCCTTGGCCTCCCGTGGGTTCTCCTCGAAGAAGCTGGAGAGCTTGTCGTAGACGATGGTCTGAACGATGCCCTTCACTTCGCTGGACACAAGGCGATCTTTGGTCTGGCTGGAGAACTTGGGATCGGGCACCTTGGCGCTGATGACCGCCGTGAGGCCCTCGCGGACATCCTCTCCCGAGAGGCTGACCTTGGCGCTCTTGAGCAGGTTGTTCTTCTCGGCATAGGTATTGATGACGCGGGTCATGGCGGCCCGGAAGCCCTCCAGATGCGCACCGCCATCGCGGTTCCGGATGTTGTTGGTGAAACAGTAGAGGGTTTCCTGGTAGGAGTCATTCCACTGGAGGGCCACCTCCACGGTGGTGTCCTGCTTCTCGTCCTTGATGAGGATAGGCGGCTTATGAAGGACGACTTTGTTGCGGTTGAGGTGTTCCACGAAGGCGCTGATGCCGCCGGCGTTCATGAAGTCGTGGGTGTCGCCCGTGCGCTCATCTGTGATGCGGATGTGAACGCCCTGATTGAGGTAGCTGAGTTCGCGCAACCGCTGGCTCAGGGTCTCGAAGCTGAAATCCAGGACATTGTTGAAGATCTCTGTATCGGGCAGGAAGCGCACCCGGGTCCCCCGGCGCGCCGTGGGGCCCACCATCGCCAGGGGCGCATCCGCCTTGCCCCGGCTGAAGGTCATGGCGTGCTCCTGGCCGTCCTTCCAGACCGTGAGCCAGAGCTTGCTGGACAGCGCGTTCACACAGGACACGCCGACGCCATGGAGGCCACCCGACACCTTGTAGGCGTTCTTGCCGTCTGTGCTGGTGTTGTCGAACTTCCCGCCGGCGTGGAGCACCGTCATGATCACTTCGGCGGCGCTGCGCCCTTCCTCTTTGTGGATATCCACCGGGATGCCGCGGCCATTGTCTTCCACGCTGCAGCTGCCATCCCCATGCAGGATCACATCCACGCGGGAGCAGAAGCCCGCCAGGGCCTCATCCACACTGTTATCCACCACCTCGTAGACCATGTGGTGGAGGCCGCTGCCGTCATCGGTGTCACCGATGTACATGCCGGGGCGCTTCCGCACGGCCTCGAGGTCGCGCAGAACCGTGATGTTGTCGGCGGTATAGCTGTCGGTTTCCAGGGGGGTGTGGACGCGTGCGCTAAGGACTTCTTCGGACATCAAGACTCACTTGGTTGGGAAATGGGGACCGCGGCTGGCCGCTAGGCGTTGGCGGGGGAGGCGAAACGGACGGGCATCAGCACGTAGCGGAAGCTGAAGTCCTCCAGGCTCGGGGACATGAAAACCCCCTGCCCGACCTCATCCTTGAATTGATAAACAACTTCCTCGCCCGGAAGGCGTTCCAGCAGTTCGATCAGGTAGTCAATGTTGAAGGCGAGTTCGAAGGACTGCTCCTCCCCCGAAAACGGCAGAGTGGCCTGGTTGACGCCTTCATCCGGGTGCTGGAAGACGGTCCGGAGGTTCGGGAATTCAAAGAAAAGCCGGACATTCTTGTTGTAGTCATCCTTCTTCAACCCGACGAAGCGCAGTGTCTTAAGGAAGTCTTCCCGATCGAGGATGACGCGCTTGGGGAGCTCCGCGGGCAGCACCTTCTCGTAGGCGGGGTAGTTCCCGGTCACCAGGCGGGTGCTGAATTTGAGGCCGGGCTGATCCAGGAAGAGGGTGGTGCCGTCCCAGCAGATGGACACCTCGCCCTCGTCCCCCAGCAGGGTGGGAATGAGATCCAGCGCCCGCTTGGGCACGATGAGGCGGACCTCGTCGTTCAAGCCGGTGTCACAGGGAACCTCGGCCACCGCCAACCGGAACCCGTCGGTGGAAACCACCCGGACGTGATGCTTGGACAAATGGAGCAGCACCGCGGACAGGGTCGGCTTTGTTGCATCCTTGCTCACCGCGATGGAACCGAGCTGAATGGCACGCTTGAAGCGCAGCACTGGAATCTTCACCACCGGCAGTTCTTTGGCGGGAGTGGGCAGTTCGGGAAAGCCCTCGCCGGGCTGAATGTTGTGCTCGGAATTCATGCCCTTGGCCCGAAGCCACAGACGACCCGTCGCGTCGGGGCATTCGAGCGTCAGAACCCCCTCCGGGAAGACGCGTACCGTTTCAATAAACTTCTTGCCCGGAATGGCCATGGTCCATTGCCCCTGCCCTTCGCCAGGCAGGCTCGCTTCAAAGGCCAACTCCATGTCCGTGGCCTTGAGGACGACTTCCTTCGCCCGGACATCCAACAGGACGTGCTGCAGGATCGGCAGGGTGACCCGGCGATCCAAGGCATGCCGCAGGATGCCCAGGGTACGATCCAGACGATCCTTGGAAACCTGTAATTGATGACTCATGAATCACCCTTCTTGATGCTGATGAGGACGGGTGCTGCCTGCGGAAACGAGCGTCAAAGCACCATCCTACCGGAGTTTCGGGTGCCTTGGGAGCTTGTGGAGAAGATGAGAACAGGCGTGGATCCCCTGAGCTTCGAACGAACAGGAGGCCTCGGGAAGGGCCCCTGTGGATTTCTGCCTGTGCAGATCTGTGGACTTCATAGCAACACAACCCAAATCAATGGATGCTATTCAAGAGGGCCTGGACCATCCGGTGGAATTCCTGGTCCCGCCGCATGCGCAGCTTCACGGAATCAATGGCATTCATCACCGTCGAGTGATGCATGTTGAAGGAACGGCCAATGTCCGTGAAAGGGATGGAGGCGATTTCCCGCGCCAGATACATCGCCACCTGCCTCGGGACCATGATGGCTTGCTGGCGCGAGCGCTTTTTCATGAGGTCACCAAAGGGCACATTGAATGTCTCCGCGGTCATGCGGTAGATGCGTTCAGGCGGAACAGAACCCGTGGGTTCTTCCCCGCTCTGACCCTGGAACGCAGCGTGGGCGACTTCCAGGGTCGGGGCTTCACCCTTGAGGCTGGCCTGGAAGATGACCCGGGTGAGGAGGCCTTCCAGATCCCGCACACTGCCCTTGGCTTTGTGGGCGATGAAAGTCAGCACGTCTTCCGGAACCAGGGGCAACCCTTTGAAATCCCCATCTTCCAGCTTCTTTTTCAAGATGGCGATGCGGGTTTCGAAATCCGGGGGCTGGATGTCCGCGGTAAGGCCCCACTTGAATCGGGTGATCAGCCGCTCGTGGCAACCCTCGAGCCGCTGCGGGGGCTTGTCGGAGGTGATGATGATCTGTTTTCCATGCTGCAGGAGGTACTCGAGGATGTAGAAGATCTCCTCTTGCGTGCGCTCCATCTTGCCCAGGGTCTGGACGTCATCCAGCAGCAGCACATCGTTCTGCTGGTATTTTTTCCGCATGGGCTCAGTGTTCTTGGCCTTGATGGCGGCGGTCAATTCATTGAAGAAGTGATCCACCTTGAGATAGGCCACCCGAAGGTTGGGCTGGAGGGCGAGGAGATCCTTGCCGATGCCCACCATGAGATGGGTCTTGCCCAGTCCCGCGCCTCCGTAGATGAACAAAGGATTCATGTTGAGGGGTGTAGCAGCCCGGCCGTAGGTGTCCACCACGGCCCGGGCGGCCGCGAAGGCCAACTGGCTGCCGGGGCCCACAACAAAGCGGTCAAGCGTATAGCGATGGAACAGGTGCGGGAAGGAGATAGAAGGTTCACCTAGGGGGCCCGCAGTGTTCTGGGTAGCCCGGCTTGGGGCCGGGTGCGAGGCCTGAGGTGAAAGCAAGCCAAGCTCCCCGCCGGCCTGGAACATCAACTGCAGGTGCTTAAGCCCCCCCTGGTCCAGGGCGTCATTGAACTCCTCGGGGAGTTGCTGCTCAATCCAGAGCTTCGCGGCGGGGCTGGGTACCTGGATCCACAACACCCCGTCCTCCAGGCGGAGGGGCCGGCAGGGGGCGATCCACTCCTCGAAACTGGCCTCCGGAAGCTGCTTGGACAGTCCCTGTCGAAGGGTTTCCCAGAGGGTGTCGGGATCAGCTGTGGGCATGGTTCACCGGGGGTGACAGGCTGGAGCGGACAGGCGCGAGGCGCGCCGCGTGCAGGACGCACGCTGCGTCCTGACTCCAGGAGGCCTGAGAGGGGATCCCAATCTAGCATCTTGCCGGGGTGCCGGGGGGCGAGAAACAACCTTGAGGTTGGGGGCCTGGACGGATACCATCGAAGGTTCGTCCTCCTCCCGCGAGGGGGCTCCAAGGTGGAACCATGAAGCGAACCTTCCAGCCGAATAACCGTCGCCGCGCCAAGACCCATGGCTTCCTCAGCCGCATGAAGACCAAGAACGGCCGGCTGGTGCTCAAGCGCCGCCGGGCCAAGGGCCGCCACGTCCTCGCCCTCTGAACCCGGTTCCGGGTTCTTCTGTGATCTTCAAGGGGCGATTCCGGACGGTCCGCCACGTGGACCACGCGGTTCCAGCGGCGCTTCCGCGCCCCCTTCTCGGGGCGGGATCTTCCCTGGATATCCGTGCCTGGCGACACCCTGGGGCTGAACAATCCCTGTTGCTGGTCACCGCTCCCCGGAAAGCCGGCCCGGCGGTGATCCGCAACCGCTTCCGGCGTCGTGCGCGCATGGCGTTCCTGGCGCTCCCTGGCGAGCACCGGCTTGATTCATGGGTGGTCTGGGTCCGTCCCTCCCGCAGGGGGCCCAGCCTGGAACAGATCTCTTATCACGACATCCGGGACATGCTGGCTTCGGCCCTTGGATGTCTGGTCACCAAGGGCGCCCCATGAAGAATCGCAATGTCTTTCTGTTCATTCTGGGCACCGTTGGGCTGCTCGGGCTGCAGATGTGGCTCACCTCGAGGTACGCCCCTCCCGTCAAGCCACCCAGCCCGGCGCCGGTGGTGACTGGGCCCGCGCCGGCACCCGTGCCCGCGACCCCTGTGGCCACCCCCTCTGTTCCAGCCCCCGTCCCGGTGACGGGCGTGGATTCTTCAGCGATCTACACCCTGCAGACGTCCGACCTTCGGATTACCTGGCAAGTGGCCACGGGCGCAATCCGGCAGGCGGTCTGGCGCCATGATGGCACCCGCTTCTTCCCTGAGACCTTTCCAGGCCTCGGCGCCCTTGAGGGCGCGGCCTTCCAGGGCGTTCACGAGCAGGCGGGGCCGGAGGGCACCCAGGTGATTTTCGAGAATGCCCAGGGCGACCGGCTGGTCTACCAGGTGCCGCTCCATGGCTACAACCTGAGCCTGAAGGGCACCCTCGCGAACGGCCAGGATCTGCGCCTGATCCCGCTGCCCGCCTCCCTGAAGCCCGACGAGTATCCCGAGTATCCCGGCCGAGTCTTTACCTTGACGGAATCGAAGGTCGAGGCCGTGACCTGGCTCCAGATGCTCAAGGATCCGTTCTTCAGCTTCCTTGGGGCCAAACGCAAAGTGCTGCCGCCACCGGAATCCCGCCTGGGCATGGACGCGGGCCTGGATAAAGATCCCAAGACCCAGACGAACCAGTATTTTGCAGCGCTCTGGAAACTGCCGCGCGTCGCTGGGCGGGATGCCTCGGGCTACACCCTGGCGCCCGAGGGGGGCCAGGTGTCCGCGGCCCTCTACTTGGGGCCGAAACAGGCTTCCCCCCTGCTCGCCTTCGGCCATGCCTTCACCCGGGTCATTGACTACGGCTTTTTTGGGGCCGTGGCCCAACTGTTCTTCTGGTTCCTCCAGAAGATCCAGGTCGTGGTGGGCAACTGGGGGTGGTCCATCGTGATCCTCACCCTGTTCCTGCGCCTGGCCACCTGGCAATTGAACAGCAAGCAGATCATCAACATGATGCGCATGAAGGACTTCGAGCCGCATCAGAAGGCGCTGCAGGCGAAGTACGAGAAGTTCGGCAGCGACATGACCAAGAAGGCCGAAATGCAGAAAGAGCTCATGGAGCTCTACAAGAAGAACGGCCACAACCCCATGGGCGGGTGCCTGCCCATGCTGCTTCAGATGCCGGTCTTCCTGGCGTTCTGGTCCATGCTCCATTCCGTCTTCGAACTGCGGCACGCCCCCTTCTTCGGCTGGATCCACGATCTGTCCGTGCACGATCCCTACTACATCTACCCGGTGCTGATGGGGGTCTCCATGTTCGCGCAGCAGGCCCTGACGCCCATCACTGGAGATCCGGCCCAGCGCAAGATGATGATGATCCTCATGCCCGTGATGATGATGGTGATGTTCGCCAAGCTGCCGTCCGGCGTGATCATCTACTACTTCGCCTCGAACCTCATCGGCATCGTGCAGACCTGGTGGGTCAAGCGGAACTACGTGCCCCAGCCCATCAAGGTGTGAGGAGACCCCATGCGGAAGCAGCACGCCAGCCTGGAAACCGTTCCCGAACTCGTCTCCCGCTGGATGGGCCTGCTCGGCCTCAAGGTGGAGGCCCGGTTCCAGCCCTCCGGGGATGAAGAGGCCTTCCCGAATCGCCTGCTGGTCTCCGGGCCTGATGCGGATTGGCTGGCCGCCAGCCGGGGCCAGGCCCTGGACGCGCTGCAATTCCTCGTCCACGAGACCCAAGGCGAACGCGAGGACACCAAACTGGCCTACCTGGATGTGAAGGGCGCCCGCCTGTTCCGCATGCAGGAAGTCATGGCCATGGGCCGTCTGGCGGCGGAGCGGGCCCGCGAGCTGGGCAGCCACACCCTGGGCGCGCTCAGCCCCCGGGAGCGCCGCTGGGTGCACCTGGTGGTCAGCCGTGAGGAGGGCTTGGGCACCGAGAGTGAAGGCACCGGCACCTTCAAGCCCGTGAGGGTGTTCCGCGCATAGCCGGTACACTGCCGGCGTGGCCCCTGTTCCCGATCCCATCTGCGCCCCCGCGACGCCGCTGCTGCCCTCGGCGGTGGCCATCGTGCGGGCCTCTGGAGCGGATCTCCCCGCGCTCCTGCACCCCTTCGTGGCCCTTCCCGAGCCCCGCCGGGCCGCCCTCCGGACCTTGGCCTGGGACGGTTTTCGGGAACGGGCGCTGGTGGTCTTCTTCCCCGCTCCCGCGAGCTACACAGGTGAGGACGTGGTGGAATTCCAGCTCCACGGCAATCCCCTGCTGGTTCAACGCTTTCTCGAACACCTGGTTCGCCAGGGGTTCCGCCTGGCGGAACCCGGCGAGTTCACACGCCGGGCCCTCCTGAGTGGCAAGCAAGGCCTGTTGGAGGTGGAAGCCTTGCGGGACCTGGTGTCTGCGGAGACCGATACCCAGGTGCGACTCGCCCAGGCCCGGGCCGGAGCGCTTCCCGCCTGGATGGTGGCCACCCGGGCCACCCTGGCGCCCTGGATGGCCCGGGCCGAGGCCGCGGTGGACTATGGGGAGGATGAAGGCATCCAGTTGAATTTACACGGGATGCGGGTTGCCCTGGAGCCCCTGCAGACCTTGTTCCACGTGGAACGCCGACGGGCCCAGGCCGCCCGGCACCTGCGGGATGGCCTCCGCCTGACCCTGGTGGGCCAGCCCAACGCGGGCAAGAGCACGCTCTTCAATGTCCTCGCCGGCGAGGACCGGGCCATTGTGACGGAGTTCCCGGGCACGACCCGGGATGTGCTGGAGATGCGTTGCGAGTGGCGGGGCCTGCCCCTGCGCCTCTACGACACCGCGGGTCTGCGGAAGACGGAGGATCCGGTCGAGCGCCTGGGGGTGGCGCGGATCGGGCCCCTTCTGGAGGCCGCGGACCTAGTACTGCATCTGATCCCGCCGGGCGGCGAGCCTCCCGATGTGGCTCCGGTTCTCGCGCCCTATGCGGGCAAGGTGCTCCGGATCCGGACCATGGGGGATCTGCCGGGAGCCGATCCAGACCGTGCGGTGGTGGTTTCGGCCAGGACGGGGGATCTGGATGCCCTGGAGACGGCGCTTCGAGAACGGGTTCTGGGGGGCTTCGCGCCGGATGCCTGTCTCGGCGCACTGGCGACGGGCCGCCAGTTGGCGCTTCTGGAGGAGCTGGTCCAGCAGGTGGATCTGCTCGCGGCACTGGAACCCAACGCGCCGCCCGAACTGCCAGCCTCCCTCCTCCAGGGTGCCTGGGGGCTTTTGGGGCGTCTGACGGGGGAGGATCGGGCCGAGAGCGCCCTCGACCAGGTTTTCAATGGATTCTGTCTGGGAAAGTAGGGAGAGGGACGCCATGCAGCCGGGATGGGAAGCCGTCATTGGTCTCGAAGTTCATGTCCAGCTCCGGACGCGGACCAAGTTGTTCTGCGGGTGCCGGAACGCCTACGGGGCGCCACCCAACAGCCTCACCTGTCCGGTCTGCCTGGGCCTACCCGGGGCCCTGCCCGTGCTCAATGGGGAGGCCGTGCGCCAGGCCCTGGCCTTCGGCCTGGCCGTGGGTGCGGAGATCCAGCCTGTCAGCACGTTCTACCGGAAGCAGTATGTCTATCCGGATCTCCCCAAGGGCTATCAGATCACCCAGGGGCCCGTGGCGGTGGTCCACGGCGGGGCACTGGACCTCCCGGGAGATGCCGCGGTGCGGGGGGCAACGGGGATCTTCCGCGCTCACCTGGAGCGCGCCCACCTTGAAGAGGATGCCGGCAAGAGTCTCCAGGGGGAGGGGGAACGCTGGGTGGATCTCAACCGGGCCGGTGTGCCGCTGCTGGAAATTGTGGGCGCACCGGACCTGCGCAGCCCCCAGGAAGCCTCGGATTATCTGAAGGTTCTGCATCGGCTGGTGGTCTTTCTGGGCATCTGCGACGGCAACCTGGAGGAAGGGAGCTTCCGCTGCGATGCCAATGTCTCGGTGCGTCCGGCGGGCAGCGCGGGCTTCGGAACCCGGGTGGAGGTCAAGAACCTCAATTCCTTCCGGTTCGTCAAGCAGGCCCTGGCCTTCGAAATCGGGCGCCAATCTACCCTTCTGGATCGGGGCGAGCGGGTGAGTCAGGAAACCCGCGGCTGGGACGCGGCGACGGGGACGACCCGCAGCCAGCGGACGAAGGAAGCAGCCATGGACTACCGATTCTTCCCCGAGCCCGATCTGCCCCCCCTGCGGGTGGATCCGGCTGAAGTGGCCGCGGTTCAGGCGGGGCTGCCCGAGCTTCCCGAGGCGCGGATCCATCGCTTCCAGGAAGCCCACGGGCTTACGGAGGACGAGGCCCTCACCCTGATGCAGAGCCCCAGCTTCGCCGACTTCTTCGAGGCTCTGGTTCAGGCGAGCGGCCAGGCCAGAGCCTCGGCGAACTGGATGCTGGGCGAGGTGAGCCGCGTCCTGAACGAGCGGGGCCTTGCCATCACGCAGCTCGGTGTGGCCCCGGAAGCCCTGGCCGGACTGATTCGGCTGGTGGACCAGGGGCGGCTGCCGCTGGGTGCCGCCCGGGAGGTGGTCTTTCCGGCCCTCCTCGCCGGAGAGGGCCCGGCCGAGGCCATCGTGGCCCAGCGGGGGCTGGAGCAGGTTTCCGATGCGGCGGCGATCGCCCCGCTGGTGCGCCAGGTGCTCGCGGCCCATCCCGACGTGGTGGCTCAGATCCGAGCGGGCCGCGAACGCCTCCGCGGCTTCCTGGTGGGTCAGGTGTTGAAGGCTGGCGGCGGGCGGCTGGATCCGAAAGGCGTGAACGAGGCGCTCGATCGCATTCTGCCGGAGTTCCTCGCCAAATCCTGAGCGCGGACCCATCCTGGGGCATGTCCACCGAAATCCCCTCCTCCCTCCAGGCCTACTTTCCCGGTGTGGGCCACGCCTGTTCCCAATGCGGGCGCCTCATCGTGGATGCCGTGGAAACCCCCGGCGAACCCTTCCGTTGCACGGAGTGCCGAGGGCTGGTGGCGCCCCCGGAGGACGAACTGACGCGCCAGGCCCTGGAGGACCGGAGCCCCGTGGATCTCCCCGATGAGCGACCCACCTTCTGGCGTGTGGTCGTCGTGCTCCTCTTCGCCATCGTGGCCCTGGGCATCGTGTTCTGGATGCGGTAGGGGTTCCCCGCCTATCCTTGGGATCGGAGCTGACCATGTCCAGAGCCTGGGGACCCACCACCACCGCGATCCATGCCGGGAAGCGCTTCAACCCGACGCGGGCCGTGACCACGCCCATCTTCCAGACCTCGGTGTTCCAGCTCCAGGAGAACCGCGAGGGTGCGGAGTTCGCCGCCAGCATCGAGCCCCCAGCCTTCTACACCCGCTGGGGCAACCCCAACACCAGCGAGGTGGAGGCCGTTCTGGCGGACCTGGAAGGGGCGGAACGGGCCCTGGTGGCGGCCTCGGGCATGGGTGCCTTCGCCCTGGTCTTCGAGGCCTTCCTGAAGACCGGCGACCACCTGGTGGCTCCGGCGGCCATCTACCTGGGCACGGAACAGCTCATCCGTCGCTGGGAGGCGGAGCGGGGCCTCAAGGTCACCTGGATCCAGGACACCCTGGATCTGGGCGAGTGGGCCGCGGCCCTCCGGCCCGAGACCCGCATGATCTGGGTGGAGACGCCCTCCAACCCCACCCTGGCCATCACGGATCTGGCTGCCGTGGCCGCCCTGGGGCGCAAGCATGGCATCCGCACGGTGGCCGACAACACCTTCCCCAGTCCCATCCACACCAAACCCCTGGCCCTTGGGATGGACCTCAGCGTGGCCTCGGCCACCAAGTACCTGGGGGGCCATTCCGATGTGGTGGCGGGCGTCATCGCCGGTTCCGAGGCCGATGTGGTGGCCTGCTGGCAGATGACCAAGCTCTTCGGGCCGACCCTGGATCCCATGGCCGCCTGGCTGCTGCACCGGGGCCTCAAGACCCTGCCGTTGCGCGTGCGCCGGGCTTCGGACAACGCCCAGGCCCTGGCCCAGTGGCTGCTCTGGCAGCCCCATGTGGCCCGGGTGGACTACCCCGGCCTGCCCACCCACCCGGGGCACGAGGTTGCCCAGCGGCAGATGGTGGAGGGCTTCGGCGCCATGATCGGGTTCGAGTTGCGCGCCGGGCTGCGGGCGGGCCAGTGTTTCTGCGAGGCCCTGGAGATCGTCACCCGGGGCGTGAGCCTGGGCGGGGTGGAGAGCCTGATCCAGCATCCGGCCAGCATGAGCCACTTGAAAACACCCCCTGAGGTGAAGGCCCGCCTGGGGATCAGCGACGGCCTGCTCCGGTTTTCCGTGGGCATCGAGGACCAGGCAGATCTCGTGGCCGACCTGGAACGGGGCTTCCAGGCCGCCGCGGAGGCGCGGTGAAGCTGATCCTCAACGGAGAATCTCGGGATGCGCCAGAGCTGGCCACGGTGGCGGAGCTGGCCGCCTGGCTGGACCTGCCCGCCTTCGGCAGCGCCGTCGAGTTGAACGGCGAGATCATCCGCCGCGCCGACCAAGCGGCTACCCACTTGAAGGAGGGCGACCGCCTGGAGGTGGTGCGGCTGGTGGGTGGGGGCTGAGGATCAGTTGATGCTGAGCGTGTACCCGTAGGTTCCCGTCGCCGTGGTCGCCCCCGCCCGCACCCGCACGGCGTAGACACCCGGGGCGAGGTTCGGAACCGTCAGGGTACGCGGCTGGCCAGTCAGGGCGCTGTCATAACTGCCGGCCACCCAGCCCCCGGGGCCGATCAGCTCGAGGTAGAAGTCCTGGCCGCCGGTGGGGGTCATGGTGAGGGTCCGGGTGCCGCTGGCGGCCTGGGTAAAGCGGTAGGCCTGGCTCTGGTCCCGGTCGTAGTAGCGGAACTGGGAGGGATCGTAGGTCTGGAGGGCGCCGCTAGCGGAAAAAGGCACGGGTACGGTCTGCCAGAGGGCGTTGGATTTGAAATAGTCGGTGGTGGGGGCCTGGATGGATTCCAGGGACAGCTCGTTCAGGGTGGTCGTCCAGGTGGCGGCCGTGACCCGGCTCTGCACGCCCAGCAGGTAGCTGGGATAGCAGCCCAGGGTGGCCCCGTTGTATTCGCCGGTGCCATCGGCGTAGGCGGTCGGCGAGGTGATGGCCTGCCAGAGGGTCTGAAGGCCGGACTGGGATCCGCCCAGGGCGTTCTGCCAGATGCCCCACAGGCTTACGGCGATGGAACCCCGGGTGAACTCGCCCTTGTCGGCGACAGGCACCATGGCATGGCTGGAAAGGTCGAAGTCTTCCACCTGCTGAACCCCAGAGGCATCCACATAGCTGTCCAGGAGCTGGCTCTGGTGGAGCGCGGCGCCGGCCAGGAAATCGCAGAAGCCACCCACGAAGGCCACCGTGGATTCGCTGGGCCCGTAGCGGTTCACAGCGACGTTGTCGTTGTCCCGGCGCAGGAGGGACAGGGCGCTGCTGCCATCGGGCTTGTAGCTGTCATCGGCGAAGAGCAGGTGGGCGAAGGTCTCCTGGAGCACGCCATCGTCCCATTCGTCGGTCTCGGTGTTGGCGCCACCGCCCTCCAGCCCCTCGACCTGGTGGCTGAAGATCGCGCGGCCATCCGCCGCCTGGAGGAGGGTACTGGCGGAGGCCAGGGTGACCGAAGGATAGGTCCGGGTCTGGTCATTGGGGTTGGTGCTGGTGGTCCAGTAGGTGGCCAGATCCGGAAGGCGTAGGGTGCCCGTGCCATCCATATCGCGGATCGCGGCAGCGAAGGTGACGGCCTGGTCGGCAATGTTGAAGGCCCCCGCGATGTGGTTGCTGTCGTTCAGGGCGGTGACCGTGAGGGTGCCGTCCTGGTTGGCTGAGATGGTGTTGCTGCTGACGGACCACTCAGGGGTGGCCTGGTAGGTGCTGCTGCTGAGGTAGGGGGTGGTGTACAGGGGGGCGTTCAGGACCAGGCCGTGCAGGAAAGGGCTGGTGGGATCGGCGCTCGGAATCTGGTAGTCCGCATAGATCTGGGCGTAGACCTGGAGCCCCTGGGGCACACTGACCGTGCCGCTCCCGGAGCTTCCCAGGTAGCCCGAGGCCAGGAGGTTGCCGGAATTCGCGTCGTAAACCTCGGCGTAGCAGTAGCGGGCCGGCAGCGTCGTGGTGCCGTTGAACCCCGTCGGCGTCAGGATCTGCTTCTGGAACTGGGCCTGGAGGGTGATCTGGACCTCTGGGCTGGAGGAGCTGCTGGACCCCCCGCAGGCGGTCAGCAGGACCAAGGGCAGCAGGGCTGGCAGGAATCGCCCGATAGGAACGGACATGGGGCCTCCGGAGGGAATGACGGGGACAAACACAAGGGTCGTGCCAAGTCAGGCTAGCGCCAGACCTCCCAGCGACCGCCCCGCCAGGATGCCGAGGCCTCGAGCCGCCAGGAGCGTGGCAGAACAAGGTGAATCGCGGGGCCCCCGGCGGGGATTTCCGCCTGGAACCGGTGGAATTCGTCGGCCAGCTCCTGGTCGAGGAAGGCGCGGGCCAGGTCGCCCCCGCCCTCCACGAGCACGCGTCCCACACCGAGGGCCGCGAGTTCGTGCAACAGGTGGCGCAAACTGCATCCTCCCGGGCCCGGTGGCAGGTGAAGATCCTCCACCCCGCGCAGGGGCTGGGGATCCCCCGTCACGGCCCGGAGGGCCGGCTGCCCCTGCACCGCCTGCCAGACCCGGGCCGTGGGCGGGACGCGCCCCTCGCGGTCCAGCACCACGCGGTAGAAGGTGCGGTGGGGAGCCGTGGGGAACGGCCAGCGGTCCGTGAGCTGGGGGTCATCCACCTCCGCGGTGTGGCGCCCCACCACGATGGCTTCGGAGGCCCGGCGCAGGGCGTGGGCCAGGTGCTGCACCTCGGGCGGCGTCACGGGGGTGGGCCGGCCTTCGGGGCCCAGGGCGCCATCGGACCCCAGGGCCAGCTTGAGGCTCACCCAGGGCAGGCCCGTGTGAATGAGTTTGAAGAAGGGGGCGTGGAAGCGGGCGCAGGCTTCGCCCAGGATGCCCTCCTCCACCGCCAGGCCCTGGGCGCGCAGGATGGCGAGGCCACCACCGTCCACCCGGGGATTGGGATCCCGGACGCCGACCCCCACCCGGACCACCCCGGCCTGGATCAGGGCCAGGGTGCAGGGGCCGGTACGCCCGTGGTGGCAGCAGGGTTCCAGGGTGACGTAGGCCGTGGCGCCCTGGACATCCTCCCCCCGCGCTTCCGCATCGCGGAGGGCCATGATTTCCGCGTGGGGATCGCCCGCCCGGGTGTGGACGCCGGCGCCGATCACGCGCCCGTCCTTCACGAGGACACAGCCCACGGGCGGATTGGGACTGGAAAGCCCCACGCCCTTCAGGGCTTCCTGGAGGGCCAGGGCCATGAAGCGCGGATCCCCGGAAAGCGCCTTGGGATCGGGCCAGGGGCCGCCCGTGGCCAGGGCCCAGGCGAGGTCGGGGGTGAGGTCAGGCGGAGGGGTCGGGCTCGGCTCGGACCCTCCGCGGGGAGCCCGAGGGGGACGCAGGGTGGCCGGAGGAAGCGGGCGGTCCCCCTCGTTCACTTTAGACATCCAGGAGCCCGTCCACGAAGGCCTCGGGATCGAAAGGGATGAGGTCATCCACGGCCTCGCCCACGCCCACGAAGGTGATGGGGAGCTTGAGCCGCTCCAGGATGGGCACCACCACCCCGCCCTTGGCGCTGCCGTCCAGCTTGGTGAGTACCAGGTCGGTCACGCCTGCGGCCTGGGTGAAGGCCTCGGCCTGGACCAGGCCGTTTTGCCCCGTGGTGGCGTCCAGCACCAGCAGTACCCGGTGGGGTGCCTCTGGGATCACCTTCTGGAGGCTGCGCCGGATCTTGTCCAGCTCCTTCATGAGGTGGTCCTTGGTATGGAGGCGGCCCGCCGTGTCAATGAGCACCCAGGGGGTGCCCTTGGCCTTCGCACTGGCGGCCCCATCGAAGGCGATGGCGGCGGGATCGCCCCCCATCTGGTTGCGGATGACGGGCACCCCGGCCCGCTCGCCCCAGCGCTCCAGCTGGTCAATGGCCGCGGCCCGGAAGGTGTCGCCGGCCACCACCAGGACGTCCTCGCCCCGGCCCTTGAGGTGGGCGGCCAGCTTGCCCAGGGTGGTGGTCTTGCCGACTCCGTTCACACCCACGAGGAGCACCACCTGGGTGCCCTTTACCTGGAAGGGCTGCGCGGGCCGCTGGCGGAGGATCTGGAGCAGCTCGTCTTTGAGGATGGCCTTGGGGTCCACCTCGGCGCCGCCCTTCAATTCCGAGCGGAGGCGGGCCATTAAACGGTCCACGCCATGCACGCCCAGATCCGCCTGAAGCAGGAGATCTTCCAATTCCTGGAGCTGATCCTCATCCAGGTGCCGGAGGCCCAGCAGGCGGCCCAGGGGTGCGAGCACCAGGTTCTGGGTGCGCCGAAGGCCCTGCTTGAATTTGTCGAACAGGCCACCCAGCACGCCCACGCCCACCTCATCGGGGACCAGTCTACCCGCAGCCCGGGTTCCACGTGGAACAACGACTCTAGAACCTTGGATTTACTGGGATTTAGGAGCTGGACTGGGGCGGGGAAGCCGGGTCCCCTCAGGAAGAGGTGTGGCCAACGAACGTCAGCGCCGTTTCTTGGAGGGTTTGGCCGTCTCGGGCCTCGTCCAACCCACCAATGCCCGCTCGAAGACTTCCTCCACATGCTTGACGGGATGGAAGTGGAGCTGGGCCCGCAGCTCAGGATCTATTTCTTCCAGATCCTTCTGGTTGGCGAAGGGAATGAGGATGTCCTTGATGCCCACGCGGAGAGCGGCGAGGGATTTCTCTTTGAGGCCGCCGATGGCCAGGGCTTCGCCGCGCAGGTCAATCTCGCCGGTCATGGCCAGGGTGTTCTTCACGGGAATGCCCTTGAGCACGGACAGCAGGACGGTGGCGATGGCCAAGCCGGCGCTGGGGCCGTCCTTGGGGATGGCGCCCTCCGGGAAGTGGACGTGGAGATCCTGCTTCTGGAAAAGCTCGGGATCAATCTGGAAGGCGTCGCCCCGGCTGCGGATGTAGCTGAGGGCCGCCTGGGCGCTCTCTTTCATGACATCGCCCAGTTGACCCGTGAGGGTCAGCAGTCCCTTCCCGGGCATCTTCAACGCCTCGACGAAGAGCACATCGCCGCCCACGGCGGTCCAGGCCAGGCCGGTCACCACACCCACGCGAGGGGCCTTCAGCCGCTCGTCCTGGAGGAACTTCAGGGGCCCCAGCAGCTCGTGCAGGCCTTCAGAGGAGAGGGTGTACTTCTTCTTGAGCGAGCCCTCCGCCACGCGCCGGGCCACCTTGCGGCAAACGGCGCCGAGCTCGCGCTCCAGCTGGCGCAGGCCCGCCTCGCGGGTGTAGCCGGTGATGAGGGCCTTCAGGGCGGCCTTCGGAATGGACAGCTGCTGTCGTGTGACGCCGTGCTTCTCCAGCTGCTTGGGGATGAGGTGCTGTTCGGCGATGCCCAGCTTCTCCTCCAGGGTGTAGCTGTTCAGGTAGATGACCTCCATGCGGTCGCGGAAGGCGGGGTGGATGGGCTCCAGCTCATTGGCATTGGCCAGGAAAAGCACCTGGCTGAGGTCCAGCGGCACGTTCAGGTAGTGGTCGCGGAAGGTGTGGTTCTGCTCGGGATCCAGCACCTCCAGCAGGGCCGCGCTCGGATCGCCGCGCATGTCGCGGCCGATCTTGTCCA
Organism: Acidobacteriota bacterium; assembly: GCA_021794095.1. Lineage (GTDB taxonomy): Bacteria > Acidobacteriota > Holophagae > Holophagales > Holophagaceae > Geothrix. The sequence goes on along the minus strand of JAJYRN010000006.1, from coordinate 69,288 downwards.
CCTCGTCCAGCATGATCACGGGGTTCATGCTCTTGATCTGGTGGAGGGCCTGCACGATGCGGCCCGGCATGGCGCCCACGTAGGTGCGGCGGTGGCCGCGGATCTCGCTTTCGTCGTGGACGCCCCCCAGGCTGATGCGGGCGTACTTGCGGCCCAGGGCCCGGGCGATGGACTTGCCGAGGCTGGTCTTGCCCACACCCGGCGGGCCCACGAAGCAGAGGATGGTGCCCCGGAGATCCGGCTTGAGCTTGCGCACAGCCAGGAATTCCAGCAGGCGGTCCTTGATCTTGGCCAGGCCGAAGTGATCCTCGTCCAGCACCTCCTTGGCCTGGGTGAGGTCGAGGTTGTCTTCGGTGTAGGTGCCCCAGGGGAGCTCTGTCATCCACTCCAGGTAGGTGCGCGTCACGGCGGTTTCGCTGGAATCCGGGTGCATGCGCTCGAGCTTTTTCAGGTTGCGCTCGATCTCGACCAGCGGCTCCTCGGGCACGGTCAGCTTGGCCAGCTTGTCGCGGAAGGCCTGCACCTCCTCCGCCAGTTCGGAGCCTTCGCCCAGCTCCTGCTGGATGGCCTTGAGCTGCTGGCGGAGGTAGTACTCCCGCTGGCTCTTGTCCATCTCGCCGCGAGCTTCCATGGTGATCTTCTGCTGCACTTCGAGCAGCTGGATCTCCCGCATGAGCAGTTCGTTCACGCGCTTCAGGCGCAGGCCGGGATGGGCGATCTCCAGCACCTCCTGGGTCTGCTGGAGCTTGAGATCCAGGTTGGAGGCCACCAGGTCCGCCAGACGGCCCGGACTGTCCATGTTCCCGGCGATGACGAGCACTTCCTGGGGAAGGGTCTTGCCCAGGGCCACGGCCTTCTCGAGGGTCTGCTTCACGCTCCGCAGGAGGGCGTCCATTTCCAGATCGGGCAGGACCATATCTGGCTCGACCAGGGGTTCCACGCGGGCCTTGAAGAGGTTCTCGGTTTCCGTGAAGTACTCCACGCGCACACGCTGGAGGCCCTGCACCAGCGCCCGAATGCGCCCGTCGGGCAGTTTCAGCACCCGCATGATCAAAGCCGCCGTGCCCACCTGGTAGAGATCCTTGGGCCCGGGATTGTCCATCTCCACCTGTTTCTGGGAGAGGAGCAGGATCATGCGGTTCTCCACCAGGGCCGTGTCCACGGCGCGGATGGATTTCTCGCGGCTGACGCTCAGGGGCAGGATGACGTACGGGTACACCACCACATCCCGCAGGGCCAGCACCGGCAGAACCTCAGGCAGCTTGGGGGATTCCTCGGATGGAGGGGGCTGGAGAACGTCATCGGCCACGGAAAACCTCGGGGATCCAGTCTACCCCTACTTCCTCCGGGGCTTCGGCATGAGCGGCTCGGCGGCTTCGCCCGGGAACAGCGCCTGGGCCTGGGGGCGGGGCGGTTCGGGGACGCCCGGACGCCCTGCGGCGGCTTCCTTGTGCATGAGGCCTTCCAGCGCCTTGACGAAATCAGGCAGATCCTTGAAATCGCGGTAGACACTGGCGAACCGCACATAGGCCACCTGGTCGAGCCCCTTCAGCTCATCCATGACCCACTCGCCCAGCTCCCGGGAGCGGATCTCGCGGTCGGGCCGCTCCATGAGCCGGGCCTGCACGTCCGTCACCAGCTCCTCCAGCCGGGCCAGGGAGACGGGCCGCTTCTGGCAGGCCAGCAGCAGGCCCTTCATGAGCTTCTGGCGGTCGAAGGGTTCCCGCCGCCCGTCCTTCTTGATGATCACCAGGGGCAGTTCCTCCACGCGCTCATAGCTCGTGAAGCGGCGGGCGCAGGAGAGGCATTCGCGCCGTCGGCGGATGGAGTCCCCCTCCCGCGATTCACGAGAGTCCACCACCTTGTCCTCGATGTGGCCGCAGAACGGACAGCGCATGCCTGAACGCTAACAGGTCGCGCTGGACGGGGCCTCAGACTTCGACCACCCGGGGCTCCATCACCGCCTCGCAGGTGACGGAGTTGGCCACGAAGCAGTACTTGTGGGCCTTCTCGAAGAGCTCCACCACCTTGGCCATGGGGGTGCCCCGGGGCACACGGATCACCGGGCGGAGCCGCACCTGGGTGATGCGGGTGACCTTGTCCACCGTGTCCAGCACGGATTCGGCGTGATCCTCGTAGCCGAGCACCTCCACCTTCGCCTTGGCGCAGAGGGCCAGGAAGGTGAGCATGTGGCAGGTGGCCAGGGCCGAGCCCAGCAGATCCTCGGGGTTCCAGCGGCTGCCGTCGCCGGCGTATTCGGGCGCGCTGCTCACGGCGAGGGGATGCTTCCCCTCGGTGGTCACGGTGGCGTTGCGGGGGTAGGGGCTGTCCAGGGTGTTGCCGGTCCAGGTCAGCGTGAGCGGATAGGCGTGGGCCATGGGAGACTCCTCGGACAGCCAGGGTAGCCGGACCGGGTCCGGTCCCGATCCGGGCGATAATCGGGACAGCCCAGGAGCCCCATGCCCACCCCCGCCCGCCTGCACGTCGCCCATGCCCTGCACGCGGTCTTCGGTGACGGGGAGCGGGTGCCCGATGTCTGGGATCGCGGCCTGGGTGAGGATGCGGCCCTGGGCCAGGCCCTGCTGGGGCTCTGCCTCCGGAACTGGGGCCGGCTCCAGGCCTTCGTGCGGCCCCAGTTGAAGGATCCCGACCGGGGCGTACCCCTGGGCACCCGGGTGGCCCTCGCGGTGGGTTTGGCTCAGCTGGCCTGGCTGCCCGGTGTGACCGATTTCGCCGCCGTGAACGAGGCCGTGGGCTTGGCCGCCGATCGGGCCATCGGCTTCCCGCCCCACCGGGGCCTGGTCAACGCCCTGCTCCGCCGGGCGGCGAAGGACCGCGCCGCCCTCGGCGTGGCCCTGGATGCGCTGCCCGCGCGGTTGGACCGGAGTCCCTTCGCGGAGCGGGTGCTGGCCGAGGCGCTGGCTCCGCATGGCCAAAGCGCCGAGGTCGAAGCCCTCTGGTCGCGCCTGAGCCGCCCCCCTCGCGCGGCCTTCCGCGTGTTGAACGGGGCGGTGCCCGAGGGGCTCGAACCCGACCCCGACGTGCGCGGCTGCCTGCGCCAGATCGAAGGGGCCCCCTTTCCCCGGGCCTGGCTGGAATCGGGCGCGGGGATGGTGCAGGACCGCAGTTCCCAGGCCCTGCTGGCCTATGCGTGGGGGCCGGCTCCGGCCCGCATCCTGGATGCCTGCGCCGCCCCCGGCGGGAAGACCACGGCCCTGGCCCTGCGTCATCCCGGCGCCGAGCTCTGGGCCCTGGAGCGCCAGCCCCGCCGCGCCGAGCGCCTGAAGCGGACCCTGACCCAGCGGGGCCTCACGGCCGAGGTGGTCCAGGCCGATGCGGCCGCATGGCTGGACGGGGGCCGCCGTTCCTTCGATCTCATCCTGCTGGATGCCCCCTGCAGCGGCAGCGGCACCCTCCAGAAGCATCCCGAACTGCCCTGGCTCGGGGATGCGCTGGACCTGCCCCGTCTGGTGACGGAACAGGGCCGCCTCCTGGGGGCGGCGGTGGATCACCTGGCACCTGGGGGGGTGCTGATCTATGCCGTGTGTTCCTGGCTGCCGGAGGAAGGGGCCGCGCACCGGGAGGCCCTGCTCGCGTCTCACCCCGATCTGCGTCCCGCGCCCGTCTGGCCCGCCGCCTGCGGGGCTCCAGCCGACATCCGTGACGATCGTACGGCTTTTTTCAGGCCCGATCCCATGATCTGGGAGGGCGAAGGCTTCCAGGCCTTTGCCTTTACCCGCGTCTGACACGGTGTCTCAATCCTGTGAGGCGCGCCGCGCCGAAGGTTGATACCGTAGGGGCTTCCCTCTCCCACCATCCTGCGGAACGGAGTGCTTCCCATGGCCCTGGAATCCTCTGGCGTGTTCCACCCGGAAACCCGCCTCTACCGGTTCACGATCCTGCTGTTCATCAGCCTGCTGGTCCTGGGCAGCTACTTCGCCTACGACAGCATTGGGGCCCTTGAAACCACCCTGATGCAGCAACTCCACATCACCCGCAGCACCATCGGCAACCTCTATACGGCCTATTCCGTCGCCGCCATCGCCATCGTGTTCTTCGGCGGCATCCTCTACGACAAGCTGGGCCCCCGCCGGGCCAGCCTCCTGTTCAGCAGCCTGGTGTTCGTGGGCGCCGTGATGGTGGCCCTGGCCAAGACCAAGTGGATGCTCTTCGGCGGGCGCCTGATCTTCGGCGCGGGCTCCGAATCCCTCATCGTGGTCCAGAGCGCCATCATCAGCCGCTGGTTCAAGGGCAAGGAGATGGCCATGGCCTTCGGCATCGCCTTGACCATCAGCCGCGTCGGCACCCTCTTCAGCTTCAACACCGAGGAGCTCATCGCCCGCTACTTCGGGGGCTTCCGCCCGGCGCTGTGGGCGGCGGCCCTCCTGTGCCTCTTCTCGGTGCTCTGCAACCTGGTCTACAACGTCATGGACAAGCACGGCGAGAAGGTGCTGGCGCTGCCCAAGCCCGATGCCGGCGACAAGATCGTCCTCTCGGACATCGGGAAGTTCTCGTCCTCCTATTGGCTCGTGGTGCTGCTCTGCGTGACCTTCTACAGCGCCATCTTCCCCTTCACGGCCCTGGCCACGGACATGTTCCACGGCAAGTGGGGCCTGCCCCTGGTGAGCCCCAGCTCCGGCAGCTTCTTGTCCCAGGTGTTCTTCAACTTCACCCACATGTTCACGACGGCGCCGGGCATCACTAGCATCGTCATCGCCGCGTCCATGATTTTCGCGCCCTTCGCGGGCGATCTGGTGGACCGCATCGGGAAGCGCGCCTCGCTGATGGTGCTGGGCTCCCTCATCCTGATTCCCGCCCACCTGCTCATGGGGGTCACCCACTGGAATCCCATTCCCATGATGGTGATGCTGGGCGCGGCCTTCGTGCTGGTGCCCGCGGCCATGTGGCCCTCGGTGCCCCTGGTGGTGGACGAGAAACGCGTGGGCACCGCCTTCGGCCTCATGACCGCCATCCAGAACCTCGGCCTCGGCCTCTTCCCCTTCCTGAACGGCTGGCTGCGCGACAAGACCGGCACCTACACGGCCACCCAGATCATGTTCGCGGGGCTGGGCGTCGCGGGGCTCATCTTCGCCTTCCTGTTGCTCCGCTCCGACAAGCGGCTGGGCGGCGTGCTGGAGGCGGGACGGGCCAAGGACGCCTGACGCCCGGTTCAGAACTGGGCGCGGAAATCCTCGAAGGCGGCGCGAAGGGCGGCCAGCTCGTCGCGCAGCTCCGCCACCTCCTGTTCCAGCTCCGCCAGGCGATCGCCGCGATCCACGCCCGGTCCCGGCGCGGCCAGGGCCGACGGCGTCTCCTCTCCCAGGAGGTGGCGGAGCCGGGCTTCCCGGGCCCCCGGCGCCCGGGGCAGGCGTTCGACCAGGGGCGGCTCGGCCTCCAGCAGGGCCTGCAAGCAGCCTTCCAGCTCAGCCATGTCCGGGAAGACATACATGCGCCGCGTATTCGCGCGCAGCTCGCCCGGGGTCTGGGCGCCCCGAAGCAGCAGCTCTGCGAGCAGGGCGCATTCCTGCACCGACAGGTTCCACAGCTGCTTGGCCAGATGGGCCACCTTTGCCACGCGGCCCGGCCAGGGTTCCGCCAGTCCCAGCGCCACCAGCTGGGCCACGGGCTCGACGAGATCCACCTCGGCCACCGGCATCACGGGATCGCGGTTGCTGCTTTGGGTGCAGGCGTGGAGCAGGGCGTTCATGGACAGGGGATAGACATCCGGCGTGCTGAGCTCCTTCTCCAGCAGGCAGCCCAGCACGCGCTGTTCGAGGGGGGAAAGGACCGGCAGGCTCATGGGAGGTATTGGACCCCAGCCCGGGGCATCGGGGTAGGCCGGGTTTTCGGTTGCGGGGCCGGAAAAGCCCTCGTATGGTGAGGGGTCCATCCGGAGTCTGCCCATGCGCTTGCCCGCCTCTCTCGTCCTTGGCTTCTGTGCCCTCTCCCTCGTGGCCCAGGCCCCCGCCCCGGGGAAGAAGCCGGAGAAGCCCCGCTTTGAATTCGGCATCCCCGATGCCCCGTTCACCAGCGATGTGGCCCGCCTGATGCGCGAGATCGGCGAGCACCCGCAGGTGGTGACGAATGTCGAGGCCCTGAGCGATGACATCGGAGCCCGGCTCACGGGCTCCGAACACCTGCGCGAGGCGGAGCGCTGGGCCATGGACAGGTTCAAGGCCTACGGCGCGGTGAACGTCCACGAGGAGGCCTACGACTTCGGCCCGAGCTGGACGCGGGGCCACGACTGGGGGCGCCTGCTGAACCTGAACGGCCAGAACCTGCACCTGGCGGCCATGGCCTGGAGCCCGACGACGAAGGGCCCCGTGAAGGGTGAAGTGGCGGTCTTGCAGGGGAAGACGCTGGAGGATTTGAAGGCGCTGGTGCCGACCCTGGACGGGAAGATCGTCCTGATCGGCGCCCTGCCGAAGCCGGACCCCAAGGCTGACCGTCGCGCCTACTACCGTCAGATCATGGGGGTCATGAAGGATCTGAAAGCCGCGGTGATCCTGCGGAGTTCCGGCCGCCCCGACGATCTGCTGAACATGACGGGGAGTCCCGTCGCCCGCTGGGGCAAGGCGACGGTCCCCACGGCCTTCCTCTCGGGCGAGCAGGCGGACCTGCTGGAGCGCCTTGTGGCGCGCGGGGAGCATCCCCAGGTGGAGATCCAGATCGAGGGCAAGACCAGCGCGAAGCCGGTGCAGGCCCACAACGTGGTGGCGGAGATCAAAGGCTCCGAGTGGCCCGACCAGGTGGTGATCGTGGGCGGGCATCTGGATTCCTGGGATCTGGGCACGGGCGCCACGGACAACGGCACCGGCGCCATGGCCTCCATGGAGGTGCTGCGCGCCATCCAGGCCCTGGGCCTGAAGCCCAAGCGCACCCTCCGCGTGATCCTTTTCAGCGGTGAGGAGCAGGGCCTGCTGGGGTCCACGGCCTACGCCAAGGCCCACAAGGCCGAGGCTGCGAATTGGCAGGCGGTGCTGGTGGACGACATGGGCACCGGAGCCATTCAGGGCTGGCCTGACATGGGCCAGGAGGCCTGGCGCGCGCCCCTCGCCGTGGCCATGGCCCCGGCCAACAACCTGGGCTGCCGGGAGATCGGGGCCTTCAAGCAGCCCGGCGATACGGACCACTGGCCCTTCTTCCAGCTGGGCGTGCCGGCCTTCGCCGCCATCCAGGATCCGGTGGACTACATGAAGATCACCCACCACAGCCAGGCGGACACCTTCACCCATGTGATCCCGGCGGATCTCATCGAGGGCGCCCAGGCCCTGGCCGCCACGGCTTGGGGCTTCCTCAACATGCCCGAGCGCGTGCCCCACATCGCCCCGGCCACCCGGTAGGATCCCCGGGCGCATCGCCCGAACGCGCGGCGGGGCGTCTAGTCTTCGCTCCGCCGTTGTTTCCCCTCGGGATCGAACTGGTAGCCGATGCTGCGGATGGTGTGGATCCAGCGGGGGTGGTGGGGGTCTTCTTCGAGCACCCGGCGGATGCGGACGATGAAGTTGTCCACGGTACGGCTGGTGGGATAGGCATCCTCGCCCCACACGCGGTCCAGGATGTCCGCGCGGCTCACCACCAGCCCCGGGCGCTCCATGAGGAGCTTGAGGATCATGCATTCCTTCACGCCCAGCTGGAAGGGGCCGGAGGGGCCCTCGCCGCAGAAATTGTCGAAGTCCACCCAGTGCGCGCCGAAGGTCTGGCGGCTGCCGGCGTCCCGGTTCTTGTACCAGGCCTCCCGGCGGAGGATGGCGCGGACGCGGAGCAGCAGTTCGCGCACCTGGAAGGGCTTGGCCAGGTAGTCGTCGCCGCCGGTCTCGAACCCATGGACCCGGTCATCCTCGGTGTTCTTGGCGGTGAGGAAGAGGATGGGGGTGAAATTCTTGGCCTCGCGCACCCGCTCGCAGACGCTGAATCCATCCATGCCCGGCAGCATCACGTCGAGGAGCACCAGGTCGAAGGCCTCCGCCAGGATGCGCTTCAGGGCCTCGTCACCGCGCGGGATCCAGGTACAGGCGAGCCCTTCCAATTCGAGGTTGAGCTTGATGCCCTCGGCCAGGCTCAGCTCGTCTTCCACCAGCAGGATCTTGGGATCGGGCACGGGATCTCCGGGGACACCCCTCGATCCTACTAGAATGAAGCATCCCCGGAGCGCCCATGGAGCCCTACCTCAGCATCGTCATCCCCATCTACAACGAGGAGGAGAACATCCCGGTCCTGTGGGGGCGGCTGTCCAAGGTGCTGGCGGAGGCCTTTCCGGACGCCGCGAAACCCTGGGAGGTGGTGTTCACGGATGACGGCAGCCGGGACCGCAGCCTGGCGATGCTGGTGGAGATCGCGCAGACCGAGCCGCGCGTGAAGGTCGTGGAGTTCAACCGGAACTACGGCCAGCACAGCGCCATCTTCGGGGCCTTCGCGGAGGTGCGCGGCCAGGTCATCGTGACCCTCGACGCCGACCTTCAGAACCCGCCCGAGGAAATCCCCAAGCTGGTGGCCAAGGTCGAGGAGGGCTACGACGTGGTGGGCGGCTGGCGCCAGGGCCGGCAGCAGAACGACAGCTTCTTCCGCACCATGCCCAGCAAGCTCGTCAATGCCGTCACCCGCAAGACCACGGGGGTGAAGCTCCACGATTACGGCTGCATGCTGCGGGCCTACAGCCGCGAGGTGGTGAACGCGATGCTGATGTGCAAGGAGCGGTCGAGCTTCATCCCGGCCCTGGCCAACAGCTTCGCCAAGCGCATCACCGAAGTGCCCGTGGCCCACGCGGAGCGGGCCGCCGGCGAAAGCAAGTACGGCCTCTGGAAGCTCATCAACCTCCAGTTCGACCTGCTCACCAGCTTCAGCCTCCTGCCCTTGCAGATGCTGTCGGTGGTGGGCATCTTCATCGCCTTCCTGGGCTTCGCGCTGTTCGTCGGCCTGATCGCCTACCGCTTCCTCCATCCCGAGGGCACCGTGGGGGGCGTGTTCAGCCTCTTCGCCCTGCTCTTCTTCTTCGTGGGGGCCCAGTTCATTGCCTTCGGCCTGCTGGGCGAGTACATCGGCCGCATCTACCAGGAAGTGCGCGACCGGCCCCGGTACATGGTGAAGAAGGTCCACGGGGCCAAGTAGCGGCCTACTCCGGCTCCTCGCCGCTCCACCCCTCGCCGTCCTCCACCTCGGGACGCGCGGGGAGGCGGTAGCCTTCGCTGGCCCAGGCCCCCAGATCCCGGGTGCGGCAGCGCTCCGAGCAGAAGGGCTTCCAGGGGTTTCCCTCCCAGGCGGTGGGGGTGCGGCAGGTGGGGCACGGGCGGAGCGTCATGGAATCAGGGTATTCGAAGTGGGATTTGAATTGTTAACGAAGAAAATATTAGTCAAATTTGGAAGATCATATTGACAGGGATGCTGAATCCCCTACCATGAAGGATCGGGCGACGATCGCCCGGCATCGGACGATTTCCTGGAGGCGACAGATGGGCAAGATCATTGGCATTGACCTGGGCACCACCAACAGTTGCGTGGCGGTGATGGAGGGCGGGCAGCCCAAGGTGATCCCGAACCCCGAAGGCGCGAACACCACGCCCTCCGTGGTGGGCTTCAACCCCAAGACCAGCGAGCGACTGGTGGGGGTCTCCGCCAAGCGGCAGGCCGTGGCCCAGCCCAAGAGCACCATCTATTCCATCAAGCGGTTCATGGGCCTGCCCTACGCGGATTCCGACCGCGAGCAGAAGCTGGTGCCCTACACGGTGGAACGCGCCGACAAGGGCGGTTGCGCCGTGGTGGTGAACGGCAAGCACCTCAGCCCCGAGGAGATCAGCGCGGTGGTGCTGAACAAGATGCGGGAGGCCGCCGAGGCCTACCTGGGCGAAAAGGTCACCGAAGCCGTCATCACCGTGCCCGCCTACTTCAACGACGCCCAGCGCCAGGCCACCAAGGACGCCGGCGCCATCGCGGGCCTGGACGTGAAGCGCATCGTGAACGAGCCCACCGCCGCGGCCCTCGCGTATGGCCTCGACAAAAAGAAGGATGGCACCATCGCGGTTTTCGATTTCGGCGGCGGCACCTTCGATATCTCCATCCTCGAGGTGTCCGAGGGCGTGGTGGAGGTGAAGTCCACCAACGGCGACACCCACCTGGGCGGCGACAACGTGGACCAGGCGATCATTGACTGGATGGCCGACGAGTTCCAGAAGGCCGAGGGCATTGATCTCCGCAAGCAGGCGGATGCCATGCAGCGCCTCAAGGAGGCCGCGGAGAAGGCCAAGATCGAGCTGTCCAGCACCACCCAGACCGACATCAGCCTGCCCTACATCACCGCCGATGCCAGCGGGCCCAAGCACATCAACCTGCACCTCAGCCGCGCCAAGTTCGAACTGATGATCGAACCGGTCCTCCAGAGGATCAAGCAGCCCTGCGAGAACGCGGTGAAGGACGCCAAGCTCTCCCACCACGAGATTGACGAAGTCGTGATGGTGGGGGGATCCACCCGCATCCCCAGGGTGCTGGAAATGGTGAAGCAGATCTTCGGCAAGGAGCCCAACCACAGCGTGAACCCTGATGAGGTCGTGGCCGTGGGCGCCGCCGTGCAGGCCGGCGTGCTGGCGGGCGACGTGAAGGGCGTGCTGCTCCTCGATGTGACGCCGCTCAGCCTGGGCATCAACGCCAACGGCGGCCAGATGAGCGTCATCATCCCCCGCAACACCACCATCCCCACCAAGCGCAGCGAGATCTACACGACGGCCGTGGACAACCAGCCCGGCGTGGACATCGAGGTCTTCCAGGGCGAGCGGCCCGTGGTGGATGGCAACAAGCTCCTCGGCAAGTTCCACCTGGGCGGCATCGCTCCGGCCCCCCGGGGCATGCCCCAGATCGAGGTGGTCTTCGACATTGACGCCAACGGCATCGTGCACGTCACGGCCAAGGACAAGGGCACGGGCAAGGACGCCAGCATCACGCTGACGGGCAGCACGGGCCTCTCCAAGGAAGAGATTGACGCCAAGGTGAAGGATGCCGAGGCGCACAAGGCCGAGGACGAATCCCGCAAGGTCATCCTGGAGGAGAAGAACCACTTGGATCAGATGGTGTACCAGGTGGAGAAGCTCCTGAAGGAGAACGGCGACAAGCTGCCCGAGGCCGACAAGCAGGAGGCTGAAACGGCCCTGGCCGAGGCCAAGGAGGCGCTGGCCAGTCTGGATCACGACCGGATCAAGAAGGCCCTGGAGAACCTCACCGCCAAGAGCCACAAACTGGCCGAGAGCCTCTACAAGAGCGAGCCCCCTGCCGGTGACGGCACGGCTCCAGGCGCCGGCGCGCCTGGAGAAAAAAAGGGCGATGACAATGTGATTGACGCGGAAGTGGTCAGTTAGCGTTTCCACAAAAAGGGGGAGCCCGCGGCTCCCCCTTTTTGTGGCCAAAAGAAATCTTAGTGCCCTAGACTAAAGGCTATGCCCCATCCCGACTACTACAAGATCCTGGGTGTGCCCCGGTCGGCCTCGGAAGAGGACATCAAGAAGGCGTACCGGAAGCTCGCGCGGAAGCACCATCCCGACCTGAACCCCGGGGACGCCAAGGCGGAAGCGGCCTTCAAGCAGCTCACCGAGGCCAATGAGGTTCTCTCCGATCCCGAGAAGCGGAAGAACTATGACACCACCGGGGATCCGGCCGGGCCCGGCGCCCAGATGCCGCCGGGGTTCCAGGGCGAGGGGTTCGCGTTCGAGGATCTCTTCGCGGGCTTCGGCGGGCGCCCCGCCCGCCACGGACCCGAGCGCGGCGAGGATCTGGTCCACGCGGTGCGGCTGGGGTTCCGCGAAGCCTTCGAGGGCACCCGTCTCACCCTCCGCGTGAACCGCTCCGAGCCCTGCCTGGCGTGCCGCGGCACGGGGGAATCGGGCCGGAAGCAGGAAAGCTGCGCCACCTGTCATGGCAAGGGCCGTCTGGGTGGCGGTGGCGGCTTCCTCGCCTTCGGGCGGACCTGCCCCGATTGCGGCGGCCGGGGTGTGCGCGTGCCGCCCTGCCCCGAATGCCAGGGGACCGGCCGCCATGCCCGCCAGGAGACGGTCACCATCGCCATCCCGCCGGGTGTGGAGGATGGCGCGCGGCTCCGGGTGCCCGGCAAGGGCGAGGCGGGGCGGCGGGGGGGCGGTCCCGGCGATCTCTTCCTCCAGATCAGCATGGAGCCGGATCCGCGCTTCGAGCGCCGGGGCGCGAACCTCTATGTCACGCTGCCGGTCACCTTCACGGAAGCGGCCCTGGGTGCCAAGGTGGAGCTGCCTACGCCCGATGGGCACGCCACCATCAAAGTGCCTCCGGGCACGCAGACCGGGGGGAAGCTCCGCCTCAAGGGTCGGGGGATGCCCATTCCGCGGTCGGACCAGCGGGGCGATCTCTTCGCGGAGATCCAGGTGGTGACGCCCCAGATCCAGGATGAACGCAGCAAGGAGCTGCTGCGGGAGCTGGCGGAGCTGAACGACGGGGCCATCCAGACACAGCGGGGGCAGCATGGTTAAGGATCCCAGGATGGGCGCCTACATGATCGGGGTGGTCTCCACGCGCTACAGCGTGCACCCGCAGACCCTGCGTCTCTATGAACGCGAGGGCCTGCTCTGCCCCAGCCGCACGGAAGGCAAGACGCGCCTCTACAGCGACGAGGATCTGGAGCGCCTGGAGTTCATCCTCAACCTCACCCGTGATCTCGGCGTGAACCTCGCCGGGGTGGAGGTGGTGCTCACCCTGCGGGACCGCCTGGATCGCCTGCAGGAGGATCTGGAGCGCATGGCCCAGGCCCTGGAGGCGGCCGGCGTGAAGGACGTGCCCCGCCCGGTGCCGTCCACGGGGCTGGTGAAGCTGACCCCCCAGGGCCTCCGGAAGCGGTCCTGACCCACACATCGCGAGGGCCCTGGACAGGGGGGCCAACGCGCTATGCTGATCCTTCCTTCCGGGTGATCCGTGCCCCTCCGGCATCTCGACGAGCGCTCGCTCGACAAGTATTTCGATTCCATCCGCCACCTGCCTTTGTTGACGGCGGAGGAGGAGCGGAAGTACGGGCGCATGTGGCAGCAGGACCGGAATCCCGAGGGGCTGCGGGGCCTCGTGGAGGGCAACCTGCGCTTCGTGGTGAAAGAGGCGCGGAAGTTCGAGGGCATGGGCCTGGATCTGCTGGACCTCATCAGCGAGGGCAACCTGGGCCTCATCGAGGCGGCCAAGCGGTTCGATCCCGACCGGCTGAACAAGTTCCTCACCTACGCCTCCTGGTGGGTACGGCAGGCCATCTTCCACGCCCTGGCCGAGCACGGGAACAAGATCCGCCTGCCCCAGAAGGTGGCGGGCCACCTGGTCCAGCTCAACCGCGTGACCCAGCGCCTGAGCCAGGCCCTGGGGCACACGCCCACCGTTCAGGAAATCGCGCAGGCTGCGGATCTCTCCATTGAAGAGGTGGAGCGCTACCAGCTGCTGCAGCAGACCACTTCCACGGTCTCCACCGAGCAGGGTCTCGGGGATTCCGATCTCACCGTGGGGGACAGCCTGGAGCAGGAGGTGGAGCCCTCCGCGATGTACACCCTCAACCAGGAGGCCTTCCACCAGCAGATCGAGGCCAGCCTGGCGTCGCTCAACGAGAAGGAGCGCACCATCATCGCGTTGCATTTCGGCCTCCATGGGGGTGAGCCGCTCACCCTGGAGCAGATCGGCAAGCGCTTCGCGCCGCCCATTTCGCGGGAGCGGGTGCGCCAGCTGGAGGAGCGCGCCTTCGCACGCATCCGGGAGCATCGCCGCGAGGTGCTTGGCGGCTTCCTGCGCGGGGACACGCCGTGAAAGGACGGAAGGACTGCCCGCGCTGCCAGGGGCGAGGCGTGGTGTTCGATCCGGATCCCCTGAAACCCGCACGTCCGTGCGACTGTGCATCGGAGGGGGGACGCGATCCCGCCGAGGCGGGCCTTCCGGCGCGCTACCGGGAGGCGGACTTCGCGCGGTTCTGGAAGTGGTGGAACAACGCCCATGCTCCGGAGATCAAGACTTCTCTGGAGGCGCTGCCTGAGCTCGAGCGGGCGGCCGCCGCGCCGGAACTCCTCCGGGATGTGCTGGGCCAGGGGGATCCGGGCGAGTTGCTGCGGCTGATTCAGGCCACGCGGAAGAAACCCGAGCACGGCATCCGCCCCGCCGGGGCCGAGGCCCTGGCGCAGTGGGCCACCACGGGCCGCCACCGGTTCCGCCAGGGCTGGGAGCTCTGGTGGATCCATGGTCCGGCCCAGAGCGGCCGGAGCAGCCTGGCGGCCGCGGCGTTGCGGGCCTGGGGCGAGCGCACCGGCCGCTCGCTCCGCTATGTGTCCGTGCGGGCCCTGAGCCAGGCCATCAAGGATGCCTACTACGATGTGCGCAGCTTCCAGAACCAGGCCTTCCAGAGTGTGCGCGACCTGATCGAGCCGCTGGAATCCCCCGGCCTCCTGGTGCTGGATGATTGGGACCGCATGGACACGGATGTGCGTGTGGCTGCGGCCCTGGCCCAGCTCCTGGACCATCGCTATGCCGAGGAATTGCCCACGGTGCTCACGGCGACAGTGCCGCCCGAGGGGCTTGAGCGCCGGGAAGGGCATCCCCTGGTGCGCCTTGAGGATGCCAGTCTGCTCGGCCGCCTCCGGGGAGCCGAGCGGGTGGAGATGGTCCCGGCCCTGCGGCCCTGGCTCGACCGGCTGGCGCGGCCATGAAACGGCTGCTCCGCGGGCTCCTGCGCCTCCACCTGGCCCGGCGGCGCGGCCTCTGGGTGGGACTCGTGGTCCTCACGCTGCTGTTGGGCTGGGGGGCGCTCCGGGTCGAGCGGGCCCTGGATCTGATGAGCCTGCTCCCGTCCAACAATCCGGAGGTGCGCGCCAATCTGGAAGCGGGCGTGGGCCAGCAGGAACTGGTCTGGCTGGTGGCAGAGGGCACCGGGGCGGATCTGGATGCCCGCCAGACCTGGGCCGAGAACCTGCTGGACCGATTGCTCACGAAGAGTGGCCTGCCCCTCAATGGCTTGGCCGCCGAAGGCCGGGTGTCCGATCCGGTGCCCGAACCGGGGCCAATCGGGGTCAGCCCCTGGCCCACCCTGCTGGCTGTGGGCGCCCTGCCCGAAGGCGATCCCGCCATCAGCCGCCTCGCCACCGAAACCCTCTACGCCCTGGCCCCGGCCTGGCTGGGCGACCGCCTCGCGCCCCTGAGGGATCCCGTGGAGCTGAAACGCCGGCTGATGGCCACGGCCAAGGCGCTGCGTTCACCGGAACCACTCCAGGCGGCCCTGGCGAGCCTCGATCCCCTGGACCTGCGAGACCTCGCGCCCCAGAACGGGGAGGGCATGGGGCGGGCCCGGAAGATCGGCCGGGATTTCAGTCTGAAGGTCCGCCCGGGCTACTTCGAGACGAAGGATGGCCGGATGGTCCTGGTGCCGCTGGTGGCGAGTTTCCCTCCTTCCGACACCCGCGCCACCCAGCGGGTGCTGGTCTGGCTGGGGCACGGGGCCCGGGGCGCCCTTCCGGCCCGAGCCAGCCTGGCGGACGCCCAGGCGGCCCTCGCGCCCTCGGGGGACCGCGCCTTCGCCGTCCAGGTGACCGGCGCCCATGCCATTACCGCCTGGGAGTCCCATCGCCTCAGCTACGAGGTGGCGGTCAGTCTGGCGCTCAGTTTCGTGCTCATCGGCCTGGTGTACTGGCTGGGTTTTCGCACCCTGGCGGGCTACGGCTTCGTCATGGGGCCCCTGGTGGTGGGCATGGTATGGGCCCTGGGCCTCACCGGCTGGGTGCTGGGCCGCCTGAACCTCATGGCGGCTGGTTTCGGCGCCGTGCTGATGGGGGTGGGCGACGACGTGGGCATCCTGCTCTTCAGCCGCTACCGGGATGAGCGCCGGGCCGGCCGGGGCAAGGTAAGGGCCCTGCGCGCCGCGCTCCTGAGCACCGGGCCCGGGGTGGTGGCCGGCGCCCTTTCGACCTCCTTCGCCTTCCTGGCCCTGGCCTTCGCGCCCTTCCCTGGCATCCGCGACCTGGGGGTGACCACGGGTCTGGGCCTGCTGGCCTGCCTCGCGGCCACCTTCCTGCTGCTCCCACCCCTGCTGCTGGCCCTGGATCACGGCCGGGGGCCGTTCGCCCCGGGTCCCCCGGCGTCCCTGCCCGCAGCCCGTCCCTGGAAGCCCTGGCTGGCCCTGGGCCTGCTGGTCCTGGCCTTGATCGGCGCTCCACGCACCCGCTGGGAGGAAGACTTGCGCCGCTTCCGGGCCGCGGGCAATCCGGCCCTGGAGCTTCAGCAACGCTTGTCGAAGACCCTGGGTGCCAGCCTCCAGCCCCTGGCGCTCCAGATCCCGCTGGAGGATCCCGATCGCCTGCCTGACCGCTGGAACCGCTTGAGTCCGCTGCTGCGCCAGGCGGGCGTGCCCATGCCCGACTGGCAGCGCCTCGATCCCGAGCTCCGCCACGTGCTGGGCTCCGAAACCTGGCGGCGCCAGGTGCTCCAGGAGGCCGCCCAGGAAGGGCTGGATCCGCTGGCCCTGGAAGGCCCTCTCGCAGCGCTGGGCCATGCGGCCTCGGATCCGGCCTACCCCGTACGCACCCTTCAGGAGCTGCTGCCCCGTTCCGATCAGCCCGAACCCGCGCGCCGCTGGACCCTCTGGGATGCCCTGCGGGGGCGGCATCCCCGCCCGCCCCTGCCGCCGTCCCTGACGATTCCCCTGCGCCTGGATGACGCCACCCTCGCGAAACTGACGCCGGAAGTGGAAGCCGCCGGCGGGCGCTTTGTGGGCACGCAGCCCCTCTTCCGCGCGGTGAAGGAGATCGCCAAGGAGGCCATCCAGCAGGCGGTGCTGCTGGCCCTGGCGGGCATCTTCCTCGTCATCGCCTTCTTCGGGCGCAGCTTTCGCTTCGCGGTCCTGGCCCTGGTGCCCATGATCGCCAGCCAGGTGGGCGCCCTGGGGGCCCTTGGCTGGGCCGGCGAACCCCTGACCTTCCTGTCCCTCATGGCCATCCCCATCGCCCTGGGCGTGAGCGTGGATACCGCTTTCAACCTGCTGCACCGGGCCCGGGCCGAGGCGGATGCTCCCCGGCGGGTGGCCCGCGTGAATGCGGTGTGCGCGGGCACCACCCTGGCGGGATTCGGAGGACTGGTCTTCAGCGGCTACCGCGGCCTGCGCGGCCTGGGCCTCGCCTGTCTGGGCGGTGTGGCTCTGGCCCTCGCGCTCACCCAGTGGCTGCTGCCCGTCCTGCTGGAGAAGTGGCCCGTGGATAAGCGGCGGGATCGGCGTTGACTGTTCCCCGCCCGGCCCGGGTGAATTCCATCGTGTAGGATGGCCGTAGGTGCAGACTCCCATGATTCAAGCCCCGTCCGATACACCCGAGACCTTGACCGGTGGCGCTGTGGACGTGAAACTGTGGTTGACAACACCCACCACGCCTCTGCCTTCGGACATGCGCACCCCGGTGGGTTACTCCATCGGGGGGCGGCCTTGAGATTCTCAAAGCCGCCCCTTTCCTATGAGGAACAGTTGTCCCTGCTTGAGACGCGAGGGCTGCACCTCCAGGACCGGGCGAAGGCACTGGGCTGTCTTGGGCATCTCAATTACTACCGTCTAAGGGCCTACTGGCTGGGCATGGAAAGCTCCAAAGGGCCGGATGGCGACCATGGTTTCATCCAAGGCGCAAGCTTCGATACCGCCTTGGCTCTATACGTATTCGACCGGAAACTCAGGCTGCTGGTCATGGATGCCATCGAGCGGGTCGAGGTCTCGGTGCGAACGCGCTGGGCCCACCACCTGGCCTTGAAATATGGAGCCCACGCCTATCTCGACGCATCCCTGTTCAAGGACCCGGTTCTTCACGGTCGCCTGATGGCTGGCCTCCGCGAGGAAGTGGCTCGCAGCCAAGAAACCTTCATCGAGCATTACCTTCGCACCTATGACGACCCGCCCCTGCCCCCGCTGTGGTCCGCCTGCGAAGTGATGTCCTTCGGCCAGCTATCCCGGTGGGTGGGGATTCTTAAATACCGGGCGGACCGGCAAGCCATTGCCTCTGGGTACGGCCTGGATGAACGAGTATTCCTATCCTTTCTGCATCACCTGACCACCGTGCGGAACCTGTGCGCCCATCACGCACGGCTCTGGAACCGGCGCTTCACCATTACCATGCAACTGCCCCGATCACAGGCAGGCGCAGCCTTCCCGGCATTAAACCCGGCCGCCGAACGGAATCTGTACAACACGCTGGCCATGCTCGGGCTCTTTCTTCGGACGGTAAGTCCTGGATCTTCCTGGGCCCAGCGGGTGCGCGCACTGATTCTGGCCACGCCAGGAGTTGCCCCAGCGGCCATGGGGTTTCCCATGGGCTGGGAGTCCCAAGCCCTTTGGCTTCCGGGTGCAGCCACACCTTCCGACCCCGCACCTTCAAGCGAGGGCCCATGCCCACCCTGACCTGGCATGGAAAAGATGCCGTGCTGAACCGCCACTTGAAGGTGCCCTACCGCCTGCTCAAGTGCAAGCCTGAGCTGAGCGCGAGCGCGCTGGGCCAGGGCAACCTCATCGAAGAAGGCGACAACCTCCAGGCTTTGAAAGCCCTGCTGAAAGATGGGCACCCTTGTGGTGGAGTACAAGGGCGCCCATCTGATCGCCAAGGATCAGGACAAGAAGGCGATGGGCGAACGCGGGGCCGCTGCCACGGGCAATGCCTTTGAATGGATGTCAGAAGACCGGCTGCCCACCTTGCTCGAAACCTGGTTCAAGAAGTACCCCTCGCCCTGAGGAACGCCATGAGTGAACTCACTGAAAAATTCTTTCGTGCCATGAATCGCTCGATGCAGGATCGGCCATTCAAGGATGAAGCAGAGATGCAGGCCTTCATGAACAGCTTCGTGGGTGCCAATGTGGATGAACTGGTGGCCTCCCAGGAGATGAGCCCGGAGGATCGGGCCATGGAATGGGTGGACCAGGCTGGGGAAGCTCGGACTCTGGAACAGGCCGTGGAATGGCTACGGAAGGCCCTAGCGGCGGATCCCGGCTGCTGCGAAGCCAAGATCCGGCTGGCACGGATGGAATCGCGCACCCCTTCGGAGCACATCCAGCTCAACAAGCATGACAAGCAGGGTATTCGCATGATCCTGGGCCCCCTCTGCCTCCGGCAGGGAGACCTCAAGGCCTACCGGGCCCTGAGGAACAAGTTTAAGAGGGTTCCCGACCTCGAGCTGCTCTGGGGGGATGTGCTGGAGGCGTTCCTGCTGGGCGATCTGGACCGGGCCGCCGAGGCCCGGATCGTGGCCAGAGAGGGGAACGGTTACCTGGAGGCCTACTTGCTGGGCCACCGGAAACTGCCGAAGCAGTTGCCTGCGAGCTACACATGGAAGAGCCCAGGGCAGGCGGCCTGCGCGGCCTCCCATCTCATCCCAGCCTGGGCGGCCCATCCTAAGGCCCTGGGATGGCTCAAGGCGACTCGGTGAATCCCCTTCAAACGATTCTTCGTCAACGGACGCAGCATGGCCCCGTCCCCGCCGCCGAGGTGATGGCGCTCGCCCTGTACGATCCGCAGCACGGCTACTACCGCCGGGCGGAAGGCCCCTGGGGGTTCGAGGGCAAGGACTACTACACGGCCCTGGATCTCGGGCCCCTGCTGGGCCAGACCCTGGCCCTGCGCCTGGAGGCCGCCTGGGAGCGCTTGGGGCGCCCGCCGCGCTTCACGGCCCTGGAACCCGGCGCCGGGCGCGGCTGGCTGGGCCGCGACCTGCTGAACGCGGTGTCCGGCCCCTTTGCCGAAGCCTTGCTCTATATCCATCGCGATGGCAACCCAGCGGCGAGGATGGCGGCGGAAGCCGCCCTTGCGCCGTTTCTATCGGCAAATCGCGTGCGATTTGTCGCCGAGGCCGAGCCCCTGGAACCGTTCATCGGCTGCGTGTTCAGCAACGAACTGTTCGACGCCCTGCCTGCCCAGCCCTGGCGGTGGGACGGGGAACGCTGGGCGCGCGAGGTGCTCACGGCGGCGGGCCCCGCGTGGCAGGTCGCGGAGCCCGGCGAGGCGGGAGCCTGGTTCGCGGCCCAATCGGATGGCCTGGAGGCCGGCGATGGCAGCATCTGGTGCGAGGCCCTGCCGGACCTCGTGCACACGCTGTCGGCGCCGCTCCAGGCGGGGCTCTTCCTGACCGTGGATTACGGCGAATCCGCCGCGCGCCTGCTGGCCAAGGGCGCGGACCTGCGCCGCTTCAAGGCCCACAGTGTGGACGGGAAGTGGCATGAGGATCTGGGCGAAGCCGATCTGACGGCCGATGTGGACTTCACGCGCCTGGCGACCCTCCTCGAAGGCGAAGGCCTGGACGAGCTGTCCCAGGTCGAGCTGAGCAAATGGATCCGCACCCACGCGCCCCTGGACGCCTGGGGCGCGGCCTGGATGACGCTGCCCGAGGCGGAGCGCAAGGGGCGCATGGAGAACCTGCTGCAGCTCACCCTGCCGGGGCAGATGGGCAGCCGGTTCCGGGTGCTGGAGGGATGGCGCGCCTAGACCGGCCGGATGCCCAGCTCACGCAGGAGATCCCCGATCAGGTAGAGGGAGCCGGTGATCAGGCGCGGTTCGTCTGAGGAGGCGCGGAGGCGGTTCGCGGCCTCGCGCAGGGTGAGGAGCGGCGCGTCCAGCCCCCAGGCGCGCGCGAGGGCTTCCCGCTCGGCATAGCGGGGCGCAGTCCCCCGGATGAAGGTGACGGAACGCGGATCGGTGCGCCGGAGCTGGGCGGCGATGCCTTCGAGATCCTTGTCCCCCATGGCGCCGAAAAACAGATGGGGGCGGACGCCGCAGGCCAGGGCGTGGTCCGCGAGCACCTTCGCGCCTTCGGGGTTGTGGGCGCCATCCATCCACACCCCCTCGAGCTCCGGTGTCGCCCAGAGGCGCCCGGGCCAGCGCACGGCGGCGATGCTTTCCCAAAGGCGCCCTTCGGGAATGGGGAAGCCGAGGATCCGCAGCTGGCGCACGGCCTCGAGCGCGGTGGCCAGGTTGTCCAATTGGTGGCGCCCCGCCAGGCCAATGCGATGGCCGCCGAGCTTGGAGTGGTCCCAGTGGATGGTCGCGGAGCCCAGCGGTGGCGCGGGGCACAGGCGCGGGCTGCTGGACAGCAGCGGGCGCACCCAGTCGGGATCGAGGCTGGGGCCGAGGACCAGCGGCCGTTCATCCCGGGCGGTGCAGAGCTTCTCGCGGGCAATGGCCTCGCGGGTATCCCCGAGGTACTGCTGGTGGTCCAGACCCACCGTGGTGAGCAAGGTGAGCACGGGCTCCGTGGCGTTGGTGGCGTCCCACCGCCCGCCCATGCCCACTTCCAGCAGGGCGATCTCCACGCCGGTCATCCGGAAGGCCAGCAGGGCAGCCATGATCACCAGCTCGAAGTAGGTGGCCTGGATGCCGGCCCGCGCCTCGGCCTCGAAGGCCTCGGTGAGCAGCAGGTCCAGGGCGCCGGTCCCGATGGGTGCACCATCCACCCAGATGCGTTCGTTGACCTCCACCAGGTGGGGCGAGGTGGTCCAGCCCACCACGAAGCCCGCGGCCTTCAGCATGTGGGCCAGGAAGGCGCCGGTGCTGCCCTTGCCGTTGGTGCCGGCGATGAGCAGGGAGGGGAAGCTCTGGTCGGGCCGTCCCAGTGCCTCCAGCATGGCCCGGATGTTCTCCAGGCCGCATTTGATGCCGAAGTGGCCCCGCGCCTGGAGACGCCGGAGGGCGGTCAGTTCCGGAATCCCGTCCATCAGTCCCGCGCGGGCAGCATCCATGCGAGGCAGGCCGTGACGAAATCCTTCAGGTGGTCCCGCGTCACCACCTTGTCCACCATGCCGTGGGCCTGGAGAAACTCAGAGCGCTGGAAGCCCTCGGGGAGGCTCTGCTTGATGGTCTGCTCGATGACCCGGGGCCCCGCGAAGCCGATCAGCGCCTTGGGCTCGGCGATGTTCAGGTCGCCCAGCATCGCGTAGCTGGCACTGACGCCGCCCGTGGTGGGATCAGTGAGGATGGAGAGGTAGGGCAGGCCCGCCTTGTCCAGCTTGGCGAGGGCCGCGCTGACCTTGGCCATCTGCATGAGCGAGAGGGTGCCCTCCTGCATGCGGGCGCCGCCGCTGCAGCTCACGATGAGGTAGGCGCACTGCTTCTCCAGGGCCCGTTCGGCGCCCAGGCGGAGCTTCTCGCCCACGACGCTGCCCATGCTGGCGGCCAGGTAGTCGAAGTTCATGATGGCCGCCACCACGGGATGGCCGGAGATCGCGCCCTCGACCACGACGACCGCATCGTCCGTCTGGCCCTCGTCTTCCAGTTTCTTGAGCTGGTCCTTGTAGGCCTTCATGGCCACGAAGCCCAGGGGATCGGCGCTGCGAAGGTCGCCGAAAAGGGGCGTCCAGCCTTCGTCGAGCAGGTTCTCCAGCCGCTCGGCCACATCAATGCGGAAGTGGTAGCCGCACTTGGGGCAGACGTTATGGGTGTTGCCCAGCTCCTTGCGGTAGATGAGCTCCCGGCAGGCATCGCACTTGATCCAGAGGCCCTCCGGCACCCGGACCGTGCGTTCTTCCACTGCCGTCTTCTGCTGCCGTTTCTTGACGAACCAGGATGTCATCGGGACCTCTGCTCAATGCCTGCGGGCGGGGCCGTGCTTCAGCGATTCGAACAGGCGGTCCAGCTCGCCCTCGTTGCCATAGTGGAAGACCACGGTGCCGCTCTTGCCGTTGGCCTTGATCTCCACACGGGTGGCCCAGTTCTGGGTCAGCTCCTCCGATGCCGCCTTGATGAACAGCTCCTGGGGGTGCCGCTTGCGGACCGTGGCCTTCCGCTGCTTCTGGAGGTGCTGGATGCGGGCCTCGAGGGCGCGCACGCTGAGCTGCTGCGCCACCACCTCCTGGGCCAGCTGTTCCTGGAGGCGCAGATCGGAGACGCCCAGGAGCACCTTGGCGTGGCCGGTGCTCAACTGCCCGTGAGCCACCGCCATCTGGAGTTCCGTGGGCAGGCGTAGCAGACGCAGGGTGTTGGCCACCTGGGGCCGGGACTTGCCCACCCGGTCGGCCACCTGTTCCTGGGTGAGCCGCAGGTGTTCACCCAGTTGCCAGTAGGCCTTGGCCTCCTCAATGGGGTTCAGTTCCTGGCGCTGGATGTTCTCCACCAGGGCGAATTCCAGCAGCTGGTCGTCCGGCACGGTCTTGACGACCACGGGCACCATGGGGATTCCGGCCAGGCGGGCCGCCCGCCAGCGGCGCTCGCCAGCGATGATCTCGAACTTCTCACCCACCTTGCGCACGACGATGGGCTGGACCATGCCGTGCTGCTTCAGGCTGCCCGCCAGCTCCTGAAGGGCCGCTTCGTCGAAGTGGGTGCGCGGCTGGGCCCGGTTCGGCACGAGGCTGCCGAGGGGCAGCTCCCGCTGGGGCGCATCTTCCGGCGCCATCTGGCTCATGAGTGAGGTGAGACCCCGGCCCAGGGCCGGGCGCTTCACGGGAGCGCTCATCAGGCTTCCTTCCTCTCGGGCAGTTCGAGCCCCAGCCACTCCTTCGCCAGGCTGAGGTAGGCCTGGGCGCCTTTGGAGCGGAGATCATAGAAGGCTACAGGCTTGCCGTGGCTGGGGGCCTCGGCGAGCCGGATGTTGCGGGGAATGGCGGTGTGGAAGACCTTGCCGGGGAAGGCCTGGCGCACCTCGGAGGCCACCGCCTGGCCGAGGTTGGTGCGTTCCTCGGCCATGGTGAGGAGGATGCCGGCGAGGCGCAGCTGGGGGTTTGGACCGGCCTGGATGCGGCGCAGGGTTTCCGTCAGCTCGGCAAGCCCATCCAGGGCGAAGAACTCGCAGGGCATGGGCACGATGACCTCGTCCGCGGCAGTCAGGGCGTTCAGGGTGATCATCCCGAGGCTGGGGGGCGGGTCAAGGAGGATGTAGTCGTAGCGGTCCCGGAGCGGTTCCAGCGCCTGGCGCAGCACCTGCAGCTGGGGCAATTCGAACAGCTCGAATTCCATCTGGGCCAGATCCTTGCCGGCGGGAATGACCTGCATCATCGGCACTTCGGTGCTGAGCACCAGCGCCTCCGCCGGCGCGCCCTTCATGAGCGCATAGGCCCCGGCCCGGTGGTCGGGCTTCGGGAAGCCCAGGCCCGTGGTGCTGTGCCCCTGGGGGTCGAAATCCACCAGCAGCACCATCTTCTCCATCATGGCCAGGGAGGCCGCGAGGTTGATGGCCGTGGTCGTCTTGCCCACGCCGCCCTTCTGGTTGGCCAATGCCACGACCCGCGCGCGCATCAGCCGGCCCTCTTGATCGCCCAGGCGCTGGTGGGAGCAGGCATCTTGGATCCCTCGGGTGTGGAACACGCCAGTCTAGCAGGTCGCGTTCCACGACGAAGTGGAGATCATGGCGCAGAGGCCAACAGGGCCTCATCGGGACGGGCGGTGCCGATCCGGCACACCGGTCCCGAAAGCCACAGGTCGTGCCACCTTCCCTGATCGTCCAGCGCCAGGGAGACCGTTACCGGCTCTCCGCTGGCGGGCAGCAGGCGCCACTGGCGCTGTCCCGTGCGCTGCGCGAGCCAAGCCGCAGCCACCGCGCAGCCGGTGCCGCAGCAAAGGGTTTCGCCTTCCACGCCGCGTTCCCAGGAGCGAATCCGGGCCTGGCCCGGCGCCAGTACCTCCACCACATTCACATTGGTCCCGCCTGGGAGGGCGGTGTGCCAGCGGAGGGGTGGGGCGAGGGCCGGAAGGTCCACCGCGTCCACCGAAGGCACCTCGAGCACCAGCTGGGGATTGCCCACCCAGCCGAAGCCTGCGGGTTCTGACACCTCGATGGGAACGGCTTGAAGTCCGAAGCCTTCGCCCTCTGGAAGGCGGATGCCGATCCCCGAAGCATCCCGCCGCAACCGAATGCCCTCTCCGTTGGACACGGCCTCGATCAGGTCGCCCGGAGGCGCATCCGCAAGGGCCAAGGCGGCTCTTGAACCGTTGGAACAAAAGGTTTTAGATCCATCCGCATCCCAGTGGTGGAGGATCCAGGGGCCCCGTTCGGGTCTTTGCATCAAAAAAAGGCCATCTAAACCGAACCCACGGCCCCTAGGGCACAGGTGTTTTGCGTAAGATGAGCCATCCAATGAATTTGCATCATCAAGCCAGAGGTACCCGAACACGTTCCCCGAGGCGGACGCGATCTGGAGCTCCATGGGGCTACTTGCGGTTCCGGAACGTGTAGATCGTTTCTCCGGGGCGCGCATAGCCCTGGCGGCGGGCGAGGGCCTCCATCAACTCGGGATCCTTGGCGGCCAGCCGCTGGACTTCCTCCAGCAGCGCGTGGTTCCGCCGGTTGATGTCCATGAGGCGCGCATGGGCCCGGTCGAGTTCCGCCTGCCGCCGCCGGAGTTCGGGCAGTCCATCCTGCGAGAACAGCAGGGCCGTCATGGAGAGCGCGACGGAAAGGCCAACGGCGCCATAGAGGGTGCTGGAACGAAGGAGCCAGTTGGTGTTCATGGGCGGCAGTGCTCCCTAGCGATGCCGGAAGGCCTCGGGTCCAGCGTACCGGGCGGAGGCGCCCAGTTCCCACTCGATCTGGAGCAGGCGGTTGTACTTGGCCATCCGGTCCGTGCGGCAAGGGGCCCCGGTCTTGATCTGCCCGGCGCCGGTGGCCACGGCCAGATCGGCGATGAAGCTGTCCTCGGTCTCGCCGCTGCGATGGCTGATGATGGCCCGGTAGCCAGCCTTGTGGGTCATCTCCACGGCCCGGAGGGTCTCGGTGACGGTCCCGATCTGGTTCAGCTTGATGAGGACGGCATTGGCCACGCCCTCCTGGATGGCTTTGGCGATGATGGCGGGGTTGGTGACGAAGATGTCATCCCCCACCAGCTGGGTTTTGGTTCCCATGGCGTCCGTCTGGGCCTTCCAGCCCTTCCAGTCGCCCTCCGCGAAGCCATCTTCGATGGACAGGATGGGGTGCCGCTTGACCAGGCCCTGGTAGTAGTCCACGAGCTGGGCGGCGCTCTTGGTGGTGCCATCCAGCTGATAGGACTTGCCCTTGAGGAATTCGCTGGCGGCGCAGTCCAGGCCCAGGAAGATCTGTTCGCCCAGCTTGTAGCCTGCCTGCTTCACGGCCTCGCCGATGAGATCCAGGGCCTCCTCGTTGGAGCCGAGGTTCGGGGCGAACCCGCCCTCGTCACCGACGCCGGTGGCCAGCTTGCGGGCCTTCAGGACCCCCTTCAGGGCGTGATAGACCTCCGCGCCCCAGCGCAGGGCCTCCCGGAAGTTCGGAGCGCCTACGGGCAGCACCATGAATTCCTGGATATCCACGTTGTTGTCCGCGTGCGCGCCGCCGTTGAGGATATTCATCATGGGCACGGGAAGGAGCCGGGCCGAGGCCCCGCCCAGATAGCGGTAGAGGGGCAGACGGGAGGCCTTCGCCGCCGCGTCCGCCAGCGCCATGGATACGCCGAGGATGGCATTGGCGCCCAGCCGGGCCTTGTTTTCGGTGCCGTCCAGATCGCACATCAACTCGTCGAGTTCGGCCTGCTGGAAGGGGTCCATCCCCTGCAGCGCCTCCTGCAACTCCACGTTGATGGCATCCACGGCACCCAGCACCCCCTTGCCGAGGTAGCGCTTCTTGTCGCCGTCCCGCCGTTCCAGGGCTTCCCGGCTGCCCGTGGAGGCGCCGGAGGGAACGATGGCCTGGCCGATGCTTCCATCCGTGAGCTGGACCCGCGCCAGCACCGTCGGATTGCCCCGGCTGTCCAGCACTTCGAGGGCGGAAACGCGTTCGATGACGTTCATGGCAGCACCTAGTCAGAGAGGCGCGCAGGCGCGCCTCTCTGAATCTTATTCCGAATGCGGAGCCCGAAGGTTCCTACTTCTTGACGGCCTTCTTGGCGGCCGGCTTCTTGGCAGCAGCCTTCTTGGGGGCGGCCTTCTTGGCGGCCGGCTTCTTGGCAGCAGCCTTCTTGGGGGCGGCCTTCTTGGCGGCCGGCTTCTTGGCAGCAGCCTTCTTGGGAGCGGCCTTCTTGGCAGCAGCCTTCTTGGGGGCGGCCTTCTTGGCAGCAGCCTTCTTGGGGGCGGCCTTCTTGGGGGCGGCCTTCTTGGCGGCCGGCTTCTTGGCAGCAGCCTTCTTGGGAGCGGCCTTCTTGGCAGCAGCCTTCTTGGGGGCGGCCTTCTTGGCAGCAGCCTTCTTGGGGGCAGCCTTCTTGGCAGCAGCCTTCTTGGGAGCGGCCTTCTTGGCGGCAGCCTTCTTGGGGGCGGCCTTCTTGGCGGCAGCCTTCTTGGGGGCGGCCTTCTTGGCAGCAGCCTTCTTGGGGGCGGCCTTCTTGGCAGCCGGCTTCTTGGCGGCGGGTTTCTCGGCCGCAGGCGCGGCGGCGGTGGCGACCGGTGTGGTCATATCGGCCATGGGTGGCTCCTTTTCGCCCGTTCGGGCGGTGTGGGAAGGGGAGGTGCGGGAAGCGGGCCTGGAGGCAGCCTGGCTGGCGCTGCGATCAGGGAGTTCCCGCTGGGTGGGTGTGCGCTGTTTGCCGGCGGCAGGAGCCGCAGGCGCAGGGGTCGTTTCCGGGGCAGAGCCGCTCCGGCTTTTGGGCTTGACGGCCTTCTTCGGAGGTTCCTGGCCCGCAAGGATCTGCGCCAACCGCTTGCCCGGGTAATAGTCATCCAGCAGGGCGTCGCCGAGGATGACCCCATGGATGCCAAGCGCCTCGGCCTCCCGGATCTGGTCGAGCCGGTGGATGCCGGCTTCCATCATCCGGAGGCAGTTGCTGGGGATTTTCTTGGCCAAGGCCAGGGCCTTGTCCCAGGAAGCGGCCCAGGTGTCCAGATCGCGCCCCACGGCACAGATGATCTCGGCGCCGGCCTCCACCGCTTGGTGGAGTTCCGCCTCCGAGGTGACCTCGACCACCACGTCGAGGCCCTTGCTGGTGGCGAACTTCAGCAATTCCTGAAGGCGATCGGGGGAGAGCAGGGCCGGCATGAGGAAGATGGCATCAGCCCCGAGGATCTTGCTTTCCTCGACCTGGTAATCCTCGAAGATGAACTCGCGGCGGAGCAGGGGCACCTTCAGGAGGCTCCGCACTTCGGAGAGGTGCTTGTCGTCTCCGTGGTAGAGGAACTTGTCCGTGGCCACGACCAGCGCGCGGGCTCCATTTTCCGCCAGGCTTTTGGCGTGGGTGGAAGCCTTGTAGCTTTCCCGGACCTGTCCCCGCCCCGGATCCCCGCCCGCCACTTCACCCAAAATGGTCGTTCCGGGCTGGCTGAGCTCTTCCTTCAGGGAGTGGTGCCCCTTATAGGCATCCTTGACCGCCACAGGCCCCCTCTGCTTCTTGATTTCCACATCCAGGGCCTTGAAGATGGCGACTTTCTTTAGCATTTCCAGCTCTCCAAATCTCAGATACCTCGCTGCTGGCCCTATGGGGAAGATGTCCTGCGGTTTTTCCTCTGAGTCACCATGAAAGCAGCGATCGGAACGAGGTCAACAGAGAAATCAAAAAAATCTTCATTTTTTTGATCGCTAGGGTGGAAGTCTCGGGCATTCATTTCTGGATCCTCCCGCGCGACACTGATGCCCGGAGCCCGCCATGACGACCACCGTGCTCGACCACCCGCTTCTCCACCACAAGCTCTCCCTCATCCGTGATCGCAAGACGCCGGGCAGCCTCTTCCGCGCGCTGATCGAGGAGGCTGGGCTCCTGCTCGCCGTGGAGGCCACGCGCCAGCTGCCCACCGAATCCGTGGTGGTGGAGACGCCCCTGGAGCGCACAGGCACCCAGCGGCTGAAGTCCCTGGATCCTGTCCTGGTGCCGGTTCTCCGCGCCGGGCTTGGCTTCCTCCCCGCCTTCCTCCAGCTCATGCCCACCGCGAAGGTGGGCCACCTCGGTCTCTATCGCGATCACGATTCGCTGGTCCCCGTGCCCTACTACCGCAACTTCCCGCCGCTTCTCGAGGCGCGCCCCGTCTTCATCCTGGACCCCATGCTGGCCACGGGGGGCAGTGCTTCCGAGGCCGTTCGCCAGCTGAAGGCGGCCGGCGGCGTCAACCTAGTTCTCGTGTCGCTGCTCGCGGCGCCCGAGGGGCTGGCGCGGCTTCAGGCGGACCACCCCGATCTCCACCTCGTTGTCGGCGCGGTGGACCGCCAGCTCAATGAGCGGGGGTACATCCTTCCGGGACTCGGAGACGCCGGGGACCGGCTCTTCGGAACCGCCTAGCCGCCATGGAGCCTGTGGAACCTCCCGCCAAGGCACTCCGGCCCACCCTCCTCCAGGTGGTCCTCCTGCTGGTGGTGCTCCTCGGGGCGGGCGTCGGCACAGCCTGGTGGCTGGCGCGCCACGCGCGACAACGGGTGGTGCGGATCCTGCTGGTGACCCCCACACCCCCTCCGGGCTCCGGTCTCGATGCCTCGGAAGGCCGGGCACTGGGCGCGCTCGTACAGGACCACCTCGAATGCTTCGGAGGGGCCGCGGTGACCAGCGTGACGGAGATGCCCACGGATCTCGGTCCCCTGCTGCTTCATCCGGACAGCCGTGTGGTGATCCTCGATCCCCGCCGCCAAGGCGATGCCCTCGCGCTGGGCTTCCGGACTGCCGAGGCGGGCCGGCTGGGCCAACTGGGCGAGAAGGCCTGGACGGTCGTGCCCCCAGTCTTTCGAGCGCCGGGGGAGGCCTTCGGGGTTCTGGATCGGTACCTCGGCTGCATCCCTGAGGCGCCGGGCGATGCCCTCACCCCCCAGAGGGCCCAGGATTTCTGGGCGCTCATCCGCGCCTCGAGCCTCCGACTCGAGAACGACCATTTGCAGGAGGCGGCGAGCCTCGCAGAGCAGGTGACTCAAGCCGAGCCGGGCTGCGCCACCGGATGGGTGCTGCTGGGCAACCTGGAGTACCGGCGCTACCTCAACAATCCCCAGGCCTCCCGGCCCGGCCAGGCCCAGGTGGAGGCCCTCTTCCAGAGGGCCCTGGCGCTGGTTCCCAACCATCCCCGGGCGGCCTTCCTGTTGTCGCTCGTGGAGGCCGATGCCGGGGATCAGCGGCGGGCGCTCACCCTGCTCATCAAGGCCCGCAAACTGCAGCCCTGGAATCCCACCCTGCTCACGGGGCTGGCCTACGCGGCGCGGGGCGCCGGGTTGCTGACCTTGTCGCGCCGCGCGTTGGATCTCCGGGACAGCCTCGCGTTCTCCAGCTACCTGCCCCAGGCGGTGGACATCACCCGCCTCTACACGGGGCAGATCGCGCGCTTCCAGGCCGACCTGCAGGATCGTCCCGGCCACCTGCGGAACACCACCGGCATCGTGGCGTTCTACCGGGGCTACCTGGCCCTGGTCCAGGGCGATCGCGCTGCGGCCCTGACCGCCTTCCAGGAAGCCCGGGAAGCTCCCCGGGGTTATCCCAGCATTGTCAGGTTGGCCGAAGTGTACGTCTTGATCCTGGAGGGCCGGAATCAGGAGGCCTGGGAGAAACTGCACGCCCTGGATCAGGCCCGGGTGGGCATGCGGGAACCCGATGGCGAGTTCACCCTGCGACTGGCCGAGGCCTATGCCCTTCTCGGAGATCGCGCCAGTGCCATGGATATGGCGGTGCGGGCCTTCGGGCGCGGTTTCGGATGCACCGAGTGGTACGAACGGAGCCCCATGCTCCAGCCCTTGCGCGCGCTGCCCCGCTGGCAGGCGCTCATCCAGCACCTCCAGGAACGCCGGGGCCTGATGGAATCCACGTTTCCGGCCAGCCTGGTGGAGGATCCGTCCTGAGCGCTTGGAGCCGCTCCCGCTAGACTGGAGGTTCGCCAGAAACCTGGGGGAGCCCATGTCCACCATCCCTGAATCCACCCGGCCAGCCAGTGTCCAGGAACCGCCTTCGGACGGCTTCGCGCCCCGGCACAAGGTCCGGTTCGTGACGGCGGCCAGCTTGTTCGACGGACACGACGCCAGCATCAACATCATGCGGCGCATCCTCCAGGGCACGGGGTGCGAGGTGATCCACCTGGGCCACAACCGCGCCGCGCAGGATCTGGTGGAGACCGCCATCCAGGAGGACGCCCAGGGCATCGCCCTCTCCAGCTACCAGGGCGGACATCTCGAGTACTTCAAGTACATGGTGGATCTCCTCCGGGACCGGGGCGCCGGGCATATCCAGGTCTTCGGCGGTGGCGGCGGCGTCATCGTGCCCGAGGAGATCCGGGAGCTGGAAGCCTACGGCGTGGCGCGCATCTACAGTCCCGAGGATGGCCGGACGATGGGCCTTCAGGGGATGATTGACGACATGGTGCGGCGCTGCGATTTCGACCCCCGGGAGCAGGGGGCGCCGAACCGTTTGGCCCGGCGCATCACCGAGATCGAGCTCGGTTCCGCGAACGGCTTCCAGATCCCCGCGGACAAGCGCATCCCCGTCCTTGGCATCACGGGCACCGGCGGTGCCGGCAAGTCCTCGCTCATTGACGAGCTGCTGCGGCGCTTCCTGGTGGATTTCCCGGACAAGCGGGTGGCCGTGCTCAGCGTGGATCCCACCAAGCGCAAGACCGGCGGGGCGCTGCTGGGCGACCGCATCCGCATGAACGCCCTCTACCATCCCGAGCTGCGGGACCGGGTCTTCATGCGCAGCCTCGCCACCCGCAGCGCGGCCCACCGCGCCACCAGCGAAGCGCTCGTCGCCAGCATCGCCGCCGCCAAGGCTGAGGGCTACGACCTGGTCATCGTGGAAACCGCTGGCATCGGCCAGAGCGACAGCGAGATCGCGGACCTGGTGGATTTCTCGATGTACGTGATGACGCCGGAGTATGGCGCGGCCAGCCAGCTCGAGAAGATTGACATGCTCGACTTCGCCGATCTGGTGGTGTTGAATAAGTCGGACAAGCCTGGGGCTGAGGACGCCCTGCGGGACGTGCGCAAGCAGGTTCAGCGGGCCCACAAGCGCTTTGATGTGGCGCCCGAGGAGATGCCCGTCTTCGCCACCTGCGCCAGCCAGTTCCACGACCCCGCCACCGATTGGCTCTTCGTGAACCTGGTGAAGGCCCTCGCTGCCAGGACCGGCCTCGACTGGGAACCCAGGCTGGAGGCGGCGCCGGGAGGGCCCCGCCGCGCGGCCATCATCCCGCCTGAAAAGGTGCGCTACCTTGCGGAGATCGCGGATGCCCTGCAGGGCTACAAGGCCTGGGTCCGGCGCCAGACGGAGACCGCCGAGCTGGCCCACGCCCTCTGGATCAGCCTGGCCAGCCTGGGCGACCATGTCCCGCCGGCGGGCGCCTTCTACGATGCCATCCATCTCACGGAGGCCAGTGAGGGCGACCAGGGTGCCGCCATCCTGTTGCTCCGGCAGCGGTATCAGGAGCACCTGGGCGAGCTGCACGCCGAAAGCCGCCGCCTCATCCACGACTGGGCGAGCCTGAAGCGAGGCTATACCGAGCCCGAGAACATCTACGTCGTCCGCGGGAAGGAGATCCGCACTGCGAACTACACGGCCTCCCTCAGCGGTTCCATGGTGCCGAAGGTGGTCCTGCCGTCCTTCTCGGGCTGGGGCGAGCTGCTGCGCTGGCAGCTGCTGGAGAACCTGCCCGGCCGGTTCCCCTTCACGGCCGGGGTCTTCGAGTACAAGCGCGTGGGGGAGGATCCCACCCGCATGTTCGCCGGCGAAGGCACGCCCGAGCGGACCAACAAGCGCTTCCACTATGTGAGCCAGGGCCAGCCCGCCGTGCGGCTCAGCACCGCCTTCGACAGTGTCACCCTCTACGGCGAGGATCCCCACGTCCGTCCCGACATCTACGGAAAAATCGGCAACAGCGGCGTGTCTGTCTGCACCGTGGATGATGCCAAGAAGCTCTACTCGGGCTTCGACCTGCTCTGCCCCTCCACCAGCGTGAGCATGACCATCAATGGGCCCGCGCCCACCATGCTGGCCTTCTTCCTCAACGCCGCCATGGATCAGCGGGCCGAGGCCTGGCTGAAGGAGCATGGGCAGTTGGAAGCCGCCCAGGCGAAGCTTGACGCGACATACGCGGCGAAGGGCCTGCGGCGCCCCTCCTACGCGGGCGCGCTGCCCGAGGGCAATACGGGCCTGGGCCTGGCGCTCCTCGGTGCCACCGCCGACGAGGTGTTGCCGCCCGAGGTCTACGCGAAGCTGAAGGCCGAGGCCCTCCAGTCCGTGCGCGGCACGGTGCAGGCCGACATCCTCAAGGAGGACCAGGCCCAGAACACCTGCATCTTCAGTACGGAATTCAGCCTGAAGGTCATGGGCGACATCCAGCAGACCTTCATCCAGGAGAAGGTCCGCAACTTCTACTCAGTGAGCATCAGCGGCTACCACATCGCCGAGGCGGGCGCGAACCCCATCACCCAACTCGCCTTCACCCTGGCCAACGGCTTCACCTTCGTCGAGTACTACCTGTCCCGCGGCATGCACATTGACGACTTCGCGCCGAACCTCTCCTTCTTCTTCAGCAATGGGCTGGATCCCGAGTACAGCGTCATCGGCCGCGTGGCCCGCCGCATCTGGGCCGTGGCCATGCAGGAGAAGTACGGCGCCAACGACCGCTCCCAGAAGCTGAAGTACCACATCCAGACTTCGGGCCGATCGCTCCACGCCCAGGAGATTGACTTCAACGACATCCGCACCACGCTGCAGGCCCTCTACGCCATCTACGACAACTGCAACAGCCTGCACACCAATGCCTACGACGAGGCCATCACCACGCCCACGGAGGAGAGCGTCCGCCGGGCCATCGCCATTCAGCTCATCATCAACCGCGAGCTGGGCGAGGCGAAGAACGAGAACCCGCTGCAGGGATCGTTCCTGATCGAGCAGATGACGGAACTGGTGGAGGAGGCCGTGCTGGCGGAATTCCGCCGCATTGCGGACCGAGGCGGCGTGCTGGGGGCCATGGAAACCATGTACCAGCGCGGCAAGATCCAGGAAGAATCCATGCACTACGAGCACCTCAAGCACAGCGGGGAGCTGCCCATCGTGGGCGTGAACACCTTCCTGAACGCCCATCCCAAGGCCCTGGGGACCCCGGAGCTGATCCGCAGCACCGAGGCCGAGAAGCAGCAGCAGATTGACAACCTGGCCGCTTTCCATGCCCGCAACGCAGACCGCGCCCCCGCCGCCCTGACCCGCCTCAAAGACGTGGCTCGCACCGGCGGCAACCTCTTCGAGGAACTGCTCGATGCCGCCAAAGTGTGCAGCCTCGGCCAGATCAGCAGCGCCCTCTACGAAGTCGGCGGGCAGTACCGGAGGAATATGTAAGCCCCACTCCGGCCCGATTGTTGCCAGGGCTTATCATGGAAGGACGATGATCCGTCGCGGCCTGCTCATCCCGCTTGCCACCCTGCCTTTGCTGGCCGGGTCGCCTGGGGTGCGTCACTCCCGCGCCACCTACCTCTACACCTACTACGACCGGCACGGGCACCTGGTGGTCAACAACCTGCCGCCCAGCTATGTGAAGGGCCAGGGCCTCATCCTGAAGCACGTGGGGGTGGGGCGCATCCGCCTGGCGGTCACCCCCGCCGAGATGGCCCGGGTCCTGCGGAGCCCCGAACTCATCGCCATGGTGGATGAGATTGCCAAAGCCCACGGTGTGGACACCTACCTGGCCCGGGCCGTCATCCAGGCGGAGAGCGCGTTCAACTACCGGGCCCGGTCCCGCACTGGGGCCCTGGGCCTCATGCAGCTCATGCCCAGCACCGCGGAGCGCTTCGGCGTGCTCGATCCCTTCGACCCCCGGCAGAACATCGAGGGCGGCGTGAAGTATCTCCGCTGGCTCCACGACTACTACCACGGGGATCTCACCAAGGTCATCGCGGCCTACAACGCGGGCGAAAACGCGGTGGACCGCTACCATGGCATCCCGCCCTACGGCGAAACCCGGGCCTACGTGCCCAAGGTGCTCGACCTCTACCGCCGGAAGGCGGTGCAGCCCGATGCCAAGGACGCCGGCAGCATGGCCCTGCTCAAGAAGGGCCGGGGCGGCTTCCAGGTGGACGAGGCCAAGGCGGCCCCAGAGCCTGCCCAGGCCTCCACCCGGATCTTCCAGTGGGTGGATTCCCACGGCCGCCTCCAGATCAGCGACCAGCCCCCACCCAAGGGCGCGGCCCGGGTGAAGGAACTCGGGGGATCCTGAACTACCCCTGCCCTGGCTGGGATCCTCCCGTGCGAATGTAGTCTTCCAGGGCCTGAAGGGTGGTCTGGAAGGTGGTTTCCAGGCGTGCCAGGGCCGCTTCGGGAACCGTGGCGGCGGGATCTTGGGCGAGCGCTTCCAACTCGGCGGCCTGGGCGCGCAGGGCCTTGGCGCCGATGGCTCCAGACCCTCCTTTCAGGGCATGGGCCGTCCGGGAGGCGGCTTCGCGGGCACCGGCCTGGAGGGCGGTCCGGATCTCCTGGATGCGCCGAGGGGAATCTTCGCGGAAGAGGGCCGTCATCTCGGCGACCAGGCTGGTGCTGCCGTCATCCAGATCCACCAGATTCCGGAGGGTGGGAAGGTCCAGCAGGTCCGTCGAAGCCATCGTGTACTCCCGGAAGCATGCTGCATCAGGATCGGGAATCCGTCCAACGGCCCGCAGAAAGGGAGGCTTCCTTGGTACGCTCTGGGTATGTCCGATCTGGCTGCCCTGACCCCTGCTGAGCGTACGCTGTCCCTGCTCTTCCGCAAGCTGCATCCCCACCTGGAGGATGCGGCCCATGCCCTGGACCGGGGCGCCGCCCGGACGGACCTGGAGCGGCTCCATCTGAAGCTCATCGCGGCGCGGCTCAAGGTGGTGGAGCTGCTGGAAGCGGAGGCGGAAGCGCTGCCGGAGGGCGCGCCCCTCGCCGAAATCCTGGAGACCCTGGCCGCCAACCTCACCCCCGTGGGCGAGAGCTACCGGCAGGCCCTCACCCTCACCCAGCTGTGCCTGGAGGAGGCCCCGGCTGACCTGCTTCCCTACGCCCCCGAGGGCTGTGTGGCGGTTTCGGCCTGGGGCCCCCGCATGACCGCCTTCCTGGCCCGTCTGGAGGATCCCGCCTTCCAGGCCCGCCGGCGCTGGGAGGCCATGGACGAGGACATCGGCGAAACCGAGGAGGGGTAGGCCCTCAGACCTCGGCGATGAGCTCGATCTCGACTTTCGCACCGCGCGGCAATCCCGCCACCTGCACGGTGCTCCGGGCGGGCTTGGCGGAGCCGAGGGTGCGCTCGTAGACGGCATTGAAGGTGGCGAAGTCGGCCAGATCGGTGAGGAACACGGTGGTCTTCACCACGCGGTCCCAGCCGGTGTTGGCGGCGGCGAGGATCGCCGCAAGGTTCTTCAGCACCTGCTCGGTCTGGGCCTCGATGGGGCCGGTCACCATCTCCATGGTGTCAGGCACCAGGGGGATCTGGCCGGCGGTGAACAGGTGTCCGCCCGAGATCTGGGCCTGGCTGTAGGGGCCGATGGCGGCGGGAGCGTTCGGCGTGGAAATGGTGCGCATGGGAACTCCTTTTTCGGGACCTGCGTGAACGGGGATCAACCCTTGCTGCCCCACCGCTTCTTCCGGTGGCGCCAGGGGCGATTGGGCCGCTGGAGGGGCGCGAGGGGCGCATCGAACGGCGAAGCCGGGGCCTCAGCCTCCTCCTCGTCCATTCGGCCAGGCCCTTCTTCGATCTGCTGGTGCGCCCACTGGGCGGTGCGGTGCATGAGGGCGGCGAGGCAGAGGCTGGCCTCGATGCGGGCGTGGGGCAAGGGGCCGAGCTGGGTGAACACCGAGGGGTCGGGCGGAATGGCGCGGGGAATGACGATCTCTGGAAGGGGCGCGGGCAGGCTGTCGAAGGCCTCATCCGCCATCGGGTGCCAGGGCTCGGGCTGATCCTGGGCCCGCCGGAGCAGGTCGCCTACGGTCTGCTTCTTCTTGGGGGGGCGGCCCCGTTTTTTCGGGGCGGCGACGGCGGCGGCTTCCAGGGCGGCCTGGAGGGCCTGGAGGACCTCCTCGCGGGATTTGCCCCGCAGGTCGAAGAGCAGCCAGGGATCCCGGTCCAGGGCCTCGGCCATGACGTAGCAGACGGCGGCCACGTGCTTGCAGGGGTTGGCCCAGTCGGGGCAATCGCAGTGGGTCTGGAGTTCCTTGGGCACGCGGGGATAGAGGCTGGCGCCGGCCTCGCGGAAGGTCTCATCGAGGCCCTGCGGCATCTCGCCCGCCAGCAGCGAGGCCACGAAGCGGCTCTCCTGGGCGATGCGGGCCAGGGCCTTGTCCCACTGGGCCGCCGTGAGGGCGGGCAGGCCGAGGGTGACGTTGTAGGTCTTGCGGCCGTGGACGCGGGCCTCGATCTCGCCGGGCTTCACCACGAAATGGGAGACGTGGCCATCCTCCGCGTACTGCTTGCCCCGGGGCAGGCGGTTCTCGTAGTCGTCGCCCAGCAGCTCCAGCCCCCGGATCCAGAGGCGGCCCCACCAGGTGGCGCCGAAGCGTTCGCCGGTCGGGTTCATGGCGCCACCTCCTTCGCCCGCCGACGGGGGCTGGCGGGCGGCTCCGCTTCCCCGCCATTGCCTTCCTCGGCCTCCATGAGTTCGGCGTCCGGATCCAGCGCCACCAGGCGGCGCAGGGCCTCGTCATCCAGCTCGGTGAGCCAGCCCTCGCCGCTGCCCACCACGCGATCGGCCAGATCGCGCTTGGATTCCAGCAGGGCGTCAATCTTCTCTTCGAGGGTGCCGATGGTGATGAGCTTGTGCACCTGGACATTGCGGGTCTGGCCGATGCGGTAGGTGCGGTCCGTGGCCTGATCCTCCACGGCGGGGTTCCACCAGCGATCGAAGTGGAAGACGTGGGTGGCGGCTGTGAGGTTGAGACCGACGCCGCCGGCCTTGAGGCTGAGCAGCAGCACCGGAGCGGAATCGGCATCCTCCTGGAAGGCGCGCACCAGCTCATCGCGGCCCTCGCGGGAGGTGCCGCCGTGGAGGAAGGGGGGCTCGAAGCCCAGGGCCTCCTTCAGGTGCACCTGCAGGCGGTCGCCCATCTCCTTGAACTGGGTGAACACCAGGGCGCGTTCGCCAGCCTCCAGCACTTCCTCCAGCATTTCCGTCAGGCGGTCCAGCTTGCCGCTGCGGCCGCGGTAGGGGCCCTGGGCCTTCAGGAACTGGCTTGGGTGATTGCAGATCTGCTTGAGGTGGGTGAGGAGGGCCAGGATGCGGCCCCGGCGCTCGATCCCCGAGGCGGCCGTCAGCTCCTCGTCCATCTTCTCCACGCGGAACTGGTAGAGCTCCGCCTGCTCGCGGGTGAGCGTCGTGAAGACCTTCATCTCCTGCTTCTCGGGCAGATCCTGGATGATGGCCTTGTCGCTCTTCAGCCGGCGCAGGATGAAGGGGCCGATGCGCTGGCGAAGCTCCTGGGCCGCATCCGGATCGCGGTACTTTTCGATGGGGGTGGCGAAGCGCTCCTTGAAGGCGGATTCGGTGCCGAGGTAGCCGGGCAGGACCGCTGCGAGGATGGACCACAGCTCGGTGAGGCGGTTCTCGATGGGCGTGCCCGTGAGGGCCAGGCGGAAGCTCCCCTTCAGGCGGCGGATGGCCTTGGCCTGGGCCGCAGCGGCGTTCTTGATGGCCTGGGCCTCGTCCACCACCACCATGCCCCAGGACCGGGTGGCGAAGGTGTCTTCCTCTCGCCGGGCCACGCCATAGGTGGTGAGCACCAGGGTGTGGGACTTGAAGTGGGCGGGCAGGCGGTCGCGGTTGTTGCCGTGGTGCACGAAGACCGGAATGCTGGGCGCGAAGCGCGCCACTTCCCGTTCCCAGTTGCCGAGCAGCGAGGTGGGGCAGACCAGCAGGGTGGCCGGGCCGTGGCTGGGGCTCTGTTCCTGCCGGTGCAGCAGCAGGGCCAGCACCTGGATGGTCTTGCCCAGGCCCATGTCGTCCGCCAGGATGCCGCCCAGGCCGAGGCGGGAGAGGCCCTCCAGCCAGGCGAGGCCCCGGAGCTGGTAGGGCCGCAGTTCGCCCTTGAAGGTCGCCGGCTGGGTGATGGGTTTGTCCGGCAGGATCTTCAGATCCTCCAGGGCGGCGCCAAAATCCCCGGCGGCTTCCACCTCGATGGCCTCGGAGACGCCCGGAATCCGGGCCGTGCCGGTGAGGGCGGCGGCCAGGGCCTCACCCTTGCTCATGCTGCCGAAGCCCGCGCCGCGGCTGGCCTGGATGACACTGGAGATCTGCTTGAGGGTATCGGGGTCCAGCGCCACCCACTTGCCCTTCCAGGCCACCAGCGGGTGCTTCAGGCTCGCCATGCGGGCGAAGTCCTCCACGCTGAGGGTGTCGTCGCCCAGCATGAGCGACCAGTCCGCGCTCACCTGGCCCTCCAGGCCCGCCTGGACGGCGGTGGAAGCATCCTCCACGTTCCTTGCGCCCAGGCGCACCTTGGCGCGCAGGCGCCGGGCGCCGCCCAGCTCGGTCAGGGCCTCGGGGATGTGGACAAGGAAGCCCGCTTCCTTCAACTGCGCCGCGCCCTTCGTGAGGAAGCTCCAGGCCTCCGTGGGCCGCAGCAGGAGATCCTCGGGCTTCTGGCCCGCCAGCGCCCGTTCCAGGGCCGGGAAGAAGGGGATGGCCCGGGCCAGCCCGCGCAGCAGAACCTGGCGCGCCTGGAGCACCTCGGGTTCGGTGGAGGGCTCCCAGAGCCGTGCCACGCCAAGCTCCAGGCCGTCTTCTGTCTCCAGGCCCACGTGCAGGATCCAGCCTTCTTCGGCCAGGCGGTCGGCCTCTTCGAAGGCTTCGCTGCGGCCCCCGGGCACGGGCGGGGCTTCGAGCCGGAGGCTGGGGCGCAGCCACTGGGGCCGGGCGCCCTCGCTCCACTGCTCCAGCTGCTCGCCCAGGGTGCGTTCCGTCACGCCGGTGGTGGGGAATTCGGGAAGTTGGTGGGAGAGGGCCAGCATGAGGCGGTCGTCCCAGGGCAGGCGGTCGCGCTTGTGCCCCCGCAGGCGGTGGATGAGGCCCAGGCGCGGATCGTCCCCCGCGCGGAGGCCGCCCGCCACAAAGCGCACCAGGAAGTCGGCGCCATCCTCCAGGAAGGCCTGCAGCACCCGGCCCGCCGCCGGGGGCATGGCCAGGTCGTCCTCGATGTCGAAGGCGTCCAGTTCCCCCAGGGGCACGGTCTTGGTGAAGGCCCAGGTATCGGTCTCCGGGAAGGCGCGGGCCGCGGGGGGCAGGGCCTCGGTCAGCTCGCGCAGGGCCGCGCGGTCCGCCGGGCTGGTGAGGCTCACGCCCCAGCGGGCCCGCCAGGGGCTGGTGCGGGTGTCCAGCTGGGGCAGCAGCGCCCCGCGCAC
Organism: Acidobacteriota bacterium; assembly: GCA_021794095.1. Taxonomy (GTDB): domain Bacteria; phylum Acidobacteriota; class Holophagae; order Holophagales; family Holophagaceae; genus Geothrix. Next base: position 29,152 of record JAJYRN010000006.1, on the reverse strand, counting down.
CACCAGGGACTGGAGCAGCCGCAGGGCAGTGGCCCAGTAGCGCAGCGAAGCCCCCGCGGATCCGGGCTTGAGGGCGAGGGACGAAAGCCAGGGGTAGGCCCGCTGCCAACGGAGCGGCACCGCATGCATCTCCACCAGGGCGCCCTCGGGCAGGAAGATCTGAGCCTTGGCGGGGGTGAGACGCTCCCGGCCCTGGAGGTCGCCCGGCAGGGCGCGGAGGGCCCGGGCCCATTCGGCGGGCCCCACGGCCTCGGGGAGGCAGAGGAGGAAGCCCCGGTCCTGGGGGCGGTACTGGAGGAAGGGAGTCAGCATGTAGGCTGGAGCCAGGATTCGGGCGCCCACTCGGCGCCATCGGGAGGTGTTTCGTGAAACTCGGGTTTGCCAGCGATCATGCGGGGTTCGATCTGAAGGAGCGGCTGAAGGCCTGGGCGCAGGAGCAGGGGCATGCGGTGGTGGATTTCGGCACGGATGGGGCGGCCTCGGTGGACTATCCGGATTTCGCGCACCGGGCGGCGGAAGGCCGGGATCAGTGGGAACGTCTGGTTCTGGTCTGTGGATCCGGCATCGGCATGAGCATCACGGCCAACCGGCATCCCGGTGTCCGCTGCGCGCTGGTCACTTCCCCCGAGCACGCGACCCTTGCCCGCCAGCACAACGACGCGAACGCCATCGCCTTCGGTCAGCGGCTGACGGATCCGCTCAAGGCGGAATACTACCTCAAATTGTTCCTGGAAACACCCTTCGAAGGAGGACGCCACCAGGGACGGGTGGGCAAGATCGAAGGCGGGTGCTGCTGATGCGCGGGGCTGAAGAACTTCGCCCCCTCCAGCTGGAAACCGGCGTGCAATTACACGCGAACGGTTCCTGCCTGGTGAAACTCGGCCGCACCCACGTCCTGTGTGCCGCCAGCCTGGAGGCAAAGGTGCCGGGCTGGATGAAGGGCCGGGGCACGGGTTGGCTCACCGCCGAGTACGGCATGCTGCCCGCGGCCACCCACAGCCGCACGGACCGGGAAGCCGCGAAGGGGAAGCAGCAGGGCCGCACGGTGGAGATCCAGCGACTCATTGGCCGGAGCCTGCGCCAGGCGGTGGACCTCGGCGCCCTGGGCGAGCGCACCCTCACCGTGGACTGCGATGTGCTGAACGCCGATGGCGGCACCCGCTGCGCAGCCATCACCGGCGCCTGGGTGGCGGTGGCCCTGGCTCTGCGCGGCTGCGGCCTGGAGGCCGCCCTGGTGCGCCAGGTGGTGGCCGTGAGCGTGGGCCTGGTGGAAGCCGGCGAGGGGCGGCGTGGCCTGGTGCTGGATCTGGAGTACGAGGAGGATCACCTGGCCGCCGTGGACACCAACCTGGTGGCGGCCCGGGCCGGCGGCGCCGCGGAACTGGTGGAGTTCCAGGCCACGGGCGAGGGCCGCCCCTTCACCCGCGCCGAGGCCGGGGCCCTGATGGATCTGGGCCTGGCCGGGTGCGACCGGCTGATGGCCGCCCAACGGGCGGCGCTCGGGTAGCTGTGACCCCCACCACAGACCGCTCCAGACCTTCCACCGGGGGTGCCTGATACCCTGAAGGATCGGGATTTCCTCCGCTCCTTGACCGAGGCCGCCATGCGCTACCTGCCTTCTTCCCCTGCCGAAGATCGCGCCCTCCTGGACACCATCGGCGTCAAGAACGCTGAGGATCTCCTCGTGGGCATCCCCGAGCCCCTGCGGCTGAAACGCCCGCTGGATCTGCCGCTTCAGGGTTCCGAGCAGGAGGTGGCCTGGGAGATGATGCGCATGGCCAACCGGAACACGCGCTTCTGCGCCCAGTTCCTCGGCGCCGGGGCCTACGACCACTACGTGCCCGCCGCCATTGACGCCATGGTGTCGCGCCAGGAGTGGTTCACGGCCTACACGCCCTATCAGCCCGAGATCAGCCAGGGCACCCTGCAGCACATCTTCGAGTACCAGACGCTGATCTGTGACCTGACCGGCTTGGAGGTCACCAATGCCAGCCTCTACGACGGCGGCACCGCCTGCGTGGAGGCGGCCCTCATGGCCGTGCGCGTGCAGAAGAAGCGGAACACCGTGCTGGTGAGCCGGGGCATCCATCCCTTCTACCGCCGCGTGCTGGAGACGAACTTCGCCCCCCACGAGGGCCTGAAGCTCGTGGAGGTGGGCCTCAAGGATGGCGTCACCGACACGGCCGATCTGCAGGCCAAGCTGGGCCCCGACGTAGCCGCCGTGCTGGTGGGCTACCCGAACTTCCTGGGCGCCGTGGAGGACCTCACGGCCCTGGCAAGTCCCATCCACGCCGCCGGCGCCCTGCTGGTGAGCGTCACCCAGGAGGCGCTGGCCTTCGGGTGGCTGGAATCCCCCGGCAAGGCCGGTGCCGACATGGCCTGCGGCGAGGCCATGTCCTTCGGCAACAAGCCCACCTTCGGCGGCCCCTTCCTGGGCTTCCTGGCCGTGAAGGATGCCCACAAGCGCGAGATCCCCGGCCGCGTGGTGGGCCAGACGAAGGATCTGGACGGCAAGACCGGCTACGTGCTGACCCTCACGGCCCGCGAGCAGCACATCCGCCGCGACAAGGCCACCAGCAACATCTGCTCGAACCAGGGCCTCGTGGCCCTGCGGGCGAACATCTTCCTGCAGCTCGCCGGTCCCGAAGGCCTGAAGGGCCTGGCCGCGCAGAACGCCGCGAAGGCCCAGTACCTCCGCAGCCGCCTGCTGGAACTGCCGGATATGGAACCCGTCGCCGAGGTGCCCTTCTTCAACGAGTTCATCCTGCGCTACACCGGCGACAGGGCCGCGATGCAGGAAGCCTGCCTCAAGGAGAGCCTGCTGCCGGGCCTCGACCTGGGCCGCTTCTACCCTGAATACGAGGGCTGCCTCCTCTGGTGCGCCACCGAGCTCCACACCCGCCCGATGATCGAGAGTCTCGTCGAGATCCTCGCCCGCGTCCCGGCCGCCGTCCGATAATCCATCGCACGCGCCCCCATGACCCTTCCCGAAAGCCTCCGCGCCCACCTGCCCTTCGACGAGGGCTGGCTGGAGGCGTGGTGTCGTCGCTGGCAGGTGGTGGAACTGGCCTTCTTCGGGTCGGTGCTGCGGGATGATTTCGGGCCGGACAGCGACGTGGATGTGTTGATCCGGTTTTCCGAATCCTCGCAGTGGAGCCTCCTCGATCACATCGCCATGGAGGAGGAGCTCGCGGCCTTCTTCGGTCGGAAGGTGGACCTCGTTTCCCGCCGCGCGGTGGAGCGTAGCCGCAATCCCATCCGGCAGCGGCACATCCTCGACTCAGCGCAGGTGGTCTATGCGGCTTGACGCCACCTACCTCCAGGACATCCGCCTGGCCGGATCTGAGATCCGGGCCTTCCTGGGGTCCGTTGACGAGGGCCGCTTCCTGGCCGATCCCCTGCTGCAGGCTGCGGTCGCCTACAAGCTGGCCATCATCGGCGAGGCGGCTGGAAATTTGTCCTCCGAATTCCGGGCCGCCCACGCAAGCATCCCCTGGCAGCGCATCCGTGGCCTCCGCAACCACCTCATCCACGCATATGGCGATGTGGATCAGGTGGCGGTCTGGCGGATTCTTCAGCGCGAGCTGCCCGACCTGCTCGCCTACATCGAGCCCCTCATTCCCGCTGAACCGCAGTGATTCTCATCAGGTGATCCCATGTTCCTCCGCCAGCGCGAATCCCTCTCCTTCGACCGCTCCGTTCCCGGCAAACGGGGCATGGACTTGCCGAAACTCGACGTGCCGCCCGCCCGGGACACCCGGCCCGCCCACCTCAAGCGCAGCGGCTTCGACGCGCTGCCGGAGCTGAGCGAGGTGGAGGTCATCCGCCACTTCACGCGCCTCAGCAAGTGGAACTACGGCGTGGACGACGGCATCTACCCCCTCGGCTCCTGCACCATGAAGCACAACCCCCGCCTCAACGAGAAGGTGGCGGGCCTGCCGGGATTCACGGACACCCACCCCATGGCCCCCGAGGCCCTCATTCAGGGCAACCTGGAACTGCTCTTCACGCTGCAGGAATGGCTGAAGGAGATCACGGGCCTGGCGGGCGTCACCCTCCAGCCCTCCGCCGGCGCCGCCGGGGAACTGACGGGCGTCATGCTCATCCGCGCCTACCACGTGGCCAAGGGCGCCAAGCGCCGCGTCATCCTCATCCCCGACAGCGGCCACGGCACCAACCCCGCCACGGCCGCCATGGCGGGCTACGAGGTGGTGGAGCTGCCCTCCCAGCCGGACGGCATGATTGCCTTCGACGATGTCACCGACCCCGTCACCGGCAAGGTGCGCAAGGGCCTGAAGACCCTCGTGGCGGAACTGGGCTCCGAGATCGCCGGCGCCATGATCACCAACCCCAACACCGTCGGCGTCTTCGAGTACCGCTTCAAGGAGATCAGCGACCTGCTGCACAGCGTGGGCGCCCTGGTTTACATGGACGGCGCCAACATGAACGCCCTCGTGGGCGTGGCGCGGCCCGGCGACTTCGGCGTGGACGTCATGCACCTGAACCTGCACAAGACCTTCTCCACGCCCCACGGTGGCGGCGGTCCCGGCGCGGGCCCCGTCTGCTGCGGTGAGAACCTCCTGCCCTTCCTGCCGGTGCCCGTGGTCGTGCGCGACACGGTGAAGGTGGGTGAGGGCGAGGTGCCGGCGCACACCTACCGCTGGGACTGGAACCGGCCCCAGAGCATCGGCAAGGTGCACACCTTCTTCGGGAACTTCGGCATCCTGGTGCGGGCCATGACCTACTGTCTGAGCCACGGCAGCGATGGCCTGCGGGAGGCCACGCTGCGCGCCATCGTGAACGCCAACTACGTCCGCGCCCGGCTGAAGGGCGCCTACGCCCTGCACATTGATTCGCCCAGCCTGCACGAGGTGGTCTTCAGCGACACGCTCCAGGCGAAGCACGATGTCCACACCCTGGACATCGCCAAGCGGCTCATTGACCACGGCTACCACCCGCCCACGATCTACTTCCCCTTGATCGTGCCCGGCGCGCTGATGATCGAGCCCACCGAGAGCGAGGACAAGGGCGAGCTGGACGCCTTCTGCGACACGATGCTTGCCATCGCCAAGGAGGTCGAGGAGAACCCGGAGGCTCTGCACCAGGCCCCAACCCTCGCCCCCCTGCGCCGCATGGACGAGACCACCGCCGCCCGCAAGCCCGTCCTGCGCTGGACGAAGGCCTAGCCCTTCGCCTTCGAAGAACGTGGGCCTTGCGATTGAGACGCGTCCTGGCCCATCCTTTTGGCATGCTTCCAATTCTGGCCCCGCCTTCCCTTCAGGTCCCCGCCGCACCCATTCCCATGGCCGCAGACGCCGTGGTTGCCGCCGAACGTGCGTTTTCGGCCGATGCGGGGCGCCTGGGGACGCCCGCCGCCTTCCTGGCCTACCTCGCCCCCGACAGCACGGTCTTCACGCCGAAGCCCGAGAATGGCCCCACGATGCAGCGGGCGCAAAAGGATGATGGAAGCCGGCTCGCCTGGGAGCCGTCCTACGTCGAGGTGGCGGCCAGCGGGGATTTCGCCGTGAGCACGGGGCCCTGGTCCTGGCGGGTGAAACCCGGAGCGGCGCCGTCGCTCTTCGGCCACTTCCTGAGCCTCTGGGTCCTCCGCCAGGGGCGCTGGCAGGTGCTCGCGGATATCGGTGTCTCCCAGCCGCCCCAGGCCGAGGGGCCGCTGAAGGTGGTCTCCCACAGGGCCCCGACCCTCCCTGGAGCGCCGCTGGAGGCCTCTTGGCGCGCCTTCGATGGAGCCGCAGCCCGTGACCTCTCCGGGGCCCTCCGGGACGCGGCGGCAGCAGACCTCCGGCTCTACCGGAACGGGCAGGCCGTGGTGCCGGGCGATCTGGCGGATCTCGCCGCGGAATCCGGCCCCGCGACCTGGTCCCTCCAGGGCCACGCGGAAGCCACCAGCCGGGATCTGGCCGTCCGCTGGGGAACACGGACCCGAACCGGGGCCCGAGCCACGGTTCTGCAGGTCTGGCGCAGGGTCGGGCCGACCTGGCGCCTGGCCATGGACGTGGCGCTTCCCTTGGAGCGCTGACCTCCGCCCGCGATCACTGCCAGGTCACCACCACCGCCGAGGCATCCCGGTACGCCACCTGGAAGGGGGGGCGCTCCAGCTCCGGGAAGGCCTGCGCCCGGCTCTGCCTCAGCACCAGAACGTGGGCATGGAACGCCTGGGTGAAGGTGGCGGCGTTCAAGGGGAGAAGGTGGCGACGGAAGCGTTCGAGGAGCCGGGCCCGGTCCGGATCGGCGCGCAGGGAGTAGGTGGGATCCAGGCCCCAGAGGTAGGTCTGGCGGCTGCCGTCGTAGAAGAGATCCGGGAAGTCGTCCCAGTAGAGGTTGATCACCCGCTGGCCGGGGGCTAGGTGCTGGTCCATCCAGGCGCAGGCTCCGGTGAAGAACCGGGGGGGCGCGTAGGGGAACTCGTAGACCCGGTAGAAGGACAAGGCGCGGAGGTGGAAGCCCGCCACGAGCAGCAGGGCCAAGGCCCCGGCGCTCCACCTGAGGCGGGGTCGTTCGGTCCACCAGGCGCGCGCTGTCACCAGAGGCCACAGGTCGCGGAAGACGAAGGCGCAGGCGGCGGGCACCAGCAGGGCGGAGTACTCGGTGAACCGCGGCGTCTTCACCGTCATGGCGAACCAGAAGAGGGCGGCCAGGCCGACGCCGAGGGCGGCGGGCGTCAAACGCTTGCGGCCGAGGATCAGCACGAGGATCAGCGTCAGCACCAGGAGCCCGGCGAGGATGAGCAGCAGCGGGTAGATGTCGAACAGGACGGGCCAGGAGTAGGGGTACAGCTCATTGCCCAGCTCGAAGCCCGAGGCGGCGGGGCCCTGGAGGCCCAGGCGGAAAACTTCCAGGTAAGTGAGGAAGGTGTCGAGGGTGAGCGGGAAGTAGGGGTGGATCACGAGCCCCGCCACGGAGCCTCCGCCCGCGGCCAGCAGCAGTTTCAGATCCAGACGCTCCCGGCCGAGCCACAGCCCCAGGACCAGCGGGAACGCCGTCAGCAGCAACACGAAGGGGACCGTGTAGCTCCAGGCGTAGATGAAGCCCAGGATGGCCAGGGCGCGGTACCGTTTCTGCAGCATGAGGTGGAGCCCGATCGTGAGCAGCAGCATGCTCAGCACGTGGGAGCGGATCATGCCCAGCCGAGCGATGAAGAGCCCGCCCGTGGCCAGGGGCAGGAAGGCGAAGACCGGGGTGAAGGGCACCCGGTGGGCCCGCAGCACCAGGTAGAACGTCCCCAGGACAGCCATGGCGAGGAGGACGCTGAAGATCCGCGCGCCGAGGATGGGATCGTGGCCCAGGCGGGCGAAGGGCATCAGGACCAGGTGGTAGAGGAACTCCTTGTCGCAGAAGTGGGTGCGCCAGGTGCTGAGCTGAGTCCAGGGGAAGGCGCGGGAGAGGCCGCGCACCGGCATCATCGCGGCGAAGCGGGCGTGGAAGTAGCCGTCCCGCTCGAAGAGTCCACGCTGGAGCAGGTTGGTCAGGCCGTAGAGCAGGCCCACGTAGAGCAGAAAGAGGGCGAAGGGGGCCCAGCGCCGGAGGGGAGAGGCGGGGCTTCCGGAGGCGTTCATGGCACCTCCTGGGCGCGGGGCGTGGGCGGGATGGCGAGGTAGGCCAGCTTCTTGACCTCCTTGCGCCCGCGGGTGACGGTGTCGAGGATGAACCCGCAGGTGAAGCCCAGGGCCGCGATGATCATCAGGCCGGTGCAGAGGATGGCCGTCGGGAAGCGCGGCACCAGGCCCGTGGCCAGGTAGGTGCGGAAGAGGGGCACGGCGAGGGCCAGGGACAGGAGCGCGAGCAGGCTCGACAGGATGGAGAAGAAGGGAAGGGGCTTCTCGTTGCGGTAGAGCGACAGGATGAGGCGGAGGATCTTCGCGCCATCGGTGTAGGTCCGCAGCTTGCTCACCGAGCCCTGGGGGCGCGCGCCGTAGGGTGTGTCCACTTCCGCCACCGGCATCGCCAGTTCCAGGGCATGTACCGTGAGCTCCGTCTCGATCTCGAAGCCCGTGGACAGCACCGGGAAGGACTTGACGAAGCGGCGCGAGAAGACGCGGTAGCCGGACAGCATATCGGTGACCTGCTTGCCGAAGAGGAGACGTACCGAGGAGGTGAGCAGCACGTTGCCGAAGCGATGGCCGGCGCGGTAGGCGCCCTGGTCCGTCTCGGCGCGGCACCCCACGACCATGTCCAGCCGGTGGTCCAGCAGCAGGTCCACCATGCGCGGCGCGCTGGCGGCGTCGTAGGTGGCGTCGCCGTCCACCATCACGTAGACATCGGCTTCCACGTCCGCGAACATGCGCCGCACGACATGGCCCTTGCCCTGGGCCGTCTCGCGGCCCACGAGGGCCCCCGCCGCCTGGGCCAGGGCCACGGTGTCATCGGTGGAGTTGTTGTCGTACACGTGGATGCGGGCTGCGGGCAGGGCCTCCCGGAAGGCGCGCACCACCTGGCCGATGGCGGCGGCCTCGTTGTAGCAGGGGATGAGCACGGCCACGGTGGGTGGGGTGGGGCAAGGTTCGCGCATGCGGATCCATCCGGGACAGGCCGATGATCGTGGATTGGGATGAGGATACCTGAGGCCCGGGCCCGGGGGGTCAATCGTGGGGGATCAGGTGGAGGGCGGAGGCTTTGAGCAGGGCGATCACCGTCTCGCCTTCGGCCAGGCCCAGCTCCACGCAGGCCTGGCGCGTGACGAGGCTTTCCAGGGGGAAGCCGCAGTCCAGGGTAAGCCGCACCAGGGGACCTTCGGTCTGGAGGCTGCGGATCCGTCCGCGCAGGCGATTCCGGGCCGTGCTGGGCCCCGGCTCGCCGCGCTCCAGCAGCACATCCTCCCCGCGGATGCAGACGTAGGCATGGGCGCCCAGGCCACCCGGGTCAGCGGCATGGACCAGGGCCTCGCCGACGGCGAGGGTGGCCAGACCATCGCGAACCTCGGTCACGCGCCCCAGCAGCACGGTCTCCACCCCCAGGATGCGCGCCACCGCGGGATCCGAAGGACGCTCGAAGACCTCCTGGATGGGGCCCGCCTGGCACTGCCGCCCCTCCTCCATCACCACGATCCGGTCCCCGAGCTGGAGGGCTTCGGCGCGGTCATGGGTGACGAGCACCGTGGGCACCTCCAGGCGCCGCAGCAGCGCGCGCAGGTCGCGCCAGAGGCGCAGTTGGACGGGCCGGTCCAGGGCGGAGAGTGGCTCGTCCAGCAGGAGCAGCGCGGGCTGCGGGGCCAGGGCGCGGCCCAGGGCGACCCGCTGCCGCTGACCGCCGGAGAGCTGCGCGGGGCGGCGCTGCTCCAGGCCCTGGAGCTCCAGGAGGGTGAGCAGATCCGCCACCCGGGCCCGCCGCTGCGCGGGGGCCAGGCCGGGCAGTCCGTAGGCCAGGTTGGCGGCCACATCCAGGTGGGGGAAGAGGTCGTAGCCCTGGCTCAGGAAGCCGATCCGCCGGGCCTGGGGCGGGCGGTGCAGGCCCTGACCCGCATCGGCCCAGGCCTCACCGTCGCAGAGGATCCGGCCCGCATTCAGCCGCTCCAGGCCGGCGAGCATTCGGAGGATGGTCGTTTTTCCGGAGCCGGAGGGCCCGAAGAGCACCGTGATGGAGAACCCTCGACAGGGAATGTCGAATCGAGCTTCAACGGTCCCCGCCCCGGGGTAGCGGCGTTCCGCCTCGGCGGTCAGGAAAGGGGCCACGGGAGCCTCCGGGCGTGGCGCAGGCCGTAGGTGAGGGCCAGCACCCCGAACGAGACGCCGAGGAGCAGCAGCGCCGTGCGTCCCGCGGCGGCGTAGTCGAGGGCCTGCACCTGGTCGAAGACCGCGATGCTGGCCGTGCGCGTGCGTCCCGGCAGATCGCCGCCCACCATCAGGACCACACCGAATTCCCCCAGGGTGTGCGCAAAGCTGAGCACCATGCCCGTGAGGAGGCCCGCCCAGGAGAGGGGCACCACCACCCGGAAGAACGTCCGCAGGCGCGAGGCGCCCAGGCACCAGGAAGCCTCGAGAAGGCCGCGGTCCACGGCGGTGAAGGCGGCGGCGAAGGGCTGCACCGTGAAGGGCAGGCTGTACAGCACGGAGGCGATCAGGAGGCCTTCGAAGGAAAAGGGGAGGGCGTGTCCGAAGGCCGACACCCACAGGCGGCCGAAGGGGCTGCGCGGCCCCATGGCCACCAGCAGGTAAAAGCCCAGCACCGTGGGCGGCAGGACCAGCGGCAGGGCCACCACCGCCTCCACCAGGAACTTCCAGCGCCACCGCGTGAACGCCAGCCAGTGGGCCAGGGGCAGGCCCAGGGCCACCAGTGTCAACGTGGTAAGCGCCGCGAGGCGCAGGCTGAGGCGCAGGGCTTCCCAGTCCATCAGAGCCCGCCCACCATGAATCCGTACCGTTTCAGGATGGCCAGCCCCTCCGGCCCGCGCAGGAAGGCGCAGAAGGCGCGGGCGGCGGCGTTGCCCTGGGCGCGGGTCAGGATGACGGCGCCCTGGTCAAGGGGTGGGTAGGCATCCAGGGGCACCGCATAACTGCGTCCCGCGGCGACCAGGGGGGGGCTCTCCGCCAGGGAGCGCGCAATGAGGCCGATCTGGGCCGCGCCGGATTGCACGAACTGGGCGGTCTGGGAGATGTTCTCGCCATAGACCAGGCGGGGCCGCACCGCCTCCAGCAGGCCCAGCTTCGCCAGGGCCGCTTCCGCCGCCCGGCCGTAGGGCGCATGCCGGGGGTTGGCGATGGCGATCCGTTGCACGGAGGGATCCAGCAGCGCCTTCATCCCCAGGCGCGCGAGGGCGATGGGCGAGTCCTTCGGCACCCACAGCACCAGGCGGCCCCGGCTGTACCGGAAAGCGGAGGCGCCATTCGCGAGCCCGGCCTGGACCAGCTTCTGCGGGTAGCCCTCATCGGCGGAGAGGAAGACATCGTACGGTGCCCCGTTCATGATCTGGGCGTAGAAGGCCCCGGAGGAACCGTAGCTCGCGGAAACCGTGATGCCTGGATGGGTCCGGCAGAAGGCGGCATCCACCTCCGCCAAGGCGAACTGCAGATCCGCCGCCGCGGCGACGGTCACATGCTGGGGGGGCCTCGCGCGGAGCGTGAACCCCAGCCAGGCCATGGTCAGGAGGACGAGCAGGGGTCTCGCGCGGCGCATGGGGATCCTCGTGGGGCGGGGTGCCGAGGTGGTTCCAGGGATAGAGCGGATTCCGGGTGCCGTCAATGCGGATGCGGGCGGTTGATGCCCCAGAGATCGGCTATACATGGAGCTGCCGGATGCCCCACCGGGCGGCATCCCCTTCCTGGAGGGCCCATGTCCCGCCCCACGCCCGCTGCGCTCCTGGCCCTGCTGGCGGGCTCGGGTGCCCTGCTCCACGCCCAGGAACCCATCCGCGTCCATGCCGTGCTGGAGGCGTGGTACACCCAGATGCTGGACGACAACCTGCGCCTCGACGCGGCGCCCTCGGTGGCGCCCTACTACGCCAGCGGCGCCCTGAACCCCGCGTTCAAAGAGAACACCTTCACGATCCGGCGGACCAACCTCTACGTGGAGGGGGCGGTCGGCGCCCAGGTCCGCTGGGGTGTGATGCTCGATCCCAACACCTCCAGCAACAGCCAGCCCGCCGCCACCAGCAGCCTCCAGGACGCCTGGATGGCCTATGCCTGGACGCCCCGGATCACCGTGAAGATGGGCCAGTTCAAGATGCCCATGAACTACGAGTCCACCATCCTGGGCGGCCCCAAACTGCTGTTCTACGACCGTTCCATGACCGCCCGGATGTGGGCCGAGAAGCGCGATCGCGGGGTGCTGGCCACCTGGCGGGTGGGGGATCCCCGGGGGCTGTCCGCGAAGCTCAGCCTCGGCCTTGGCAATGGCATGACCGATTCCACCCTGACCTACAAGGCCAACGACACCAATGCCCAGAAGGACTACGACCTGGCCGTGAATGCCACCGATGGTGCGGCCCACAGCTTCGGCGGCTGGTACCGGACGGGGGAGACGGACGTGCGGGACGTGAACCTGGTGGCGGGCGCCTTCTCCGGCCCCGGCGCGCCGGGCGCCGCGAGGATCCTGGCAAACAAGGATCGGACCACGAATGCCGGGGCCTACTACCTCTACGACGACAGCCGCTGGCAGGGCGCGGTGGAGGTGACCACGGGTCTCCTGGGACGGCGCTACCCATCCGTGTTTCCGGCGGGAACCCCCACGCCGGTCAAGGCGCTGCGCCAGCACCTCGACCAGAGGTACCTGGGATACACCCTGTCCGGGGCCTACAAGATGGGCCGCCACTGGTTCACCGCGCGCTACGACTTCCTCGACTTCAACCAGGGGAACGACTGGTACACCGCCGGCGATCCCTACACCACGGAGGCCGCCACGGGCGCGCCCACCGGCAGCGACTTCACACCGAGGTATGTCGAAGCCATCGTGGGCTACACCTACCTCATCAACCCGGTGCAGGTCGTGGACGGCAAGATCAAGCTCGACTACATCCATCGGGGCCGGAATTTCCTGGCCCCGCGCCCCGGCCAGAGCGGCGCCCAGGGGGGCGACAGTGTGGTGTTGTCCGTCATGGTCGGCTTCTGAAGCCCCAGTGGGAGTGGGCGCGGGCAGAATAGAAGGCTCCGCCTCCGGCCCCGTCCGGACCTTCGACGCAGGATCCATGACCGACCTCCCCCCCCAGGCCCGGGTGTTCAAGGCCCTTACCCGGGATGGCCACATCCGCCTGTCCAGCCTCGACGCCAGCCCGCTCTGGGACGGCGTCCGCCGGGGCCATCCCCACCTCGAGGCCGAGGCCTGCGCCAGCCTGACGGAACTCCTCGCCGCGTCGGCCCTGCTGCAGAGCCGCACCCTGTTCGCCGAGCGGCTGCAGCTCCTGCTCAAGGGCGCGGGCCGGGCCAAGGCGGTGGTGGCCGACACCTGGCCCGATGGCACGGTGCGTGGGGTGCTGGATGTCCGCGAGGAGGCCAGCGGCCCCTGGATCGCGGGCCCCGGCCTCTTCCAGGTGATGCGCTCCAATCCGGAGGGCCAGCCCTACATCGGCACCCTGCCCGTGGTGGAGGGCGGCATCCAGACCCAGATCGAGCACTACCTCCAGCAGTCGGAGCAGGTGCAGGCCAGTGTCACCCTCTGGTGCGATCCGGGCACCGGTGAGGCCGGAGGCCTGCTGGTGGAGCCGCTGCCCCAGTGTCCGCCGGAGCGCCTGGCGCGGCTCGTCCAGGCCATCGAGGGATTGGACGTGGTGCCCCTCTGGGAGCGCACGCCGGACTTCCTGGCGGACTGGGTGGCCCAGGGCCAGGGCACGGAGCTGCAGTCCACCGCGGAGCTGTCGTACCGCTGCCGCTGCAGCCGCGAGGCCCTGCTCGCCACCCTGCGCACCTTCCCGAAGGCCCAGAAGGAGGATCTGTTCCACGAACCCGGGCCCGTGGAGGTCCGCTGCGACTACTGCGGCACACTCTACCCGATCACCCGGGAAGACCTCCTCGGCGGGGAGGCCTGATGCGGGCGCGGGTGGCCATCGCGGAGCGCGGCCGGCCCCTGGGTTCGCCCCTCTCGGTGTGGCTCACCTTCCGCCTGATCCCCTTTCTGGGCGCCGGGCTCATCAAGCTCTGGTCCTACACCCTGCGGGTGCGGCGCGAGGGCTTCGCGGCGGTGGACGATCTCGTCGCCCGCGATGCGCGCTTCGTCCTCGCCTTCTGGCACCGGCGTCTCTTCATGATGCCCCTGGCCTACCCCTTCCACCGCCGGGACGCCGCGGGGGAGCCCCGGGGCGTGGCCATCCTCTCCAGTGACAGCCGCGACGGCGAGCGCAGCGCCGCCACCTGGCGGTGGTTCGGCATCCACGCCGTGCGGGGTACCGCCAGCGATGACGGCGCCCGCGCCCTGGTGCGCATGATCCAGGCCGTGAAGCAGGGCTGGGATTTCGGCATCACGCCGGATGGCCCCCGGGGGCCGCTCATGACGTTGAAACCCGGCACCGTGGCCCTGGCCCGCAAGACCGGCGCCTGGATCGTCCCCGTCACCCTCGCCTTCGACCGCAGCTTCGAACTGAAGACCTGGGACCGCATGGTGATCCCGTTTCCCTTCGCCACCTGCACGATCCGCTACGGCGCGCCCTATCAGCTGCCGCCTTCGGCGGCAGATACCGCTGAAGCCGAACAGCTTCAACGCAGGATGGACGAGCTGGAACAGTGGGCGGAGGGATTCAACCATGGCTGAACTCGCCGTCGTCTCCCTCTCCGGGGGCATGGACTCCTGCGTCACCGCCGCGCTGGCGAAGGCGGCGGGCTTCGAGGTGGCGCTCCTGCACGCGGACTACGGCCAGCGCACCCAAGCGCGCGAAAAGCGCGCTTTTCGCGATATCGCGGACTTCTACGAAATCCGCGCCACCAGGCGGCTCATCATCGGCTTCGATTCCCTCAAGGCCATCGGCGGCTCGGCGCTGACGGACCCCTCCATCGCCCTGCCGGAGGGCGATCCCGACCGCGCGGGTGTGCCCGTGAGCTACGTGCCCTTCCGCAACGCCCACCTGCTGGCCACCTGCGTGAGCTGGGCGGAGGTGCTGGGCGCCACGGCCATCTTCGTGGGCTTCGTGGAGGAGGACAGCAGCGGTTATCCGGATTGTCGCGAGGCCTTCCTCCGAAGCTTCGAGCAGACCGCCAACCTGGGCACGAAACCGGAGACGCGCCTCGCCTTCCACGCCCCCCTGCTGCACCTCCGGAAAGCGGAGATCGTTCGCCAGGGCCTGGCCCTGGGCGCGCCCCTGCACCTGAGTTGGTCCTGCTACCAGAGCGAGCGCGAGGCCTGCGGCCACTGCGACTCCTGCCACCTGCGCCTGCGGGGCTTCAAGGAAGCGGGCGTCGCCGATCCCATCCCGTACGCGTTCATCCCGGAAGGCCTGGAACCCGGACGCGGGTAGGAGAGGGCCGCCGCCCGGGTGGTATCTTCGGGACGGTGTTCCCGGGTGGATCCGGGGCCCCTTCTTCCTGGCGGCCCATGCGCGTGACCCTGGTTCAGCCTTCGGGATTCAACTTCATTCCCGGGCAGCCGGATTTTTCCGTGCTGGCCAACCGGATGGCCCCGATCGGCATCCTGTCCCTGGCCGCCTGGCTGGAGCGGCATGGGCACCCCACCGCGGTGTACGACTGCCTCGGCCCCCTGGCCCCGCCATCGCTGGAGGATCAGGCCGCCCAGATCCTGGCCACGGAGCCGGAGCTGGTGGGCTTCTCCGCCACCACCTCCGGGTTCATGGATGCGGTGGATCTGGCCACTCGGCTGAAACGGGCCCGGCCCGGGCTCCGGGTGGTGGTAGGTGGCGCCCATGCCTCCAGCCTGGGGGCGCCCCTGCTGGAGCGCTTCCCCGAGCTGGACGTCCTCTGCCTGGGCGAGGGCGAGGAGCCGTTGCTGGATCTGGTGGAAGGGAAGGCGCTTGCTGACATCCCGAATCTGGTTTGGCGCGACGGCGAGCGCATCGTCGCCAATCCCCGCCGGCCCCGGCTCACGAACCTGGATGACCTCCCCTTTCCCGCCTACGAGAAGCTGGCCGGCTTCCCCGAGCGGTACCACCTGCCCCTCTTCAGCTACGTGCAACGCCACGGGGCCACCATGATCACGTCGCGGGGCTGCCCCTACACCTGCTCCTTCTGCGATCGGACTGTCTTCGAGCATCAGTACAAGTTCAACAGCCCGGCCTACATCCATGCCCACATGAAGCACCTGCGGGACCGCTTCGGCGTGCGCCACGTCAACGTCTACGACGACCTCTTCACGGCCCATCAGGGGCGCGTGTCGGAGCTGTGCAAGCGCCTCATCCAGGAGCCCCTCGGCATGGGCTTCAACTGCATCATCCGGACAGGGCACACCTCGGATGAACTGCTCCGCCTGCTGAAGCGGGCCGGGTGCATCATGGTCAGTTTCGGCGTGGAGAGCGCAGATCCCGGCCTGATGGCCCGGCACAAGGCCGGCGTCACCCTGGACGCGGTGCGGGACACGGTAGCGCGGGTCCACGCCGCCGGCCTCCGGGCCAAGGGGCTGTTCATCTTCGGTCTGCCCGGAGAGACGCCGGAGACGTTCCGGCGGACCAGCGACTTCATCCTCTCCCTGGATCTTGATGACATGAACCTCACCAAGTTCAGTCCCCTGCACGGGGCGCCCCTCTGGGATGAGTGCGTGGCGGGCATCGAGGGGGACTTCAACGAGGATTGGCGGCTGCTCAATTGCATCAATCCGGTGTTCCTGCCGAAGGGCTTCGACTCGCGCGAACAGATGGACACGCTATACAACGGCCACATCGAACGGTTCTACACGAGCAAGGCCTACCAGCGGCGGTTCGCCCGCCGCCTCTGGGAACACCGGTGGAGCCTCTGGCACCTGCTTCGCCACCTCCCCATGACCTGGGCCGCCAAGCGCTACTTCACCTCGAAACGGAAAAAGGGGGCGCCGACCCCCTACGCGCGGCATCCCCGCCAGCCAGTGGGCCTGAAGCCCATGCCTCTCGGCCACTGAGGCGAACCTCACGGGGGGGACACGGGTAACCTTGAGGTTTGCCTCACCACCTCTCTCGCTGGATGGATCATGGCCACTCGGAAAGCCCCCCAGGCATCGCTCCCCGATCCGCTTCCCCAATTCGTCGTGACCCGCCCCACGGGCACGCTCGACACCTTCGCCAGCCCGCGCCCGGGGCGGCCCTTCGTGATCACCTTCGAAACGGAGGAGTTCACCTGCCTTTGTCCCCTTACGGGCCAGCCGGACTTCGCCAAGCTGCGCATCCAGTACCAGCCCGATCAGCTTTGCGTGGAGTCAAAGTCGCTCAAGCTCTACCTCTGGAGCTTCCGCAACCAGGGGGCTTTCCACGAGGCCGTCACCAACCAGATCCTCGATGACCTGGTGGCAGCCACCCAGCCCCAATGGCTGCGCGTCGAGGGCGACTTCCTCATCCGGGGCGGCATCCGGACGCTCGTCGTGGCCGAGCACGGGACGAAGCAATGAAACCGCGAAAGACGCGAACATTCATGAACAGGAGCTGTTCGAATGTCGCGTGCTTTCGCGTGGTGTCGCAGTTCCCATGAAGGCCATCGTCGCGTTGGGTTCGAACCTCGGCGACCGCCGGGCGCACCTGGCGGCGGGGCTGGCGGCGCTGCGGACGCTGGGGGGCGTGGTGCCCTCGCCCCTGGTGATGGAAACGCCGGACGAGTCCGGGCGAGGACCGGCCTACCTCAACACCGTGGCGGTGCTCGTGGCGGAGGAGACGGACCCCCGGCGCTTGCTGGAGGCGCTGCTGCGCCTGGAGCTGGCCCAGGGCCGCGATCGCACCGCGGGCCGCAACGCGCCGCGCACCCTCGATCTGGATCTCATCACCACGGACGGTCCTCCGGGGCACTGGACCTGGCCCGCGCCAGAGGATCTGCGCCTGCTCGGCTCCAAACTGAGCCTGGAGCTGCCCCACCCCCGGGCCTTCAGCCGCCCCTTCGTCCTCGAGCCCTGGCGCGCCCTGTCCGATCCCGGCGCCTGTGGTGGCGTCATTCCCAAAAATTAACCACGAAGACCACGAAGAAAGGAGGTCTTCCTTCGTGGTCTTCGTGGTGAATCTTGAAGGCCCTTCTACTTCGTCCAGCGCTCGATCCAGCCGAGCACGGTCTCGTGCCAGAGCTTGGAGTTGGCAGGCTTGAGGACGAAGTGGCCCTCATCGGGGAAGTAGAGCAGTTCGCTGGGGACGCCCCTGAGCTGCTGGGTCTGGAAGTTCTGGATGCCCTCTTCGATGGGCACGCGGAAATCCTGCTCGCCCTGGATGACGAGCATGGGCTTCTTGAAGTGCGCCGCGGCCAGGGCCGGGTTGTGGCTCTCGTAGTAGGCGCGGTTCTGCCAGGGCCAGCTCTTCCGGTTCTCCCAGTAGGGGAACCACAGCTCCTCGGTGGTGGTGGCCATGGAATCCATGTTGAAGGGGCCGTCGTGGCTCACGAAGCAGGCGAAGCGGTCGGCATCGTGGCCGGCGATCCAGTTGATGGCGAAGCCGCCGTAGCTGGCGCCCGCCGCGGCCACGCGCTTGGGATCCACGTTGGGGAAGCGCTTGAGGGCGGCATCGAGGCCGAGCATCAAGTCCTTCATGACGAGCCCGGTCCAGTCGCCGCTGATCTCGTTGCAGAAGGCCTGGCTCCGCCCCGTCGAGCCGTGGGGATTGACCATGACGGTGACGAAGCCGTGTCCGGCATTGGCCCACACTTCGGGATTCCAGCGGTAGCTCCAGGCGTCATCCCACTGGCCCTGGGGCCCGCCGTGGATGAGGAAGGCCATGGGGTAGGTCTTCTTCGGATCGTAGCCCACGGGCTTCACCACTAGGGCCTGGACCTTCGGAGCCTTGCCGTCCTTGCCCGCGGCGCCCGTGAACCAGAAGCTCTCGGCGCGGTTCAGGCCCAGTTCCTTCGCGAGGGCCTCGTTGTGGCGGCTGACGCGCGTCTTCGCGCCGGTGCCGAGGTCCACGGTGTAGAGGTCAGGCGGGGTGGCTGTGTCGCTGAGGGCGGCCAGCACGTGGGTGGCGTCCATGGGTTTGAAGCTCATGAAGGCAAGGCCGTGGGTGAGCTGGGCCACCTTGCCGGTCGCCCAGTCCCAACGGAACAGCTCGACCTGGCCCTCGTGATCCGCGTCGAAGAGGACGCCGTCCTTCACGGGGTGGAATTCACTCACGCTGATGTCGGCGGCCCGGGTCGTGCGGACGACCTTGCGGGTGGCGCGATCGTAGGCCCAGAGCTCGAATTTGTCCGATTCGTGGCCCACCACGCGCTGGGCGCGCCAGATGAGGTATTTCCCGTCCGCGGTGTAGCGGGGCGTGCTGTCCTGGGCCTTGTTGAAGGCCGAGACATCCACAGGCTTCCCGCCGGCGAGGGCGACCTCGAAGATGTCGCCGTTGGTGCTGATGGCGGTGTCCTGGGCGGGGTTGGCCGCGAAGGCGAGGTGCTGCGAATCCGGGGCCCAGGCGAAGTCATCGCCGGAGGCGAAGTCGAAGGGGGTGGGCACATCGTAGGGCAGGCCTGCGGTCACATCCCGGGGCGCCGCCGAGCCATCGCTCGGCACCACGAACAGGTGGGTGCGCTGCATGGGATCCTTCCACACGGTCCAGTGGCGGAACATCAGGTTCTTGATGAGCCGCCCATCGGATTTCCGCTCCGCCTGGGCCTTCAGGTAGGCCGCATTCTCCGCCGGGTCGCCGCTGGGCACCGTGGTGGACAGGAAGGCGATCCACTTGCCATCGGGGCTCCAGCGGGCGGTGGAGGCGCCGCCGGCTAGGGTGGTGAGCGGGTGGGCCTTCCGGGAACCCAGGTCCATGATCCAGAGCTGGCCGCCCTGCTCGTAGGAGAGGCGCCGGCCGCCGGGGCTGAAGACGGGGCTGGACTGGCTGCCCGCGCCCAGAGCAAGCGCCTCTGGCGCCGCGGCGCCGGTGGGCTTGAACCAGACATGGGTGGTCACCGTGTTGGCGGCCAGATTCACGGTACCGACCTGGTAGGCGATATCGCCCCGGGCGGACAGCTGGGGATCAGCCACCCGGGCCACCTTGAACATGTCGTCAATGGTCATGGGCCGCGCGGCCATGAGGGCCACGGAGGCTGTGAGAAGAAGGGCGATGCGCATGGATGCCTCTCTGGGGGTCAGGGTCGGGCGTGTAGGCCAGGCTTGGCCTGGACGACACGCGGGGGGACATGGGGGGGACGCAGAGGGCGCGGAGCGACCGGACGGTCCCCCCCATTCATGATCAATACTCGGCCAGCAGGTAGCGCGCGATGACCGTGCGCTGGATCTCGCTGGTGCCTTCGCCGATGGTGCAGAGCTTCACATCCCGGTAGTACTTCTCCACCGGGTAGTCCTTGATGTAGCCGTAGCCGCCGAGGATCTGCACCGCCTCCTCGGCCACGCGGCAGGCCACCTCGGAGCTATAGAGCTTGGCCATGCTGGCGGCCTTGGCGTAGGGCAGGCCGGCATCCTTCAGGCCCGCGGCGCGGTACACCAGCAGGCGCGCGGCCTCGATCTGGGTGCCCATGTCCGCCAGCTTGAACTGGATGCCCTGGTGATTCGACAAAGGTTGGCCGAAGGTGTGACGGAGCTTGCTGTAGCGGAGGGCCTCCTCGAAGGCCCCCTGGGCCATGCCCAGGCCGAGGGCCGCGATGCTGATGCGCCCGCCATCCAGCGTCTTCATGGCCTGCTTGAAGCCCACGCCATCGTCGCCCAGCATGTTGGCCTCGGGCACCTTCACGTCCTCCAGGATCAACTCGGAGGTATCGCTGGCCCGCAGGCCCAGCTTGTTCTCCTGCTTGCCGGCCCGGAAGCCGTTCATGCCCTTCTCCAGCACGAAGGCGCTGATGCCATCGGCGCTGCTGTGGCCCTCACGGGCGGGCCGCGTGCGGGCCATCACCACGGCAAGGTCGCCCACGGTGCCGTGGGTGATGAAGGTCTTGGTGCCGTTCAGGATGTAGTACGAGCCTTCCTTTTTCGCGGTGGTCCGCAGGGCGCCGGCGTCGCTCCCGGAGCCGGGCTCGGTGAGGCCCCAGGCGCCGATCATCTGGCCGCTGGCCAGGGGCTTCAGGTACTTCTGCTTCTGGGCCTCGTTGCCCATGGCATAGATGTGGTTGCTGCAGAGGCTGTTGTGGGCGGCGACGGTGATACCCACGGAGCCATCCACGCGGGAGAGCTCCTCCACCACCACGGCGTATTCGGCGTAGCCCATGCCGGCGCCGCCGTACTCCTCGGGAAAGATCACGCCCATCATGCCCATGGCGCCCAGCTGCTTCACGACATCCAAGGGGAAGGTCTTGGCTTCATCCCACGCCATGACGTGGGGGCGGATCTCTTTTTCGGCGAACTTGCGCACTTCCTGGCGCAGCGCCTCGACATGCTCGGGGAGCGTGACGTCCATGGGGCACCTCTTAGTTGTAGGTCTCGACGTTCATGGCCATGGCTGGCGAGGCCGAGGCAGGGGCCGGGGGGGCCTGGAGTTTTTTCTGGAGCAGTTCCTCGGCCTGGGGCATGACCTCCAGGGCCTTCTGGACCACCGGATCCTGGCCGCACTGGAGCTTGAAGCCCGCCTCGACGCCGTAGGTCACGTTCTGCATCTCGATGGAGAGCTGTTCCTTCATGGCTTGGCGGTTGGCTTCCCAGTCCTTGTCGGTGTAGGGGAGCTTCTGGTCCAGCAGCCAGGCCTTGAACCGGCCGAGAACGGCATCATCCGCCTGTTCGCCGGGCTTCACGCCGTAGTGAGCCTTCTCCTCCACCGCGAAGCGGAAGAAGGCGGAGTAGCGGAAACGCAGGTTCAGGAGGTAGTCGGTGGGCTTGGGCGGGATGAGAAGAATGTCGGGCGTGATGCCCCCGCCGCCATAGACCACGCGGCCCAGGTCGGTCTTGTAGGCCGGTCCGTGGGGCTTCCCATCCTGGCTGTCATCCGGGTTGAAGTAATCATCCAGGCCGTGGGAGTAGTCCCGCTGGATGCAGCGTCCGGAGGGCGTGTAGTAGCGGGCGGTGGTGAGGGCCAGGCCCCGGGAGCGGTTGATGGTCATCACGCTCTGCACCAGGCCCTTGCCCCAGCTGGTCTGGCCCACGACCAGGCCGCGGTCGTGATCCTGGACGGCCCCGGTGACGATTTCGCTGGCGCTGGCGGTGCCCCGGTTGATGAGGATCACCAGGGGGTAGGGATCGAACGCCGCGCCCTTGGTGGTGCGGGTCTGGCTCTCCTCGCGGCCGTCGCGGCCCTTCTGGGTGACGATGAGCTGGTTGGGCCCCAGCAGTTGCCGGCAGATGCCGATGGCCGCATCCAGCACCCCGCCCCCGTTGTTGCGCAGGTCGAGGATGAGCTGCTTCATGCCCTGCTTCTTGAGCCCGGCCACCGCGCGTTCGAACTCGTCGGATGTGGTGTCGCCGAAATCCTTGATGCTGATCAGCCCCGTGGTGGGCGTGAGCATGAAACTGAACTGGACGCTGTTGGTGGGCACTTCGGCGCGGGGAATCGAAAAATGCAGGAGGCCGGGCGTGCCCATGCGCTGGATGGCGATTTCGACCACCGTGCCCTTCTCGCCCCGCAGCTTCTGCATCGCCGTGGTGGAGTTCATGCCGTCCGTGCTGACGCCATCAATCTCCTTGATGATGTCGCCGGAGCGGATACCCAGGCGCTCGGCGGGTCCACCACGCATGGGGCTGATGACGGCGATGCCCTGCTCGTGCTGCTGGATGATGGCGCCGATGCCGTAGAACGATCCCTTCTGGTCCTCCCGGAGCAGCCGGAACTCCGTCTCGTCGAAGTAGTTCGAGTGGGGATCCAGGGTGTGGAGCATGCCCTGGATGGTGGCGTGGGTGAGCTGGCGGGAGGTGGGTGGTTCCGGGGTCTCCTGCTGGACCATGTCCATCACTTCGGTGAGGGTGTTCAGGTCGCGCTGGCGGGGGGCATCCCCGTTGCCGCGGGCGAGCAGCGGGCCGGCCACGGCCACCGTGGCCAGGACCGTCAGCCACATCCAGTTGCGTTTGACGAAGCGGGCCATGCGGATCCCTTGGGGCGAAAGCCTCCATCCAGCATACGACCCCTGCGGAGGGAGGGCGATGTCCCGGATGCTTCAGAAGCCTGCCAGGATGCTGCGCGCCTGGGCGGCCATCCGCTCCTGCCGGGCGCGCACGGCCTGGATGATGGCTCCAAGCCTGTGGCTGGCCGTCTCCAGGTCGTCGTTGACCACAAGGTAGTCATAGGCCTCGAACTGCTCCATCTCATGGCGGGCATGCTCCAGGCGGATGGCCACCTGCTCGTCGGAATCCTTGCCCCGGCCCCGCAGCCGCTGGGCCAGGGTGCCGGCGGAGGGGGGCAGGATGAAGATCATCTGGGCATCGGGGATGGCCCGGCGCAGGTTGAGGGCGCCGGTGGTCTCGATGTCCAGCAGCACGTCGCGGCCTGTGGCGAGCTGCTGCTCCAGCCAGGCCCGTCCGGTGCCATAGCGGTGGGCATAGACCTGCACCCATTCCAGGAAGCCCTCCGACCGCACCATGGCGTCGAAGGCGGCATCGTCCACGAAGAAGTAGTCGCGCCCATCCACCTCGCCGGGGCGGGGCTGCCGGGTGGTGAAGGAGATGGAGAAGACCAGATCTGGTACCGAGGCCATCAGCCGGTGCACCAGCGTGGACTTGCCTGCCCCGGAGGGGGCGGACACGACGAAGACGTTGCCGGGGTGCGGGATCAAGGCGGCCTCCAGCCCCTACTCTACCGGACCGTTGCCGGCCCCGGCGGCCGGGCGTAGGGTGGTCCCCGACCTTCACCCTGTTGGCTGACGTTTGCGTTCGAGGGAGGCCCCATGGCCAAGCAGCTCGTCTTCTGCGCGGATGGGACCTGGAACGGGCCCGGGGAGGACGCTCCGAGGGACCGGACCGGGGCCCCCACCCACGTCTTCAAACTGTTCAGCCTCCTGGAAGGCACCGACACCCCGGAATCCCTGCGCCTGGCCGACGAACAGGAGCGGGTGGCCCGGGATGCCAACGGCCAGGTGGTGCAGTGGGCCAAGTACCTCCACGGTGTCGGGGATTCGGAGAACCCCCTGGTCCAGTTCCTGGGGGGCGCCTTCGGGGCGGGGCTCATCGCCCGCATCGTGCGGGGCTACACCTTCCTGTCGCGCACCTACGCCCCGGGGGACGGCCTGTTCCTCGTCGGCTTCAGCCGCGGGGCCTACACCGCCCGGGCCCTGGCCGGGCTGATCGCGGCCCAGGGCCTGATGGACGCCACGAAGCTGGATCTTGCCGACAAGGCCGCCGCCTACCGTTGGGGCGCGGCGGTGTGGTACTGCCACCAGCGGTCGCTGCGCACCGGCTTCCTGGCCCAACTGGAGAGCTTCGCGGCGGACCTGCCGGGCTTCCTGGCCAGTCCGCCGCCGCCGGAGGCCATGCTGTCGGCGCCCCTCCGGGCCGTGGGCGTATGGGATACCGTGGGGGCCCTGGGCATCCCCGCCTTCGCCGCGGACCACGAGCGCCTGGACCTCTTCCGCTTCGCGGATACCCGGCTGAGCCCCTCGGTGACCCGCGCCTTTCATGCGGTGTCTGTGGATGAGGCCCGCCAGGACTTCGCTCCAACCCTCTGGGACGCGGATCCCCGCGTGGTCCAGGCCCTCTTCCCCGGCGCTCATGGGGATGTGGGCGGGGGCTACCCGGCGGGCGCGGAAAGCGGCCTCTCGGACGGCGCCTTCGTGTGGATGGCCGAGCGGCTGGCGGGCGAGGGCCTGCGCCTGGCGGCGCCGCCCGCCACCGTCACCGCGCCATCCGCCGTGGGCATCGCCCACCAGCCCTGGGCCCACTTCCCCTGGACCCACCTGCCCACGGGCGCCCGGGCCTTCCCGCACGGCCTGCGGCTGCACCACTCCGTTCTCGACCGGATGGCGGCCGGCCCCGTGGCGCCCGACCCCGGACAGACCCCGGAACCCTACCGCCCGGCCAACCTCGGGGCCTACGTGGAAGGGATCGGAGCGAAGCCCGGCGTCCTCATGGCGTGACGGGTTCGCCGGCGCGCACGTCCACCCGATTGTCGTAGAAGGTGCTGCCCCCGCCCCGGTCCGTGAGGCGCTGGGACGTGAGGGCATTCACCGTGCGGTTGCCCGGCGCGAACCGTCGCCACCAGACGCCCTCGGCCACGGCCACCCCCAGCGGCACCTTGTCCGTCACCTTCAGGGTGAAGGCCACCTCGCCCAGGCCGTTGAAAGCTGTCACCGGATCGCCCTCCGTGAGTCCGCGGGCCGCGGCCTCGGCCGGATTCAACTGGAGGGCCATGGTTCCCATGCGCCGGCGAAGCGCTTCCCGCTCATGGAAGGTGCTGTTGAGCGCCTGCACGGCCGGCGCCGTGACGAGCTGCAGCGGGTGGGGATCGCCGGCGCTGTGGGGCGGCAGGTACCGCGGCAGGGGCTCGGGATCGCGGGAGTTGAGCACCTCCACTTTCCCGCTGGGCGTCTCGAAGCGGAGGGCCTCTCGCTTCGGATCCAGCTCCACGGCGAAGCCTGCCGCCAGGCGCGCGCGGTCCACGCCCTCGCGCCAGGGATGGGGTTCGGTGAGCAGGGCCTCGATGAGGTCGTCGGCGGACTGGGCGAACACCGGATCCGTGAAACCCATGGCCCGGGCCAGTCCCTGGAACACCTCCCAGTTGGAGCGGCTCTGGCCCACGGGCGGCACCACCGCCTTCGCCCGCTGGATGCAGTAGGTGCCGTAGGACCGGTAGAGGTCGGCGTGTTCCAGGGAGGAGGTCGCGGGCAGGACGAGATCCGCCCACAGGGCCGTGTCCGTCAGGAAGCGCTCGTGGACGACGGTGAAAAGGTCCTCCCGCGCGAGGCCCCTCAGCACCGCGTTCTGGTCCGGCGCCACCGCCGCAGGATTGGAATGGTAGACGTAGAGCGAGGCCACGGGCGGATCGGAAAGCTCCGTCAGGGCCCAGCCCAGGCGGTTCATGTTGACCGTTCGCACCGGGCCCGGCAGCAGATCCTCCCGGGTGATCCGCTGCATAGGGAAGGCCTGGCCGGTGCTGGTGGAGGCGAAGGCGCCGCCGCCGGGCTTGGCGTAGGCCCCCACGAAGGCGGGCAGGCAGGCCAGCGTGCGCAGGGTCATGGCCCCGTTGCCGTAGCGCGAGAGCCCGTTGCCCGGCCGCAGGTGCGGATCCCGGGCCCGGCCATAGGCCTCCGCCAACGCGCGGATCGTTTCGGTGGGCACACCCGTGATGACCTCCACCCGCTCGGGCGGGTAGTCGGGCAGGATGCGTGTGCGCAGCTCCGCCGCCCCCTGGACGTGGGCTGCGAGGAAGACCTCATCGCAGAGGCCCAGGCGGTCCAGAAGGTGGAGGATCCCCAGGGCCAGGGCCCCATCCGTGCCAGGCTTCACGAGCACCACACGGTCGCAGAGAGGCGCCGTGGCATGGGCGTAGGTGTCCACCAGCCACACCTGGGCGCCCTTCCGCTTCGCCTCCCGCACTGCGTGCAAGCCATGCACATTCGTGGCCGCGGCGTTGATGCCCCACAGCAGGATGAGGTCGCTGGCCGCGCAGGCGTCCGGATGGGGCGCGGGGGTCTTCCCCATCACCAGCGACCAGCCCGCGTCCTTGGCGGGTGAGCAGATCGTGCGGTCCAGCCGCGAGGCGCCCAGGCGCTGGAAGAAGGCGTGCCCGGCATTGCGTTGGACCAGGCCCATGGTGCCCGCGTAGGAATAGGGGAGGATGGCCTCGGCCCCGTGGCGGGCGATGATCCCGCGCCACCGCTCCGCGATCTCGGCGGTTGCCTCCTCCCAGGAGACCGGCGCGAAGGCGCCGGTGCCCTTGGGGCCGGTCCGCCGCAGGGGGGTCATCAGGCGCTCCGGGTGGTGCACCGTGTCCTGGTAGCGGTTCATCTTCGGGCAAAGGGCGCCCCGCGTGAACGGATGCTCCGGGTCGCCCGTCACCGCCACGGCCCGCCCATGCTCCACCTGCACCACCAGGCCGCAGGCATCCGGGCAGTCGTAGGGGCAGACGGAGCGGTGCGAGGTGGCGGCCATGGGGCTCCCGGGAAGCCTCCATCATCGCCGGACTCGAACCGCGTCCGGGATGGTCGTCCGCCGGTCCCGCTCCCGACCCTCCACTGGAGGGTCTCCGCGGTCCCACGCGTGGGTTCGAGTTGTCCCCCTCGTTCGGGTATGGCAAAGGCTTCCGTTGGGGAGCCCTTGGCGATTGGGGCGGCTGATGGGACTCGAACCGCGTCCGGGATAGTCGTCCGCCGGTCCCGCTCCCGACCCTCCACTGGAGGGTCTCCGCGGTCCCACTCGTGGGTTCGAGTTGTCCCCCTCGTTCGGGTATGGCAAAGGCTTCCGTTGGGGAGCCCTTGGCGATTGGGGCGGCTGATGGGACTCGAACCCACGACACCTGGAATCACAAGAATGGCATCGAAGCTACTGGAGCCAGTCGTGGTGTGGGTTCGCGGGGGGTCTGCCCGGGCTGCCCCACACATACACCACACCATTCGAGTGCGGGCTCTTCTACTTGGGCCGGAATAGCTCAGGGAGGAATCGGTCCAAGTCCACCCGGTAGGAGGCACTGCGGGTCTCTCCGTAGGGCACGAGGAGGCCCATCTCCGCCAGCTTGGCGAGATCCCGCACGGCTGTAGCCCGGCTCACACCCGTGATGGCCCGGTAGCGGCGGTTACTCACCTCGGGTGCGGGGCTCGTTGGTGAGAGGATCGCCTTCAAGACCTTCTCCTGGCGGTCATCGAGGGAATGCCTGCGGGCCTCCGCCCAGAAGGCCCCCCGGGCCAATACTCGCCCTACTTCCTGCATCCCGTGACGCGTGGCGGCCTCTACCTGAAGGAGAAACCATACAAGCCAATCGGTGATGTCCAGGCTCCCTCGTTGGGCTTGTTCCAGGGCTTCGTAGTAGGTGTCCTTGGTCCGGAGGATCTGCACGGACAAGGAGTAGAAGCGCCGGGGCAGCTTTTCATCCTGAGACAGCGCGAGGTCCGTGATGGTGCGGGCGAGACGGCCATTGCCATCGGCCAGGGGGTGGACAGTGATGAACCAGAGGTGAGCGAGGCCCGCTCTCAACAGTCCGTTCAGCCGTGCTGGTGGCGCGTTGAACCACGACAGGAAGGTGTCCACCTCCCGCTCCAGTCCTTCCCGGCCTGGAGCCTCGAAGTGGATGATGTCGGGATCTTCCAGCCGCGCCCCCTTGGGGCGGGAGGCCACCACCATCGGCTTTTCACCCCTCAGGCTTCCGGCTGGGAGCACTTCGAACCCGTCGGGGATCCCTTTCGGAAAGATGGCCCGATGCCATCCGAAGATCCGCTCCAGGGTGAGAGGGTCCTCCCAGGTCTCGGCAGCCTCGGCGAGGACGCCCACGATGGGATCCATCCGAGCCGCATGGCCGGTGACCTGTGTGAGGCCCGTCTCGACGCCCAAGCGGAGCATCATCGAGGCACGGACCGACTCCAGGTCCAGGTTGACCCCCTCAATGGCGCTGTTGCTCACCACTTCGTGGGCCATGGCGTCCACGGCAGCCTCGTTGGCGGCCAGTGCACCAATCGCCTTCACAACGCCCAGCAGTTCCCCTTGGGAGCGGCGGGCTGAGTCCAGGGGGCTCTCCAGCCTATATGAATCCCAGGTAAAGCGAGGCCAATCAGGAAGTTCCCAAATAAAGGTGTGCTCTGTGGTAGCCCTGGCCATGGTCGGGCCTCCCCTTCGTTGAAGCGATTCTAGAGGCTTTTCGCCTCACAAACGTTCTTATTTTACGAGAATTGGTGAGTCGTTTCTGGGTTCTTATCGACTCGTACCTAGGAAGGCATGGCAGCTCTGCGGTGAGAACCCTCTACCGCTCGGCCCCTCCGACAGCACCTGCAAGACCTGCCCATAGGCGAACAACCGATTCCGCTGGGCTGGTTGGCCACCCTCGCCCCCCTGGAGATTCTTCAGATCTACGGCTACCGCTTCCGGATCGAGGTGGGCTTCCGCCAGGCCGTGCATGTCCTCGGTGCCTACGGCTACCACTTCTGGATGCAAGGCACCATGAACCCGAGCCTGCCGCCATCTGAACTCGTCGTCGCAAACGCGCTGCGCACGGGCATCCCGGAATATTTCTCAGCACCAGGAATGGACCCCAGCCTCACGAAATTCTGGCAAGATTACCGAACCCCAGACCCTGACTCCGATACCGGCACATCCGCCGCATGATGGGATTGGGAGAACTCGTCACTGTCCAGATCAAACGAGGATGGGATCAATGACCTCCCGAAAATATGGATGTGGAATTTCCCTCTTGGTGCTGGCTGGGCTCATCACGTTCTGGTGCATGTCTGCCCGCATAAATCCTTTCAAAATCCTTCTTTTAAATCGACGGATGCAGTTTGTGGGGCGCGTGGTGGATCAGTACGGACAGCCTGTGTCCGGGGCATGGGTGACGCTTCATGTCGAACAAGCTGTACCCATCGGCATGTACGGGCGAGTGACCGAAGATATGTACACCACCAACCGCAAAGGTTACTTCTCGATTCGATGGCGGGTGGGGACAGGACTGCTGATCACCAAGATCGAGAAGCACGGCTACGAGTATTTAACCCGACCTATTCCTTGCATCGTCCCGAGCCCCAACTCCCCAGAACTGATGTTCGTCTAGGACCCAGTATGCCGTGTGTAAGTCCGATATGAGCAGGCTGAGCGCCAATTTGGGCGGGCCACGGGC
>JAJYRN010000024.1 GCA_021794095.1 Acidobacteriota bacterium | reverse complement strand
CCCAGACGCCCAAAGCGCCGCAGGGTAGCGGCTGCGGTCGGGCTCCGCCCTCCCTCCGCCACTACCCTGATAGATCGTCATCAACCACCTACCGAGACGAACTTACAGAAATTTCTGGACACAACTGAAGTCCAGGCTCAGTACAAGAGGCAGGTTACTTTAAAAAGCAAAATCAAAACCTCGTACTAATCCGCCCATTGCCATCTGCGACCCATTGAAGAGAGACATCAACTCCCTCCACCCTTCGAGCCTCAGTCGGATGTCAACCTACTGAAACAGTACCTAAAACACTGAAACAGGATCGCGACAAAATTCGGGTCCTCCTGGACTCAAAAGGACTCGAATAGCTTGATGCTGCGTGAGGTCCTCCCCTCGGTTCTGTGATGAGTCATCCATGTTAGCGAGCTAACAAACACGATGTACATGCAGTCTCCATGCGCCTGTAGGACTGATTTAGCTGAAGGTGCGCCTGTCTCGCCGCCTACCACGCGAGCGCCGTTCTCTCCGGCGATGCAGTGGGTGCAGGCATGAACGTGGTCCCCGGATAGAACGGAATCCTCGTAGTCGCCGTGATGGGCGTTCTCGCCGGGGAGCATGGCGCGGACGTGGGCGACGGCATCACCGGCATTTCCGTGATCCTCGGCAATGCCGTCAAGGAACGCAAAGTCTCGTTCGGTACGCGGTGGTAATTCACTTTGGCGATCAATCACGGTCGCCCCATTCCAAAGGAGGACCTTATGCCCATCAATCTAGTCACCATGCTCGAACGCCTGGGCATGACTCACAAACCCCGGTTCAGCGTAGAGGAGACCGCCGAGATCCTGGGTGTACGCCGAGATCAGGTCATGGACCTCCTCAAGCGCGGGAAGCTCATCGGCGTGAAGTCGTCAGCCGCACGCTGGAGCGGGGTCTTCGCGGTGGACCTGGACGACTACATCGAGAAGGTCAATGCTCCTAATGAGGACGACGCCAATACCGACGAGCCGGGACCCCCTCCGATGGGACCTTGCGGCGTGATTCCATCCCATCAAGAGGGACCCAAGCGGGCAGCCCCCAATCTCGATAAGTCCGCCCTCCCCTATGTGTCCCCCAATCCATCCTTGGCGGGGCAGGTGGCGGCACAGCGTCCCACAGACCTCTGATCGAATGTACGACTAGCACCTCAACCTCAATGCCCCAGGATCCAGACGCGGATCCTTGGTGCCCGAAGAAACCCAGTACAGCGCCCACACGGGCGAAAGGAGAACCCATGCACGAATCCAAGACCATCCGAACCCCCAATCAGTTCGACCTTCCCCTTCCCGCCGGAGCGCCAGTTTGGAAACCCAGCGCAGATGCACAGGCATTCATCCGAGTGCTGGACACGGCTTCCAAGAGCACTTCCAGCATCAAGCGGATCACCAGGACGGATCTGACCGACTTCTTCATCAACCTCACGAAAGGGGACGAGCTTGATTACATGATCGCCCTTCGGATTGCGACGAAGCGGGCAATCGAAGGCGGTACCACCCGCATCCGCGTAGTTCGGGATCAGAACACAGGTGAGACCTGCTATGAGGGCGTGGACCTTGCCCTGCTGAGGGAATTGTTCCCCGATGCCGCCGCTCTTCCTGCCACCAACGAATAAAGGAGATCATGATGAAGAACCTGACCCGCGAACGGATCCAGACCAAGCTCAACCTCGCCCAGCTGCTCTCCGAGGTGGGCGAAGAACTCCAAGATGCCATCGCCCGCCATAACCAGCTTCTTAACGCTGCCCACAATGAGATTGAGGCGTTGGTGGGGCGCTACAACGAAGTCCGCCAGGAGGCGCAAGACTTCATCGAGGGCATCCACAATGAGCAGGAGGCGTACAGCAACGACCGATCCGACCATTGGCATGAGGGTGACGCCGGGCAGGCGCATGATGGTTGGAAGGACGCCTGGGGTGTCGAATTGGAGGAGGTGGACATCACTCTGCCTGATGAGATCGAGGAAGTCGCCTTGGATGCCGCCGATGTCCTCCAAGACCTGCCCGACCGCCCCTGACACGACTATCCACACCGCCTCGCCGCCGCCTGGGTACCAATGGTTCCCGGGCGGTTGGCGTTTGTGTGTTAGGTTTCGAACTGGATGCCACACCCTTGCGATCAGAAGCTCCCGAGCGTGGTGGTAATGAATTCCGCCTCCTTGTGAGCGGGGACGACATCCGCAGCTTGGAGCCTGGTGCTCGACGACGGGACGTGAGAACTCCTTGAGGGCAGCAGAATCCGATTGGACGGTGCCTACCTTAATGTGTTGCCCGTCTCTGGACCACGGCGCGAGAGATGCCATGGTGAAGAGGTGCCGATGGAGTCGCCATGCTCCACACCTTCATGAACCACGCCGAACGTCCTGAACCCTGGGTGTGAAGGAGTAGCTTCCAGGGGAACCGTTGTGAGGGGTGATCCCCGGATCGGACGCAGCGAGCTTGGCAAGCACGTAAGGGGTCTACAGCACAACCGGATGCCCCACAAGCTGCGAACTCCCACCTGAACCGCACGCACCACACCTGCGACGTCAAGTGCCTGATCCCTTCGTAACCAGTCCAGCCGATAGGCAGCGGGCGTGGTTACTTAGGGATCGGTTTGCCTCCCCGACGACCTCCCAGCTCTGTCAACCCGCCGTGCTTCGCACGCGATGAAAAATCGTTCAACGATCCGGATGTCGATTCAGTACACACTTCCTGCATAAGCACAGGTCCCCAATGAAAATCGATCGCCCCATCTTCCCCTTCGTACAAGGTGCCGACTACACGAGGCAGTCGGTCCTTGAGATTGTCGGGGTGCCCTCGCATACAGGAGGGGACTGGTTCACTGGGTACCATGAGCATGAGGGCGACTTCTTCGTCTTCTGCGGCGTGGGATCACCCGGTCGCACTGGGCACGATTACGGCAATCACTTCGACGGCGATGAACTGGTATGGTACGGAAAGACGACCAGTCGCCTGAACACTCCTCGGATGCAGCGCATGGTGGACCCCGGCACTCGGGTTTACATCTTCTTCCGTGAGGGCGACCGGGACCCCTTCACTTTTGCGGGGATGGGGACACCGGTGAACGTCGCTGATACGACGCCGGTACAGGTACGGTGGCAACTATCCGGGGCTTCGATGCCCAGCGTCCTCACGCTCCCAGAGGAGATTCCAGGCACGGCGACTGTCCTCGAAGGGGCAAGGAAGACGATTTCGGTGAACGTCTACGAGCGAAATCCCAACGCCCGTCGAAAGTGCATTGAGCGTTGGGGCGTCGTCTGCTGTGTCTGCGGCTTTGACTTCAAGCAGGTGTACGGAGTACTCGGCGAGGGTTTCATCCACGTTCACCACCTCAAGCCGCTTGGGGAGATCGGTGAGGCTTACGAGCTGGACCCCGTGGAGGATCTCCGCCCGGTATGCCCGAACTGCCACGCCATGCTTCATCGACGTGACCCAGCATTGGGAATCGAGGACCTTGCGGCAACCATCAGAACCCGCTCATAGGAAGCGTGACGTCAACCTATTACTGCTAGGCTGTCGAGTCATTGTCTGGTTCGTCAGAAATCAAACCCCGGGTTCATCGCCCGAGGATTTCCTTACCAATTCTGGAAGTCCTTGCAGAACTTCACGACACGTTCGTATTTCACCTTCTCTTCCGCTTCGTAAGATTTCCCGAAGCTCCGAGTGAACGCCATCTGCGCAACGTCAAGCTCATCCACAAGAGGCGACTGGAGCCAATCCTTAAGATCGTCCTTGTCCTCGTAGGTCAGTTTGTATCGCTTCTCGAACTCCGTAAGCGAGTCCGCCTTCTTGTAGAGGAACAGCACGACATCCTGGATCTCAGGCGGCATCTTGTAGGACTTGGGCAGAGGCAGCGGAAACCTCGCTGAGGCAGTTTTTTTAGGATGTGTCTTCGGGGTCCCCGCGATGGCAGGGGAAAGTAACAACAAGGAAAGTGCTAGGGGCTTCATCCTGTGTTTCCTTAAACGTTCTATTTCGTGGTGAGGTAGAGGTCGATAAGTCCAGCAAGTACCTTCGCTCGTGACATCCCCCGGATGCTTACGAGGGCATCCTGGATCTGCTGGATCTTGGCGAAGGTGGCGGGGAGAACGCGACCGCTGGCGTTCCTCGGAGGATCAGTGCTCGCCCGGTATCGCCGGTTGTCCACGAAGGCGACAGCGGCGTTGACGAGGGCATTGAGATCCCCGTCGAATGCGGCAACGGCATCCTCGATGAAGTGACCGACGCCCCCGGGATAGTTCTGGAGCTTTTGATAGACCGAATCGGGCACCGGACACGTCACAAGGCGGCGGGGGCGCCCGACGAAGGCATAGGTCAACCCCGTGAGGTCCCCACGCAGCGTCAGTTCCCCGGTGGGCGGGGCGGAGACGGGTAGAGATGCCTCCTTGGGCTTCTTCTTGCCGGGTTTCTGGGCGTTGGATGGGGGCATCAAGAATCGCTGATCGTTGGGTCGTCAAAGGGACTCCCGATGCTGGCGGGCGAAGGTGAAACCTTCAAACCGCAACGCATGAGACGAACTAGCAACGGGTGATGAGACGAAACATGAAACACGCGATGAGCCGCGTGTCCGAGACCTCGGCGTGTCATGCCCGCCCCAGTTCCCGCCCAAGGACGGCAAGGCGCTCCTGAACCAAGCTGACGATCTCCTGCGGCGTCCCCAGGGCACGCTCACGTTCGGCGGCGAGGCGGCGCAGGTCTTCCTGCACCACGGGGTCTATCGTCTGCCATCGCCCCGCGTGTGCCCGGTGCAGGTGACAGCGGAAGCACAGGGTCACGAGGTTCGTCGGATCGCCCACCCGCGCCCATTCCTCCTCGACGGGAACAATGTGATGGACCGCGAACCGGACCTTGCCCTGGGCATCGCAGAGGACGCAGGTGAAGCCGTCCCGCACGCCCATGATGTGCTTTGCGAGCGGCACAAGGGCGTTCCGGATGCGAGCATGGCGGGGTGTAGAGGGCGTGCCGGTGCGACTCTTCGGTCCATCGGTGAATAGGCATCCGAGCCCCACCCCAGCAATGAGGAAGAATGGATCCAGGGAAAGGTGAGCATGGGCGCGGGCACTTCGGCGGGTGATGACGGTGCTGGTTTTGATCTTCTGACCATTCATGAGGGGCTTCATGCCAACCCCAACTTCTGCCCGAGGGCGTCCTGGGCGCGGCGCTTCGCCTCAAGGCTGGTTTCCACGTAGATCATGGTCGTGGCGATGTTCTTATGCCCGAGCATCCCTTGGATCTCGGTGATGGGCGTTCCGGCTTCAGCGTGAAGGGACGCAAAGGACGCCCTGAGGCGATGCTGCGTGACGTTTCCAAGCCCGAGGTCCTGGCAGACTTTTTTCAGATCCCCCCGGCAGAAGTGAGGATGGTGCCTTCTGCCCCCCACTCCGGGGAACACCCATTCACTGATGGTATTCGGCATGGTCTGGAGAGCATCCCAGAGCCAATTCGGCACCGGGAGGACTCGGGCTTCCTTCCCTTTCGCCTTGCCGATGGTGTAGGTCCTTCGCGCCACATCGAACCACTCCCACCTCATGCCCAGGACTTCGGATTCCCGCATACCCAGTCCGAGCATGACCTTGAGCATTACTGCGATCTGAGGAGCATGGCTTTTGGCGTCTATGGCAGCGAGGAATTCCGGGACTCGCGATGCCGGGACGACGGGTCGGGGCTTCTTCTGAACCCGGAGCGGTTTGACCTTGAACGGGATCGACTCGATGAATCCTGAGGCGACGGCATGGTTCCAAAGCAGTTTCACCACCCTGAGCAGGTGGTTCGCCGTCGCCATGGATCGCCCCGCCTCCAGCATTCGGGATCGGGCTTCCAGGATCATCCCTTGGGTCACCTGATCGATGCGGCAGGTTCCAAGGTGCGGCGTCATCCACATTCGGGAGATGTGTTCTACTCCCTGGCGATGACCAGCCGAGGTGGTTCGGGCATGAGCCGTAAGCCAATCTTGAACGAGGGCGGCGAAGGTGGGGGCTTCCTTTGGCACCGATGGCTTGCCGAGGAGGGCTTCCTGGCGTTTCCCCTCCAAGACCTTCTTTGCCGTTTGGAGATCATGGGCGCGGGTACTGCCCTTGAACTGCTTCCGGTTGATCCTGAAGCAGTAGTGGTAAACGTCTCCGACCTTCTGGAGCCCGTTCTTGAAGCCAGCCATGTTTCCCTCCGGGGATGGGGAGGGAAGGGGAGGTCATCGACTGACCGGCTGGAGGCTCCAGGTGCAATAGAGGTGCAACACTTGGCGCCGGGGTGCATGGGGTGAGGTGCATGGGCGGAGTAAATCCTTTGATATAAAGGTTTCTTTCAGTGCGGTCCCGTAGCTCAGCTGGATAGAGCATCAGACTACGAATCTGAGGGTCGGGCGTTCGAGTCGCTCCGGGACCACCAACATATCAACACTTACGGCCATCCTTGGGGTGGCCGTTTTTGTTTCATGACTCTAGCGTGACTCTAGGTCGCTGATTGCTGATTTCCCAAGGCCTGATCGCTCCTCGATTCACTTGCTGGAGGCCCTGTGTGGTGCTTCGCAGCCAGAATCCCTCATTCATGCGGGTTTGCGCGTGGCGCATTCGCGTGGCGTGGCCGTAGGCATGCGACAGGAGATGCAACATGGGTGACCTGGAAACGAGGAATGGCGGGGGTAGCCGCTCCGGATTGTGAAGCCAAGTGGCACCAGGCCGAATGCTTTCGTCAGGGACTCGGCGGTGAAGATGAAGGTGTAGCGGCCGCACATGGGGGCATGATGGCTGAAGGTCGTCAATACGGACTGAATCCCGGGGCGCGAAAATGAAGCCCCCGTGAAATCCGGAAGGGAATTCCTGTGGCCTGGATCACAAGCGGGCGCTTCAACCTGAAGTGAAGATGAAATTCCCTGTTGTGACTTATTTGCGGTTGCATTGCCCCGGCATCTCCCTACGCTTGTCCAGAAGGAGAAGCCTGTGCGCCGCTGGTTGTCCGTTCTGTTCGCTGTCGTGATGCTCGTGGGCATCCAGGGCGAACTCTCGGCTTCCCTGCCGGACCCAGGCGCGTGTTCTGACGGGATGGGCCGCGCAAGATGCGCCTGCTGCCAGGTTCCCCAGGCGGGGCCGTCGGATTGCGGGATCTCCAGTCCACGTTGCCAGGCCACGCCCCGACCCGATGAATCCCAGGCGCTCTTCGAGCAGCGCGCCGTAGGCGGCATGCACGAAGAAGGGGCCCGCCCTGCCCATGAACCCTGGCCCTGGCCTGGGGGACTTGCCGCCCCCCTGTCGGGTGACAGCGGCCTCGTCGCAGTGCGGCTCTGGTCCGCCGCGCCTTCGACCCGAAGTGGACTTCCTGGCTGTCTGGGAGGGCGGGGCCGTCTGGTGCGCTTGAGGTTGCTTAGGATCTGAGGAGGCGCCGTACTCTGGCCTAGCCTTCCCGTCGCGGGAGGCCCTCTGTGTTCCGTCCTCACCTCATGCAGGAGTTCCCGATGCGCAGTCACCTGCGCCCGTCAGCTTCGTCCTCAAACTGCTCGTCTATCCCGCCATCTACGACCTCTGGAAGCGCAAGGAAGTGGTGGAAGGCGGCCTGACCTTCGATGTCGAACAGCCGGAATCCCCGGCCCTAGTCCTGAGGAGAATCCATGTTCCCCCTGTTGATCGCCGTTCCCATGGCCATCGCTACGTCCCCGGCTGAAGCTCCGCCGGAGTACCCGGTATGCCCCGTCTCGGGGCTGCCCTACAAGGCAGGCACTGGGATTTTCTTGACGGTTCGGGGCCAACGTTATTGGACCTGCCACTCCACCCATGCCGAAGCCCTGGCCAAAAATCCCGGGAAGTATTTGGATGCCAAAGGTATCCCCCTGATTCTTCTGAAGTCCAAAGGAGCGAAGGCCTCCCGGATGGGAGCCTCCTGCGAAGGCCACAGGGCCCAGGGGAAGGGGCGCTCATGATGGGGACGGCCGCCGCGATCCTCCTCATGGCCGTGATGATGTTCCTTTTTCACGGCTGGCGCAGCCACCATGAGCCCCCGCCCGTTCCGCGGCAGCCGCGGCGACATGAACCGGAGCCGCCGGGGAACCCGCCCCGCGCCCCCCAGGAGCACAGTGACGCACGACACGCCAATCCGAGTCGGCCATCTGCCATCTAGCCCCCTTCGCGCCTCGCCCCAAGGGCATCTGGCGTTCTGAACGCCTCTCCCTGCCTGCCATAGGTGGACCGGAGTAGGGCTTTCCTGGAGTACCGACGGGGAGTAATGCAGTCACCACCTGGTGATCGCGCGAGCGGGATCTAGTCCCGGTCGTGCGACCAAGCAAGGGCCTCTTTGTCATGCCGCCAGCATCGGCCGCAGCGCGCTCCTGATTGGGGCCATCCCGACCGAGGCCGGTCCCAGCCTCTGCACGTTCACCCAGGAACCCAGATCATGGACATTCTCAAGCCTGCAAAGTCCCATCGTGGCTGGTTCAGGCTGCTGGGGGGGCTTCCCTTGGCAGCTCTGGCGCTCTGGACGATCCGTCTGGTTCCCCAGGCCAGCTTGGCTCATGCAGCCGTGGCTCATTGCGAATCCTGGGTGGCTGGCCTTGATCACTTCCAGGAGACGCTGGCCCGACTCCAGGTGCAAGGATACGCCATGCATCATGGCGGCTCCTTTGGGATGGAGCAGGCGGCGATGCAGGAGTCTCTCGATGCCTATTGGCGGGCCCGGGGATTGCTAGCTGCCAGAACCCACCATGAAGAGGACCCGCGCCTGGATGCCCTTGACCGGGCGATGGTGGGCTATCTGGCCCAGTTGAACCGTGTGCTCGCCGCCACGAAGACACTGGATCGTGCGAAGGGCCTGCAGGATGGGCGAGTGGCCGAGAGGGCACTGTCCTCCGAACTGGCCCAGCTATCCCGCCAGTTCAAGGCGGTCATGGATGCCTATGATGACCTCGAGACATTTCATCAGCGCTTCCTGGAGGCATCCATCCAGCGGGTGGAACGCCATAACCAGGAATTGACTGCGTTTGCCAGCGTTGCCTTGCTCATTGCCATCGCCTTCATCCTGCTGGGGGTTCATGCCGGCCGCCTGAAGGATCGCGCTGAGGATGCCGCAGCGCTCGCGCATGCGCTTCTGGATGCGGCTCCCATCGGCATCCTGGTGTGGGATGCGGCGGGCAGGATCCATCATGCGAACCCGCGCCTGGGCGAGATCCTCGGGCGCCCCTATGCGTCCATCAAGGATGCGCCCATCGCCACGGTCCTCCCCGGCCCCGTCCACGCACTGCTCGAGGAGGCCGAGCCAAGCCACGTGGTGGCCTTCAATGTCCATTGTCCCGATGGCCGTTTTGCCGCCTTCGAGGCTGGAACCTCGGTGGCGGTCTTTTCGGGCCTGCCGTTCAGGGTTGCGGCCGTGGAGGATGTTTCCCGCAGGCTGCAGGCAGAACGGCGCATCCAGGAACGCTCTCGACAAGCCGAGCTCGGGGTTCGTGTGAGTGGCTCGCTCCATGACCTGGAACGTCTCATTCACCCGATTCTCCTGGCTTCAGACATGCTTCAAGCGGGCGGCAAAGCTCCAGAAAAGGTGAACGATCTGCTCGGACTTCTGGACCGTAACGGGCGAGCGGCCGCGACGCTTGTCGCGCAACTTGTCCGCCTGACGCATGAATCTGAACGGGACGCCCAGCCTGAGCTTTTCGAACTCCACGCCTGTCTCTGGGAGGCCATCACCTCTCTCGAATTGCCCCCTGGCCTCCAGCTCGATGCGGCTGTGCCCGAGGGGGCCTGCCTGGTTCGGGGGGACCGCTCAGATGCTGGCGTCGCCCTTCGCGCCCTCCTGCAGCGTGGGGCGACCGCCGCGGGGCCAGGAGGGCTCCTGCGGATCGCATCCCGGCCGCATGGGCATTCCTGCTTGATCGAGATTTCGGATTCCGGAGACAACATCCCGGACGCGGATTTATCCGCGATCCTGGCCCCTTCCTATGTGGCTCATTCCAAGGCGGAGGGACCGGATCTTTCCAGGCTGCCGTCCATTCTCCGGGCCATGGGAGGGGACCTCACGGTTGCCCGGGGTTCCACGGGGCAGACCACCTTCACCCTCCGCTTCCCTGTCCTGGATGTTTGAAGCATTCCTGAGGATCCCCATGCCATCCCCAGGCAGGTATACGCCTGAAACCAGCTCTAATTGAACCCCCAGGGCTGCACGCTCAGCCTGGAGACGGGCGACGCGCAGTTCCTGATC
Organism: Acidobacteriota bacterium; assembly: GCA_021794095.1. GTDB lineage: Bacteria > Acidobacteriota > Holophagae > Holophagales > Holophagaceae > Geothrix. Next base: position 6,121 of record JAJYRN010000024.1, on the reverse strand, counting down.
GAGGCAAGCCATTTGTGCCCGCGCGACCGCGAGGCGGTCGGTGGCGCCTGCCTTCAAGCCTGCGCGATAGGCCTGGGCACTGGCTGCAAGGGGGCCCAGGGCATCCTGCGCAGCTTCGATCTGAGCATCCATGGAGCCGAGTCGGGTCAGGAGCTGGGCGATCTGAGCTCTGGCCTCGAACAGCCGGGCCTGGAACGCGTCATGGAGCGCCCTGCGCGAGGCCCTTGCTTCAGCAATCCTCCCCTGGTTCCGGTTGAAAAAGGGCAAGCTCAGGCTGGCCCCCAAGGACAGGGTGGCGATCCCTTCAGGGTCCAGGGCCCGACCGACCAGGATGCCGATGGCAGGGAACTGTTCCCGGACCGCCAGGCGGTAATCCGCATCCCGGCTTGCGTAGCCTTGCCGGAATGCCAGCAGATCCAAGCGGCGCTCCCCCAGGCCCTGGAGCAGTTCCGCCATGGAAGGGAGATGCTTCCACTCCGGGAGTGGAACGCCTGAACGGAGCAGCGTCGGAGCATCCGGTGGCAACCCCAGGAGTCCATTCAGGTGCTGACGCGCCTGGGAGAGTGCCTCTTCCATGGCCTGCGCCCGCTGACGTTCCTGGTCGAAGGCCAGGCGGGCAGGCGCCGCCTCGGCGGTGCCTGCGGCGCCTGCCCTGACCGCGCGTTTCAGGGCCTCCGAGGTGGCACGGGCCTCGGTCAGGACCTTCTGCTCCAGGGGTTCCTGCGCCTCCAGGGCAAGCAGCGCGTAGGCCGCCAGGCGCGCGGCCTGAGCAACCTGCCATTCCTTCCAGGCGATCCCCAGGTCCACGGAACCAGCCTGGTCCTTGGCGATTTGGCGCTTCAGGCCACGTTCCCATAGGGCATCCAGACGCCAACCCACCTGGGTCGAATGCCCGGTCGTGATATCTGGAGGACTGCCAGCCTTGGGACGTTCCTGTTTCAGAGAAAGCTCGGGATTGGGCAGCAGCCCAGCCTGGAGCAGTTGTGCCTGGGCCACACGCTGTTGGTCCCGCACGGCGCGAAGGTCCGGATTGCCGAGGACCGCAACCACGGCGATCTGGTCGGGCGTCAAGCCGCGCGCCCAAACAAGATGCACCGGCTTCAGGAGGGGGTGGTGGATCCGGGCGGCATCCCGTCTGATCCGTTCCATGTCGGGGCTTGCCAGCGCCCTCTGATCGGCCCTGGCGTCGAGGGGCAGGGCGTGGTACCGAGCGCACCCCCCGGCCAGGCTCACCGCGAATCCAATGAGCGTGAACATCCCGGCATGGAAGAGGGGCCTGGTTGGCATGAAGGCGATCCTGGGTGGCGGTCGGCGGCGAAACCGCGTCAGTCAATGGTAAGGAAGGGAACACTTAAATGTAATTAAATTGTTGCGCATGAGGCATTTGCATGGCAATCACGCTCCCACGTCGGTGCTAGATTAGTCTCTTTCGAGCGGGCTGCACGCGACATGATGAATCGGCATTCCTTACGGCTGTGGCCCCTGGTGGCATGGACAGTGCTGTCGCCATGGGGGCCTTGGGCGGTGGCGGGATCACCCACCATCACCGTCCAGCGGCGGGTGCTGCAGGCCGGGTGTTCGACCTACGCCGCCGTCGAGCCGGTGGCCACGCTGGACCTGCACGCCCTGCAGGATGGCACCCTGGAAGGTTGGCAGGTCCGTCCAGGCACACAGGTGCGCCGGGGCCAGGTGCTGGGACGCCTGGAGGGCACGGAGCACGCCCAGGAGATCGCATCTGCACGGGCCCGATGGCGTCAGGCAGAGAGTGCCCTTGCGTTCGCACGCAAGAACGAGAGGGTGGTACAGGCCGCCTATCCGGCTGTCAGCGATCTCCAGAAAGTGCAGGCTGCCCAGGCGGGGGTGGCTGAAGCCCAAGCGTCCCTGGGCGCGGCCCGTGCGCATTGGAGGGCCGTGGAAGCCGCGAGTGTCCTGAGGGCACCTGCCAACGGCCTGGTGACCGAGGTGCTCGTCGGCAACCATCAGCCAATAACCACTGGCACGGTGCTGCTCCGCATGCAGGACCCCGCACAGCTCTGGCTGCGAGGCGTGTTTTACGGGAAGGATGCCGAGCGGGTTCGACCGGGTATGCACGGGGCCTTCTTCCCCCTTGCGGGGGGGCGTCCGATGGCGGTCCGGGTTGTCACGGTATTCCCCGATCTCCGGTCAGATGGCGGGAGATCGGTGGGGTGTCGTGCCTCGGGGCAGCCGATGTGGTACAGCGGTGAGGCGGGGACGCTGAATCTGGAGGGCCCCCCGGTGGCTGGGCCGGCGGTGCCCGATGCGGCCCTGATTCTCGACGGCACCCGGTGGTTCGTCCTGGTCCAGCACGGGAAGGAATTCCGGCGCCAGGAAGTCACTCCGGGACTCGCCGAGGGCGGATGGCGGTGGATCCTCAAGGGGGTGCAGCCCGGCGACACGGTGCTGGTGAAGGATGCCTATCTGGTCTTCCACCGGGACGTCGCACGCAGCTTCACACCACCCGATTGAGCTCCGGATGGATGCCGCAGCTTTCTTCCGGAAGACGCTAGAGCGACCTGTGCTTTGGCTCATCCTGTTCGCCGCGCTGCTCGCCTATGGCTTGTTTGCGCTCTGGCGGATTCCCACGGAGGTCCTTCCCCGGTTCGGCTATCCGGAGATCAGCGTCGTCACCCATGCGCCTGGCGCGACGCCGGAGGACGCGGAAAACCTGCTTGCACGCCCCTTGGAAGGCCAGATCCTGGCATTGCCCGAGCTCGCTTCCCTTCGTTCGGTGATGAGCCAGAACACGCTGGAGATTGACGCGCGCTTCCGGAGTGGCAGCGATGCCCGAATGGACCTGCAGGCCGTGCAAGGCGCGATTGACCGCGCTCGACCCGATCTGCCTCCCGGGATCCAGCCCTATGCCGAAGTGATGGGTGCTGCCATCAATGAGGTCGCAGATTATGCGCTGGAGATCCCCTCCCAGGTGGCTTCAATGGAAGCCGAACGGAAGGTGCTGACCCGTGTGGCACCGGCCATCCGGGCCTTGCCAGGCGTGCAACGGGTGGTGGTGTTCGGGAGCGGGGAAGAGGCCCTATGGGTGCAACCGGATCCCGTGGCCCTTCGGAGGCACCAGATTCCCATAACCTCCCTGGTGGCGGCGCTTCGATCCAAGGTGGTCCTGGGTCCGGCTGGCTACCTGGTGATGGGGCACCAGGACATCCCGATCGAGGTGCGCAGCCTGCCGGGAACGGTCGCGGATCTCGCTGCGGTGCAAGTCCCGACTCCAGACGGCCCGGTGCCCCTGGGTGCCTTGGCCCGCATCATTCACACCGCGGTACCGATCCGTTATGCCGAGGAATTGAATGGCCGGCCGACCGTGGCCATGCTGGTCTTCAAGCACTCTGGCGCTTCCACCCTGCCGGTGACCCGGGCCGTGGCCCAGGCTTTGAAGGACCTCCAGGGCCAGCTCCCGCCGGGGACGCGCTGGGTCCAGGTCTACAGCCAGGGCTATCTTGTCGGCCTGATCAGTCATGACCTGGGCATCAACCTGATCATCGGCGCGTGTCTGGCTGTTCTCATGCTGCTCTGGCTGATGGGCGCCCATCGGGGGGTATGGCTTCTGGCGGTCAGCATTCCCATGGCCCTGCTCATGGGCATCGCCGGAATCTACGCAGCGGGCCAGAGCCTCAACCTCCTGACCCTTGGAGCCTTCGCGGTGGCCGTGGGGCTGCTGGCCGATGACGGCATCATCGTCCTGGAGAGCATCTACCAGCGTTGGGAGCAAGGCTTCGAAGGCTTTGAAGGCGTCTGGCTTGGCCTGCGGGACATTGCAGCTCCCGATGCCACCGGCACCTTCAGCGTCGTGGCCGTGTTCCTGCCTCTGCTCCTGGTGGGCGGGCTCGCAGGACTGTTCTTCATCCCCTTCGCCCTGGCGATGAGTCTATCGCTGCTGGCTTCCCTGCTCATCTCGCTCACCCTCCTCCCACTCCTGCTGGGTCTGATGCGCAGCTTCGGTCCCCCGAAGCCAGCTCCCGGCGCACCCTTCCAGGCATGGCTGGAGCGGGGTAATGCCAGCCTGCTGGATCTGACGTTGCGGCGGCCCCGCTGGAGTCTCGGCGTGGCGGTGGGCCTGCTGCTGGTGAGCATCGCAGGGCTCGGCCTCGTCCCGGTCAACTTCCTGCCCTTGCCCAACGAAAGCGTTCTGCTGGATGCCTTCACCTTGCCACCAGGGAGCTCGCTGGATGAAACCCAAGCGGCTGTGGCGCACATCACCCGGGCCTTGAGGGCCGATCCGGCGGTCGCTCACGTTCTGGCTCGAGTGGGTTCGGCTTCCGCAACGAGCTACACGGAGCCCGCCTATGCGGGGGAGATCCAGGTGGTCCTGAAACCATCCGTGCGGGATCAGAGTCTCGACCGGATTGCGGCCCGCCTGCAGGCTGAAGTCCAGATGGAAGGGGTCCAGCAGAGCTTCGACACGCCCACGGTGGAACGCCTGGGTGAAAGCCTCTCCGGGCTTCCGCAACCTTTCGCCGTGACCCTGTTCGGTTCGCGCCTCGGAGAACTCCGCAAGCTCTCGGAGCAGGTGACGGAGCGGTTGCGCCGGGTGCCGGCTCTCGCGGATGTCTTCAACAATGACGGTTACTCAGTTACCCAGCTTCAGGTCACACCTCGGCCCGACGCCATGGCGATCTATGGGACCACCCCGGCAGCGATCTACGCCCAACTCCAGCCTGCCATGGGGGGGGCGCTGGTGGCCAAAGTCCCCCAGGGGAATTACCATCTCGACCTCTACCTGCGATTGGCCGATGCGCCCCGGCTGGGGGTGGGAAGCCTTCGGAATTTGCTGGTGAAGACCGGCAAAGGCTGGACTCCCCTGAGCCAATTGGCTTCCCTCACCTTGGTGACAGGGCCCAATGCGATCCGCCATCTGGATGGTGCCCGGGCGGTACAGATCCTGGCCACACCCAACGGCCCCTTGGGATCCACCATTGCGCAAGCACGCAAGGCCCTTGCTGGGTTGCATCTGCCGGAGGGCTATCGCCTCGCCTTCGGCGGCCTCCTGAGCCAACTCGAAGGAACCGCCATGGGTCTGGGTCTGGCGACCCTCGGCGCTCTATTGCTGCTGTTGGGCATCCTCATGGCGCAGTTCGACGGATTCCTCATCCCGGGAATTCTCCTGCTGGAGATGCCGTTGGCCTTCACGGGCGGCGCCCTGGCTCTGGAGTTGAGCGGCGTCGGCCTCAATGCCACCGGACTGGTGGGACTGCTGACCCTGGTGGGCATGAGCCTGAACCACGATATCGTCCTGCTGCACCAGACCCGGCGGAACGAGAAGGCAGGCATGCCCCCTGAAGACGCTGTCCGCGCGGCGGTACGAGCGCGATTCCGGCCGATCCTGCTCACCACCCTCACCGCCATGCTGGGCGTACTCCCCACCGCGCTCGGTCTGGGCCTCGGGGCAGAACCCGAGCAGGGCCTCGCCTTGGTTGTTCTGGGCGGCACGCTGTGGAGTTCCCTGCTCAGCACCAATCTGATCCCGGCGCTCTACCTCCACTGGACCGCCCGCCTTACCGCCCGCCGCAGCGCCCGCCAAGTCCCCGCCGAGGGCCCGCTGGGAGATTGAGCCTTGCAAGCAGAAGGAACCCGAAGCGCCCATCCCGGGCATGGCTTCGGGAAGCACGAGTGGGACCAGGGCATGCACCCCGGCCCTGGCGGCATGGGCCCAGACACGGATCCGTTCCGGGAGGTCCGGCGGGTCATTCTGCCCCGGCCTGTCCCAGGGGATCGGGTCAGGGCGACCCGAAAGGGGCCGGAAACCCCGGGAAACCGCTGGCACGGTCCTTGAATTGGATCACCCTGAAGCGACGGACGTCGCGACACCTGTTTCAGTAACCCTTCCTCAAGGAACCTCCCATGACCCTGCGACACCTCCCCCGAATCACCACAACCGGGCTGATCCTTGCCAGCGGCCTTCTCTTCATCGGCTGCGGCGGCGGCAGCCACGCCAGCGCCGCGATGGGGACCGGAACAGGCACAGGCACCGGCACCGGCGGCGGCACCCCCACCACCACGGGGTCCACCGCCATGCAGGTCGCCATCGGCGATGCCCCCTCCGACTGGATCATGGCCTTCGGCATGACCGTCAACAGCATCACGCTCA
>JAJYRN010000001.1 GCA_021794095.1 Acidobacteriota bacterium | reverse complement strand
TCACCAAGACCGGCAATGGGCATGTGCGCCGGGTGCTGGTGGAAGCGGCCTGGCAGTATCGTTACCCGGCGAGGAAGACGGCGGTCCTGCAACGCCGGGCTGAACGGGCATCAGAGCAGGTTCAGGAGATCGCCTGGAAGGCGCAGAAGCGTCTGTGCGCCCGTTATCGGCTGCTGGAAGCCAGGGGAAAGTTGAAGGTGCAGGTGTGTATCGCCATCGCCCGGGAATTGGCCGGTTTCATCTGGGCGATTGGCCAAACGCTGCCCCAACCGGCAGCAAGGGCATAACCAGCTGCTTTCGTTAGGGCTCCCCTTGACGGGTGAAAGACTCGCAATACACTGTATGTATGATCCGATTCGAATGGGATCAACCCAAGGCTACGGCCAACCTCAAGAAGCACGGGATCTCCTTCGAGGAGGCCCAGTCAGTCTTCTACGATGAATTCGCAACACAATTCTATGACGATGAACACTCGTCGTCTGAAGGCCGATTCATCATGCTTGGCATGAGTTCGAGCGCTCGAGTACTCGTTGTCTGCCACTGCGAACGCGAGTCTGGTGATCTGATTCGAATTATTTCAGCACGCAGAGCCACCAAGCGTGAGAGCGCATTCTATGGAGGTGAATTGTCATGAGAGCCGAATATGATTTCTCCACGATGAAGGCCCGCAAGAATCCATACGCTTCGAAACTCAAGAAGCCAGTCACCATGCGCCTTTCCGAAGAAGTTGTCCTCTACTTCAAGAATATGGCGCTTGAGGCAGGGGTCCCATATCAAAGCCTCATCGACTTGTATCTTCGCGACTGCGTTGCTCAACACCGAAGGGTCAAAATCGCATGGCCTGCCAAGCCCTAACCCTCCGCTCAACTCGGACCCCACCTGAGTTGGCCGGTGCCCTCTCTCTTGGTTCGTCTTCCTCGGCTTCGCTCAGCGCCTCGGTGCAGGCGGGGCCGGTTAGCTTTTTCCGTTAGGCGCGCACTGCGGAATCCTGGTTTCTGGTCTGGTTTCCAGGTTCCAGCTATTCTCAAACTCGAAAATCCTTCGTTCTTTTCCACAGTGCTTCTCCGCAGGCTTCGGATGTTATCGGAAGCCATGTTGGTGGAGGTGGTGGGAGTCGAACCCACGTCCAAGACATGCCGGATGGCGGCTCTTCCACAGGCTTGGTCCGCTCTTGAAACCTCCCGGCGGGGAACGGACGAGCCGCTCGGGACGTGCGCCTCCTGATCTCGGCCGCCGTCAGGGGGCGTCGCGGCGGCCTATCTGGTGCCGCTGTCCGGCAGGCCGAAGCCACCCTTTCAGCGGTTTAACGAGCCCGGTACCCAGAGATCCCGGGGACTCGCTCGGAACCTAGGTTGCCCTAGGCAGCGAGAGCCAGTTCGAAGTTATCGTTGGCAGTTTGGTTTGGGCGGCTTGATAAGGGGGCCAACCGTCCAACCCCCGCCTGCACCAGGCACCCGGGTTCATGACCTGTCGAAACCGGTCACCCCCATTGTGCTGATCACCCCGCATCCCGGCTTCCCGCGAGAAGCCGACTGGGGGGAGATTGAGTATGGAGTGCCGGCGGACCTTTCACAAGGGCGCGAGCGCCTTCCGTTGGGCCGCAGCGCGGCTGTCGCCATCGGCGAAGCGCCAGGGGCGGGCCTGGTCCTCGGGTGTGGCATAGGCGATGCCGAGGCGCGGACCGGCGAGGAGGTGGGTGGGCGCAGGGCCCGGGAGGAGGCTCAGGCCGCCCGCTGTCAGGAGATTGTGGCCGTTGAAGGATCGGTCGAGGCCCAGGGCCTGGGCCACCTTGCCGGGACCGGCGCAGAGGGTGGGTGTGGCCCGGGTGACATTGCGCCGGGTGAGGACGGTTTCCAGACCCGCCACCACCTCGGCCCCGCGGATGAGCACGGCGGCGGCTTGACCCTCGGGGCCCGTCGCCACGTTCAGCATCCAGTGGGTGCCGTAGCAGAAGAAGAGGTAGGCGCGGCCCGAGGGGCCCCACATCACCGCGTTGCGGGCCGTGCGTCCGTGCCGCGCGTGGCTGGCGCTGTCCTCTGGCCCTCCGTAGGCTTCGACCTCCGTGATGCGGAGGGTGACCTCGCCGTGAATCAGACGGCAGCCGAGCAGGCTGCGTGCGGCTTCCGCCACCGCCCCGCCCAGGAGCGGGCTCACCAGCCGCGCAGCTCGTTGGCCGCGTGGACGCGGCCCAGGGCCAGGGCCAGGGCGCCGTTCCGCCAGCTGCAGCGGTGCTGGTCCACCTGGGCTCGCACGTCGGCGAAGGCCTGGAGCAGGGTGCGGTCCACCCGGGCCAGCACATCGGCCTCGTCCCAGAAGGCCTGCTGGAGGTTCTGCACCCATTCGAAGTAGGCGAGGGTGACGCCGCCGGCGCAGGCCAGGACATCCGGAAGCACCGGGATGCCGCGGGCCTGGAGGATGCGCTCGCCTTCGAGGGTGGTGGGCCCGTGGGCGCCCTCCACGACCAGCGCTGCCTGGACCGCGCGGGCCGCCGCTTCATCGAGGACGCCCCCGAGGGCCGCGGGCACCAGGATGTCGCAGGGTTCGGCCCAGAGGGCGGCGGGGTCCAGGGCGGTGCCACCGGAAAAGCCGGCCACGGTGGCGTGGGCGCGGACATGGGCTTCCAGGGCGGCCGGATCGAGGCCCTCCGGGTGGTGCACGGCGCCGCCGAGATCGGCCACGGCCACCACGCGGGCGCCGAGGGCCGCGACCTGGCGGGCCGCCTGGCTGCCGACATGGCCGAATCCCTGGAGGACGATCCGGGCGCCGGCGAGGGGACGGCCCAGCACGCCTTCCCAGGCTTCCCGGAGACAGAGGGCCACACCGCGGCCCGCCGCCGAATCTCCGCCGCGGCTACCGCCCAGTTCCAGGGGCTTGCCCGTGACGCAGGCCGGCTGGTGTCCGTTCTTGCGGCCGTACTCATCCAGGGCCCAGGCCATGGTGCGGGCATCGGTGCCTAGATCGGGCATGGGCACATCCCGGGTGGGGCCCAGTACCATGGAGATTTTTGAGATGTAGCGGCGCGTGAGCAGCTCCAGCTCATGCCCGCTCATGCGGGCGGGGTCGCACTGGATGCCGCCCATGGCGCCGCCCAGCGGGAGGTTCACCACGGCGGTTTCCCAGGTCATCAGGCTGGCGAGGGCCCGGATCTCGTCGGGCTCCACCGCCGGATGGAACCGCAGGCCGCCCATCTGGGGGCCGCGCACCCCGTTGTGCTGCACGCGGTAGCCGCGGAACACGCGGAGGGTGCCGTCATCCATGCGCACCGGCAGGGTGACGGTAACCTCGCGGTAGGGCATCTTCATCAGCTCGCGCAGGTCGGCGGGAAGGCCGAGCAGGCCGGCGGCTTCGTCCACCTGATGGTTCACGGTATCGAGTAGGGTCGTGCGTCCGGCCATGGCAGCCTCCGCGCGCCTCGGGTCTGGGCAGGCGCGCCCAGCATACCGCAGCCCGCGGCCCTGGGTACGCGAACAGGCCCCCCGCTGGACACGGAGGGCCCGCGCGGATCCGGAGCTCCTTACTGCTTGAGGCTCTTGGGATTCACTTCAAAGCGGATGAAAGAGACGCCCCAGGTCCCATCGGGCTTCTTCAGGCAGCTCACGGTCATCACCTTCTGGCCGTCATAGCCCAGGGTCATGTCCTTCACGACGGTGGAGGAGCCGTACTGGCGCATGCCCTGGTTGTCCGTGATGCCCATGCTGTCCATCTTCGCCCAGGTCTTCGGAGTAAGGGCCTTGAGCAGCCGGTAGATGCCCGCGTTGAAGGCCAGGCGCGCATCCTTGATGGTGTAGGTGTCCGTGGGGCCACCTGGCAGGCTGTCGAGTTCGGCCGCCAGTTTGTCGTCAATGCCAAGGCCCTTCAGCTCATCGGGCGTGAGCGTGATGCCCAGCTGCTTCGCATCACTGTGGAGATGCATGGCGGAAGGGAACACCACATCCGGCGTGATGGGCGCGATCATCGCGGCATCCCTGTAGTCCTTGCGCACAGCCAGGTACTTCAGGTGGGCCAGGATGTCGTAGGGCTCCTGCGCGGCGGGCGGCATCGAGGTGGGGATTGAGTTTCCGCCGCAACCCATGTACAGCGGCGTGAGAACCGCGAAAAGGGCGGGAAGAAGCAGGGCACGTCGCATGAGAACACCTCCATCACAGGTCATAGGTACGTCAGGATGGTGCCGCCAACCCGCGGGGATTCCAAGGGGAATTCATCACACCGGGCTCCAGTATCGTTTCACAAGGGATCTATGTACCCCATCACCCTCCTTGCCCTCGGCCGCCTGCGCCAGGATTCCTGCCGGGACCTGGCCCAGCACTACCTGGCCATGCTCCGCCCCTTCGCGCGGGTGGAGGTGGTGGAACTGCCGGAAGGCCGGGGGGATCCGGCCCGGGCCCTGGCCGATGAAGCCCTGCGCCTCCGCGCCCGCCTCCAGGGGACGACCTGTCCGGTGCTGCTCACACCGGAAGGCAAGCTCCGCGACAGCGAGGCCCTGGCCCGCTGGCTGGGCGAGCGCATGGACCGCGGTGACAGCCTGGCCTTCGTCATCGGCAGCAGCCACGGGTTCGATCCCGCCTTCAAGGCCGAGGTGCGCGAACAGATCAGCCTCTCGCCCCTGACCTTCCCCCACGAGCTGAGCCGGGTGCTGCTGCTGGAGCAGCTCTACCGGGCGTTCACCCTCCTGCGGGGGAAGACTTATCACAAATAATCAAGGGGGACCGCCCGGCGGCTGCGCTGCCTCTGCGTCCCCCTTGGACCCCGCGCCCGGATCAGGCGGAGCCTGTCCCTGGCGCCGAAAATAATCAAGGGGGACCGCCCGGCGGCTGGGCCGCCTCTGCGTCCCCCTTGGACCCCGCGCCCGGATCAGGCGGAGCCTGTCCCTGGCGCCGAAAATAATCAAGGGGGACCGCCCGGCGGCTGCGCTGCCTCTGCGTCCCCCTTGGACCCCGCGACCCACGCGGGCGGGGCATTCGCCCTTTTTACGCCTTTGGTCCACACTGGTCGGATGGCGCACCCCATGGACCGCTACTTCGCCCCGCCGGAGGGACGGATCTTCACCTGCTTTCCGGGGGCGGAGGACCGGCCTGGCCAGCGGCGCATGGCGGAGCTGGTGCATGGCGCCATCCTGGACGGGACGGCGGCCTTCCGGGCCTGGCGGGAGGCCGGGGCCGAGGCGGAGGCCCGGCCCGATGCGGTGCTGCAGGCCGTGGAGGCCGGCACGGGCACCGGCAAGAGCCTGGGCTACCTGGTGCCGGCCCTGGCCGCGGGGCGCGCCCCGGTGCTGGTGGCCACCCGGACGAAGCAGCTCCAGCGCCAGTTGCTGGAGGAGGATGTGCCCCGGGCCGCCGGTATCCTGGGCCGATCCGTGAAGGCGGTGCTGGCCAAAGGCCGGGCCAACTACCTCTGCCGGGCCGCCTGGGAGCTGCTGCGAGGCGCGCCCCCGGCGGAGCTGACCCGCGGCGACCAGCAGCTCTGGATGGCCCTCCAGCGGTGGACCCTCGAGACGCAGGATGGCGATCGTGAGGGCCTGGGCCGGTTCGGCGAAGGCGAGTCGCCCCTGTGGGACAAGGTGAACGCCCGGGCCGAGCGCTGCACGGGCCGGCAGTGCCCGCGCTACGAGGACTGCTTCCTCACCAAGCTGCGCCAGGAGGTGGCCGAGGCCGACCTCATCATCGTCAACCATGCCCTGCTGCTGGCGGACCGCGTGCTGCGGGAATCCGCCTTCGGCCAGGTGCTGCCGGATGCCCCGGTCGTCATCCTGGATGAGGCCCACGATCTGGAGGAGCAGCTCACCGAGAGCTGTTCGGAATCCTGGTCCAGCCGGGCCATGCACCTGCTGTTCGCGGATCTGCGCGAGGCCGCGGCCGGGCAGGGCGCCGGGCTGGCCCTGCTGCTGGAGCCCTGGGAACGGGCCTGGGGCGACCTCATGGCCTGGGTGCCCGGGGAGGGCGGCGTCCAGCCGCTCCTGGGCGCCACGGCCGAATTGCGGGCCCTGGCGGATGCGGTGGGCGCCTGGGTGGACGCGGGCGCCCCCGTGGGCGTGGAACTGCGCCGCCTGGCCACCGCCGATCCCGATACCCCCGCCTGGGGCCGCCTGGCCGAGCGCGTGGGCACGGCCTTCACGCGCATGGAACAGATCTTTGCCCAGCCGCCGGGCTGGGTGTCCACGCTGAGCCGCGAGGGACCGAACCTCGTGCACTTCAAGTCCAACCCCGTGGATGTGCGCCCCTTCTTTCACCAGCACATCCGCCGTGGCTTCGAGACGGTGGTGATGACCAGCGCCACCCTGCGGGATGGCCGCGGCTTCAATGGCCTGGGCCTGCGCCTGGGCCTCACGAAGGCCGAGGTGGAGGCCGCGGAACACGTGGAGAGCCCCTTCGATTTCGAAGCCCAGGGCCTGCTCTTCGTGCCGCCGGGCCTGCCCGAGCGCCGGGCGGGTGCCGGCGGCGTGGGCGATCCCGCCTGGATCGAGGCCTCCCTCGCGGCCCTGGAGCGCCTGCTCCGCGCCAGCCGGGGGCGAGCGCTGCTGCTCTTCACCAGCCGCAAGATGCTGGCCGCCTTCCAGCCCCGGTTGAGGGACGCCCTGCCGGAACTCACCTTCTTCGTGCAGGGCGACGGGCTTTCGCGCACCCAACTGCTGGAGCGCTTCCGCACCACGCCCTCCGCCGCGCTGCTGGGCCTCGCCAGCTTCTGGCAGGGCGTGGATCTGCCCGGCGAGGCGCTCAGCCTGGTGGTGGTGGCCTCGCTGCCCTTCGCGCCGCCCGACGATCCGCTGTTGCAGGCCCGCATCCGCGAAGCCGACGCCCAGCGCGAGGGCCTGGGCTTCGTGGGCATCCAGGTGCCCATGATGACGCTGAAACTGAAGCAGGGGCTGGGCCGCCTCATCCGCAAGCGGGATGACCGCGGCGTGGTGGCCGTGCTGGATCCGCGCCTGCTGCTGCCCCGGGAGGATCCCGGCGGCAAACGCTACGCCGCTCAGGTTCGTGCGGCCCTGCCGCCCTTTCCCGTCACCCGCGATTGGGAACGGGTGGAGGCTTTCCTGGGAACCCTGTGAGGAACGGGAGCCAGCCAGTAGAATCGAGGGTTCTACCGGAGCCGCGCCATGCCCTTTCAGCCTCTTGCCCAGGAACCCGAGATCCAGCGCCGCTGGCTGGCAACCGGCGCCTTCCGCGCCAAACGGGCCTCGGAGCTGCGGCCGGACTCGAAGACCTTCTACATGCTGGTGATGCTGCCCTACCCCAGCGGGCGCATCCACATGGGCCACGTGCGGAACTACACCCTGGGCGATGTGACGGCCCGCTTCCGCCGGATGCGCGGCTACGAGGTGATGCATCCCCTGGGCTGGGACAGCTTCGGCTTGCCGGCGGAAAACGCCGCCATCAAGAACCGCATCCACCCCGCGATCTGGACGCGCCGGAACATCGAGGAGATGAAGGGCCAGATCCAGAAGATGGGCATCAGCTACGACTGGGAGCGCGAGATCGCCAGCTTCCAGGACGACTATTACCGCTGGAACCAGTGGCTCTTCCTCAAGATGTGGGAGCGGGGCGATGTCTTCCGCGCCATGCGCACCGTGAACTGGTGCGAGGAACTGGGCACCGTGCTTGCCAACGAGCAGGTGGTGGACGGCAAGGACGAGCGCACGGGCTTTCCTGTCACCCAGAAGCCCCTGGAGCAGTATTTCTTCAGGACGACGAAGTACGCCGATGAGCTGCTGGAGTGCCTCGACGGACTGGATTGGCCAGACAATGTCAAGACCATGCAGCGCAACTGGATCGGCCGTTCCGAGGGCGCCCGCCTGGCCTTCGATCTGGAAGGCGGCGGGCAGGTGGAGGTGTTCACCACGCGCCTGGATACGCTTTTCGGCGTCACCTTCCTGGCCCTCTCCACCGAGCATCCCGTGGTCGAGCAGGCTGCCCAGACGGATCCCGCACTTCGGGCCTTCTGTGACCAGGTGGCGTCCATGAGCCGGGAGGATCGGCTCATGAGCGACATCAAACTGGGCCACCGCACAGCGGTTTCGGCCATCCATCCCTTCACGGGCGAGAAGGTGCCCGTCTTCGCCGCCAACTACGTGCTTATGGACTACGGCACCGGCGCCGTCATGGGGGTGCCGGCCCATGACGAGCGGGACCACGAATTCGCGCAGAAATACGGCCTGCCCATCCCCAAGGTCATCGAATCCGAGAGCGCGTGGGATCCGGGTGTGCTCGTGAACAGCGGCGAATTCACGGGAATGGGGAGCGAGGCGGCAGTGGATGCGATGGTGGCGAAGCTCAAGGGGCGCGCCGAGAAGACCGTCACCACCAAGCTCAAGGACTGGGGTCTCAGCCGCCAGCGCTACTGGGGCACGCCCATCCCCACGGTGCATTGCGCGGTCTGCGGCGTGGTCCCCGAGAAGCCGGAAAACCTGCCGGTTCGTCTCCCCGAGGATGTCGCATTCACTGGCCACGGACCTTCGCCCTTGACCACATCCTCCTCTTTCTTGGACACAAAATGTCCAAGTTGTGGCGCGCCCGCCACGCGCGAAACCGACACCATGGACACGTTCGTGGACAGCAGCTGGTACTGGCTGCGCTACCTCGATCCGAAGAATGCGGAGCTGCCCTTCGCCAAGGCCGAGAGCGACGCCTGGATGCCCGTGGACCTGTACGTCGGCGGCATCGAACACGCCACCATGCACCTCATCTACGCCCGCTACTTCTACAAGGTGCTGCGCGACCTCGGCCTGGCCAGCGGGCCCGAGCCGTTCCAGAAGCTGATCTGCCAGGGCATGGTGCTGAAGGATGGCTCGAAGATGAGCAAGTCCAAGGGCAATATCGTGGATCCCGATGAGGTGATCTCGAAGTACGGCGCCGATGCCCTGCGGCTTTTCATGATCTTCGCCGCGCCCATCGAGAAGGAGATTGACTGGACGGGCTTCGAGGGCATCGAGGGCGCGAGCCGCTTCCTCAAGCGGATCACGCGGATGGTGGAGGAGCATGCCGTCTCCACAGAGGCGCTGCCCGGCCGGGACCAGCTCGCCTCCGAAGAGAAGGCCCTCCTCATCAAGCTCAACCAGACCATCGCCCGGCTCACGGACGACCTGGAGAAGCGCTACCAGTTCAACACCGTGGTCTCGGGCCTCATGGAGCTCTCCAACGCCATCGCGGATCTGCCTGGAGACGCACCCCACCGCGCCGCGGTGTTGCAGCATGTCCTCGATGCCTTCGTGCGCCTGATGTCGCCCGTGGCGCCGCATCTGGCCGAGCAGCTTTGGGGCCAGTTGGGCCACCCCGGCCTCTGCATGCAGGCCGTCTGGCCGGACGCCGATCCGGCCTTCCTGGAGGCCGACGAGGTGACGGTGGTGGTGCAGGTGAACGGCAAGGTTCGTGGCCGCGTGAGCGTGCCCGCCAGCGCGACCGAGGAGGCCCGCCGCGCCGCCGCCCTGGCCTGTCCTGAGGCCCAGTCCCACCTGGCGGGCAAGGAGATCATCAAGGTGGTGGTGCCCCCCGGCGGCAAGCTGGTGAGCGTGGTCGTGAAGTAGCCGGGGCCCATGATCCACCCCGCCCTTGTGCCCGCGGACGCCCCCTTCCGCAGCCGGAACGACCCGACGGATCCCCGGGTGGGCGACCGAGTGCGGCCCCTCGCCGCGCTGGAAGAACTTGTCCCCGGCGATCTGGTCCTCCTGGGCGTGCGCAACGAGCAGGGTGTCCTGGCCAACCATGGGCGCCCCGGCGCGGCCCAGGGGCCCACGGGTTTCCGGCAGGCCTTCTTCAAGCTCACGGCGGCCACCCTGCTGGGGCGGCGCTGCTTTGACGCGGGCGACCTGCCGGAGGATCTGCCCTACGCCACGCGCTTCGCCCTCCAGGGGGAGGTCGTCGCTGCCCTCGTCGCCCGGGGTGCCTTGTCCCTGGTGGTGGGCGGCGGCCACGACTGCAGCATCGGCAACCATCTGGGTCTGGCCGCGCTGGGCCCCTCCGCGGTGCTCGCTGTGGACGCCCACCTGGATGTTCGGCCCGAACCCGGACCCAGCAGCGGCAACCCGTTCCGCTGCATGCTGGAGCAGGGCCTCACCGGCCGGGATCTGACGATCCTGGGCCTGGTGCCCTGGGTGAATGCCGCGTCCCATCGCGTGTTTGCGGAGGCCCAGGGGGCCGTCCTCCACGACCTGGAGCCAGGCCGGGAGGCGGCCCTGTTGGATGCGGAGGACACCGCCCTGGCCCGGGCCCAGGGCCGCCGGGTGCTGGCCACCTTCGATCTGGATGCCTTTTCCGCCGCGGTCGTGCCCGGGGTCAGCGCCCCCAATCCCTGGGGCCTCTCCCTGGATCTGGGTTTGCGGCTGGCCCGCCGTCTCGGGGCGGCTCCGTCTGTGGCGGTGTTCGACCTCATGGAGCTGGCGCCGCCCCTGGATCCCTCGGGCCTCAGCGCCCGGAGCGCGGCCTTCCTGGCCGCCGCGTTCCTTCAGGGGCTCGCGGAACGGCCGGTCTGATGCGGCCCGGTAGAATGCACCCTGGATCACCCGTCCGCACGCCCGAGGAGGCCCGATGTCCCTGACCCCCCGCGAACTCGCCGCCTGTCTCCTGGAATCGGGAGCCGTGCGCCTGCGGCCCCTGGAGCCCTTCACCTGGGCCAGCGGAATGAAGGCGCCCATCTACTGCGACAACCGGCAGCTGCTCGGCTTCCCGGGCCACCGGGAGCGGGTGGTGGAGGCCCTGGCGGCCCGTGCGCGGGCGCTGAAGCCCACGCTCATCGCGGGCGCGGCCACGGCGGGCATCGCCTGGGCGGCCCTGGTGGCGGACCGCCTTGGGCTGCCCATGGCCTACGTGCGGCCCGAGCCCAAGAAGCATGGCATGGGGCGGCAGGTGGAGGGCCCCAGCGCCGGAGGCCACCGGGCTGTGCTCATCGAGGATCTCATTTCCACGGGCGGCTCCAGCCTGCGCTGCGTGGAGGCCCTCAAGGCCGAAGGCGCCGAGGTGGCCGCGGTGCTGGCCCTCTTCAGCTACAGCCTGCCCCAGGCGGAGGCGGCCTTCGCGGAGGCGGACCTGGCGCTGGAGGTGCTGGCCTCCTTCGAGGCCCTGGCCGAGGAAGGCCGCCAGCGCGGCCTGGTGGATCCCGCTGGTGCCGAGGCCCTGCACGATTGGCGCCGGGATACCGCGGCCTGGAGCCGCGCCCGCGGCGGAGCCTGACATGAACGAGGGGGGACCGCCTGCTCGCCTGCGGCTCGCGATGTCCCCCCTCGTGCACCCCCGCGTGGTGTCCCGGCCGAGCCGGGACACCACGCCTGATCGAGGTTGACATGAAGCTCTACACACGCACGGGTGATGATGGGTCCACGGGCCTGTTCGGAGGCGACCGGGTGAGCAAGTCCCACCCGCGTCTGGCAGCCTACGGCACGCTGGACGAGCTGAACAGCGTGATGGGAGTGGTGCGGCTGCACGCGGATCCCGCCTGTGTGGGGCAGGACACCCTGGAGCGCATCCAGCATGATCTGTTCGTGCTGGGCGCCATTCTGGCCACGCCGCCGGAGCGCCAGGCGCTGCTGGGCCAGCGCCTGAGCCGGCCCACCTGGAGCCTGGAGGCCATGGAGGCGGACATTGATCGCCTCACCGCCCTGGCCCCGCCCATGACCACGTTCGTGCTGCCGGGCGGCACCCCGGGCGCCGCCCACGCGCACCTGGCCCGCACCGTCTGCCGCCGCGCCGAGCGCGAAGTGGTGGCCCTCAGCCAGGAAGCGCCCCTCGATCCCACCGTGCTGCACTACCTGAACCGCCTCAGCGACTGGTGCTTTGCCCTCGCCCGCGCCGAGAACGCCGTGGCCGGCGTGGCGGATATCGCCTGGGTGGCGAAGGACAGTTAGGCGCCCAGGCACTTCTCCAGTCGGAAGGCTCTGGGTGAGAGGACTCTGGCGGCACCCCAGTGCTCTTTTGGGAAGTGCTTGAGGTTGCCTGTGACGAGAAGCCCCACCTTCTGGGCTACACCCAGGAAGATGCGGTCTTCAGGATCGGGGGCCTCTGGAAGGTCTACGGGATCGGAGGCAAGCCGCTCGGCGTCGCCGAGGGGTTGGCGAACCCACGCAGGCGGGAATCCGTACCTCGTGAACCTGCTGCGGTGCAGCACATCCAAATACTCGTCCACCATGCTGGGACACACCACCAAGCGGAGCTCGCCGCGGAGCGCCGCCTGCACGATTTGATCACAATCCCCACCGGCTGAGATACCGGCTGAGACAAGGATATTGGTGTCCAGGACAATCCGGATCATGCGTGTCTTCGCTTCGGCGCCCGACGCTCCGCCCGCAGAGCGGCAATGTCGTCGTTGATGGCGTCCATGCTGGCGCCGCTCAGTCCGGCACGTTCAGCTTCACCCTGGGATTCCTTCAGGCTGGAGAAGGCGATGGCTTGTTGCAGCTGCTCAGCCTGGAACGCCAGATCGGTATCGAACACCGGTACCAGGAAATAGGTGGGCCCCGTGCGCCCCGTCAGGAGAACGACTTCATGCTTGGGAGCGGTGATGGCTTCGGAGCCCTTCTTCTGGAACTCCCGCATGGTTGTCAGCCGCATGGGACACCCCCCCAGCCCACAAGTTTAGATATTTTGGCGAAATTGTAAAGAAGATATGTCCCCGTTATGTCGGCGATTTGTATTTTCTAACCCCAAGGCACCCTGCTTGAAACCCAGGCGTACCTGGCCCGCGCGGCACACACAACACGGGCCCCTCGCGGGGCCCGTGTTGTGTGACGTGGTGCGTGGGATCAGAAGGTGGCCTTCACGCCCCAGCGGATATAACGGCCGGGCATCCAGGCATTCGCCAGGCCCACGGCGGGGTTCGGAGCATCCGCAGCGGTGGTGCCATAGTCGTCGTAGGTCACGACCGTGCGGGTGTTGCCCGCATTGAAAATATCAATGCTGGGCGTCACCTTGACATGTCCCCAAACGGTGCGGGTGTAGCTGAAGTGCAGGTCCGCCTGCTTGGTGGCCGGGGTGAAGCCCTGGCCGCCATAGATGAAGTTCAGCGGCGTGGCGTTGGCGTAACCGCCCCAGTCGAGGCCGTTGGCGGTGCCCAGGCCGTTGATGTACGACGCTCCGGGATTGGCCGCCAGGGTGGCGGTGCCATCGTCAAAGAAGGTGCGGGGTGTGCCGGACTGGTAGGTGAGGTTGGCGCCGACGGTGAACCGGCCTTCCCACAGGTCCCAGGTGTAGGAACCGTAGGCCTTGGCAATGTGGCGGCGGTCCAGGGGGAGGTTGCCATTGCCCACATAGGGCGCGTAGTCCCAGGTGGAGGTGATGTTGGCGTCCGACTGGCCGTTGCTGGTCTGGCCCACGCCTTCGTAGTTGCCGAAGAGGTGGCCGTAGGTGTAGTTCGCGCTGAAGTTCCAGCGATCCGTCTTCTTGTCCAGGGTGAGGTCAATGGCTTCGTACCGGTTCTTGGGGTTCGGGAACACGTTGTTCTGCCAGGTGTTCAGGGCGCCGGGGGTGCCGCCGAAGTCGGCGATGTACTTGTTGTTCGCCCAGGTGTAGGTCTTGCCATACTTGGGATTCCAGAGGATCGAGAAACCCGCGCCATCAATGGGGTTGCCCATGTTGTCGGTGGGAACGGTGTCCTCGATGATGCGCCACAGGTTGCGGTAGTGGCCGTGGATGCCCGCCGTCCACCCGTTGTCGAAGGTGTGGTCGAAGCCCAGGAGGATCTCTTCGCGCTTGGGCACCTTCAGGCCGCCCAGGGGCTGCGGGTCATCCCGGAAGAAGCCGGAGTAGTCAGCGGAAAGGTAGGAGGGGCCAATGGGGGCATGGGTGTAGGAGCCGGTGGTCGGATCGTAGGTGGCCGCGCCGCTGGCGTAGGTGAAGGTGTACTGCCTGTAGGTCTCGTTGCCGCCAGTGCGGAGGGCCGCCTGCATGGGGAACCGCTCGTCATAGACGGCGAAGTTGGCGGACAGCTTGGACTTGCCATCGTTGTTGATGTCCCAGGTCACGCCGATGCGGGGCTGGATCTGGTCCATGAAGTTGTTGAAGTTGAAGATGGTCTGGCCGTCGTTGCCCTTGATCTTCTGGTATTCCTCGCGGAAGCCGTACAGCAGGCGGAAGCCCGGCGTCATTTCCCACTGGTCCTGCAGGTAGAAGGCATCGTAGTCCAGGGCGGCCTTGGAGCCCAGGTTGGCGTACTGGGTCACACGGATCACTTTGGAGAGGATGGAGACACGGTCATCGCCCGCGGGGTTCAGGTAGTCAAGAACATGGGAATCCGCATGGTTGTGGCTGATGCCGAACTTGACCGAGTGGTTGCCCACGAACCAGGACAGGTCAATGCGGGCCTGCTGGTTGTTGGAATCGGTGGTGTCGTTCCAGTCGCCGGACCCGCCGTGGTAGAAGGGGTAGGTGCCGTAGGGCTGGCCGCCGTACGTCGGATCAGCCTTGCCGGGGCCGCTCACGTACCAGAGGTAGTCGGCGATGCTGGCCAGGTTGGATACGGGGGTGGTGTGGGAATCGCTGACCGAGGCGCCGTACTTGGCGCTCATGAACAGCGAGGGGGAGATGTTCCAGTCGTAGTTCAAGGACCAGTTGGTGGTGTTGTTGGTCTGACTGAACCCCCAATCCCGGTTGCCGAGGGACGCCGGGTACTGGTGGGACTGGTCAATGGGATTCTGGGTGACCTGGATGGTGCCGGTCAACTGCTGGTTCGGGGTGAGGAAGTAATTGAACTTCCCGTACACGTTGGAGTACTTGTTGTTCTCCGGCGAATCGGTCAGGCCCAGTTTGTTGGTGTTGGGCACCGACTGGGTCTTCACCTGGTTGAAGCCGAGGAAGTAGAAGAACTTGTCGGGGATGAACGCGCCGCCCGCCGTGAAGCCGTAGTCGTAGCGATAGCTGGCGGGGGTCTGCTGATGATAGAAATCCGTCTCGGGCCGACCGGCCATCTGGGCCATGTCGTTGGTGAACCACACGCTGCCGGCGAACTGGTTGCTACCGGACTTGGTGATGGCATTCACCACACCGCCCAGGGCGGAGTACTCGGGGGCGAACCCGCCGGTCTGCACGGACACCTGGTCAATGAAGTTGGTGGGCATGGTGCTGCCCTGGAAGCCCAGGCGGTAGTCGGTGGTGTCGAGGCCATCAATGATGAAGTTGTTCTCGATGGCGGACGCACCGGAGATCGAGGAGCCGCCCATCAGGCCGCCGCTCTGGGTGCCGGGGGCCAGGGCCACCAGGCTGTTGAAGTCACGGCCGGTGGGGATGGAGTTGATGGTGTCCATCTGGAGGGTGGCGCCGGTCTGGGTGGTGGTGGGATCCAGCGTGGAGGCGGTGCCCACGACCGTGACCTCGGCGGCGGCTTCCGACGCCAGCTTGAGGTTCAGGGTGGTGACGTTGTTCATGGACACGTTGATGGTCTGGGCCGGTGCGGTCTGTCCGTTCTTGCTGGCCTTCACCCGCCAGATGCCGGCATTGAGCAGGCCAATGCGGTAGCTGCCATCCGCAGCCGTGGTGGTGGTGCGGGTGATCTGCGACGAGCTGAGGGTCACCAGGGCGCCGGCCAGGGGGTGGCCCTTGTCGTCACGGACCACGCCCTGGATCTGGCCGGTCGTGGCGGTCTGGGCGTGGGCGATGACGCCACCCCCGGCCACGATGGCCACGGCGGTGAGGCCGAGCCTTGAGATGATGCGGTTCATGAAGGGCTCCTATGTGGGAGATGCGGCAGGGCCGCGGGTTGTGTGTGCGGGGAATAGCGGGGGAACCAGGGCCCGGAATGGGCCGGAATGCCAGAACACCTGAGACTCGATTGCTTCGAGCATCGGGGGTGAGGCGCAGGTGCTGGGATCGGGTCGCAAAGAACGTGGTGGATGCCGATCAGGATACGGCAGGTTCCCGAACTGTCACAAAAAATTTTCTGGCGTTAGATCGCCCTCCTCATATACATAAGTTCACTAGGGATCCATTGACGGGGTGTGTGCCCTTTGGGGGGACCTATAAAAAAAGAGGCCCCGAAGGGCCTCTTTCGTTGGATCGGACTGACGGGCTAGAACCGGATACCGGCGGAAACCAGGATGCTCCGGGGCGTGCCGTAGTAGCCGCTGGAAAGCGCCGTGCCGTAGGCACTGCTCTTCACCCAGGGGGAGCTGGTGGCATTGGGGTAGGTACCTGCAGCCGACAGGTAGGTGGTGTTGTAACCGATCTGCTGCTGGTGGTTGAAGACGTTCTGGATGTTGAACTTCGCGAAGGCCCACACGTTGCGGCTGCCCACCTTGAAGAGGGGGAAGTCCTGGGTGAGGGCCAGGTCCAGGTAGGCCTGGGCCGGGAACACGCCCTGGCCCCACTGGTCGTTGTAGTACTGGGTGGCCGTAGAGCCGAACTGGCTGGACAGCGCGGGATTCAGCTGGGCCCGCTTGACGGTGCGGCCGATGCTGTACCGGGACCCGGCGTCGAAGCGGTAGACCCAGCCCACCGTGGTCTTGCCGTAGGCGTTCTCATAGACCTTGGAGGCCATGAAGCGCATGCGGATCGGATCATGTCCAGTCAGATAGCCGTAGGGGTGGATCATGTTCGAGTCGAACATCGTGACGCCGTTCTGGACATTCCAGGAATTGATGCCCTGGCCGCTGCCGGGGGAGTAGGTGGTCTCACCCTCGTAGTTGCCCTTCAGGGTACTCCAGGTGATGTTGCCGCCCGTGGTCCAGCCGTTGCGCTTGAACTGGCCTTCCAGGATCAGATCCCGGTAGGTGCGCTTGGCATTGGGATTGTTCTCCCAGACGTTGACGTAGGCCGTGGCCCCGGCGGCATTGGTGACCTGGCCGCTGTTGCCGGCGGTGACATCAATGAGGTTCTTCCAGTTCCTGTAGGTGCCGGTCACCTTGATGTAGCCGCTGCCGATGTTGGCCCAATCGAAGGAGTAGGCGTAGCTGGCCTGCACTTCATCCGTCGTGGGGGCCTTCAGGTTGTTGGCCAGCTTCACGTTGAAGGTGGGATCGTTGTAGTAGGCCTGGTAGTTGGGATCGCCAACGCCGTAGTTGGCCAAGTTCTGGATCTGCGCGAAGCTCATGCGGTTGGCGGGATCCCAGTTGTACCCAGCGGCCACGAAGGAGTTGGCAAAGTAGTCAATCTCCATGGGGTTGCCCACGCCGCTGACGGCGCCGGTGATGGTGTCCAGCACCTTGTCGTTGTAGCGGGCGTAGGCGAGCTTGAAGATGTGCTTGCTGTCGCCGAACAGATCGTAGGTGGCGCCCAGGCGGGGGCTGAGGCCAGTGGCGCCGGCGGTTTCGGTGCCATTCTCGTTGTTGGCCTTGTACTTGTCGAAACGCAGGCCGATCTGATAGTTCCAGTGCTCGTCGAGGTTCCACTTGTCGTTGACGTAGAGGCCATAGGAGTAGTTGTTGGTGGCGCCGGTGGTGTTCTTAAAGGTCCACACGGCGGTCGGGATGGCGGTCTGCGTGGCGAGGTCCACACCCGCGGCCTCGAAGATGAGGTTCGTGGGGCTCTGGGCATTCTGGGCCCGGCGGAGCTCGTCGGTGTAGTCAATGCCGAAGTCGGTCTGGTGGCTGCCCGCGCCATCCCAGAAGAGGCTGGCCTTGATGTTGGCGGTGTTGTTGTTGCGGTTGTCGCCGCCGTCCACGCTGCTGAAGATGCCGTTGTTGTAGAAGCCGCCGCTATCATCCGAATAGATGGGGCTCTGGCCGTTGCCCGCGCCGCCGGCGCTGAGGCGCTGCTGCTTGTGGCCGTAGCGGATCTCGGTGGTGAAGTTGGGGGCCCAGGCGGAACGGAGGGCCAGGTTCAGGAAGGAGTTGGTGCCGATCTGGGGCACCAGGGCTTTCAGGTCACCGGCGTAGTAGTTGCGGTTCACCTGGTCGAGCTCGTTGTGCATGTACGAGGCGATCAGGGTGTGATCCTGGTTGATGGCCCAGGTCAACTTGACCTGGCGGCGGATCTCGACGGCCGCCAAGTTGTAGTTGGTGCCGAAGCCGTCAGGACCATTCGCGGCCCCCACGCCATTGGGATCACTGGACAGATCGTAGCCGATGGTGTTCGTGGTGTTGGACTTGGTGGTGAAGTAGGAGGCGGCGAACCAGAGCTTGTCCTTGAGGATGGGGCCCGTGACGTTGAGGGTCTTGGTTTCGCCCAGGATGTTCGGTGTGGCGCGATTCTGGTAGGGCGCTACAGCGTTCCAGTCGGGGTTGTTCAGTTCCCAGCGCAGGGAGGCGGTGAAGTCGTTGCCGCCGGACTTGGTGATGGAGTTGATGACGCCACCATCCACGTCGCCGTACTCGGCGGGCAAGGCACCCGTGATGACCTGGGTTTCCTCGATGGAGTCATCAATCACGCGGACGCCCTGGGTCCGGTAGACGCTGTCGGAGATGTTCTGGCCGTCCAGCAGGTAGAGGTTGCCGCTGGTCATGGCGCCCGCCATCTGCGTGCGGCCGCCAACGCCCTGGGTGACGCCGGGAGCCAGGAGCGCCACGGCATCCTGACTGCGCCCGGTGGGCAGCTCGTCCACCTTGTCATTGCGGAAATTGGTGGCGCTCTTGACGTCGGTCTTGTCCACGGCGGGCGCGGCGGCCACCACTTCCACCACGGCGGCAGCCGTGCCGGCCTTGATCATGGTGATGCGGGGCGCGAAGGTCTGGTCCACACCCACCTGTTCCTGGATCTTCCGGCTTTCCATCCCGTCCTTGCTGAGGACGACGGTGTAGAACCCGGGAGGCAGGAGGCGCGCGATGAACCGGCCATCCTTGTCCGTCACGTAGGTGCGAACGCCCTGCAGGGCGGGGGAGGTCAGGCGAACCATGACGCCCGTCAGGTTGGCGCCCGTGCTGTCCACCACGTGGCCCGTGATGTTGGCGGTCTGGGTGCCCTGGGCCATGGCGACGACACCACCCAGCGCCAGGAGGGCCGTGAGGCGGCCCAGGCGGTTGTTCAAGAGATTCATTAAATCCTCCAGGAAACCGGAGTCCAGGGGGAAGGGGACTCCAAGGTGGGAAACTGCCGGAATTCCGGTGTCATGGGACGGGCCTTCGTCGGGATAGGCCTGGCACCGAAATGGCGGGTTAGGAAAGAGCGGTGTGACATTGGGGGTTAGTGTAGCGTCGGAGCCCATCGAAATGGGAATTTCTGTGAATTTGCGGGAACTTCCCCTTTTGGGGGGACATAAACTGTTGTCATTGTTTAATATATCGTTTAACGATGTATGGCGGACGCTGTCTCAGCCGCCGTGGGGCGGATTCACCGCAGGAACAACCCCGCCGGCGTGCGACTGAGCTACTTCAGGTGCTGGAACGCCAGAAGCGGGCCCTACAGGGTGTCCAGCAGCCAGGGACGGGAGGCGACCGGGGCGGGGCCCAGCGCCAGGGTGGCGCGGTAGGGGGCGGGATCGAGCCGGGCGCCGGCCTTGGTGTGCGCCTGGAAGAGCAGGTCGCCGGGCTGGACGGACTGGCCCACGCGGACCGCCACGCGGATCCCCACGCCCAGATCCAGCACATCGTTCCGGTCCTTGCGGCCCGCGCCCAGTTCCATGGCGAGGAGACCCAGGGCGCGGCCATCCAGGCTGTGGATGAACCCGCCCTGGTCGGCGCGGATGTCCACCACCTGGCCGGCCTGGGGCAGGCGGCTGACATCATCCAGGGCGCGGGCATCGCCGCCGTTGAGCGCCACGAAGCGGCGCAGGGTGTCCAGGGCCGTGCCTTGCTGGATGCTGGCTTGCACCTGGGCCAGGGCTTCCTCCAGGGTGGGGGCGGCGCCGCCCAGGACCAGCATCTCGGCCGCGAGCCGGAAGCTCATCTGGGCCAATTCGGAATCGCCGTGTTCGCCGCGCAGGATCTCCACGGATTCCATGACCTCGAGGGCGTTGCCGATGGCCCAGCCCAGGGGGGCATCCATGCGGGTGACCAGGGCGCGAATGCGCATGCCGTGGGCCCGGCCGACAGCCACCATGCTCTGGGCCAGGGTGTGGGCTTCCTCGGGTGTCTTCATGAAGGCGGAGCTGCCGCACTTCACATCCAGCACCAGGGCGTCGGCGCCGCCGGCCAGCTTCTTGGACATGATGCTGGCGGTGATGAGGGGGATGCTCTCCACGGTGGCGGTGATGTCCCGCAGGGCGTAGAGCTTCCGATCCGCGGGCGCGATGTCGGCGGTCTGGGCGGAGTTGGCGAAGCGGGTCTCGCGCAGACTGCGCAGGAACTCGGCCTCGCTCAGCTCGACCTTCAGTCCGGGAATGGCGGCGAACTTGTCCACGGTGCCGCCGGTGTGGCCCAGGCCCCGGCCGCTGAACATGGGGCAGGGCACGCCGCAGGCGGCCACGATGGGGCCGAGGATGAGGGTGGTCTTGTCCCCCACGCCGCCGGTGCTGTGCTTGTCCACCTTCACGCCGGGGATGGCGGAGAGATCAAGCCGGGAGCCGGAATCCCGCATGGCCAGGGTGAGGGCCAGGGTCTCCGCGGTGCTCATGCCCTGCCAGCAGATGGCCATGAGCAGGGCGGCGCTCTGCTCATCGGGGATGGATGCGTCCGCCGCGCCAGCCACCCAGAAGGCAATCTGTTCCGGTGACAGTTCTCCGCCCATCTTCTTGGTGTAGATGAGATCGTACATCCGCATGGCTGCAGGCTCCGGCGGTCAGATGCTCGCGAGGACCGCGTCCAACGCGCCGCTGCCGGGCCGGCCCCGGAAGCGGGCCTTGTAGTCCGAAAGATCTTTCCAGGCCTGGGTGCGATCGCCGCCGGCCCGGTCGGCATCCAGCACGGTGGTCCAGTAGGCCTGGCCCCAGGGTTCATCGGGCGTGGCCTTGGCGCGCAGGGGCGCCAGTTCTTGCCGGGCGGTTGGAACCTGGCCCAGGGCGATGGCGCGGTCGGCCAGGCGCAGGTGCCCCCAGGGGCCGGGCTCGGAGATGTTCACGGAGGAGGTGCCATCGAGGCTGAGCTGCCAGGAGGCCAGCAGGCCTTCGGTGATCGCCCGGCGTGAGGAAGGGGCGGTCTGCGCAAGGGCTTCCAGTTGCGGCAGGCGCGCGCGCATGGCTGCTTCTGCCGCGGCGGGCGCTACGGGCGTGACTCCATCGCCATCCACCGCTGTTTCCAGATAGGCCAGGGCCGCCTCGTGCTTCTCAATGCGCTGGTCGCGCACGGTCCGCCAAGCCACCAGGGCGATGCAGGCGGCGACCACAATGCCGGCCCCGATGAGGATGGGCTTCAGCAGCGTGCCATCCTCGATGGCGTGCTGGCCCAGTTTGGACTGGAAGTGCGCCAAGCTCTGCGCCGGCTTCTGAACCTGGATGACTCGATGCTTCGGGGGGCGTGCCATGACATCCTCACTGGACCCTTGAGGATGCACCAGTCGGGCCGCTTCCTGCACTTGAAAATGCGCCCCTCCCTGGTATCCTTGCCCTTCCCGCCTGGGTAGCTCAGTCGGTAGAGCAATGGACTGAAAATCCATGTGTCGGCGGTTCGATTCCGTCTCCAGGCACCAGAATCAACGACCCCCACCAGGGGGTCTTTGATTCTGGAGAGACGGGATCGAAGTCACAGCCGTCTCGGGGCGCGTTTCGGAGGCCGGAGCACGCATGGCGTGCGGAGGCCGGAGGCGACCCTAGACGGCGTGCGGCCCGGGGGAGGCGCGGGAGCGCCGGAGGAGGGGATTCCGTCTCCAGGCACCAGAATCAACGACCCCCGCCAGGGGGTCTTTGATTCTGGAGAGACGGGATCGAAGTCACAGCCGTCTCGGGGCACACACAGGAAGGCCCCCGACAGGGGGCCTTCGGAACCGGAAGCGGGACCAGCTACTGGGCGGCGGGCTTGTAGTCGTCGGCCAGGGTGATGGGGATGCGGGTCCGGATCTCCTGCTGGACTTCCTGGGAGATCTGGCGGCCGCGCTCCTGGAGCCAGAGGTTCGGCAGCTGGGGCTTCACCATCTCGTAGGAGGGGGCGCCCTTCTCCTGGCCCTGGGCCTTCATGGCGGCGACCTTTTCATCGTAGAAGGCCTTGAGCTGGGCTTCCGTGGGCGTCACGCCTTCGAGGCGCTTCTTCACCAGGGCCTGGAAGTAGACCTGGGCCTCGGCGCCCTCGACCTGGCGCTGGATCGCGGGATCCTTGGGCAGGCCCTGGAGCTTGGCGTAGGCGAGGATGGCATCCTGCATGGCCATCTGGTCGGCCATCTGGGCCCGGCGCTCCCGCGCGGCGGGACTGGTCAGGAAGGTCGTCGCCTGGGCGGCATCGGGGGAGAGGCCCTTGACCAGGTCGGTGAAATCCTTCTCGGTGATTTTCTGATCGCCGGCGGTGGCGATGACCCGGCTGGTGTCCTTGGGGGCGGGCCTGCAGCCCCAGGCGAAAAGCAGGGGGAGGAGGAGGCTGGCGGAGGCAAAACGCATGTTCATGAATCCCTCGGGGAACCGGAAGGCATCAGAATGACAGGAACGGGAGGTGACCATGAGCGCAATTGACCCGCTGGCAGGCCTGGATCTGGAGGTCTACAGCGCCACGTGGTGCCCGGATTGCCGCCGCCTGGAGGCCTGGCTGGGGACCCGGGGCGTGGCCTACCGGAAAGTGGACATCGAGACCGTGTCCGGGGCTGCTGAAACCCTGGAACGGGAGACCGGCAAGCGGGCCATTCCCTTCGTGAAGGTGAATGGGGGGCGCTGGGTCCGCGGCTATCACAAGGAACTGCCCCAGCGGCTGGACGGAGAGCTGCTGGTGAGGGAACTGCTGGCGGCGGCGGAGTAGCCGCCGCGGACACGCGCCCTGATGCTCGCCGGGGCGGGGCCCCGCTCGGGTCAGGCCATCAAGGCCTGCCCGCTCGCGACCCGCATCCGGCTCGCGGGTCCGCGGCTATCACAAGGAACTGCCCCAGCGGCTGGATGGAGAGCTGCTGGTGAGGGAACTGCTGGCGGCGGCGGAATCCCGATCGGCCGATGGCTCCGCCGGGCGGTTCGTGGCACCCTAAGAGGTTCCCCGGGAGTGCCACGTGGCCAGCCTTTTTTCCCGCCAGTTCTGGTCCAACCTCTTCAATGCCGACCTCGCCATTGACCTGGGCACCGCCTCGACGCTGGTGCACACCAAGCAGGCCGGGCGCATTGTCATCTATGAACCCTCCATTGTGGCCCTGAACACGGTCACCCATGAGGTAGAGGCCGTGGGGGACGAGGCCAAGCAGCTGCTGGGCCGGACGCCCCAGGGCGTGAAGACCATCCGCCCCATGAAGGACGGCATGATCTTCGAAGTGGATGCCGCGGAGAAGATGCTGGCCCAGTTCATCCAGCGGGCCCGCCCGAGCCGGGGGATCGCCCGCACCCGCATCGTGGTCAGCGTGCCGCCCCGCGCCCACCAGGTGGCCCGCCGCGCCGTGCGCCAGTGCTGCTATGACGCCAAGGCCGGCGAGGTGTTCCTGGTGGATCAGACCATGGTAGCGGCCATCGGGGCGGGCCTGGCCATCAACGAAAAACGCGGCTGCATGATCGTGGATATCGGCGGCGGCACCACGGATGTGGCGGTCATCAGCTACAACGGCAAGGTGTTCTCGGATTCCATCCTCATCGCCGGTGACGAGATGGACGAGGCGGTGATCAAGTACATCCGCGAGAAATACAACGTGCTCATCTCCGAGGCCTCGGCCGAGGAGGTGAAGTGGACGCTCGGTTCCGCCTTCCCCTCCGAGTTCTCCCGCACCATGGAAGTGAGCGGCCGGGACCAGTTCGAGGGATTGCCCAAGACGCTGACGCTGAACGACGCGGAGATCCGCGAGGCCCTGGCCGAGCCCATCAACGCCATCATTGACCTGGTCCGCAAGGCCCTCAACGAGACGCCGCCCCAGCTGGCGGCGGATCTCATTGACCGCGGGATCTGCCTGACGGGCGGCGGCTCGCTGATCCAGGGATTGGACGAGCGGCTCCGCAAGGAGACGCATCTGCCGGTGTTCCGGGCCGAGGATCCGCAGACGGCCGTGGTGCGCGGCACGGCGCTGCTGCTGGAGAACATCCCGCTTCTGCGCCGCATCCAGATCCTCGACTAGCGGGCCGCGATGCCTGCCCGCGCCTCCAACTGGGGATGGAACCCCGCAGGGCGGCGGCGGTACCTGCTGATTCTCCTCTGGGTGGGCCATGGCGCGTGGGTGGCGATGGGGCCGCGTCCCGGCCACGTCTGGACGCGGATCGCGGGGACGCTGGCCCGGCCCGCCGAAGGCTTGGCCTCGCACTGGGAGGCGTGGCGGACCCGGCGGCAGGACCGGGCCCGTTCCCTGGCGCAACTCCAGGCGGAGAATGCCAACCTGCGTGCCCAGCTGGCCGCCCTTCAGCTCGCCGCGGCCCAGCAGGCGCCGCAACTGGCGGAGGCCGGCGAGGCGGAGCGGATCCTGGGGCTGCGCCAGCAGATTCCGCTGGCGCTGGCGGGTGCGCGGGTGATCTTCAGCACGCGGCCAGAAGCCTTCGGCGGCCTGATCCTGGACGGCGGGCGGGACCGGGGCTTCGTGCCGGATCAGGGGGTGATCGCACCCGAGGGTGTGGTGGGCCGGCTCTGGTCCGTGGGCCCCACGCAGTCCAAGGTGCTCCCGGCGGATGCGCCGAACGCCTCCGTGAGCGTCATGCTCGCGCGCAGCCGGGCCACGGGCGTGCTGGAGGGGTTGGGCTCGGGTCAGGCGCTCATCCGCTACCTCAGCAATCAGGAGGTGGTGCAGGTGGGCGAGGCGGTTTACACCTCGGGATTGGATCGGGTGTTTCCCCGGGGCCTGCTGGTGGGCTATGTGACCCGGGTGGAGAAGGGGGAGCTTGAGCTGCACGTCACCATGCAACTGTCGGCGCCCCTCGACCGCCTCCACTTTGTCCTGATCCTGCCGCCCCAGCCCCCCCTGGAGGTGCAGGAGCCCTTCGTGGCGCCCGCCGCGCCGCCGCACCGGGGGACGCCATGACCCGCTCCCCGGTGTCCACCGTCCGCCAGGATCTGCTGTGCCTGCTGGCGCTGAGCCTGGTGTTCCTGTGCGCGCCCTTCCCGCGGGTGCAGGCCGTCTTTCACGTCCTGCTGGTCCTGGCCCTGGCGCCCCGGCCCGGCGCCGCCCTCCGGACGGCACTCTGGGCCGCGGCGGGCGGCTGGGCCCTGGAGGGCGCGGCGCGCCTCTATCCCCACCTGGGCGGCACGCCCTGGGCCGATATGAGCGTGGCGCTGCTGGCGGCCTGGATGGCGTCCCTCTGGCCCGTGGAATCCCTGCGGGGCTGGATGCTCCGGCTGGCGGGGCTCGCCCTGCTGCAAACAGTGCTGGTCCACGGCGCGGTCCGGCTGGCCGCGGGCCCCCATCCCTGGGGCAGCGGCTGGGCCTGGGCCCTGGGCACCCTTCCGGCCTGGGCGTGGCTCCTCTGGCGTCTGCTCTTCGCCGACGCCGCACCCCGGAGGCATTGAGTGGAGCCCCGGCAGCGCGCCCTGCTCCAGCGGCGGCTGGGTGCCTTCCGCCTCGCCGCCTGGAGCCTCGTGCTGGCGTTGACCGCCATCTACGCCTGGCTTCAGATCGCCCGCCATGCGGAATTCCGCGAGATCGCCCTGGCGCAGGCGGTGAAGGTGCGCGCCATTCCCGCGCCCCGGGGCCTCATCCTGGATCGCAACGGCCATCGCCTGGTGGACAACCGGCGGGCCCTGCATCTGGTCATCCAGCGGGAGGATCTGCCCTCGAAGCCCGCCGTGGTGACGGCCCTGGCCGAAGCGCTGGGGATGGATCCAGCCGTCCTCGCCCGGAAGATCCAGGCCTACCGCGCCGCCGGCAAGGGCCTGCCCCTGGTGCTCGAAGAGAACATGGACGAGTCGGACATCGCCCTCGCGGAGCGCATCCGGGCGCGGTTTCCCTTCCTGAGCATGGAAGTGGCGCCCCGCCGGGTCTACCTCGGCGGCGAGCTGGCGGGCCATGTGCTCGGCTACGTGGGCGAGGTGGGCGAGGATCTGATGAAGGCCAAGCCGGGCCTCTACCACCTGGGCGAGATCATCGGGAAGGATGGCTACGAGGCCAGCGGGAACGACCGCCTGAAGGGCACGGACGGGCAGAAGCGGATCCTCGTGGATCAGTTGGGCCACGAGGTCGCCTCCTTCGGCCAGGTGGATGCCGTGCCCGGGCACACCGTCTACCTGACCCTCGACGCCGGGCTCCAGAAGGTGCTGGAGGACGCCTACCAGGGGCAGGCGGGGGCAGCCGTGGTGCTGGATCTCCACGATGGCGGGGTTCTGGCGATGTACTCCAGCCCCTCGTACGATCCCAACCTCTTCCTGAACCGGCTGAGCCAGGACATGGTGGACCGCTACCTCCGGAACCCCACGCGGCCCATGCTCAACCGGGCCATCCAGGGCATCTACGCGCCCGGCTCCACCTTCAAGCTGCTGATCGCCCTGGCGGGCCTGGAGAAGGGCGTCATCACGCCGAACACGGTCATCTACTGCGCGGGCCACAAGAATTTCTACGGCCGCGATTTCCGGTGCGACAAACCCACCGGGCATGGCGCGCTCAACCTGGTGCAGGCCATCGCGCAGAGCTGCGATGTGTATTTCTACACCGTGGCCTCCATGCTGGACATTGATGACATCTACGCCACGGCCAAGAAATACGGCCTCACCGTCCCCACGGGCATTGACCTGCCCCATGAGAAGACGTCACGCATCCCGAGCCGGGCCTGGAAAGCCAAGGCGGATCCCCGGGATCCCAAGTGGTACGCGGGCGAGACCATCAGCGTGGGCATCGGCCAGGGTGCCGTGGGCCTCACCCCCATCGCCCTGGCGCGCTTCTACGCCATGCTGGCCACCAAGGGCAAGCTGCTGACGCCGCACCTCTTCATGGGCCTGCGCGACGACCAGACGGACACCCTGGAACCCGCGCCTCCACCGCCGGTGAAGGACACGGGGCTGGATCCCCGCATCTGGTCCGTGCTGGACGAGGGCCTGAACCAGGTGGTCCAGAGCGGGACGGCCGCCGAGAATCCCTTTGTGCGGGAGGTCGCCCAGGTGACGCCCTTCGTGGGCAAGACGGGCACCGCCCAGGTGGCGGCCTTCGTGAACAAGGCCGAGTACGCTCGCCAGGCCAAGAACCTCAGGGACCATGCCCTCTTCGCGGGCTACGCCCCCCGGGACCATCCCCAGATCGCCTTCGCGGTGGTGGTCGAGAACGCGGGGTTCGGGTCCACCGCCGCCGCGCCCATCGCGGCCAAGGTCGTGAAGTACTGGTTTGCGGACCGCCTCACCCATCCCATCCCGCCGCCCCAGGGCCCGCTGACGGATCCCTACAGCCCCGAAGCCCCCGCGGAGACGCCATGAGGACCCGCCTTCGCGCCCTGGACGCGCGCCTGCTCTGGGTGCTGCTGGCCCTCATGGCGCTCGGCACGCTGACCCTCTACTCCGCGGGGCGGCATACGCCCCAGGCCGGAATCTGGCTCAAACAGGGCATCTGGAACCTGCTGGGCCTGTCGCTCATGACCCTGCTGGCCTCCGTGGATCCCCGCCGCATCCTCCGCTTCAGCTTTCCGCTCTACCTGCTGGGCCTCGTGGCGCTGGCGGCCGTGCTGGTCGCAGGGAAACGGATCGGGGGCGCCACCCGCTGGTTCGTGTTCGCGGGCCAGACCTTCCAGCCCTCCGAGCTGATGAAATGGGTGACCCTGCTCTATGTCTCCACCCGCCTCGGCACCCGCAGCGCGGAATCTGTGAACCGCTGGGAGCTGCTGGGCATCGCGGGGCTGGTGGCCTTCCCGATGCTGCTGGTGCTCAAGCAGCCGGATCTGGGCATGGCCCTCAGTTTCCTGCCCATCCTCCTGCTCATCCCGCTCGTGAAGGGGCTGCAGTGGCGCTGGGTGTTCCTGCTGGCGGTGGCGGTGTCCGTGGGTGGCGTGTTCGGGTGGCGGCACGTGCTCAAGCCGTACCAAAAGCAGCGCGTGATGATCTTCCTTGATCCCTCCCGGGATCTCCAGGGCAAGGGCTACCAGGTGAATCAGAGCCGCATCGCCATTGGGGCGGGCGGCCTCATCGGGAAGGGCTTCACCAGCGGTTCCCAGACCCAGCTCAATTTCCTGCCGGTGAAGACCACGGATTTCGCCTTCAGCGTGTACGCCGAGGAACACGGCTTCCTGGGCGTGATCCTGGCCCTGGGGCTCTTCGGCCTGCTGCTGTCGCGGCTGCTGGATGCCGCCGCCCAGGCCCGCACCTCCGCCGAGGCCTACTTCTGCGCAGGCGCCGCGGCGATCTTCGGCATGCACGTGATGGTGAACGTGGGCATGGTGGCCGGGGCGCTGCCCAACAAGGGCATGGTGTTGCCCTTCTTCAGCGCCGGCGGCAGCAGTACCCTCAGTTTCTTCCTGGCCCTGGGACTGGTGATGGGCGTTCTGCACCGGTCTAAAGTGAAGTGATGGAACTCCAGGCCCGGATGCGCGAACTCGCGGAGCAGGTGCGGCTGCACCGCTATCGGTACTACGTCCTGGATGCCCCGGTGCTTTCGGATGCCGAATACGACGCCCTGGAACGGGAACTGCGCGACCTGGAAGCTGCCCGCCCCGAGCTGGCGGACCCCAACAGCCCGACGTTGCGCGTGGGGGCGCCGCCCGTGAACGCCTTCGAGAAGCGCCGCCACGCCAGGCCCATGCTCAGCCTCGACAACGCCTACTCCGAAGCGGAATTGCGGGCCTGGGAGGCGAAGTGGCGGAAGCTGGCGCCCGAGGCAGAACCCCTGTACGCCGCCGAGTTGAAGGTGGATGGCCTCTCGCTCTCGCTGCGCTACGAGGAGGGGAGGCTGGTCGAGGCCGTGACCCGTGGCGACGGCGAAACCGGCGAGCTGGTGACAGACAATGCGCGCACCCTGTCGGACATCCCGAAGCGGCTGCCGTTCGGTGAAGGCCGGGGGGTACCCACGATGCTGACGGTGCGCGGCGAAGCCTTCCTCTCGCGGAAGCGCTGGGAGGCGTTGAACCGCGAGCGGGACACCCGCGGCGAACCCCGCTTCGCAAACCCCCGCAACGCTGCCAGCGGCACCCTGAAGCTGCTGGATAGCGCGGAGGTGGAGCGGCGGCAGCTCTCCTTCCTGCCCTGGCAGGCCCTGTGGGAAGCCGAGGATTCCGAAGGCCCGCCCCAGGGACAAGGCCATTCCTGGGCCATGGCGCTGCTGGAGGATTGGGGGTTCATGCGGATGCCCCGAGCGGCCGCGGGCACCCTCGAGGATGTCCTGCGCTTCATCGAGGACCAGCGCGAAGGCCGCCTGAACCTGCCCTTCGATACGGATGGGGTGGTGATCAAGGTCCGGGATTTCTCCGTGCAGGAGCGCCTCGGCGAGACGGACCGCGTGCCGCGCTGGGCGATCGCCTACAAGTACCCGGCCCTGCAGGCCACCACCACAGTGCTCGGCATCACCTGGCAGGTGGGCCGCACGGGCAAGCTCACGCCGGTGGCGGAGCTGGAGGCCGTGGCCGTTGCGGGCTCCACGGTGCGCCGGGCCACGCTGCACAACGCCGACGAGCTGGCCCGCCTGGGCCTGAAGGTGGGCCACCGCGTCTTCATCGAGAAGGGCGGGGAGGTGATCCCCAAGGTGGTGGCGCTCGTTCCCGGCGAGGAGGCCCGGGATCTGCCCGCGCCGGAGATTCCCGCGGCCTGCCCCGAGTGCGGCGGCGCCGTGGGCAAGACGGATGAGGAGGAGGTGGCCATCCGCTGCCTCAATCCCGAATGCCCGGCCAAGCTCACGGCGCGGCTGCTCCACTTCGGGGGGCGAGCGGCCCTGGATATCGAGGGCCTCGGCGAGGCGCTGGTGGAGCAGCTGGTGGCCTCGGGTCGCTTCGCCCAGCCCTGGGAGGTGTTCGGGCTGCTGGACGATGCCCGGTCCGGCTTGGCTTTCCTGGCCGGCCTGGCGCGCATGGCCGAGAAATCCGCCCAGAACGTGCTGGACGCCCTGGAGGCCGCCCGGCGCAAGCCCCTCTCCCGCTGGCTTCACGCCCTGGGGATTCCCATGGTGGGTGCCCGCACGGCGGAACTGCTGGCGGAGGCCTACCCCTCGCTGGAGGCCCTGTGGACGGCGGAGGAGGGCCGGTTGCAGGCGGTGGCGGAGGTGGGCCCGAAGGTGGCCGCGGCAGTGCGCGCCTTCATCGCGCTGCATCCGGAGTTGCCGGACCGGCTCGCCGCCTTGGGCGTCGCCCCCGCGCCGCCCGAGGTCCGGGACCGGGGCGGGCTGCCCCTTTCGGGCGAAGTCGCCGTGGTCACGGGCACCCTGCCCACCCTCTCGCGGGAGGAGGCCGAAACCCTGCTGAAGCGGCTCGGGGCCAAAGTCACGGGCAGCGTGTCCGCCAAGACCACGCTGCTGGTGGCGGGGGAGAAGGCCGGGTCCAAGCGGGCAAAGGCCGAGGCTCTCGGCATCCCCGTGCGGGACGAGGCCTGGCTGCGCGGGCACGGGGCCTGAATTCCCTGGACGCTCGGTCGAGGGCTGGATGATCATCAAACCGCACCGCTCGATGGGAACCTCTTTGTGCTGACGCGCCTTGGCAAGTTCGAGATCCTCCGGCGCCTGGCCCAGGGCAGCATGGGCGAGGTGTACGTCGCCTGGGATCCCATCCTGGGCCGGGAAGTCGCCATCAAGGTCATCCAGACCTCCGCGGCCCTGGGGCCAGAGGCGCGGGAGCGGTTCGCCACCGAAGCCCGGGCCGCGGGCGCGCTCAACCATCCGAACATCGTCACCATCCACGAGATGGGGGCGGAACAGGGCGTCCTCTACCTCGCCATGGAGCTGGTCAAAGGCGAGGACCTGGGCACGCTCATCCAGGCGGGCACCCTCGCGCCCCGGGATGTGCTGGAGGTGATGGCCCAGGTCTGCGATGGGCTGGCGATGGCGCACCGGCATGATGTGCTGCACCGGGATATCAAGCCCTCCAACATCCGCGTGGTGTGGGACGGGCGCCGCCTGCAGGCCAAGATCCTCGATTTCGGGGTCGCGAAGGTGCGCGGGTCCGATACCACGGACGCAGGCACGGTGCTGGGCACGGTGAACTACATGGCCCCCGAGTACCTCCAGAGCGGACGGCCCGACGCCCGCAGCGATCTGTTCGCGGTGGGCGTGATCCTCTACGAAGCCCTCGCCGGCATTCCCCCCTTCGATGGGCCCACGCCAGGTTCCGTGGTCTACCGCCTGCTCCACGAGACCCCGGCGCCCCTGCCGCCCACGGCCCTGCATGGCATCAGCCGGGACATCCAGGGCATTGTCCAGCGGGCCATCGCCAAGGATCCCGGGGGCCGGTTCCAGACCGCCGAGGAACTCTCCCTTGTGCTGCGGGCCGCTCGCGAACCCGGCTGGCGGTGGGAGCAGACGTCCCCCTTGGCCGCGGCCGCGCCCGGGGCTGGGCCCCTCCGGCCCGGGGGAACAGCCGCCCCCTTGCCCGGCACGGCCGGTTCCACCCGTGGAACCGGATCCCACGGGCGGGCTGAAACCGGGGGTGGCCCCCCGTCATCCGCGGTGCGCCGCGATGTCCTGGAAACCGCCCGGATCCAGCTTCAGCGGGCCCTCGACCTGGATCCCTCCAGCGTGCGGGCCCACGCGCTGATGTTCGTCAGTCTCTACCGCCTGGGGCGGTTGGACGCCCTGATGCAGGTCCTGCGCGCGGCCCGGGGCCGGGGGCTGCCCGCCCAGGCGCTACGGGCGGTGCCCCGCTGCGGGCAGGTGGTGGAGGAGGAGCGGCAGTCCCCGCGCCTGCCCCTGGATTTCCACCGGGAGTTCATGGAGTACCTCGGCGATTGAAGGGGCTCAGGAATCCAGGGGCGATTGGATCTCCACCAGTTTCCAGGTGCCGTCTTCCTCGCGCCAGTGGAGCAGGAAGTGGCGCCGGGAGGTTTCCTCTGGCAGCAGGCCGCCCGTCCGTCCGGTCAGCACCAGATCCACCTCCTGGAAGGCCTCCTGGCCCTCCACGCGGATCGCATCGCGCAGGACGGTGACGCCCACCCGCTCACGGCGGAGGGTGGCGGCGAGGAAAAGGCGGGCGGTGGCCCGATCCATGCCCTCCGGGCCCCGGAAATCCGCCGCCAGGGGTGCGGCCGCCCGGTTCGCATCGCCCGCTTCCACGGCCGCGCGGCACCCTTCAAAGGCTGCCCGGATGCGCGCCTCGGGTCGCGGGTGGCCGCAGGCCAGGAGGAGCAGCAGGGTGGCGGCGAAGGGAAGGGTGCGGATGCTCATGGGACCTCCGTGCCCCCAGGATGCCTCCAGTCTGCTGGCGACGGCTTAACAATACTTAACCGGCCCGGCCCTTGCGGATCCCGGGGTACGCGCGGATGCTGCTTGCCAGACCTGCCCATCATTCATCCGCGAGGTGCCCATGCGATTTCGATCGTGCTTGGCTGTGCTCTGCCTGTCGCTCGCCCTGGCGGCGGCGACGCCGGGGAATCTGCGTTATGGCGCCATTCCGGCGGGGTCGGGCACGCGCCCGGTGCTGATCTTCATCCACGGCTGGAACAGCGATGCCTCCACCTGGAGCGGCAGCAACGACATGGAGGCCGATGCCACCGGGGCGGGCTACCGGACGGCCTTCCTGGACGTGTACCCCGACCGGAGCATGTGGGACAACGGCGTGCTGGTGGCCGCGGCGGTGGATCAGGTGCGCGCCCGTTTCCCCGGCGCGGGCGTGGTGCTGGTGTGCCACAGCAAGGGCGGCGTGGATGCCCAGACAGCCCTGGTCTATGACGGCGCCGCATCCAAGGTCCAGCGCCTGATCACGCTCGGGACACCGCACTGGGGCACCCCCCTGGCGGACCTGGCCTGGAGTTCCTGGGCGGGTTGGCTGGCGAACCTGGTGGGCGTGAAGAATGATGGCAACCGGGTGCTCCAGACGGGCTACATGGCCGCCTACCGCGCCCAGACCGACGCCCTGCCCGCCGCCCACGCCGTGCCCATCTATACCGCCGGTGGCACCAAGGCCGGCCCCTGGTTCAGCATGTACTGGTTCGGCGGGATGGCCATCGGCCGCACCAGCGATGGCGTGGTGCCCCTGGATTCATCCTCGTTGCCCTACCAGCAGGGCCGCCTCTTCACCCGCGCCTGGAACCACGGGGAGCTGATGCAGGGCCACAACGCCTGGCCCTACCTCCAGGCCAACCTCGCCCAGCCGGCGCTTCCGGCGATCGCCGCCCAGACTCTGCGGGCCGCCGCCGAGCCCGTCCTGCCCCTGGACCGCCTCTACCGCGGCGGCCACACCCAGGGCGGCATGGCCGAGGCCACCTTCCCGGTCGAAGCGGGCCAGCCGCTGCTCCAGGTGCTGCTGGAAACCGGGGCCTCGCCGCGCCGGGCCCTGCTGATCGCCCCCTCTGGTCGGATCCATGTCTTCCGTCCCGCCTTCCACCCGCCCCTGTACCGGGATCTCCGGGCCCGCGACGGTGAAGGCCTGGGTGAGCCCGTCGAAGGCAAGGACGGGGCCTTCCCGGGCGCCGTGGCCCGGCAGCTGGTGGTGTCCGATCCCGAACCGGGGCTCTGGCGCCTCCAGCTGAGCGCCGAGGATGAGGATGCCTACTTCCTGACCGTTCTCTTCCCGGGGGACCGGCACGCGCCGATGCCCCTCGGCGAGGCCCGGGCCCTGGCCCGGGGCCGCCTCCTGCCGATGGTGGCGGGCTCCCTTGCGCCCGCCGTGGCCGTGCATACGGTCCGGATCGCCGCGCCCATGACGCCGTTGCGGGCTGGGGTCGTCCGGCCCGAGCCCGTGGTGCTCAACCGCACCCTGGCGCTCACCTGGCCCGATGGCCGGGAGCGCGATGTGATCTTCAGCGAGGCGGAGTGAGCGTGCCCAGGCCGTGGGCCTGGTAGAGCTCGGGATAGCTGCGGGGCTCGGCCTGGCCAGGGTCGAGCCCCAGCGCGTCCATGGCCGCGTGGATCGCCGGTGGCGCGCCTTCCAGCTCCAGGTAGCAGCCGAAGGGCGTCTCGTCGAGGCAGGCTTCCAGCCCCTCGCGCCGCCAGACCGCCCGCACCTTCTCCAGCCGCAGCACGGGCGTGAAACCCAGGGCGCGGAGGATGCCTTCCATGGCTTCGGCATCGGCCACGGCCGTCTCCAGCTCCGGGCGCACCTTCAGCAGCGCGTCCGGGATTCGGGGCCCCTTCCAGGTGAGGCGCGCCTGGCCGGCGTAGCGGCGCAGGCGCAGGGCCGATTCCTGGGCGCGGAGGCTGCCGTCCCGGTCCCAGAGGTCGCTGCGCTCGGGCTGGGGGGGCTGGATCTCCTGGAAACCCAGGGCCGCCAGATGCGATGGAAAGGGGGCCGTGGCCGGAATGCGCAGCTTCAGTTCGGTTTCCACCGGGACGGAGGACGCCATGAACACCTCCTGGGGCACGACCGGGCCGTTGAGGGCATGATGGAGCTACGACCGGCGCGCCTGTGATCCCCACAAAGTACATCATTGCCACCCTCTTCATTGCCGCCATGCTGCTGCTCTTCGCGGTGGTGCAGGCCCCGCGTCCCATGGGCGAGGGCGGCATGGGGGCAGCCGATGTGCCCGCCGTGATGAGCCTGGGCGCCTACGATCCGGTGACGGATTTCCAGCTGGAGGATGGCTGGGCCCCGCGGTTCCAGGGCACCGAGGATCCTGACCAGATCGAGCCGTGGCCCTTTGGTGGCGGCTTCGGCGCCCCCTGGGAGCCGGCCTCGCCCTACCTGGCCGACAAGGGGCTGGCCCTCAACGGGCCCAAGGGAACAAGCGAGGTGGTCCTCTGGCGGGGACTGGAGTGGCGTCACTACCGCTTCGACGCGCCCCTCTGCTCCGCGCGGCTCGATCCCGTGAAGGGGAACCGGCTGCTGGTCACGCTCCAGATGGGGCCGAACCGCTTCGAGACGCGCCTGCTGAAAGTGCCCGAAGGGCAGGTGCTCTGGTCAGCCCAGTCCGGCCCCTGGAGCCGGTTCAGCTGGGATGGACGCGCCGCCCTTTTCGGATTCTTCGAGCCCTCGGAACCCAAGGCCGAGGCCCGGCTCCTGCTCACCGCCCTGCCCCTCGACAGCGATCTGGGCGAGCCCACCTTGGCCGCCTGGAATGAGCCGGGACTGCCGCCGGCGCCCCGGGGCTGGCCCGTGAAACCCGAGGGGTTGTCGGATGATGGCCGCGACCTGCCCGGGGCCCGGCTCGTGATCCCCTGGCATGCGGGGGATCATCTGTGGTTCCCGCGGAGCGATCGCCTCTGGGTGGCGGACCTCCAGGGCTGGACGGCCTGGAACCTGGCGAGCGGCGGCTGGGTCCGGAGTGCGGCTGGGCCCGGGCTGCTGGAAGCCCATCCGCCCCTGGCCATGGTCCTTGCCGAGCCCCTTCCGGCAGGCGGCATGGATCGCAAGACCACCCCGCCGGATCGTGTGGACTGGACGTCGGTGCCCGCGGGGGCACCCCCCTGGCCGGCCTATGATGCGGCCTGGGCCTGGACCCAAGGCGGGGCGCTGGATGCCTGGGACCGGCGCTGGGGCGCTCCGGGCCTGGCCCCGGAGCGGCAGCGCCAGGCTGTGACGGACTACTTCCGCGCGGAGTGGCGGACGGATCTGGAACTGCGGGCCTCGGTGAAAGGCTGGCTGCCGGGGGGGCCGGAAGTCGCGCTCCGAGAAGCCCAGAGCGCGGCCTGGGTCTGGGTTGGTACGCGGATCGTCCTCGTCCGGCTTGTGGATGTGCCCCGTCTCCGCCTGGTGCGCAGATTGTTGCAGCCGTGAACCGGAACGGGGGAGGCGGCCTGCGCCCCCTGCGTGAGGTCCGGGCAAAGCAGGGCCACCAGGTCTGTTTTCTGGTAGCGTGGTGCCCAGCCTCCTTGTTCTTCCCTGGCCTTCCGAGGTACCGATGCCACGCCTTCTGCTCGTGGACGACAACCCCAGCATTCATCGGATCGCCGAGTCCCTGCTCGCGCCGACCGATGTGGCTCTGGTGTGCGTAGGCTCGGCTGCGGAGGCGCTGGACCGGCTGGCGCGCGGGGAGCAGTTCGATGTGGCCCTGGTGGATACGGCCATGCCGGGCATGGATGGCTGGACCCTGGTGTCCCGGCTCCGCGCCTCTGAAGCCACGGCGACCTTGCCCATCGCCCTCATGGCCGGCGTCCTCGATCCCGTAGATCCAGCCCGTCTGGCCTCGGCGCCGGTCCAGGGCTTCCTGAAAAAGCCCATTGAGCTGCGGGAACTGGGCGACCGGGTGAAGGCCCTGATCGCCACCCCCGTGCTGCCGCCCGCGCCATCGCCCTCGCCTTTCAGCACCGTGCCCGCCACGCCCGCCCGGGAGCTGCTCCAGCGGGCCGAAGCGGCGCTCCCGGAGTTCCGGCCGGAAGCGGGTACGCCGGCCCAGCCCGAGGCCGAGGCGGATCTGCTGATCCTCACGGCCGAAGATGTGTGGGCTGAGGAACCGGTGGTGGACCTGGGCGACCTGCCGGAGGTCCAACTGGAACTGGAAGAGCTCGATCTGGGGAGCCTCCCCCTGGTTGCGCCCCAAGCCTTCCCGGCGGAGCCGCCCCCGGAGCCCTCCACTCCTGTGGAGGCGGAGGTGATCCTTCCGTCCCTGCCCGACCTGGAGGGTATTGATTTGGGCGCCCTGCCTGGGGAAGGGCTGGATCTGAGCGAGGAAGAACCGGCGGTTCCACGGGCGACCGAGGCGCTGCCTGGAACCGATGCCTCGCCGGAGGATCTCTTCGCTGACCTGCCTCCCCTCGCGCTGGCGGAACCCACGCTGGACCAGCTGGAACCTGCGTTGGAGCAGATGGAACCTGCCTGGGGGCTGGACGAACCTGCGCCCCAAGCCGCGCCCGAGGCTCCTGAACCTGTCCTGGAATCCCTGGAACCCACGCCGATGGCCGCGCCGGTGGCCGCGGAAGGGCAGGTACCTGCCGTGTCCGGGCAGGCCCCACCAGGGGAAGGGGCCACGGATGCCCAGGCCCAGGCCCGGGCCGTGGTCCAGGCCCTTCTGGCCGATCCGGTCCTGGTGGATGCCCTGGTGAAGGCCGTGGTGGCCCGCATGGGCGACCAGATCATCAGGGAGATCGCCTGGGAAGTGTTCCCTGATCTGGCGGGGAAATTGCGTTCCTGATGCCATGAACCCTGTGGATGCCATGCTCCCCGTCAGATGTGGTGCCCCGGCTAGGCCGGGACGCCACGTGGGGGTGCACGAGGGGGGACCTCGTGAGCTGAAGGCGAGCAGGCGGTCCCCCCTCGTTGATGTCAGGACCGTCCGATGATCACGGGCTACAACACGGATGTCCGGCACGGCAACCGGATCTTTCACGTCCAGACCGAGGACAAGGGCCTGTCCAATCCGCGGATCGAAACCCTGATCTACGTAGGGGGCGAGATCCTGGACAGCTACCGTTCCTCCTACGAGGATCTGCTGGCCGGCCCCCCCATCGAGGATGGCGTCCTCCAGGCCCGCATGGACGAGC
This sequence comes from Acidobacteriota bacterium, assembly GCA_021794095.1. GTDB lineage: Bacteria > Acidobacteriota > Holophagae > Holophagales > Holophagaceae > Geothrix. Next base: position 374,361 of record JAJYRN010000001.1, on the reverse strand, counting down.
AGCACCGGGCCATCATCCGCGATATCAAGAACGGCAAGTACGACCTGACGCCCCCCGACCTGCTCGAGAAGCAGGCCTTCAATGACCGGCCCCTTGACCAGGCCATCCTGGAGTTCCTCCAGCAGGACGGCGAGGTGGACACCCTGGAACTGGTGCTGGATCAGCCCCTGCGTCCCGTCTTCGGGACGTCCTGCCCGATTCGCGTCCGCGCGCGGCTGTGCAACAGCCAAAGCCCCGTGCCGGGCGCGGAAGTCACCCTGAAGCTGGTGTCCAGCCTCAAGAAGGCCACGGGTCTCCTCTCCGGCCGCACGGATGGGGACGGGCTGTTCGTTGGCGCGGTTCAGCTGCCCCCCAGCCAGCCGGGCCAGTGCGCGGTGGTCCTGAATTGCACCAGCGAGCATGGCTTCGACGAAGTGAAGGCCGCCGTGGTGACGGGAGCCTGATGCCCTTCAAATAACGTGGCCCCGCCTGCACCCTCCTCCTAATCTGGGCCGAAGGAGGTGGATGTGGGGGAGGGGCACGCGGGCCTGATGAGCATCGGCGATCTCTGCTCGGAAACCGGGCTTTCGGCGGATGTGATCCGGGTCTGGGAGCGGCGCTACGGGTTTCCGGAGCCCATCCGGCTGCCCTCCGGCCATCGGCGCTACCGGCCCGAGGATCTGCACCGGCTGCGTCTGCTGGCCGAGGCGGTGGCGGCGGGGCACCGGCCCTCCGCCGTGGCCCGCTATGGCGAGGCGGCCCTGAGGCAGCTCCTCCACCGCGAAGGCGGGGCCGAACTCGACCCCCTGCTCGGAGCCGTGGGCGCCATGGACAGCTCCGCCCTCCGGCGCCTGTTGTCGGAGGCCCAGCAGCGGCGTGGGTGGAAAGCCTTCCTCCAGGAGGTGGTCTCGCCCCTGCTGGATCGGGTGGGCATCGCCTGGGCCGAAGGCCGGCTTGGCATCCATCACGAGCACCTGCTCACGGAAGTGCTGGAGGATCTGCTGCGGGAACAACGGCTCGCCTGTCCACTCCTGCCCGGCCGGGGCGCGGTCCTGCTGGCCACCCTGCCAGGCGAGCGGCACCGTCTCGGCCTGCTCATGGCGGCCCTGGTCTACGCCGCCAGCGGCGCACGCACGGAGCTGTTGGGGGTGGATCTCCCGGTGGCCAGCATCGCCGCCGCCGCCCAGGCCTTGAAGGTGGATCGCGTGGCCCTCAGTCTTTCCCTGCAGAGTTCCGGCGAACCCGCGCGGCGCCTGCTGCTGGACCTGCTGGCGCGGCTGCCGGCCGACTGCCGGCTCCTCATCGGTGGCCAGGGCGCCGCGCGGATCCGGAAGGTGGAAGGTGTGGAGCGGAGGCTGGGGCTGGAGGTGATCTGAGTGGGGGTTTTCGCTAGGGTGGAGCCGGGGGCTCCATGACACGCAGCATTCTTCTCCTCCATACCGGCGGCACCCTGGGCATGACGCCCAGCGGCGAACCCGCTTCCCTGGCGCCGGGCCGCTTCCTGGACCACCTGCAGGAACAGGTGCCGGAACTGGGCCAACTGGCGAGGCTGGCGGTGGAGGTGCCCTTCAACCAGGACTCGTCCTGCGTGGAGCCCGCGGATATCCTCGCCCTGGCCGAACGGGTGCGCCAGGCGGAGCGCGACTACGATGGCTTCGTCATCATCCACGGCACGGACACCATGGCCTTCACGGCCGCCTGCCTGGGTTTCCTGCTCCCGGACCTGGGCAAGCCCGTGGTACTCACCGGCAGCCAGCGGCCCCTGGCCTTTGTGCGCAGCGACGCCCGCAGCAACCTCGTCAACGCCGTGGATCTGGCCTGCCGGGGGATCCCCGAAATCGGCATCTGCTTCGGCACCCACTGGCTCCGGGGTGTGGCCGCCGACAAGCTGAGCGTCCACCAGTTCGAAGCCTTCCAGAGCCCCAACCTCGCGCCCCTGGCCGAGATCGGCGCGGAGATCCTGCTCCATCCCGAGGTGGGCCAGTTCCTGCGCCAGGTACCCGCAGGCGTCGGCGATGCCCTGGATCTGGCCATCCACACCCTGACGCCCCATCCGGGCATGGTCTGGAGCCCCGTGCCCGAGGGCGCCCGGGCCGTGCTCATCCAGGCCTTCGGCGCCGGCAACCTGCCCATGGGCCGCACCGACCTGCGGGCCCTGCTGGCGGACTGCCAGCGGCGGCAGCTGCCCGTGGTGGTCACCTCCCAGTGCCCTTCCGGCGGCGTGGACCTCTCCGCCTATGAGATGGGCCAGGCCCTGCTGAACGCGGGCGCCGTCTCCGGCGGGCTCCACACCCGCTGGGCGGCCCTGGCGAAGCTGGGGCTGATCCTGGGCGCGGGCGGCGGCGTGGCGGAGGTGCGCGACGCGTTCGCCACCGCTTGGGCTGGGGAGCCCATGCCTGACGGGGTGTGGTCGCAGTCCTGAGCGTGACCCTTTGGAGGCGCCCTGCTCTGGGTCGGGGGTGCCTAGGAGCGTTCGGGCGGGGATTGCTTTGTCGGGGGAACGACTTATAGTGGGCCTATAAATAAATAATCATAGGAGCGCCCATGTTGGGTCCACGGGTGTTTTTAACCTGCTGCCTGGCAGCAGCTCTTCTGATCTCCTGTGGAGGTGGGGGCTCCAGCAGCTCGGGTTCGGGAACCTCCCCCCAGGACACCACGCCCCCATCCGTCCTCAGCACGAGCCCCGCCAACCTGGCTTCGGGCGTGCCGGCCAATACGCTGGTCAGCGCCACCTTCAGCGAGAACATCACGGCCACAACTCCTGCCAGCGTCTTCTCGCTGACCCAGGCGGGAACCGCGATTCCGGGCACGGTCGCCATCGCGGGAACCACCGCCACCTTCACGCCAGCCACGAAGCTGGGCAACAGCCTCTCCTACACCGCGACCCTCAGCACGGGGATAAAGGATCTGGCAGGCAACGCCTTGGCCAGTCCCTTTTCCTGGAGTTTCATCACCAGCGATTGCAATCCCATCACCCTGGTCCAGCAACTCAATTTGGGAGCGGTGGTTTCCAACGCGATGTTCAAGGCCCTCGCCACGGACGGGACCTCCATCTACCTCTGGACCCAGACTGATTTCTCATCCACCTACGGCACCTTGTTCAAGATAGATCCGTCGAGTGGGCAGATCCTCAGCACCACCAATGTCCCACTGGTGCCGATGGCTCCCGGCAGCACCACCGTGAATGGGATCCAGTTCATCGCCGATATCGCCTGGCACAACGGTGCGCTCTGGGCCTCGGGCACATACATTGACGTGAACGGGAACTTCCCGCAGGGTGTCTTCCGGGTGAACCTGGCCACGGGGCTCGCCGAAGCGGCCATCCCGGTTTCCGCAGGCCTCACGGGAGAGATCCCCATCATCCAGGGACTGGCCAGCGACGGCACGAATCTCTATGCCGCCATTGACCGGAATTACGCCTCTCCCGCGCAGGTGAGTCATGTGATCGTCAAATTCGATCCGGCCACCAGCACCCAGGTCCCCCTCTCCCCCGCGCTGCTCACCACCGCCGGCCAAGCCACCCGCCTGGATTTTGGCGGCGGGTACCTCTGGGTGTTCAACAATCCCAACTTCCAGCAGGTGGACCCCGTGTCTGGCGGCATCCTGTCGAACTACTGCAAGTCCGATGGGGGCGCGAACATCCTCTACTTCAAGACCAACATCTGGTCCATCAAGGACACCGTCCTGATGGCCTACAGCCTCTAGCCGCACTCTGAAGGAGACCCTATGGAACGCCCGGCCACCCATTGGCTCGCGGCTCTCGCCGCGCTGCTGCTTCTCTCCACCCTCGCCTGCGGGGGCGCAGGCTCGTCAACGGGCACCTCAACGGTGCCGACCAACCCCACCGCAACCTACGAGTTCTGGAAGGGGTCCATCCCGAACAGCTACTACAGTCTTAACATTTACGGCGACCGGGCGCTCCAGGTGACCGGGAAACCCTGGATGGTCCTGAAACGGGATCCCATCACGCTCCAGATCCTTGATTGCGAGTTCGGCTTGAGCGAGGTCACCCAGACCCAGATCCCGAATGCGAACAATCAGCCCGGTTCCCCAGAACCTACGCTCGCGGCCACCTCGATTGACTACTACACCAACCTGCAACTGGACACGACCAAGCCCGTCACCCTCTGCGTGGGGTGGGGCGCCAAGCCCACTCTGGTGAATGGCGTCCAGAACTTCACCTTCCAGGTGGGATCGTCTCCCGGGGGGGTCGGCTACAACGAAAGCTGGTCCTTCTCATTCCTCTCCTCCACCATGTGGGGAGATGTGACCAACATTGATAAGACCTACTATTTGGGGATTGATTCAGATAGCAAGGCGTTCAGCTTGATGAAGCTGTAGGGGCCTTTGATCCCTCCATGGTTCTTTCATGGGCTGCTGACCCCGCTGGTGGGATGTTCGAAGGAGGCTGATGTGCTTGCGCCAACCTCCTTCGAACAACCTTGATGCGGGGGCGCAGGTGCCCGGGGGCGTGTGGTCGCAGTCCTGAGGGTGCGGGTTACGGCTGCTGGCTCCAGAAATCGGCCTTGGCGGCCTCCTCCCGGGCGCGGGCCGGATCGCCCTTGTGGGCGTAATAGGCTGCCAGCTTCCGGTGGGCGAAGGCCTTCAGGGGCGAGGTGGTGGCCGTGCGGATGGCCTCCTGCACCTGCTGCTCCTCGAAGGTGGTGGGCTGGGGAGGGAAGCCGGAGAGGTCGAAGCGGCTGGCCTCGGCCAGGCTGAGGGCGGGTGTTGCCGCTGGGGCGGGAGGGGCTGCGGCCGTGGCCGTGGAAGCCGGCCGCGGGGCCGCCGTGGGCACCACCAGCACCTTCCGCCAAGGGGAGGGGGCGTCGGGTGGCACCCGCAGGCTCAGGAAGGCCTGCTTGCTGCCGAAGTAGTACATCCAGGAGAAAACGTAGGTCTGGCCGCGCTTCAGGACCGTGTAGAAGCCTCCGGTGCGGTCCAGGAAGGGGGCCCGCTCAACCGGGTCTACCTGGGGGTTCGCGCACCGGATGCGCAGATCGGGCAGGCGCCCGCCGGGGAAGGGATTGCCCTGGGGGAAGGCGAGCAGGCCGGCGAATTCCACGTAGCCCGGCGGGACCGTCCGGGTGGAGTGCCCGGGCCCGGCCAGGGTCTGGAGCATCGCCCGGTTGGCCGCCGATGCCCGCATCTCGGTGAACCACCGGCTGCTGCCGACGTAGCCGCCGCTGATGCCGTTGGAAGCGCTCTGGCTGAAAAGCAGGGCTCCCGCCAGCAGGAGCAGAGAACCGATCCGGACCGGGTCGCGCATGGGGGCCTCCTGGGCCGGTGTATCGGCAGCTGGCTCATGGACTCAAGATCACGGCCGCGCGGCCCCGCCACCGCCCGGTAGAATGAAGGATTTCCGGAATCCGACATGCTCGATGCCAACCTCCTGCGCAACGATCTCGACGCCGTGGCAGCCCGCCTGGCGGACCGGGGCTACGTGCTGGATACCGCGGGCTACCGCGCCCTGGACGAGCGGCGCCGGGCCGTGCTCCAGGAGGCCGAGGCCCTGAAGGCCGAGCGCAACCGCGTGAGCGAGGAGGTGGGCCGCCTCAAGCGGGCCAAGGAGAACGCCGATGCCCTCATCGCAACGCAGCGGGAGGTGGGCGACAAATTGAAGGCGTTGGAACTGGCCGAGCGCGAGGCCGAGGCCGCGTTCCGCGACTTCCTGGCGGGCCTGCCCAACCTGCCGCATCCGAGCGTGCCCAAGGGAAAGGACGAGCACGCCAACGTGGAGATCAAGCGCTGGGGCCAGATCCCGGCCATCGAGACGCCGCTGGATCACGTGGAGCTGGGCACGAAGCTCGGCATCCTCGACCTGGACCGCGCGGCGAAACTGAGCGGGGCGCGCTTCGCGGTGCTCAAGGGGCTGGGCGCGAAACTCGAACGGGCCCTCATCGCCTTCATGCTCGACCGCCAGACCGCCGCGGGCTATGAGGAGGTGATCCCGCCCTACCTCGTGAACGCCGAGAGCATGTACGGCACGGGGCAGCTGCCGAAGTTCGAGCAGGACCTCTTCAAAATTCCGGGTGAATTTGCTCCAGAGCATCTGTATGAGATTGGAAATGTAAAGTTTACTTATCAACAAATCGCTGAAAATAAATTAGTTCTTGAAGTTATCGTTAATTATAAAATTGTTGATCAGTTGATTTGGAATTTTGGAACTGACAAAACGACTCGTTTAAAAGAATTTATAAGAGAGAATATTCAAGCCTGGGCTCCCGGTGCTAATTGGGAGGAGGAGGCAACTTATCGAGATCTTTTCGAGCGATTCCGAGAGATCGAGAAACAAGGCCGGCGCACAAATCCTCTGTATCTCATCCCCACCGCTGAGGTGCCCGTCACGAACCTTTACCGGGATGAGATCCTGCCCGCGGAGACGCTGCCGCTGCGCCACTGTGCGTTCACGCCCTGCTTCCGCAGCGAGGCGGGCAGCTACGGCAAGGACACCAAGGGCATCATCCGCCAGCATCAGTTCCACAAGGTGGAACTGGTGGCCTTCACCGGGCCCGAGCAGGCGGAGGCGGAGCTGGAGCGGCTCACCGGCAACGCCGAGGCCATCCTGGAGGCCCTGGGCCTGCCCTACCGCCGGGTGCTGCTTTGCACGGGCGACATGGGTTTCAGCAGCCAGAAGACCTACGATCTGGAGGTGTGGCTGCCCTCGCAGAATACCTACCGCGAGATCAGCTCCTGCAGCTGGTTCGGCGACTTCCAGGCCCGCCGCGCCAACATCCGCTGCCGGCCGAAGGACGGCAAGCCGGCCTATCTGCACACCCTCAACGGCAGCGGCCTGGCCGTGGGCCGCACCTGGGTGGCCGTCCTGGAGAACGACCAGCAGCCCGACGGCAGTATCGTCGTGCCCGAAGCCCTGCGCCCCTACCTGGGCGCCGAGGTGATCCGCTGATTCAGCCCCTGCTTTCCGCCGAGGCCCTGGGCTTCCGGCGGGGCGGGGATTGGGTGCTGCGGGACGTGTCGTTCAGTCTTTCCCCGGGCGAGGCGCTGGGCGTGGTGGGCGAGAGCGGCGCGGGCAAGACCACACTCCTGCTCCTCGTGCTGGGGCTCCTGGAGCCTGCCGAGGGCGCGGTGCGACTCGACGGGTTGCCCTGGTCGGGCGTGCCGGAACGGGACCGGCGGCCCCGGCGCGCGCGGATGCAGGCGGTCTTCCAGGATCCCCACGCCAGCCTGCCGCCCCATCGCACGGGGTGGGAGATCCTGGCGGAACCCTTGGAGATCCAGGGCCGCGGCACGCCCGCCTCCCGGCGCGAAGCCGCTGCGCAGATGGCGGCGCGGGTGAAGTTCCCGGAGGCCACGCTGAGCCAACTTCCCGCCGCCTGGTCCGGAGGCCTGGCCCAGCGCCTCTGCCTGGCCCGGGCGCTGATGCTGGAACCGGCGCTGCTGGTGTTGGACGAGCCCTTCTCGGCCCTGGATCCCACCCTGGCGAGCCACCTGCGGGCCCTGTTGCTGGATCTCAAGGCCGAAGGCCTGACCCTCCTGATGGCCAGCCATGACCGGAGGTCCGTCGCGGGCCTGTGCGACTGCACCCTGGCCCTGCATCGGGACGCCGGTTCAGGGCAGGACGGAGCCAGACGTGGTGTCCCGGCTTAGCTGGGACACCGCGTGGGGGTGCACGAGGGGGGACATCGCGAATCGCAGGCGAGCAGGCGGTCCCCCCTCGTTTCTATCAACGCTGGAGCAGGGCCTTGAGGGCGTCCGTGTTGACGTAGATGCCGCCGAACTGGCCATAGAAACTGCGCAGGCCGCCGCGTTCCCGGCCCTGGCGGTCGAGGAACTGCAGTTCAGCGGAGAGCAGTTTCCGCGCCTCGTCCCCCTGGATCTGCTGGATGAGGGTCCGTCGGGTCTCGAAGGTGAGGGCGGGCGGCGCTTCTCGGGAGGTGATCTTGGCGGCCCAGAGCTGGCCGTCGGTGTTCCAGGCGGGCGCGGTGAGCTGGCCCACGGGCGTATCGAGCAGCGCCTTTTGCACGGCCGGAAGTGCGCCCAGATCCTTGAGGGCGCTGATGGGGCCGGGCGCCTGGGTGGTGAAGGTGCCGCCCAGAGCCTTCAGGTCGCCGCCCTTGAGGGTCGCCAGGGCCTTGGCCATGGTCTGCTTCCGGGCCTCCTCCAGCTTCCAGGCGGCCAGCACCTGGGCGCGAATGTCCTTGAAGGGCGGAACGGCCTCGGGAAGCTCGGCCTGGACCCGGAACAGCACGTAGCGGTCGCCGGCCTTCTCGGGTTTGGAGGTCTCGCCCACCTTGAGGCTGAAGGCCTCGCCGGCCAACTGGGGCAGTTCGGGAAGGCCCGCGCTGGCCGCATCGGGGGCGTTGGCGAACGGCTGGCTCAGGATGACCTGGCAGCCTGCGCTCCGGGCGGCGGCGGCCAGATCGCCCCCATTGGCGCGCTTGCGGACCATGTCCAGACGCTCCTGGGCCCGGGCCGCGAACCGCTCATCCTGAATGGAGCTGCGGAGCTGATCCTTCACCTCGTCGAAGGTCTTGTCCTTGCGGCCCTCGAGCTGGATGAGGTGGATGCCGTACTGGGTGCGGACGGGCTGGCTGATTTCGCCGACCTTCAGCGCCGCGGCCGCCTCGGAGAAGGGCTTCACCATCTGCGCGAAGTGGAACCAGCCCAGTTCACCGCCGTTGCCCTTGGCGGTGGGATCCTCGCTCAAGGCCTCGGCGGCCTTGCCGAAATCCTCGCCCTTCACCAGCTTCGCCCGCAGGGCCAGCGCCTTCTGGGTGGCCGCCTTGACTTCGGCGTCGGTGGTGGCCTTGAAGAGGATGTGGCGGGCCTTCAGTTCCACGTAGTCATTTTTGTGGGCCGCGTAGGCGGCCTGGAGCGCGGCGTCATCCACGTTCAGGGCGCTGCCCAGGGAGGCGCGGTCCACGACGGCCACCTGGATCACCCGGCGTGGGCCCTGGAGGAAGCGGTCGCCGCTGGCCTGGTAGAGGGCTTCCAGGGGGCCGTCGCCCGGATCGGCGATGGCGGCGGTATCCACGGGCAGGAGAACTTGATCGAAGCCGACCTTTCCGTTCCGGACCTGGTTTTCCAGATTCAGCCAGGTGGCATCCACCGGTACGACCAGGGCGGCCTGCTGGATGAGCTTGGCGCGGATGAGATCGCTGCGCAGGGCGCGCTCCTGCGTGGCCGGATTGAAGCCGGTCTCCCGGAAGATCTTCTCCAGTTCCGCGGCGGGTTTCAGGTTGCCCTTGCCGTCGAGGAGGATCGGGTACTGCCGGAGAAAGGCCCGCATGCGCAGGGCCACTTCGTCATCAGTCACCACCACATGATGGCGGACTGCCAACTCCTCCATGAGTTTCTGGTCCATCAGGTCGCGGAGCGCCTGCGACTGGATGAAGGGTTTCATGGCGTCCCCGCTGGCCTGGCTGCCGAAGCGCTGGGACAGTTCGGACTCGCGTTCCAGCAGGTCGCGGAGCAGGATGTCGTGGCCGTAGACCCGCGCCACCACGGTCTCGGGCGTATCCATCCGGCCCGAGGGCACCAGGTAGATGACCATGCTGACCAGCACCAACATGAAGATGGCTGCCACGGGCATGCGATTGGATTGGAAGACTTGGCGGAACGAACGCAGCATAGGGGCCCCAGTGGACAGACCTCCCAGATTACCAAAGGGAGCGCGTTGGATTACACTGGAATGCTGGAGAGGATGGATGGCAGTCCGGCCCGTGATTACGTGGGGAGACCCCCGCCTGAAGTTGAACAGCGAGGATGTGGGCGAATGGACCAACGAGCTGGAGCAGCTCGTGGCGGATCTGTTCGAGACGGCCCTGGCCGAGGAGGGTGTCGGTTTGGCCGCGCCCCAGGTGGGCGTGAACCTGAACCTGGCCGTCATTGACTGCTCCACGGGCGAGGATCCGGATCAAAAGCTGGTGCTCATCAATCCTCAGATCATCCAGGAAGAAGGCCGGCAGGTGGGGCCCGAGGGCTGCCTGTCCATTCCGGGCATCCGCGAGGTGCTGGAGCGTCCCCGGAAGGTGACCCTCCGGAACCGGGCCAAGGATGGCTCCTGGCATGAAGTCGAGGGCGAGGATCTGCTGGCCCGGGCCTTTTGCCACGAGATTGACCATCTGCGGGGCCGGCTCTTTGTGGAGTATTTCGGTCCGGTGAAACGCCAGGTGCTCCAGCGCCGGTTCCAGAAGATGGTCCGGAGCTCCTAGGCCTGAACGGAGGCAGCCATGACCCGCATCGCCTTCCTGGGCACCCCCCGCGTGGCCGTGCCGGCGCTCCGGCTCCTGGCCGGGGAGGGGGTGACGGCGGTGTTCTGCAATCCCGACCGCCCCGCTGGCCGGGGACGGCACCTGGAGGCGCCTCCGGTGAAGACCGCCGCGCTCGAACAGGGCCTTTCCGTCTTCCAGCCCCTTACCTGGAAAACGCCGGAAGCGAAGGCGGACTGGCAGGCCCTTGGGGTGGATCTGGCGGTGGTCGTGGCCTACGGGCACCTGCTGCCGGCATGGATGCTGGATTCCTGTCCCCTGGGCGTCTGGAACCTGCACTTTTCCCTGCTCCCCCGATGGCGCGGCGCGGCGCCGGTCAATCACGCCATCCTGGCGGGCGACGAGGCCACCGGGGTGAGCCTCATGCGCCTCACCCCAGGGCTCGATGAGGGCCCGGTTTTGGCCCAGTCGCAACGGCCCATCGGCCTGGCCGATACGGCGGAGGGACTGCTGGAGGCCCTTGCCGAGGATGCAGCCGCCCTGCTCCAGGATCAGATGCCGATCCTGCTGTCCGGACACGGTGCGCCCGTGGACCAGGATGCTTCCGGAGCGACCTACGCCCCGAAACTGACCCGGGAGATGGGCCGGGTGGATTGGCGCCGCCCCGCCGCGGACTTGCATCGCCAGGTGCGGGCCCTGTGGCCCTGGCCGGGCACCGAGCTGGCGGTGGAGGATCAGGTACTGAAGCTCTGCGGCGTGGGTGCGATCCGCCATTGCTACCGCGAGCCTGGCCAGATCCTCTGGGGGCGCGAGGACGGCGTGTGGTTGACCACCCCCGAAGGCGCCCTGGAGCTGACCCGCCTCCAGCGCCCCGGCAAGCCCGTCCAGCCCGCCCTTCAGGCCCTCCAGCCCTGGGGCGCCCACGGAAGTCGCCGCCTAGGCTAGCCGCGCCGCGAAGCGACCCCCGGAACGGAGGAAAGCCTTGGCGCGGCTTTGCCGGGCCAAGGCGCGGGGGTCCGGGGGTATGCGCGAAGCGCGGAACCCCCGGAGCGCGGAGAGCGAGGAAAGCCTTGGCGCGGCTTTGCCGGGCCAAGGCGCGGGGGTCCGGGGGTATGCGCGAAGCGCGGAACCCCCCGGAACGCGGAGAGCGAGGAAAGCCTTGGCGCGGCTTTGCCGGGCCAAGGCGCGGGGGTCCGGGGGTATGCGCGAAGCGCGGAACCCCCGGAGAACATCAAGCTAGCCGCGCCGCGACATCCCGGTAGTCAGGATCCATGTCGTAGACCTGCCGGAAGGTTTCCAGGGCCAGGGCCTGATGGCCCTGCTGAAGCAGGATCTCGGCGAGATCGTAGCGCAGGCCGATGCTGTCCTCGGGTGGGAAGCCCGGGGCCTCGATGCCCTGGTGCAGCCAGTCCACGGCCTGATCCAGGCCGCCCCGGGCCTGCTCGCAGATGCTCAGCATGGAGCAGCATTCCAGGGTGCGCTCGGGATCCCGCATGGCGATCTTGAATTCCTCGATGGCTGGGTCAATGAGCATCATCTCCTTGTAGGCGATGCCCAGGTTGTAGTGCGTGTCGTAGTCGTCGCCCTTGACCTGCTTCTCGACGCCTTCGCGGAAGGCGCTGAACAGTTCATCCACGCTCTGGATCTTCTCCACCACATCGGTGGTGTCGTGCATCTCCTCGCCCTCGCCGGCATCCATCAAGGCGGTGCCCAGGACATCGGTGAGGTCGAAGAAGGAGGCGCTCAGCTCGCTTTCGTCGAGGGCGCTGGCCGGGGCAGCGTGCCCCAGCTTCTGGAGGGCGGTCTCAGCGTGCTGGAGCCGGTCCATCAGGTCGGGATGCTCCGGGAACTGCCGCAGGGCGGCTTCGATCTCGAGCTTGGCCTCTTCCGGACTGCCGTAGTCCAGCTGGAAATCAATGTCGCCGAGCAGGCTCTCAAGCTCGTCGGCCGAGGGCGCAGGGGGGGCCGGGTGCCCGGGTTCCAGGGCGGCTTCCGGCGGCCATTCGGGCAGAGGCGCCGTCGGGGGTTCCGCGGAGGGGGGCAGGCTGGGGGTGGCGACCACTTCCGGAAGCTCTGTCAGGGTGGATTCCATCCAGCTGAAGTCGTCCATCTCCGCCAGGGGGAGGACCGGCTCGGGAGCTGGGCCAAAGTCCGGCAACACGGGCAGCGCCATCTCGGGAACGGATGCTGGCGCGGATTCAAGGGCCTCTGGTCCAGCCACCTCGAACCCCGTAAGATCCAGGGCAATGGGCACCTCCGGCGCGGCGGTGGAGGCGGGCAGGGCGATGGGTTCCGGCGTGGCGGGGGCGGGCGGCGGGGCCGCGGCGCCCGGCTCCAGAAGGCCCAGGGTGCGGCGATGGATGCGGGTGGAGCCCGGGAAGATCTGTTCAGCCTTGTCGAGCAGGTGCGCCGCTTCGCGCTTCTTGCCGAGGGCGGCCAGGGCCTGGGCGCTCTGCACGTACTGCATCTGGATCTTGGTCAGGTGCCCCGTGGAGCGGTGCACCGCGACGATGGCTTCGATGAGGGTGAGGTCGGCTGGATCCAGTTCCAGGGCTTTCTTGTACGTTTCAACGGCCCGGTCGCTGCTGCCGCTGCGGAGCAGCGCCTCGGCTTCACGGGAGATCTGCTCGATGCGCAGACGGCGGACCGGATCCATCTCGGTCTCACCCCCGTGCCGGGTGATCTCGATGGAGGCAGGCAGAGCGAGGGGCGTGGCGCCGAATCCAGGCATGGAGGCCAGGCCGTCACTGGGGGGGGGCTCCTGCCCGGCCGCCACGCCCAGGGTCTCCAGCTGCTCGGCCAAGCGGCCGGCCAGGGGCACATCCCCGTGGGATTTGGCCAGGGCGTAGGCGCTCTGGAGGGCCTGCTCCCGTTCCGCTTTGTTGCCGCTCTGGTGGGCGATCTCGGCGAGCAGGAGCCAGGCTTCCGCACTGATGGACCCCTGGAGCGCCCCGCGCAGGCTCCGGGCCACCAGCTCGCCGGAGCCCCGGCGGGCCAGCTCCCGGGCGATGGGGGTGAAGAGGCGGAGGCCCTCCTCGGCGCGGTCGGCCGCGGCCAGGTTCCGCAGGGACTTCTCGCAGAGGGGCAGGGCCTTCTCCGGCAGCTGGGGGATTTCGGCCAGGGCTTCCAGGGCCCGGTCCGGGTGGCCGCTGCGCAACTCGATTTCGGCCAGGGCCTCCAGCAGATCCGTATTCCGGGGATTGGTCTCCAGGCCCGTCCGCAGATGCTGGGCGGCGGTGGCGTAATCGCCCTGGATCACCCCCAGGCGGCTCTGGGTGAGGAAGACCTGGGGCGTGGAAACCATGGCCTTGGCCCGTTCCATGATCTGCTGGGCCTCGGCGTGCATCTGCTCCATGGCCAGCGACTCGGCTACCTCGAGGTAGATGGCCGCGGCGCGGTCCTTCATGCCCTCCTTGTTGTAGAGGTCGGCCAGCCGGACCTTGTTCTTCAGGTTCTTGGGATCGAGGTCCACCAGCTTGGCGAACTCCTCCAGGGCCCGCTTGATGAGCCCCTTCTTCTGGAAGTGCTCGGCCACCTGGAGGTGGACCTGCACGGCCTCCTTGATCTTGTTCGTCTGCCGGTAGAGGTCCGCCAGCCGCTGGGCGATGTCAATGTCGTCGGGGGCCGAGCGCATGGTCTTCTGCAGGATGGCCACGGCCTTGAGGGCGAAGCCCTCCCGCTCATGGGCGATGGCCAGGCGGCGGAAGACTTCCACGGCTTCGGGGATCCGCCGGATCTGCAGGTACAGATCCCCGATGGTGTTCATGGTGACCAGGTCTTTGGGGTTGTCCTCGAGGAGCTTGCGCAACTCCTCGATGGCCCGGTCCACCTTCCCGGCCGCGAGGAACTTGTCGGCTTCCTTCTTCACCTTGTTGCGGTCAATGGCCATTCGCTGCCTCGGTCATGCGTTCCTGGGGTCCGGAAAGTCTAGCGCGGCTCCTGCGGCGGGGCCTGGAAATGCCTGCCGCTGAAGCTGTGGGGCAGGAGGTCCGCGAGGTGGTGGAGCTGCCGTGTGTGGCGATTGGCCAGGAGAATGGGCAGATCGTCCGCGAATTCCACGAGCACCTGCCGGCAGGCCCCGCAAGGGGGGGTCAGGCGCTCCGCGTCGGTGACCACCACGGCGGCGACGAGGGCCCCCGGCACGAGGCCCCGGGCCACCGCGGCGCTCAGCGCGCCGCGTTCGGCGCAGAGGCCCACCGGATAGGCGGCGTTCTCCACATTGCATCCCGCCACCACGTCGCCGGAGGCGGTGAGCAGGGCCGCGCCCACCTGGAAGTGGGAATAGGGCGCGTAAGCCCGGCCCCGGGCGGACCAGGCCGCCTCCAGCAGCGGGTTCCAGTCCGGTGACTCGGCGGTGTCGAACGAAGGGTGGGGCATGATTCCTTCAGCTTAAAGCATGGCCAGGGGTTCCGGCATGCCGATCCCGTCCGGCACGGCACGGCCTGAGGCTTCCGCCAGGGCGAGGGCGCGCCAGCAGGGGGTGTGGCCGTGGAAGCTCTGGGTGCCTTCGGGGCCGTGAAGATCCAGGCTCACCTCCCGCTTCTGGAGGCGGGCCTGGAGGATGGTGCCGGAGAGGTGCTCCAGTTCCCGCTCGAAGGCCCGCCCAGGGAGCCACGCATCAAGGTCCAGGCGCAGATGGATGCCCAGGGGGCGCTCCTCTTCGAAGGTGCGCACCCAGGGCTCCCGGCGCTGGGCGGTCCGCTTCCAGTGCATGCGGGCCGGGGCATCGCCCAGGCGCAGGGGCCGGGCACCCTCCGGGCTGCTGCTGCCGGGATGCGGTCGGGTGCGCTGGCCTTCGCCCCGCCAGCCCCCCGGGCGGGGTGGCGGGGTGCGGGGATGGGGGAGGATCAGCACCCGCTGGTCGAGGGGAAGGATCCGCACCTTTTCGAGAAATCCGAAGGGGTACCGGGTACGCAGTTCGAGCGCCCGGAGGTGGTTCCAGCCCCGGCGTCCGGCGCGGGCCTGAAGCACGACCGTGGCCGTTCCCGTGGCGTCGGAGGCACCCAGGAACCCGGGTTCGACCCGCCCCCCATCCAGGCTCAGATGGAGTTCCAGGCCCCGGGGCCGCCGCCGGGCCGCATCCCGGAACCGGAGCCGGAGGCCGCCCCGGACCTGGGCGAACAGGTGGCCTTCCTCCAGACCGGCCAGCTCCAGGCCGCTCAGGGCCCGGCGGCTCAGGATGCCGGAGACCAGGAGCAGGCCGAGCATCAGGGAGAACACCAGGTAGAGCAGGTTGTTGCCGGTGTTCACGGCGAAGGCCCCCACGGCCAGCAGCGCGAGCAGATACTGTCCCCCCAGCCCGGTGAGGGACAGGCGCAGGCGGCGGTCCTTCCAGAGCCACATACCCCCCAGCCTAGCGTCCCTGGGCCGCTGCTAGCATGGGGACTTCCCCCAAGGCTCCCATGCTCGATCGCCTCTTCCGCACCAAATCCCTGGAACAACTTCGCGCCAGTGCCGAGCAGCCCGAGCACCAGCTCAAGAAGAACCTGGGGGCCTTCGACCTCACCATGTTCGGCATCGGGGCCATCATCGGCGCCGGCATCTTCTCCAGCATCGGCACGGCCGCGGCGGGGAACATGGCCGATGGACGCCTGCCCGCGGGGCCCGGCCTGGTGCTGAGCATCCTCATCGTGGCCGTCATCTGCGGCTTCACGGCCCTGGCCTATGCCGAGATGGCCTCCATGATCCCTGTCTCAGGCAGCGCCTACACCTACGCCTACGCCACCCTGGGCGAGCTGATGGCCTGGATCATCGGCTGGGATCTGCTGCTCGAGTACGCCATCTCCAACGTGGCCGTGGCCATCTCCTGGGGTGACTACGCCCGCAGCTTCCTGTCCTCCGTTTTCCACGTGGACATCCCCGGCTGGCTGGGCATGGATCCGCGCTCGGCCCTGAAACTGGCGGAGCACGCGCCGGCGCTGGGCCTTTCCGCCAAGCTGCAGGTTCTGGCCCAGGCCAAGGTGGGCCTCGCGAACGGCGCGGCCACCTTCGCCAACTGGGATGTTCTGAAGTCCGCGCCGACGATCGGCGGCTTCCCCATCACCATCAACCTGCTGGCGGTGGTCATCACCGTGCTGATCACCTGGCTCTGCTACATCGGGATCAAGGAAAGCGCCCGGGTCAACAGCGTCATGGTGGTGCTCAAGGTGATGATTCTCCTGGCGGTCATCGGGTTGGGCGCACGCTTCATCAATCCCGGCAACTGGCACCCCTTCGTGCCCCACGGCTGGGGCGGCATCCAGGCGGGGGCGGCCATCATCTTCTTCGCGTTCATCGGCTTCGACGCGGTGAGCACGACGGCGGAGGAATGCCGGGATCCCGGGAAGGATCTGCCGCGGGGCATCCTCTGGTCCCTGGGCATCTGCACCGTCATCTACGCGGCCGTGGCGCTGGTGGTGACGGGCATGCTGCACTACACGAAACTGGGCGGCATCGCGGATCCCCTGGCCTACATTTTCACCCAGCACCACCTGACCGGCATCGCCGCCGTCATCAGCTTCGGGGCGGTCATCGCCACCACCGCCGCGCTGCTGGTGTACCAGGTGGGCCAGCCGCGCATCTTCATGAGCATGAGCCGGGACGGCCTCCTCGCGCCCTGGTTCGGCCATGTGCATGAGCGTTTCAAGACGCCCTCCCACGCCACAGTGCTGACGGGCTTCCTGGTGGCCATCCCGGCGGCCCTGCTGAACATTGACGAGGTGGTGGAACTGGCCAACATCGGCACCCTCTTCGCCTTCGTCATCGTCTGCGCGGCGGTGCTCATTCTCCGCAAGCGCCGGCCGGAGGCGCCCCGCAAGTTCGTGATGCCCTTCGCCTGGGTGCTCGCGCCCCTGGGCATCCTGGGCTGCGTGTGGATCGCCCGGGGCCTGCCGGCCCTCACCTGGTACCGTTTCTTCATCTGGCTGGTCATCGGACTGGTGATCTACCTCTTCTACGGCTCCCGGAAGAGCCGGCTCGCGACGGCCGCTCCCTCGCGATGATGGGCCAGGAGGTTCCATGTTCACGGGCCTGATCAGGCAGCTCGGCACCCTCGAAACCCGGTCTTCCCGGCCCGGCGGCGCGCGGATCCGCATTGCGGCGCCGGCGGATCTGCTGGCCCGGGCGGAGCTGGGGGCCAGCATCGCCGTGAACGGCGCCTGCCTCACCAGTGTCGCCGTGGACGGCCGCGCCTGGGAGGCGGACCTCAGCGAGGAGACCCTGGCAAAAACGACCCTCGGTCGCCTGGCCCTGGGCGCCACGGTGCACCTCGAACCCGCCCTGCGCGTGGGTGATCCCCTGGATGGACACCTGGTGGCCGGACATGTGGACGCGGTTGGACAACTGCTGTCGCGTCCGGTGGACGAGGGGATCTGGCGCTTCTCGCTGCCTGCCGACCTCGCGCCCATGACGGCGCCGAAGGGCTCCATGGCTGTGGATGGCATCTCGCTCACCGTGGTGGACTGCGGCGCCGATTGGTTCACTGTGGCCCTCATCCCCGAGACCGTGAAGCGCACCGCCTTGGCAGGCCTGCGCCCCGGCGACCCCGTGAACCTGGAGGCCGATCCCATCGGCCGCTACGTGGCCCGGGCCCTGGCCCTGCGAGGTGCCGAGGATCGTCTGACCGACTTCGCGCGGCGGGGCTGGGCCTGATGGGGGCAGCCGCTATTCCCGCGCCCCCTTGCGGATGCGGTCCAGCTCGCGCTTCTGCTCGCGTTCCTTCAGGGCCTCGCGCTTGTCGCCGTGGCCTTTGCCTTCGGCCAGGGCGATCCGCACCTTGATCGTGCCCTTGGCATTGAGGTAGAGGGCCAGCGGAATCAGCGTCAGGCCCTTGCGCACCACCTTGGCGGTCATCTTGACGATCTCCGCCTTGTGCAGCAGCAGCTTGCGGGGGCGCAGGGGCTCGTGGTTGGCATAGGTGCCGAACTCGTAGGGCGAGATGTGGGCCTGCTTCAGCCACAGCTCACCGTCCACGGCGTCCACATAGGCATCCTGAAGCTGGCCCCGGCCGGTGCGCAGGGCCTTCACCTCCGTGCCCAGCAGGGCGATGCCCGCCTCCCAGGTCTCCAGGACGTGGTAGTCGTGCAGGGCCTTGCGGTTCCGGACGAGATCCTCACTCATGGAACCAGTGTATCCGCCTAGACTTATCCTTTTGGGCCACCGCCATGCTGCACAAACTCCTCGCCCCCGTGATCGCCTGGATGCTGGCCCTCATGGCCACCGCGGGACCCCTGGGCGTCATGCTGCTCATGGCCCTCGAGAGCGCCTGCATCCCCCTGCCGAGCGAGGTGATCATGCCCTTCGCGGGCTTCCTCGCCTTCCAGGGGAAGCTCACGTTTTTCGGCCTGGGTGCGGGCCATCCCGTGGCGCAGATCTGGATCGCAGGCCTCTTCGGCGCCCTGGGCTGCAACCTGGGCAGCCTGCCTGCCTACGAGATTGGCGCCTGGGGCGGACGCCGGGCGGTGGAGAAGTACGGGCGCTACGTCTGGCTCCACACGGGCCACCTGGATCAGGCCCACCGGTTCTTCGAGCGGTTCGGCTCCGAGGCCATCATCCTGGGCCGGATGCTGCCCGTGGTGCGCACCTTCATCGCCCTGCCGGCCGGCATCGCGAAGATGGACCGCACCCGTTTCCACCTCTACACCTTCCTGGGCAGCCTGCCCTGGTGCCTGGGCCTGGCGTGGGTCGGCTACAAACTTGGCGAGAAGTGGGACACCCTCGGCGGCTATTTCCACCGGCTCGATGCAGTCATCGGCACGCTGGTGCTCGCGGGCCTCGCCTGGTTCGTCGCCGACCATCTGAAGCACCGGGCCAAGCCCTGAATCGGCGCAGGGCTCAGATCACCTTCCCCGGATTGAAGATGCCCGCGGGATCCAGGCTCCGCTTGAGGGCGCGCAGGGTTTCGATGTGTCCCGGCTCCGCCAGGGCCAGGAAGGCGTCCCGCTTGGCGAGACCGATGCCGTGCTCGCCGCTGAGGGTACCGCCCAGCTCCATCGCGAGGCGGAAGAGCGTCATGAGCTGGGCCTCCAGCTCATCGGCCGGCGTTTCGCCGGCGGCCAGCAGGTTCACATGCAGGTTCCCGTCGCCCAGGTGGCCATAGCTCACGGTGCGGATGCCCGTGCCTTCCAGTCGCTCGAAGAACTCCCGCAGCCGGCTGCGGGGCACGACGATGTCCTCGCTCACCTTCTTCGGGTGGCGCTCCTTGAGGAAGGCGCTGGTGATGCGGCGCACCGCCCAGATGCCCTCGCGCTGGCGGGCGTCGGAGGCCATCTCCAGGCCATCGGCCACGGGCCCCAGCAGATCCGCGAGCGCTTCCAGGAAGTCATCCGAGGTGCAGCCCCGCTCGTCGAATTCGAGGATGGCCAGGGCCTCGCCGGGCAGGCGGCGGGCTTCCTCCGGACCGTGGGCACGCAGTTCCGCCAGCACCGCGGGATCGAAGAACTCGAAGGCGCTGGGCAGGAAGCCCGCCGCGGAGAGGCGGCCGGGCAGGTCCAGCAGATCCATCCAGCGTTTCACGGGCAGCAGGAGGGTCGTGTATTCCCGTGGCTTCGGCGTCAGGCGCAGGGTGGCGCCCAGGATGAGGCCGAAGATGCCTTCGCTGCCGATGAACAGCTGGGCCAGGTTCGGCCCGGCGTTGGCCTTCACGCTGCGGATGCCTAGATGGTGGACCTCGCCGTCGGCGAGCAGCACCTCCAGCCCCAGCACCCAGTGGCGGGTCATGCCGTACTTGCACGCATTGGGTCCGCCCGCATTGGTGGCCAGGGTGCCCCCCAGGGCGCAGCTTTCCCAGGAGTTGGGATCGGGCGGATAGAAGAAGCCCTCGGCGGAGGCGGCAGCCTTCACGTCCCGCAGGAGCGCGCTGGCCGGAGCCTGGAGGCTGAGGTCCTGAGGGCTCACCGACAGGCTCCCGGGCCAGGCGGAGAGGTCCACGACGACCGTGCGCGCGGTGGGCACGCAGCCCCCGGCCTTGCCGGTTCCGGCGCCGCGCGGAACCAGGCCGAAGCCCTCGGCCTTCGCCAGCCGCACCAGCTCCCGGAGCGCCGCCGGGGCGTGGGGCCGCACCACCGCCAGCGGCAGACACCCTACGAGGTGCGATTCATCGTGGCGGAAGGCCTCCAGGAGCTCCGGCTCCGCGAGTACCGTGGCATCTGGAAGGGCGGGGAAGGCGCGCATGGAAGATCCTGCGTCCAGTGTGACGGATTCCAACCGGTCCGGTAAGATGAGACATCCAATCAGCTCCGCATCTCCATTCCAAACGCCTCTGAAGGTTTTGGGGTGCCCTATTCCCATGTTTTACAGGAGTTCCTGTGGGGTACCAGAGACTTGTCATCGAATCGAAGGGTGCCCTTCGGATCTGCCGAATCAGCGATCCACCTGCCAACCTGGTGGGCCAGGGCCTGCTCCGGGAGCTGGACCGTTTCCTGGATGAGACGTTGGATGGAGGCCGGACCCGGGCGGTCATCCTGACAGCCGCAGGCGAGGTGTTCAGCGGCGGCGGCAACCTGATGGATCAGAGTGTCCTGTACTGGAATGGACGGGCGTCCGAGGATCTCGGGAACCACGTCTTCAACCGGATCGAGCGCTACCCTTTGCCGGTCATCGCAGCGGTGCAGGGAGATGTGTTCGGCGGGGGCGTGGAACTTCTGATGAGCTGCCACCTCCGGGTCATGGCCGCTTCCGCGAAGTTGAAGATGCCTGAACTGCAGTTCGGCTTCGTTCCGGGCTGGGGGGGCACCCAGCGCCTGCCGCGGATCGTGGGGCGGGCCCGGGCCTACGAGATGTACCTGACTGCGGATGCCTACACGGCCGAGCAGATGCACGCCTTCGGCCTGATCAACCGGGTGGCCCCCGCGGGGGCGGCGCTCCAGGAGGCCGAGGCCCTGGCGGAGCGGATTCTCAGATCGTCCCCAGAGGCCATCGCCGCGTTCATCCAGGTGGTGAACCAAAGCGCGGATCAGACCCTCGACGTGGGGCTCGAGATCGAACATGACGCTGTCCTGAACACCGTCAGCAGCCCCCAGCTGTACGAGCGGGTCATTCAGATCTTCCCGAAGCTCGGCCAGGTGCCCCGCAGCATCGGGCAACTGCCCTGAGGGCCTTCAGGACACGAGCGTGCCGACGGGCTCCCCCTTCACGGCCGCCACCAGGTTGCCGGGCTTGCGCATGTCGAAGACGAGGATGGGCAGGTGATTCTCCATGCAGAGGGCGATGGCGGAGGCGTCCATGACCCTCAGGCCCTTCTCCAGCACCTCCTGGAAGGTGATGCGATCGAAGCGGGTGGCGGCGGGATCCTTCTTGGGATCGGCGCTGTACACCCCGTCCACGTTGGTGGCCTTCATCACCACCTCCGCCCCGATCTCGTTGCCCCGCAGGGCCGCGGCGGTGTCCGTGCTGAAGTAGGGATTGCCGGTGCCCGCGCCGAAGATGACCACACGGCCCTTCTCCAGGTGGCGGGTGGCCCGGCGGCGGATGTAGCTTTCGGCCACCTTGGGCATTTCCAGGCCGGACAGGGTGCGGGTGTGGACCCCCTTGTTCTCGAGGGCATCCTGCAGGGCCAAGGCATTGATCATGGTGGCCAGCATGCCCATATGGTCGGCGGTGGTGCGGTCCATGCCCTTGGTGGCACCCGCCACACCGCGGAAGATGTTGCCGCCGCCGATGACGAGGCCGACATCCACGCCCAGCGCGCGGATCTCCTTCACCTGGTCCGCGACCATCGAAACCACGGCCGGATCAATGCCGCCCTTCTGCTCGCCCATGAGGGCCTCGCCGGAGAGCTTGAGGAGGATGCGCTTGAATTTCATGGAAGCTCCGGACACGGGTCGGTATTTACCCTACAAAAAGGGCGACCGGAACGGCCGCCCTTTTTGTCGCGGGGAGGGACGGCCTACTTGGCGGCGGCGACTTCGGCGGCGAAGTTCTCGCTGCGCTTCTCGAGGCCCTCGCCCATGACGTACTTCGAGAAGCGGCGGATGCTGAGCTTCTCGCCGATCTCGGCGGTCTTCTGGCTGAGGTACTGCTGCACCGTGAGATCGGGGTTCATGATGAAGGGCTGTTCGAGGAGGCAGACCTCCTTGAAGATGCTGTTCATCTTGCCCTCGACGATGCGCTCGACGATATTGGCGGGCTTGCCGGTGGCCAGGGCCTGCTCCATGGCGATGCGCTTCTCGGTGTCGAGGAAATCCTGGGTGACCTCGTCCTTCGCCACGAAGCGGGGCGCGGGATCGGCGGCGGCGATGTGCATGGCGATTTCCTTCACCATGCGCTGGAAGGCCTCGTTGCGGGCCACGAAGTCGGTCTCGGTGTTGACCTCGACCAGCACGCCGACGCGGCCGCCGGGGTGGATGTAGGCCTCGACGATGCCTTCGGCCGCAATCCGGTCCGCCTTCTTGGCCGAGGCCGCCAGGCCCTTCTTGCGCAGCCATTCGATGGCGGCTTCCATTTCGCCGTTGTTCTCTTCCAGGGCCTTCTTGCAGTCCATCATGCCGAGGCCGGTCTTCTCGCGCAGCGCCTTCACATCCTGGGCGGTAAATGCCATGGTTCGCTCCTAGCCTTCCACTTCCATTTTTTCAGCCATCATCTTCTTCATCTCGTCGCTGTCGCCCTTGTCCCGGAAGGACTGGCGGCCCTCGAGGATGGAATCCGCCACGCGCTCGGAGAAGAGCAGGATGGAGCGGATCGCGTCATCGTTGGCGGGGATGACGTAGTCCACCATGTCGGGATCGCAGTTGGTGTCCACGATGCCCACCACCTTGATGCCGATCTTCTTGGCTTCGGTGACGGCGATATCCTCGCGGTGCGGATCAATGACGAAAATGACCTCAGGCAGCGCGCGCATGTCGCGGATGCCGTGGAAGGAGGCCTCGAGCTTGAGGCGCTGGCGGTCGAGGTTCAGCAGCTCTTTCTTGGAGAGCAGGGCCGTGCGGGCGGGGTCCGCCAGGGTGGCCTCGATGTCGCGGAACTTCTCCAGGCTCTTCTTGATGGTGGAGAAGTTGGTGAGCATGCCGCCCAGCCAGCGGTTGTTCACGTAGAAGGCGCCGCAGCGCTGGGCCTGCTCGGCGATCAGCTCCTGGGCCTGGGGCTTGGTGGCCACGAAGAGGAAGCTCTTGCCCTCGCCGGCGGCCTTGGTCAGGAAGTTCGCGGCCTGGTTCCACAGGCGCAGGGTCTTCTGCAGATCAATGATGTAGATGCTGTTGCGCGCCCCGAAGATGTACTTCTTCATCTTGGGATTCCAGCGCTTGGTCTGGTGCCCGAAGTGGGCGCCGGCCTCGAGGAGTTCCTTCATCTGGATGGCAGCCATGCTGGCCTCCCGGTTCAAGCGGCGGATCGAAGGTGCCGCGGGTGGGATGGAAGGCGGAATTTTCCGCCTCGAATCGGCCGCCTAGGCGGCCCGGTGAAGCTCGGGGGGCTGGCGCCCCCCGAGATAAAAAGCTTTTGAGTATCTTTTTCGGTGAAGCCGAAAAAGCGAGGACTAGCGCTTGCTGAACTGGAACCGGCGCCGCGCGGCCTTCTGACCGGGCTTCTTGCGCTCCTTCATGCGGGGGTCGCGGGTCAGGAGACCGGCGCCGCGCAGGAGGGACTTGAGCTGGTCGTTGTAGCTCAGCAGGGCGCGGGAGATGCCCATGCGGATGGCCGAGGCCTGGCCCGCGGGGCCGCCGCCGGTCACGGTGATGGCCATGTCGAACTTGCCGTCGAGATCGGCCAGCACCAGGGGCTGGTGCACCATCATGCGGAGCACGGCATTGGGAAAGTAGCTCTCCAGGGTGCGCCCGTTGACGGTGATCTTGCCGGTTCCGGGGCGGAGGAAGGCGCGCGCCGCAGCGCTTTTGCGGCGGCCGGTTCCGTAGTTCTGGGTGATGGCCATGGGAACCTCTGCTCTACTTCTGGATGGTCAGGATCTGGGGCTGCTGGGCGGCGTGCTCATGATCGGAGCCCGCGTACACCTTCAGCTTGCGGTACATCGCCCGCCCCAGGGGGCCCTTGGGGAGCATGCCCTTGACAGCGCTTTCGATGATCCGCTCGGGGTAGGTGGCCTGCATCACTTCGGCGCGGGTCTCCACCATGGAGCCCGGCTGGGTGGTGGTGCGGCGATACATCTTCTGCACGCCCTTCTTGCCCGTCAGCACCGCCTTGGAGGCATTGATGACGATGACGTGGTCGCCGGTGTCGAGGAAGGGGGTCCAGGTGGGCTTGTTCTTCCCGGACAGAACCTCGGCCACGGCGCTGCTGAGGCGACCGACGGGAACCCCGGTGGCATCCACGAGGAACCACTGGCGCTTCAGATCATTGGCTTTCGGGAAGTACGTGCTCATGGCCTGCTCCGGATGCGTGCTCGGGCCGCGAAGACACCCGCCGCAGGGCGGTGAATTCGCAGAAGGAAAAGCTTATCGCTGGTGTTCCTGCGGGTCAAGGATGGATTTCCGCGGCCCGGGGACCTAGGCCTCGACCAGCCGCCTCAGTTCCTGGGCCACGCGCGAGGCGCCGAGGCCGTCCACCAGGGCCATGCCGTCGCGGACCTGCTCCTGGCGACTGTCCTGGCCTTCGGGCCCCAGCCAGCCGGTGAGGGCTTCCGCGGCGATGAGGGGAGCCACCTCGGTGCCCAGGCCCAGGTTGAAGCAGCCATTGGCCAGGGCCAGATCCCCGAGGATGCCGTGCTGCCGCTCGTTCTGGCCCCACACCGCCGCCGGAATGCCCAGGCACAGGGCCTCGGCGAGGGTGACCCCCGCGGCGCACCAGAGGGCGTCGAACTCCGGCAGGCGGCGGGTGAGGCCCGGCAGGCTCTGGACGACGGAGCACCCCGGGAACGGTGTGCCGACGATCCCGTTCGGAGCGAGCAGGGTGCAACTCCCCCGCCAGCGATCCTCGGCCACCAGGCGGGCCAGCAGGTCGAAGGCGCGCTGGGCGAGGTTGGGGCCATCGCTGCCCCCGAAGGTGACCAGCAGCTTGTGGATGGCGAGGGGTTGCATCGGCATGCGCTTGGGGCGCAGGTCCAGCGCCGCGCGGTCCACCACGATGAAGGGCGAGCCCCGCAGCACCCGGCAGGCACCGTGGCGGGTCTCGAAGGGGCGCACCTTGCGGCCGTCCACCACCTTCACGGGATGGTCGGGCCAGGTCACGCCCTCCAGGTAGGGCTGAAACAGCAGATCCGCCACCTCGTGGGCATCGGTGTCGTCCTCCATCACCGCCACCTTGAGGGGGCGCAGGGCGCCCAGGAAGGCCGCCGTGGTGTCCCACTGGTCCACCAGCGCGAGGCTGGCTCGCTCCTTCAGGGCCGCCGGCAGCGACGCGTCGAGGGACTCGCCAAGATCCACCGCCTCGCAGGGCAGGGGCTCGTCGAGGAAGGGATGCCGTCCGCCCCCGACGCGACGGGCCCGGGCATCACCCGACACGGCGAGACAGGCGCTCCCGCCCTGGGCCTGCCAGGCCGCCTGGATGGCCAAGGCCCGGGCCACGTGCCCAAGGCCCAGACGATGATCGGCATGGACGCGGAGGATCAGCAGGGGGGACATGATCGGGAGAGTGTAGCCGGAGGTTCTCCTGCCCGGCAGCCTTAAGGGTACGGATGGCCTTCCGCGAAGCCGGGCTGCGGGTCGGCGATGACTGGCGCTTCCGCCACGGGCCAGCCATCCTGGAAGTAGGCTTCCTTGTACCGGACATACCGCTGCCACACGCTCTCCGTGAGCGCGCGCTGGTCGGGCGTCAGGTCGCGCTTCACCGTGGCGGGCCAGCCGGCCACCAGCGTGTGGGGCGGCGCCTGGAAGCCCTCCCGCACCAGGCTGCCGGCGGCCACGAGGCAGCCCTCGCCGATCTCGGCGCCGTCCATGATGGTGGTGCTCATGCCCACCAGGGCGCCCCGCCGCAGGGTGCAGCCGTGCAGCATCACGTTGTGGGCGAGGCTCACCTCCGCCTCGATGAGGAGGGGCCACTTTCCGTTGGTGACGTGGAGGCAGCAGGCGTCCTGGATGTTCGTGCGGGCCCCGATGCGGATCCAGTTCACGTCGCCCCGCAGGACACAGTTGAACCAGATGCTGACATCGTCGCCGAGGGTGACATCGCCCAGGATCAGGGCGCTGTCGGGGACAAACACCCGGGCGCCGAGTCGCGGGACCATGCCTTGGAAGGGGCGGATCATGACGCTCTCCAGACCGGAGAGTCTACCCCACGGTCAGGATGCCGGTCTTCACCAGGGTGAGCCCCAGGGAGGCCACGATCAGCCAGAGGATGAGGCCCTGCAGGAAGGGGCGGAAGCCCACGGTGCGGAGGGCCTCCCGGCTGAGGCCGGCGCCGATGAGGAAGAGGGTCAGGACCAGGGCGTGGTTGGCGCCGAGGGCCACCAGGTGGCCGGCGTTGTGAAGGGCGGGCACCCAGGTCACCAGGGCGGCCATGGCCAGGAAGCCGGCGATGAACCAGGGCTTCTTCACGGGCATGGCGTCCGCCGCGGCTTCCTTGTTGTTCCGGGCGTGGATCATCCCGACGCCCATGGTCACGGGCACGATCCAGAGGGCCCGGGCCAGCTTCACGGTGGTGGCCACTTCCAGGGCGTGCTTGCCGTAGGCGAGGCCAGCGCCCACCACGGAACTGGTGTCGTGGATCGCCAGGGCGGCCCAGAGGCCGAAGGAGGTCTGGCCCAGGTGGAAGAAGTGGCCGATGGGCGGGAAGATGAGCAGGGCGATCGCGTTGAGCATGAAGACCGTGGCCAGCGCCACGGAGACCTGGTGGCCCCGGGCCCGCATGACGGGCGCCACGGCGGCGATGGCGGCGCCGCCGCAGATGGCGGTGCCCACGGCGATGAGAAGGCCGGCGTCGCGGTCCACCTTGAATATCCGGGCCAGCCAGAGGCCGAGGAGGATGACGAAGGTGAGGCTCATGGCCGTGATGCCGAGACCGTGGAGCCCCACCCGGGCGACCGTGCGCAGGTTCATGCCGGCCCCCAGGCCCACCACGGCCAGGGGCAGGATGCGATGGGTCCAGGTCCGGGTCAGCTCCTGCTTCGGGTTGCCGAAGATCAGGGAGATGGCCATGCCGGCCAAGAGGGCTTCGGCGGCGGACACGAAGGGGGCCAGGGCCAGGACCGCTCCGAGGATCAGGAGGGGCGTGGCGAGGCTGGAGGCGGGGCGGGGGAGGGTGGCGGCTTCGCTCATGGGGTCCATCCTGGAGGCAAGATATTCAAAAAACGAATCGTATATGCCGATGTACTATCTAAAAAGCTGATGGAGTGCCGATGCCTACCACCCTGGATCCCCGGCGCCTGGAAACCTTCCGCGTGGTGGCCCAGTCCGGCCAGGTCTCCGGGGCTGCCCGCGACCTGCACCTCTCCCAGCCCGCGGTGACCGCCCAGATCCGCCAGCTGGAGACCGAAGTCGGCCGCCCCCTGTTCACGCGCCACGCCTCGGGGGTGGAACTCACCGAGGCCGGGCGCCTGCTCCTGGATTACGCGCGGAAGGTCCGGGGCCTGCTGGAGGAGGCGGGGGAGCGGGTCCAGGGGGCGACCCGCATGGGCGGCGAGCTGCGCCTCGGGGCCAGTACCACCGCTGCGGCCTACGTCCTCCCGTCGCTGCTGCGCGGTTTCCTGGTGAAACACCGGCCGGCGCCCCTGGTGCTCGAGGTGGGGAACACTGAAACCGTGCTCCAGTGGGTGCGGGAGGGCCGCACGCCGCTGGCCCTGGTGGAGGGCCTCACCCGGGCCCCGGGGCTCGCGCTCGAATCCTATCTGGAGGATGAACTGGTGCCAGTGCGCGCCAGCCGCGGGCCCAAGCCCCTGGCCGAGGTCCGGGAGGCTGGCGATCTGGCGACGGTGCCCCTCATCTGGCGGGAATCGGGCTCGGGCACCCGGGCCGTGGTGGAGCGGGCCCTCCGCCGGGCCCGGGTGGCCCGGGCGCCGCGCGCGTCCGATCTGGTGGTGGGCGACACCGAATCCATCAAGTCCTGCGTGCTGCTGGGGCTGGGCATCGGCTTCCTGTCCCGCTGGAGCATCCAGCGCGAGGCGCGCCAGGGCCTCCTGGAGGTCGTGGCCCTGACAGATCTCCACATTCCCCGCGCCTTTTCCTGGGTGCAGGGCGGGGGGGGCGCATCCGGACAGGCGGGGGCCTTCCTCCGGCACGCCCGGGCCCATCCCCCGCGCCTGGAGCGGTAGGCTGGACCCCATGTCCGCCCATCTCATCCCCTCCCGCCGCGGCCTCCCCGCCGACGATCCGATCTTTGCCTTGCATGCGGAGGCGCTGGCCCTGGCGGCGACGGGCCGGCCCGTGCTGGATGCCACCGTGGGCGCCCTGCTCGACGAGGCGGGCCAGCTGGTGGTGCTGGATTCGATCATGGGGCTCTGGCGCCAGCTCACCGCCCTGGAGGTGGCGCCCTATGCGCCCATCGCCGGGGATCCCGCCTACCTGCGCGCCCTGGTCCAGCGCCACTGGCCGGAGCTGGGAACCGCAGGCTCCGCCTGTGCCACGCCCGGTGGGGGCGGGGCGCTCTCGCTGTCCCTGCGCATGTTCCTGGAGCCGGGGCAGGCCGTGCTGACGGCCGGCCCCTGCTGGGCGGCCTACCCCACCATCGCCGCCGAGGGGGGAGTGCGTCTGGAGACGGCGCCCTGGCCCGCTGCGGGAACCGCCCTCGATGGAGCCGCCTGGCGGGCCTCCGCGGAAGCCCAGCTGGCGTCCCAGGGGCGCCTCCTGGTGTGGCTCAATGATCCCTGCCACAACCCCACGGGCCGGAGCCTGGCCCCCGCCGACCGGGCGGCTCTGGCGGCCCTGCTGACGGAGCTGGCGGAACGCGGTCCCGTGACGCTGCTGCTGGACCTCGCCTACCCCGACTACGCCCGGGATCCCTCCGAGGTGGCCGCGGCCCTGGCGGACTATGGACGGCTGGGCGAGGCCGGCCGGGTGCTGGTGGGCGGCGCCCTTTCGCTGTCCAAGGCCTTCACCCTCTACGGGGCCCGGGCCGGGGCGCTGGCGTTCCCGTGGTTCCCGGACCGGGATCTCCAGGCGGCCCTGGTCACGGCCGCCCGGGGGCTCTGGTCCAACTGCGCCCGGGCTCCGCAGTCGCTGATGGCGCGCCTCATGCGGGAAGGCAAGGCCCAGGCGCATCTCGCCGCGGAGCACCGGCACTGGTCCGAGGTGCTGGAGGACCGGGCCCTGGCCCTGAACGCGGCGCTGGCGGCCGAGGGATTGGCTCCCGCCCCCTGGCAGGGTGGCTTCTTCGTGACCCTGCCCCTGGACGACTCCCTGGGGATCTGCGCGCGCCTGAAGGCCGAAGGGGTGTTCGCCGTGCCCGTTCAGGGCGGGCTGCGGGTGGGGATCTGCGGGCTGCGGGCCGCGGATGCGCCCCGGTTCGCCCGAGCGCTGCGCAGGGCGCTGGAGGGCTGAGGCCGGGACTTCACCCTTGGAAACCGCTCCGGGTTGAGGTAGCCTGAACGACCGCGGGCGTATAACTCAGCGGTAGAGTGCTACCTTCACACGGTAGAAGTCCCAGGTTCGAATCCTGGTACGCCCACCAAAAACCCCCGCCGGGTGGCTAAGAAGGCTCCTCCGGGAGCCTTCACAGCCGGGGCCCGGCGAGGGGTTTTTAAACGCACCATCCGCCAGAGCCGAGCCCATCGCCGTATCCTGCTGAACCCTCCCGGGAGCCCCCATGCCCTTCATCAACGCCACCCAGGTTCGCGCCGGGATGATCGTCAACTTCGAGAACGAACTCTGCCGCGTCATCAGCGTCGAGCACCAGACCCCCGGCAACCTGCCGGCCCGGGTGGTGGTGAAGATGAAGCGCCTCAAGGACGGCATCAACCGGGAGAACCGGTTCGGCAGCTCCGACAAGGTGGACAAGGCCAGCCTCGAGCAGCACATGCTGGAGTACCTCTACGAGGACGGCGACCACCTCGTCTTCATGAACAACGAGACCTACGAGCAGACCGAGGTCCACAAGGAAGTCCTGGGCGACGACCTGGTCTTCCTCCAGCCCAACATGCTGTGCGAGATCGAGTTCTACGAGGGCACCGCCCTTTCGATCACCGTGCCGGCGTCGGTGGTCCTGGAGATCCTCGAGACTGAGCCGGTCATGAAGAACGCCAATGCCACGGGCTCGTACAAGCCCGCCAAGCTGGAGAACGGCATCACGGTGGGCGTCCCCCCCTACATCGAGGCCGGGGAGAAGGTCCGGGTGAACACCGTGGACCGCACCTTCATGGAACGGGTGAAATAGCTCTTCGGACCTGCGGGTCCGAGGAGAACGGGGCTATTTTTCTTGCAAGGTGTCAAAACGGAAGTGGCGGAAGATCTTGAAGATATTCTTTACCGGGGCGTCCGCTGCGTGATCCTGGTCACAGAACCAGGATTTTGTGCGATAACGGACTGTTGCGCCGTGGAGTCCCATGCCCCAAGCAGTCCTCAACCTCCGACGGATCGAATTCCTGGCCGGGCTGCCCATGGCGGCCGCCGAGGAACTGGCCGGCATCGCTGAACTGCGGCGTTTTCCCGATGGCGCCCGCGTGTACACCCAGGGCGATCAGATTCCCGGCGTGTACGTGGTCGTCAAGGGCGGCCTGAAGGTCTTCCGCACGGATGGCCGAGGGCGTGTGCAGGTGCTCCAGTTCCTCAAGGGCGGGGACTGTGTCGGTGAGGTGGCGGTCTTCGACGGCGTGCCCATCGCCTCCAGCGCCGAATCCCATGGCGAGACGGAATGCTGGCTCATCCCTGCGGCGCCGCTCCGCCAGGTGGTCCACCGCCACCCGGAAGTGGCCGAGATGCTCATCCAGCACTTCGCCGCCAAGGTGCGCCACCTCGTCACCCTGGTGGAGACGCTCAGCCTTCACAGCGTGCCTGAGCGAGTGGCCCAGCTGCTCATCGAAGCCCACGAAGCCAACCCCGCCCGTTCCCTGGTGGAGTTCCAGGAAACCCAGGAGGATCTGGCCCAGTGCATCGGCGCCAGCCGCGAAGCCTTCAGCCGTGCCCTCCGCCTGCTGACGGACCTGGCGCTCATCCAGAGCACGTTCCCCGTGGTGCGGATCCTGGATCTGGTGAAGCTCCAGCGCTACGCCAAGGGTTGATGCGGGCGCGGCCCGGCCGCTACTCCGCCCCCGCAGCGTAGGTGAGGTTGAGCAGGGCCATGGCCCGAGTCACCTTCCCCACGCTGTTCTTGGTGGTGTCGGTGTAGGGGATACCGCGGCGTTCCAGGGCTTCGTAGTCGAAGTTGCCGTCGCCACTCAGGTCGAAGCAGAGGGCGCCGGGCTTGATCCAATCCGTACGGATCTGGTAGCCCGGCGCGGGCACGGCGCTGACGATGACATCGGCCACGCGGATGAAAGCCTCCAGATGATCCTTGTTCGTGTTGGCGTGGCAGAGGATGGGGGTGCCCTTCAGGTTGGCGACCATGGCCGTCAGAGGCCGGCCGATGCGCAGGCTGTCGTTGATGACCAGCACGGTCTTGCCCGCCAGCCAGGCATCCCCGAAGCCGCGCTTGAGGGTTTTCACGATGGCGCGGGCGGTGCAGGGGGTCATGCAGCGGTGCTGGGAACCGTCGTCCAGGCGCTTCCGGTACTTGTTCAGGAACCCGATGTTGATGGCGTGCAGGCCCTCGATGTCCTTGCCGGGATCCACCAGGTCCATCACCTCGTCGTCCTTGATCTCGGCATAGCGCAGGGGATAGAAGATGAAGATCCCATGGGTCTTCTCATCCTGGTTGAGGCGGGCGATCAGCTTGACCAGCTGCATGCCGTTCTGGACGCGCAGATCCGCCGCCGCGAGGCCCAGATCCTCGCAGTCCTTCATGAGCCAGCGGTGGTAGGTGACGCTGCCCGGATCATCGGTGCCCAGGATCACGCCCAGCCCCGGGGCGAAGCCCAGCTTCTGGACATTGGCCTTCACCAGCCGCAGGTAGTGTTGCGCGGTCTCCTGGCAATCGAGCTTTCCCGTGAGGGTGGACGGCATGCGGCACCTCGGCTTTCATTCTACTGACTTGAACGAGGGGGGACCGCCTACTCGCCTACGGCTCGCAATGTCCCCCCTCGTGCACCCCCACGCGGCGTCCCGGCCAAGCCGGGACGCCGCGTCTGGTTCCACGCACTATGCTGATGCGATGCCCCGGCTCCCGTCTGTCCCTGCTGCCACCCGCCTCCAGCCGCGCCTCAGGGCCGCCTACCCGGACGCCGCCTGCGCCCTGGACCACGCCGATCCCTTCCAGCTCGTGGTGGCCACCATCCTCAGCGCCCAATGCACGGATGCCCGGGTGAACCTCACCACGCCTGCCTTCTTCGCCCGCTTCCCGGATGCCGCGAGTCTGGCCGCCGCGCGCCAGGAGGAGGTCGAAGCCCTCATCCGCTCCACGGGCTTCTTCCACAACAAGGCGAAGAACCTCCTTGGCCTGGGCCAAGCGCTCATGGCCCGCCACGGCGGCGCGGTGCCCTCGGATCCCGCAGCGCTGGCCGCCCTGCCCGGCGTGGGCCAGAAGACTGCGAACGTGGTGCTGGCCAACGCCTTTGGGGTGCCCGCGCTGGCCGTGGATACCCACATCTTCCGCGTGGCCCGCCGCCTGGGCCTCTCGAAGGCCTCCACGCCCGAGAAGGTGGAGGCCGACCTCTGCCGGATCTTCCCGCGCGAGGACTGGATCGAGCTGCACCACCAGCTCATCTTCCACGGCCGGCGGGTCTGCGACGCCCGGCGCCCCGATTGCGCCGTCTGCCCCCTGCTGGACCTGTGCCCCACGGGCCTGGGGAAGATTGTGGATCCGCATTCGGGCGTACGGCTCACGCCTGCTCCAGAAGGCCCTCGGCCTTCTGGAGTGAGGGGAAGGGGCGCACCAGGATGGGTTGCCTCACCGCCCTCTTTTGTCTCACTCGGGGGGCGGGAACGCCCCCCGAGCCCAGGGCCCAGTCAAGCACCTGGAATCCCCTCTCGCATCGTCAGCCTGGTGCCTTCGGTGACGGAACTCCTCGTGCAGTGGGGGCTGGCGGCCCGGCTGGTGGGGCGTACGCGCTACTGCATCGAGCCGAAGTGGATCCGCAACACCGTGCCGATGGTGGGCGGCACCAAGGATCCGGATCTGGGCCGCATCCGCGACCTGGCTCCGGATCTGGTGATCCTGGAGAAGGACGAGAATCCGAGATCCGCCGCGGAGGCCCTCACGAGCCTGGGCATCCCCTGGCTGGCCCTGGAGATCCGCACCCTGAAGGAGGCCGCCGCCGAGCTGCGGCGTCTGGGCGACGTCCTCGGCGTCCCCGCGTCCGGTGAGGCGCGGGCGGACTCCCTGGAGGTCCGCCTGAAGGGCCGGAGGCGCCAGGGGCCGCGCGCCCTGGTCCTCATCTGGCGGGATCCCTGGATGAGCGCGGGGCCCGACACCTACCTGGGCGACCTGCTGCGGCAGTCCGGGTTCACTCCTATCGGCCCCGAGGGCTACCCCACCCTGGACGATGCGGCCCTCGCGGGCCTGGCCCCCCAGGTCCTCCTCCTGCCCACGGAGCCCTACCGTTTCAACCGCCGCCACGCCGCGGACCTCCAGCGCCGCTTCCCGGAGGCCGCCGTCCACCTCGTGGACGGCCAGGCCCTCACCTGGTACCTGAGCCGCACGGAAGAGGGGCTGGACCTGCTCCAGGGCCTACGCAAATCCTCGTGAGCAGAGGTATCCTGCTGGGCGTCTCCTCCGGAGCCCCCATGCCCTTCGTGCTGCCTCTACTGCTCGTCCTGCAGGCCCTCCAGGCGCCCGCACCCGCCGCGGCCGACGCCCAGGCCATCCTCGCGGCCGCCCGCGCCAAGGTCAAAGCCGTGCTGGCCGACCGGGCCGCGTTCATGAAGGCCGGCGGCAACCGCAAGGATTTCAAGGGCGACTGCACGAAGGAGCTGGCCGGTCTGGAGGCCCGCCTCCAAACCGAGACCCGGCCCGAGGTGCGCCAGGCGCTGCTGGTGAGCCGCCTGTTCCTGATGGAGTACGCCAAGGTGGATCCCTCGCCCGCCCTCCTCGCCCAGGTCCGGAAGGAAGTGCCCGCCACGGCCCCGGCCTGGAGCCTGGACCCCAGCCTGGTCGAGGCCTTCGCGGATGAGAAGGCCCCCGGTTGGGGGCCCTACGTGACCGAGGCCCGGGACCACAACCCGGATCCCGCCGTCCGCCGGGGTCTGCTCTTCGACTATTTCTGGGACCGGCTGGACGCCAAGGACGAGGCCGCCTGGAAGCCCGCCTACGAGACGCTCCAGAAGGACTTCCCGGACAGCCGTGAGGCCAAGCAGGCGGCGGCCATCCGGGCCAGCGACCAGAAGACCGCCCTTGGCCACCCCGCGCCTGCGTTCAGCCTGCCGGCCCTGGGCCATCCGGAGACCGTCTACACCCTGGCCTCCTTCAAGGGAAAGTACCTGCTGCTGGATTTCTGGGCCACCTGGTGCCCGCCCTGCCGCGCCGAGATGCCCTACCTGCACCAGGCCTGGGCCCACTTCAAGGGGCGGAACTTCCAGATCCTGTCCCTTTCCTTCGACGCCAAGCCCGAATTCATCGCGCCCTTCCGCAAACAGGCCGCCACCCCCATGCCCTGGGACCACGCCTTCGTGGCGGGCGGCTTCAAGGCCCCCGTGGCCCAGGCCTACGGCGTGCAGGGCATTCCCAAGCCCCTGCTGATCTCGCCCGAGGGCATCATCGTCGCCTCCGGCGGCCAGCTCCGCGGCGAGAACCTGGAGAAGACCCTGGCGAAGTTCCTGGGCAAGTAGGACACCGCCGTTTTTCGGCAGGGGCCCGCATCCGCGGGCCCCTTCGCTATTTCCCGTCCAGCCACGCCAGCATGGCGGGCGGCTTCTGGAAGCCCAGGCTGCGGCGCAGTTCGTGGCCGTCGGCATCCAGCAGCAGCACCGTGGGGTAGCTCTGGATCTTCAGTTTCGTGGCGAGGTCGGGGCGCACCTTGTCCGTGTCGAGGCGCACGGCCACGGCGTGATCGCGGATCCAGGCCTGCACGGCGGGATCGGGCCAGGTCTTCTCGTCCAGTTCCTTGCACTGGGCGCACCACTGGGCGTAGGTGTCCACCAGCACGAGCTTGTGTTCGGCCTTGGCCTTCGCCAGGGCACCCTCGTAGTCGTTGTCCAGCCAGAGGCTGGCGGCCGGGGCCTGCGCCACAGCGCCGCTCCCCTGGGGCAGCAGGCGCACGCCCAGCCCCGACTCCACGGCCTTCACGCCCAGCAGCAGGCCCAGGGTCAGGGCCAGCAGACCGGCCGCGCGGCGAAGCGAAGGCACCAGGCCCGCCGCGGGTTCGAAGACGCCGAGGACGCCCGCGCCCACCAGCAGCACCACCGCCCACATCGCTGGATTCAACCACTCGGGCACGACCAGCCGCACGTTCCAGGCCGCGAAGCCCAGCACCACCAAACCCATGAACTGCTTGAAGCGGGTGAGCCAGTCGCCGCTGCGGGGCAGGCCCGCGCTGAAGATGCCCACGGCCATGAACAGCACGCCCATGCCGAGCGAGAAGACGAAGAGCTGGGCGGCTCCCAGCCACACCTGTCCGTGCTGGGCGATGCCCACGAGCACGGAGCCCACGATGGGGCCCACGCAGGGCGCGGAGAGGGGCCCCAGCACCAGGCCCATGACGAAGGCCCCGCCCAGGCCCGAGCGGGAGCCGTCGCCCTGGAGTTTTGCCGCCAGCCCCGCCGGCAGGCGGAACTCATAGGCCCCGAAGAGGGACAGCGAGAACACCGCGAAGAGCAGGGAGACGGGAATGAGGAACGACGGCCTCTGCGCGAAAGCCCCGAAGGCGGCGCCGCTCTTCGCGGCCACCACGCCCAGGGTGGTGTAGGTCACCGCCATGCCCAGCACCAGCGCCAGGGACAGGATGA
This sequence comes from Acidobacteriota bacterium, assembly GCA_021794095.1. Classification (GTDB taxonomy): domain Bacteria; phylum Acidobacteriota; class Holophagae; order Holophagales; family Holophagaceae; genus Geothrix. Next base: position 338,447 of record JAJYRN010000001.1, on the reverse strand, counting down.
AGCCCTTGGCCCGGCCACCGCCCTTGGCGCCGATGATGGCCATGGTGATGGGGATCATGGGATAGACACAGGGTGTCAGCGAGGCACCAAGGCCCGCCAGGAACATGAGCACGAAGGACCAGAGCAGGCTGGATCCGGGTGTGGGCGCCGGGGCGGGGACAGGCGTGGCCGGCTGGGGCGCAATGGGAGCCGCGGCGGGGGCCTCCACCACCGCCGCCGGTTTCGCGGTCGGGGTGGCAGGGACCGGAGTCTCGGCCTTGGCCTCCGCCTTTGGTTTCCCTGCCGGAACCACCGCAGGTTTCTCCGCCCCCTTCTCCGCCGGAATCTCCGCGGCCTTCACCGAGATGGTGCGCGTGGTGGGCGGGTAGCACACGCCGCCCTCGCCCTCGGTGCAGGGCTGGTAGGTCACGGCCAGGGTCACGGTGCCCGCGAGGCCAGCGCCGGTCACGGGGATGCGCACCGTCCCATGCCAGATGGGATCACCCAAGTCGTCCTTGCCATCGCCGGGGGGCAGCTTCCCCATCGTCAGGGTGCCAGGCCCGCCCTGCTTCTCCACGGTCATGAAGGCCACGTTCAGGTGGGCGCCCGCGGGCACGGTCACCACCACGGCCCCCTTCTGGAAGGCCAGGCCCACATCCTTCACGGGATCGAAGCCCACGATGGCCCGCTGGGCCCAGGCCCCGGTGGCCAGCGCCAGGCTGAGAAGGAACGTGGTCCAGATCCGCATGAGTCCCCCGGGGAGAACCAGGATACGGCATCGCGTGGGGCCCCTGACGGGCGCGCCTGCTTTCCTCTAGCCTGGAAGGATGCTGACCCTCGACGCCCGCCCCTGGCTGCCCCCGCTCCTGGTCCGGCTGCGGGCCCATCTGGCCGGGGAACCCTTCAGGCGGGATGCCGCCCACGACCTGGGGCACATCCTGCGCGTGGCGAAGCTGGCGGAGCGGATCGCCGCCGAGGAGGGCGCCCAGGCGGACGTCTGCCTCGCCGCGGCCCTGTTGCACGACCTGGTGTACCGCCCCAAGAACCACCCCGAATCTCCGCTTACGGCCCGCCTGGCCGCGGAGCTGGTGCCGCAGTGGTGCCGGGAGACGCCGGGGCTGGAAACCCACGCGGAGGCCGTGGCCGCAGCCGTGGCCAGCCACAGTTGGAGTGGCGGGGGCATCCCCGCCGGCCTCGAAGCCGCAGTGGTGCAGGACGCCGACCGGCTGGAGGCCCTCGGCGCCATCGGCATCGCCCGGGTCTTCGCCACCGGCGCCAGCTTCGGCGCCGGGCTCTGGCATCCCGAGGATCCCTGGGCCAAGGCGCGCGACCTGGACGACAAGGCCTGGAGCCTGGACCACTTCGAACGCAAGCTCCTGAAACTCGCGGACGGGATGCGCACGCCCACTGGCCGGAGGCTCGCCGGAGCCCGCCACGCCGTCCTCCTGCGCTACCTGGAGGATCTCCGCGCCGAACTCGACGGCGGCGCCCGATGACTGGCCGCTATACTCAGCCAATGCCGTTCCAGCTCACCCTGCATCGCCCCTTCGTCGCGGACCACTTCCATGACCTGCCTGGGTTCGTGGAGGCGCGACATGGCCACAACTGGAACCTGGAAGCCACGGTGGAGCTGACCTCGGAAGCCGAGGAAGCGGCCTTCGCCAGGGCCCTGGATGCCTGGGTCGCCGGCGTGGACTACCACCTGCTCAATGCGCTTCCCGAGTGCGCCGGGCGCAATCCCACCGCCGAGCTGCTGGCCTGGCGGGCCCTGGAACATCTGCTTGGCGCGGGGCTGGACGCCCGGGCCGTGAAGGTCCGCGAGAAGGCCAACTACTGGGCCCTGTGCCGCCCCGGAACCGGGCGATGAGCCCCCGGCGCGCCACCTCTGCGGCCGCCTTTGCCGCCCTGGCCCTGGCCTGGAGCTGCGGACGGCATCCGGCCCCGCCCCCCGCAGCGCCCCAGGCAGCGCCGGCTCCCGCCCCGGAGACCACCCCCTGGACCTGGCACCCGCTCGGGGGCGTGGCGGTCATCGAGGGCGAGGTGAAGGCGCCCACGGATCTGGTGCTGGAAGGCCCCTCCATCCGGGAATCCCGCTTCGCCGAGGCTGGGCCCGTGCGCTGGGAGCTCTACCGTCCGCCGGAAGGGGAGACCGCCGTGCTGCGCACGGCCTCGGGCCAGATCCTGGCTCGCTTTGTGTTCAGCACCCGTCCCCAGACGCCCCCCAGCACGCCCCCGCGCCCCACGCCCGCACCTCGGCCGATTCCCGCCCCGGCACCGGCGCCCAAACCCGCGCCCGTGCCCAGGCCCGCGCCGGTTCCGGCACCGGCGCCCATGCCGCCCCCGCCTTCGGTGACCAGCCGCGCCCGGATCCTGCCTTCCCGGCAGCGGGCGCTGCATCCCCGCGGAGCCGCGCCCGCGTTGCGCCCGGATCAGCGGGTTCCCGTGGCGCCGGCGCCTCGGAAGTCCTGGTCGGTGCGCCTGCCGGTGCCAGCGCCCAAACCCCCTGCACCCAAGGTTCCTGTGCCGCGGGCTCCGGCGATCAAGCGGCCGCAGCCCGGCGCTGCAGGGCCCTGGCCTGGCATGGGCGAAGGGTTCAACCTCACCCGCGGGCCCCGGACCGGCAAGCAGATGCTCCTGAGTTTCGACGGTGGCTCGGGGGACGAGGTGGCGACGGAGATCCTGGACATCCTGAAGGCGCGGGGCGTCCATACCACCTTCTTCCTCACCGGCCAGTTCATCCGGCGCTACCCGGAGGTGGTGCGCCGCATGGTGGCCGAGGGCCACGAGATCGGCAACCACACCATGGACCATCCGCACTTTGCGCCGGGCATGCGGCGGGATCCGGCCTGGACCAAGGCCCGCATCCAGAAGGAACTGCTGGACGCGGATGCGGAGCTGCTGCGGGTGACGGGCCGTCCCATGGATCCCTACTGGCGCGCGCCCTACGGCGAGGAGACGCCTGAGATCCGGCGCTGGGCGGAGGAGGTCGGCTACCGCCACGTGGGCTGGAGCGAAGGGGCCGATTCGCTGGATTGGGCCACGACCGCCACCCGCGGGCTCTACCACCCTGGCCCTGTCATCATCGCGCGCCTGGAGAAGCGCCTGAACCATGACGCCAACGGCCTCATCGTGCTCATGCACCTGGGCTCCGGGCGTCCGGCCTCCGACCGGCCCGCCGAGGAACTGGGCGCCTTCATGGATCGGGCCCGGGCCGAAGGCTGGAGCTTCGTGAACGCCGGCACCTTCTTCCGGGAACTGGGCAAGCCCGTGTGGGATCCCCGCCGCCGCCTGGCGCTGCTCACCCAGGCGAAACCCGCACGGGTCGCCGGTCCGCGCTGAATACCTGCGCTACACTGAAAGCCGATCATCGCGGAGGCGCGTTGCAGGGAGTCGGCCGGTGGGTGCTGCGGGCGCTGGGCGCGTTCCTGGCGCTGCTGCTCATCCTCTCGCTGGCCAGCTACTACCCGCTGGATCCCAATCCCTTCACCCAGGGTTCCGCCGTGGCGCCGGTCCACAACCTCTGCGGCACCCTGGGCGCCATGCTGGCCGGGCTTCTGCAGACCCTTGCCGGGGTGGGGGCCTGGATCGTGCCGTTCTACCTGTTGTGGGAAGCCTGGCCCCGGAAAGGGGCCCGCTGGCCCGGGCGGTTGGCCTGGCTGGGTCTCGCCCTGGGCGCCTGGACGGCCCTGGGCGGCCTGGGCGCGCGGGTCTGGCAGGATGCCGCTGGTAGCAGCCTTCAGCTCCGCTGGGGCGGCTGGGGCGGCTGGCTGGGCAGCATGCTGTGGCCGCCCCACCGCCGCATCCTTGGCCCCGTGGGCCTGCCGCTGCTGGTGGCCCTGGATTTCGTCATCTGCGCCCTGGTGCTGGCGCCCTCCCTCACCCGCGCCCTGGGCCGCCTGCTGGCCCGCTGGCTGGGCGAACGGGCCTGGCCCTGGCTGCGCCCCATGCCCCGCCGGGGGGTCCGCGGCTTCCTGAGCATGATCCAGCGCCCCTTCCTGCGGAACCGCAGTGGGGAGCAGCCCGAGCTTGATGCCGGCGATGCCCGGGATCTCCAGGTCTTGGCCGCGCGCCAGCAGGGCCTGGAAGACCAGCGTGAGTCGCTGCTCCGGGCCGAACTGGAGACCGCCGACCTGCGGAAGAAACAGCCGCTCCTGCGGGCCGAGGATCTCCTGCCCCCCATCCAGTCCCTCCGGCTGGACGCCACCGGTCCCGTGCTCGAGGCCCAGCCGCCCACACCTGTGCTGCGTCCAACCGAGGGCCCCTACCGGGCCCGCCTGCTCGCCCAGGCGCCCCCGCCTCCACCACCGAAACCCACTGTGGCGCAGGCCCGGGTGGCGCGGGATCGCTTCGGCCGGGAGATCGTACAACCGCCGCTGCCCTTGACGGAGCCCACGCCCGCCCGGCCGCTCCCCGCGCCGCCTCCGCCGGAGCCGCCCAAGCCCACCCTGGCGGAACGGGAGACGCTGCCGCCGCGCCGCCTCTTCGATCCGCCCGGCCAGCACGCCCGCGTGGATCCGGCCCTGCTGGAGAATATCAAGGATCACATTGGACAGAAACTGTCCGAATTCAAGATCAAGGGCGCCGTCACCGGGATGCAGCCGGGACCGGTGGTCACCGTCTTCGAGTTCCAGCCCGACGCTGGCATCCCGCTGTCGCGCATCCTGGGCATGGAGGAGGATCTGGCCCTGGCCCTCCAGGCCGAGGCGGTGCGCATGGACCGCATTCCCGGCAAGAACCTCGTGGGCATCGAGGTGCCCAACCCCGTGCGGGAGATCATCACCTTCCGCGAGGTCATTGACAGCCCTGCTTTCCGCAACGCGGGCGGCCTGCTCCAGCTGGCCCTGGGCAAGGACATCGCCGGGAATCCCGTGGTGGCCGACCTGAACAAGATGCCGCACCTGCTCATCGGCGGCAGCACCGGCAGCGGCAAGAGCGTGGGCGTGAACGCCATGATCTGTTCCATCCTCGTGCGCGCCCTGCCCGACGAGGTGAAGCTCATCCTGGTGGATCCCAAGATGGTGGAACTGGGCGTCTACGAGGACATCCCGCACCTGTGGGCCCCGGTGGTGACGGACATGAAGGAGGCTGGCCGCGTCCTCAAGTGGGTGGTGGCCCAGATGGAGGACCGCTACCGGCGGCTGGCCCTGCTCTCCGTGCGCGACCTCAAGAGCTTCAACGTCAAGGTCGCCGAGGCCGGCGGCCATCTCGACCTTTCCGAACGCACGCCGAATCCCCGCTGGCCCGACCGCCCCGCTTCCCTGGAGGCGCTGCCCCACGTGCTGGTGGTCATTGACGAGTTGGCCGATCTGATGATGGTGGCCCGCAGCGAGGTGGAGGACAGCATCGCCCGCATCGCCCAGAAGGCGCGCGCCGTGGGCATCCACCTCATCCTCGCCACCCAGCGCCCCAGCGTGGATGTGGTCACGGGCGTCATCAAGGCCAACCTGCCCAGCCGCCTCAGCTACCGGGTGCGCACCAAGATTGACAGCCGCACCATCCTCGATGCCGGCGGCGGCGAACAACTGCTGGGCGCGGGCGATGCCCTCTTCCTACCCAATGGTGCCAGCCATCCGAAGCGCATCCACGCGCCCTTCCTCACGGAGGAGGAGACCCTGCGCCTCGTCACCTGGCTGCGGGAACGGGGCCGGCCGGACTACAACCAGGCCCTCATCAGCGCCATGGAGACCGAGGAGGAAGCGGCCCTGCTCGACGAAGACGATGCGGGCGGCGTGGATGACATCTACGTGCGGGCCCTCGCCGTGGTGCGGCGCGAGCGGAAAGCAAGTACCAGCCTCCTTCAGCGCAAGCTCAACCTCGGCTACGGCCGCGCTGCCCGGCTCATTGACCGCATGGAAGAGGAAGGCATCGTCGGCCCCGACCGCGGCGCCGGCAAGCCCCGGGAAGTCCTGGTCGAGGCCGAGTAGTCCCGAGGTCGTGAGCTTTGCTTCCAGGGGCAACGAGCGGGAACACAGCGCACGCAGAGGCGCACAGAAGACGCAGAGAACGGCAAACGGCCTGTTGCCGGTGATGAACGGTGAGTGCGCCAGGCCAAGCCTGGGCGGGGAGGAAGGATGACATAGTCAAACGGAAACCTCGTAAGGGGACCCAGCGGGTCAAAGTGCCCGCCCGGCAAAGCAGGCCAGCAGCCGGAACCGAGTCTTGCGTAGGGAAGGGCGACCGACTCTGCGAAGCGTAGACAGGGGGCCCATAGGCCGTGTGATCGAGCCCCGAAAGCATCTGAGTACGGAAGCCGACGGCGTTCACTGTCCGGAAGGCAGCACCTGCGGGTCGTAAGGGCTAGGCCCAAGGGTTCCGTCGGGGTCAAAGAGCAGGGCATGTGGGCATAGGGGTTCCACAGGAACCTGGGAGATCCAGGTGTCTCCATCGACACAGCGTGGTTGGGGAAGCCACGAACCAAAGAACCCTGGCTCTGGGTGGCGTGCCGACGCCCATGGGAGAGACGAACAACGGGCACTTGGGTGGTACCGCCAAACGAAGGCAACGAAGCGCGGCGGGAGGGGCATCGGGAAGTCGGAGCAGCCAGTAGTAGCGAGGAAGGCGGGGAACCAGTCCGTAGGGACCCGTCGGAGCGAAGGGGCTGCCGGATCACGGAACTGTCGGAGGGAAAGACGATGGGAGCATCAGATCCCACAAGCGTCTCGACGAAACAACGACGGATAGCAGTTGATGGGTATGAATGGGGGGTGGGTTCTGGACGCGGACATCCGGCAATATTTCGACAAGCTGGATCATGCGCATCTCCGAGAAATCCTGGCCAAACGGATGCAAGATGGGGTGATCAAACGCCTGATCGGGAAGTGGCTGAAAGCGGGAGTCCTGGACAAGGGGTGCATCACACATCCCGAGACCGGAACCCCGCAGGGTGGCGTCATTTCACCTCTGTTGGCGAATATCTACCTGCACGAGGTTCTCGATGTGTGGTTCGAGAGGGAGGTAAAGTCACGGCTGCAAGGCCGGGCCTTCCTCGTTCGGTATGCGGACGATTTCATCATGGGCTTCGAACTGGAGGTGGATGCCAGAAGGGTGCATGCAGTGTTGCCCAAGCGGTTTGAGAAGTACGGTCTTACACTCCACCCGGAGAAGACAAGACTTGTGCAATTCAGCAAGCCACGAGGCCCAAAGGACCCGCCGGACAGGCGACCGGGGCACTTCGACTTCCTGGGGTTCACCCATTACTGGGGAACCTCGAAGAATGGGAGATGGGTGGTAAAACGAAAGACCGCCAAGAGCCGATTCAGCCGAGCAATCAAGCGAATAGGCGAATGGATGAGCAGGAATCGGCACCGGCCACTGAAGGAGCAACAGCGGGCCTTATGGCAGAAACTGCGCGGGCACTTCCAGTATTACGGGATCACCGGAAACTCGAAGTCGCTGGGCAACTTTCACTATCGGGTGACGAGGCTCTGGAGGAAATGGCTGGACCGGAGGTCCCAGCGGGCGAAGGTCAACTGGGGCAAGATGAATCGCATCCTTGAGCGATATCCTTTGCCCAAACCCATCACCTACCGATCACTCCTGAACCACGCAGCGAACCCGTGATGCGAAGAGCCGGGTGCGGTAGTCCCGCACGCCCGGATCCGAGGGGGGCCGAGGTGGGCAACCACCCCGGCCTACCCGACTAAGAGCTGCTTGACCTTGCCTCTGGCTGCTGCAACCTGCACATGGGCTCCATGGCAGACCCAGGCTGATACTGCCGATCCACGCCATCGAAGCATGCGTGCTGATGATCGTTTCATCACCGTTCATCACCGTCCATCACCGGTTGCCTTGGCTTTTCAACCTGGATTTGGCCGAAGCGCGGGATGGTACCGAGATCACCATCATTGATACCGGCAAATTCGTCATTGATTAGGCATCGCGGGGCCCGGGGAAGGGGCCGTTCCAGGCGCGACCCCGCTTGGCTTCTTGCCGGTCCCTGCCGGCGGCGTGGAAGGTTTCGGAGCCGGGGGCACGGCGCCCTTCGGCTGGGATGGGCTCTTCCACCGGCTGCGGGTCATCGGATCGGTCAGCAGACCACCGGCGTGACAGGCCAGACAGGCGTCCAGGTGAGGATCCGGGCTGCGCCAGTAGACGCGCGCCTGTCCCCCCGTCTCGGCGAGGCGGGCTGCGGGCACCCGCGGCCAGTAGAAGGTGAGCCGGGGTTGCCCGCCCTTCATCTCCAGGGCATAGAGGGGGCCTGGGTCCGGTCCGGGGCGCCCCCAGCGGTCCTCCACGCTGCTCATGACCACGAGGGAGCCCTCGGGCAGGGGACTCCCCGTGCGGTAGGCCGCCGCGGCGGCATCGTCCGCCCACAGGCGGATCCAGCGCCCGCCATGAGCCTGCGATTTCATGAGTTCGGTCCCGATGGGCTGGAGGGCCGCATAGTCCAGGGCGCGGATGGGGAGAGCCGCTTCGGGATTCACCGGGGGCGGCACGGGACGGGACGGGACGGGGGCGGCCGGCGCGGGCTGAGGGAGGGGCAGGCGGGCGAGGCCCGGGCCCGGGTGTGCCAGCTGTTCGCCGGTCCAGCCGGCCATCAGGACGAGCGAGGCCCAGATCAGCCCCAGGAAGAGCGGCAGGACGCCCAGCCCCTGGTGTTCTTTGCGCGGGCGATGCATGGCCCACAGGCCGGCCACGGCCACTGGCAGGGCCGCCGCGGAGTAGAGGAGGTGCCGCTGCAGATCCGGGGTGGCACCCTGCGGCAGCCAATGGCCGGGGATGAGGTATCCCTGGGCGCGGGCCAGGGCCCAGCCGCTGAACAGGGAGGTCAGCAGGCCCAGCAGGCCCGCCCAGCCGAGGTAGCGGCAGGCGGTCCACCAGGGCCGGATGCCCCGCCCGGGCCGCAGAGCGGCCACCAGGGCCAGGGGCAGCAGAAGTCCGGCCGCCACCGGCAGGTGGGCCAGAAGGGCATGCTTGGCGGCGAACCACTCCATGGGGCGGGCCTCGTATTGGGCAGGTACTCCCGCAGTCTGCCAGCCTTGCCCAGAAATGTGGACCGCATTTCCTGTCACAATCCCAGCCATGCGACAGACCCTCCTCGCGCAGGTCCAGGCTTCCATCGTCCTCAAACAAGCCTTCTTCGAGGCGGAAGTGGGGCACATCCTCCGCCAGGCGGACGACATGGCCGAACGGCTGCGGCGCGGCTGCCGCATCCTCGTCTGCGGGAACGGCGGCAGCGCCGCCGACGCCCAGCACCTGGCCGCCGAGCTGAGCGGGCGCTACCTCAAGGAGCGCCGGGCCCTGGCCGGCATCGCCCTCACCACGGACACCTCCGCCCTCACCGCCATCGGCAACGACTACGGCTTCGACCAGATCTTCTCCCGGCAGGTGGAGGCCCTCGGCCGCCCGGGGGATCTGCTGATCGGCATCTCCACCTCCGGCAACAGCCCGAATGTGCTTCGGGCCGTGGAGGCCGCGAAGGGCCTGGGCCTGCACACCCTGGGCCTCCTCGGCCGCGATGGAGGCAAGTTGAAGGACCAGGTGGACGATGCCCTGGTGGTGCCCTCCACGGTCACGGCACGCATCCAGGAAGTGCACCAGATGGTCTACCACTTCTGGTGCGAGGCCCTGGATGCCGCCTTCTGAGCCGTGGCCATGAGCCTGGGCGCGGGCCTGTTCGCCCTGGCGCTGCTGGTGCAGCCACGGCCCATGTACCACTGGCGCGATGCCCAGGGGCAGCCCCACGTCACCGATACACCGCCCCCCCCGGGTGCGGCCGTGGCCGAGGCGCCGCCTCCACCGGCGCTGGAACCCGGGCGCATGGGGCCATCGGAGCCACGCCACGGCCGCCCGCTCCACCAGCGGGAGGCGGGCCTCAGCCCCGTCCAGCGGGCGGCCTGGGAGGCCGTGGATCAGCGGCTCGCCGTGGCCCGGAGCCGGGACGATACACGCATCCTCAAGGCAGTCGCCGATTCTCTGGTGGATGACTGCCTGTGGAATGGCGGCCTGTGGGCCCGCCCCATCCTGCCCGTGCTGGCCGTGGCCCTCCTGGGGCTGCTGGGCTGGTGGCTGGCCCTGGGCCAGGCCCTGGCGCTCCGCGTGCCCATCCTCGGCGCCTTTCTCCTGCTGGGCCTGGCCTTCGGACAGGTGCTCCTGGCCACGTTCCTCTACCAGCCGCAGGCCCGGCGCCTTCGCCAGAATCTCGAACTGCTGGAACTGCATCTCGGCGGCCGGGATCTTAGCCCCGCGAACGAGGCCCTCCTTCTGCACCGCTACCAGGCGGTGGAAGACGCCGCCCATGCGCTGCAGCCGCCCTGGCGCTTCCCCGCGGAAGTGGCCGCCCTCCGGCGCGATGTGAAACGGGTGGTGATTGATCCCTGACCGTGCAGGGCCCCTCGGCCGCCATGCTGACCACCTGCGCGCGGCCGCCCAGCGGGAGCCGATCGGCCTCTACCTGCACATCCCCTTCTGCCTGGACCGCTGCACCTACTGCTCCTTCACCACCACCCGCGACCGGGCGCTCCAGTCCGCCACCGTGGCCCGCCTGCGCCGCGAGATCCGGGCCTGGGGCGAGGCCCTGGGGCACCCCGCCGTGGATACCCTCTACCTCGGGGGCGGCACGCCTTCCCTGCTCACGCGTCAGGAGCTGGCTGCTCTCACGGCTGATCTCCGGGCGGCCTTCGATCTCCGTCCCCTCGCCGAGGCCACCCTGGAGGCGAATCCCGGCACTGTTGGTCTGGACTGGCTGCAGGCGGCCCGGGAACTGGGCTGGGACCGCATCAGCCTCGGGGTGCAGGCCCTGGACGACGGGCTGCTGGCCCGGCTGGGGCGCATCCATGGCGCGGCCCAGGCGCTCGACGCGCTGGCCCTGGCCGAGCGGGCCGGCTTCCGGCGGCGCAGCGCGGATCTCATGGTGGGCATTCCCGGGCAATCGCTGGCCAAGGTCGTGGAGGACGCCCGCACCCTCGCCGGGACCGGCCTCGAACATCTGAGCATCTACCTGCTGGATCTTGACAAAAGCTGTCCACTCAAGGCGGAGGTGGAGGCGGGCCGGCTTGCCCTGCCCACGGAGGACGAAGTGGCCGATGTGTTCGAGGCCCTCCAGGCCGAACTGCCCCGCCTCGGCCTGCCGCCCTACGAGATCAGCAACTACGCCCGTCCCGGTGCGGAGTCCCGCCACAATTCGCGCTACTGGGAACGGCGGCCCTACCTGGGCCTGGGGCCGAGCGCCGCCTCCCAACTGGGCGACCTCCGGTGGACGGAATCCGCCGTCATCCTGGCCTGGATCGAGGACCGGGGCACGCCGGAGATCCAGGAACTCGATGCCATCGAGTCGCTCTCCGAGATCCCGCTCCTGGGCCTGCGCCTGAACCGGGGCGTGGACTGGGCGGAGCTCCGCCGCCGCGCCGCCGCCGCGAATCGGGTGCCCCTGGTGGACGCCTGGGAGGCCCGGCTCCGGGCCCTGGCCGAGGCGGGCCTCGTCCACTGGGACGGGGACCGCGTGTGCCTCACCTCCCGCGGCATGCTCGTCAGCAACGGCATCCTGGAACTGTTCGTCTAGCCTCGTGACAAGATGGTTGGGCCGGAGCCTGCCATGCCCTACGTCGGCGAAACCGCCGCCCTTCTGACATCCGTTTCCTGGGCGCTGAACAGCGTGTGCTTCACCCTGGCGGGGCGCCGGGTGGGATCGGCCTCCGTGAACCTGTTGCGCCTGCTCATGGCGTGGGTGATGCTGGCCGCGGCGCATCTGGTTTTCTACGGCAGCCTCTTTCCGGTGCATGCGGGCGCGGCCCGCCTGGGCTGGCTGTCGCTGTCCGGGTTCATCGGCTTCGCCCTGGGCGATGCGGTGCTGTTCGAGGCCTTCCTGCTCGTCGGCGCCCGCCTTGCCATGCTGCTGATGACGCTGTCGCCGGTCTTCAGCGTGCTGCTGGCCTGGATTTGGCTGAAGCAGAGCCTGAGCCTGCCCCGGCTGCTGGCCATGGGGGTGACCCTGGCGGGCATCGCGTGGGTGGTCTGGGGCGAGGGCGATCGCGAGGTCCATCCGCACCGCTGGCGGGGCGTGTGGCTGGGCATCGGCGGGGCGCTGGGCCAGGCGGTGGGGCTGCTCTTCAGCCTCTACGGATTGGCGGGCGGCTACTCGCCCTTCTCCGCCAACCTCGTGCGCGTGAGCGCAGGACTGGCCGCCCTGCTGATCTATTTCGGCCTGCGGCGCCGGATCCCCAGCACCCTGGCCGGACTGAAGGATCGCCGCGCCTCCGGCCTCATCCTCCTCGGAGCGGCCACGGGCCCCGTGCTGGGCGTGATCCTCTCCCTCGTCGCCATCGCCAAGGCCCCCATGGGCGTGGCGGCCACCCTGATGTCGCTGTCGCCCGTGCTGCTGTTGCCCGTGGCCCACTTCGGGTTCAAGGAGAAAGTGGGTGTCCATGCCATCCTGGGCACGGCGCTCGCCCTGGCCGGCGCCGCCGCCCTCTTTATCGTGTAGGAGGTTCCCGCATGACCCTTCGCAAGGATCCCGTCAGCTGGCTCTACCCGGCCCTGGAACCGTTTGCGACCCACCGTCTGAAGGTGTCGGGGCTGCACGAGGTCTATGTGGAGGAGAGCGGCAACCCGCAGGGCAAGCCCGTGGTCTTCCTCCACGGCGGGCCCGGGGGCGGCACCAGCGCCAAACACCGGCGCTTCTTCGATCCGGAGGTATATCGCATCGTGCTGTTCGACCAGCGCGGCTGTGGCCAGAGCACGCCCTATGCCGAGGTGCGCGAGAACACCACCTGGGATCTGGTGGGCGACATCGAGCGCATCCGCGAACACCTGGGAATTGCGCGCTGGATGGTGTTCGGCGGCTCCTGGGGTGCGACCCTGGGCCTCGCCTACGCGGAGGCGCACCGGGAGCGGGTAACGGAGCTGATCCTGCGCGGCGTGTTCCTCCTTCGCCAGCGCGAGGTGGATTGGCTCTACCAGGAAGGCGCCAGCCGGGTCTTCCCCGACGCCTGGGAGCCCTACCGCGACGCCATCCCCGAGGTCGAACGCGGGGATTTCCTGCGGGCCTACGCGAAGCGGCTGCTGAGCGAGGATCCGGCCGTGAACCTGCCCGCCGCCCGGGCCTGGAGCCTCTGGGAAGGCGCGAGCAGCAAGCTGCTGCCCGATGCCGATTTCATCGCCACCTATGGCCAGGACGACACCACGCTGGCCTTCGCGCGCATCGAGTGCCACTACTTCCTGAATCAGGGCTGGCTGGAGGAGGCCCAGCTTCTGCGCGATGCGCACCGGCTGAAGGGTCTGCCCGGGGCCATCATCCAGGGAAGATACGACATGGTCTGTCCCATCGAAAGCGCCTGGGCGCTCTCCCAGGCCTGGCCCGAAGCCGACCTCGTCATCGTCCCCGACGCGGGCCACAGCGCCACCGAGCCCGGCGTCTCCCGGGCGCTCGTGGCCGCGACCGACCGCTTCGCGGGTTACCGCCAGGATTGAAAGGAACCATCATGCCCACTTCCCGTTCCCTGCTGCTCGGCCACCGGGGCCTGTCCTCAGCGCACCTGGAGAACTCGATGGAGGCCTTCCGCGCCGCGCTGGCGGCGGGGATGGATGGCTTCGAGCTGGATGTGCAGCCCACCCGCGATGGCGTGTGCGCGGTGCTGCACGACGACGACCTCGGGCGCACGGCGCAGGGCACTGGGATCCTGCGGAAGATGAAGGCCGCCGAGCTGCCGCTCCTGAAGAACGGTGAGCTACTGCCGCGCCTGGCGGACGTGCTGGACCTGCCCGCGAAGCTGATCAACGTGGAGCTGAAGGGCGAGCCCGGCTGGCAGCAGGCCCTGGCCGCCGTGGAGGCCGCCGAAGCCCTGGATCGCGTGCTCTTCAGCAGCTTCGAGCCCAGCGAGGTGCTCCAGCTCTGGGCCGCCTGCGAAGCCGCGCGCTGCGGGTTCCTCTGGGAGATGGACGAGGCGATGGACCTCACGGCGGAGGAGCTGGCCGACCTGCCCACGGCCCTCTGGTTCCACCCGCCCCTCAAGGCCGTGCAGGCCAATCCGAAACTCTGGGCCCCCTATGCGGACCGCCTCGCCCTCTGGGGCATGAAGACCCCGGCGGAAGCGAAGGATCTGCCCTTCACGCCCGCGGTGCTCATCGCCGATGGGCTCTGAGCTGGCTCAGTTCTGGATGTAGGTCACCAGCTGCTCGATGGTGAACTGCTGGTCGGCGATGGTCTCCTTCACCAGATCACCGATGGACAGGATGCCAAGGACGCGATCCTGACCATCCAGCACCGGCAGGTGCCGGACACGCTTGTCGGTCATCAGGGCCATGCACTGAGGCACCGTCTGATCCAGGGTGACGCAGCTCACCTTGTCGCTCATGATCTCCCGGACGAGCGTGTCCTTCGAAGCCTTGCCCTTGAGGATGATCTTCCGGGCATAGTCCCGTTCGGAGAAGATGCCCACCAGCTTCCCCTGGTCCAGCACCACCAGCGCGCCGATGTCGTACTGGGAGAGCAGCGTCAGGGCCTGGTACACCGAGTCGCCCGGCCCCACGGCCACCAGGGATTTCTTGCCGTCAATCAGCTGCTTCAGGGACCGCATGCATGCCTCCTGCCGACCCAGCACACGTACAGGAACGGATGGAATCGGTGGGCATGACTATACGTCCATTCCTTCTGGATGCCAGAGAGAAGGTGGGCGGCCGGATGGAGGGTGCCAGATGCTTCCTGTTCCCGACGCGATGGAGCCGCAAGGCCGTGACCAACAACTGCTGCCGGTGGATGCCCTCCGGATACCGACTCGCCTGGACCAGCCTGGTTGAAACCCTCAAGGGGTCAAAGGTTTTGAATCTAGCGCGTGTCGGGCCGACAGGAAATCCAGGAAGGTATCTGAAAAGGTCAGGGTTCCGCCTTGGAACAGCACATGGGCCACGTATTTCTTAGACGAACTCAAGCCGATCTGGGCAGTCACCGCCACGCCAGTCAAGGTGCCCACCAGCTGGGCTGCGGCAGGACTGACCACGAATACAACCTTGGTCTCCCCAGCCCCCTGTGCATCCACTCGGTCGTAGGATTGAATCTTCCTGAAAATTCCAGTTGTCAGCTGAAGGTGTACCGCCTCTTCGGCACTGTCGGGCCAATGGGCTTCCAGATGAATCAAGGTCGCCAACGGCACTGCGAAAGCTTCCTGATCGAACAGATGGGCCACGATAATGGGGATGTTGAAGGCGCGTTCCCATGCCCGAAGCCTGGGCAGATCTTCCAGCTTCACCCAGATGTTGGGTGCTGTTGGTGGGTTGGCGTGCTTGCGGGGTCGCCTGAGAAGGTCGTCAGGATGTTTGGGGATCCAGGCGCGATCCTTCATTTCTGAGGCCTTGTAAGGGGAGAATTCCACCTCGATGGCGCACCGGGCCTTGGCCAGCAATACACGAACAAACGGGTCTCCCAATAAATTCCTTGGGAGCATCTGGGTCAGGTCGGTCTGCTCAAGCCACTGGCGCTCCTCCCCGGTGAGATCCTGGGGATGGAAGATCACCAAATCGGGCTCCTTGAATGTGGCATCTCCCGGATCGGGCCGGTTATCCACGGCAACCTGGGATAGCCCCAGCTTGAAACAGAGGAACCTGCCGGATCTGTTCAGCGCATCCTGAAGAAGATCCTCTGCCCATCGGCTGGTTCGAAAACGATGCTCGAAATCAAGGCCTCTGCCCTTGCCCTTGGCCATGTCATAGCCCTTCGAGCAACGTTGAGAGGGAGATCTTCAAGCCCTTGGCTACACCTTGGAGGACCTGCAGCGACGGGTTCCGCTTCCCGTGCTCGATCATGGATAGATAGGTGACGTGGAGCCCTGAATTGTGGGCAAGCTCCTCTTGCGTCAAGCCTTGATCCGATCGAATGGATCGGATGCGGATGCCCAATGATTTCTTCAGGTCACTTTTGCTCAAAAATCACCCTGGCCACTCGAGTGTATGGATGAAACTATGACCAGGCAGTTCAGATGCCCATAGACGATCAGCCAAGTTGATGACGGGATCCGCACCATGCAGAAGGAACAAAACCCGAGGTGGCAGGCCAGGGAGCGGCTCCGCGACAAAGGCCAATTCTGGACGCCCTCCTGGGTTGCTCGGCCCATGGTGCGCTTTGCCCTGAACCGAGGCGATTCAATCTACGATGCTGGTGTGGGAGCCGCTGCTTTCGGGAATGGCCTTCACGGCCTCCGGCCCGATCTCGATCTCGGGAGGGCTTACCTCGGGTGTGAGCCGCACGCAGGGCCACTCGCTGAAGCCAGGGAGAATGGGCTGACGGAAGCTCAATTGGCGGGGGTGGAACCGGTGGATTTCCTCACGGTCTCCACTCTTCCAAAACCCATGGGGATTGTGTCCAACCCGCCCTATGTGCGCCATCATCGTCTGTCTTCTGAAGATAAAGCCCGGTTGCGGATCCTGGCGGCCCAAGCCGGACTTCGCATCGATGGCCGCGCCGGGCTGCATGTCTTTTTCCTGATCCACGCCCTCAGCCTGCTCCATCCGGGCCAACAGTTGGCATTCATCGTTCCTTCGGATGTCGCAGAAGGCGTATTCGCACGCACCCTCTGGCAATGGATCAACAGAACCTACCGGATCCACGCCGTGGTGCGGTTCGCCCCAGCAGCTACGCCATTTCCTGGTGTAGACACGAACCCCCTGGTCTTGCTCATCTCGAACCTCCCCCCGACGGAGTCCATGCTTCAGGCTACTTGTCTGGAACCAGGAACCGCGGCTTTCGACCAGTGGGTTGAGCAGGGGCTTCCCCTCGTCGGCCTCGAATCTTTCGAGGTGGTAAGCCTCCCCCTCGTCGAGGCCGTGGAGCGAGGTGTTGGGAGGGCTCCCAGGGCCGACCAGGAGGAGGTTATTCCCCTCTCTCATTTTGCCACCACGCTTCGTGGTATCGCCACAGGCGCAAATGACTTTTTCTTTATGACCCATGGCAGGGCACAAGCCTTGGGAATCCCCGATGACCTCCTGGTTCGGGCCGTTGGGAAGACGCGGGATGTGAAGTCAGAGGCTGTACGCTCCACCGACCTTGAAGCTCTAGAAGCGGCTGGAGTACCGACGTACTTGCTTGCCCTAGATGGACGAGAGCAATATCTCTTCCCGAAGACCGTTCAGGACTACTTAAAAGAGGGGGAAGCACAGGGACTTCCATCGCGCGCTCTCATCTCCATGCGCAATCCCTGGTACAAGATGGAGTCTCGGACCCCGCCCCCCTTTCTCTTCTCTTACCTGGGCCGTCGGCACACCCGATTTATCAGGAACGAGGTAGGCGTGGTTCCTCTCACGGGGTTTCTATGCCTGTACCCAAGGCACCGGGATCCGGCCTTCCTCGACTGCCTTTGGAAAGCGCTCAACCACCCTGCCACATTGCAGGGGCTCATCCAGGTGGGGAAGAGCTATGGGGGAGGCGCCATCAAGGTCGAGCCTAAAGCACTCATCCGCCTGCCGATTCCGATGTTCGTGATAGATGAAAGCGGCCTGAAGGATTGGATAGGTTCGACTCGGAATGAGCCGGTTCAGCTACAGCCTCCTCTGCTTGGCCTTGCCCTCTGACGAACCCTTGCTGACAGACTGTCAAACCCCTGCTACGGGGGCCTCTTTCAGCTCCCTGGATTTATGAGCTGGGCATACTCTGAGGTTTCATCGAGATCGGGAGGCTTCCATGGCCGTCAACCTCAAGGGTCGCAGTTTTCTCACCCTGATGGACTTCACCCCGCTGGAGGTGCGCTACCTCCTGGACCTGTCCCGGGATCTGAAGGCCAAGAAGCGCATGGGGGTATTTAACGACCTGCTCAAGGGCAAGAACATCGTGCTGCTCTTCGAGAAGACCAGCACCCGCACCCGCTGCGCCTTCGAAGTCGGCGCGCTCGAAGAGGGCGCCCACGTCACCTTCCTGGATTCCGCCAGCTCCCAGGTGGGCAAGAAGGAATCCATCGAGGACAGCGCCAAGGTGCTGGGCCGCTTCTACGATGGCATCGAATACCGGGGCTACAAGCAGGAGATCGTCGAGGCCCTGGCGAAGCACAGCGGCGTGCCCGTGTGGAACGGCCTGACCGACACGGACCACCCGACGCAGATCCTGGCGGACTTCCTCACCCTCGAGGAGCATGTCGCCAAACCGCTCCACAAGATGAAGCTGGTCTTCTGCGGTGATATCCGCAACAACATGAGCTACGCCCTGATGTACGGCGCCGCCAAGACCGGCATGCACATGGTGGCCCTGGGCCCCAAGGCCCTGGTGCCGGATCCGAAGGTGCTGGAGGCCGCGCGCAGGGCCGGGGCGGAGACCGGCGCCGTGATCGAGGTGTCGGATGATGTGGACGCCGCCGTGAAAGGCGCCGACGCGATCTACACCGACGTGTGGGCCAGCATGGGCGAGGAGGATCAGATCCCCGAGCGCGTGAAGCTGCTCACCCCCTTCAAGGTCACCCTGGAGATGATCCAGAAGACCGGCAACCCCGACGTGAAGTTCCTCCACTGCCTGCCCGCCTTCCACGACTTCGAGACCAAGCTGGCCAAGGAGATGAAGGAGAAGGGCCACGACATCCGCGAAGTCACCGACGAGGTGTTCCGCAGCCGCCACAGCGTGGTCTTCGACGAAGCCGAGAACCGCATGCACACCATCAAGGCCGTGATGGTCGCCACCCTCGGGTGAGGCCGTTCCCTCTACCCGGAGGAAGGGCCCTGGATGGGGCCCTTTCTGCGTCAGGCAATGCTATGGTGATTCCACCCATCCCGAACGGAGCCTCCATGCGACTGCTGAAGTCCCTCGTCCTTCCGGCCCTTGTGGCCTTCTCCCTGTCTGCGCAGGCGCAGAGCCTCGATGGTCTCTGGCACCGCACCGGGATGGACGACATCCATGCCGCCATCCAGGCCTGCACCGCGGACATGAACTTCATCACCCGCCCCATCGCCCGCTACAAGCTCTCCAACGTCAATCCGGCCTACCAGAAGCTCACCCTCTCCATCACGCCCCAGCAGGTGTCCGTCAAGCTCGATGACCGGAACCCCATCCTCATGCCGGGCAACGGCCAGGAGGCGCCCTGGACCCGCGAGGATGGCGAGAAGTTCATGGTGGCGGCCCACGTGCAGGGGAACCAGCTCATCCAGACCTTCCAGAATGACGAGGGCCACCGGACCAACGTCTTCCACCTCAGCCCCGACGGCAAGACGCTCACCCTGCTTGTCACGGTGACCAGTCCGAAGATCCCCAAGCCCCTGACCTACACCATGACCTTCGGGCGCTGAGGCGCGCTTCTCCACCACGAAAACGGGCGCCGCGGCGCCCGTTTTCGTGGGTTCGGAACGGCGGAGGCTAGTGCGCACCCGCCTTGGACAGCAGCCGCGAGCCCTGGGCATAGCAAGTCTTGTGGGTGATGTGGTGTTCGAACTCGTGCCGGAACTTCTGGAGGGCCGAGTCCATGGGGCCGCAGGCGGCATCGCCCAGGGGACAGAGGGTGCGCAGGCCGATGCGCGGGGTGAGGCCAGCCAGCAGATCGAGGTCCTCCATGCGGCCCTCGCCGTGCTCGATGCGGTAGAGGACCATCTCCATCCAGTTGCAGCCTTCGCGGCAGGGGGTGCACTGGCCGCAGCTCTCGTGGGCGTAGAAGCGGATGAGGCGCAGGGTGGCCTGCACGATGCAGACGCTCTCGTCCATGACGATGACACCGCCGGATCCGCCCATGGAGCCCCGGGCCTTCAGGTTGTCGAAGTCCATGGGGACGTCGAAATCCTTCTCGTCCAGCATGGGGCAGCTGGAGCCGCCGGGAATGATGGCCTTGATCTTCCGGCCTGTGCCGGAGCCGCCCGCCAGTTCCTCCACCAGGAAGTTCAGGGGCGTGCCCATGGGTAGCTCGTAGATACCGGGGCGCTTCACATGGCCGCTCACGCCGAAGATGCGGGTGCCGCTGTTCTTCGGGGAGCCGATCTTGGTGTATTCGGCGCCGCCCATACGGAGGATGGGAGGTACGGCGGCCAGGGTCTCCACATTGTTGATGGTGGTGGGCTGGCCGAAGGCGCCCTTGGCGGCCGGGAAGGGCGGTTTCACGCGGGGCTCGCCACGGCGGCCTTCCAGAGAGTTCAGCAGGGCCGTCTCCTCGCCGCAGATGTAGGCCCCGGCGCCGCGGTGGACGATGATGTCGTAGTCCCAGCCCGTGCCCAGGATGTTCTTGCCGAGGTAACCGGCGTCGCGGGCCTGCTGGATGGCGGCCTCCAGCTTCTCGATGAGCCAGAGGAACTCGCCCCGGATGTAGACGAAGCCGAGCTGGCACTGCATGGCCCAGCCGCCGATGATCATGCCTTCGATGAGCTGGTGGGGGTTGTATTCGAGGATGACGCGGTCCTTGAAGGTGCCGGGCTCGCCCTCGTCACCGTTGCACACCAGGTAGCGGGTGAATGTCCGCTCGGGCGAGTCCTTGGGCATGAAGGACCATTTCAGGCCGGCCGGGAAACCCGCGCCGCCGCGGCCTCGGAGGCCCGAGGCCTTCATCTCATCGGTCACGGCCACGGGCTCCATCTGGAGGGCCTTCTTCATGGCCACGTAGCCTTCGTGCTTCTGCTCGTAGACCTTGAGGTGCCAGTTGTCCAGGTCGCCCGCGCCGCGGAGCATCAGGTTCGGGAACTTCTCGGACCCGAAGCCGGGGAAGGTGTAGATCTGGGGATCAGGCTTGGTTCGGATGGCGACCATTTTTTAGTCCTAAGCTGATTGACATTAAACCAGATAAGTAGCAATTAATGCCAAAAGAACTTGGTAAATGTACATTCCGGAGGTGTTTTGCTACTTGAGTATAAAGATTCTAAATCCTTGTGGTGGAAATTTTAGATATCAATTAAAATGAGTGATCTATAAAAGAAACCATTAGGCGATGAGGGGTGGTAAGCCTGCAAAAATTTAATATTATTGGCCTGTAGAATATTTTGTGTCATGTTTCCAAGTGCAATGATTTTTGCACCCCTAAGTGCAAATTTTTTCAAGTGATGGCAAGTTAATCGAGCTAGATCTTGATTCCTGTTGTTATAAAAAGGGAAAATATTAATAAATAAAAAATTTATATCTCCAGCTTGATTATCTTTTCGCAAAGAAAAATTAATTTTTTCTGCTAACAAGCGAACTCCATTCCAAAACGGAGTCGAGTTGTGATTGCCATTTCCTAGAGAAGCCCAATGTACGGAAGAGTTGTATAAAATTTCTTTATTATTTTCATACTGATTGTGCTGAGGGGGAGGGGCTGCTGGTTCAAGGCCAACGATAGCTACTTGAATCTCTATGGTAGAAGATGTGTCAATTGGCAGAGGGGCTAAACCCATCTCGTTATTGATTCTTCCAATCCAAAGATTTTGGGGAATGGAGTCGTTTCCTATGCATTTGCTATAGGTGTTGGCAAGATCAGCCAATTCATCCCAAATTGACCGCATAGATTGGCCTCTATTAAGTTTCAATGCGCCCAGGGGCGGTAGTCGCCGCGTTTGCAGGCTTCCATGACTTCGATCAGCTTCTGCTCGTCCACCAGCTCATCGTAGACATCGTGGTTCACCTGGATGCAGGGGCCCATGCTGCAGCCCGCGAGGCACTCCACTTCCTCGACGCTCCACAGGCCGTCGGGGCTGGGCCCCTGGCCGGGTTTCACGCCGGTCTTCTCGCAGACTTTCTCGAGAAGCTGGGCGGCTCCCTTCAGGGCGCAGCTGATGTTCGTGCAGACCTGGAAGTGGTACTGACCCACGGGGGCCTTCTGGTACATCGTGTAGAAGGTGGCCACGCCGAAGACGTGGCCTTCGGGAATGCCGATGGCCTTGGCCACCGCCTTCATGGCTGAGAGACTGATGAAGCCGAACTCGCGCTGGGCGATGTGCAGGGCCGGCAGGGTGGCAGCCATCTTGTCGGGGTACTTGGCCATGATGGCCTGGATTTCCGACAGGGCCTCGGGGCTGAACTCCTTGACCTCGCTTTCCGGCAGTCGCTGGCCGGGTGCGAGGGGTTCCGGGGAGGTTTCGGGAGGCTGGGGGTGGTTCATGGGCGCACTCGCATGAGGGGCCAGTTTAGCCCGAAACGCAGACGGGGGGCCCGGGTAAACCCCGTGCCCCCCATCACGATCCAAGAAGGACAGCCAGTCTCCTGGGGGCTTCTCAGAGGTTGCGGTGGCTTCCGTCGCAGAAGGGCGCCGTCTTCGAGTGCTTGCACTGGCAGAGGGCCTTCTTCCCGGGTTCCGTGATCTCCAGTTTCATGGGATGAAAGCCGCTGCCTTTGTGGGCGCCATCGCAGAAGGGCTGCTTGGCGCTCAGGCCGCAGGCGCACCACCAGTAGGTGCCGGGTTCCAGATCCAGCACCGCGGGAACCTTGGCCGCGATCTTGGGTTCGGATTCGCTCATGGCTGCCTCCTCACTTTCCACTGACCTTGTCCGCTTCAACGTTCAGGGTGATCGCCACATGTCGGCCGACCAATCCATCATAGGTCGTGATGCCATAGTCATCCCGGTCAAGGGTCAGGGCGCCGTCAATGAAGCCCGCCACCACGCTCCCGGGCTGCATCCCCTGGCCGGTTCCCTCATTGGTGATGGGAAAGGTGATCTGCTTCGTGACCCCGTGCATCGTGAATGTGCCGGTGATCTCCAGCTTGCCCTTGGCCACTTCCTTCACCGCGGTGCTGGTGAAGGTGAGGGTGGGGTACTTCGCCACATCAAAGAACCTGGGGCTGCGCAGGTCGTTATCCCGCATGGTGCTGTCGGTGTTGATGCTGGCGGCGTCAATGGTGACCGTCACCGTGGACTTGGTGATGTCCTTGTTGTCCAGGTGGATCTCGCCCGAGAACTTCGTGAAACGGCCGCTGGTCTTGGCCAGGAGGTGCCGGATGGTGAAGGCCATCTCGCTGTGGACGGGATCAATCTTGTAGACGTCCTGGGCCGTGGCGGGCAGGGCCGCCAGTGCGAGGGCCGCGAAGAGGATGCGGAAGGGGTGACGCATGAAGCCTCCTTGGATTAGGTGTTTCACCATGGAATACAGTCTAGGCTCGGAAACAAGAGTTGCAACATCCTTTTTCAAAAAAATGTGCCATGCTTGAAGGCGAGGAGCGGTGGCATGCACCTGCGCGAGGAACTTCAGATCACCAAGTCCTTCGAGCCCGGCCAGGAGGTGGCTCTGGCCCTGCTGCTGGGCCGGGAATACTTGACCCGGCTGTTCGACAAGGGACTGTTTGAACGGGAAGAGATCTCAGATCAGCAGTTCAACGTCCTGCGCATCCTCAAGGGTGGACCCAGGGAGGGCTACCTCGTGAAGGACCTCCGCTGCCGCATGATCTTCCGCTTCGCGGACGTGCCGCGCCTCGTGAATCGGCTCGAAGCCAGGGGCCTCGTCAAGCGCTGCGAGAATCCCGCGGACCGCCGGGGCAGCCGCGTCCAGCTCACGGCCAAGGGGCAGGCGCTGGAGGCCCGCCTCCGGGCGCGCCACCAGGCCCTTTCCGCCCGGGTGGACCACTGCCTCTCCCCGGCGGAGCGCGACCAACTCCTCAGCCTGCTGGAGCGTCTGCGAGATGACCACCGGGAGCAATTGGCGGAACTCGAAGGCTGAAGCGCCGGCTGGATCGGAACCTCAGCGGTCGAGCTCGCCTGCAATCACATTCATGGCGCCGAGGACGGCGACGGCGTCGGCGATAAGGCACCCGTTCACCTGGCTGTCGAAGCTGCTGAAGATGGGCAGGCAGGGGGGGCGGACCCGGATGCGGTAGGGGTTCTTCCCGCCGTCGCTGACGATGTAGAAGCCCAGTTCGCCGTTGGCGCCCTCGGTGGCGCTGTAGACTTCGCCCACGGGCATCTCCATGCCGTGCATGATGAGCTTGAAGTGGTGGATGAGGCTTTCCATCCGCGTGTAGACCTTCTCCTTGGGCGGCAGGGCCACCTTGTAGTCGTCCACGATGATGGGCCCGGGTTCCAGGCGGTCCAGCACCTGCCGGATGATGCGCAGGCTCTGGCGCATCTCCTCGACGCGGACCAGGTAGCGGTCGAAGACGTCCCCCGTGGTGCCCACGGGGATGTCGAAATCATAGGTCTCGTAGCCGAGGTAGGGCTGGGCCTTGCGCAGGTCCTGCGGCACGCCCGCGGCGCGGAGGCAGGGGCCGGTGTAGCCCCAGTTGATGGCGTCCTCGGCGCTGATGGCGCCCACGCCCTTGGTGCGGTCGTGCCAGATGGGATTGCGCGTGAGCAGGCGCTCCAGCTCGTCAATGGCAGCCTCGCACTCCACCAGGAAGCGCTCCGTGAGGGGCACGAAGCCCTCGGGAATGTCGCGCATGAGGCCGCCGATACGGGTGAAGCTGGTGTGGAGCCGCTGGCCGGCAGCCATTTCGAAGAGGTCGTAGATGGTCTCGCGCTGCTTGAACAGGTAGAGGAACGCGCTGAAGGCGCCGATGTCCACGGCGTTGATGCCCACGCAGACGATGTGGTCGCCGATGCGGGCCAGTTCGGACACCAGCACCCGGATGAGTTCCGCGCGGCGGGGGAGCTTCACATCCAGCAGCTTCTCCACCGCCAGGGTGTAGCCCACGTTGTTCATCAGGCTGGAGGTGTAGTTCAGCCGGTCGGTCAGCGGGATGAACTGCTGGTAGCTGAGGCTCTCGCCCAGCTTCTCCACGCCGCGGTGGAGGTAGCCGATTTCCGGCGTGGCCCGTACGATGGTCTCGCCTTCGAGTTCGAGGACGATGCGCAGGGTGCCGTGGGTGACGGGGTGGGAGGGCCCCATGTTGACGATCATGCGATCGCCGTCGAGCTGCTGCTTGGTCAGGGCGATGGAATCCATGGTCGCGTCCTCAGGCCCGTTCGCCGCGGTTGTAGGGGGCGGTGCACCCTTCCATGCAGAAGGCGTCGCCTCCGTCCAAGGGGAAGTCCTTGCGCAGCGCGTGGCCCGGGAAATCGTCCCAGGTGAGCAGCCGCGTGAGGTTGGGATGGCCCTCGAAGGGGATGCCGAAAAGGTCGAAGACCTCCCGCTCGTACCAGTCGGCGGTTTTGAAGCGGCTCACCAGGCTGGGCATGGCCTCGCCATCTGCCACGGGGACTTTGATCCGGAGGCGCTCCTGGCTGGCCAGGTTGAGCCAGTGGTACACCACGTCGAACCGCTGGGCCCGCTCAGGCCAGTCCACGGCGGTGACATCCACCAGGAACTGGAAACCTTCGCGATAGAGGAAGTCCACCACTTCCAGGAAGCGGTCTTTCGGCACCACGGCGGTCTGGTCCCCCCGGAAGGCGTGCCGGTCCGCGATCACGCCGGGAAGCTGCGCGTCAATCTGCTCGATCACCATGGTCCGCCCCCGCCTAGAAGATCGCGCCCTGGCCCTGTTCGGCCGCGTCCATCAGCATCTCGCGGATGGTCTGCTGGCTGGTGAGGCCCCGCTCGGCCTGCCGCGCCTCCTGGCGGGCGAGGCTCTCGTAGAACCGTGCGATGTGGTCCTTGCGCATGGAGAGGGATTCCTTCTCGATCTTCTCCTGCAGCTTCATCACGCCGTAGAGCATGCTCTCAGGGCGCGGAGGGCAGCCGGGCACGTACACGTCCACGGGCACCACGCGGTCCACGCCCTGGAGGGTGGCGTAGGTGCGGTACATGCCGCCGGAACTGGCGCAGACGCCCACGGAGAGCACCCATTTGGGTTCGGCCATCTGGGCGTAGATGATGCGGAGCACCGGCGCCATCTTGTTGGTGATGGTGCCCAGGATCAGCATCATGTCGCTCTGCCGGGGGCTGAAGCGCATGGCTTCCGCGCCGAAGCGGGCCAGGTCGTACTTGGACGCGGCCATGCTCATGAATTCGATGGCGCAGCAGGCGGTGCCGAAGGGCATGGGCCAGAGGCTGTTCTTGCGGCCCCAGTTCACCACCGCGTCGAGGCGGGTGGTCATCACCGCGTCGTTGATGTTCATCTCGGACATCTCAACGCTCCCACTCGAAGGCGCCCTTGCCCCAGGCATAGATGAAGCCCACCAGCAGGGTGGCCATGAAGCTCAGCATGGCGCCGAAGGTCCAGAGGGCGTGCCGGTAGTTCACCGCCCAGGGCAGCAGGAATGCGGCTTCCACGTCGAACAGGATGAAGAGCATGGCGGTCAGGTAGAACTTCACCGAGTACTTGTGCCGGGCGCCGGTCTGGATGGGCGGTACACCGCATTCGTACGGGGTGAGCTTGGCGGCCTGGGGATTATGCGGCTTGAAGCGGTTCAGGAGCTTGCCGGACAGCAGCAGGATGGCCACTGCGGTGACGGCGGCGACCAGGAAGAGGATCAGGACCGGCAGGAATGGCGGGACGGTTTGGGCCATGGCGCACTCGGGCGGAGGAATCCGCGAAGGATCAGCTTAGCCGCCTTTGGCGCTTCCCGGGGCGTGTCTAGATCACAAGCCCCGGCCGTGCGGGGTTCCGGTAGAATCAGGGTTTCCAGGGATCTGCCGGGACATCCATGACCGACCTGACACTGCGCGTCAAAGAGCTGATCATCGCCCGGCTGAAGCTGGAGGGCATGACACCGGACCAGATCGAGGACCAGGCCCCCCTCTTCGGGGACGGGCTGGGTCTGGATTCCATAGATGCCCTGGAGCTGGTGCTGGGGATCGAGCAGACCTTCGGCGTGAAGATCGAGGATGAGGCCGCCGGTCTGAAGGCCTTTCGTTCGGTCGAGGCCCTCACGGCCTTCATCGCCGAGCACCGCAAGCCCTGACGCCTGCCATGCCAGACCCTGCCGGTCACCTGCCCCACCGCCCCCCCTTCCTGTTGGTGGATCGGGTGCTGGTGCGGGATCCCGGCGTGCGGGTGGTGGCCGAAACGCTGGTGACGGGCCGCACGCCGCCCTCCGGCTTCCTCCTGATCGAGATGCTGGCCCAGGCCGCCGGCTTCCTGGAGGCAGATGCGCTGGAGGGCCGCCAACTCTTCCTGGCGGGGGTTCCAGAAGCGCGCTTCGAGGCCCCCGCCCGGGTCGGCGATCGGCTGCGCCTGGAGGTGGCGCCCGTGGGGGCCTTCGCTGGGTTCATGAAGGTGGAGGGGGCTGTTTTCCGGGAGGCCGTGGTCCTGTGCACCGCCTCGCTCCTGGTGAAGGGCCTGTGAGCGGCCTGGGGCTCCCGCGCCGGGTGGCCATCACGGGCCTGGGACTGGTCTCTTCCCTGGAACCGGACCGGGAAGCCACCTGGGCCGCGGTGCTGGAGGGCCGGGATGGGCTGCGCCCGCTGACGCGGCCGGAGCTGCCCCGGGAACCCAGCTGCATGGCGGCCGAGGTTCCGAAGGCATCCGGGCGGCACCAGACCCAGGGCGAGGCCATGGCCCTGGCGGCCCTGGAGGAGGCCCTGCGCACTTCGGGGCCCGCGGGAGATCCCCGTCGCATCGGCGTGTTCCAGGGGGCAGGCACCTCCGGGCTGCCGGTGGCCGAGGCCTACCTGGCCGGCCGCTTCCCGGGCCGCCGCTGGCCCCCGGCCGAAGTGGCCTACCAGAGTCCCTGCACGGTGACAGATGCCCTGGCGGCCCGGCTTGGGGCCCTCGGCCCGCGGGCCACGGTGATGAACGCCTGCTCCTCCAGCCTGCTGGCGCTGGGCCAGGCCTGGGAGCGCCTCGCCACCGGCGAACTGGACCTGGCCCTGGCCGGCGGGGCGGAAAGCCTCTGCCTCACCACCTGGGCGGGCTTCGCCAGCCTGAAGGCCGTGGATGCCGCCAAG
Source organism: Acidobacteriota bacterium (assembly GCA_021794095.1). GTDB lineage: Bacteria > Acidobacteriota > Holophagae > Holophagales > Holophagaceae > Geothrix. Next base: position 310,861 of record JAJYRN010000001.1, on the reverse strand, counting down.
TGCCGCCCCTTCAGCCGGGACCGGGCGGGCCTGAACCTGGGCGAGGGTGCCGCCCAGTTCCTGCTGGAACCCCTGGACCAGGCTCGGGCCCGCGGCGCCGTCATCTTCGCAGAGGTGCTGGGCTATGGCGCCAGCATGGATGCCCACCACGCCACGGCGCCGCATCCGGAAGGCGAGGGCGCCGCCCGGGCCATGGCCATGGCCCTGCGGATCAGCCGGCTGGAGGCCGCCGACGTGGATCTGGTCAGCGCCCATGGCACCGCCACCCCGGCCAACGATGGCGCCGAGTGCCGGGCCATCCGCCGGGCCCTCGGCCCTGCCGCGGCCCGGGTGTCCGTCACCAGCTCCAAGAGCCAGTTCGGCCATACCCTGGGCGCCGCCGGGGCCTTCGGCACGGCCCTGGCGGTATTGGCCCTGCGGGACCAGGTGGTGAGCCCCACCCTGCGTCTCGAAGAGCCGGATCCGCTCTGCGACCTGGATTGCACGCCCCGGGTAGCTCGGGAACGGGCCCTCCGCGCGGCCCTGGTCAATGCCTTCGCCTTCGGCGGCAACAACGTCTGCCTGGCCCTGCGGCGCTGGAGCGGCGCATGAGCGGGGCCATCGCGGTCACGGGCCTGGGCCTGGTGCTGCCCTGCGGGGATGGCATCGCCGCGGCCCGGGCCAGTCTGCGCTCGGGAACCCCCTTTTTTGCGGAGCTTCCAGAGGCGCTGGGACGGGGGCGGGCCGCCGCCTGCGCGGATTTCAACCCAGCCGGCATCATTCCGCCCATGCAGCTGCGACGTCTGGACCGTCCCTCCCGCTTCGCCTGGGTGGCGGCCCACCAGGCCTTCGCGGACGCGGGGCTGGATCCCCGCTCCCTGGGGGATCGCACGGCCGTGGCGGTGGGCACCATCACGGGCGGCAGCGAGGCCACGGAAGCCTTCCTGCGGCCCTGCCTCGCCCCGGGGGCCGAGGGCGCCTCGCCTCTGCTCTTTCCCAACACCGTGGCCAACGCCGCCAGCGGCCATCTGGCCTTGGCCTTCGGCCTCAAGGGGCCCAGCGCCACCTGTCTCGAACGGGAATGCGGCACCTTCGTGGCCCTGGAGCAGGCGGTGCGCTGGCTGCGCCTGGGCATGGCCGAGGCTGCCCTCGTGGTCGGCACCGATGGCCTCTTCCCCATGCTCCTGGAGGCCTGCCGGGGGGCCCGGTTGCTGGCCCGGCACGGCAACCCCGAGGCTGGTTCCGGCGAGGGCTTCCTGCCCGGCGAAGGCGCCCAGGCCTTTCTCCTGGAGACCCAGGTGGCCGCCGAGGCGCGCGGCGCCCGTCCGCGCGCCCTCCTGGCCGCGCTCGGTTCCCGTTGCAGCCGGACGCCGACCGCCTCGGGCCGGGCGGAGGCCCTGGCTGGGGCGGCCGAGGATGTCCTGGCGGGCGCGGTTCCAGATGGGTGGATCGGCGGGAGCAGCGGTTCGCCCCGCCTCGATCCCACCGAGGCCGCCCTCCAGCGCGCCCACCCGGAGTGGCCGGAGCCCCGTCATCCGAAGCTCCTCTGGGGCGAACTGGCGGGGTCCGGCGGGCCTCTCCTGGCCGCGGCCCTGCTGGAGCCGGGAGCGCGCGTGCTGGTGACGGCGCCGGGCAGTTCCGGTCCCCAGTGGGCCGCGCGTTTCGATCGCGTTAGGCTGTAGCGCCATGAACGCCCGCGATCAGATCAGCATCGGCAGCCAGTCCATCCTTTGGGTGGCGGGCGTGGGCGTGGGCCTGCTGACCCTGGCCTTCGTGCTGGGCGTGCAGGTGGGCAAGCAGAGCGCGGCCCTGCACCGGCCGGCGAGCCACGGTCCCGAGGAGGATCTGCAGGATCTGCCGGAACCCCTGGTGGACCAGTTGAAGGTGTTCGAAGGCACCGCCAGGGCCGGTGCGCCGGTCCCCGCCCCGGCACCTGTACCCGCTCCCGCGGCCCCCGCGCCCGCAGCGCCACCCGTGGCGGCGGCTGGCGCCTGGACATTGCAGCTGGTGGCCACGCCCGATGCCGCCGAGGCCAAACGCGTGGCCGACCGGGCCAAGGCCGCAGGGTTCGCGACCACCACCGTGAAGGAAAAGGGGCAAGTGAAGGTGCGGCTCGCGAGGGCCGGCGACCGGGCCGCCATGGACAAGACCGCCGCGCGCCTGAAGCAGGCCGGTTTCAAGCCCTTCGCGGTGAAGGTCGAGTAGGCTAGGCCGCCGTCCTCCGCTACGGCTTGGGATAGACCCGAATCGCTGTCCACTTTTTCAGGATCACCTTGCCGGGGGCGAAGCCGCGGGGCTTGCTGATGTCGGCAATGCGGGCGAGGTGGACCTCCACCTTGCCACCGTCACGCGCCTTGCTGTGGTAGGCGGCCAGTTCGGCGGCCCGCTCGAGGACGTGGCGCGGGAGTTCGCTCAGCTTGTCGGGATTGCGGATGACGACATGGCTGCCTGGCAGGTTCGCCACGTGGAGCCAGAGATCCAGGTTGTCCGCCACCTTGAAGGTGAGCTGATCGTTCTCGGCATCGCCCTTGCCGATGAGCACTTCGAAGCCATCCACCTGGACGCTGCGGAAGGCCGCCCCCTTGCCATCCTTGCGTTTCGAGGCCTGCTGGTCCATGCGCCGGGACTCCTTCGCGGTTCGCGCCGCCTTCGGTTGTCGCGCGGGCGGGGCCTCCGGCGCAAGCGCTTCCGTTTCCCGGCGCCGGGCCCAGGCGGCGCGTTCCCGGGCCAGTTCGGCCTCCAGCTCCGCCACCCGCGCCAGGCCGCGTTCCGCTTTCTTGGCGGCGCTGAACCAGGCCTGGGCGGCCGCTTCGGCGCTCAAGCCGATGGGCAGGTCGAGCCGGGTGCCGTCCAGCAGGACGACGGCCCGGGTGGCACCCTTCAGGCGATAGAGTTCCGCGGAGATCTGCGCAGCCTGGACCTTGAGGGGCAGGGTCTCCAGGTGCCGGGCGCGATCCCGGGCCAGGGCCGAAGCCAGGCGCTCGAGTCGCGCCGCCTCGGCCTGGAGCTTCCGTTCGGCCGCGGCCTGGGCGGGCGCCAGCACCAGCTGTTCGGCCCGGACCATGGACCAGGCGCGGTGGCGGTCCAGGAGGCTGCCCTCGCCCTCCAGCACCTCCGGGATCGCCCCGGCCAGGGCGGCCTCCAGCCCTTCTCCCCAGCGTTCCCGCCAGCGGCGGAGGGGCGGCGGATCCTCCACGGGTTCCGGGGGCGCCGCCGGGAAGGGGGTGCCCAGGCCCAGGCGCGGAATCTGGGTGTCCAGGCCATCCACCCGCAGGCCCGCCCGGCCGGGAATGGCCTGGAAGGACAGGCGCAGCGTCTCGAAGCGCCCGGTGATGGCGCGCCGCTGGAAGATGAGGCCCAGCCAGCGCTCGCGGGGATCGCCTTCCACTTCCTTGAGGCGGGCGCCGGTGAACCAGGGGCCCCAGAGCCGGGCGCTGTCGCGGCCGGCTTCGGCCTGAAGGCGCGCCCAGGCCGGATGGTCCACGGGCAGGAGCCACAGCTCGGGCTGGGGCTGGAGCAGGAAGACCCAGCCCGAGCCGTGGGCGCGCTCCGCCCACCGCAGGCCTAGGGCCCGGCCCGAAGCCCAGACGGATTCCACAGGCGGGGCATCCGCGCCAGCCCCGCACCGGGCGCGGGCCAGGGCCTGAAGCAGCGGGCCTTCCATGGGTCAGCGCCCTCCTTGCGGAATCCAGGTCATCATGGAGCCGGTGCCTCCCGCCTCCAGCATCCCACGGGGAAGTCAGACGTGGCGTTCCGGCTTGGCCGGAACACCACGTGGGGGTGCACGAGGGGGGACGTCGCGAAACGAAGGTGAGTAGGCGGTCCCCCCTCGTTCATGTTCGGAAACTCATGCCGCCGCGCGATAGATACGATAAGACTCGCCTATGAATGCGCCTCCCGCCCCGCGTCCGCGTCCCCTCCAGGTGCTCCTGGTGGACGACAATCCCATCCAGCTGAGCCTGCTCCGCCACCTGTTCCAGCGCCACGGCCACCTCACCCTCGAGGCCCGGAACGGCGCCGAGGCGCTGCTGGTGCTGGCTACGGAGTTCCCGGATGTGGTGGTGAGCGACTGCGTCATGCCCCTGCTCGACGGCTACCAGCTCTGCCGCCTGCTGAAGGATGATCGCGCCACCCGCCACCTGCCGGTGCTGCTGCTCACGGCCCAGGGCGGCGGGCTGGCCCGCTTCTGGGCCAAGACCTGCGGGGCCGACCGCTTCCTGGTCAAGGGCCGGGACTTGGATCATGTGGTCGAGGTGGCCGAGGCGCTGGCCCAGCAACCCGCGAGCCTCCGCCGGGGGCATCAGGTTCCCCGGCTGGCCCAGGAGAATTTCGGGGTGGACGCCATCCAGCGCCAGCTGGCCCAGGCCCTTGAGCAGCGCCTCATCGAAACCGCCATGCGGGATTCCATCGGCCGCCTCTACACCGTGGAGCACGACACCGCCAAGCTCATCCAGGGCTTCATCGAGATCCTCCAGGAACTGGTGCTGCCCGGGGCCATGGCCGTGGGCTATCTCGGCGAGGAAGGGGTCTGGTGCTCCGGGGTCCATGGCCTGTCCGTCGGTCCCCAGGACCGCGCCGCCCTCACGGAGGGCCTGGCCAAACACCTGGCCATGGAGGATCCGCCGGAGTGCCACTGGCGTCCGGCCAGCGATCCCGAGGAGCGCCGCCGGGGCCTGAGGGATCCGGTCAGCCTCGTGCTGGCCACGGCCACGCCGGGCTATCCCGTGGCGGGCGCGGTCGGCATCCTGGCGGAACGGCGCGCCGCCGAGGAATACGAGCGGCTGTTCGAGATCGCGGCGGAAGAATTGGGCCGCCTGCTGAGCCTGGAGGACTCGCGTCTCCGTCTCTACCACCAGGCCATCCGCGATCCGCTCACGGGGCTCTACAACCGACGGCACATCCTGGACATGCTCACCGTCGAACTGGACCAGTGCGGACGATTTGGACAGCCATTGTCCATCATGGTGGTTGACCTGGACCACTTCAAGTCCGTGAACGACCGCTTCGGCCATGCCACCGGGGACCAGGTGCTCAGCGTGGTGGCCCAGCGCATGGCCTTCGGGCTGCGCAAGGTGGATCAGCTGGGGCGCATCGGCGGCGAGGAGTTCCTGGCCTACTGCCCCCAGACGGAGCTGGAAGGCGCCCGGGCCCTGGCCGAGCGCCTGCGCGAGGTGGTGTCGGCCGAAACCATTCCCGGTCTTCCGGATTCCAGCCGCGTCACCTTGAGCATCGGCCTCGCGTCCTGGAGCGGGACCGAGGACACGGCCGAGGGCATGCTGGCCCGGGCGGATCAGAGCCTCTACAAGGCCAAGGCTGCGGGACGGAACCGGGTCGAGGCCTGACATGGACGAAGGGGACCGCCCGCGCGCTCCGGTCCCCGATGATCTGGGTGAGCGCGTGGCCCGCCTGGAAGCCCAGGTGGCCTGGCTGCTGGAGCGTCAGGTTCAGGGCGTCCGGCCCGCGGCTCCGACGGCGGCCCGGGCGCCCCGTCCCGCAGCCCGTCCCCGGACGATCTCTCCGGTGGTCTGGATCGCAGGGGCTGGGGCTGTGCTGTTCCTCGCCGGGGCTGTGTTCTTTTTCCGCTGGGCGATCCAGCAGGGCTGGATGGGCCCAGGCTTCCGGTTCGCGCTGGGGTTGCTGGCCGGCAGTGCGCTGACGGGCCTCGCGGTCCGGCTGGTGCTGGGCCCGTCCCGGCGCCTGGGTGTGGCCCTGCTGCTGGCGGGGCTGGGCACCCTGCAGTTCAGCTTCCGGGCGGGCGCCTTCGCGTTCCATCTCTTCGATCCCGCAGTCGGACTGGCCGCTGTCGCCGCGATCACCCTGGCAGCCGGCGCCCTGGCCGCCCGGGCCCGAGGCGGGGGCTCCCTGACCGTGGCCCTGATGTCGGCCCTGGTGGCCCCCCTGGTGTTCAGCCAGGGCGGACACCACGAGGTGGCGCTGGCCATCTATCTGGCAGCGCTCATGGGCGCGACGCTTGCGGTGCCTTACCGCGCCCCGGCGGGCGCCGCCTGGCACGGGGCGCGGTGGACCGTCCTGCTCGGCACCTGGTTCCTGCTCACGCTGGCCTGCGCCCGGGTGGACCCGGCGGATGCCCCGCTGCTCGGCCTGCTCCTGCTGCTCCACCTTGTCCTGGCGGGGGCGCTGGCCTGGCTGCCGGGAGCCCCCGAGCGGCCGGGCACGCCGGTTCTGCTCTGGCTCACGGTCTCGATCCTCGCCCCCCTGGACGGCTGGGTGCTCTGGCGGCACCTGGGCTGGACACCGGAAACCTATGCGCTGCCGGTGCTCGTGGCGGGAGCCTGGAATCTGGCGCTGGTACGGCCGGCCCGGATCCGCCTGGGTGGGCCCCAGGCCGATCTGGGCCTGTGGGCCCTGGCCGCCGGCTCTTTCGCGCTGGCCGGGCCGATCGCCCTGGCCTGGCACTGGGCCGGGCCGTTCTGGGGCGTGTTCGCGCTGACCCTGGCCTGGGCCGCTCGCCGCGCTGAGGTGGCGGGCACGCCCGGAGAGGCGGCCGGCGGCCTCCGCTGGCTCGCGCTGGGTCTGGCCCTGCTGGCCACGCTGCGCTGGGCGATCCATGGCCTCAATGGCGCCTTCGATCCCTGGGGACCGGGCGCGCCCTTCATCCGATCCCTGTTTGTGGAGGGGCTGCTGGCGGCCGGGGCCTGGGCCCTGCTGGCGACCCTGCGCGACCGCCGGCTTCGCCTGATGTCCTTCCTGGCCCTCCAGGTGACCGCGAACCTCACCCTGGCTCTGGAGGCGGCCCGCCTGGTGCGCTGGCTGCAGGCCCCCCATGACTGGAGCCGCGGCCCGTCCATCGCCCTCACGCTGATCTGGGCCCTGTCCGGGGCCGGGCAGTGGATGCAGGGACTCCGGCGCGGGGGAGAGGAAGGGAACGCCCTGCGGATCGCCGGCTACACCTGGATGGGCCTCGCCGCCGCCAAGCTCCTGCTGGTGGATCTCGCCACCGCGGACACGCCGCTCCGGGCCCTGGCCTTCCTGGGCGTGGGCGCCATCGGCATGGGCGCGGCCCTGCTGGCGCGGAGGGTCCAGGCTTAGAGGTCGCCCAGCACCGCGTCCGTGGTGCGCACCTCGGCGAACTGGCCGCGCAGCTCCGCCAGGGCCACGCGGTGCGCCGTTTCGGCCGGGATGAGGCCGCCCTCGCCGTCGTCCAGGGACAGGGCGGAGGAGGCATCGGATACCACCGTGACGGCGAAGCCTAGATTGGAGCCCAGCCGGGCCGTGCTGGACACGCAGAGGTGGGTGGTGATGCCGGCGATGACGAGGCCGGTGATGCCGTGGGCGCGGAGGTGATCCTCCAGGCCGGTGCCCAGGAAGGCGGCGTGGACGGATTTGGTGAAGACCGGCTCCCCCGGCAGGGGCTGGGCCTCGGCCTTGAAGGCATGGCCGGGCTGGTCGGGGTGGAGGGGCGAGGCCGGGTTCCCCGAGGCGTGGCGGACATGGAGCACGGGCCGGCCCGCGGCGCGGAAGGCGGCCAGCAGACGGGCCACGTTGGCCTCGGCCCCGGGGGTGCTGCGGACGCCCCAGACGGGATCATCCCAGGCCCGCTGGAGGTCAATGAGCAGCAGCGCGGTGGTGGCGGGCAGGGTCATGGAACCTCCTCGCCTATTTCCGAAGTTTCTTGGCGGGATTGTCCGCGGGGAAGGGGCTCGGCCCGGACTTCTCCCAGTGGGTCTCCAGCACCATGGTCGTGCGGGTGCTCACCAGGGGCCCCAGCACCCGGATGCGTCGCAGCCGCTCCGCGATGCCCGCGGGGGTGTCGGCGACGACCTTGAGCAGCAGCGCATCCTCGCCGGCGATGGTGTGGGCCTCCAGAATGTCCGGCTCCTGTTCCAGCGCCTTGATGAACCGCTGCTCGATGGCCTCGTTGTTGTCCTTGTAGCGCACGGCCACGAAGGCCACCGTGGGCTTGTTCACTGACGCGGGGCTCACCCGGGCCGCGTAGCCCGACAGCACCCCCTCGGCCTCCAGGCGCTTCACCCGGTCAATGACCGTGGGCCGGCTCACGCCCAGGCGCTCGGCCAGCTCTGCGTGGCTCATGCGCCCGTCCTCCTGGAGCAGCGCCACCAGGCGCCGGTTGAGGTCGTCGTCCATCAGGGCCTTGACCATGGCTGCCTCCCGGGATGCGGATCAACAGTGTGAGAGAAGATAATCCCCCGGACCGGACACTTCGTTAAGGGGGTTCCTGCGCCGGGGACCGGGTACCATGGGGCCCCGAGGTGTCCATGGACTTCGTCCGCCCCCACACCGACCAGAGCTTCTTCCTGATCGCGGGCCCCTGCGTCATCGAAAGCCGGGAGCACGCCCACGCCATGGCCGCCGCGCTGCGGGATCTGGCCGAAGCCCGCGGCATCCCCTTCATCTACAAATCCAGCTTCGACAAGGCCAACCGCACGAGCGGCGCCAGCCACCGGGGGCCGGGCATGGCCGAGGGCCTGGACATCCTCGCGGAAGTCCGCAGCCGCTGGGGCGTCCCCGTCCTCACGGATGTCCATGAAAGCAGCCAATGCGCCCTGGCCGCGCTGGCGGTGGACGTGCTGCAGATCCCGGCCTTCCTGTGCCGCCAGACCGACCTGCTGCTGGCCGCCGCCGCCACGGGCCGCACGGTGAACCTCAAGAAGGGCCAGTTCCTGGCCCCCTGGGATCTGAAACACGGCGTGGACAAGCTGCGCTCCGTGCCGGAGCACGGTCCCGTCTGGGTGACCGAGCGCGGCTCCAGCTTCGGCTACGGCAACCTGGTGGTGGACTTCCAGTCCTTCCCTCACCTGCGGAAGACAGGCTGTCCGGTGGTGTTCGACGCCACCCACAGTGTGCAGAAGCCGGGGGCGCTGGGCGACCGCACCGGCGGCGCCCGGGAGATGATCCCCACCCTGGCCCGCGCCGCGGCGACGGCGGTGGACGGCTTCTTCTTCGAGGTGCACGACTGCCCGGAGAAGGCCTTCAGCGATGGGCCCAACGCCATGCACCTCGACCGCTTCGGCGCCCTCCTGGACGAGCTCCAGGGGATCTGGCGCGCGGGGCGGGCTGCGGCGCAGACCGATCCCGCGGGCCGCGGATGAAGGTCTGCCTGAAGGCTGGGCGGGGCCTGGAACTCCGTTCCCTGCGCCTGGCGGAGGCCGAGCCCCTGTTCGCACTGGTGGCGGCCAACCGCGGCCGGCTGCGCCGCTGGCTGCCCTGGGTAGAGGACACCCGGACCGTGGATGATTCCCGCGCCTACATCCTGCGGATGCAGGCCCAGGCCAAAGCGGGCGTGGGCCTCACGTTCGGGCTCTGGTGGAAGGAGCGTCTGATCGGCGTGGCGGGCTTCACCTGGATCGCCCAGGCCCATCGCGGTGCCGCCATCGGCTACTGGATGGCTCAGGATGCCGAAGGGCGCGGCCACATGACCGCCGCCGTGTCCGCCCTGCTGCGGCACGGTTTCCGCGAGCTGGGGCTGCACCGCATCGAGATCCGCGCCGGGGTGCGCAACCGTCGCAGCCGGGCCATCCCCCGGCGCCTGGGTTTCCGCCACGAGGGCACCCTGCGCCAGGCTGAATGGGTGGATGGCCGCTTCGTGGACCACGCCGTCTATGGCCTGCTGGCCTCGGAGTGGGCGGAGCGGTGACGGTTACAGGACCGGCAGCCAGCGGGTTTCGGCCCCGGCCTCCAGGCCCCCGGGCTCGATCCAGGCGCAGGCCTCGGCCCGGGCCAGGGTCACCAGGTCGCCGGACCCCTTGGAGGGCAGCGGATGCAGGAGGCCGTCCTCCCGGCGGCAGGGGTGGAGGAGGGGCCGGTCGCCCTTGTTCTTCACCCGCGCCGCGAGGCGCCCGGACCGCCAAGGGTCCGGCGGGGGCTGGCCCTGGAGGCGCGCCAGGGCCACGGGCAGGAAGAGCAGGGCGTTGAGGTAGGCGGAGACGGGGTTGCCCGGCAGGCCCAGCACCAGCCGGTCGCCCAGAAGGGCCGCCAGCATGGGCTTTCCGGGCTTCAGCCGGATGCGGTGGAACAGGATGCGCGCGCCGAGGCCCGCCAGCACCGAAGGCAGGTGGTCGTGTTCGCCCATGCTCACGCCGCCGGAGGTGAGGAGAATGGGGGCTCCGTCCGGGGCCGTCAAGGCCGCCGCCAGGGCCTCGGGATCATCGGGCAGGGCGGGGCGGCGGTGGACCTCGGCGCCCAGCGTGTGAGCAAGCGCAGCCAGCATGGGCCCGTTGGAATCGCGGATCTGCCAGGGCTCTGGATCCGGCACCAGTTCGTCGCCCGTGGAGGCCACGTCCACCCGCAGGCGCGCCGGGGCGGGCACGGGCAGGCCCACCTGGGCGCGCAGGCCCAGGGCTGCGACCGTGAGGGGCGCGCCCGCGGGCTGCAGGAGGTCGCCGGCCCGGGCCTGTTCCCCGCGGACGCGGATGTGGTCGCCGGGGTCGGGATCCACCTGCACGTGGACAAGCCCATCCGCATCGGTGATCTGCTCCACGGGCACGATGGCGTCGGCCCCCGGCGGCAGGGCGGCGCCGGTCATGATGCGCACGCCGGTGCCGGACTCCACGCGGAAGGCCGCCGGATCGTCGCCGGCGAAGAGGGTGCCCAGGAGCCGCCGGGGGCGGCGCCCGTCCGCGGCCCGCAGGGCCACGCCATCCATGGCGGCGCGGTCCGCCGCTGGGTCATCGCGGTCGGCGCGGACCTCCCCGGCGGCCGGGGCGGGCAGGGCCTCCCAGAGCCTTCGAAGCGCTTCCTCCAGGGGCAGCAGTTCGGGGTGGTCGCAGCTCATGGCCATGTCCTGATCCTACCCCTCGGACCACGTCTCCAGCCCGGCCATGAGCGATCCGAGCCCCTGGCCGAACCGCGCGGCGGCCACCCAGTCGAGGCCCGGGGGCAGGGCGCCGAGGATCCGGGCGAGGCGGGCCGCCTGGCCCGGCGGAGGCGCGGCGAGGGCTTGCGGGGCCTCCAGGCGGAGGGAGGCCGAGGCGTCTCCCAGATCCGGGATCCAGCGCCGGAGGGCCGCGTCCACGGCGGACCAGGGCCGCGTCCCCAGGGGCAGGAAGCTGCGGAGGCGCAGGCCGGGGATGCCGTCGTGGAGCACCGTGCAGCCCAGGAGATCGCTGCCCTCCCGGGGGTGGACGAGGAACCCGTGGCCGCCGTCCACGGCCGTGCCCGGCGCGTGCCGTGAGTGCCACGTCTCGACCGAGGCGTAGGGGATCTCACCCAGGGTGGCCGAGGCGCTGGGTGCCAGGTCAGCCAGCAGCCCGGCCGCCTCGAAGGCAGGCAGGGCCAGGATCACCCGCTCCGCCGTGGCCTCGTGGCCGTCGCCCGAGACGCGCCAGCCGCCGGTCACGGGCTCGATCCGGCGGGCCCGCAGGCCCAGGCGCAGATCCGCGCTCTGTGCCAGGGCGGCGGCCAGGGCGCCCATGCCGTCCGGGGGCCGCACCTGCTGCGCGCGGGGGCGCCGGAGGGCCTCGGCATCCAGGCGCTGGGCGTCGGTGGCGAAGAGGCCCCGGGCCGCCAGGGGCAGCAGGCGCTCGGCAGCTTCGGCACCGAAGCGCCGGCGCGTCCAGGCGGCGAGGTTCTCGCCCTCGCGGGGCGACCGGGGCCAGAGCAGCCCCGCGAGCATCCGCAGGCGTCCGGCGGGGCTCAGGAGGGGCGAGGCCAGGAAGGCCCCGCCGTGGGCCGGCACAGGCACCAGTCGTCCGTCCAGGGCCGCCCAGCGGGGACGGCGGGGCACCTCGTCGAAGGGCAGGTCCAGGGCGCGGAGCAGGCGGTCGGCCGCATCGCCGGGGCGCCAAGCCAGGCTCTGGGGGCCGAGTTCGGCCCCGCCGCCCGCCCAGGGCAGGGTCCGCACCCAGCCGCCGGGTGCATCCCCAGCCTCCCAGACCTGGGCGGCCACACCGCGCCGCCGCAGGTGCCACGCCGCCAGCAGTCCGGCCACGCCCCCACCGAGGATCAGCACGGGCAGGGGCGGGGAAGGATCGGTGCCGGATCGGGCCATGCCCGATTGTGTCAGACGTTCGCGTCAGCCCTTGCCCGGGGGCACCCGCTTGGCCCAGAGCGGGTAGTCAATGCCTGCGAGGCGGTTGATGACGATGGCCTGGAGGGTGAGCAGGACCACGGCCAGCAGCATGATGACGAGGCTCAGGGGCTTGGTGATGATGCCCAGGGAGATGATGAGCGTGGTCGCGCCTGCCGGGGGATGGGCGGCCTTGAAGAGGATCATCAGGGCGCCGGTCGCGGCCAGAGAGAGGGCGGCGGCGCCGATGCGCGCGGGCGTCACGCCCATGACCATGGCCGGCGGCGCGTGCTGGAGGCCCATGAGCCAGAGGGCGCCATAGCCGCAGACGATGCCGATGATGTGCCCGTAGATCGTGTGCCGCGGACTGGCCGTGGGCAGGGTGGGCGTGAAGAAGAACAGGAAGGCCGTGGGCCCCAGGGATGGGAAGACGAAGGGGGTCTTCGTCAGCATCGCCAGGCCCGCCAGGAGGCCAATGCTGAGGAGGCCGTTGATGAACATGAAGGCGGCCCAGAGCTGGCGTTCCGGGAACCGGCCCAGCAGGGCGGTCATGCGGAAGCGCGCCAGCAGGCCGCGGGTGACCTGCGGCTCCAGCAGTTCGAGATCCGGCTTGCGGTCGGGGGGCGTCATGGGTGCTCCGGGGCGGGTGGGATCAATGCCGGGGGCCGTCATCCAGGCGCGGGGCCTTGAAGGCGACGGCGAGGGCCACGAGGGTGAGGGCCAGGGAGGCGATGAAGGCGCCCGGCAGCAGCGCTCGCTGCCCTTCCAGCACGGCCTGCAGCACCGTCTCGAAGAGGTAGACCTGGATGCCGAGGATCAGCAGGGCGACGACGAGGGCGGCATCCGAGAAGAGGGCCCTGCGGGCGTTGGGTGGACGGCTCATGCCACCTCCTCGCGGCGGGCCTGCCGGGGGCAGGCGGCACGGGCGCGGGACGCAAACCCCGCGGGGGCGGGCAGATCACCCACCGCCCAGAGGGTGCCGTCGGCGCGCACCTCCAGGGCGACGCGGGACAAGGGGCGCGTGGGCGGCCCCTGGATGGGGAAGCCGTGCTCCACTTCGAAGACGCCTTCGTGGCAGGGGCACTGCAGTTCGTCGTTCCGAAAGCGCACGGCGCAGCCCAGGTGGGTGCAGGCCTGGCGGTAGGCCCGCAGCTCGCCCAGGGGCGTGCGGAGGAGGATGCAGCGGTCCTGGGGGCCCCGGAACGTGAACAGGCGGCTCTGTCCGGGCTTGAGGTCCGCCGCGAGGCCCAGGGAAATGGGGCCGGAACCTGCGGTGGAGGGCGGCCCCTCCAGGGGCGTCTTCCGCAGCCACAGCCAGCCGAGACCCGCGGTGAAGCCCGCGGAGACCAGGGCCAGGAAACGGGCGAACTCGCGCCGGGAGAAGCGGCCCTCCTCAGCCAGGTCCACGGGGAAGGCGCGTTTCCAGGCCATCACAGCTCTCCTTCGATGAGCAGCGCCGCATCCAGGAAGAGCGGCGCCTCGGGATCCGGCACCATGAGGGCGTTCTTTGTCTTCACGGTGAGGCCGCCGACGAGGAACTCGCGCACGGGCTGGGCGCCCCGCATCCGGCTGATCTCGGCCTTCGGCGCGTAGAGCAGGGCTTGGCTGGGGCAGACGGTGGCGCACATGGGCTTCAGGCCCTCCGAGGTGCGGTCGTAGCAGAGGTCGCACTTGAGCATCTGCTCCAGGCCGCTGAAGACGATGGGAACGCCGAAGGGGCAGCTCAGCTCGCAGTTCTGGCAGCCGATGCAGCGGGGCTTCTGGCTGGAATGGACCACGCCGTCCTCGCTGCGCTTGATGGCGTCGGCGGGGCAGACCTGGGCGCAGATGGGATCCTCGCAGTGCATGCACACGGTGGGCGCGGTCTGGGGCGAGTACAGGCGATCCATCTCGTCCAGGTGGATCATGGGCCGGCCCTTGTGGGTGCCGCACTCCGCGCAGGCGGCCACGCAGCTCCGGCAGCCGATGCAGCGGTTGGGATCAATAAAAAAGCCCCATTCGTCGAAGTTCGTGAGAACCGGAGACGGAGGAGCGAAGGCGATCACCTCGGCCATCAGAACACCTGCCCCGGAAGGGCGGCCTGGTTGGTGCGCGCCTCGTAGGCCATACGCTGGAGTTCGTGGAGCTCGGCGGGAATGCGGTCCGGCGTGGTCTTCCGGAGCTGGCAGGCGCTCACCTTGAACTCGGGGATCTTGCTCACGGGATCCAGGTGGCGGGCCGTGAGCCGATTCGCGCCGAGGTTCCCCGGCCAGTGGTAGGGGATGAAGACCGTGTCGGGCCGGATGGTCATGACCACCTTGGCGGGCAGCACGAGGCTGCCGCGGCGGCTGGTGATCTCCACGGCGTCCCCATCCGCCAGGCCGTACTTCGCGGCGAGCTTCGGATGGATCTCCAGGTAGGGGTTGGGGCATTGCTCCACCAGCCAGCCGATGCGCCGGGTCTGGGTGCCCGAGAGGTAGTGGAACACCACGCGGCCGGAGGTGAGCCACACGGGATACTCCGCATCCACCACCTCCATGGGCGGGCGCCAGGGCGTGGGGACGAAGCGCGCCTTGCCGTCGGGATGGGCGAACTGGCCGCCCTCGAAGAGGCGCGGTGTGCCGGGATGATCGAGGCTCGGACAGGGCCAGAACACGCCCATCTGCCGCTCGATCTTCTCGTAGGTGATGCCGTAGTAGTCGGCGGTGCCGCCCTTCGACGCCACCCGCAGCTCGTTGAAGATGGCCTCGGGCGACGTGAAGTGGTCGAAGTACTTCCCGCGGCCCAGACGATGGGCGATCTCGTTGAGGATCACCCAGTCGGGCCGGGCATCGCCGGGGGGCTCCACGGCCTTGTTGATCTTGATGACGCGGCCCTCGACAGAGGTGCTGGTGCCCTCGTCCTCCTCGTGGAGGGCTGAGGGCAGGATCACATCCGCGAACTGGGCCGTTTCCGAAGCGAAGAAATCGAGCACGACGAAGAACTCCAGCTTCGCGAGGGCCTCGGCCGTGAACTGGTTGTCCGGCAGGCTCACGACGGGATTGAAGCAGAGCAGCAGCAGCCCCTTGATCTCGCCGGCGTGGATGGCGTTCATGATCTCCTGGGCGCTGATCCCCTTGTGCGGCAGCTCGTCATCCGTGCAGCCCCACACCTCGCAAATGTATTTCCGGTGCTCGGGGTTCTCGATGTCGCGGTTGCCCGGCAGCTGGTCGCACTTGTGGCCGTGCTCGCGGCCGCCCTGGCCGTTGCCCTGGCCGGTGATGGTGCCGTAGCCGCAGTTGGGCCGGCCGATGCGGCCCGTGGCCAGCACCAGATTGATGCAGCCCAGCACATTGTCCACGCCCTTGCTCTGGTGTTCGATGCCGCGGGCGTGGAGGAGGAAGCTGGTCTTCGCCTCGCCCCACATCCGGGCCGCCTTCTCGATGGCCGCCACGGGCAGGCCGGTCATCTGGCTCGTCCACTCGGGCGTGCAGTCCTTCACGGCACGCAAGGTTTCTTCGAAACCTTGCGTGTGATTTTCAATGAAGGCACGGTCGAGGAGGTTCCACTTATCCAACAGGTGCAGGATGCCGTTGGTGAGGGCGCTGTCTGTGCCAGGCTTCAAAGGCAGCACCAGGTCGGCGGTGCGCGCCAGGGGCGTGATGCGGGGATCCACCACGATGAGCTTGGCGCCCTTGTCCCGGGCCCGCCAGATGTAGTCCGTGGTGATGGGGGAGCACTCGGCCACGTTGGAGCCAGCCACCCAGATCACCTCGGCGCCCTCGATGTCCTCCCAGCTGTTGGCGGCGCGGTCCAGGCCGAAGGCCTTCTTGTTGCCCGCGCCGGCGCTCACCATGCAGAGGCGGCCGTTGTAGTCGAGGTTCTTCGTCTGGAGGCCGAGCCGCGCGAACTTGCCCACGTGGTAGCTCTTCTCGTTGGTGAGCGAAACGCCCGACAGCACGGCGAAGGCGTCCTTGCCGTACTTTTCCTGGATCTCCTGGATCTTCGCCACGGTGCGCGCCATGGCTGTCTCCCAGTCGCTCTCCTGGAAGCCCTCCGGTGTGCGCAGGAGGGCCTTCGTGAGGCGGTCGGGATGGTTGCCCTGGAGGTAGCGCTTCACGCCCTTGGGGCAGAGCTTGCCCTTGTTGAAGGGGAACTCCTCCCAGGGATCGAAGCCGATCACCTGGTTGTCCTTCACCTTGAGCTTGATGCCGCACTGCTGGCCGCAGAAGCAGCAGTGGGTCTCCACCAGGCGGTCGGGCACGGGATCCGCGTCCCAACCATGGGGCGGGGCGAGGTTGAGGTGGGGGCCGAAGGCGGTCCGCAGCTGGTCGAGGCTCTGGGGCAGGATGGCCATGGCGTTCAGCTCCGGAGGGTCTGGGGATCGGCGATGGGTTCCGCCCACTCGGGCAGGTCCGCGAAGGGGTCGAAGGCGCCGCCCATGCGCTGCCACTGGGCCTTGGCCAGCAGGCGGCGCTTGCAGCGGGGGCAGAGTTCCAGGTGGTGGGTGCGCGGCCCGTGGGTGGCCGCGCCGAGGTCGAGCGCGGTGTAGAGGGCCTTGAGATCCCGCAGCTGGTTGGCGCGGATGAAGGGCTCGCCGCAGCTCCGGCAGGGCACGCGGCCCTCCGCCTCGCCTTCCGCCTTGTATAGGGCCACGCCCAACTGGGCGGGCCGCTGCACGATGTGGAAGAGCTTGCCGAAGGGCAGGCTCAGCAGGAGCAGGATCACCGTCAGCTCGTGAAGAAAGGCCAGGGTGCCGTAGTTGCGGCCCTGCATGAAGGAGACGGAAACCGTGAGCAGCAGGCCCGTCACGCTCACGGCGATGAGCAGCAGCAGGGGCGCCAGATCCATATCAAAGCGCTGGGTGGCGGAATCGCCCTCGTCCTGGCGGCGCCGGAGGAAGGCCAGGGTGCAACCCGCCACCACCATCAGGGCCGCCCAGTCCAGCATGTGGAAGGTGATGAAGGCGGCGGCGGAATCCAGGGGGAAGCTGCCCGCCGGGAAGCCGAAGAACCAGGCCTGGTAGCGGCTGGCATCCGTGCCGGCGGACGTGAATCGCACCCAGCCGAACACCAGCGGGACCGTCACCGCGAAGGCCAGCAGGCAGCCCCAGGCGATCAGGGCATGGGCCCCCCAGCGTTTCAGGGAGCGCTTTCCGATGAACCGCTGAAGCAGCAGCTGATCCAGCCCCAGGAGGGCCATCCGGAGCAGGGCCGCCAGGGCCTTGCGGGAGCGCAGGGTGCGCAGGGTGTGGCGGAAGTACATGTGGGTGGCGGGGCGTTCCACCCAGGCCCAGTAGCGGTAGGCCACGCCGAAGCAGGCGAAGAGGCAGGCCACCAGGTAGCCGAGCAGGGCCGGATCCAGCCCGCGGCCCCCGCGGTTGCCCAGGGCCACCAGTACGCCCAGGCCCACCGTGGTCAAGGCGGCCCGGACCAGCGGGCGGGCATCGAGATCGAGGCGGCCGAGGAGGGGCATGGCTGGCTCCGAAAGGACCTCGAGGTCCCTAATAAAAAGATAAACCAATCCTAAAATGAATCAAAAAAAAGGAAAATCAAGACCTGCCTCCGGCGCGGGCCTTGGCCTCCTTCAGGTGCCTCAGATCCATCAATTGCAGATCCCTGATGGTGGCCTGGGTCATGGAGCTGGTCACCTGTGCCTTCACGGCGCCCCAGGCGTCATGGAGGGGGCAGGGATGGTCGCCGCTGCAGGTCGGGAAGCCCATCACGCAACCCTCCAGGGCCTCGGGCCCCTCGAGGGCCGCCACCACTTCGCCCACGGTGATGCGGTGGGCGGGGCGGGTCAGGCGGAAACCGCCTTTGGGCCCCCGGACGGATTCCAGAATACTGGCCTGGACGAGGCCCTGGAGGATCTTCGCCAGGTAGGGGCCGGGGATGTCGAGGCGGGCGGAGAGATCCTTCGCCAGGCAGTAGCTCCCGTCCTCGGGCAGGGCCGCGAGGGCGCGGAGGGCATAGCCGGTGGCGGTGGTGAAAAGCATTCAAGAATCCTGTCTCTGATTTAGAGCATGCAGGCGTGGGGTTTCGGAGTCCAGCCCCCATGTGATGGCCGTCATAGGAGGGCGCGCCAGAGCACCAGCAGTCCTCCCAGGCTGAGGATGCCCTCCCGCCAGCCGAGGATCCGGGCCGGGGTGGGCCGGTAGGGCAGGACGGCGCGGAGGTAGAGGAGCGCGGTCCAGCCGGTCCAGATCGCTCCAGCCAGGCCCCGCCGGGCGGTGAGGAGGGCGGAAGCCAGGATCAGGGCCAGGTGCAGCAGGTGGACCGGCCAGGCGCGGCGGCGGAGTTCCTCCACCGGCAGCCCGTGGGCGTGGCCGAGGAAGCGCCGGACATGGGCCAGGTTCGCCCCGCCCACCAGGGCGGCCAGCAGCCAGGCCCCGGCGCCCTGGGCGAGCGTGCCGCCCCCCGCCAGGATCAGGGCGGGGGCCAGGGCCCCGAAGGCCGCTTGGGCCGTGAGTTCCACCGGCAGGGAGCGGGCGGCGCGGCCGAAATCCGCGCGCAGGGCGATCAGGAGCAGCGGGGCCGACAGGGCCAGGGGCAGCAGGAAACGGGGCCCCGCGAGGGCCAGCGCCGCGGCACCCAGGCCCAGGGCAAGGAGGGTCAGGAGGGCCAGAGCCCGGCGCTGGGCCGGATCCCGCTGGCCCGTGGCCACCCGGCGGAGCGGGGGCCGGGCCAGGAACACGGCCAGAGCCGCCAGGCCCAGCCAGGCCCCCGCCACCGATGGCCGCAGCAGCAGGCCCAGCAGCACCGGGAAAGCCAGCATGAACCAGGTGCCATGCTCAGCGGGCAGGAGGGAGCGCAGGGGAGGAAAGGCTCGGGACATTTAAGGCCTCTTTAGTCCGAAATAGAGTCTGCGCCCTTGGCACGCCCAACGCCAACCACAAAAACGGATGAGAGCCCCAAAAGGCACAACGCGCCCATGGGAAGATTCTCCTTTGTGCCCTTTGTGCCCTTTGTGCCCTTTGTGGCTGATCCGGAATTGTTCGTCCGGAGCCGGACTCCGCTGGGTGTCCCCAGATCCTAGGGGCGATAGGCCAAGGAGGGAGAATCGTCCATCCTTGCGGCTGCGGCTAAAAAATGGATGAGAGCCACAAAGGACACAAAGTACGCAAAAGGGGAATCCCCATGCGGATGATTCGGAATCTTGAGTCCGAAACTTGGGCCCTTGCGCGGGGCTTCAGGCCTCGCTGGCGATGACGCGCAGGCCTTCCAGGGCCTCCTCCATGGTGAGGAAGACGGGCAGGCCGGCCTCCCGCAGGCCCTGGCGGTAGGCGTCGTAGATCGCGCCCCCTTCCACGGCCACGCCCACCCACTTGCCGCTGGCGGTGGCCAGCTCCTTCAGGGCGCGGGCGAAGGGGCCGAAGGCCGCCGGATCGGCCGTGGCGAGGCGGCGGGTGAGGGGCACCAGGCCCACCACCACCGCATCCGCCTCGGTCTCCAGCAGGAATTGGGTGCTGGCCAGGTAGGCGGCCTCGTCGGCCATGGGCGTGAGGTCCAGGGGCAGCCGGGGACTCACCAGGCCTGCCAGGCCGTGGGCCTCGATAAGGGCCGCCAGCCGGGGCGTTTCGGCCTCGGTGAGCTTCGCCCCCCGGAAGGGGCCCGTGAGCAGGTCGGCGGAGGCCACGGATTCGAAGCCCGCGTTGGTGACGATGGCCACGCGGCGGGGCGTGCCCTCGGCATAGGCTCCCAGCCAGGAGAGGGCGGCATCGAAGGCCTCGATGCGCTCCGCGAGCATGGCGCCGGAACGGCGGAGGACGCTGGCCTGCAAGGCGGCATCCCCCGCCAGGGCGCCGGTGTGGCTGCTGGCGGCGGCCATGCCCTCCTGGCTGCGGCCGCCCTTGTAGAGCAGCACGCGGCGCCCGGAGGCGCGCAGCTGTGCGGCGGCTTCGGCGGTGGCCTGGAGATCCCCCGGGGCGAAGCCTTCCAGGTAGGCACCGACCACCTTCACGGCCGGATCCTCACCGAAGCCCCGCAGGAAGTCCGAGCAGCGCAGGTCCATCTGGTTGCCGATGGCGATGGCGGCCCGCAGGCCCAGCTCGGGGCGGCGGCTCAGGCGGGTGATGAGGAAGGCGCCGCTCTGGCTCACCAGGGCCGCGTGGCCGGGTTGCGGCCGCAGGGGCAGCTTCTCATCGGGGATGAAGAGGGTGTTCAGGTCCAGGTCGGGACTGTAGAGGCCCAGCCCGTTGGGGCCCAGCAGGGCGGGCGTCCACTTCCCGGCGCGGCGGTGGGTCTCCAGGCAGGCCACCAGGCGCTTCCCGAGGCCCTCGGTGTCGGCGCCATCGCCCAGGCCGCCGGCCACGATGTAAACCACGGTGGCGCCGCCGCCTTGGTGACAGAGCTGCTCGACCAGCTCAAGGGTCTGAGCGGCGGGCAGGGAGACGATGAGCTGGTCCGTGGGCGCCGTGGCCAGATCGGCCACGGAGGCCAGGCAGGGCAGGCCGAGAAACGCCTGTGCGCCCGGCTTTATGAGGCGGAGGGCACCCTTGAGGCTGGACCGCTGGACGTTCTCCAGGATGATGCGGCCCACGGTGCCTTCGCGGCTGGAGACGCCCGCGATCACCAGATCGCGGGGCGCCACCAGGGCGCGGTACCAGGCGGGATCGGGCGCCGCGGGCGCGCCGTCGCCTTCCGGCGCAAGGGTGCCGACGCCATCCAGGGCCGTGGGCAGGCCCTCGGCATCCAGCACCACGGGATTCAATTCGAGGAGGGTGACGCCTTCCCGGGCCAAGCCGTCCACGGCGCGCCACAGGCCCTGGAGGAACGTCCGCAGCTTGGCCTCGTCCGTGAGGGCCGAGGTGCCCCGCTGGAGGCCCAGCCACGTGCGGCCCAGCCAGTGGGCCTTCAGCTCGGTGAGCGCCTGTTCCGGCGTGGCGAGGGCCACGGGCCACAGCAGCGGCGGAGCCAGGGCGGCCCAGGCATCCGCCTGGAGGCCACCGATGCCGCAGACCACCATCCAGCCCGCATCGGGATCGCGCTTGAGGGAGACCAGCGCCTCCGTGGGCAGGCCGGCCAGGCGCTGGAAGGCCACCTTCTCGCACACCAGGCCGCCGATCCAGGGATGCTCCGGCCCCAGGGCGGCCCGCATCTCCGCGGCGCGGGCCCGGAGGGCTTCCGTCTCGAAGGGCGCGAAGGCGACGGCGCCCTTGTCGGACTTGTGCCACAGCTCGTCGGCGATGCCCTTCAGGACGATCGGTTCCCCCGGCGCG
Source organism: Acidobacteriota bacterium (assembly GCA_021794095.1). GTDB lineage: Bacteria > Acidobacteriota > Holophagae > Holophagales > Holophagaceae > Geothrix. The sequence goes on along the minus strand of JAJYRN010000001.1, from coordinate 289,721 downwards.
AAGGGCAGGGCCCCGGATTCCAGAAAGCCGTGGCGGGGCACCCGCAGGCCGGCGGCGGCCAGCAGGGCGTAGGCCCGGCCCTCGTGGAGGAAGCGGCTCGCGGTCATCTCAGGCCTCCACGCCGTCCGGGAGCAACTGGCGGCCCGCGGAGAAGGCCTCCAGGTTCTTCTCGACGATCCGCGCGCCCTTGGGCTCGAAGCGCTGGGCGATCACCTCGCGCCAGATGGCTTCCGGCACGGACAGGAAGCGGGAAGCCAGGCCGAGGATGGCCATGCCGCCGGCCTGCTTGTGGGCCAGCTTGCGCGCCAGGCTTTCCGTGTCCAGCAGGTGGGCGCCCCGCACGGCCCTCAGGGCCCGGTGCACGTCCTCGAGGGGCGGGTAGCCCTCCATGTCCGCGACGGGATCCTCGGCGGTGACCAGGTGCCCGCTGATGCGCAGCATCGAGACGTAGCGCAGGGCTTCGAGGGGCTCCAGGGCGATGAGCAGATCCGCGCCGCCCTCTTCGATGAGGGGCGAGGTGAGGGGCGTGTCCGCGTAGCAGACCTGGGCCTGCACGCTGCCGCCCCGCTGGCTCATGCCGTGGATCTCGGACTGGAGGGCGTGGAGGCCGCTGCGGCGCAGGGCTTCCAGGAGGATCTGCGCCATGGAGAGGATCCCCTGGCCGCCGACGCCGGCGAGGACGATGCCGTGGATGCGGGTGGCGCTCATGGCTGCACCTCCGGGGCGCAGGTGGGGCAGGCCTGGCGCTCCCGCAGCTCGCGATCGTGCTCCTTCAGCACGCCCCGGCGCAGGGACTGGATGCATTCGCGGCGGAACACCAGGACCGAGGTGCCGCTCGCGCGCAGGGCCGCCTCGGTGGCGGCGACATTCTCCGCATGCTTGCTGGGCAGGGGCGTGAGCACCTGCACCTGGGAGGCGGGGACGCCCAGCCCCAGCACCAGGCGCTCCACCTGGTCCAGGGCCTGGCTGGGCTGCTGGCCGGTCATGCCGACCACCCGGTTATCCAGGATGACCACGGTGACATCCGCGCCGGATTCCACGGCCGTGAGCAGGGCCGGCAGGCCGCTGTGGGCGAAGGTGGAATCGCCGATGACGGCCACCGCGGGCTTCTGACCCGCCAGGGCGGCCCCCACGGCCAGGCTGATGCTGGCGCCCATCTCCACCACGCCGTGGATGGCGGACAGGGGCTCCTGGGCCGCCAGGGTGTAGCAGCCGATATCCCCGAACACCCGGGCCCCGGGGGCGCCGATGGCGCGCAGGGCTTCCTGCACCGCCTCGTAGGCGTCCACGTGTCCGCAGCCTTCGCAGAACCGGGGGGCGCGCACGGGGAGATCAAGGGCGGGCGCAGTCCGGTGATCGAGGGCGGCGAGGCCGAGGGCATCCTTCAGCACGCGCGGGGACAGCTCGCCCGTGCGGGGCACGGCGCCATCCAGCCGCCCGCGCACGCGGGCCCGGCCACGGACGCCGAGGCGCTCCTCCAGCACGGGGTAGTCCTCCTCGAAGACCAGCACCTCGTCCACCTGGGCGAGGAAGGCCTCCTCGGTGGCGGGATCCAGGGGGTAGGCCGCCACCTCCAGACGGGGCAGGGCCGCGAGTTCGGGGTATTCCAGGATGAGCTGGGTGAAGTAGGCCCGGCCCAGCCCCGCCGCGGCCACGCCGCGCCGCGCCGTTCCGGGCACCAGCCGGTTGAACTCGGCGGCGGCCGCGCGCATCCGGGGCTGCTTGGCCAGCAGATCCACATAGCGCCGGCGGGCGTTGGAGGGGATCAGCACCCAGTCCTGGACCCGGTCTCCGGGCACCTGACCCACGCCGGTGGGCGGCAGGGTCTCCTGACGCTGGAAGGGCGCGCGGCAGTGGGCCAGGCGCGTCACCAGGCGCACCATGACGGGCACCTGCAGGGCCTCGGAGAGCGCGAAGGCGCGGATGGTGAAATCGTAGGCCTCCTGGACCGTGCTGGGCTCCAGGCAGGGCAGCCAGGCGAATTCGGCCAGCTTGCGGCTGTCCTGCTCGTTCTGGCTGCTGTGCATGCCCGGATCGTCCGCCACCAGCACCACCAGGCCGCCCTGGACGCCGGTGAGGGCGGCGTTGGCGTAGGCGTCCATGGCCACGTTCAGGCCCACGTGCTTCATGGTCACCAGGGCCCGGTGGCCGGTGTAGCTCGTGCCCAGGGCCAGGTCGAAGGCCACTTTCTCGTTGGAGGCCCACTGGGCCACGCGGTCCGGCCCGGCCGCGTGGATCATCGCCTCCACGTGCTCGAAGCCTTCCGTGGACGGCGTGCCCGGATAGCCGAAGGCGCCCTTGATGCCGGCGTCGAAGGCGGCGCAGCCCACCGCTTCCACGCCCAGGGCCAGGGTGCTTTGATTCATGAAACCTCCACCATTTCCAGGGCCGAAGTATGGAGGGCTGGCCCCGTGTCAGGGGTCACACGGAGCGTTCCCGAGGCGCGCTGTGTCTGGCATCACAGGGGGTGGCGGCTGACTGCGATGCGACAGAGGCTAGGCGGTCCATTCGAGACTGTAGAAACAACTAAAACGTTCTTATGCATCCTTGTGGGTGGCAATTTTGGAGAACGGAACCGGTCCTGCCTTTGAGTTTGCCGTTCAGGCTCATGTTTGAGACTGGCCTGGCGCATCAACGGGATTCAATGCATAATTCACCGGTTGATCGTTTTACTGAAGGACCGGCTGAACCGGTCCGGAGGAGGTTCCTGTGCTGCCGCTCTCCCAGACCACTGGTTATGCGCTGCGCGCCCTTCGTTGCCTCGATGAACCCGGGGGGGAGCCGATCCTCGTCGAGGCCATCGCGGAGGACACGGGCATCCCCCGTTCCTACCTGTCCAAGCTGATCCATCGCCTGGCCAAGCGCGGTCTGGTGGTGGCCCGGCGCGGCCACCATGGCGGGGTGGTGCTGGCCCGGCCCGCCCAGGACATCACCCTGGAAACACTCTCCGAGGCCATTGACGGCACCGCCTGGCGGAGCCGGTGCCTGCTGGGCCTGCTGGGCTGCACGGAGGAGACCCCCTGCGCCCTTCACGCCTACTGGGGTGCCATGCGCGCGGACATCCTGGCCCATCTGTCCCAGGTCACCTTGGCGGATATGGCCCAGTATCAGGATCCAGGCGTAGAACGGTGCCGCGCCCGGCGGAGGGTGGCCGAGGCCAGTGCCGTGGGATGATGGCCTCCTGTTTCGAGGTGGACCATGTCCCAGCATCCTGAACCGCCCAAGGCCTATCGGACCTTTGTGTCCCGTTTTCCCAAGCTGGGCCAGGCTTGGGATCTGCTGGGTGAGGCCGGCCAGGAAGGCCCCCTGGATGCCCGTACGGCGCGCCTGCTGAAGCTGGCCATCGCCATCGGCGCGGGCCGGGAGGGCGCCGTGCATGCCAGTGCCCGCAAGGCGCAGGCCATGGGCATCACGGCGGCCGAAATGGAACAGGTCGTGGCCCTGGCGGCGGGCACCCTGGGCATGCCGGCGGCCGTGGCAGCCTACCGGTGGATCCAGGACGTCACGGAGAAGGGCTAGGCCTTCTTGGCGGGCCGCCGGGCCGCGCCCGCAGCGGGCTTCCGGGCGGCGGGCTTGGTGGCCGCCTTTTTGGCCTTCGGCTTCGGCTTGGCCTTCCGCTCGGGCAGGGCATCGGCCAACCGCCAGGTGCGGCTCTGCTGCTCGAAGGTGCGGATCTCTTCGAGGTTGATGCCCCTCAGGCGGTGATGGATCTGGTCCCGTTCCGTGGTCCAGAAGGTGTGGGCCGGGCAGGCACGGTCGTCGGAGCACTCCGCGAAGCCGAGCAGGCACTTGTTTCGCCATTCGGCGCCATCCACCGCTTCGGCGATGAGGTCGAGGGTGATCTCCTTGGCGGGCAGGGCCAACACCACCCCGCCCTTGTTGCCCCGCTTGGCCATCACCAACCCGACCCGGGCCAGCTTGTGGATCATCTTGGAAAGGTAGGGCCTGGGAAACCCGGTGCGGGCGGCCACGTCCACCACCAGTGTGGGCTTGCCGCCCGGATCCTCCAGGCAGCTCATGGCGAGGACGGCGTATCCGGAAGACTGGGACAAAGGCAGCATGGTCACCTGCGCGAGAAGGATAGACGACGGATCAGAATAGATGATCTTGAGGTCAATCTACATATGAGGGTGTGACCAAAGACACAATGAACCCTCCATCGGACGGAAACGGGTGGTGGGGAGGGCTGGGCCAGCCCGCCCGGTCAGCCCCGCCAGCCGTTCAGGATCCGCATATAGTTCGCCCGGGTGAAGGCCTGGGGGTTGGGGCACTTCTGGAGGCCCATGCTGCCGAGGGCCTGCTGGAGGGACTCGTACTCATGCTCCTCCAGCCACTCGGCCAGCTCCGCGCGCACCTGGGCCAGGCGGGCAGGGCCGTGAAGCAGGAGGGCCGAGACCATCTGCACGGCGCTCGCGCCGGCCATGACCGCCTTGAGGGCATCCTGGCCCGTGTGCACGCCGCCGGTGACGGCGAGGCTGCCCTTGAGGTGGCCGTGGAGGATGGCCAGCCAGCGCAGGCGGAGCAGCAGATCCTGGGAACTGGAGAGCTGAAGGCTGGGCACGGCCTCCAGGGCCTCGGGATCAATGTCCGGCTGGAAGAACCGGTTGAAGAGCACCAGCCCATTGGCGCCCGCCGCCTCCAACTCCACGGCGAAGTGGGCGAGGGAGGAGAAGAAGGGCGACAGCTTCACGGCCAGGGGGATCTTCACTTCGGCCTTGAGGGCGCGCACCAGGTCGAGGGTGCGCTTTTCCACGGCGGCCGAGGATTCCGCGGGATCCGTGGCCAAGTAGTAGACATTCAGCTCCAGGGCGTCGGCCCCGGCCTGCTCCATGAGCTTTCCGTAGTGCAGCCAGCCCGCGGACGTGATGCCGTTGAGGGAGCCGATGACGGGCACCCCCACGGCCTGTTTGATCCGCAGGAGCTGTTCCAGGTACTGCTCCGGGCCGAGACGGAAGTCCTCGGGGTTGGGGAAGTAGGACAGGGCCTCCGCGTTGGATTCCGCGTGCAGCTCCATGTCCAGCAGGGTGCCTTCCTGCTCGCGGGTGATCTGCTCCTCGAAGAGGGAGTGCATCACGAGGGCCGATGCGCCCGCATCCTCCAGGCGCTTGACCGTGTCCAGGTCGTCCACCAGGGGGGACGCGCCCACCATCAGCGGATGGGCGAGGTTCAGGCCGAGGTAGGTGGTGGAGAGATCCATGGCGTTCCCTTTCACTCGCCCTTGCCGGGCACCGTGAGCTTGGCCAGCTGCTCATAGACGCTGAAACGGCCGGAGATCTCATGCTGGGAAGTCTCCAGCAGGCGCTTGAAGGCCTCCGGGTGGGCCTGCTCGATCATGCGGTAGCGGGTCTCGTTGCGGACGTACTGGCCCAGCGGCACCTTGGGGGTCGCGGAGTCGAGCTGGAGCGGGTTCTCACCGTTGGCCAGGCGGCGGGGATCAAAGCGGAACAGGGGCCAGTGGCCGGAATCCACCGCCAGCTTCTGCTGCTCGGCGCCCAGGGCCAGGTCGTAGCCGTGGGCGATGCAGTGGCTGTAGGCGATGATGAGGCTGGGGCCCTGATAGGACTCGGCTTCGAGGAAGGCCTTGAGGGTCTGGTTGTCCCGGGCGCCAAAGGCCACCTTGGCCACGTAGATGCTGCCGTAGGTCATGGCGATCATGCCCAGATCCTTCTTGGGCATGGTCTTGCCCGCCATGGCGAACTTGGCGCCGGCGCCCATGGGTGTGGCCTTGGAAGCCTGGCCGCCGGTGTTGGAGTACACCTCGGTGTCGAGCACGAGCACATTCACGTTCCGGCCGGAGGCGAGGACGTGGTCCAGGCCGCCGTAGCCAATGTCGTAGGCCCAGCCATCGCCGCCGACCACCCAGACGCTCTTGTCCACCAGGTAGTCGCCCAGATCCGCCAGCAGGCGGGCTTCCGGCTGGGTCAGCCCCGCGAGCTGCTGCTGGAGGGCCACCACGCGTTCGCGCTGGGCCTTGAGGCCCGCTTCGGTGGACTGGTCCGCGGTGGCGAGGCCGGCGACGAGGTCGTCCCCGAGGCTGGGGGCCAGGCGATGGAGCAGTTCCAGGGCGAATTCCCGGTGCTTGTCCACGGCCAGGCGCATGCCGAGGCCGAACTCCGCGTTGTCCTCGAAGAGGCTGTTGGCCCAGGCGGGGCCGCGGCCATCGCGGTTGGTGGTGTAGGGCGTGGTGGGCAGGTTGCCGCCGTAGATGCTGGAGCAGCCCGTGGCGTTGGCGATGAGGGTGCGGTCGCCGAAGAGCTGGGTGAGCAGCTTGATGTAGGGCGTCTCGCCGCAGCCGGAGCAGGCGCCGCTGTACTCGAAGAGCGGTTCCAGGAACTGCGTGCCCTTCACATCCAGCTTGACGGTGGTGCGGTCGGCCTCGGGCAGGTCGAGGAAGAACGCGTAGTTGGCGGCCTCGGGCTCCCGGAGCGGTGCCTGGGGCACCATGTCAATGGCCTTGTGCTTGGGATTGCTCTTGTCCTTGACGGGGCAGACGGCCACACAGAGGGAGCAGCCCGTGCAGTCCTCGGGCGCCACCTGGAGGGTGTACTTCTGGCCCTTGTATTCGGGGCCCTTGTAGTCCACGGCCTTGAAGGTGGCGGGGGCGCCTTCCAGCCCGGCGGGATCGTAAACCTTGGCGCGGATGGCGGCGTGGGGGCAGGCCAGCGCGCACTTGTTGCACTGGATGCAGATCCCGGCGTCCCACTCGGGGATCTCCAGGGCGATGTTGCGCTTCTCCCACTGGGTGGTGCCCAGGGGCCAGGTGCCGTCCACGGGGAAGGCGCTGACGGGCAGCAGGTCGCCCTTGCCCTCCATCATCACGGCGGTCACGCGCTGGACGAAGTCCGGCGCTTCCGCGGCGACCATGGGCGGGCGCTTGCGTGCGGAGTTCGCCGCAGCGGGAACCTTCACTTCGTGCAGGTGGGCCAAGGTCTCGTCCACGGCCACGTAGTTCTTCTGGACGATGGCATCGCCCTTCTTGCCGTAGGTCTTCTGGATGGCCTTCTTGATCTGGGTGATGGCCTCCTCGCGGGGGAGCACGCCGGAAATGGCGAAGAAGCAGGTCTGCATGATGGTGTTGATGCGCACGCCCATGCCCGTGGCCTTCGCCACCTCGTAGGCGTCAATCACGTAGAGCTTGAGCTGCTTGTCCACGATGGCCGCCTGGACTTCCAGGGGCAGCGTGTCCCATACCGTCTCGGGGCCGTGCGGCGTGTTCAGCAGGAAGGTGGCGCCGGGCACGGCGGCCTCGAGCATCTCGTACTTGTCGAGGAAGCTCGTCTGGTGGCAGGCGATGAAGTTGGCCTTGGTCACCAGATAGGCGCTCTTGATGGGGCGCGGCCCGAAGCGCAGGTGGCTGATGGTGATCGCGCCGGACTTCTTGGAGTCGTAGACGAAGTAGCCCTGGCCGTAGTTCGGGGTTTCCTCGGCGATGATCTTGATGGAGTTCTTGTTGGCGCCCACGGTGCCATCGGCGCCCAGGCCATAGAACAGGGCGCGGGTCACATCGGCCGGTTCCACGTCGAAGGCGGGATCGTAGGGCAGCGAGCTGTGGCTGATATCGTCCACGATGCCCACGGTGAAGTGGTTCTTCGGCGTGGCCTGGGCCAGGTTGTCGAAAACCCCCTTGACCATGGCCGGGGTGAATTCCTTGGAGGAGAGTCCGTAGCGGCCGCCCACGACGATGGGATCCAGCTGGGTGTGGCCTTCCTCGCGGCCCTCGCGCAGGGCGGCGAGCACATCCAGGTGCATGGGATCGGCGGGCGCGCCGGGCTCCTTGCAGCGATCGAGGACGGCCAGCTTCTTCACGGAGGCGGGCAGGGCGCGCACGAACTCGGGGATGGCGAAGGGCCTGAAGAGGCGCACCTTCAGGACGCCCACCTTCTCGCCCTGCTTCATGGCGTGCTCGACGTACTCGTGCGTGACGTCGCAGCCGGAACCCATGATGACGACCACGCGCTCCGCCTCGGGGTGGCCGAAGTACTCGTAGAGGCGGTACTGGCGGCCCGTAAGCTTGGCGAAGCGGTCCATCTCCTGCTGCACGAGCGCAGGGCAGGCGGCGTAGTAGGGCGTGCAGGCCTCGCGGGCCTGGAAGAAGGTGTCGGGGTTCTGGGCGGTGCCGCGGATGACGGGATGATCCGGCGTCAGGGCCATCCTGCGCACATGGGCCAGCAGATCATCCGGCACCATCTGGTGGAGATCCGCGTCATTGAGCATCTCGATCTTGGCCACCTCGTGGCTGGTGCGGAAGCCGTCGAAGAAATGCAGGAAGGGCACCCGGGCGCGCAGCGTCGCGGCGTGGGCGATGGCGGCGAAATCATGGGCCTGCTGCACGCTTTCGGAGGAGAGCATGGCGAAGCCGGTCATGCGGCAGGCCATCACATCCGAGTGGTCGCCGAAGATGCTCAGGGCGTGGGTGGCCAGGGTGCGGGCGCTGACATGCATGACGAAGGGCGTCAGCTCACCGGCGATCTTGAACATGTTGGGGATCATGAGCAGCAGGCCCTGGGACGCCGTGAAGGTCGTCGTCAGGCTGCCGGCCTGGATCGCCCCGTGGACCGCGCCGGCGGCGCCGCCCTCGGACTGCATCTCGATGACGGAGGGAATGGTCTTCCAGATGTTGACCTTGCCCTGGGAACTCCACTCGTCCGCCCACTCGCCCATGTTCGAGGAGGGCGTGATGGGGTAGATGGCGATGACTTCGCTGAGGCGATGGGCCACCGAGGCCGTGGCCTCGTTCCCATCCAAGGTCTTCATCACGCGCGGGCTCATGGTCGCTCCTTCCGGGGTCTGGGCCTTCCCGTCGTTGCCACGCGCGGAGAAGGCCCAGGGGATGATACGAGATGATTGAGTCGTCTTACGTCACAACCGGACTAGCTCGCGGTGACGGGCTCGCCCGTCAGACGCTGGTGCATGGCGGCTGCGGCGCGGCGGCCCTGGCCCATGGCCAGGATCACCGTGGCGCCGCCGGTGATGACATCGCCGCCGGCGAAGACGCCGGGCAGGGAGGTTTCGCCGGTCTCCTCGTTCACCACGACCACGCCGCCCTTGAGGGTCTTGAGGCGGCCCTTCTCGGTCTGGGCGATGAGGGGATTCACATCGAAGCCCAGGGCCACCACCAACGTTTCACAGGGCATCGTAATGCGCTCGTCGGTCATGCGCGGGCTGCGGCGGCCGTCGGGGCCGGGCTCGCCCAGCTCCATCACCGCGCATTCCGCGTGGGTCATCCAGCCCTTCTCGTTGCCGAGGAGCTGCACGGGGGTGGTGAGGAACTTGAACTCCACGCCCTCTTCCATGGCGTGCTCCAGTTCCTCCTTGCGGGCGGTGGACTCCTTGATGGTGCGGCGGTAGACCACCGTGACCTTCTCGGCGCCCATGCGGCGGGCGGCGCGCGCCGCGTCCATGGCGGTATTGCCCGCGCCCACGATGATGACGTGCTTGCCCACGGTCACCGGGGTGGTGTACTCGGGGAAGAGGTCCGCGCGCATCAGGTTGATGCGGGTGAGGAACTCGTTGGCGGTGTAGATGCCCTTGTACTCCTCGCCGGGGATACCCATCATCTTGGGCAGGCCGGCGCCGGTGCCCATGAAGATGGCATCGTTCTCCTGGCGCAGATCCTCCAGCGTCATGCTGCGGCCCACCAGGGTGTTCATCACGAAGGTGACGCCCAGGCGGCGCAGGGTGCTGACTTCCTGATCCACGATCTTGTTGGGCAGGCGGAACTCCGGGATGCCATAGAGCATCACGCCGCCGGGCTTGTGGAAGGCATCGTAGACGGTGACCTGGTGGCCCTTCTTGATGAGCTCACCAGCCACGGTTAGGCCCGCGGGGCCCGCGCCGACGACCGCCACCTTCTTGCCCGTGGCGGGCGCGACGGGGGGCAGCTCATCCGAACCCAGCATGCTGTCGCTGGCGTAGCGCTCCAGGCGGCCGATGGAGACCGGCAGGCCCTTGATGCCCACCACGCACTTGATCTCGCACTGCTTCTCCTGCGGGCAGACGCGGCCGCAGACGGAACCCAGCGAGGAGCTCTCCTTGATGACGCGGGCAGCGGCCTTGGGATCCTCGTTCACGATCTCCTGGAGGAAGGCCGGAATGTTGATGCTCACCGGGCAGCCTTCGATGCAGGCGGGATGCTTGCACATGATGCAGCGGGCGGCCTCCAGCTTCGCCTGTTCGGGGCTGAGGCCCAGGCTTACCTCGTCGAAGTTGCACACTCGCAGCTCGGGGGGCTGGCAGGCCATCTCCTGGCGGGGGATCTTCATCTTCTGGCTGGGCTTGAGGGTCTTCAGATCGAGGTTCTGCCAGTCCAGCTCCGTGACAGGCTCGTTCAGGTACTTGGAGTAGTCCACGGGGCCCGAGGCCGCAATCCGGCCGATCTTGCACTCGTGGGGATCCTCTGCGTCACGCTCGGACTCCTTGTACCAGTCCTGGCGCATGCGCAGCATGTTGAAGTCCACCTTGTGACCATCGAAATCCGGGCCGTCGAAGCAGGCGAACTTGGTCTCGCCACCCACGCTGACGCGGCAGCCGCCGCACATGCCCGTGCCGTCCACCATGAGGGCGTTCAGGCTCACCAGGGTGAAAATGCCGTGGGGCTTCGTCAGGTCGGAGACGGCCCGCATCATGGGCAGGGGGCCCACGGCCACCACTTCGGCGATGGGCTCGCGGGCGATGATGTCCTTGAGGGCGTCGGTGACCAGGCCCTTGCGGCCCAGGGTGCCGTCATCCGTGGTGACGATCAGTTCGGCCGAAGCCGCGCCCAGTTCGTCCGCCAGCAGCACGCGCTCCTTGCTCCGGCCGCCCAGGATGGTGATCACGCGGCGGCCCTGGCTGTGCAGCAGCTCGGCGGCGGGGAGGATGGCGGCGGAGCCGTAGCCACCGGCCATGAGAACGATGGTGCCCTCCTCCACGATCTCCGTGGGGCTGCCCATGGGGCCGGCCACGGCGTAGAGGCGGTCGCCGGCGCTGAGGCGGCCCATGGCCTTCGTGGTGGCGCCCACTTCCTGCATGATGAAGTGGATGTAGCCCTTCCGCGCGTCGCCGCCCGCCAGGGTGAGGGGGATGCGCTCGCTCTCGGGGAACGGGGCGACCATGAAGAACTGGCCAGGCTTCCGGCCCCGGGCCACCTGGGGGGCCTGGACGATAAAGGACCAGGTCTCGGGGGCGATGAGCTTCTTCTCCAGGATGAGGTAGCCGTCCTGGGTCTCGGCGTCCGAGGCGTACAGGGACTTGCCCTTGAGGAGGGGCAGCATCAGCTCCTCCTCGGCCTCGATGTGATCCCGGACCAGATCCACCAGGCGCTGGCCCAGCAGCGTGATGGAGCGCGGCGCGCGCACCTGGCCTTCGGAAATCTCCGACAGGAGCTGGAGGGTCAGCTCCCACATCTGGCGGTGATCGTCATAAAGGCGCTGATACAAGGAATCGGCGCCGATCTCCTCCAGCAGGGGAAACAGCTCGCGTTCCTCGGCCTCGTTGTGGGGACGCAGTACCTCGTAGACCCAGCGGGCGCCTTCATCCACGCCCTTCCAGTCGGAGGCGCCGAGGGCCTGGGCCATGCGGGCGAGCCGGGCCTGGGCTTCCGCATGGGTCACATGCCAGCCCTCTGCGGGCAGGTTCTCAGGGGTGAGCAGGGGGGTGGCCGGGCCGGACATGGACGCCTCCAGATCCTTCCAGGATGAATGCTCCAGACGCCAAAATCTGTGTTTAAAAATTCAATGCGGTCCAGTTGTGACTCATGACACAGGCGCTTGAAAGGACATGAGTTAAGAAGCCATTAAGGAAGCGTGATTGTTTATGCAGGCATATCCGGCCTGGGATCGGTCGCCATCAGTTCCCGTACCTTGGCCACCAGATCCCTGACCCGGAACGGCTTCTGGAGAAAACCGTCCGGAACCAGACTGGCGAGGGAGTCCAGGGCCTCCTGTTCGGTGTAGCCGCTGGTCAGGAGCACCCGGGCCGATGGATCGAGCTGGCGGATCTGGCGAAAGGCTTCCGCGCCGCCCATCCGGGGCATGGTCATATCCAGGAAGACCACCTGGATGCGCCCGGCTTCCGCCCGGAAGCGGTCCACGGCCTCCTGCCCGTCCTGCGCCTCGACCACGTCCAGTCCCGCCCGTTCCAGGGCGCTGCGGGCCAGATCGCGGAGGGTGGCCTCGTCATCGGCCACCAGTACCCGGCCCGCCAGGGGCGCGGATGGCGCGGGGTGCGGGGGCTCGGTCTGGGGCAGGCGGGCGCTGGCGGGGAAGAGCAACGTGAAGGTGGTGCCTTGGCCGGGATGGCTTTCCACCCGCAGCCCGGCCTGGTGGCCCCGCACGATGCCCAGCATGGCGGAGAGGCCCAGGCCCCGTCCCGTGAACTTGGTGGAGAAGAAGGGATCGAAGATCCGGCCGATGGTTTGCGCGTCCATGCCGCAGCCATCATCGGCCACCTCCAGGCGCACATAGGGCCCGGGATCCAGCACCTGCCCCGGGAAGGCGGCGACGAGCTCAGACCGGCTGTACGCGGCCGCCCGGGTGCGGAGGGTGATGGTGCCCGGCTGGTCGCCGATGGCCTCGGAGGCGTTGATCACCAGGTTCATCAGCACCTGCTGGAACTGGGCGCTGTCGGCCTCCACGGCGGGCAGGCCGGGCTCCAGGTCGTAGGCCAGGGCCACCTTCTTGGAGATGGAGACCTGGAGCAGATCCCCCATCTCCCGGATGACGCGGTTCAGATCCTGGGGCAGGACGGCGATGCGTCCCTTGCCGGCGTAGGCGAGGAGCTGCCGGGCCAGATCCGCGCCCCGGTGGGCGGCCGCGTCAATGTGTTCCAGGGCCGCGCGCAGCGGGGTGCCTTCGGGGGCCATGCCGAGGGCGACCTCGGTGTGGCCCAGCACCGCCGTGAGCAGGTTATTGAAGTCATGCGCGATGCCTCCGGCCAGGATGCCCAGGCTCTCCAGTTTCTGGGCCTGGCGCAGGGCCTGCTCAGCCTTTTTCTGGTCGGTGATGTCATCCGCCTGGAACATGGCGCCGGCGAATCCGCCCGCTTCGTCGCGGAGGGCGGTGATCGTCCAATCGCAGAGGCGAAGGTCGCCCGACCGGGTCAGAGACTCCACCGCGAGGCGGATGGCCCCATCTTCGCCTTCTGCAAAGGCCTGGCGCCGGCGCGTCAGGCTGGTCTGCCCCGCCTCGGGCACCAGCAGGCGGGGATCCCTGCCCAGCATGTCAGCTCGGCTATAGCCAAAGATCCGCTCCGCGGCGGGGTTCCATTCCTGGATCCGGAATGACGCGTCCGTTTCGATGATCGCCAGCGGGGAGTTTTCCAGATGGCTGCGGTTCCGATCCAGGGCCTGGCGGAGGGCGGCCGTCATCTCAAGGGCCTGCGCCGCCGTCCGGGCGCGGGTGTCCGCGAGGGAAGCCATGCCCGCGGCCAGGGACAGCGACATCACCAGGCCCGCCAGCAGGAGCCATTCCGGGGGCGGCGGGGCGCGGTGGCGGGCCCAGAGGTAGGCGCCGAGGGTACAGGCCAGGCCCACCAGCAGAACGCCCGCCGCCAGGCTGCGGGGAGGCAGGCGGGTGGGCGCGGGGGCGGGATCAGGTGGGTTCATGAGGAAGGTTCCATGCTACTCCGCCCCCCAGGCTTCCAGGGGGCCCCCGCACCGGAACCGGCTCCGCGGTAGGGTGGAGATCTGGAGAACCGCCCCCTTGGAATCCCTCGACACCTTCCTGCAGAGCGCCCACCGCTGCCTTCACCACCCCTCCGAGCGGGCCCGCCTGGCGGCCATCCTCGGCCGCTGGACCGCCGCCTGGCAGGGGAAACAGCGGACCTTCGACCTGAGCCTCAGCCTCCACGGGGCCTTCCTGCACTTCAATCAGCTCATGGAGGGCACCTGGGTCCAGGCCTTCACCTTCGTGGCCACGAGGCGCGAGGGCGTCTGCCTCCGCGGCCCCGATCCCGACCGCACCCGCAAGGCCCACAAGCTCCGCCACAACCCCCTGAATCCCACCACCCTGGATGCCCTCTTCGAGGCCTGGTCCCAGCACCCCGAAGCCCGCCCCGCCGGCCACGCCGTCGAGTTCTTCCTGGAGGAGACCCCCGACGAGACCTGGCAGACCTGCCTGGAGGAAGCCCTGGCCTGCCTGGGAAAGTAAGGGGTGATACGCGATATTCGACAAGTATCCACCGGGATCTGATGGGCATCTGCCATTTATGTGAGCGGATTTATTCCTCCCCTATGGGTTGCAAATCTGCTTTACTGGCAGGCGATACATCACCTCATGTGGGGGCAGCGTATGCGTCCTGGAATACTTGGCATCAGCCGTGGCCTGTTGATCGTAGCGGGTTTGGGACTTTCAATGGCCTGCGGCGGGGGCGGCTCGTCCTCTTCCTCAGGCGCCTCTCTTCCCCAGAGCAGCTTGCCGCCGGTGGCCGCCCTCGCGGGCTGGACCCCTAATGACGCCCAGCTCTCCCAGTACACCTCCTATACCTTCACGGCCACGGCCACCGATCCCAACATCGGCGGGTCCATTGCCTCGTTCTCATGGAACTTCGGGGATGGCACCACGAAGACCACGCCCAGCAGCGTGATCAATGGCGTCGCCACCGGCACCTGTGTCCATGCCTTTACGGCCGCCGGGACACCCACCCTGAGCGTGACCGCCACCAATGTCGCCAAGGTTACCTCCGCCGCCGTCACCCGCTCCCTGACGGTCAACGCCGCAGCTTCGCCCCTCACGGCCACCTTCACTGCTCCCGCGGCAGCCATTACCATCAGCCCCGCCATCGGCAGCAGCGCCACCGTCACGTTCACCGTGAACGTGGCTAATGCTGGGACAGGTGCCCTCGCGGCCAGCGGCTTCCAGATGGATCCCGGGGATCCCAAGGCCACGGTGGGCGCCCCCACGGATCTGGGCAGTGGGAACTGGAGCATTCCAGTCGCCTACCAGGCCGATACCGCCATTGGCCAGCGAACCGCCACACCCACGCTCACCGTGACGGATTCGAATGGGGTCAGCAGCGCCCCCGTCACCGGCCCGGTCATCACCATCCGAACCGTGTCCTCTGTGGATAACGCCCCTGTCATCACCATGACGGCTACGCCGAAGATCCCCGCAGGCCCCAATGCCACCTGGCAGGGCGTGCCCATTGATTTCGTCGCCACCGCCACGGATCCCGACCAGGATCCCCTGACGTACACCTGGACCTTCGGCGATACGGGCAACGCCGGCGATATCGCGCCCACCCAGGACGCCGCCGTCCTCCATCAGTCCCATACCTACAATGCCCCTGGCATCTACACCGTGGTCTTCACCGCCGATGACGGCCGTGGCGTGCCCAATGTCAGCGTCAAGACCATTACCCTGAACCTGAACATCCAGGCTAATGCCGCGCCGACCCTCGCCGTGGCCTATCCATCGAGCAGCCTGTACGCCAATGTTCCCCTCACCTTCACCGCCTCTACCAGCGATGCCAACGGTGATACCGTGGCCCTCACTTGGGATTTCGGCGATGGCAGCGCGAAGGTGACTGGAACGAACCCGGTGACCCATAGCTTTGCTGCGGCCGGCTCGGACGTGGTTACCGTCACCGCGGATGATGGCAAAGGTGGTGTCACCACCTGGACCGCCACTCTGGACATCCTCACCAACCGGCCCCCGGTGGCGAAGGTGACTTCGGCCGCAGTGAATCTCTACCAGAACAAGTCGTACACCTTCACCGCCAGCGCCACGGATCCCGACACCGGGGACACGATTGACCACTACGCGTGGAATTTCGGGGACAACACGGCGGTGCAGACCTCGGCGGGCGGTGCGACGACGAGTGTGACGCACACCTATGCCTCGACATTCGCGGGAACGGCGAACGTGACGGTGCAGGCGGTGGACAGCCACGGGAGCACGGGCGACTGGGCCCCGGCGGTGCCGTTCACGGTGCTGGCGACCCAGCTTCCGAAGGGTGCCTTCCTGAATCCTGCGGGCGCCGCGACCTACAACACGGAGCTAGGGGCCACGGGCGTGAGCCTGCCCTACATCGTGTCCATGACGAATCCGAACGGGACCGGCTACCTGCCGATCTCGGCCTTGACGTTCACGACCGGAGACGCGACGGCTGTGGTGCAGAGCGCGACAGCGAATGGAGATGGAACCTACACCTACGTGGTGCTCTACAAGCCCGCCACGGTGGTGGGCACGCGGACGGTGACGCCGACGGTGGTGGCGACCGATGCGCAGGGCATCACGGGTTTGGTAGCCAGCGGCGGCCCGGTGACGATCAACACGCAGGCGGCGAACATCCCGCCTGTCATCAGCTTCACCTCCACTTCGACGCCCTCGGCCGGAACGAACTCAAGTTGGCAGGGAGTCCCGTTCACCTTCAATGGGACGGCCACGGACGCGAACAAGGATCCGATGACCTACACGATCACCTTCGGGGACACGGGAGGCGCGGGGGACATCGCCACGACGCCGGTGCCGGCCAGTGGTGCGATCAGCGCGACGCATACCTATGCGGCGGCGGGGATCTACACAGCGAAGTTGACGGTGAGCGATGGCCGCACGAACGGCACGAAGACGATCACGCTGAACATGAACATCCTGGCCAATGCGGCGCCGGTGGTGAGCTTCACGAACACACCGACGGGGACGAGCCCCTATGCGAACGTGCCGATCACGTTCACGGGGACGGTGACGGATGCCAACGGGGATCCGACGACAATCACCTGGGACTTCGGGGATGGGACGGCCAAGGTCACGGGGACCAACCCCGTGACGCACAGCTTCGCGGCGGCGGGAACGACCGTGGTGAAGCTGACGGCGGACGATGGGAAGGGTGGCGTGACGACAGCCACGCAGACCTACACCCTCCAGGCGAACCTTCCGCCGGTGGCGAAGGTGACCACTGCGACGGGCAGTCTGTATCAGAACAAGTCGTACACGTTCACGGGCAGCGCCACAGATCCGAACGCCGGGGACACGATTGACCACTACGTGTGGAACTTCGGGGACAACACGGCGGTGCAGACCTCGGCGGGCGGTGCGACGACGAGTGTGACGCACACCTATGCCTCGACATTCGCGGGAACGGCGAACGTGACGGTGCAGGCGGTGGACAGCCACGGGAGCACGGGCGACTGGGCCCCGGCGGTGCCATTCACAGTGGTGGCGACCCCCCTGCCGGTGGTGGCCTTCACCAGCCCGGCAGCCACGACCTTGAACGCGGAACTCAACGGGACCGTGACCCAGGTGTTCACCCTGACGGCCACCAATCCCCGCGCGGGCCAGCCCGGGGTGACGGATCCCATTCCCGTGGGCGACATCACCTTCAATCCCAATGATGCCAATGCCGCGGTCACGAATGCCGTCAGCACTGGCGGCGGATCCTACAGTTTCACGGTCACCTACACCGGCGCGGCGACTGCGGGCACCCGCACCTCCACGCCCACGGCCTATGCCACCGACACCGTGGGCATCCAGGGCCTGCCCGGTACCGGCCCCCTGATGACCATCACCACCAAGGGCGCGAACCACGCCCCGACGATCACGATCACGGCGCCTGCGGCTACGACCACGTCAGCCTACACATCCAAGATGGTGACCCTCACCTTCACGCTGACGGACCAGGACAACGATCCTGTCTCCTACACCGTGAATTGGGGCGGGCCCGATGCGCCCCCATGCCAGCCTGTGAGCGTCACGGGAACATCCACGCAACCCACGCAGGCTGGGGTCTCGGTCACCTTGACCCACATCTATCCGGATAGTTTCTCCGGCACCGCCACGGTCACCGTCAATGCGACGGATAACCGCAGTACCAACGCCAATGCCGTTGCCCAATCCAGGACCATCCAGGTTGCTCTGAACACTCCCCCGACGGCCAGCATCACCTCACCTCAGGCGTCGGGTACTCTGATGGATCCAGCCACCATCCAGAGTACCGGCCAGGGCGTGCCGGTGATCACCCAGGATCCAACGACTGGGGCCTGGGTGGCGGATCCTAATGGACCAGGCGTCGTGGTCATCCCTGCCGGTGGGAAGCTGATGTTCAGTGGTACTGGCACCGCCCCGAGTTCAGGAGGGAGCTTGACCTATGCCTGGACGTTCCCGCAAGGGGTGCCCGCGAACGCCACCACCCAGAACCCGGGTGTCGTGAAGTACGATGGTGTGCCTGGGCAGATCGTCGCCTACAAGGTGGATCTCGCCGTGACCGATGCCACGGATGCCCAGGACAGCACCTGCACCACCGTGGGCCGCACCAGCGCCGTGGTTCCGACCAGTACGGAAAAGTGGGTCATCGTGGATGGCATCAACACCGAGAACTTCAACCTGAATCTCCTCTACCGGCAGATTCAGGACAGCACCGGTGGTTCCACGCTGGCCTACGTGACCACAGCTGCGAACGGTCTGGGCGCGCCCATCCAGATCTTCCAGGATGGTGTCACCTATGGGTACAACGTCCAGGACGCCCAGGGAATCAATGCGGCAATCTTGGTGCCCGTGCGTTCCAACATGCCCTTCTGGCTGGATGTTCCCAAGTTTGGCAGCGATGGGAACGCCTACTACATGCGCATCCCCAATGCACCTGCTGCGACCGGGGATCCCAATGGGGATAGGACCCTGGAAAATGGGGACCCCTTGCCGAAGAATATTTCCGGGAAATGGCCGTTCCCCTTCCTGGTGAACACAGCGGACCCGAACGCCCAGGTGTCCATGTTCGGATTTGAATTCCCCGCGGCCAGTTCCGGGCCTTGGAACCCCACACTGAATCTGGTCACCGCCCAGGGCTATGCCGCCGAGACAACCAAACCGTTGAGTCGGATGCTCCAGGGGACGATCAGCGCCACGTCCCCGTCCCCCTTCGCCACTGGGACCTCGACGGATCTCTGGCTGGACAAGCTGGCTGAGCCTGCCTCCAGCGCCTTGCTCGACAAGGGAGCCTTCACCACCAATCCCTTCCCCATCAGTGCCGTCCCCGCCTACCAGCTGTTTGCCGAATGGGTGGCCGCCTTGGAGACCCCGGCGGCTGGGCAAGCCAGCCTGGATCAGTTCGCGCTGAGCGAGTCCTCGCAGACTGTATCGGGGGCCGTGACCAAGACCGTGGCCCCGAGTGCCCTTCGGGCCTTCCGGGTTCCGGCGGGCTCGACCGACCCCTACGATATGGATGCGGCGGGCTGGTCCTCGGCCTCCTGCAATACCGCCCTGAATCCCACCAATGTGGATCCCACCGTCGCGGCCTTCTACAAGGCGATGGTCACCAACGATGTCAGCAGCGGAGGCCTGCAGAATCTGAGCATTCCCTACGATCCCAATGATCCGGACCGCGTGGTCAAGGCCCCCACGCTTCGCTCCTTCACGGGCGCTCCGGCGGCCTTCAGCTTCGCGGACTACCTCTGGACGTCGGTCTGGGCGCACCCCCTGGTGCTGAACGCCTCGGCCCTTGCCTCGATCACCCCACTGGACTTGCCTTTCAGTTACTTCTATTCCAATGTCACCACGGGATGGCCCCAGGACACCGTCGGCATCACCCCGGACAAGAGCACCTTCGATCTGACGCCCAGTGGCGGGACTGATTTCAATCCGTCCAACCCGCCCGTGGGCACCCAGGGAACCACCATTGTCACCACGGGGGTCGGCCGCTTCTACTGGACCGATTACACCCCGCAGTACAACGCGAATCCGGGTGCCAACATCGCCCGCACCTGGCTGGCCCAACCCGCCTCAGGTACCACCCTGCCGATGCAGCCTCCCACGACTTCAACTCCGCTGGTGTCCACGACCTATAACCAGGTATTGGCCACGGCTTCCCTGGGCTTCGTGCCACCCCAGGACACGGTGGTGGATAAGCGGGCGCGCGATGCCAACGGCAAGCTGACGGGCCCCACCACCGGTGGCTACCGCGTGACTTGGTTCAATCCCACCCAGGACATCACTCCCAAGGTCGTGGACCCCGATTTCTGGGTGGTCCAGTTGGTGACGACTGCGGGGACTTCGCAGTTCCTCCTGCCGGGTAGTTTCCCGGATCCGACGAACTATCCGACCTATACGTATAACGGAACCAAGTACCCGGATCCTGAAGCCATGCCCATCCTCACGGATGCGACCACCACCATGATGCGCCTCTCGGACAGGACGGCGGCCAATGGCGTGGAGGTCGTGGCCCCCGGGTACTGCTGGTTCGACGTGCCCCCCGAATTACGCCCGGCCCCTGGAACCACCGCCACCCTGACGGTGTTCGCCCTCAAGGCCGTTCCCCGCACGGCCGTGGGACGCCCCCTCAACCGCACCGAGTGGATCGAGGCCATCAAGACGGCCACGGCCCGGGTCAGCGTGGATGCGGGAGGCGGTGATCTGAGCCCCATCTACAGGATCCCCTTCAACTATGCCTGGGACATCGTCATCACCAATGGTCCCCAGACCCCGGTGGCGCCCTGAAGCCCTTGATCTGAATCCATGCGCGGCGCCGGGCCTCCGGCGCCGCTTTCCCATCCACGTTCCTGGAGGTTCCGTGAAACCCCGCAGCATCCTGATCGCCTTCCTTGTTGCTGGTGGCCTGGCCGCCCAGCAGCCCTCCGATGCCCCCATGGTCCAGGCCATGGTCTTCGAGGAATCCATCCAGACCCGCAGCGTACTGCTGGCCCAGGGCGTCTCGGACCAGGCGGATCGCCAGGCCGGCACGGGTATCCGGTTGCTGGGGCAGTTCGTCGCGGATTCCCCCTGGGTCTGGGAACTGTCCGGCCGGTTCCCGAGTTCGGCCCGCATGGCCACGGACCGCGACATCATGGTTCCAACCTCGCCCAACATCCTCGATGCCCGGGGCGTGAAGGTCTACTACAGCTACTGGAGCGTGGGCGCGGGCTACGAGGTGCCCCTCGGTTCCGCCGTCAATCTGGGCCTTCACCTGGAGAGCCGGGCCGAGACCATCAATCCCAAGGGCACCTACACCACCACCCTGGGCGGGGCCGGTTTCGTGGATGCCCACAAGGTGTACTGGCGACCGTGGTTCCGGCTCAGCCTGGATGTGGCCTTCCGGACCGGCGCGGTGAAGACGCTCCTGGGCGCGGAGGTGGCCGCCACCCCCCTGAAGACGGACCAGAAGACCATCGTGCCCATGCCGCTGCTCGACCAGAATACGGCCCGGGCCATGGCGCCCACCTGGTCGGGCGCGGTGTACGCAGGGGTCCAGTTCTGATGTCTCTTCTCCGGCCTGCGGCGGGCTGAACGCCCATGCGTCGGAGGGATCTTCTGGCCCTTGTCGCCTTCTGGGGGCTGCTGCTTGCGGGGCTGGCCTGGGCCCTTGCCACCCAGGCCCGGTGGGTGGGGGAGAACAAGCCCATCCAGGCCAAGCCCCCCACGCTGTTCCAGGAGGAACCCCGGCCCCCGGAAGCCGCCCCGCGGGTGCGAGTGATTGGTCCCATCAGCCCCGATACGCGGGAAGCGCTGCGCCGGGGGTTGCGTCCTCGTCCGTCGCCTTCGCAGGACGGTGCCCATTCCGCGCCGCCCGAGGCCAGCGGCCGCTGAGGCGGCAAGGCGGGGCCCGCCTCACCCGCCGATGTGGGACATCTCCACTCGGGGCAGGCCGGGGGTGGTGTCGCGGCGGTGTTCGGAGTAGCGGGCATCCCGGCGGGCCCAGCGGGCGGTGAGCAGGGCGGCGAGATCCGCATCGCTGTGGCCGCCGCGCAGGAAGGCCTTGAGATCCAGGCCCTCCGCGGCGAAGAGGCAATCGTAGAGGCGGCCTTCGGCGCTCAGGCGGGCCCGGTCGCAGCCGCTGCAGAAGGGCGCCGTGACGGAAGCGATGAGGCCCACGGCTCCGCGCCCGTCGCGGTAGCGCCAGGTGCGGGCCACGGCGCCCTCGGGCTCATCCACGGGTTCCAGTGGCCACCGGGTCTCGAGGCGGCGGCGGATGTCGTCGGCGCCCACCACCGAATCCAGGCGCCAGCCGTTGGTGGTGCCCACGTCCATGAACTCGATGAAGCGGAGGCTGTGGCCGCCCTCCCGGGCGAAGGCTGCCAGATCGAGGATCTCGTCGTCGTTCACACCGCGCTGGACCACACAGTTGAGCTTCACGGGGCCGAAGCCTGCGGCCCGGGCGGCCTCGATCCCGGCCAGCACCTGCGCCAGCGGAATGGGGGTGTCGCTGAGGCGCTGGAAGCGCGCGGGTTGCAGGGTGTCCAGGCTGACGGTCAGACGCTTCAGGCCGGCGGCCCGGAGAGGCCCGGCCAGCGCCCCAAGAAGGGCGCCGTTGGTGGTCAGGGCCAGGTCCTCCAGGCCCGGGAGGGCGGCCAGCATCCGCACCAGTTCCGGAAGCTCCTGGCGCAGGAGGGGCTCGCCGCCCGTGAGGCGGAGTTTCCCGACGCCCAGGCCGATGAAGATCCGCGCCAGACGGGTGATTTCCTCGAAGGTGAGCAGGGCGGCCCGGGGCAGGAACGGGTGGTCGAGGCCGAAGGCTTCCCGGGGCATGCAGTAGGTACAACGAAAATTGCACCGGTCGGTGACCGACACGCGCAGCGCCCGGAGGGGGCGGCCGAGGATATCCCGCGCTTCCATTCCTTCAAGCATAAAGCGCTTCGATCGGTCAGAATGGACGGTTTGACCCGGATGCATCGCCATGGGCTTTCTCGACCGATTCCTGAACCGCGCCCCGCAGGCCCCCTTGCCTGCGTTGGCGGAGCTGCTTGAGGCGCGGGGCGTTCCGGCGGATCTGCCGGGCCTGGAACCGCTGGTGCCCATCTTCGAGGCGCACCGGCAGGCCGCGGAGCGCGGCACCTGGGCCGACGCGCTGGCGGAGCTGCACCAGCGCGGGCTGCCCCTGCCGCCCCCCTGGGAGGAGGCCCAGGAACACCTGCTGCCCGAGCTGGTTCCGCTCTGGCGTGCGGACCGCGAGGGACGCTGGCAGCGGCTGTTCATCGAAGGCCTTTGCCAGCGGCTGCGTGTGGGCGAGGAGACCGTGCCCGCGGCGTGGATCCGCCTCTGGGATCTGCCCGAGAACGGTGTGGTGGAGGTGGCCCTGGATAACCTGCGGCGGCGTTCGGAGGGTGCCTTCGAGCGCCTGCCCTCCGGCATCTACCGCAGTCCCTGGCGCGATGGGCACGATGCGGCCCGCCTGCTGCTGCCCCAGGTATGGGAAGGGCTCTTCCGGGACCAGCATCCCTTCATGGCCATCCCGACCGCCGGGGCCCTGCTGGCGGCGCCCCAGATCCTGCTGCCCAAGCTGATGGACGCCGTGAACCAGACGCTCGCAGAGGGCGCGCCCCTGCTCCAGGCCGCCGTGCTGGAACAAGTGGACCTGAAGCTCATGACGGCGCGGATCCAGGAGCCCCACCCCATGTCGGGCCCCCAGAAAGAGTTCAAGCAGCTCGATCTGCTGGAGGCCCTCCGGGCCCAGGAGCAGGCGCTGGATCCGGCCCTGGGCCGCATGGGGGCGGTCGGGCTCCTGAAGACCCAGCAGGGCAAGTCCCTGGTGGTGGCGACCTGGAAGGCCGGTGCGCCGGTCCTGCTGCCGGATTCGGATCTCATCGCGTTCCAGACCGAAGGCGGGGCGCCCCTGGGCATCTTCTGGCGCCAGACGCTGCCCCGCATCAACGAACTGCGCCCGGAGCCCGTGGAACTCTGGGGCCCGCGCCTGGTGCGCATCCAGGGCTTCCCGACCGCGGAACAACTGGCCCGCCTGGAGTGCCTGGCCACCGCCGAACAGGTGAAGGCCATGCAGGGCCAGGCGCAGGGGCAGGGCCGCCCCTCCGCGCCCCGGCCGCCGGCCGCCGGAGCCTCCCAGTCCATGGGCGGCGGTTCTGGGGCGTCGGCGCCCCTGCCGCAACACCTGCGCGGCGCCGGTCTCGGAGTGCAGGATTCGGACTAGGCATGGCCCTTCCGCCACCTCCGCCCACGCTGCCCACCCCCGCACCCGTCGTGAGCCGGGTTCTGGCCAGCTTAGGAGCTGGAACGGAATAAGCAATGCCATCGCGCGGGGTGCCGGGCAAGCGAGTCAAGGAGGCTGAGGTTCCAGCGGAGCGGGACTCCGTGAACCGAAGCCGACGCAGGATCGCCCTCCGCCTGACGCCCCGCTGTGCGGGGCTCCCGCTCGCAAGCTCGCGGAGTCGGAGCCTCCCCGCCACCCCGCGCCCGGAGGGTTGACGCCCATCCGCGCGCCCCGCGGCGTCAGGGCCCTTGAACCATGAACCACATGGCCCTGCGGGCCCTTCCTTGCGGATGCATCGCGGCTGGGCGTCAACGATGGCAACGATTATTCCGTTCCAGCTCCTTAGTGCAGGTGCGGGTTCCGCAGGCTGGTGGCCTGGAGGAACGCGTGGGCAGCGGTGTGGTGGTGGCGCCGGGCCTCGTGGCCACCAACGCCCACGTCATCGGGGAGCCGGGATCTTCCTTGAGGGCCACCGTCTCCGCCGGGACGGGACGCTGGACCGTCACCGGCCTCCAGGTGGATCCGGAACAGGATCTCTGCCTGTTGCGGGTGCCGGGACTGCTGCTTCCGCCGGTGCCCGTGTGCCCTGATCCGCCTTCCGTGGGGGCGACCATCTTCGCGGCGGGTTTTCCCGGGGGACACGGGCCGAAGGTGTCTTTCGGGCGCATCCGGGCGGTCTGGCACTACCGCACCCGTCTGCTGCTCCAGGTGGATGTGGAGACCCACCCTGGCTCCAGTGGGGGCGGATTGTTCGACCAGCAGGGACGTCTCATTGGACTCACGACCTTCACCGAGGGGGGGAGTCCGCGGATGACCTTTGCCCTCGATGCGGAGTCCATCAAGGCTCTGGAACACCAGCCGGAACAGGCGGGGGGCCAGGCGCTGAGGGCGGCACCCGGTTCGGACGAGGTGCTCCGGGAGGCGGCGGAGGATCCCCGCAATTGGCCGGCCTGGGAGCCCTCCGCGCGCCAGTGGACCGAAGTGGCTCCCACCAACCCTGATGCCTGGTGCGCCCTGGGCCTGGCGCTGGACCAGCGGGCCCAGCGGGAGGGCGCACCGGAGTTGGTGGGGCAGGCGGTAGAGGCGTTCCGGCAGGCCCTCCGGCTGCGGCCGGATCCCCGGGTCTGGAACAACCTCGGTGTGTCCCTGGATGCCCAGAACCGGTTTGACGAGGCGGAGCAGGCCTTCCGTGAGGCGATCCGGCTCCAGCCGGACTACGGGCTGGCCTGGTTGAATCTGGGCAGCACCCAGTTCAACGCGAAGGCTTTCAAGGAGGCGGCGGAAGCCTATCGCCGGGGGCTGGCGCTGCTCCCGGACGAGGCCGAGGGGTGGGTGCGGCTGGCCCGGTGCCTGCGGGCGCTCGGAGATGCGCCGGGCGAGGCGGCGGCGCTCGAGATCGCCCTCCGCTATCGCCCCCTGGATATGGATGGCTGGCTGGAACTCGGGCTTGCGCACGTGAAGCTTGGGCACCGTGCGGAGGCACAGGCGATCCTTCAGCGCCTGCGGGCCCACGCGCCGGCAGCCCTGGCAGAGTCGTTGGCCCGGGCCCTGCAAACCCCTGCGCATCGGCGCTGAACCGCCCACGGCCACCTGCGCGGCACGGCCCAAGGGCGGCGGCGACCCACCCAGGCCGCCGCCGCCAGCCCTCCCCTTCCCAGAGGCAGGCGTGGGTATCAGGCCCCGACCAGGGCCCTGAGGCCGAGCCGCTCGCGGATCTGGCCTTCGATCTCGTCGGCGAGTTCGGGGTTGTCCAGGAAGAGTTTCTTCACGTTCTCGGCGCCCTGGCCCAGGCGGCTGTCCTTGTAGCTGTACCAGGAGCCGCTCTTCTGGATGATTTCCAGCTGGGTGCCCAGCTCCACCAGCTCGCTGGTGCGGCTGATGCCCTCGCCGTACATGATGTCGAAGGTGGCGATCTTCAGGGGCGGGGCGACCTTGTTCTTCACGACCTTCACCTTGGTCTTCTTGCCGATGACGGAGGAATCCTCGTCCTTGGCGGCCACCAGGGGATCGCCCGTGTTGCCCTTGATGCTCTGGATGCTGCGGACATCCAGGCGCACGGAGGCGTAGAACTTGAGGGCATTGCCGCCGGTGGTGGTCTCGGGGTTGCCAAACATCACGCCGATCTTCATGCGGATCTGGTTGATGAAGACCACGCAGGTCTGGGTCTTGCTGATGGTGCCGGTCATCTTCCGGAGGGCCTGGCTCATGAGGCGGGCCTGGAGGCCCACGTGGCTGTCGCCCATCTCGCCGTCAATCTCGGCCTTGGGCACCAGGGCGGCCACGGAGTCCACCACGATGATGTCCAGGGCGCCGCTGCGCACAAGCTGGTCGCAGATTTCCAGGGCCTGCTCGCCGCTGTCCGGCTGGCTGATGAAGAGGTTGGCCACATCCACGCCCAGCTTCTGAGCGTACTCGGGATCGAGGGCGTGCTCGGCGTCAATGTAGGCGGCCAGGCCGCCCTTCTTCTGGGCCTGGGCCACCATGTGAAGGGCCAGGGTGGTCTTGCCGCTGGCCTCGGGGCCGTAGATTTCGACGACCCGTCCCTTGGGTACGCCCCCCACGCCCAGGGCCGCGTCCAGGGCGATGGAGCCGGTGCTGATGACCTCAATGCCCTCGACGCCACTCATTCGGTCCCCGAGCTTCATGATGGAGCCCTTGCCGAAGGCCCGCTCGATGTCGGCGACGGCGCGGGTCAAGGCTTTCAGGCGATCGTCGTGCTCGGCGGCGGCCATGGTTCCTCCAGGGGAGTGGACTTTAAGTGTGGGGCAAAAAGCGAAAAAAACAAGAAAAAACTTCAATCCCGGCTCCCGGAGATTCCTCCCGGTGCCGATCAAAGGTCTCGCGTCCTCCGGCCGAAGAGAAGGGGGCATGCCGAAGGATGTTCCGCTTCCCCAGCCAGTACGTCTTCAGGGTTTCGAGGACCTGGTCCAGGCCTTTGAGGCCTCGGGCTCCGCTCTGCCCCGCGGGCCGGAATGGGAGGCCTTCCTCCAGGCGATGGGGGATCGCTGGGAGGGGGCGCGCCAGGAAGCGGAACGCTACCGGGTGCTGGTGGACCACCTGAAGGAGGTGCTGTTCCAGATTGACCGGCACGGGCTCTGGTCGTTCCTGAATCCCGCCTGGTCCCAGCTCACGGGCTTCGGCGTCCATGAAAGCCTGGGGACGCCCTTCCTGGGGTGCCTCCACCCGGCGGATAAGCCCCGCTACCTGAACATGCTGACCTACGCCATGGACACGGGCCAGAACGCCCTCCAGGGGGAGTTCCGCATCCCGCACCGGGAGGGGGATGTCCGGTGGGTAGAGCTCTACCAGCGGATCACCCTCGATGCGTCGGGCCGGGTGGTGGGGGTCTCGGGCACGCTCAACGACATCACCGGGCGGAAGCACAGCGAGATCGTCCTGCGCATGGCCACCTCGCGCCTGCGGGCCCTGATCGAGAACATGCAGGCGGGCATTCTTGTCGAAACGGAGGGGCGGAAGATCGCCCTGCTGAACGAGACCTTCTGCCAGATGTTCCAGGTGCCCGTGCCGGCCCATGTGCTGGTGGACAGCGAGGCCCAGGATCTGCTCGCAGAATGCCGTCCGCTGTTCCTGGACGCGGACGCCTTCGACCGCCGGCAGGCCGATCTGGTGGCGCACCGCACGCCGGCCCTGGGCGAGGAGATCCGGCTGACGGATGGGCGCATCCTCTCCCGGGATTTCGTCCCCATCGTGGTGGGCGAGGACGACCTGGGCCACCTCTGGCAGTACCACGACATCACGGACCGGCGGCGCGCCCAGATGAAGCTGGAGGAGGCCGCCCACGAGCTGGAAGTGACCAACCGGGAACTGGCCCAGGCCCGTGACAAGGCCCTGGAACTCTCGGGCCTCAAGAGCGAATTCCTGGCCAACATGAGCCACGAGATCCGCACGCCCATGAACGGCATCATCGGCATGACAGGCCTGCTGCTGGATTCGCCGCTGGAGGCGGAACAGCGCCAGTACGCCGAGACTGTGCGCTCCTGCGGAGAGGCCCTGCTGACCCTCATCAACGACATCCTCGACTTCTCCAAGATCGAGGCGGGCAAGCTGGCGCTGGAGCGCCTGGAGTTCAGCCCCCAGGGCGTGCTGGAGGATGTCCTGGCCGTGCTGGGCGTGAAGGCCCATGCCAAGAAGGTGGAACTGGGCGCCTTCGTGGATCCGGCCACGCCGCAGACCGTGGCGGGCGATCCCACCCGCCTGCGCCAGATCCTCACCAACCTCGTGGACAACGCCCTCAAGTTCACGCCCGAGGGCTCGGTCGCGGTCCACGTGGCGCCGGTGGAGATGGAGGCCGGAACGGCCCTGCTGCGCTTCGAGATCCGGGACACCGGCATCGGCATGCGCTCCGAGGTCGTCTCGCGCCTCTTTACCTCCTTCGTCCAGGGCGACAACTCCACCACCCGGAAATACGGCGGCACCGGCTTGGGTCTGGCCATCTCGAAAAAGCTCTCCGAACTCATGGGCGGCGGCATTGGCGTGGCAAGCCAGCAGGGCAAGGGCAGTACCTTCTGGTTCACCATCCGGGTGGACGTGCAGTCGGCAGCCCTCCCCACCCGTCCGGGCTTCCAACGGGCCGTGCTGGCCGGGCTCCCGGGGGCTGCCAGCCGGATGGCCGCGGAGCAGCTCCGGGCCTGGGGCCTGGCCACGAAGCTGCTGCCGGAGGATGGCCCCTGGCGCACCGCCCTGCGGGATCCGGGCACCCTGGTGGTTCTGGGCGAACCCCTGCTCACGGTGCTGCCCGAAGGGGGCGTGCCCGATACCGAAGCCGCCCCGGGCAGCCGCCTGGTGTTCGCGGGGCCGCTCTATCAGCCCGAACTCCGGCGCGCGGCCCATGACCGGGGGCTGGCGCAGTTCCTCCCCCTGCCCATCCTGCCGGGCCAGCTGCGCGCCCTGGTGGAGCCGGCCCGTCCCGCTGAGGCCCGTTCCCCAGTGGGTCCGGAAGCGGGGGTTTCCGGGGGCCGTCCCGTCCTCCGCGTGCTCCTGGCGGAAGACAATCTGGTGAACCAGAAGGTGGCGCAGGCGATGCTGCGCAAGCTGGAGGTGGAGGCCGATGTGGCCACCAATGGTCTCGAGGCGCTGGACGCGCTGCTGGGGGTCTCCTACGACCTGGTGCTCATGGACTGCCAGATGCCGGAGATGGATGGCTTCGAGGCCTCGCGCCGCATCCGCGACCGGGAGCGCGGGTCGCGCCGGATCCCCATCGTGGCCATGACTGCCAACGCCATGGTGGGCGACCGTGAGCGCTGCCTGGAGTCCGGCATGGACGACTACATTCCCAAGCCCGTGCGCATGGAGGATCTGCGGCGGGCGCTGGGACGCTGGCTGCCTGCGGGAAGCATTCCCGCCCCGGAGGACTGACGTGGCCAAATCCCCCGCACTCATCGAGGAGGATGTCGCCATCCGCATGGCCCTGCAGCGCCTCTGTCTGGAGGGGGCCCGGCTGGCGGTGGCCTTCCAGGACCAGCGGGGCAGCTTCGCCATCGTGACGGAGGATGGCGAGCGGCTGGCCTTCCGTATGCCCCACGAAAGCATCTCCGCCTGGGGCCTCAAGCCCGGCGACAGCCTCTCCCTGAAGTTCAAGGACCGCGGCCTGGAGTACGAATGCGTCGTCAGCCAGGTGGGGCAGGATGTGCTGGAAGGCGTGGAGGTCTGCCTCGCCAGCATGCCCCGGGTGCTGCGGCGCGCGGACGTGCATCGCCTCGCCGACTTCATCCCCGACCTCGCAGCCCAGGAGCATCCGGCCACCTTCACCAATGCCCGCAGTGCCCTTCTGGAGGGCTGGGTCCAGAGTTTCGGTGAAGAAGGCCTGGAACTGGTGCTCCGGAACAGCAAGCAGAACATCCGTGAGCTGCTCCGCATGGGGGAGGAGTCCCTGCTCGACGTGCCCCTCGAAGGCGACCTCCGGCTGCGGGCGCCCACGACCGTGGCCTATTTCGGCGAGAACCTGGTGGGCTTGCGCTTCACCAAGCAGGCAGATGGCCAGCTGCTGGAGCGTTACCGGGCCTGGATCGAGGACCAGCAGCGCCTCCAGGTGCAGCAGGACCACGAAGCTTTCAGTCCCCGGGGGTTCCAGGAGGTGCTCGCCCGCTCGGTGCGCGGCGCGGCTCTGCCCGTGGCGCGCCTGCTCGTGGACCGTGATCCCCTGCTGCTGGTGCTCACGGAACGGGAGGATTTCGCCCGGCGCATGGGCGAGGCCATGGGGCGCAAGTTCGGCCTGGCCGTCCTCGACTACATCAAGGGCCCCGTCGTCTCCCAGGTGGCCTCCGTGGCCGGAGCGGCAGGCTGGGGGCGGATCCGCATGGTGCTCATCCACAATCAGCTGCGGCTGACGAGCCCCCTGGAGATCTGCCGGCAGATCATCGAGAAGGAAGGCTGCGCGCTGCCGGTGCTCCTGCTGGGGACCGAAGAGGACGAAGCGAAGAAGCGCCACCACGCCGCCGCCGCAGGGGCCGTGGACTACCTGCCCGTGGAGCCCTTCCGCATCCTGGCCACCCTGCGCAAGCTGGATGACACGCTGAAGCTGTTCGAGGGGGTCTGAGGCTTCATCCGCGCAGCCGCACCTCACGGCCCCGCCAGTGGTTCACGCCCCGAAGGCGGTCGGCGAAGGCCCAGGCGGCGCCCCAGGCCAGGGGCAGGGCGTTGAGGGGCCAGAGGGCCCAGATCAGGTCCATGGGACGCCGGGTGATGCGCTGCTGCACATCGCCCGCCAGGGCGGGCACCAGCAGCCAGAGCAGTAAGGCCAGGCCGCCGTGGCCGACGAAAGGCATCCAGAGGGGCGAGAGGACCACCGCCATGGCGAGGGGCAGGGCCACCGGCATCGTCCACCAGAAGGGCAGGGCCGCCGTGTTCTTCCGCATGGCGCGGACCACATCCCACAGGCCGTGGTACATGCGCAGATGCAGATCCGGGCCGCCCAGGGCGACGCGGTTCACGAAGCCAGCCTGCTTGACGCGGCGGGCCAGCATCATGTCGTCCACCGCCTCCAGCGGCGCCCCGGCATGGCCGCCCACGGCGTCATAGGCCCCGCGCCGCGCCAAGGTGAATCCGCCCACCCCGCAGAAGGCCGGATGGCGCGGATCCGGCACCCGGTGGGGCGGCACCAGGGTGAGGAAGGCCGAGGCCGCCAGGGGCAGGGCCAGCCGTTCGCCGGGGCTCACCACATCCACCGCCGGGATCAGGGCCAGGATGTCCGTGGGCTGGGCCAGGGCGAAGGCCACCGCCCGGCGGAGCAGTCCTGAGTCTGCCTGCACATCCCCATCCGCGAAGAGCAGCCAGTCGGCATCCCGCGCCTCGGGTTGCTCCGAGGCCAGGTGCAAGGCGTAGTTCTTGCCCAGCCATCCGGCCGGCAGTTGCTCGTTCCGAAGCACCCGAAGGCGCCCGGGGTGCGCGGCTTCTCGAGCCCGGAGGATTTCCGTGCTGCCATCGGTGGAGCCATCATCCACGGCCACGACCCGCAGCTCCGGGTAATCCTGGGCCAGCCAGGAATCCAGAGCCGCCGGCAGTTCGCGGGCTTCGTTCCGGATGGGGATGCAAAGGCACACGGTGGGCGGTTCCCCAGGCAGCGGGGGATTGTCCTCCAGTACCGGCAGCCGCGACCAGTGCCGGCGCAGGAGGGTCAGCCCCGCCCCCACCACGGCGGCGGAGCCCCAGGCGGCGGCATCGGTCCAGACCATGCTCCAGGCTAGTGCACCTCGCCTGAAATACCTGGATGAATGGGTCGAAGGCGAGGTGCACTTCCATCGGGGCATGGCCCCTCTGGCGCCCTTGCGCGCAGACGCGCCAGGGCTGTCACCCCGCTGGGGGCGCTGGCATGCCCCCAGACCCCCACCACGTGGTGCCCACGGGTGTGGCGGATGGTCCAGCTATTTCGTGCGGGCACCACTAGCGGAGCCTGGAGGCCCGGCGCGGTGGGTTATCCTGGACAACCCATGCTGCTCGCCCTGCTTGTTTCCGACCCCTTCGCAGGCACCCTCCTGCTCCTGGCGCTGGCCTGGCTGGCGGCCAAGGTGGGGGGGGAGGTTGCGCTCCGGTTGAAGCTGCCCACGGTGGCCGGTGAGCTCTGCGCAGGCCTTGCCTTGGCAGGGCTGCATCAGGCCCTCCCCCGGTTCCCGGACCTGGCCGCCTCGGAACCCGTGGGGGTGCTCGCGAACCTGGGCGTCATCGTCCTCATGTTCGCCGTGGGCCTGGAATCCACCGTTCCCCAGATGATGCGGGTGGGGTGGCCCTCCCTGCGCGTGGCCACGGTGGGGGTGCTCCTGCCCATGCTCGCGGGCTTGCTGGGCGCCCACTGGCTCCTTCCGGCGGGTGTGCCCTGGGTGGTGGATCTCTTCATCGGGGCCTGCCTCTGCGCCACCTCCATCGGCATCAGCGCCCAGGTGTTGCGCGAGAAGCGCGCCGCGGCCTCTCCCGAGGGGCGGGTCATCGTGGGCGCGGCGGTCATTGACGATGTGCTGGGCCTGCTGGTGCTGGTGACCGTGAGCGGACTCGCCGCCGCGTCCTCGACCACCGGAGGGATGCCCTGGGCCGGCCTCGCCCGGACCCTGATCCTGGCCCTGACCTTCCTGGCCCTGGCCCTCACCCTCGGGCGGCGCACCACGCCCCACCTGTTCCATCTCGCCAGCCGCTTCCGCAGTGAACAGCTGCTCCTGCCCCTGGGGCTCGCCTTCGCCTTCCTCCTGGCCTGGCTGGGGAACCGCGCCGGGCTGGCGCCCATCGTCGGTGCCTACGCTGCGGGCCTCATCCTCGAACCCACCCACATCCAGGTTCTGGAAGAACGCGAATCCCACACCCTCGAGGCCCTGGTGCATCCCCTGGTCACCAGCCTGGCCCCGATCTTCTTCGTGGTCATGGGCGCCCGGGTGGATCCCCTGGCCCTGTTCGCCCCCCGGACCCTGCTCTTCGCGGGCGTGCTCGCGGGCCTCGGTGTGGCCGGCAAATGGATGGCCGGCTACGCCGCGGGGCGGGGTTTCCGGGCCGCTGTCGTCGGCTGGGGCATGGTTCCCCGCGGCGAGGTGGGCTTCGTCTTCATCGCCACCGGCGCCCAGATCCGCTTCGAAGGGCACCCGCTGCTCAGCCCCGAACTCCAGGCCGGCATCATCGGCGCCCTGCTCCTCACCACCCTTGCCGGCCCCCCGGGGCTGGGATGGGTGCTGGGGCGGGCACGGGGTGGGTGAACCGGTAGCCGGCCTCGACATAACAAAAGGACCCGGCACTCCGGGTCCTCGGCGATGCATTGAATATCCGTTACGCCAGGTGGTTCACTCTCTTGGTATCCCCTGCGGGGATACGCAAGACCGCTGAAACAAAAGGACCCGGCACTCCGGGTGCTCGGTGATGCATTGAATATCCGTTACGCCAGATGGTTCACTCTCTTGGTATCCCCTGCGGGGATACGCAAGACCGCTGAAACAAAAGGACCCGGCACTCCGGGTCCTCGGTGATGCATTGAATATCCGTTACGCCAGATGGTTCACTTTGGCGGCGAGGCGGGACTTGGTGCGGTCGGCGGCGTTCTTGTGCATGACACCCTTCCGGCAGGCCTTGTCCACGAGGCCCTGGGTCTCGGGCAGGAGCTTCGCGGCCTCGGCCTTGTTCCCCTCGGCGATCACCGTCAGGAACTTCTTGACGGCGGTCTTCAGAGACGAACGGTTGCTGCGGTTACGGAGGCGGGCCTCGGCATCGCGGCGGGCTTTTTTGGCGGCGGACTTGTGATTGGCCATGAGGGCGTCTCCTGCTTCCCCAGACGGCAGGGTAAGCGCGAATGACCATGCTATCGCGAAAGGGCCGTGGGTCAAGGGGAAAAGGCGGGGCCTTGGGGTCATTCGGCCCCTTCCCGCCGGGGCCGCCCTGGGGGATCCTAGTTGGAGGCGCTGGGCCTCCGGGGAAGGATGGGGGCGATGCCGCAACAACGATTGGAGACCTTGCTGGAGCTTGCGGCCAAGGCGAAAGCCCTGCGCCGGGATGTCCTGCTGCAGGTGTACTCGGCCCAGAGCGGCCACCCGGGCGGCAGCTTGAGCTGGCTGGATCTGGGGGTGGCGCTCTACTACCACGAGATGACGGTGTTTCCGGAGGATCCCACGGATCCCGAGCGGGACCGCTTCGTGCTTTCCAAGGGTCACGCCTGCCCCACCCAGTACGCCCTGCTGGCCGACCAGGGCTTCTTCCCCAAGGCTTGGCTGACCACTTTCCGCCAGTACCCGACCCGGCTCCAGGGCCATGCCGAGAACCACTACACCCCGGGCGTGGAGGTCACCACCGGCAGCCTGGGCCAGGGTCTGCCCCAGGCCGTGGGCATCGCCATCGGCCTGAAGGTCCAGAAGAAACCCCAGCGCGTGTACTGCGTGATCGGCGACGGGGAGAGCCAGGAGGGCGTGATCTGGGAGGCGGCCATGGCCGCGCCCCACCACAAGCTGGACAACCTCTGCGTCATCCAGGACCTGAACGGCCTGCAGATTGACGGCGAGGTGAAGAAGGTCATGAACATCAACCCCGTGGCGGACAAGTGGCGGGCCTTCGGCTGGGCCGTGAAGGAGATTGACGGCCACGACTTCACGCAGATCCTCGAGGCCTTCGCCTGGGCCCGGACCGTGAAGGGCCAGCCCGCGATGATCTGCGCCCGCACGGTCAAGGGCAAGGGCGTGAGCTTCATGGAGAACCAGGCGGGCTGGCACGGCGTGGCCCCCAAGACCGAGGACTACGAGAAGGCCCTGGCTGAGCTGGCGGACTGATGACGTACCGGATGGACGACTTTCGAGACACCTTCCGGCAGCAGCTGGAGGAAAAGCTTTCAGGCCTGGAGATCGTCCTGGACCGCCCCAAATCGGGGGAGATGGGGGATCTCGCCTTCCCCTGCTTCCGTGCGGCCAAGCAGAGGGGGACGAACCCAGTCCAGCTGGCCAAGGAGCTGGTTTCGAGTTTGCCCGGAATCGAGGGCGCGGAGGTGGTGGCCGCGGGCCCCTACCTGAACCTCAAACTGCGGCCCGAAACCCGGGCCCAGGCCGTGCTGGGGGCCATCCTGGAGGCCCCCGCGGGCCAGCCCTTCGGCGCCCGCCCCGCGAACGGCAAGAAGGTGATCGTCGAGTACAGCTCGCCGAACATCGCCAAGCTCTTCACCATCGGCCACCTGCGCTCGACGATGATCGGCCACGCCCTGGCCCAGGTACACCAGTTTCTGGGTTACGAGGTGCATCGCCTCAACCACCTGGGCGACTGGGGCACGCAGTTCGGAACGCTGTTGGCGGCCTATGAAGAATGGGCTGAAAAGCAGAATCCCGACCTGGAATGGGACTTCGACTGGGCCGAGCCCGCCCCTGAAAAGCGCCGCACGCCGCTCTTCCGCCTCTTCCAGCTCTACGTGCGCTTCCACGCCGAAGAGGAACAGAATCCCGCCAAGCGGGATGTCGCCCGCGACTGGTTCAAGCGCTTGGAAAACGGGGATGGGGTCGCGAGAGAGCGATGGAAAAAATTCAGGAATCTCTCGCTGGCGGAGTTCCAGCGCATCTACGACCGGCTGGGCGTGGCCTTCGACACCCTGGACCAGGGGGAGGCCTTCTACGAGGACCGGCTCGCATCCACGCTGGATCTCCTTGAGAAGAAAGGCCTGCTGGTGGAGGGCGACCGCGGCGCCCGCATCGTGAACCTGGAGGACGTGGGCATCGCCACGCCCTGCCTGGTGCAGAAGGCCGACGGCACCAGCATCTACGCCACCCGCGACCTGGCCGCGGCCCTCTACCGGAAGGAGGCCTACCCGGACTTCGAGAAGTGCCTCT
The DNA here is from genome assembly GCA_021794095.1 of Acidobacteriota bacterium. Taxonomy (GTDB): domain Bacteria; phylum Acidobacteriota; class Holophagae; order Holophagales; family Holophagaceae; genus Geothrix. The sequence goes on along the minus strand of JAJYRN010000001.1, from coordinate 254,052 downwards.
ACGTGGTGGGCACGGACCAGGTGCTGCACTTCCAGCAGATCTTCGCCGTGCTGGACAAGCTGGATCCCTGGTTCAAGGGCCGCATGGTCCACACGCCCTTCGGCATGGTCAAGCTGCCCGAAGGCAAGATGAGCACCCGCAAGGGCAACGTCATCTTCCTGGAGGACGTGCTGGACGAGGCCCGCGAGCGCGTGGCCGCCATCATCGCGGAGAAGAACCCCGACCTGAAGGACAAGGCCGAGGTGGCCGAGATGCTGGGCATGGGCGCCGTGGTGTTCTTCGACGCCATGAACGACCGCGTGAAGCCCATCACCTTCACCTGGGACCGCGTCATCGCCCTCGACGGCGACACCGGCCCCTACGTGCAGTACGCCCATGCCCGCATCATGAGCGTGCTGCGGAAGGGGGGCACTCACCCGAATTTCCCAGAGGACTCCAGGTTTGGGGATTGGGCCAAGCCGGTGGCGACGCCGGATGGCGCGGCAGGCCCCTGCATCGCCTTCAAGCCCCTCGAACTGAGCAGGGGGGCCTGGCCGGGTTCCCAAGAAGATCCGGTTGGCCTGGATTCGCCCCACGCCCAGGCGCTTCTGTTCGAGCTGGCGGGATTCCCGGGTGCCGTGCAGGCCGTCGGCGAGGGATGCATGGCCACACCGCTGGCCCGGCAACTGGTGTCCATCGCCCGGGCCTTCTCCGGGTTCTACACGAATGATCCGATCCTCAAGGACGAGGTGCAGGATCCGAACATCCGCCGCTGGCGCCTCTCCCTCTGCGTCGCCACCGCCCGTGTCCTCCGCCAGGGCCTCTTCCTCATGGGCATCCAGGCCCCGGAGGAAATGTGAGTTTTCAAAAGAAAGAAAATGACCACCGCCAAGACGCCAAGACGCCAAGAAAGGATTTGGATGAAGCCGAGGAGCGTCTGGCGACTTCAATCGTGGATGCGGCCATCAAGGTGCATGCGGCGTTAGGGCCGGGCCTGCTGGAGAGTGTGTACGAAATATGCATGGCCTGTGAACTGGAGCAGCGTGGGCATCACGTGAAGAGACAGGTGGCGCTACCCATTCATTACGGCACGCTCAAACTGGATGCTGGCCTTCGATTGGATTTGGTGGTGGATGACTTGGTCATCCAGGAATTGAAGTCAGTGGAACGCCTCCTCCCGGTGCATCACGCCCAGCTTCTGACATATCTGAAATTGTCGAGCCTACGTCTGGGTTTTCTCTTGAACTTCAACGTCACCCTCATGAAAGAGGGAATCGTGCGGAAGATTCTTCATGCAGCGGCCTCTGATTTTCCGAGTGGCCCTTCGTGCTCAGTTTGATTTTCTTGGCGTTCTTGGTGTCTTGGCGGTGATTCGTTTTGCGGAGTGAGCGATGACTAAGTACGTGTTCGTGACCGGCGGTGTGCTGAGCTCCCTGGGCAAGGGCATTGCAGCGGCCAGCCTGGGGGCGTTGCTGGAGGCCCGCGGGCTGAAGGTCACGCTCATGAAGATGGACCCCTACCTCAACGTGGATCCGGGCACGATGTCGCCCTTCCAGCACGGCGAGGTGTTCGTCACCGACGATGGCGCTGAGACAGATCTGGACCTGGGCCACTACGAGCGGTTCACCTCCGTGCCGACCACGCACAACCACACCATCACCACCGGCAAGATCTACAACACGGTGATCCAGAAGGAGCGGCGCGGCGACTACCTGGGCAAGACAGTGCAGGTGATCCCCCACATCACGGACGAGATCAAGAGCGTGATGAAGAAGGTCGCCAAGGACATGGACGTGGTGATCGTCGAGATCGGTGGCACCGTGGGCGACATCGAGAGCCAGCCGTTCCTGGAGGCCATCCGGCAGTTCAAGCTCGAGGCGGGCCTGGACGCCCAGATGAAGGCCAACGCCCTCAACATGCACCTCACCTATGTGCCCTACATCAAGGTGGCGGGCGAGTTGAAATCCAAGCCCACCCAGCACAGCGTCAAGGAGCTGCGGGCGCTGGGCATCCAGCCGGATGTGCTCCTGTGCCGTGCCGACGTGAACATCCCCCGCGAGCTGAAGGACAAGATCGCCCTGTTCTGCTCGGTCACGCCAGATGCCGTGTTCAGCGGCCGGGACGCGCACTCCATCTACGAGGTGCCCCTGAATCTCCATGATGAGGGCCTGGACACCAAGGTGGCGGCCCTGCTCGGGCTGGGCGACCGGGCGCCGGATCTCAGCGCCTGGCAGAACCTGCTGCACCGCATCCGCAATCCCAAGGGCAGCGTGCGCATCGCCGTGGTGGGCAAGTACGTGGAATTCAAGGAAAGCTACAAGAGCCTCATCGAGGCCCTGCACCACGCCGGCTACGGCCTGGAAACCCAGGTGGACCTGAAGTGGATCGAAGCGGAGGATCTGGAGAACCAGGATCCAGCGCCTTTCCTCCAGGATTGCGATGGGATCCTGGTGCCCGGCGGCTTTGGCGTGCGGGGTACCCGCGGCATGATCAAGTCCATCCAGTACGCTCGGGAGCACCGGATCCCGTTCTTCGGCATCTGCCTGGGGATGCAGATGGCCTCCGTCGAGTTCGCCCGGAACGTCGTGGGGCTCGAGGGCGCCGATTCCACCGAGTTCGACGAGGCGCCGAGGCACAAGGTCATCTTCAAGCTCCGGGAGCTGGTGGATGTGGAAGAACTGGGCGGCACCATGCGGCTCGGTGCCTATCCCTGCCGCCTGACCCCGGGCAGCCAGGCCGAACGGGCCTACGGCACCGGTGAGATCCGCGAGCGGCATCGCCACCGGTACGAGTTCAACCACGAGTACCGGAAGCCCCTGGAGGATCGCGGCCTGCGCTTTACGGGCATGAGCCCGGATGGCGTGTTCGTGGAGATCGTGGAGCTCGAGGACCATCCGTACTTCCTGGCCTGCCAGTTCCACCCCGAGTTCAAGAGCCGGCCCCTCAACCCGCACCCGCTGTTCACGGCCTTCGTGAAGGCCAGCGCCGAAGCGCGCGGCTGATCTCCGGCGGCACAGAAAAGGGGCGGGCCCAGCGGCCCGCCCCTTTTCTGCGTGAGGACTGGAAGAAGGTGGAACCTTCCCGGCCTACTTCCGTCCGCCCTTGGCCGCCCACTCTTCGAGCATGTCGGTGGTGACGGACTTGGGGCGCTCCAGGGCATAGCCGAGGGCGCGGTCCCAGGTGATGTTGGCCAGCACCCCCAGGGCGCGGCCCACGCCGAAGAGCACGGTGTAGAAGTCGTACTCCTTCAGGCCGTAGTACCACTGGATCACGCCACTCTGCGCATCCACGTTGGGCCAGGGGTTCTTGGTCTTGCCCTGCTCGGTAAGCACGCCGGGAGCGACCTTGTAGATCATGTTGACCAGCTTGAAGAGCGGGTCGTGGGGCAGGTGCTTGAGGCAGAACTCCATCTGCGCGGTGTAGCGCGGATCGGTCTTGCGCAGCACGGCGTGGCCGTAGCCGGGGATGACATGGCCGGAGTTCAACGTGTCCCAGAGGGCCTTCTTGACGTTCTCCTCGGTGGGCTCGGCGCCGTTGAGCTGCTTCTGGAAGCCCATGATCCAGTCCAGCACCTCCTGGTTGGCGAGGCCGTGGAGGGGGCCCGCCAGGCCATCGAGGCCGGCGCTGAAGCTGTAGTAGGCATCGGACAGGGCGGAAGCCACGAGGTGGGTGGTGTGGGCGCTGACGTTGCCGCTCTCGTGGTCGCTGTGGAGGATGAAGTACATCCGGGCCACATCGTCATAGGGCTTGGCGATGCCCATCATGTGCGCGAAGTTGGCGCCCAGGTCGAGGCCGGCCTTCGGGGCGATGATGTCGCCGTTCTTGTACTTCCAGCGGTAGATGAAGGCGGCGACTTCGGGCAGGCGGGCCACGAGGTTGCTGGCATCCTCGTACATCGCGTCCCAGTACTCGGTCTTCTTCATCTCGTGGTACTTCTTGGCGAAGACGCTCTCCTTCTGCATGGCCAGCACCGCCGTGGAGAACATCGCCATCGGGTGGCTGTCCTTGGGCATGGCCTTCAGGATGTCGAAGACATAGGCGGGCACCTTGGCGCGGGTCTGGAAGTCCGCCAGGACTTCATCGGCCTCGGCCTGGGTGGGGATCTCGCCGGTCAGCAGGAAGTACCAGAAGGATTCCACGGTGGGATATTCGCCTCCGGCGGCCTTGGGCAGGGCTGCGAAGGTTTCGGGAATGTTCTTCCCGCGGAACCGGATGCCCTCCTGGGGATCCAGGTAGGAGATATCGGTGACCAGACAGCGGACATCCCGCGCTCCGCCGATGCACTGGTCAATGGTCACTTCGTCAATGACCACCTTTCCGTGATCCTTCACAAGGGCCGCGGTGCGGGGGCGATGTTCCTGGATCTTTTCCAGAAGCCGGGTCTTCAGGCGGGTCATGGCAGGTCTCCTCGGAAGGTTGGGAGTGGAAGGAAGCGTGACGCGAGACAGGCGCGGTGCTGCTTGATCATTATGAGAGCATCGTCTATCGAGGTCGCCACATTCTTTAATGACCAATGCGGAATCAATCAAAGTACAGTTCTTCCGCAAGGGCAGCGTAGTCCTTCCATGGAGGCCCGCACCGTGACCTGCGTCAATCTATCCGGCTGTTTCCACCCACGTGCGCGGGCTACCGCGGGTCAGGTTCTGCGCGCGTCGCTTCTGACGCTGGCAGCCCTGTCCGTCCAGGCCCAGGAGACGCCCCGGCCGAACCGGGTGGCCTGGTTCGAGGGCTTTCCGGAACCCCTGCCGGAAGGGGTGACGGAGGTGGCCCTGGAAGCGACCAGCCAGTTCCTGCGCCCCGATATGGAGCACAGCGCCGACGGCCGCACCTTCGCGGAGCTGGATGGCGACGCCTGGCAGATCACGGCGGACCTGGCCCACGCCGTGGGCGCCTCGCGGGTGAACCTGCGGATCCGCCTGGAGGAGCGTTCCGGCGGCATCACGGATCAGGCCATCTGGAACTGGCACAACCTGCTGGGGCTGGATCAGGGCGGGCGCCAGTACGTCCCGAAGAACCGTCTGGCCTACCACCTCGAGCGGGATGGGGTCGTGATCGGCGATCTGTCCCATCCCAATCTGCGGCTCATGGATGTGGACCTGGCCTGGGTCCGGCCCTTCGGAACGCTGGATGCCGGGGGACGCGTGGGGGCGTCGGTGCAGCTGCCGACTGGCAAGCAGTACGATTTTTCGGGGGATGGGGGCACGGATGGTCTGGTGGGTGGGGCGCTGTGGCATCGCTACGGGCATTGGCGCGTGTTCGGCCAGGCGGAGCGGGTCTTCCTCGGGCTGCCTTCGCACAGCCCCCTGCGCCTGGTGATGGACAAGACTTCTTTCAGCCGGACCTGGGCCAGCCTGGGGTGGCGGGGCGATGGGCAGGGCCTCCTGTCCGGCCTCGGCATCGAGGTCGCGCTGGCCTATGCCGGCAGTCCCTACCACACCGGCATCGAGCGCATTGACCGGGCCGGCTGGCAGCAGCACTGGACCTTCCGGCACACGCGGCTGCCGCGGTGGCGCTTCGGGTTCAGCGAGGAAGCGGGAACCTATACCGCGCCGGACATCACGGCCTTCACGGCCTATCGGTTCGGGCGGGAGTGACCCGCTAGACTGGAAGCTCGCGGCCCAGCCGCCGCCGGAGTCCCCATGCAGCCCAATCAGTACCGCGATGCGCGCCTCGAGAAGCTCGGGAAGCTGAAGGCCCTGGGCCTGGAGGTGTGGCCCCGGAAAGCGAAGCGGACCCAGGGTCTCGCGAGCCTCGTGGCGCAGTATACGGATGCGGAGGCCTGGCCCAACGAGAAGCTGGAGGGCCTGGGTCGCACCGTGTCCGTCATGGGCCGCCTACTCACCCTCCGGGAGATGGGGAAGAGCGTGTTCGCGCACCTCACCGAGAACGGCGAGAAGCTGCAGGCCTTCTTCCGCAAGGACGACGTGGCCGAGCCCGGCTGGGACATCCTGAAGCTCCTGGACCTCGGCGACTTCATCAGCATCACCGGGCCCCTCATGCGCACGAAGACTGGCGAGTTGAGCGTGCGGGTGAAGGAGGTGCAGTTCCTCTCCAAGGCCCTACTGCCGCTGCCGGAGAAGTGGCATGGCCTGCAGGACAAGGAGCAGCGCTACCGCCATCGGTACCTGGACCTCGTGTCCAATCCCGAGGTGCTGAAGACCTTCCAGATCCGCTCCCGCATCGTGAGCGGCATCCGGCGGTTCATGGAGGGCGAGGGCTACCTCGAGGTGGAGACGCCCATGATGCAGCCCATCCCCGGGGGCGCCACGGCTCGGCCCTTCGTTACCCACCACAACGCCCTGGATATGGCGCTCTACCTCCGCATCGCGCCGGAGCTGTACCTCAAGCGGCTCATCGTCGGCGGCTTCGAGAAGGTCTTCGAGATCAACCGCAACTTCCGCAACGAGGGGCTGAGCGTCCGCCACAACCCCGAGTTCACCATGATGGAGTTCTACGCCGCCGGCCAGGATCTCCGCGACATGATGGCGCTCACGGAAACCCTCATCTCGGGCCTGGCGCGGGACGTGATGGGCTCGGAGACGCTGCCCTGGGGTGAGCAGGCCATCTCGTACGCCGCGCCCTTCCGCCGCCTCACCCTCAAGGACGCCATCGCCGAGTACGGCGGCATCGCGCGCGGCCTGCTGGAAGATGATGCCGCCATCCGCACCCTGGCGGAGGCCGTCCACATCGAGGATGCGGACACGAAGACGCCCGGTGTGCTCCTGGGCGACCTCTTCGAGCACCACGCCGAGAAGCGGCTCCTCCAGCCCACCTTCATCACCGACTATCCCATCGAGCTGTCGCCCCTCACCAAGACCCTGGAGGGGGATGACCGCTTCGTGGACCGCTTCGAGCTGTTCGTGGGCGGCATGGAGCTGGCCAACGCCTACTCCGAGCTGAACGACCCGGTGGATCAGATGAGCCGCTTCCAGGCCCAGATGGCCGAACGGGAGGCCGGCAACGACGAGGCCATGCTGCTGGACCTCGATTTCGTGAACGCCCTGGAACACGGTTTCCCCCCCACCGGCGGCGAAGGCATCGGCATTGACCGCCTCGTCATGCTCCTCACCAACAGCGCCAGCATCCGCGACGTCATCCTCTTCCCCCTCATGCGGCCAATGAATCCGGCTGACGCGGAAGAAAAGGAATGAATTCTAACTACGAAGACAGGAAGACCACGAAGCAGAGCCGTTTTCGTGGTCTTCCCGTCTTCGTGGTGAATCCTTGTGTCCTTGATGCCCGCGCGATGTGACTGAATCTCGCTTGACCCGCTGCCATACTTGACAACCGCGAATGGAGGCTTCCATGCCCGTCCCGATGCTTGAGCTCGCGCCGCAGAACGCTGCCGTGAAGGCGCAGATCCTGGAGGGGCTCTCGGGCCTGGTGGACCGCTCCGCCTTCATCCTCGGCGAGAACGTGAAGGGCCTGGAGGCGGAGATCGCGGCCTACACGGGCGCGGCTCATGCCGTGGCCATGTCCAGCGGGACGGACGCGCTGCTGGTGGCGCTCATGGCGCTGGGCGTGGGACACGGAGACGAGGTCATCGTGCCGAGTTTCACCTTCTTCGCTACGGCGGGTGTGGTCTCGCGGTTGGGTGCCAAGCCCGTCTTCATGGATCTGGACCCCGCCACCTTCAACGCCACCGGCGCCCTGGTGGAGGCGGCCATCACGCCCCGCACCAAGGCCATCATTCCGGTGCACCTGTTCGGCCAGATGGCCGACATGCCCGGCATCATGGCGGTGGCGGACAAGCATGGCATCCCCGTCATTGAGGACGCCTGCCAGAGCCTGGGCGCCAAGGGCTGGGGCAAGTCCGCCGGCCAGTTCGGCCAGATGACCGCCTACAGCTTCTACCCCACCAAGAACCTCGGTGCCTTTGGGGATGCGGGCATGACGGCCATCCGCGATGACGCGGCCCTGGGCGCCCGGGTGCGCCGGATGCGAGTACACGGCATGGAGCCGGTCTACGTCCACCATGAGGTGGGCATGAACGGGCGCATGGATGAGTTCCAGGCTTTGGTGCTGCGGGCCAAGCTGCCCATGCTGGACGGCTGGCACGAGGGGCGGCGGCGCCACGCCGCCTGGTACCACGAGCGGATGAAGGGCCTGGCCGCCGATGAGGCCCTGCTGCCCCGCGAAGTGGTGCCCGACGGCCGCCACATCTACAACCAGTTCACCATCCGGGTGAAGGGCGGGAAGCGGGATGCGCTGCAGGCCCACCTCAAGGCGCAGGGCATCGGCAGCGCCATCTACTATCCGATCTGCCTCCACGAGCAGCCCTGCTTTGCGCCCCTGGGCTACAGGGCTGGCCAGCTGCCCGAGTCGGAGCTGGCGGCGAAGGAAGTGCTCAGCCTGCCGGTGTACCCCGAGATGACCGAGGCCATGCGCGAGGAAGTGGCGGCGGCCATCCTCGGGTTCTTCGGGCGGAAGTAGCGCTGGCTTCAGCCCTCCTGCTGGGTGATCGCGGCTGCGTCCAGCCAGGTCTCCAGGTGGGCCAGGGCGTCGGGTTCCAAGTTCAGGAACTGGATGCCCACGCCCACGAACTCCATCGGGGGGGCGCCCGGCCGGTTGCCCAGCACATAGGCCACCGTGGCGATCAGGGGAGCCTTGGGCAGTTCCGGGTGGAGGAGCACCAGCTGTTCCAGGATGGCGCCCCGCTCGAACAGCCGGGCATCCCGATGGGGGACCAGGGCGAAGCAGCCACCGGTGCTCAGGTTGCTGATCCTCACATCGTCATAGGGATGCCCGCGCAGCACGAACCGGATGCCGTAGCCGGGGCCGGTGATGACGCGGCGCAGGAGGCGGCGATCGGCAGGGCTGGACATGGGGGGCCTCGAACGGGAATTCACAGTTGGGTATCGGTTGGCTCCAGGCTACACTGGAGTTTCTGAACCAGCCTGAACCCAACGCGGGACAGGGCGGCCCGGCCGGGCAGGCCTTGGTGGCGCCAGACGCCACCTCACCAAGCGGGGACAACGCACCGGGTTTCCGGGCGCTGGCTGGAAATCCGATCCAACCCTGTCATGGAGTCCCCATGGAGATCCTGCTGATCGAGAACGTGACCCACCTCGGCGCCCGCGGCGACGTGGTGAACGTCAAGGACGGCTACGCCCGCAACTACCTCATGCCCCGGAAGATGGCCCTGCCTGTCACCGCCGGCAACAAGCGCCAGATCGAGCTGGAGAAGCTCCGCGCCGAGAAGCTCCGCGCCAAGGAACTGGCCGATGCCAAGAGCCTGGCCGAGAAGCTCGAGGCCGTGCGTCTCACCGTGGCCCGCAAGGCCGGCGAGCAGGGCCACCTGTTCGGCTCCGTCACCAATGGCGATGTGGCCGATCTCTTCAAGGCCAAGGGGTTCACCCTGGACCGCCGGGACATCACCGTTCCCCACATCAAGGACACCGGCGCCTTCACCGTGGATGTCCGCCTCTACAGCGGCGTGCATGCCAAGGTCAGCCTGGATGTCACCGCTGCGGCGGAATAGCGTCCCTCCGTTCATTTCCTCGGCCGGAATCCTGAGCGGACCGGCCTCGTCCGGGGCGCGCCGCGATGCCGCCACCCCGCCCACCCCATCCCCAAGGAGCCACCCATGGCGAAGACCCCTGCCAAGCCTGAAACCCTCGGCATCGCCGAGCTCGCTGCCACCCTCGCGGAGGCCCACGACCTCTCCAAGGCCCGCGCCAAGGCCATCCTGGATGGCGTCCGCGATCACATCGTGGAATCCCTCCTGGCCGGCAACCGCGTGAACCTCTTCGGCCTCGGCACCTTCGAGGTCCGTGCCACCAAGGAGAAGATGGGCCGCAACCCCAAGACCGGTGAGAAGATCCAGATCCCCGCCGGCCGCAAGGTCGTCTTCAAGGGCGCGAAGGGCCTCAAGGATCAGCTGTAACGATCAGAAGACTCCGCTACCGAAGGCCGCCGCGAGGCGGCCTTCTGCGTTCCCGGGTTTCGGAAATCTGACAGTTGAGTGCTAGGTTGTCGAAATTCATACGCTTGCCGGTCTGGACAGCTTTCTTCCGGGGACCTACCTTGGGGCGCTTTCCAAACATAAGGGGGCCCTGTGGCGCAGGCGCGGGTGGTGGTCCTGGGGGCGGGTGTGGCGGGTCACACCGCAGCCAGCTTCCTGAAGAAGTGGCTCGGGTCCAAAGTTGAAGTCACCGTGGTGTCCCCGCGGCCGGACTACAACTGGATCCCCTCCAACATCTGGGTCGGGGTGGGGCTGCTCCAGCCGCGGCAGGTGCTGTTTCCGCTGGCGCCGGTGTACGCGCGCCACGGCATCACCTTCCGGCAGGCCCGGGCCCTGGTGCTTCATCCCGAGGGGGCGGGCGAGGATCCGCAGCCCTTCGTGGAGATCGAATCCACCCTGCCGGGCGAAGAGGGCCAGCGCAGCCGCCTGCCCTATGACTTCCTGCTCAATGCCACGGGGCCGAAGCTCAACTTCGACGCCACGCCGGGCCTGGGGCCCGGGGGCCACAGCCTTTCGGTGTGCACGGCGCCCCACGCCAAGGCCGCCGCCGACACCTTTTTGGAACTGGTGGAGCGCATGAAGCGCGGGGAACGGAAGCGCTTCGTGGTGGGCACGGGCCACGGCACCTGCACCTGCCAGGGCGCGGCCTTCGAGTACGTGGTGAACCTGGAGTTCGAACTCCGGGCGCGGGGCGTGCGGGACAAGGCGGAGATCGTCTACCTCACCAACGAGTACGAGGTGGGCGATTTCGGGATGGACGCGGTGCACATCCGGCGCGGCGGGTACGTCACGCCGAGCAAGGTCTTCACGGAATCCCTCTTCGCCGAACGGGGGGTGGACTGGGTGACCCGGGCGCATGTGCAGGGGGTGGAGCCGGGCCGGGCCACCTTCGAAACCCTGGATGGCGCTGAGCACGACATCACCTTCGACATGGCCATGCTGCTGCCGCCCTTCAAGGGCGTGGGACTCCAGGCGATGGACCGCCTCGGGGCCGATATCACGGCTCGTCTGTTCGCACCCAGCGGGTTCATGAAGGTGGATGGGGACTACACCCCCAAGGCCTACGAGGCCTTCCGTTCCGCGGATTGGCCCCGCACCTATCAGAACCCGGATTATCCGAACCTGTTCGCCGCGGGCATCGCCTTCGCGCCGCCCCATCCCATCTCCCGGCCCCGCCAGAGCCCGAAGGGCACCCCCATCACGCCGGCGCCGCCCCGCACCGGCATGCCCTCGGCCATGATCGCCAAGGCCGTGGCCCACAGCATCACGGACATGATCCAGGGCAGTCCGGGCCCCACCCGCACCGCCTCCATGGCGGAGATGGGCGCCGCCTGCGTGGCCTCGGCCGGCAACAACCCCTTCACGGGCACCGCCGCCTCCATGACGGTCTATCCCATCGTCCCGGACTACGAGCGCTATCCCGACTACGGCCGCGATCTGCGCCACACCTTCGGCGAGATCGGCCTGGCGGGGCACTGGATCAAGATCCTCCTCCACCACATGTTCCTCCACAAGGCGCGGCTGCGTCCCTTCTGGTCCCTGATTCCGGAGTAAGCCATGGCCGAAGAGCGCCTGCACTACACCCCGCCAGCCGTTCCCCAGGTCCGGCCGGCCTTCTTTGCCACGCTGCCGACGGGACCGACGCGCCACCTGCGGACCAGCCTGGTCTGGCAGATGCTCCGGTTTGCCATCATCAACCTGAAGATGATCCGGGTCATCTCCCTCAGCCACCACACGGGCCGGAAGATCCGGTCATGACCCGAACTCCTCGGGGTTCAGGGACTGGAGGTAGCGGCAGAGGCGCTGCAGCTTCTCCTGTCCGGCCCGCACCTTCTTGAGGTAGATGGCGAAGCGGTCTTCCGCCGGGCGGATGGCCGGGAAGAGTACCACCAGCTCGCGACGGCGCAGCTCCTCCAGGACGGCATAGCGGGGGGCCAGCAGGACGCCCATGCCGGCCACGGCAGCGTGGATCATGGCGCGGATGTGGTCCACCGCGATGATGGGGTCCAACTGGGGTTGTTCGCGCTCGGGTACGGCGACGAGGAAGCGGTTCCACCAGGCTCCGGCCTTGTCCGGAGAAAGGATGGGCACTTCCCCCAGATCCTTCGGCACCCGCAGCCGGCGGGCCTTGCGCAGGGCTGGGGCGCAGGCCACCACGTAGGTCTCGCGAAAGAGGGGCACCTTCTTCAGGGCGGGCAGGGGGTGCTCAACGCAGTCAATGATCAGGTCCACCTCGTCCCGCAGCAGGGGTTCCAGCAGATCCGGCCGGAGGGTGAAATCCACTTCCAGACCCGGGTGCTCGGCCAGGAAGGGCGGCATGTGCTTCATCAGGATGCTGCTGCCGAATTCGACGGTGGCGCCGCACCGGATGCGGCCCCGGGCCTGGGATTGGCCGCGCCGCAGGTCATCCTCGGCGGCTTCCAGGGTGGCGAAGACCTGCTCGCAGGCCTGGTAGAGGCGGCGGCCTTCTTCGGTGAGGGCCAGGCCGCGGCCGCGGCGGTCGAGGAGGGCCACGCCCGCCAGATCCTCCAGCTTGGTCATGGCGTGGCTGATGGCGGAGGGCGTGCGGTTCAAGCGCTGGGCGCAGGCGGTGAAGCTGCCGGCCTGGGCCAGGGTGAAAAAGGTACGGAGCTGGGGAAGGTCCAGGGTGGGATCCATGATCTTGAATGATATTCATCCCAGGTTCGGATGGGATGAATCGGGATGAGGGCCGTGGGGGTTTCTGCGGGGGCATTGCGAATCCCGTTCCAGCTCCTACACTGTGAACCTCACCACCGAGACCCCTTCGTGCCACCCCTCAGCCCGCCCCGTCCGACCCAGGCCCCGGCGCCGCCCGGCGCCTCGCCCCTGGGGCGAGCCGCCCGGAGCCTGCTGGTGGCGGTCTGGGCCGCCGCGGCCCTGGTCCACCTTCTTCTGGCGTCCGGCCAGCGGGTGCGCTTCCTGCCCGTGGGCTACCTGCTGCTGGAGTTGCTGGCTTCGGCCAGTCTGGCTTTCCGGGCCTCGCGCTCCCAGGGCGCGGCACGCCGTGCCTGGGGCCTGCTCGCCCTTTCGGCGGGGCTGGAGGTGCCCAACCTGACGCTCGACCTCCCGGGTATCCATGGCCTAGTGGGCGCCTGGTCCCAGGCAGCAGGCAACCTGCTCACCTTGGCTTCGGGTGTGCTGATCCTGGCGGGTGTGGTGAGCTTCCCCCGCAGGGCTGATCCGGAAGGGCGGCTGCGGCGGGTGCTGGATGGGCTCATCTTCGCCGCCTCCATTCTGTTCCTGCTCTGGCTGCTGGGGCTCCGGACGGCCCTCCAGCCCCCGGTCCACGGCATTGCCGTGCGGGTGCTCGTGGACTACTTGAATGTCGCCTTGCTGGGCGGCAGCCTGGTCTTCCTGCTGTCCGACCAGATGGGCTTCTGGCGGGGACCGATCGGCTGGCTGGGCGCGTCGGCCCTCGCCTGGCTGCTGGGGCTGGCCTGGTTCACCCTGGCCGGATTCGCGCCCACCCAGGGACAGGGCGGCTGGCTGGCGGTGGTGGGCGCCATACCCCTGTTCCAGGGGCTCGCCGCCTGGTCGCCCTGGGAGCCCCTGGCGGCCGAGACCCAGGCCCCCGTCCATCCACGCCTGGCTCGCCTGCTGCCCTACGCGCCGGCCCTGGCGGCCGTGGGAGCCCTGGCCTACCTGCTCCCCCGCGCGCCCCTTGAACTCATGCGGGGCGCCATCGGCATCTTCCTTCTGCTGGTGGTGCTGCTCATGCTCCGCCAGTTCCAGGCCATCCAGGATCTCCAGGTGGCCCGCCGCACCCTGGAGGACCGGGTCCACGCGCGGACGCGGGCCCTGGAACAGGCGCAAGACACGCTGCTGCGCACCGAGCGCATGAACACGCTGGCCTTGATGGGCGCGGGGTTGGCCCACGACCTCAACAACCTGCTGGCGGTCATGAAAGCGGCTTCGGAATTGGCGGTGCTGGAGGCCCAGGAAGGCCGCCCTCCTGATCTGGAGTCTATGGTCCGGATCGCCGATACCGCCGAGCGGGCGGCTGCGCTCACCCGCCACCTCATGGGATTCGTGCGCCGGGAGGAGGAAGCCCCGGCGCCCCTGGATCTCCGGAGCGCCCTCGACGAGGTGGAGAAGACCCTCCGCATGCTGGTGCCGCGCGGGGTGTCGCTGCAGATCTCCCTGCCCTCGGAGCTGGCCCTGATCGTCCGGAGTTCCCGGGCCCGCCTGGAACAGATGCTCGTGAACCTCGTGGTCAATGCCGTGGACGCCATGCCCGCGGGCGGGCGCCTCGACATCCAGGTTGCGCCCAGCCATTCGGAGTCCGCGCGGGTGGCGATCGAGGTGGCCGACACGGGCTGCGGCATGGCGCCGGAGGTGCTGGAGCGGATCTTCGATCCCTTCTTCACCACCAAGCCCCCCGGAAAGGGCACCGGCCTGGGTTTGCCTTCGCTGAAAGCCCTCGTGGAGGAGGCGGGCGGCCGGATGGAGGTGGAGAGCCAGGTGGGCCGGGGCAGCCGGTTCCGCATCCTGTTGCCGGAGTATCGTGAATTTCATTCAAGTCAATCGTGAATCGAATGAATTAGGTTGCCATCCCGAAGGGGGGTACAACGGTCTCCAGGAGGCATGATCATGCAGGAGACGTTGAAGGCCCTTTCGATTTCGGATGTGAATCCCGGCGGTTTCGCGGGCGAGTGGCTGGGCGGTGGCAAGCTGCAGGTGGTGACGAGCCCCGTGAATGGCGAGAAGCTGGCGGCCGTAGCGAATGTCACGCCCGCGGAGTTCGACACCGTCCTGGCCAAGTGCCACGCGGCGGCTGCGGCCTGGAAGCAGGTGCCGGCCCCCAAGCGCGGCGAAGTGGTGCGCGCCCTGGGTGACGAGCTGCGCAAGCACAAGGAGGCCCTGGGCATGCTCGTGAGCCTGGAGATGGGCAAGGCCCTGCGCGAGGGCCTGGGCGAGGTCCAGGAGATGATTGACATCTGCGACTTCGCCGTGGGCCTCTCCCGGCAGCTCTACGGCCTGACCATGACCAGCGAGCGCGGTCAGCACCGCATCCAGGAGCAGTGGCACCCGCTGGGCGTCGTGGGCGTCATCACCGCCTTCAACTTCCCCGTGGCCGTGTGGAGCTGGAACACCGCCATCGCGCTGGTCTGCGGCGACACGGTGCTGTGGAAGCCCTCCAGCAAGACGCCGCTGACGGCCATCGCCTGCACGAAGATCGCCGAGACCGTGCTGCGCCGCTTTGGCTTCGATCCGGCCATCTGCAGCCTGACCATCGGCAAGGGCAGCGAGATCGGCGACCTCATCAACACGGATCCCCGCGTGGCCCTGGTGTCCTACACCGGCTCCGTCCCCGGCGGCCGCCACGTTGGCAAGCTGGTGCAGGAGCGCTTCGGCCGCCAGATCCTGGAACTGGGCGGCAACAACGCCGTCATCGTGAGCGAGAAGGGCGATCTGGACATCGCGTTGCGCACCGTCTATTTCGGCGCCATCGGCACCTCCGGCCAGCGCTGCACCTCCACCCGGCGTGTGCTGGTCCACGAGACGATCTATGAGGCCTTCAAAGCCCGGCTGCTCGATACCTACCGCAAGACCGCCATCGGCGATCCCCGCGAGGCCAAGAACCTCATGGGCCCCCTGGTGGACGCCACCGCCGTGGATACGCTGCTGGCCGCCATCGAGACCGTGAAGGCCCAGGGCGGGAAGATCCTCATCGGCGGCGAGAAGCTGTCGCTTCCCGGCGGCTGCTACGTGACGCCCGCCATCGCGGAAGTCTCCGGCAACCTGCCCATCGTGCAGGAGGAGACCTTCGCGCCCCTGCTCTACCTCATGAAGTACCGCACCCTGGATGAGGCCATCGCCCTCCAGAACGGCGTGCCCCAGGGCCTCTCCAGCGCCATCATCACCAACGACCTGCTGGAGAGCGAGCAGTTCCTGTCCGTCACCGGCAGCGATTGCGGCATGGCCAATGTGAACGCCGGCACCAGCGGCGCCGAGATCGGCGGCGCCTTCGGTGGCGAGAAGGAGACCGGCGGCGGCCGCGAGAGCGGCTCCGATGCCTGGAAGGCCTACATGCGCCGCCAGACTTCCGTCATCAACTTCAGCGGCAAGGTGGAGCTGGCCCAGGGCATCACGCTGGATATTTGAGGCCTCGCTGGATGCGCAGGTCCGTGGCATCCGGCCGCGGGCCTGCGGCCCGCGGGTAGAATTGATTTCTTTGACGTCGTCTTGGAGGCGTACCCATGTCGCTCGGCATCTTTAAAGTTCCGCACCCCATCAACGAGCCCGTGAAGGGCTATGCGCCCGGCTCCCCGGAGCGGACCAGTCTCTCGGCCAAGGTCAAGGAGATGGCCGGCCAGAAGATCGAAATCCCGCTCATCATCGGCGGGAAAGAGATCCGCACGGGCAAGATGGGCAAGGCCGTCATGCCCCATGAGCACGGCCACGTGCTGGCGGATGTGCACCTGGGCGGTGAGGCCGAAGTGAAGCTGGCCATCGAGGCCGCCGCCAAGGCCAAGGCCGAGTGGGCCGCCATGCCCTGGGAGGCCCGCGTCTCCATCTTCCTCAAGATGGCCGATCTGCTGGCCGGCCCCTACCGCGACACGCTGAACGCCGCCACCATGCTGGGCCAGAGCAAGACCTGCCACCAGGCCGAGATTGACAGCGCCTGCGAGCTGGCGGACTTCTACCGCTTCAACAGCTCCTACTACGAGCAGATCCTCCGCGAGCAGCCGGAGAGCATGCCCGGCATGTGGAACCGCCTGGAGCACCGGCCGCTCGAAGGCTTCGTCTTCGCGGTGACGCCCTTCAACTTCACCTCCATCGCCGGCAACCTGCCCACCGCCCCCGCCCTCGTGGGCAACACCGTGGTCTGGAAGCCCGCCAGCACCGCCCTCTACAGCGCCCACTTCCTCATGAAGCTCTGGAAGGAGGCCGGCCTGCCCGACGGCGTCATCAACATGGTGCCCGGCAGCGGTGCGACCATCGGCAACCCCGTGCTGGCCAGCTCCCAGCTCGCGGGCATCCACTTCACCGGCTCCACCAGCGTCTTCAACGGCATGTGGCGCACCGTGGGCCAGAACCTGGAGAGCTACAAGGGCTATCCGCGCCTCGTGGGCGAGACCGGCGGCAAGGACTTCATCGTGGCCCACCCCAGCGCCGATCCCGTGGCGCTCACGGTGGCCATCGTCCGCGGCGCCTTCGAGTACCAGGGCCAGAAGTGCTCCGCCGCTAGCCGCGCCTACGTGCCCAGCAACCTGTGGCCGAAGGTGAAGGAGATGCTCGTGCCCATGGTCGAGGGCCTCAAGATGGGCGACATCCAGGACTTCTCCAACTTCATGGGCGCGGTCATTGACGCCAACTCCTTCCGCGACCAGAAGCACGCCATTGACGAAGCCAAGGCCTCGAACGACGCCAGCATCCTCGTCGGCGGCCAGTACGACGACAGCAAGGGCTACTTCGTGCGGCCCACGGTCATCCAGGCGAAGACCCCCGGCTACCGCACCCTGTGCGACGAGCTGTTCGGGCCCGTGATGACGCTGCATGTCTACGACGAGACGAAGTGGGAGGAGACCCTGGATCTGGTGGACACCACCAGCCCCTACGCCCTCACCGGCGCCGTGTTCGCCCAGGACCGCTACGCTGTGCAGCAGGCCATCGCGCATCTGCGCAACTGCGCGGGCAACTTCTACGTCAACGACAAGCCCACCGGCGCGGTAGTGGGCCAGCAGCCCTTCGGCGGCGCCCGTGCCAGCGGCACCAACGACAAGGCCGGCTCCATGCTGAACCTGCTCCGCTGGATCAGCGCCCGCACCATCAAGGAGACCTTCGTTCCGGCCACGGACTACCGGTATCCCTACATGGGCTAGGCGGAAGCCTCTCCACCAAAGGGCGGCCCCGATCGGGGCCGCCTTTTTGTGGCAGGCTGGGGCCGGGAGGCTCCCATGGCGATCCGGGTGGTGCGGCTGGGAAGCCCGCGGGTGGCGGGCGAGGGCCTGCGGCTGGGGACGGTGCGGCGTCCGCCGCGGGGCGTGCCGAAGGCCGAGTTCGCCGCGCGGGATTTCTACGATGTGTGGATGCCGGAACTGGCGCCCAGCGAGGCGCTGGTGAAGGAGGCGCAGGGCGCGGAGACCGAGGTCCAGTGGCGGGCCTTTCTGCGCAAGTACCGGGCGGAGATGGCCCAGCCCGAGCGGGCGCGGCTGCTGGATTTGCTGACGGCCCTTTCGAAACAGACGGACTTCGCCGTGGGTTGCTACTGCGCGGACGAGGTCCGGTGCCACCGCTCGGTCCTGCGGCAGCTCCTGGCGGAACGCGGGGCAGACCTGGCTTGATGGCCGTCGGCCCACCAGTTGCCTTCACTGAACAAGCCATGCCTTTGAACCACGAAGACGAAACGACCACGAAGAAAAGCCATGAAACCTGTCTCTATTTCTGGATTCGTGGTCTTCCGGTCTTCGTGGTGGATCTTTTGTGTTGAGGGCCCACGGGAAGGAGCTTCAGGCTGGCGGCAGGGCCTGCGCGAAGGCGGCCCGCAGCTCTTCGAGGCGGAAGGGCTTGGGCAGGATGGTGACACCGGGGTGGGCCCGGGCGAGGTTGATGGCGCCCTGATCGGCCCTGCCGGTGGACAGCAGGATCGGCACACCGGGCAGGGCGGCCCGCAGCTTCGGCAGGGTCTGTGTCCCGCCCCAGCCGGGCATGTTGAGGTCCAGCAGCACGATCGCGGGATGGTGCCCCTGGGCGACCAGATCCATGGCCTCCTCGCCGGAAGTCGCGATCAGAGCCGTGTGCCCGAGCGCCTCGATCTGGGAGGCCACCGCCGCCTGGACCAGTTCATCGTCGTCCACCAGGAGCACCTGGTGGATGGTGGCGGTCCGGGGGCTGGCGGGCGCCTCCGGGGCGGGCGCGCCGGGGGAAGCGGCCACGGTGGGGAAGCGGATCTTCAGGGTGGTGCCCTCCCCGGGCCGGCTGAGGATCTCCAGGCTGCCCCGGTGGGCTTTCACCGTGCTGTAGGCCTGGGAGAGGCCGAGCCCCGTCCCCTGGCCCTGGGGCTTGGTGGTGAAGAAGGGATCCAGCGCGTGCTCCAGCACCTCGGGCGACATGCCGGTCCCGGTGTCCGCTACGGTCAGGAGCGTCTCCTGGGGCGGCAGGGCGCGGGCGGCCAGGGTCAGCCGGCCCCCGTCGGGCATGGCGTCCTTGGCGTTCACGCAGAGGTTCATGAGCATGAGGCCCAGGGCGTCCGGATCGCCCTGAATCCACCCGGCCTCGGGATCCAGATCCAGGTGGACCTGGATGTTCGCGGGGAGCGTGCGTTCCAGCAGGCGCACCTCCTCCTCGATGAGACCGCCCAGGGCCACGGGGCGTGGTCCGGCCATGTCCTTGCGGGCGAAATCGAGCAGTCCCTTCACCATGTTCCGGCCCCGCAGGCAGGCCTGGGTGATGGTCTTGAAGGTGCGTTGGAGGGGCGAGCCCTCGGGGTGGAGGGTGAGCTGCAGGCTGGACAGGCCGAGGATGGCGCCCAGCACGTTGTTCATGTCATGGGCGACGCCGCTGGCCAGATGGCCCAGGCTTTCCATCTTGTGGGCCAGCCGCAGGGCCTCCTGGAGCTTCAATTCCTCGGTGATGTCCCGGAAGACGCCTAGGCTGCCGGTAAACCGGCCGTTCCCGTCGCGCCTGGGCGTGGCCGTGATCTGCAGGGTGCGGCGTTCACCATCCGCACGCAGAATTTGAAGCTGGTACGTATCAGACTGGCCGGCCATCCGCTGACGGGTGAAGGCCCGGACCCGGGACCATTCCTGATCATCGAGGAAGGCGCGCAGGTTCCGGCCAACCAGGTCACCACGCCCGACCCTGAAGATCCGCTCGGCTTCCGGGTTGGCCATGGTGAAGGTGTCTTCCGCATCTGCCAGGGAGATGCCTTCGCCCAGGATCTCCACCAGCTCCCGGTGGTTGGCTTCGCTCGCCCGCAGGGCGTCCTCGGCGGCGATCCGGTCGGTGAGATCCCGGATGAAGCCGATGATCAGCCCGCGGCCGGGCACGTAGGTGGTGGAGACTTCCACCGGATAGACGCTGCCGTCCTTCCGGCGGTGGCGGGCGGTGAAGCGGGAGGAACCCTCGTGGATGATCTGCCGGGTGCGGTCGGCGGTGTCGGGTGGGGTCTCGTCGGCGTCCAGTTCGGACATGTGCCTGCCCTGGATCTCCTCCAGGGTGTAGCCGGACATCCGCAGGTAGGCCGGGTTGGCGGAGCGGATCCGGTCATCCGGGTCCACGATGAGGATGCCATCCAGGTTGGTCTGCCACAGGGCCTCGTATTCCTCCGCCTGGGCCTGCACCATGGCTTCCTGGACCTGGAACTGGAACGTGCTGCGCTGGATGAGGGCGAAGACCGGAGACAGCAGGCCCAGGAGGCGCAGCACCTCATCGCTGCGGTGGAGATCCAGGTGCTCCAGGGCCGCCAGACTGCCGACCCGGCGCCCCCCGGCCCGGAGGGGCGTGAGGCTCAGGCTGTCCAGTCCCAACGACACCAGCAGCTCCGCGTCTCCGGGATCGGTTCCGGTCCGGGTGAAGAACTGGGCTCCAGCCTGTTCCGGATGGCGGGCCGCCAGGCGCAGGAGGGGCTCGAGCCGCAGGGTGTTCCGCGCCCGCTCGGGTTCCAGGGCCACGATCCGGGCGCTGCCATCCAGGGGATCGGGGCCGTGCTGGAGGAGCAGCACGGTCCGGGCGCCCATGAGCTCCCGCAGCTGCTGGACAATGAAGCGCCCCATTTCCCCGGGGTTTTCCGAGAAGGTGAGGATCTGGTCGAGGAAGTCGAGGACCATGAACTGGATGGCGGCGGCGTCCAGCGGCTGGGGTTCATTCGGTGTCATGGGCCCTCGCGGCGCGGCCAGCCTGCTCGAGGCTGGCCAGGAGAGGATCCAGGGATACGGGCCGCACCTCCACCGGCAGGCCGAGGAACGCGCTGGCTTCCGCCAGTTCCGCCTCGGGCACCGGCAGGATGCCGGTATCGAGGTAGATCAGCCGCGAATGCATCTCGCGCATGAACTCGCGCGCGCAGGGGCCCAGCAGGCCGAGCTGGTTGACGAAAATCTTCTTCCACCCGAGGGCCCACTCGGGCATGAGGAAGAAGGCGCCTTCCCGCCGAAGGGCCCGGTAGGTTTCCGAGCCCAGGAGGATCTCGCAGCAGTTGATACCTTCCGTGCGGCGGGTGCCGGGTTCCTGTTCCAGTTCCTCCATGTGCCCGCAACAGTCCCCATAAGCGAGCACGACCGTGGCTTCGGGGGCTTCCTCCCGGGCTGTGGCCAGGGCCGCCTGGAGGCGGGTTTCCAGGCGCTCCGGCACCATGTGCAGCATGGAGTTGAGGTAGCTCACCGGCAGGTCGAGCCGTCCAGCGGCCCGCAACGCCTCGATCTCCTGCTTGAAAATCGAGCAGGCGAGGCAGCGGATGGGACGGGTGCCGGAAGTCATGTCAGCACGCTCCCGGCGCGGCAGACCGCCTCCGTGATGGCCTGGAGGCACTCCGGCGGGGTGTCCAGCGGGATGTCCGCGTCTGAGGTGGCCAGGATGAACTGCCGGTCCGGGCCGCGCTGGGCCAGCACCCGGTCGCAGCGTTCGCCCACCGCCTCGGGCGTGAGATCGGCCAGGCGGGGGCCATCCAGGTTGCCCAGCAGCAGGGGGCCCGCACCCACGATCCCCCGGGCCCGGGCGGGATCCTCGTCGGGGGCGAGCACATAGCCGACGGTGTTCGGCAGGCCGAGGAAACCCGCCAGGTGCGGCAGCAACGGGCAGCCGCCGCCGTGGAGGATCACGGGGCCCGGGAGGCCCGCCAGGGCCTGCTCCAGGCAGGGCCGGGCGAGCTCTCGGGCCACGGCTTCCGGCACCATGAACGGGTTGCCGAGGTTGGCGGTGATGGCCAGGGCGGTGGCGCCATCCGCCAGCAGGGCGGTGCCCAGCGCCACGAAGAACGGCGTGAGGCGGTCCAGGAGGGCCCGGGCCGCGTCCGGCTGGAAGAGCAGCGCATCCAGCCAGGCTTCCAGGCCGATGATGACGGGCGGCAGGTCCAGGGGGCTGGCCAGCAGGCCGATGATGGGCACCTCTCCCGCGTAGGTCCGCGCCAGGATCCGCACGCTCTCCCGCAGGTAGAGCAGCCGGGGATGGCTGTCCACATCCGGCATGGGCAGGGTCAGGGCCGCCTCGGCGGAAGGGGCGGCGAAGGCGGCCACGTTGGGCGGATTGCGCCGGGGCTCGCTCATCCGGCTGCCGAACGCCGCGCCGACGCCCGCCAGCATGAACGGGCTGATCAGCAGGTCCGGGCTGAAGGTTTCGCGGATGGCCATCTGGCCCTCCGCGAAGCGGGCCGAATCGCGGTAGTGCTCGGCCAGAGGGGCGCCCGTGAGGCGGGCTCCGTAGAGGCCCGCGTTGAGCAGGAAGGCCGGCCGGTCACTGGGCTGGCCCTGGAGGGCGGCGAGCACCCGCTCGAGGCTGTTCATGGCGCGGCCTCCCCCCGGTAGGCGGTGGCGCATTGCCAGAGCCGCTCGAACAGCGCCGGGGCCTCCACGGCGCTGGGCGCCGTGCCATCACCGCCGAAGGTCGCCACCAGTTCCGGTCGGAGCTTGAACACTGCGCCGCCCAGGGCCAGCTGGATCCGGCCCGCCTGGCCACGCCGCTCCAGCTCTTCGCGGAGCTTCGCGGCATTCTTCGCCGTGGTGTGCATCATGGCCGAGGCGCCGATCACCCGGGCGCCGTGTGCCTCCGCGGCGTCCAGGAACTGGACCGGCGTGACATCCACCCCCAGGTCATGCACCTCCCAGCCATCCGCCCGCAGGAAGGCGCCCACCATCTTGCGCCCCAGGGGATGGAAATCATCCTCCACGTTCCCCAGCACCACCGGCCCCTTGAGGGGCGCCTGGGCCTTCCCGTGGGCGCCGGCCTCTTCGAGCAGCCGGGCCAGCACATCCTCGGCCACCTTGGCTGCCACGTAGCCCGTGGCCAGGGAGAAGCCGATCTCCCGATGCGCCCACAGCCGGCCGAAGGCCTCCAGCGTCGGCGACAGCAGGTCCGGCACCACTTGCGGGTACGAGTGGCCCGCGGCCCAGTCCTCGATGATGGCGTTGGCGCCAGCGCGGTCCGCCTGCTGAATGGCGTTGAGAAGCTCCTGGTGGTGGTCGCGGTTCATGGAACCTCGCGGGGGTGCGGGAGGCCCGGGCTCAAGCCAACCAGTCCCCCGGGCGGCGATGGGGGTGCCGTAAAAAACCCATCGGCTGCGTGGGGGGATGACTTGACTTCGGGGGCGCTCCGGCGGACCTCGGCGAGGGGCCGGTCGCACTCAGGAGGTGGGGGTGGTGCTTCCGGTGCGGGTGCCCCGCTTCCGGTTGATGGCCAGGGCGACGGGTGGGCATGATCGTGTCCATGAGCCTGATGTGTGATGCGACCGATGCCCTCCAGCCCCTCCTGAAGACCGGGACCCATCGCTTCGACCACGTCCTCGCCTGGATGGACCGCACGGGCTGGGCGCGCCTGGAGCATCTGGCCATGGTGGCGGGTGCCTGCCTGGCCATCCTGTGGAGCGTGAGGCTCCTGTCCCACGCGGTCCGCAAGGCGGTGGACGATGGCGACGACAGCACCACCTCTGATGCCGAACGCCGGGCGGAGACGCTGGGCTCGGTGCTCAACAACACAGCGCGGATCCTGGCAGTGGTGTTCTTCCTGCTCATGACCCTCCAGGAGTTCGGCGTGAACATCGGCCCCCTGGTGGCCGGGGCCGGCATCGCGGGCGTGGCCCTGGGCTTCGGCGCCCAGAGCCTCGTGAAGGATGTGTTGAGTGGATTCTTCCTGCTGCTCGAGAACCAGTTCGGGGTGGGGGATATCATCAGCGTGGATGAGAAGCACACGGGCACGGTGGAGCGCATGACCCTGCGCGTGACCCAGATCCGCGATGCGGAAGGCAAGGCGCACTTCATCCCCAACGGCTCCGTGGTGCGGGTGGTGGTGCTCTCCAAGGAGTTCGCCCGGGCCCAGGTGGATGTGGGCGTGAGCTACGACGCGGATTTCGACGCGGCCATCGAGCTGCTGCAACGGATTGGACAAGAGCTGTCCGAAGCCTGGCCGGATCGCGTGCTGGAGCCCACCCAGGTGCTGGGCGTGGAGGCCCTGGGCGACAGCGCCGTGACCCTGCGCACCCTCACCAAGACGGCGCCGGCGAAGCAGTGGGAGGTGGCCCGGGAACTGCGGAAGCGCATCCTGGTGGCCTTCCGGGAGGCGGGCATTGAGATCCCCTATCCGCAGCAGGTGGTGCGCCTCCGGCGGGAACCGGAGGGCTGATCAGGGTTCCAGGGCCTTCCGCAGGGTGGTCCGCAGGGCCTCCAGGGTGTAGGGCTTCTGGAGGAAACCGGCGAGCCCGCGGCCCAAAAACGACTGGAGGGATTCCTGCTCGTTGTAGCCGCTGCTGAGGATCACGCGGAGATCCGGCCGGATCCGGCGCATGGCCTGGAAGGCTTCCTTGCCATCCATGCGGGGCATGGTGAGGTCCATCAGCACGAGGTCAATGGCGCGGGGATCGTCCAGGAGGCGCTCCACGGCTTCCTGTCCGTCCCGGGCGAGCAGCACCCGCAGGCCCAGGGTCTTCAGCGCGGGGCCGATGGTGTCGAGGACGGAGGGTTCGTCATCCACCAGCAGCACGGTGCCAGCCAGCGCAGAGGCCCGGGCGGGTTCCCGGGTCTCCGCGGTCGGCAGGCTGCCGGGCGCGGCCGGGAAGAAGGCCTTGAAGGTGGAGCCCCGGCCCACTTCGCTGTACACCTTCAGCCCCGCCTGGTGCCCCCGCAGGATGCCCAGCATGGCCGACAGGCCCAGCCCCCGGCCCGTGGTCTTGGTGGTGAAGAAGGGATCGAAGATGCGGGCCATCACCTCCTGGCTCATGCCCTGGCCGGTATCGCCCACTTCCAGGGTCACGTAGGAACCGGGCTGGAGGGTCTGGGTGGGGAAGATGGAGGCGAGGGTGGCGGCATCGAGCTGGGCGGCCCCCGTGCTGATCGCGATGGTGCCTTCCTGGTCCCCCAGCGCATCCGAGGCGTTGGTGACCAGGTTCATGATCACCTGCTGGAGCTGGGCGCCATCCGCCTCCAGCGGCGGCAGCCCCTCGGGCAGGTTGAGGCGGAGGGAGGCCTTCTTGGAGATGGACACGCGGAGGAGGTGGGTCATCTCGGAGACCACGGTGTTCAGGTCGTGGAGCTTCACCACGAAGCGCCCCTTGCCGGAATAGGCGAGCATCTGCTTCGTGAGATCCGAAGCCTTCAGGACGGTCTTCTCCGCGCTCTCCAGGAAGGGGGCCGCCGGGGATTCCGGGTTCAGGTTGAACTGGGCGAGGTTGAGGTTGCCGAGCACGGCGGTGAGCAGGTTGTTGAAGTCATGGGCGATGCCGCCCGCCAGCACGCCCAGGCTCTCCAGCTTCTGGGCCTGCTGGAACTGCGCCTCCAGGGTGCGCCGCTGCGCTTCCGCCTGGCGGGCCTCGGTGCGATCCCGCCAGGTCGTGTGGAGGATCTGCTTGCCCTTCCAGGGGATGGCGGTCAGCAGGACTTCCACGGGGAAGTCGGTGCCATCCAGCTTCCGGTGCACCCACTCGAAATGGTGGCTGCCCAGGCGGTGGGCCGTCTCGATGAGTTCGTCGGCCTTCTCCTTCGAGGCCCGCCCGTCGGGCTGGAAGGGCGGCGAGAGCTCCGAAGGGTGCGTACCCAGCACGGACGCGCGGTCCGGCGCGCCCAGGATGTCCACCGTGGCCTGATTGCAGTCCACGAACTGGTTTCCGTCAATGAGCAGGTTCGCATCGCCGGAACGCTCGAAGAGCAGGCGGAAGAGGCGCTCCTGTTCCAGCCCCTCCTCCTCGGCGCGCCGCCGCTCGGTGATATCGGCGCTGATGCCCACGATCCGGTGGACGCGGCCTTCCGGATTCCGCACGGGCACAAGGAGGGTCTGGAAGTGGCGGTGGCCCGAGCCCAGATCCAGGTGTTCCTCATAGGAGATCGGATGGCCCGCCTCCAGGCAGCGGCGGTAGTTGGCGGTGAGTCGGGCGGCGGTGGGGGCGGGCAGCCATTTGTGCAGGGGGCGTCCCACGATCTCGCGGGCGGGGCGTCCCAGCATGGCCTCCTGGGCGGGATTCAGGCTCTCCACCACGAAGGGGCCCTGTTCCGGGACGCCGATCCAGAAAATGGAATCCGGCGAGTTCACGAACAGGCCCTGATAGCGGGCTTCGGCATCGCGCAGGGCCGCCTCGGCGCTCCGCCGGGCCTCGGCATCCCGCACGGCGACCAGGATGCGGTCCTGGCCCCCGATCGTGGCGCGGCGCATGTTCACCTCGACCCAGAACGCGCGACCCGAGCGGTCGCGGCAGCGCCATTCGAAGACCTGGGGCTCCCCGGCGGCGGCCTTGCGCATCCAGGCCAGGGCCTCGGTCTGGGTATGGGGGGGCGTGTTCTCGGAGATGTCCCCCACCGAAAGCTCGGGGAACGCATCGCGGGGGTATCCGTACATCTCGATGGCCCGCCCATTGACATCGAGGATGGCGCCGGTCTTCAGGTCGTGGACGAAGATGGCATCGTTCACGGCATCGAAGAGGCTCCGGGTGGTCTGCTCGCTCTCGCGGAGAATCTGTTCGGTGCGTTTGCGGTCGGTGACATCCCGGCGGATCCCGAAATGGCCCAGGATGCGCCCCTCCGCATCGAAGAAGCAGATCCGGTCCCACTCGATCCACAGGGTCTTCCCGTCGGGCTGGATCTCCCGGCGTTCCCGCCGGAGGTGCCCCTGGTCCAGCAGCTCCATCATGTCCCGAGCGGCAGCTTCCGGCTCCTGGCGGTAGAAATCGCGCAGGGTCCAGTTGGCCAGTTCGCCCTCGGGAGCGCCCAGTTGGGCCGCCAGGGCGGGATTGGTCCGGGTGAGGCGCTGGCGGTCCAGAGCCGCTTCCACCGCGGACTCGCCCGCGGTCCCGCCGCTCCACTCCAGGGGCTCTTCCAGCATGGCGATGTAGTAGGCATCCCGGGAGCGGGCGAAGAACAGGTCCATCCGTCGTTCGCTCTCCCTGAGCGCGGATTCGGCGTGCTCCCGTGCGGTCATGTCCTCCGTGAGGCCAATGCCCCCGAGCAGGCGGCCATCCTGGCCCCAGATGGGATAGGTCAGCAGGCGTGTCACCACCCGGCGGTTCGCGGTGACCGAAACGTACTCCCCGACCGCCTCCCCGATGTGCCCGTCCAGGGCGTCCTGGATGGCCTGGCGGACGCCGGCATGCTTGATCCGCTCGAACATGGAGAAGTGGTGGAGCGCCGTGCGATCGGCTCCGAGAAGGTCGAGGAAGGCCTGGTTGCTCTCCTGGATCACCGAGCGGGTATCGAAGTGGAAGATCCCGATGGGGGCTGCGTTGAAGATGATCCGGTAGTGTTCCTCGCTGGCGCGGAGGGCCTCCTCGGCGGCCTGCCGCGCCTGTTCCCGGGTCCGGAGGGCCTCCTCCATGGCCTCGAAGGCCTGGGCCAGCCGTCCGATTTCCGTGTGTCGGTTGGCCAGGCCCGTGGGAGGGGTGCCCAGATCCCCGCGCTCCACCCGGGCGATGTGGGAGCTCAGCGCCCGCAAGGGCGCCACCAGGACGCGGTCGCCGAACAACCACCCGAGCGCCAGGGCCAGGAGGGCGGCCAAGGCCAGCAGGATCAGGCTCTGGGCCAGGTTGTCATCCTTGAGGCCCACGGCTGCGATGACCGCCAGCGCGGGAAGCACGGCCAGTACGACCAGCAGGAGCAGGTGCGTCCGGATGGACCAGAAGGGGGCACGGGGCATGGGGTTGGCCGTAGAGTACGACCGATCGGCACGGATTCCTGGAACCTGAATCCGGAGGGTTCCGCCGGGTCAGACGGGGTGTCAGCCGAAATGGAAGGGCCGCACGTAGTGGCAGGTATAACCGCCGGGGTGCTTGATCAGGTAGTCCTGGTGGTAGGCCTCCGCTTTCCACCAGGGGCCTGCGGGCACGATCTCGGTGACGATGGGCCGTTTCCAGTCGCCGCTCGCCTGGACCTCGGCTTTCACCTGCTCGGCGACGCGCCGCTGTTCCTCATCGTGGTAGAAGATCGCGCTGCGGTAGGAGGAACCGACATCGTTGCCCTGGCGGTCCAGGGTGGTGGGGTCGTGGATGCGGAAGAAGAATTTCAGCAGGGCCTCGTAGCTGGTCTTCGCCGGATCGAACCAGACCTCCACCGCTTCCGCGTGGCCTTCGTGGTGCTCGTAGGTGGCGTTCGGCACCGTGCCGCCGGTATAGCCCACCTCCGTGCGAAGCACCCCCGGCTGCTGGCGGAGCAGCTCCTGCATGCCCCAGAAACAGCCGCCCGCCAGGGTGGCCAGCTCCTCCTTCGGCACCGTCCGGCCGAAGAGGGGCAGGAACCGGGCATAGCCCTCCTCGGCCAGCTCCTCCACCGGGATGAAGCGGAGGCTGGCGCTGTTGATGCAGTAGCGGAGGCCGCCCTGGTCCTTCGGTCCGTCATCGAAGACATGGCCCAGGTGGCTGTCAGCTCCGGCGCTGCGCACCTCGGTGCGGAGCATGCCGTGGCTGGCATCCCGGTCCTCCTTCACATCCGAGGGATCCAGCGGCTTCGTGAAGCTGGGCCAGCCGCAGCCGGAATCGAACTTGTCCTTCGAGGAGAACAGGGGCTTCCCGTCCACCACGTCCACGTAGAGTCCTTCCCGGTGATTGTTCCAGTAGGCGTTCTGGAAGGGGGGCTCGGTCCCCGCTTCCTGGGTGACGTGGTACTGCATCGGGGTCAGGCGCTGCTTCAAATCCGAGGTGTCGGGTTTCTGGGATGCCACAGGCTGTGCCTCCTCGGGGCGGGTGTGGGGCGCGCGGGTGGTGCCGTAGGCGAGCAGGACGGAGGCCGCCAGGGCGCCCATCGTCAGGATCCACCGTCCCCTTCGCATCGCCGCCTCCCCCGTGGAGGGTGAGGTGCCGGCGACTGGCGGAACGTGACAGGGATGGGCTCAGAAGGTGCCTCGGAGACCGATCTGGAGGCGGCGGCCGGCATCCACGGCAGCGGTGCCACCCACGGGCGGCCGGGTGCGGTCCAGGAGGTCGAAGGCATCCACCACCGCCGCGATCCGCAGGCGCGATCCGCCCAGGGTCCGGGCCAGGCGGAGGTCCAGCACCGGCGCGCCGCTGGGCGTGGCCCGATCCCATCCGAAGGGTTCCGCTCCGGACTGGAGGCGTCCCACCAGAGCCAGGCTCCAGTCCCGGGTCCAGGGCGAGGCCCGGTCGCCCGTGTCCCAGGTGGCCCAGAGCCTCAGGCGGCGCAGGGTGCCCTCCTGGGTGCCGCCGGGCAGGGCGAATCGGGTGCGGGCCAGGGTCCAGCTCGTGGCGAAGGCCAGCGCCTCGCCCACCTGCCAGCGGGCGCCGAGTGTTCCCCCCTGAAGCCGGTCCCGGTCACCGCCGCTGGGCGCCAGGCGGCCTTCGGCCGTGCGGGCTTCGGCGGTGAGGGCCAGATCGGGAAGGGGCCGGAACGCCAGGCCCAGGCGGCTCTCCCGGCGATCACCCCAGGCCGGAGGCGGCGGGCCGAACGCCACCAGGGGCGCCGGATCGAGGAAGCGGCCGTGGCTGCCCGTGAGGCTGAGGCGGTCGGTGAGCTGCCAGCGGAAGGCCAGGCGTGGGGACGTCCCGCTCCGGGCGCCCCCTGCCGAATCCACGGCCCGGTCGTTGCGCACGCCCAGGCGCAGGGTGAAGGGCGGGGCGAGGCGCCAGGCATCCTGGAGGAACAGACCCGTCCGGCGCCAGTCGGCGCCCGGTTGCGCCTCCGAGCGGAGTTGCTGGAGATCCCCGCCGGCCTGCAGGTCATGGGCGCCCAGGGCCAGCCCCAGGACTTCCCCGGCCTCCCAGACCCGTGCGGCGGGGAGGCCCGGGGCTTCGACCCTGCGGAGCTGGAAGCGGGTTTCCTGCACGAAGCCGCTGCCGGGCGTCCAGCGGTGGCTCAGGGCCAAGGATTGATCCCGGTCCGGCCCCGCAGCGGCATCCAGCACACGGAGGGTCGCCTGCTGGGTCTCGGTGGGCAGCCAGTCCACGCGCAGCGCCCCGCGGGTGGCGGTGGTGCCCGCGCCGGACGCCTCGCGATCCGCGGCGAGGGCCACGAACAGCCGGTCGCGCCGCAAGGGGCCGGAGGCGGAGAGCAGGGTGGACTGGCGGTCGCTGGCCCCGCCGGCCGCCGGTCCCCACAGCGCCTGGGCCTCGCCCTCGAACGCATTGCCGCCGCTGCGTGTGGTGGCCAGGAGGGCCTCCGTTCCGGGCTGCTCCGCCTCCCCGCCGCCCGAGAGGATCCGCGCCTCCGACAGGGCCTCCGGGCCGAGCGGCGACAGACCGAGGCCCGAGGCGCCGAGGTCCAGCCCATCCACCCACAGGGCGGAGGGCGGCGGTGCGGGCCAGGGGCCGAGATCGCCCAGCTCGGCCAGGCTCCGCGTCCGCAGGGGCAGGGCCCGGAGCAGGGCGGCCGGCAGCCGGGTGCTCCGCAGTCCGTCTCCGGCGCCCAGTTCCTTCGGGGCGTCCGTGTCGAGCACCAGGTCCGACTCCATGGGAATCAGGTCCACGGGCAGCTCCGGATCCGCTCCGGCCCGGATTTCCAGGCCCGCCAGGCGCTGGCCCGCGAAGCCGGCGGCCGTCACCGTCAGGCGGCAGGGGCCCGGCTCCAGGCCCGTGAAGCGGAACGTGCCATCGGGGCCGGTAGTGCCCAGGTGATGGCGGCCCGTGCGGACCTCCTCCAGATCCAGCCGCGCACCGGCGAGGGGGGTTCCATCCGCGGAGCGGGCCACGCCCCGGAGGCCGCCGGAGGTGAGCCCCTGGGCCACCAGGGCGGGGGCCAGCAGCAGCGCGGCCAGGGCGCGGCGCATCAGTCCAGCAGGGCGAGCAGCGTCTCCCCCGCTTCCCGCAGCCGGTCCGGTGGCGTGCTGAGGGGCGGCAGGAGGTAGAGGCAGTCGCCCATGGGGCGCACCAGCAGGCCCTGCGCCAGCGCCCGGCGGTGGAGCGTCCAGCCGAAGCGCTCCTCGGCGGGATGCGCCTGGCCCGTGGCGGGATCCACGAGGCGGCAGGCCCCCACGGTGCCCAGCACCCGGGACTGGCGTACGGCGGGATGCGCGGCGAGGGTGCGGAACGCCTCCGTCATGGCTGCGGACAGCTCGGCGGCCCGGGCCAGCACCGGCTCGTCGTCGAAGAGGGCCAGGCTGGCGCAGGCCACGGCGCAGGCCAGGGGGTTGGCGGTGTAGCTGTGGCCGTGGAGGAAGGCCCGGCCCGACTCCGGCTCGCCCCAGAAGTGGCCGTAGAGTTCCTCCGTGGCCCAGGTCATCGAAAGTGGCAGGGTGCCACCGGTGAGACCCTTGGAGAGGCAAAGCAGATCTGGCGCCACCCCCGCCTGTTCGCAGGCCAGGAAGGTGCCCGTGCGGCCGAAGCCCGTCATGACCTCGTCGGCGATGAGGAAGACGCCATGGGCATCGCACTGGGTCCGGAGTTCCTGGAGCAGCTCGGGCGGCCACAGGCGCATGCCCCCCGCGGCCTGGAGGAGCGGTTCGGCGATGAAGGCGGCCAGGCGTTCGCCGTGCTCCGCGAAGAAGGCGCGAAGCGCTGCGCGGGCGGCCTCCAGCCGCTCCGGCCAGCCCGTGGTATCGCCCTCCAGCTCGCGGCGGGGATCCTCCGGCACCTCCACACGGTCGCAGGCCAGCAGCAGGGGCCGAAAGAGGCCCGTCAGGTAGTTCTCCAGCTCGCCCACGCCCACGGCGCCCAGGGTGTCGCCGTGGTAGCCGTGGCGCAGGGCCCCGAACCGCGTGCGGCCCGGCTCGCCGCGCTGGAGCTGGGCCTGGAAGGCCATCTTCAGCGCCACCTCCACGGCGGTGCTGCCGTTGTCGGAGAAGAAGGCCCGGGTGAGGTTCGCGGGCAGGCGGCGGCGCAGCCGGACCACCAGCTCGATCGCGGGTTCGTGGGTGAAGCCGGCGAACATGACGTGGTCCAGTTGCCCCGACTGGCGCTCCAGCGCGCCCATGAGGCGCGGGTGGCAGTGTCCGTGCAGGCAGGTCCACCAGCTGGAGATGCCATCCAGCACCCGGCTTCCATCCGCCAGCAGAAGGTCGCAGCCCTCGCCGCCCACCACGGGCACGGGCGGATCCGCCTCGTGCACCTTCATCTGCGTGAACGGGTGCCAGACGTGGGCGCGGTCCAGCGCCAGGCGGTCGGTCCAGTCGGGGGGCAGGGGCGTCGGCATGGCTCCAGTGTAGGTCAGCTGCCGTTGGGCTTCTCCTCCTCGAGGTGGAGCTCAGGGTAGAGGCGGCGGACGCAATCCGGGCAGAGGCCGTGGGTGAAGGCGGCCTCCGTGTGCGCGGAGATGTAGGCCTCCAGCTGGTTCCAGGCGCCCTTGTCGTCGCGGATCTTCTTGCACGAGGCGCAGATGGGGATGATGCCCTGGAGGGTCTTGATGGCGTCCAGAGCGGCCTGGAGTTCGGCGGTGCGTGCGATCACGCGCGCCTCCAGGCTGTCCTTGAGGGCGCTCAGCTCCGTGAATGAGGCGCGCAGGGCCTCCGTCATTTGTTCGAAGTGCTGCGTGAGCCGGTGCATCTCCTCGATCCCGCTGGGGGGAAGGGACAGGCGTTGCTCCGGCGCCTCGCGCAGCAGGGTGGGGAAGGCGCGGGTGGCGGCCTCCAGGTGGGCGATGGCCTGGGTGAAGGCCCGGCTGAGCGCATGGGCCAGGGCCATGGTGGCCAAGACGAGCACCAGCAGGGCGCCCAGGCCGCGGATGCTGATGCGGGTGAGGGTGGTGATCAGGGGCGCGAAGGGGCGTTCCACCACCACGGTCCATGGCAGATCGGGACTGAGGATGGCTTCGCGGACGACCACGGACTGGCGCCAGCGCTGCATGCGGCTGTGGCCGGGCTGGGGGGGTGGGATGCGGTGCTGGACGCCATCGCCGAGGGATTGAACCTCACCCTGAGGGAGGTGGAAGCGCGTCATGGCCCGGAGGCCGGGCTGGGTGCTGGCCACCACATGCCCCTGGCGGTCCACCAGGGTCACCTGGGCGCCGTCCCTGCCTGCAATCGTCCGGAGCACCTCCCGGATGAGGTTCGTGTCGGTGATGCCGATACAGTAGCCGGCGTAGAGGCCATCCCGCACCACGGGCGCCAGCAGGGGGACCATGGGTTCCGGTGGGCCCACCCGCCCCAGGACGGGGTCGGATACGTAGGGCCGCAGCGTGGTCTTGAGGATGGGCAGGTAGGGGCGATCCGAGAAATCCCGCCCGATGACCGGTTGGCCATAGGCATCGAGCCGGGGACTGTAGGCAGTCACGATGGCCTTGGCGTTCATGACGCCGACACGCTTGAAGGCTGGGGATGCGTCGTCCACGATCTCGGTGGCCCGCTGGCGATCCGCGGCGCTCAAGTCCGTGCGCGCCACGAGCGCGGCCAGGGAGGCGATGGCCTGCTGCTGATCCCCGATCCAGGTGCTGAGGGCGAGGCGGGCCACTTCATTCATCTCAAGGCTCTGGCGCACCAGCAACTGTTCCTCGTGCTGGATCTCCCGCCGCAGGAAGGCCGCCAGGAAGAGCAGGCCCGGGAAGGTCACGAGCGAGACCAGCGTGACGAAGACCATCGGGCGGAACGCAGGACGGGGTACGCCTTCCGGATGCCACCGGGAGCGCCAGAGCTTGTGGATGAGGCTGGCCAGGAGCGTGTTCACCAGCCCGTTGAGGGTCTGCTTCAGGATGATCAGGAGGGCGGTGCTGGATTCCGTATGGAGGCCCTGCCGGTAGCACACCCAGAGGAGTGGGGCGCCCAGGAGCAGCCAGTAGAGGAGATCCGCCAGCAGCACGTCCCAGGAGCGGCGCCGCACCAGCCAGCCGACGCAGAGGGCCTCGCCCGTCGCGATCAGCAGGCCCCACGGATGGTTCCAGAGCAGGAGGGTGGCGCTGCTGGCGACCAGGGCCGCTCCCCCGCCAACCAGGGGACCGGCGAAGAGAATGCCGAGGATCGCGAACACCGACCCGAAGATGAAATCCACGTTGAAGAAGATTTCAAACCGGAACAGGTTGACGGCGAATCCCGCGGCCCCGAGCAGGAGCGCGAGGAGGATGGGGTGGCGCAAGGGGCGGGTGGCCATGGGTCACGTCCCTGCCAGCGGTGAGGCGTGCTGGATGGATGGTTCAACCGTCTCATCGGGAGCCGGCTGGATTCAGATGAGACAAAGATGGGTACACAAAGACGTTGTCGCAATGTAAGTTAGACCATCATGTCATTTGAAAAAAAAGGCATTGATGGTTCATTTTTGATGGACGGATCCAAGGGGCTGGTGGTTGACTCGCTCACCTCAATCTTTTGAATCCAGGCCGAACCCATGGTGCGCATCCGGAAGCAGACGAACCGGTGGTCACACGGCGCGTATCTCGCCGACGGGTGGAGCCTCGCCCCGGAGCGGACTGTCCAGCCGCTTCCTTTACGGGTGGGCCGCGGATTCCTGAGGGGCCCCTGAGCACGGAAGCGTCTGTCGCTGTTGCCTGGAGGGGAGGGTTGGTCCGGTCTCCCCATCGGGACATTCCGGTACGGGCCTGGAGTTTTCGGCATGTGCACACTTGGTTTGAGAACCCTCCTCCTGACCCTGGGCACCGCGACACTGGCCCTGGGCGCGCCTCCTTTCGCCTGGCAGACCGTGGTGAACAACGGCGACACCGTGCCCGGCGACACCCGGACCTTCAACAGCTACAACCAGCCTTCCGTGAACGTGAACCGGCTGGTGGTGATCCGCGCCCGCAGCAAGGGCGGGACGACCGGGGAGCCCGCCCATGGCGTGTTCCTGCGCGACATGGCCCTGGGCACGCCCCTGGTCACCCTCTTCGACCGCACCACACTCGTACCCAACCCGAACAACCTCGAATCCACCTTCGTGGAACCGCCCTCCATCCCGCGGATTGACATGTTCACGAAGACCGTGGCGTCCCGGGCGAACCACCAGCCGTCCTGGAAATACCTGCTGCCGGACGGGATCACGGAAACGCGGGCGGGCACCGCCGGCATCTACACCAATCCCTTCGGGAACCTCATTGCCGGAGCCAGCAACCTGGGCCTCGTGCCCGACTTCGGGTTCTACGCAGTGCCCGGTCATGCCGGCGTGAAGTTCGATGTGTTCCCGGGCTCCCCGGCCGTCAGCAATGGCGCGACGCTCGTGTTCAAGGGCAACTTCACCCTGCCGGATCCCGTCACGCCGGGCGCCACCCTCAGCAAGACCGGCGTGTACTTCCGGAACCTGAAGAACGCGGCCATCCCCCTGGCGGACGGCTCCACGGTCGGCCCCTCCGGCGGCACGAAGGCCGTGACCCTCATCGCGGATACCGACTGCACCATCCCGGGCACCAAGGTCAAGTTCGGTTCGACGGCCCCGCCGAGCGCCGCGGGCTACCTGGCGGTGTTCGCCGGCTTCGATAATGAGGACAACCCGACGAAGGGCGGCATCTACGTGGCGCCCATGCTCTGGGCGAAACCCCCCCTGCTCCCGCTCGTGAAGATCGGCGGCCAGGTGCCGGGCGAGGCCAAGGGCGTGGGGTTCAACAAACTGGGCGAGGGGCTCTCCTTCGACGGTCGGTTCGTGGCCTTCTGGGGCGCCTGGGGACCCGAGACCAAGGCCCTCACGCTCCAGTGCCCCACGGATGGGAACAAGGATGTGCTCGCGTTCTGTCAAGCGCAGTACCCGAATGGGTACGCGACCACCGTGCCGGTGCACCAGGGCATCTTCGTCCATGACATCCTCACGGGAAGCACGCGGGTGGTGGCCAAGACGCCGACGGACTTCGACGATTTCGTCTACTGGAACTTCTCCGGTCTCGTCCCCGGCACCGGGAGTTCCGATGAATCCGGCGAACCAGCCCGCTGGCGCTCGGCCTCCTTCGTCGCCTTATCCGGACGGGTGGATGGCAGCCTCTTCGACTCGAACGCGCATGTAGCCTTCAAGGCTCGCAAGGGCCTGGCCGTGGACGGGGCCTACCTGGATGTCGTGGACGGCCTCTACCTGCGCAAGGTGGGTCCGACCAGCTCGGTCTTCGCGCCCATCGTCACGAGCGGCATGGACGGCACCCTGATTGATCCCACCGCAGTGGATCCGCTCACCGGCGATCACCTCCCCGTGACGGCCATGGGTCTGGAGCGGGATGGCTTCCGCGGCAAGGCGCTGGTTGTCACCGTGACCATGGCGACCGAAGCCGCGGGTTGGGCGGGTGTCTATCTGACCACGGTCCCGAATGATCTGTAGGAGGGCTGGGTACGACCGGGTGGGCCGGCCTCTTGCGCCGGCCCGCCTGTGTCGGGGGAGGTCAGTCCAGCACCTCCACCGGCACGGGCAGGAAGGTCCGCAGGAGCGTGGCGTTCTCCTCGGCGGTGGCGGCATCGGTATGATCCGCGCCGGGATTCAGGATCACGGCCTCGATGCGCCAGCCCCGCAGCATGAGGGCCTCGGCGGACAGCAGGGTGTGGTTGAGGGTGCCGAGGCCAGCCAGAGCCACCAGCACGCAGGGGATGCGATCCTGGTCCGCGGGGCGCCGGCAGGCGCCGGAGGCGCTGCCTGGCACAGCGGCCGCCGGGGCGGCGTCCCAGTTCGAGGCCCAGGCCAGGAAGTGGATCCGTGGCGCCAGGGGCACCATCAGCCCGCCCACGCCCTCCAGCAGGATCCGTCCTTCGGCGGGGCGGCGGCACCAGGCGGCAGTGGCATCCAGGTCGAGACTGCGGCCTTCGCGGAGGGCCGCGGCCAGCGGCGAGAGCGGCGCCCGGAGGAGGACATGGCTTTCGGCGCTGATGCCCGGACCCGCCACCGCAGTGGCATCGGCCTCCGGATGATCCGCCCGGTCCACGCCGGTCTGGAAGGGCTTCCGGTAGGCCACCGGCGCCCAGGCGGACCAGGCCCGCGCGATGCGTCCCGCCACCTGCGTCTTGCCGACGCCGGTGCCGGTGCCGAGCACCCACAGGGGACTGGGAAGGGTCGCGAGATTCAACATGGATTCAGCATCGCAGGATGATGATGGCAGTACGTGAACGCTGTCTCAGTGTAAGTAAGACGTGAAAGTCTATTGAAAAAAAAGGCATTATTTAATCATTTTAATGGACAGATCCAATGGGCCGATGGTTGACTCGCTCACCTCTCCAGGGAAGCGGTGACCCATGGCCGAGACTCAGGCGGTAGCGCAGCGACGACGCACACGGGGACATTCTCCCGTACCGCCGACGGGCGGCGTCCGCCGGGTGCCGGGGCGTGGCCGCGAGGAGAGCACCGGGCATTGGCATCGGATCGCAGGTCACACCCCAAGGAGGTACCCATGCGAGCACTGATCAAACGCCTCACCTTCTTCCTGCGCCTCACCCTCGGAGTGTGGCTCCTGGCCGGAGCCTCCCTCCTCGTGGCAGGAACCCTCGCCGGAAAGGTCACCCTCGCGGGCGGCCGGACGGCCATACCCGGAGCCCAGGTCACCGCCATTGGAACGGCGGGAGACACCTACACCGCCGTGTCCAGCTCTTCCGGCACCTACACCCTGTCGCTCTCCAGTGCCACCTACACGGTGTCCTGCACGGCGACGGGCTACCTGCCCTCAAACAAGACAGTCACTGTCAATACAAGGAGACTGACGAAACTCGATTTCGCGCTCTCCAAGTCCATCGTCACCCAGGGCGCCCTGGCGGGGACCATCACTCACAGCGTCAGCGGCGCGCCGCTGGAGGGCGCCGCCGTGAACCTGTCGCCCGGCACCAGCCAGGCTTTTACGGATGGCGTGGGACACTACTTCTTCTCCAGCCTCACGGCGGGTTCCTACACCGTGACCGTGGCCAAGGCCGGCTACGTGACGGCCACGCGGCCCGTGACGGTCCTCGCCGGAATGTCAGCCACGCTGGATGTCGCCTTGGTACCGGATGTGCCCAAGATCAACACGCTGTCGGCCACGCCCGCGACGTTCGCCGAGGGCTCGGTGCCGTCCGTGGCCCTGGCTGCTGACGTGGCCAGCGGCATCGCCTCCTGGCAGTGGACCCAGATGAAAGGCCCCAAGGTGCCTCTGAGTGCCTCGGGCGCCGCCGCAGCGACCGCGGACGTGCTGGCGCTCGAGGTGGCGGTGGATACCGAACTGGTCTTCCGCCTGACCGTCACCGGGGAGGATCAGATCGCCTCCTCGCGGGAGGTGAGCGTCTTCGTGCAGCCGGTGGACATGAAGCCGGTGCTGGGCGCCAACGTCCAGATCGGGGGCTCCACCACGGCCGCCCAGAAATTCATGAATGGGGAGGTGGAATGGACGGTGTTCAACATCGGCAGCCGTCTCTGCCTCACGCCCATCGGGATGGTGAAGGGCGCGCTCTCTTCCATCTACGTGCCCGGGTTCATCCATGACATTGATCTCGTCGTGTCCAACGGCCAGCGGATTGCCCTGCTCGCCACCGGCACCGAAGGGATCGTGGGAGTGGATGTCACGGATCCCACCGCGCCCCGGCAGCTCTTCCAGGTGAAGCTCAACTACGACCAGGAGGGCATCACCTTCACGGAAGGCGGCGGTGACATCCTCGCGGGGAATATCATCTCCAGCGTCCAGGCGCCGGTGACCGCCCTCGAGACCGACGGGACCACGCTCTACATCGCCGATCTGGAGTACGGCATCCACAAGACAGCCCTGACGAATCTGCTGGGCGCCGGCGGGCCCGTCCTGGAAGCCGATGGAACGCTCAAGGTGGATCAGGAGGCGTTCATCCTGCAGTACGCCGGTGAGAACCCCTGGGGTGGGCCGGTGGACCTCAAGCTCTACGGCGGGCGCCTCTTCGTCTGCATGCAGGAGCTGGGCCTCGGGATCTTCGACCCGGCCACGCTGGAGCAGGTGGGCCGCTACAACCTCTACACGGACCCTACGGTGAAGGAGGACTGGTTCATTGACATGGATGTCCGCCAGGTCGTGCAGAAGGATCCGGTGACGGGCGAGCCCTTCGTGGACGCCTTCACGGGCATGCCCGACTACCGCCAGACGAACTTCGAGCTGGCGCAGGTGATGCGGAACGAAGTGGCCGCCCCCACGCCGTGGGCCGACTTCGACCGCTACGGCAAGTACTACTACAAGGCCCAGGGCCTGGACATCGCCGAGTTCAATGGGCGGACCATCGCCTACATCGCCTACTCGCTGGGTGGCCTCGTGGCCGTGGACATCACGGGCCACGAAGGGGCGACCGCGGCTTCCTTCCTCAGCGCCCGCTACCTGGGCTACGTGCCCGCGGTGCCCGCCAACGGTCCCGACAAGATCACGGGCACCCAGTCCCAGAGCATCCTCCCCTACTACGGGGCCGGGATGCTGAAGGATTCCGGCGTCATTGACGTCAAGATCCGCGGCGACTTCGCCTTCCTGACCGACCACTTCGCGGGTCTCGTGATCGTGGAGCATGCCGACCATCCCGAGACGGGCTGGAAAGGCCCCGCGGGAACCTACAACAACGACACGGACGGCATCCTGGGGAACCATTTCCCGGATACCGAATTCGTCACCTCTTATGACATGGCGGCCTGGGATCCCCTGGACAACGAATCCATGCCCAAGTGGATGTACCAGTCACCCTGCCTGCTGGTGACCACGGAGATCAATGGCCACGGCAACCGCCTCCTGCTGATGGACACCCTGAACCTGGCCAGCGCCGGGAACGTGGATCTCCTGGCCTGTTCGGCGGCCGGCGGCTTCAACTTCGTGGACATCGTCAACCTCGCGGCCCCCACCATGGCGGAGCGCTACGCGGTGCCGGTCTATTTCCCCACCACCGACGAGATCGGCGCCCAGGTGGACGGCACGGCGGGACAGGCCATCTCCATCGGCCATTCCGTGGGCCTCGCGGCCTCGGGCAACTACGTCTACCACGCCGACGGACCCCACGGGATCTCCGCCTGGAAGACTGTGGATGACGAGGGCTATCCGACGGATGCGTTCCATCTGGTGGCCAACACCCTGCAGGACGAGTACCCCGAGACCGTGGGCGGCGTGACCATCTATCCCGCCTCCCATGCGGCCAACGTCGTCTTCGATCCTGTCCACCAGATCGCCTGGTCGAACAGCTCCAGCCTCGGTCTCCGGCGGGTGGACGTGTCGAAGGTCGAAGCCGGCCTCGGCGCGGTGGGAGCGCCCCTCCTGCTCCCGCTGAAACTCACCGACCTCTTCGAGCACAACGGCCTCTCCGGGACCGTGAAGGGGATCCAGTACCAGGACCATTCCTACGACGTGGAGATCAAGGGCGACCTCGCCTTCACGGCGGATGGCAGCAATGGCCTCACGATC
This sequence comes from Acidobacteriota bacterium, assembly GCA_021794095.1. GTDB lineage: Bacteria > Acidobacteriota > Holophagae > Holophagales > Holophagaceae > Geothrix. The sequence goes on along the minus strand of JAJYRN010000001.1, from coordinate 213,834 downwards.
TACGACATGACCAAGGATCCGACGGTCATGGGCAGCGGATTCGTGGTCGCCAACATCGGCGGCGGCAAGAACAAGCCCTCCCTCGGGACCGCCTCGGGCCTCGCCCTGTGGACCGATCCCGCCACCGGATCCTCCTATGCCTTCGTTGCCGCCGGGCCCCGGGGCGTCGGGGTGGTGGATGTCACCAACCTCCAGAGCCTGAAGCTCGTGAAGGTCTTCGAGCCCATCAAGATCGAGGAGGACAAGGTCGGTGCCGCCGATGGGCAGTCCGTGGACGTCAAGGTCGTGGGCGACCACGCCTACTTCAGCTACGACAGCTTCGGGGTGGTCTGCTACAGCCTGGTGGACCTCATCGCCCCGCTCCCCGCGGGTGTGGACCCCACGAGCGTCTGGAGCAAGAACACGGACGGAACCCTGGTCTACGATTACCGGCCCGTGGCCGTCAGCCGCTTCAAGCTCCAACTGGTTCCCGGCTACGAGGCCTGGGCCGGCGGCGCGGTGAAGATGGACTACACCCTCCTCAACGGGCGGCTCACGTTCTACGTGGCCTTCGCGGAGGCCGGCCTCCTGAAGATTGACTGGACCGACCCCCTCACGCCGGTCCTGGCGGGGGTTGCGCCCACGGTGGGCGAATGCACCGCTGTCACCATCGCCAACGGCCGATTGTTCGTGGCCGATGGCAGCGCGGGTCTGCTCAGTTTCAAATAGCCTCTGGATCTGCTCCGGGAGCGGGGTTTTTACTCCGCTCCCGGCATGTACAAGGTAGCCTTTGCCTCTTGCGCGGATTAATTGAGATTGCATCTTAGGATTCGGAGGCGGGTGTGGCCATCAGCCTGGATTCCAAAGCGATGCTGCCGCTCTATCCGGTGCAACCCGACCGGCAGCCGACCTATCCCAAGGCTCTTGGGCCGGTGTTCGTCGGTAATCCGCTCCGGCTGATCCCGTCCTCCCCATCCAATGCCTCGCAGGGCACCTCGGCTCCGGTAGGCCGGTTCCGGTCCCAGGAGGCGGATGGGCGCACGGCGCAGGCTTCCACCCGGCCGTCGTACCTCCAGCCGTTCACGCAGGGAACCGCCGCTTCCCGCAGCACGACCCTCGGCGCACGGCTCGACGTGCTGGCCTGACCTACTGGGCGGCCGGCGCCTTCAGTTCGGCCAGCAGCTTGCGTGCCTGGGTCGCCTGCTGGCTGCTCGGGGCCATGGCGATGACCTTGTTCCAGGCGGCCTCGGCTTCCGCGGGCTTGTTCAGGTCGCTGGCGTAGACGATGCCGATGTTGAACAGGCTGGGAAGGTGCTGGGGGTTGAGCTTCTGGGCCTTCTCGAAGTTGGCCAGGGCCTTGGCGGGCTGGTGGAGTTCCCGGAACATCACGCCCTGGTCCGTCAGGACATCGGGATCATCGCCGTTGAGCGCCAGGGCCTTGGCGTAGGCCTCCACGGACTTCTGGGGCTGTTGGGAATCGAAGTAGGCGTTGCCGAGGCTCACCCAGGCTTCGCGGTTCTTGGGATCCTGGAGGGTGGTGCGTTCCAGGTTCGCGATGGCCTGCTGCTGGACCACGCTGGGCGGCGCGCCGAGGGTCGTGCCCATCGGCGGCTGGGTTTGGGGCACCCCCGCGGCGATGACCATGGAGGCCGCGTCCGGGGTGGTGCTCACGCCGACGAAGTAGCCGATGGCGGCGCCGACCACGAATCCTCCGGCCAGGGCGAGCGCGATGTTCCGGTCCATGGGGACTCCTTCCAGGGGGCTGATGATTCTCACACGGGTCCAGGGGGCGGATGTCACGCCTTCGTGGGGCTCAAGGGTGGTCGAGGGTGTCCCGCAGGGCTGTGGCCAAGGCTGCGACCTGGATCTCGTCCAGGTGGGCCCCGGTGGTGATCCTCAGGCGGGCCGAACCCTCTGGCACCGTGGGGGGCCGCACGGCGCGCACATCGAAGCCGAGGGCCTGGAGGCGTCCGGCGGTCCGCATGGCCTCGATGTCGGAGCCGATGGGCACGGGGATGATGGCCGAGGGCGCATCCGGGCGCCCGAGGGCGCCGCGCAGCCGGTGGGCATGGCCCAGGGCCCGCTCCCGGCGCCAGGGTTCCGTCTGGGCGAGGTGGACGCCGGTCAGGGCCGCGCCGACCACGGGCGGGGGCAGGGCCGTGGAGAAGATGAAGCCCCGGACGGTGTTTACCAGATGCTCCCGGAGGCTGGCCGGCGCGCAGACGAAGGCGCCGAAGCTGCCCAGGGCTTTGCCCAGGGTGCCCATCACCAGGGGAATCCGCCCGTGGACGCCCTGGTGCTCCGCCAGGCCCGCGCCGGTGGGCCCCAGGAGGCCGGTAGCGTGGGCCTCATCCACGAGGAGCAGGGCCCGGTGGCGCGCACAGAGCTCCAGCAACCCCGGCAGATCGGCGGCATCGCCATCCATGCTGAAGACCGAATCGGTGGCAGCCAGGGCCAGGGCCCCGGGCGCCGCCGTGGGGCGCCAGGCCGCGAGGCGGTGGTCCAGATCCGCCAGGTCCAGGTGGCGGTAGATGTGGACCTCGGCGCCGCCGGCCTTGGCCAGGCGGCAGCCGTCCACCAGGGAGGCGTGGTTCAGGGCATCCGAGAAGACCGCATCGCCGGGCTCCAGGAGGGCGGGAATCAGCGTGCTGTTGGCCTGGAAGCCGGTATTGAAAAGGAGGCAGGCCTCCGCCCCCTTCCAGGCCGCCAGGGCGGCTTCCAGGCCGTCGTGGAGGGGGGTGGTGCCCCGCAGCAGCCGGGCCGCGCCGGTGCCGGTACCGAAGGTCCGGGCCGCCTCGGCGGCGGCCTCGGCCAGGCGCGGATCCCGGCGGAGCCCCAGGTAGTCGTTGGAGCAGAAGTCCAGGCCCGCGGGGGGGGCGATGGCTCTTTCCCGGCCCAGGTCGTGCCGGAGGGCCGAGGCTTTCTGAAGGCGGTCGAGCCAGGGGGCGGGAATGGGGGAATCGGAGGCCATGGGATCTCGGGGGGCGGAACTTCGGGGCCGCTGGAGACAGGGTACGGGAAGGGGCAATGCTAGGATCTATCACGGGTCCTGGTTGGGCCCTTCCAGGAGCGTGGCATGGAGTATCAGCAGCCGTGGCAAGGTGTTTCCGCAGGCGCGCGGGACCGGGCCGGTTTCATTCGCAGTGTCTATCTCTGGCTGATGGGAGGCTTCGCCATCGCCGCCCTCGGGGCCCTCAGTGCCCCGGCGGTGGCCCGGGCCCTGGTGCCCGTGGTTGGCAGTTTCTTCGGCTGGGCCCTGTTTGGCGTCCAGTTCGGCACCCTGCTCTTCGCCTCGAGGGTCCGCCGCCGCCAGCCCCTCAACCGGGTGGCCTTCGCGCTCTTCACCTATGTGTCGGGGATCTTTGCCGGCATCGTGGCGCTGATGGTGGCCCAGGGTGCTGGTTTCCAGCCTGTCCTCACGGCCTTCGGCCTGACGGGCGTGGTGTTCCTCACCCTCACCGGCACGGCAGTGGTGAGCAAGAAGGATTTCAGCTTCCTCCGGAACTTCGTCATCGTCGGTATCGCCGTCATGTTCTTCGGGGGCCTGGCCGCGGCCATCTTCCATCTCGACACGTTCGGCCTCGTGATCTCCGGTGTGGCGGTGATCGCCTGCTCCGCGAAGCTGCTGTGGGATACCTCCGCCATGCTCCGCACCCAGGATTTCAGCGATCCAGCCGGGTTTGCCCTTGCGCTCTTCGTGAGCCTCTACAACATCCTTCTCGCCCTCATGACCCTGCTCAGTGGCGGGCGCCGCCGCTAGGCGCCCCGTGACGACGCCCCTCCGCACAAGGACCCCCATGTTCCGCGCCTCCCTGCTCTCCCTCACAGCCCTGGGCCTGATGGCCCAGACACCCGCTAAACCCACGCAGCCGGCCCCGCCGGCGCCCCAGGCCACGGCTCCGGCCAAGCCTGCGCCGAACCCGGGGGACAAGGTGCTTGCCCGGGTGGGGGGCGAGCCCATCACCGAGGCGGATTTCGCGGCGGCCTTCAGCATGCTGCCCCAGCAGGAGCGGATGCAGCTCCTCATGCTCCAGGGTGGCAAGGAGGAGTTCATCAAGCGCATGGCCGAGAGCAAGCTCCTGGCCGTGAAGGCGAAATCCATGGGCCTGGACAAGACCCCGGAGTACCAGCGGACCCTGGCCCGCACCAAGGACGACCTGCTGGCCCGGGAGTACCTGACCAAGGAAGGCGATGCCCTCAAGAGCCAGCTCAAGCTCTCGGACGCTGATGTGAAGGCCTACTACGACACCCACCAGGATGAATTCAAGCAGCCGAACCTGGTCAGCGTGCGGCACATCCTGGTGGCCGTGAAGCGTGATCCCAAGGAAAAGACCGGGCTGACGGACGCCCAGGCCAAGAAACGCATCGCCATGCTCCAGGCCGACCTCAGGAAGGGCGCCAAGTTCGACGAACTCGCCAAGAAGTACAGCGATGATCCCGGCAGCAAGAACAATGGCGGCCTCTACGCGGATGTGGATCCCTCCAACTGGGATCCCGCCTTCGCCAAGGCCGCGGAGACCCAGCCCATCGGCAAGGTGGGGGCTCCGGTGAAGAGCCAGTACGGCTACCACCTCATCAAGGTCGAAGGCCGGAAGCCCGCCCGGATCATCCCCTTCAAGGAAGCCAAGGCCCAGGCGCAGCAGCTGGCCATGCGCGCGAAGCAGACCCAGGTCTGGGACCGGCTCATGGCGACCCTGAAGAAGGAGATTCCCTTCGAACTCACCACCCCTGCGCCTTCCGATGCCCCCAAGGCCCACCATGCCCCCGCCGTGACGGCTAAGCCGGCCGCTCCCAAGGCCCCGGCCAAGGGGGGTGCCCATTGAGGCGGATGGCCCTCCTGTTCTGCCTGCCGGTTCTCCTGGCGGCGGCTCCGCCCCAGGTGATGGACGAGATCCTCGTGGTCGTCAACAATCACATCATCACCAAGCACACCTTCGACCAGGCGGTGGAGCAGCAGAACGCGGCCCTCTATCGGAAGTTCTCCGGCAAGGAGCTGGATGCCAAGCTCAAGGACGCCCGGGAGAAGACCCTCCAGGGGATGATTGACGCCTACCTGCTGGATGACAAGGCCCAGGAGCTGGGCTCGCCGATCACCGATGCCTATGTTCGGGCCAATATCGAGGCCATCAAGAAAGAGAACAAATTCGCGTCCGATGCGGACCTGGAGCGCGCCCTGCGCGCCAGCCTGGGCATCGGACTGAATGAGTTCGCCCGCCGGCAGAAGGAGCAGGCCACCCAGCAGTTCGTGCTGCAGCGAGAGGTCTATTCCAAGGTGGCCGTGGAGGACAACGAGCTTCGCGCCTATTACGAGGATCACAAGGACGAGTACCGCCTTCCCACCCGCTTCAGGATCCGGGAACTGGTGCTGGCCAAGGGCGCCACGGATGCGGATCTGGCCGCGGCCCGGGCGAAGGTGACTGAAATTCAGGCTGCCCTCAAAGCCGGGAAGTCCTTCGAGGACGAGGTGAAGGCCTACTCCACCAGCCCGAGCCGGGATACCGGCGGCGATCTGGGCTGGCTCAACAAGGGCCTGCTCCGCCCCAGCATCGAAGATGCCGCGCTGAAACTGAAGCCGGGCGAGGTGTCCGCGCCGATCGAAACCGACAAGGACATCTACCTGATCCAGCTCATCGCGATGGAGGATGCCCCGGTGAAGGATTTCGCCGAGGTGAAGGACCAGATCCTCAAGAAGGTCCAGGAACCCAAGGCGCAGAACGCCATCGAGCAGTATCTGGCGGATCTCCGGACGCGCGCCAACATCCGCTACATGGTGCCCAAGGATCAAATCCTGAAGGGATGACCATGCGACTGGACGCCTACCTCAAGAAGAGCCTGCTCATCAAGCGCCGGGAACTGGCCAACCAGCTCTGTGACGAAGGCATGGTGCGCGTGAATGGCACGCCCCGGCGGGCGAGCCACGAGGTGAAAGTCCAGGACGAGCTCGAATTTCCCCTCTACAACCGGGTATTGAAGGTCCGGGTGCTGGGACTGCCGGAAGGCAACGTGCGGAAGGCAGACCAGTGGGCCCTGTTCGAGGTGCTGGAGGACCGCCGGCTTCCTGTGGAATTGGCCTATGGCGATGAAGATCCCTTCAGTCCCCCGCCCAAGCCGCCCCGCAGCCATTGACAGCCGCTGATCCTTGACACCCACTGTCGCATCCGGCGAAGCAGGCTGGAGGCCGACGCGGAGTTCCCATGCCCGATCCCATCCAACTCAGCCAGCTCAAGGAAGGCGATGCCTTCGCGGGCATTCTCCTGGCGCAGGAAGCGGCCTACAAGACCAGCAGCCGGGGCAGTGAATACCTGGAGCTGAAACTGGCGGATGCCTCAGGCGACCTGAAGGCCTTCCTCTGGGATATCCGCGCCGTGGAGGGGGATCTGGAGGCCATCCAGTCGGATGCCTTCCTGTGGGTGAAGGGCACCTTGACCACCTACAACGGCCGCCTCCAGCTCAAGCTGGACAAGGTCCGCTTCGTGCCCGATGGCCAAGTGGAGGATCTTGCCCGCTTCTTCCCCGTGAGCGCCCGCCCGGTTCCGGACATGCTGGCCGAACTCGATCGGGCCATCGCCGCGGTGGCGGACCCGTGGATCCGGCCGCTGCTGGTGGCCCTGTTCCAGCAGGATGAGGGGTTGCGCGACGCCTTCTCCCGGGCTCCGGCGGCCAAGTCCATGCACCACGTCTACCTGGGGGGGCTGCTGGAGCATTCGCTGTCGGTGCTGGGCATGGCCAGCCGGGCCTGCGACCACTATCCCGGCCTGAACCGGGATCTGGTGGTGGCCGGGGTCCTGCTCCACGATGTGGGCAAGACCGCGGAGCTCAGCTACCAACGCAGTTTCGGCTACACCGATGCGGGCAATCTGCTGGGCCACATCTCCCTCGAGGCGGAGTGGATCCAGCGCGAAATCGCCCGCATCCCCGGTTTCCCGGAGACGTTGCGGCTGCAGATCCTGCACATCGTCCTCAGCCACCATGGGCGCCTGGAGTACGGGTCGCCCGTGCTTCCCAAGACGCCAGAGGCCCTCCTGGTCCATTACCTCGACGATCTGGATGGCAAGCTGGAAGTGATGTTCCGCTCCATCCGCCAGAGGGCGGGAGGCGCCTGGAGCCCCTTCAACCGGGCCCTGGAGCGGATGATCTATCTGGAACGCTGGCCCGTGGCAACGCCTGTCCAAAACGGGACACAAAATGTATAAAGTGACCCGATTTGGACATACTTCTGGACGTCCCGGCAGGATCGGCTAGGCAGTTCTGGAGAGCAAGTAGCCTGATTCCACGGCATGTCTCGCCCAATGGTCGGTAGAAAATTCCTGGCACGCCTCTCGCTGGAGGAAGATGAACTCCGAGGTGGCCCATGAAGTCGTCCCGCAAGGCCAAGCGCTACGATGATTCCGTCATGCCGGGCGAATTCCAGGGGTTCGAGGCCTTCTCCCAGTCGGAAACGGAACTGGATGGCACCCTGGAGGGCTTTCTCCGGCGCAGCGGCGGGGGGGTCCAATTGGGCCAGGTGGTGCTGGAAGTTCATGGCATGAAAAAATTGAGTTTCGCCAAGCTGAAGACCAAGGCCGAGAAGCTGTCCGAGCAGGTCAACTACCTGAAGGAGCGCCTGGAGATCGTGGACCACGACCGGCGGGGGATGTACATCCAGTTGCGCAGCCTGCCGCCCTACAAGGACGACACGCAGATCCAGTTCAACGAGATCAGCCTTGGCAAGAACAAGATCGTGGTGAAGCGCATCGCCTTCTACCGCAAGGAGGAGGTCAAGCAGCAGGTGCCCCTCCAGCTGTCCGAGGGGGATCTGCAGCGCCTCCTGTCCGACCTTCGACAGGCGATCGCCTAGCCCCATCCGCTCGACTCGTACCCTCAAAAAGGGCGCCATCGGCGCCCTTTTTGATGTCGCTGTGCCGAAGGAGGGCTACATCATGGCCAGCCAACTGCCAGTCTCGGCGCCGCGGACGGGGCCTTCGGGCAGGTCGCTTTCCTTGAACAGGAAGTGGCTGCTGTTCCAGCTGCCGCAGGTGTCGCAGCGGTCGGCATAGTCCTGGGTGCGATGGCCACAGACGGAGCACTCGAAGCGGAGCTTCAGCACCCCAAGGTTGCGGAGCAGCTGGCGGTATTCGTTCAGGGCCGCATCCAGACGCCCGCGGCGGCTGTGGATCTTGGCCATGAAGAAGAACAGGATGGGGCTGTAGACCACTTGGCTCCGCACTTCCTGGAAGAGATCCAGGGCCTCGTCCAGGATTTCCAGACGGTAAAGCATCTTGCCCAGGAAGAATTTGGCCGTGGTGGCGTGCTTGGAGGTGGCGGCCACCTTGCGCAGAAGGGCGAGGCCATCTTCGGGGCGCCCCAGTTGGATGAAGTAGTCCTCGATCTCCTGGAGGAAGGTGCCCTCGCCGGTTTTCCGGAAACCTTCCAGCCAGATCTCCAGACCCTGGGCCTCCTGATCCTGGAGAATCATGCAGCGGCCCAGGCTGAGGTAGGCGGGGACGAATTCGGGATCCTCCTTGAGCACCTGCTGGAAGGCCTGGGCGGCCTCCTTGAACTGGTCCGCTTCCACACGTGCCATGCCCACTTGGTAGCCGAGGGCGGCCCCCTGGCTGCGCTCGCCCTGGGTCAGCTCAATGGCGAACTGGGCCTGGAGCTTCTTGTGGGCTTCCAGTGCCTCCTCCCAGTTCTGCGCCTCCGTATGCAGGGCGCGCAGCCGGCGCCAGGCCCGGAGCGCCTGCTTGGGATGTTCCGAAGCGAGCTTGGTGAGGATGCTGATGGCGGATTCCGCGTGCCGGGTGGCCATGAGGGCCTCGGCCAGCTGGTAGCGGGCTTCGATCTGCTCGGGCTCCTGGAGGCAGAGGGCCTCGTAGCGTTTGACGGCCCCCTCTGCGTCCCCGGTCTTCAGCAGGATCTCCCCGAGCAGCAGCTGGGCGGGCACATGCTCTGGACGCTGTTCGAGGACGCGTTCCAGAACCTCGCGGGCCTCGCGGTACAGACCATGCGCCGTGAGATCGCGGGCATCCTGCATCCGCTCCGAGATGCGCTTCACCAGCCGTGAATCAGCGGATGCGTTCAGGCCCTTGATGAGGCGCACGCCCTCCATGATGCCGGTGTAGAGCACGTTCAAGAAGAAGCCCAGCAGGAAGGTCAGGAGGATCAGGCTCTGGAGCTTGATGCTCTCCCCGAACACCATCACTTCACGGACCAGCAGTTCGTGATTGGCGAGGTAGAGGTTCCCCAGCACGGCCAGCACGAAGGCCATGAGCACGAAGAAGAACACATGGACGAGACGCATGGGCGGTCCCTCAGAAGCTGGGGCTAGCATGACACAGGTGAGGGTTGACGCTCAGGAGCTGGCCTTGTCCACCCAGGCTTTCGCGGCCTTCAGATCCTCCCAGACGGCGCGGCGAACCTCCTGGGTGTACTGCCGCAGGACATAGGCCGGATGGAACGTGGGCATCACCGGGATGTCCCGGTCGCCCACCTTGACCTGGCGCCATTGGCCGCGAATCCGGGTGATGCCATCGGTGAGGCCCACCAGTTCCCGCAGGGGCGTGGCGCCCAGGGTGACGATCACGGCGGGCTGGATCAGCTCGATCTGGCGGCGCAGGTAGCCGAGGCAGGCACGGGCCTCGTCGGGGGTGGGCGTGCGGTTGTCGGGGGGGCGGCACTTGACGACGTTGGCGATGTAGGTGTCCTCGCGGCGGAGGCCGAGCGCCTCGATCATGCGATCCAGCAGCTCGCCTGCCTTGCCGACGAACGGGCGGCCCTGGAGATCCTCGTCCCGGCCGGGGCCTTCGCCCACGAACATGAGACGGGCCCGGGGGTGGCCCTCGCCGAAGACGAAGCGCATCCGCCCGGGGCCCAGGGGGCAGCGGAGGCAGCCCTGGATGGCCTGCGCCAGGGCGGCCAGATCGGCCGCGCCGGCCACCGCGGCGTCGGGGGGGCAGCCCAGGGGATCCGTCGGCGGCGCATAGGCGACCCCTGCGGGCTTGGGGGGCGGAAGGGCAGGACGCGCCTCGACTTTCCGGGCCGGTGGCTGGACCGCAGGCGGCGCCTGGGGCTGGGCTTCCCGCACCAGACCCAGCACCCCCAGCTCCTGCAGGGTGTCCCGCCAGGCTTGGAGGGGGGTGGCGTCCATGGCTTCAAGACTAGCGCGGAACCTCCTGCATCCTTCGGGCATCCTAAGGTCTGGAGCCGTGCATGGAGGAACACCCTCAGGAAACCCCCTTTGGCGATATGGAGGCCTTTCACAGCGCCTTCGCGGAGCTCTACCCGCGCCTGGTGAGCTATGCCCGGCGCTACGGAGCCACCTTCGCCGAGGATATCGCCCAGGAGGCCTTTGTCATTCTCATGCAGCGCGAAGCGCGGGTGGAGCATCCCACCGCCTTCCTGTATGGCACGGTCCGTACCCTGGCCCTCACGGAGCGCCGACCCATGAAGAACCAGAATCTGAGCCTGGAAGTCGTCAGCGAACCCGGTCTCGGCGGCGGGGCGGACGACCAGGTTCTCAACCAGGAGGTCCGGGAGCGCATGCGGATGCTCTCGCCCACCTTCCGGGAAGCCCTGTGGCTGTTCGTGGTGGAAGGGCTGGCCATCCGCGAGATTGCCGACATCCTGGGCATTCCCGAAGCCACTGTGAAGACCCGCATCCACCGGGCCAAGGCCCAACTGAGAGATCAGCTCAATCCTTCGGGAGGCGTGCATGTCCTGGTCTGACCCCGCCCGGCGCTTCGAACCCGCCGAGGATGTCCAATTGCGCGCTGAGCTTCGGGATCTTCTGGGCTTGGGCGAACCCCAGCCCCGGGCCCTGGCCCCTGTTCCCGCCGAACTGACCCAGCTGGCGGAGGATCTCCGCCGCGAAGCCCTCCGGCGGCGCCGGACCGAACGCCACCGGCCCTCCTGGGGCCTGGTGGCCGCCGCGGCTTTGCCCCTCCTGGCGGCCCTGGCCGGCCTGGGCGGTTGGGGCATTCAGCAGAAGCATCGGGCTGACGCCATGGCGGGCCAGGTGCAGCAGCGCGAGTCCGAGCTGGCCAGCATGGCTGCCACCCATGCCACTGAACTCGCCCGGGAGCGCAAAGCCCGGGAGGATGCCCAGCAGCAGCTGGAACTGGTGGCCCGGGCCCTGCCCCACAAATCCCTGCCCTACCTGGTCATTCCCGTGGACAAGCCCGTCCGCCTCCAGGGCGAGGACTACCAGCGGGTCAAGGAAACGCCTCGGCAGTAGCGCGATGGCGGCATGATCCTGGCATAGTCAGGGGCAAGGAGTGCCCATGGAAAGCCAGTCCCTGCTCCTCCTCATCCTGATTCTCGCGGCCCTGTCCACCATCCTGGCGGGCGTGTCGGTGTTCAGCAACAGCCGGCCGCCGGACCCGCGTTTGAACCAGTTGGTCGGGGATTTGGACGACATCAAGAATCTGCTCGGCCAGCTCCAGAAGGCTGTCCTGCAGACGGAGCGCAAGCTGGAAAAGGAGATCCTGACCAGTCGGACCGAAACGCGGGAGGTCCTGGAGCGTGTGGCCGAACAGCTCGACAAGCGGCTGAAGGAACTGGTGTAGCCGGAAGTTGCCCCCGGCCCTCACCCCGCCTGGCTGTGGTTGGAGGGCGTCCAGCCGCGTTCGTTCAGGAGCTTCACGCCCTGGATGCGGGTGAGGCGGAAGGCCATCTCCTCCTGGTGGAGGTGGCAGAAGGCCAGCAGGTGGTCCTCCTGGATGGCGCGGGGCGACACGCGGCGCAACTGGGTGCGATGGGCCGCGGGCGGCAGGTAGGTGAGTTCCACCATGAGGGTGTGTCCCGCGGCGTACTCAAGGATGCGTTGCACCTCTTCCGCCAACTGATCCTCGCCGCCCAGGTGGAGCATGGGGATGCGGCGCTGCACCTCCTGGTAGAGGGCGGGATCCTCGTCGTGGAGGCGTTGCAGGGCGGAGCGCACCATCTGCTGCACGGGCTCCAGGTGGTGGTTCATGCCCTTCTCATCCACGAAGGCCAGGGCCGCCATGGCCCAGAGGTACAGCTTCTCGTCCCCATCCAGGCTCAGGGCGAGGTAGCGGCCTGGCTTGGGCAGGAAGCCGGCCTGCTTGAGCAGGGCATGGGCGTTGCCATCGCCGCGCACTTCCAGGACCGTGTCGGATAGGGTGGCCAGCTTCAGGGGGGACAGCTCCGGCCGCAGCCGCAATTCCTCGGCCAAGTGGGCGTTCCGGGCGCGGAGGAGGCGCACGCCCTGGTGCACCTCTACTTCGCCGACCCGCCGCGACAGGTCCTCGATGAGCTGGACCAGCGGCTGGGGCATCGGCGTGGTGGGGGCGCCCAGCCGGCGCGGGAGATCCTCCAGGGGCACGCCGGATTCCAGCGCCCGGACCAGGGTGGCGTGGCTCACGCGGAACGTGCCCATGGCATCCAGGGACTCCGCATCGGCGATCTGGGCGAGCAGGAGCAGGCGGTGGGGATTCTGGAGCAGCGGGGTCAGCAGTTCCAGGGTGGGTTGGGGAATGAGGGGCAGCTCCGGCTCCAGGGGCTGCCAGTGGGCGGCGGTCCCCTTCAGGTCGCGCAGGAGGTACTCCTGGGCCAGGGCCTCCCCATGCTCGGTCAGGGCCAGGTGGGCGCGGTCTACATCACAGTGGATGAGCCCCATCCGTTCGAGAAAGGGGATGAAGATGCTCTGGGTGCGGGCCTCGTCCAGGGGGTGGAGCCGCTTGAGGAAATCCAGGAAGGGGGCGACGGCCAGGGTCTGGCCACGGCGTTCCAGCAGGTGCTGCATCAGGAAATGGCGGTCTTCTGCCGGGGGCATCCCCCAGGCCTTGAGGTCGTGCTCCAGTAGGCTCGCGAAGGCCCGTTCCGCCACCCAGCGGGGCGGATGGCTGAGCACGGCGGGGAGCAGGGTCTCCACCCGGCCTTCGCGGCTCCAGAGCAGGCCCAGCCGATGCAGCAGGGTGAAGAGCAGGGTGGCATCCTGCTCCTCCTGGAGCATGGCATTCCGCGACAGCAGCTGGGCCAGTTCCTTCTTGGCGGGCAGGCCGCCCTTGAGCACCCGGATGCCCGGCGCGCAACGCAGGAGCACGCTGGTGAGGGCCAGGGAGAAGCGGTAGGGCTCGGCCGGCCGGAGGATCGCGTCCACGGGAGCCAGGAAGCTGAGCGCCCCTTCGTCAAAATCTTCGAGGGCGTCGGCCACGCGCTCGGGCACCGTCCAGCCCTCGCCATCCGGCAGGATGAGGCCCAGGCCCATGAGGTCCGCCAACCGTCCAGGGGCCGGTGGCGTGCCCTCGGAGACAAACTGCTTCAGGGCCACCAGGGATTCGCTTTCGAGGTCCGCCAGCGCATCCGAGAGGCGCGCATGGTCCTCCAGGTGGAACACCATGGTCTTGAGCAGACGCTTCCGGCCCTCCGGGCCTTCGTCCCAGCGGATGGGGATCGGCAGGCGCCGGCGTTCGCAGATGACCTGGAGCTGCTCGTCCGAACAGTGGGAGAGAAGCTGGTAGTGCGGAAGCGACATGGGCACCCGTACACAGAGGATCTATCAGTATCCCACGGAATGCGGCCCGCCTCATTCAAAAAAAACGCCCGGAGCGGGTCCGGGCGTTCGGGTGCAACGGGAGGGGAAGCTACTGGGCGGTCAGGGTGCCCACAGAGACGGTGATGGGGCCGATGGGGGCGCTGCCCTTGGTGCCATCCAGGACCAGGCTCTTGGTGCCATCGGCGGACAGGCTGATGGTCGTGCCCTGGGCCAGGCCGAGGTTGGGCTTGAGGTCCAGGGCCACCTTGAGCAGCACGCCGTTCAGGGAGGCGGGCGTGACCGTAAGCCCCTTCTGCGCCACGGTGGCCATGAGGGTAGTGGAGCCGTAGGTCCGCGCCAGCAGGATGGGCGTGCCCGTGCCGAGGCTGAACTGGGCCCCGTTCTGCACCAGCGTGTTGGCGGGATCGGTGGACGCTACATTGGTCCAGGCGACCTTGGAGGTGTCGGCGTTCAGCGTGAGGGTGACGCCCGAGGCCGTGCCCGCGGTGGGGCCCACCAGGTCGAGCACCAAGTGGCTGCCGCTGGAGGCCGCATCCTTCTTCAGGAGGTAGGTGCCTGAGGTGGGATCGGTATAGGTCAGCGCTGTGGCCGTGGGCGTGGGGGCGGGCGAACTGCCGCCGCCTCCGCCGCCGCAGGCCACCAAGCCCGCGACCGCCAGGAGCGAGGATGCTGTGAGGAGCTTCTTCATCGAGGTCATGGTCATCTCCATCACAGGCCGCCGAGGAGGAGGGTGAGATCCTTGTCATCCACCACGCCGTCGCCGTTCAGATCGCAGGTGGCGTTCTTGGTGCCGTCGTACTGGGCGAAGGTGAGCAGGTCCCGCAGATCCACGGTGCCATCGCCATTCAGGTCCAGGGACTTGACCGTCACGGTGGCGGTACCCGAAACATTGGCCCAGGTGCTGGTGGCTGTGATTGTGTAGGTTCCGGGCGTGGCCGGTGCCGTGTAAACGCCTGCGGAGGTGATCGAACCACCGCCGGTGCTGACCGACCAGGTCACCGTATTGTCCGGCGCGTTCGCGACCGTGGCGGCGAAGGTGTAGGAGGCGCCTGCCATCAGGGTGGTCGTGGTCGGAGCCACCGTCACGGTGAGGGCGGCGGGATCGAAGACCGCCACGGTCGCGCTGGCGGTGGCCGTGGGGGATTCGTTGCTGGCGGCGGTCACCGTGTAGAGGCCCGGGGTGGCGGGGGCAGTGTAGGTGGTGGCGGTGCCCGAGGGGGTGTTGGTCGGGGCGACGCTGCCGCCGCCGGTGGAGACCGTCCAGTTCACAGTATTGTCCGTCTTGAAATTGCTGACGGCGGCCGTGAAGGTGGTGGTGCCGGAGGGCAGCACTTTGGCCGTGGGCTTGTCGAGCGTCACGGTGACGCCCGCGGCGGATTGGAGCTGCCACACGCCCCGGCCGAAGGTGGCGGCGCGGATGAAGCTGTCATCCGGGGCGACGTAGAGGTCGCGCACGGCCACCATGGGCAGGCCAGACCCGAAGCGGGACCAGTTCGAACCGCCATCCACGGAGTAGTAGACGCCGAAATCGGTGCCGGCATAGACCGTGTTGGGATCCTTGGGATCCGTCTGGACCACATGCACCGGGATGCCGAAGGGGAAGCCGTTGGAGGCGCTGGGGGTGCCGTCCAGCGCCTGCCAGGTCTGGCCCCGGTCGGTGCTCTTCCAAATGTGGTCCGCCGTGGCCGAGTAGGCCACGGAGGCCGCGTACACGATGGATGAGTTGCTCCGGTCGAACCAGATGCAGCTGGTGTAGGCGGCAGTGTTCGGCGGCGTGGTGGTTTGAGTCCAGTTGGTCCCGCTGGCGTAGCTCAGGTAGAAGCGGCCCCCGTTGGCGGCGATGCCGAGGGCGGTGGGATCCCCGGTGGCCGCGCCGATGTTCCGGATGAAGAGATCAGTCGCGCTGCTGCTGGAGGAGGTGCCTGCGGTCGGCAGGCCGGTCCGGCCGAGGGCCGTCCAGGTGGAACCGAAATCGGTGCTCTTGAAGACGGATCCGTTGGTAGCTGTGTAGACGGTGTTGGGATCGGCCGTGTCGCCGAGGGCCAGCCGGGGCTGGAAGGGGGCATCCGAGCTCTGTTTCGCTCCGGTGAGGCCGGTGATGGACTCTTTGAAGGTGGTGCCGCCATCGGTGCTCTTGTAGATGTCCGTGTAGTAGATGGATCCCAGCATCTGTTGGCCGTCGGCGGGGTTAATGAGGGTGGCGAAGCCGTCCCCCCCGATCTGGTCGTCGAAGACCGATTCGGTTCCCGTGAGGGTGGTGCTCCCCGAGTTGGGCTGGCGGATGCGGGTGCCGTTGTCCTGCATGCCGAGGCTGATGCGGTACTTCCCATCGGGGACATTCGTGGCGAGGGTGGAACCGACGTTGTAGACCAGATGGGTCACCAGGCCCTTGTTCTGGGTGTTGTCCACGAAGGTGGTGTCCGACGCGATGGCGGAGCCAGTCGGGATGGTGGGCCGCCAGGGATCCTTGAAGATGGACAGGCCGCCGTCATTACCCAGGTAGAAGATCCCGCCCTTGTAGGCGACGGTGTGGAAGTCGGCGTGGGAATAGACGTGGCCGCCTCCATACCACTGGGTGAGCTGCTGCCAGTTGGCACCGCCATTCGTAGAACGGTACATCGCCAGATTGGCGCCCATGATGAGCCGCTGTGGATTGGTGGGATCCACGGCGATGGCTTGGTTGTACCACTGCTGCCCGCCATCGCTACTCATGCCGGGGTCCGTGCTCTGGAATAGGCCGTCGGTTTCCGTCGCTGCGGCCTGCCAGGACCAGGTGCGGCCCTTGTCGCTGGTGACGAGCACGCCCCGGCCGACATCCTGGGCCGTGGTGTCCTCCACTTCCGCGTAGCCGGCGGTGCCGCCCGGCACGGCCGTAAGGGTCATGCGGCCGGGCGTGATGGCTCCGAGCCCGCTTAGGGTGGCAGGGTTCCAGGTGTTGCCTCCGTCGCTCGAGTAGTAGATGCTCCCGGTCCCGCTGCTGTCCTGGACCGAGCAGACGAGATCCATGGGAGTGAAGGCCTGGAGGCTCCAGGCCTGGCCCATGGCGGGGTTGCCGGAGACCGGGTTGAACGTGGCGCCCCCGTCGGTACTGACTTTCAGCCCATCGTTGGTCCCCCAGAACACGTGGTTGGCATCCAGGGGCAGGATGCAGTAGGAGATGGTCTGGGCGCCGATCCCGGTGGAGGCGGTCCAGGTATTGCCTCCGTCGGGGGACACGTAGAAGCCACGGCCCTCAGCATCGAAGGCGTCCCCCAGGCCCAGGTAGAGGACCTGGTCATTGGTGGGACTCATGGCCAGGGCGCCCACGCTCACATTGCCATCGGCACCGCTGTTGGGCAGGCCGTCGGTGATGGGGGTCCAGGTCCAGCTGCTGGCTGCGGCGCTCGGGTCGGCGTTGGTGCATTTCCACACCCCGCCTCCGCTGGCGGCCAGGTAGAGGGTGTTGCTGGCGGGATCCACGGCGATGGCACTGGGGCGTCCGCTGTCAATGTCGGGGTACTTGAGGGAGGTGGAATTGGCCGTGGGGCCCAGGCTGACCCAGGTGCCGCCCGTGCCCGAGGGGGCCGCCGCCGTGCCCACGATGGCGGGCAGCAGCTTGGCGCTTCCCGCCTTCGGCATCAGGTTCCCCCAGCGCCGCATCTCCCGGGCCGCCAAGTGGTTCTTGTAGTCGAGGTAGGCGGGGCTCGGCTTGCCGCCGAACCAGTAGAGGTTCCAGTCCCGGCGGAGATCGGGGCGATCGGGTTCGTCCCCTTTGAGGGCGGGGTTGGCACGCCCCGGCAGGGTCCCGGCATTCGGGAGGCTGCGCGCGCCCAGCGGCAGAGCCAGAAACAGGGCGAGGGGCGTGAGGGTTCGCAGGCGGGGGAAGGCCATGGTGCCTCCTGAAGTGGGGGGAAGGGTATCCACGACTCCCCATTCATCGGGTGAATCCTGGCGAACTGAAACGATACCCCCGGGCGTTGTTGCTTTTTCCTGACAATTCCTTAACGGCGCCCAGGGGCCGGCGGCGTGCCGGTCGTTGACCCCTCCCGGATTGCCTTCTAGGCTCAAAGGTTTGGACCTGACCGCCCCGTGATCGCCCTCCGCCCCGACAATCCCCTCATCGTGCAGAGCGACCGGACGCTGCTGCTGGAGGTGGCCCATCCGCTCTTCGAGCAGGTGCGGGACGAGCTGGCCCGGTTTGCGGAGCTGGTGAAGAGCCCGGAGCACATCCACACCTACCGCATCACGCCCCTGAGCCTCTGGAACGCCTCAGCCTCGGGCGTGGCCTGCCAGGACATGATCGAGACGCTCAACACCTGGTCCAAGTACCCGGTGCCCCAGAACCTGCTCCAGGAGATCGAGGATCACGGCACCCGCTACGGCAAGCTTCGCCTCGTGGCCAAGGGGGACCGCCTGGCCCTGGAAATGGATGACCGGGGCCTCTATTGGGAGCTGGAGAACCAGAAATCCCTCCAGGGGCTCCTGGCGGAGCCGTATCCGGACGAGACGGGCATCTATCTGAATAGCGGCATGCGGGGCGAGGTGAAGCTCCAGCTCATCCGGCTGGGCCATCCCGTGCAGGATATGGCGGGCTACAAGCCCGGCGACCCGCTGCCCTTCCAGCTGTCCCCCACACTGGCGGCCAGCGGCAAGCCCTTCGGCCTGCGGGCCTACCAGAAGGCGGCGGTGGATGTCTTCCATGCGGGTGGGGGCCCCGATGGCGGGGCGGGGGTGCTGGTGCTCCCCTGTGGCGCCGGCAAGACCGTCATTGGCATCGGCTGCATGGAGCGGCTCCAGACCCACACCCTGGTGCTCACCACCAACGGCACCGCCGTGAAGCAGTGGAAGCAGGAGCTGCTGGACAAGACCACGCTCACGGACGATCAGGTGGGCCTCTACACCGGCGACACCAAGGAGATCAAGCCCGTCACCATCGCCACCTACCAGATCCTCACCTACCGCCGGAGCAAGGCGGGCCCCTTCGAGCACTTCAAACTCTTCGAGGCTGCCAACTGGGGCCTGGTGGTGTATGACGAGGTGCACATGCTGCCCGCCCCGGTGTTCCGCGCCGTGGCGGAGCTGCAGGCCAAGCGCCGCCTGGGCCTCACGGCCACGCTGGTGCGCGAGGACGGCAAGGAGGAGGACGTCTTCAGCCTCATCGGCCCCAAGCGGGTGGATGTGCCCTGGAAGATGCTGGAGAAGGATGGCTTCATCGCCACGGCCCACTGCCTGGAGATCCGCGTCCCCCTGCCCACGGTGGAGCGCATGGAATACGCGGTGGCGGACCAGCGCCAGCGCTTCCGCATCGCGAGCGAGAACAGCATGAAGCTGGTGCTGGTGGACGAACTGCTCGCCGGCCATCCCACGGACAACATCCTGATCATCGGCCAGTACCTGGAGCAGCTCCGCATCCTCGGCGAGCGGCTGGGCGCGCCCGTGCTCACGGGTCAGACGCCTGAGAAGGAGCGGGAAGTCCTCTACCGGCAGTTCCGGGAGGGCCAGCTCCGGGTGCTCATCGTGAGCAAGGTGGCCAACTTCGCCATTGATCTGCCGGACGCCAGCGTGGCCATCCAGATGAGCGGCACGTTCGGATCGCGGCAGGAGGAGGCCCAGCGCCTGGGACGGATCCTGCGCCCAAAGGATGACCGGAATGTGAGCTACTTCTACTCGCTCATCAGCCGCGACACCACCGAGCAGGAGTTCGCCCGGAACCGGCAGCTCTTCCTCACGGAGCAGGGTTACCGCTACCTCATCGAGAGCCGCCACTTCGACGAGGCGGGCGGCCTCAGCGAACCGCTGGTGTGGCGCCAGCTCCGGGCGGAAACGGCGGGCTGAAATCCACGAGGGGGGACCGCCTGCGCCCCTTCGGTCCGCGATGTCCCCCCTCGTGCACCCCCACGTGAGGTCCCGGCCAAGCCGGGACATCACATCTGCCCGGCAGCGCTCACGCCTCCTGGCCGCCAGCGGGACGGGCGGCGGGCAGGGCGTGGCGCTGGAGGGGCGCTTCGGCGCGGGGGCCCCAGTGGCCCCGGAGCCACAGCCGCACGATGATCGTGCCGTCAGCTCCGCCCTCGGGCGCGGCGAGCAGGCGGTAGTGGCCAGGCCCATCGGGGGCCATGGCCGCAACCCGGATCCGGACCAGGTGCCGGGTGTGCCCGGCCCTCGTCTCCGCTTCGTTCCAGAGGCCGAATGCCGGGACGTCGCCCTTCCGCAGCCCGTCCACCGCCACCGCCACCGTCAGCTGCGGGTGGAAGGGGGCATCACCCGGTCGCGGCGCGCGGCCCGGGCCGAGGAGGACGGATGCGGACAGGATGTGAACCTGGGGCTGCGTGGCGCTCAGGCCCGTGGCGAGCAGAAGGAGAAGCAGAGGGCGCATGGGGACTCCAGGGCGTGTGGGCAGCATGAACCGCATTCCCCGCGTCGGCCATCTCCTCAATGGAGCCGATGGAGAAGGACGACCTCCAAAGGCCAGGTGAGCAGGGCCGCGAAGAGGCCCGCCACCACATCGTCCAGAACCACGCCCCAGCCGCCGGGCAGCCGCTGGGCCGCATCCACCGGCCCCGGCTTCCAGATGTCGAAAAGGCGGAAGAGGAGAAACGGAACGACGAGGTGCCACGCCCAGCGCGGGGTCTGGAGCGCGCCGGTGAAGAGCAGGGGAACGAGGGCAATCCACTGGCCCGCCCATTCATCCGCCACCACGAAGGCCGGATCCCCCAGGCCTGTCTCCATCACCACCCGGTCCGAGGCCCAGATGCCGAGGCCGGTCATCAGGAGCGGCGCCGCGCAGCCCAGCAGCGCGGTTGCGGGATGCCCCCGGAGCAGGTGCATTCCCAGGGCCCAGACCAGCAGCGCCGCCAGGCTGCCCCAGGTGCCTGGCGCGGGCCGCAGACGGCCGCTGCCGAAGCCCGTGGCGATCCACCAGGCGAGGCGAGGGGCGGGTGGGCCGGGAGGGGACGGGGCGGCGGCCATGGCGGTCAAGGCTCGTCGGCAGCGGCCCAGGGGGGACGGGACCCGAACCGCATGCCGAACTGGAGGGAGATTTCGTAGCGTGGCGCCCTGTGCAGCAGATCCCCCGCCAGGCCGGTGCCACCCTGGTTCCACAGCGGGAGGGCCACCTCCAGGCGGGTGAAGGGGTGGCTGTACCGTCCGCCCTGGGTGAGGGCGGCCAGCAGGTCCGTGGATGACCAGCCGAAGGGGATGAGGATGCCCCGGAAGCCGATCTGCCCCCGAATCCAGGGCCGGACCATCCAGGCCACCTGCCCATCGAGGGGGGAAGGCCCTTCCGCTAGGCTGGAGCGTCCCTCATAGCGCTCCACCCGTAACTCTGTGCCGAGGGCGCCTTCGAAGCCGTGATTCCGGGACCACCAGCTCTGCTGGAGGCCGAGCCCGGTGGTCACGAACCGGAGGTCGGCGTTGGAGCCTGACTGGGCCTGGACCTGCCACTGGGTCATGCACAGGTAGGAGGGGGAGTGGTCCCAGCCGATGCGCAGCTGCAGGGCGGTGGCAGGATCACCGTCCGGGTAGGCGGGACCGCCCTGCGTGGTGGGCAGGATTCCCAATCCCAGAGCGAACTCCAGCCCATCCGCGCGCAGCGGAAGGGCCAGGAAGAGCAGGGCCAGAGCGGCGATGGTGGAGCGAAGCATCTCCCCAGCCTACCTCAGACATGCCGCAGGGCCTCCACGATCCGCAGGCGCGCCGCCTTCAGGCCCGGGAAAAGGGCGCTGAGCTGGATCGTCGCCTGCAACCCCAGGGCGACGGCGACATAGACCAGAGGCACGAAGTGGATGTCCAGTTCGTAACCGTGGCTGGTGCCGGGCGGCGCGGGCATTCGCAGGTGCAGGGCGTTGAGGCCGGCCCGGAGCAGGAGGGTGGCGGCCAGCCCGAGGCCACTCCCGAGCAGGCCCAGGAAGGCCCCTTCCCATTGCAGAAGCGACAGCAATTGTCTCGACTGCAGGCCGAGGGCCCTCAGGACGCCGAATTCGCGGATGCGCTCCAGGACGGACATGAGGAGGGTATTCACGGTGGCCAGCAGCACCACCAGGAAAAGCACCAGGCCCATGAAACCGAAGATGGCGGTGTAGAGCAGCTTCACCTGCCGGTAGAACGTGGCCAGCTCGTACCAGGGCCGGACCCGGGTACCGGGGAGCAGGGCCTGGAGGCGGACGGCCTCCTGCGCCGCGGCGCCGGGATGGCGCAGCACGATGGACAGGGCCGACCGGGCAGGGCCCGCCTCCAGCAGTTGGCCGGCGGTGGCGAGGCTGACGGTGAGGCTCCGGTCGTTGAGTTCCTTCAGCCCGAGATCCTGGAGGCCCACCACCTCCACATCCACGCCATTGAGGGCGCCGGCCTTCGTGGTGGACATCAGGGTGAGGGAACTGCCGACGGAGGCCCCCAGGGCCCGGGCGAGCCCCGTGCCGAGGATCACTTCGCGGGCGTCGGGATCCGCCGAGAGCCAGCGGGAACCCGCGCCGCCCGGCGCCTTGGCGCCATCCTTCAGGGCGTCCAGGCAGGCCATGAAGCGGGGTTCGCGGAGGGGATCCACCGCGGTGCCCAGGAAGGCCACGCTCTGCGGGCCGCTGGAAA
Organism: Acidobacteriota bacterium; assembly: GCA_021794095.1. Lineage (GTDB taxonomy): Bacteria > Acidobacteriota > Holophagae > Holophagales > Holophagaceae > Geothrix. The sequence goes on along the minus strand of JAJYRN010000001.1, from coordinate 191,798 downwards.
TGAGCCCCATGAACTGGGTGCGAGGCAGCACCTCCGCCACGGCCGGATCGCGGCGCAGCTGCGCGGCCAGCGCTTCGCCGTCGGGAAGGGACCGTTCCAGGCTCTGGCGCTCATCTCCGTCCCGGTGGCCGGGGGGCAGCACCTGCAGGTCGCCCAGTCCCCCCCGGATGGCGCCATCGGCCAGCCCTTTGAATGTCTGGGCCATGAAGCCGCCCGCGAGGCTGAGGGCCACGAAGCCCGCCACCACCACCATCAGCGTGAGGGCCGTGCGCCGCCGCTGGCGCAGCAGGTTGCGGAGGGCCAGGCGGGCGAGGATCATCCGAACACCACCGGCCGAGTGAAAAGCGGGAACGCAGGGGACGCAGATCCCCCACAGGGGGCACAGAGGAACGTCCTCTGTGTGCTCTGCGGTTCTCTGTGTCCTCTGTGTTCCATTTTTCCCCTCATGCCGTGTCCACCCTCTGTCCATCCACGAGGCGGAAGACGCGGTGGGCCTGGGCGATGACGGCGGGATCGTGGCTGGCCACGAGGAAGGCGGTGCCGCGCTCCCGGGCCAGCTCGGACATCAGCTCCATCAACGGGCCGCCGTGGGCGTGGTCCAGGTTGGCGGTGGGTTCGTCCGCCAGCACCAGGGCGGGATCGGGGGCCAAGGCCCGGGCGATGGCCACCCGCTGCTGCTGGCCGCCGCTGAGCTGGCCCGGGCGGTGGTTCCTGCGGTCCGCGAGGCCGACGCGCTCCAGGATGGCGGTGGCCCGGATCCGGGCCGCCGCCGGTGGGAAACCCTGGAGGTGCAGGGGGAGCATCACGTTCTCCAACGCCGACAGCACCGGTACGAGGTTGAAGGCCTGGAACACGAACCCCAGCCGCCGGAGCCGGAGGTCACAGCGGGCGCGTTCCGGCAGCCGCGAGACGGGCTCGCCTTCGAGCCAGACTTCCCCTTCATCCGGTGGATCCAGCAGGCCCGCCACCTGGAGCAGGGTGGTCTTGCCCGAGCCCGAGGGCCCCGCGATCACGGCCAGACAGCCCTGGGGCACCTCCAGCGAGACGCCGAACACGCCGGCGCGCTCGCCGCCGAGTTCATAGGCGCGGGTGATGGCGCGGAGTTCCAGCATCCGGGCAGTGTACCCCGCGGGCACCTCTCGATCGAACGGGACATCCCTGGGTGAGGGGTTCCCATGGATGCAGCAGACCGTGGCATGGAGGCGCGGGCCCTCCTCTGGACCCGTCCCCTGGCCGTGTGGCTGGCGGCCCTGCTGTTCCTCGGGGTGCTGATCTGGGTGGATGTGTGCACGCCCTGGGAACTGGGCTTCACCGCCTTCTACATGCTGCCGGTCCTCTGGATTGCCTGGAACCGCGGCATCCACGAAGGCGTGGCCATGGCCCTCCTGTCCGGCCTGGCTTTCTACATCGTGGACCGCACCTCCGGCCAGCCCTTCAGCCGTGAGTTCTACCGGGTCTGGACGGTCCTCAACCATGAGGGAACCTATCTCGTGGCCGCCTGGGCCGTGGGCGGCCTGAGCCAAGGCCTGCGGACGCAGCGGGCCCTGGCGGGCCGCCTGGAATCCGCCCTGGCGGAAGTCAAGGAACTCAAGGGCTACCTCGCGGTCTGCGCCTGGTGCCACGCCATCCGGGATGAGGACGGGCACTGGCAGCCCATGGAGGTCTTCCTGGCCAGCCACACCCATGCCACCACGACCCACGGCATCTGCCCGGACTGCGCCCGGAGGATGCGGGAGTCTGGTGCCTAGATGCCGGAGCGGGCTCGCACGGCCGCTTCGTAGGCTGCGGTACTGGATTCCAGGCCGCCCGCTTCGACTTCGCCGATGAGGTCGTAGGCGTGGGCTTTCACGATGCGCACCTGCTGGATCGTGTTCACCTGCGGCGTTCCATCCACGAGGAGGACGTTGCCATCAATGTCCGGGGCCTGGCCCTGGTGGCGGCCCTTCACGATGAGATCCGTCTCCTCGTGGGCGCCTTCCACCAGCACGTCAATCGTGCGGCCCACAAAGGCCTGGTTCTTCGCGCGGGCGATTTTCTGCTGGAGTTCCAGGAGGCGCCGCTTGCGGGCCTCTTTCGTGCGCTGCGGCACGGGATCGCCCAGGGCGTAGGCGGAGGTGCCCTCCTCGGGGCTGTAGGTGAAGATCCCCACGTGGTCGAAGCGGGCCTCCTGCACGAAGGCTTTCAGTTCTGCGAAGGCGGCCTCATCCTCGCCGGGGAAGCCCACGATGAAGTTGGACCGGAGTGCGATGCCCGGCACGATGCGGCGCACCTTCTCCAGCAGTTTCAGGAACTGGGCGCGGCTGCCGCCCCGAGCCATGGCCTTGAGCAGGCTGGCGTCGGCGTGCTGGAGGGGCATGTCGAGGTACCGCGTGCAGTTCGGCGTCTCGGCCAGGGCGTGGAGCAGGCCGTCCGTCAGGCGATTCGGATAGGCGTAGTGGATGCGGAACCAGCGCAGGCCCGCCACCTTCCCCAGGGCCCGCACCAGCTTTTCAAGGGCATCTGGATCGCCGAAATCGCGCCCATAATCCGTGGTGTCCTGCGCCACGAGGCTGATCTCCAGCACCCCCTGGGCCACGAGGTTGCGGGCTTCGGCGACGACACTTTCGACGCTCCGGCTGCGCTGGCCGCCCCGCAAGCGCGGGATCACGCAGAAGGCGCAGGCGTGGTCGCAGCCTTCGCTGATCTTCAGGTAGGCGCTGGCCTTGGGGGTGGTGAGCATCCGGGGGCTGGCCTCGGTATAGAGGTAGTCCGGGTTGGGATTCAGCTCGAAGGCGGCGCCGGCGCCGATGACCTCGGCGATCTGCTCGATATCGCGGGTGCCCAGGCAGGCGTCAATCTCGGGCATCTCGGCCATCAGCTCGTCCCGGTAGCGCTCCACCAGGCAACCGGCCACGATGAGCTTCTCGCAGGCGCCCTGCTGCTTCATCGCGGCGGCCTGGAGGATGGCCTCCACGCTCTCCCGCTTCGCGGCGTCAATGAAGCCGCAGGTATTCACCACCAGCACCTGGGCGTCCTCGAGGACCGGCGTGATCTGGTAGCCCTTCAGGCGCAGGTGCCCCAGCATGACCTCGGAATCCACGAGGTTCTTGGGGCAGCCCAGGGACATGAATCCAACCTTCGTCAACGGACCTCCGCACCCGGCCGGGTGAACCTCATAGATTACCGCCGGCGGCCGCTAAGGAGCTGGAACGAAATAAGCAATGCCATCGCGCGGGGTGCCGGGCAAGCGAGTCAAGGAGGCTGAGGTTCCAGCGGAGCGGGACTCCGTGAACCGAAGCCGACGTAGGATCGCCCTCCGCCTGACGCCCCGCTGTGCGGGGCTCCCGCTCGCAAGCTCGCGGAGTCGGAGCCTCCCCGCCACCCCGCGCCCGGAGGGTTGACGCCCATCCGCGCGCCCCGCGGCGTCAGGGCCCCTGGCTCGGGCCTTCGGCCCTCGGGGCTCCGCCCCCGCCATCGGCTGTGCCGATGCGGCCCTATCCGCTTCGCAGATGGTGAACCATGAACCACATGGCCCTGCGGGCCCTTCCTTCTCGGTATCGCCTGCGGCGATACGCGAGACGAACGGATATCTGCGGATGCATCGCGGCTGGGCGTCAACGATGGCAACGATTATCCCGTTCCAGCTCCTAACGTCAGCGGTGATAGACTCGATCTCCCCCTCTGGACCGGCCATGAAACTCACCCTTCAGGTTGATGGCGCCCTGCATCCCGTCGAGCTCACGGAGGAGGGGATCACCCTCGGCCGGGGGGACCAGGCCACCCTTCGTCTCCAGACCAACGCCGTGAGCCGCCTCCATGCGCGGATCTTCCTGAAGGAGGGGGTCCCGTTCATCGAGGATCTCAAGTCGCTGAACGGGACCAGCCTGAACGGCAGCCCGATCACGGCGCCCGTCCGGCTTCGGATGGGCGATGCGGTGCTGTTGGGCGAGGCCCTGGTGACCTGGGTGCCTGAAAGCGGTGACGCCTCCGCGGCGCCCACGGTGACGGGCCTGAACCAGGCCCTGGCGCCCCGCGGATCCTCCTCTCGTATTTCCCTGGAGGAGCGCGCCTTCGATGCCTCCGGCTCGATCCTGATGCCCCATGCCAGCCTCAATGAGATGCTGGCCCAGGCCAGCGGCCAGCACGTGGCTTCGGATGCGCTCAGCCTGTTCCAGCGCCTGGCCAGCATGGCGGGCACCCTGCTGCGCGCCGCGGGCCTGAGCGAGCTGCTGGATTCGGTGATGGGCCTGGTGACAGCCCAGATTCCCTGCCAGCGCGGCTTCATCCTGCTGAAAGACGCCGCTGGGGAACTGGTGCCCGAACTGGTCTGGGAGGAGCAGCCCGGGATCCACAGCAACCCCATCAGCCGCACCATCGCCCGCACGGCCATGACCGACCGCGTGGCCATCCTCACCACAGATGCCCGCATGGATCCAAGGTTCAGCGCGGGCGAGAGCATCAAGATCCACGGCATCACCTCCGCCCTGTGCGCCCCGCTCATCGTGGAGGACCAGGCCCTGGGCGTGATCTACCTGGAGACCAGCCTCAACAAGGGCGGCTTCAAGCGGGAGGATGAACATCTGCTTTCCGCCATGGCGAATTTTGCCGCCGTGGGCATCCAGCGCGAGCGGGAAGCCAAATTCCGCCAGCGGCTGGAACGGTACCACAGCCCCCAGGTGGTGAACCAGATCCTCAAGTCCAGCCAGAACAAGGAAGCCCCGGCCCTCCAGGCCCAGCGCTGCGAGATCAGCGTGCTTTTCGCCGATATCTCCGGCTTCACCCGCATGAGCGAGGGCCTGGAACCGCTCCGGCTGGCGGGCATCCTCAACCGCACCTTCGAGGCGCTGACGGATCAGATCTTCGCCCGGGGCGGAACGCTCGACAAGTACATCGGCGACGCCATCATGGCCTTCTTCGGCGCGCCGAACCCTGATCCTGACCACGCCCTCCACGCGGTAGAGGCGGCCATGGCCATGCAGGAAACCTTGGCCACGCTGAACGCCGCCCGCCCCGAGGGCTACCCCGAACTCCGGATGCGCATCGGCATCAACAGCGGTGAGGCCTTCGCCGGCGACATCGGCTGCGAGAAGCGCATGGACTACACGGTCATGGGCAGCACCGTGAACCTGGCCTCACGGCTGGAAAGCGGTGTGGCCAAGCCCGGCCAGGTCGTCATCGGGCCCCGCACGGCCGAGTGGATGGATCCCGCACGTCTCCGTCCCCTGGAAGCCGTGTCCCTCAAGAACATCGAACACCCGGTGAGCCCCTTCGAAGTGGTGTGGACACCGGATATGCCGACGGCCGTACACGGGTAGCACGGGGGAGCCCATGCTGCCGCGGCCGGTGTGAAGAGCCGCCAACGCCTTGTGCCCCGAAGGGAGTGACTCTACCCTCGGAGGACGATACACCTTCCATTTCTTTGTCCGGTTTGCCCCTGACCCCGGGCTTGCCCATTTCCAGGAGGTACCATGCCTCAATCCGATCTCGGTCCTTTTGCAGCCATGCTTGGCGGGGGCTGCCTGATTTTTTTCCTGGTCATCTTCGCCATTACCTTCGTCATCGGAATCTTCTACATCCTGACGATGCAGAAGGCCCTGACCCTCGCGGGCCCTAGCCATCAGAAGATGCAGCCGGCGATGGTCTGGTTGATGCTCATTCCGCTCTTCAACCTGGTCTGGCACTTCTTCGTCGTGAAGAACGTCTCCGACTCCATCAAAGGGTGGGCGGAGGAGCATGGCGCGCAGGTGGACGACGCGGGCTACACCATCGGGTTGATCGCCTGCATCGCGAACTGCTGCGCGGTCGTCCCGCTCGTCAACGTCATCGCCGGGCCCGCGGCCCTGGTGTGCGTGATCATCTGGTGGGTCAAGGTCGCTGGCTTCAACAGGCTCATGGGCGGGCAACCGGCGTAGGCCATCCGGCAGCTTGCATCCATCCACGGATAAGCGGCACACAAGCGCCGCTTGTCCGTGGCGGGGTCATTCCTTCGTGAAATCCTTCCACAGCATCGAGGGCTGGATGCCGGAGTTCCGCTGGTACTTCCCGGAGTCGTAGCTGTCGTACTCGCCGCTGACGGTGTGGTAGAAGATCTGGCAGATGGCTACGCCGGCGTAGATGCGCACGGGCTGGATGCAGCTGATCTCCAGGGTCCAGTAGCCGCAGAAGCCGATATCGCCGAACCCGGCGGTGACATGGACGAAAAGGCCGAGCCGGCCCACGCTGCTGCGGCCCTCCAGCATGGGGACCAGGCCGTGGGTCTCGGTGTACTCCTGGGTTCGGCCCAGGTACAGGCGGCCCGGTTCGAGCAGCAATCCCTCAGGCGGGATTTTCAGGAACGCGACGCCGTTCGGCTGGGCCATGTCCAGTTCCCGGCTGGTATAGACCGCCAGATCCTCGCCGAGGCGCAGATTGTAGCTGTTGGGATTGAGCTGGGCTTCGTCCCAGGGATCAATGCGGATCCGCCCCTCGGCGCGGTAGGCCTGGATCTGTCGGCCGGTTAGGATCATGCCAACCCCGTGCAAGCGGCGCCCGCTTGCACAGGCGCCGGAACCGGAATGACCAGGGCCATCAGCGGTCCACCTTGATGACCAGGGATTTGGAGATGATGTCCTGGAGGCCCTTGCGCTCGCTCCCGAGGATGATCAGGTAGGGCAGGCCGAGCAGCACACCGTTGACCAGGTACCCCACCAGGCGCAGCACCGCGGTGCTCACGTCAATGCGGCCGTTGGGATCGGATTCGGGCACGACCCGCAGCTTCATCATCTTCTTGCCGGGGCTCGCGCCGAACGTGATCCAGCACCAGGGGATGAAGACCCAGGCGTAGCCGATGCCCACCACCAGCTGGATGAGCCCAAAGAGGCAGCCGGTCAGGCAGGCGCCTGGTCCAACGAGGTGGCCCAGCACCATCTGGATGACCCAGATGACCACATACAGGGCGATCAGTGGCGCGGCATCAATGAGAACCGCGAGCAGACGGGTGAGGAAGTCCCCCCGCTCGCCCGTGGGCTGGGCGTCGTCGGGGACCGGCGGCAGGTAGGGCTGGAGGAAGGCCGGCGCGGGGTTGGCCTGGATTCCGGCATTCGTGAAATGGCCGAATTCGGGCGCGCGGGCGGGAGGTTTCGGCGCCACCGGGGGCGGGGCCACGGGAGGCGCGGGCGGCATGGGGGCTGCCGGGGAGGGGACGGGGATGGCGCCCGTGGATCCCTGGCCGCCTCCGACGGGCGCGCCGTTGCCCGTATGGATGGCAGCAAGCTCCGCGGCGGACATCCGCACGGTGCCCAGGGGCGGGGCGGGGACGTCTTCCCGGCTGATGGCCACGGTAGGGGCGGGTTCAGGCCGAGGATCCTCGAAGGTGAGCTGGATCTGGCCGAGGGTGATGCGGTCGCCGTTCCGCAGGGGAGCGGTTTGCACCCGGTTGCCGTTCACCAGGACGCCATTGCTGCTCTGGAGATCCTGGATCTCATAGCCCTCGCCCACCTTGCGGAGTACGCAATGGTGGCGGCTGATGCTGGGGTCCGGCAGCCGCAGGGTGTTATCCAGCTCCCGGCCCATGCGGACCTCATCATCCACGATCTCGAACTCGCGGACGCCTGCACTTTCATGCACGAGCAGCTTGGCCATGGCCACCTCAGCGGGGAAGATATGCCCGGAAGTGTATCGCAACCCCGTCGTTCTGGAGGTGGCCCCAGGCGCGAGATGGCCGGTTCTTTCTTGACGGGCTGCGGAGCATCCGCCAACCTGCGGGTGATCCCAATCCGGGTGGAGGGGGCATGGTGCTCTTTAATGCAGCCACGAAGGAGCTGACGGCCAAGATCGTCTATTACGGCCCAGGCCTTTGCGGCAAGACCACCAATTTGCAGCACATCTATGACACGCTGCCCCAGGATGGGCGCGGGAAGATGCTGTCCCTGGCCACCCAGACGGATCGCACCCTCTTCTTCGATTTCCTGCCCATCGAGCTGGGCACCATCAGGGGCATGAAGACGCGCATCCAGCTCTATACGGTGCCGGGCCAGGTGTTCTATGACGCCACCCGGAAACTGGTGCTGCGCGGGGCGGATGCGGTTGTCTTTGTGGCCGATTCCCAGGCACCGGCCCTGGAATCGAACAAGGACAGTTTCCAGAACCTCATCGTCAACCTGAAGGAACAGGGCGCCGAGCTTGCCAAGATCCCCCATGTGATCCAGTGGAACAAGCGGGATACGCCGAATGCCTTGCCGGTGGCCACCCTGGATCAGGAGATCAACCTCTTCCGCGTGCCCACCTTCGAGGCCTGCGCCATGCGTGGGGAGGGCGTCAAGGAGACCCTCACTGGTGTGGCTCGGCTGGTGCTGAAGCACCTGGCTGAGAAGTACGGCGGGGGGGTGGTGGAGGAGCCCGCCTTCCTGGCCCCGGGCCAGGAAGCGGAAGCGCCCTTGCACACGGAGCCCTTCGAGGTGGAGGAACTGTCGGCGAGCGAACTGCTGGAGGAGGTCGAAGATCTTCCGGGAGAGACCGGTGATTCCCCTGCCCATGTCCCGACTTCCGCGCACATGCCCCACAGCAGCGTCGTCGAGGTGCCCGTCGTGCTGGACCGCAGCCTCTTCAACGGCGAGAACCCCGTGGAGATCAAGCTGAAGCTTTATATCAAGTAGGACGGAAAACGCTGCGCGTTTTCCGTTATCGCGCGGACGAAGTCCGCGCGCTTGGGGCACACTGGAACTTTGGATCCGAGGCTCGTCCATGTCCCAGAAGGTCATCACCCGCTTCGCCCCGTCGCCCACGGGCATGCTCCACATCGGGGGCGTCCGCACGGCGCTCTTCTGCTGGCTGTTCGCCCGGAAGCATGGCGGCACCTTCATCCTCCGCATCGAGGATACGGATCTCTCCCGCAGCACGGACGACAACATCCGCATCATCGAGGAGGGCATGGCCTGGTGCGGCCTCGACTGGGACGAGGGCCCCATCGTGGGCGATCCCGGCCAATGGAAGGGCCCCCACGGCCCCTACCGCCAGATGCAGCGCATGGATCTCTACAAGTCCAAGATCCAGGAACTGCTGGACAAGGGCCTCGCCTACCGCTGCCGCTGCTCCAGGGAGGCCCTCGATGAGCGCCGAAAGGCGGTGGAAGCGGCCGGGAAGGTCTTCCAGTACAACCGCGGCCTGGATGCCGGGAAGGGCTGCGCCGACGCGCACCACGACGCCAGCCGGCCCTGCGCCATCCGCTTCCGCATGCCGGTGGACGGTGACATCGTGGTGGACGACCTCATCAAGGGCGAGACCCGCTTCCCGGCCGAGAGCCTGGACGACTGGATCCTCGCCCGCACCGGCGACGCCCCAGGCGAGATCGGCGTGCCCACCTACAACTTCTGCGTGGTGGTGGATGACACCCACATGGCGGTCACCCATGTCATCCGTGGTGACGACCACCTGAACAACACGCCCAAACAGATTCCCCTCTTCCGGGCCTTCGGCTACGAGCTGCCCGCCTTCGCCCACGTGCCCATGATCCTGGGCGCGGATGGCGCGAAGCTCAGCAAGCGGCACGGCGCCACCAGCATCACCGAGTACCAGGCCATGGGCCTGCTGCCCTCCGCCGTGCGCCTGGCCCTGGCCCGCCTCTCCTGGACGCCCAAGATTGACGGCCGGGCCGTGGAATCCGCCGAGGAGGAACTGCTCACGGACGACCAGATGATCCAGCTCTTCGACCTGGCGGACTGCCAGAAGAGCGCGGCCCGCTTCGACATGGACAAGCTCAACTGGATGAACCAGAAGCTCATCCAGCGGGCCACCTGGCAGGAGCTGGAGCCCCACCTGCGGCCCTTCCTGCCCGCGGCCTGGGCCGAGAAGCCGGACGCATGGAAGGCCTTGGCCATCCAGGCCACCCAGAAGGGGAAGTCCCTCACGGACATGGCCGAGGCCCTGCGCTTCGCCTTCGCGCCTCCCACCACCTTCGACGAGAAGGCCGTGGAAAAGTTCATGACACCGGCCATCAAGCCCGCCCTGGCGGAGGTGCGCGGCCTTGCCGACTACACCCACGCCGGGCTGGAAGCGGGCTTCAACGCCATCCTCGCGAAGCATGGCCTCAAGACCAAGGACCTGGCCCAGGCCCTTCGCGTGGCCCTCTGCGGGAAGCCCGTGAGCCCCGGCATCTTCGACACCCTGATGCTCGTGGGGCGGGAGGGCGTGGCGGCCCGCCTGGAACGGTGGCTCTGATGGATCTCCCGGAATTCACGCACCTCACCCTGGCGGTGCTGGAGGACCATGGCGCGGACGCCTACGCGCCCACGATCATCGCAGGCGACGCGGTGCAGGTCATCCAGGGCATCCCCCCGGATGTGGATCCCCGGGAGGCCCTCCAGGAGATGGTGCTGCGCCTGGGCCTCGCCCAGTCCGAGTACTTCTTCGGCGTGCGTTCCGGGCCCGGCGAGGTCACCACCGGCTTCCACAGCCTGACCGGTACGCACTTCCAGTGCATCTCCCAGATGCACCAGGGCTTCATGGTGTCCGATCGGGTGGAGTGCCCCTGGTGGACCCTGGACGGGGGGCGGGACCAGTAGGGCGTTTCCGGATCCGGCCTGTATTCGGTGAATGGCGGTGTGGACCGATTCCCGGCGCAATTGCCTTTTGTTGGAAGTGCGGCCCACCGGGTATCTTGGATGTTTACATCCTGTGAGCCTCGATGCCGTCCGATCCGCCTGTCCCTGAACCCAAGAGTCTCCACTTCATCGAGGAGATCGTCGAGGCGGATCTCGCCTCGGGGAAGCACGGGGGGCGCGTGCTTACGCGTTTCCCGCCGGAGCCGAACGGCTACCTGCACATCGGCCACGCCAAGAGCATCTGCCTGAATTTCGGCCTGGCGGCGACGTACGGCGGCGCCACGAACCTGCGCTTCGATGACACCAACCCGGTGAAGGAGGATGTGGAGTACGTGGATTCCATCCGCGAGGACGTGCGCTGGCTGGGCTTCGACTGGAAGGGCGAGCACTACGCCTCGGACTACTTCCAGTTCCTCTACGACTATGCGGAGTATCTTGTCCAGCAGGGCAAGGCGTATGTGTGCGACCTGTCCGAGGCAGAGATCCGCGAGTACCGCGGCAACTTCCACGTGCCCGGGAAGGCGAGTCCGACCCGGGACCGGACCCCGGCGGAGAATCTGGACCTCTTCCGCCGCATGAAGGCCGGCGAATTCCCGGATGGCTCCCGGGTGCTGCGGGCGAAAATTGACATGGCCAGCGGCAACATGAACCTGCGCGATCCGCTCATGTACCGCATCCGCCGGGCCCACCACCACCGCACGAGCGACGCCTGGCTGATCTACCCGATGTACGACTACGCCCACGGCGTGTCCGATGCGATCGAGACCATCACCCACTCCATCTGCACCCTGGAATTCGAGGACCACCGCCCGCTCTACGACTGGTTCCTGGAGCAGGATGTCGAGGGCCGCTTCTTCCAGCGGCCGCTGCCGCGCCAGATCGAGTTCGCCCGGCTGAACCTGACCTACACGGTGATGAGCAAGCGGCGGCTGCTGCTGCTGGTGCAGGAGGGCCACGTCAAAGCCTGGGACGATCCCCGCATGCCCACCATCTGCGGCCTGCGACGCCGGGGCTACACGCCCGAGAGCCTGCGCGCCTTCGCCGAGCGGGTGGGCGTGGCCAAGCGGGACACGGTCATTGACGTGGGTCTGCTGGAATTCGCCATCCGCGAGGATCTGGAGAAGAAAGCTCCCCGGGCCCTGGCGGTGCTGAGGCCCCTCAAGCTGGTCATTGAGAACCTGGCCGAGGGGGAGATCCACTGGCTCACCCTACCCAACCACCCCGACGATCCCGCCTTCGGCACGCGCCAGGTGCCCTTCAGCCGGGAGGTGTTCATCGAGCGGGACGATTTCCGCGAGGAGGCGCCGAAGAAGTGGTTCCGCCTGGCGCCCGGCGCCGAGGTGCGCCTCAAGGGGGCCTGCCTGATCCGGTGCACGGACGTGGTGAAGGATGCCGCGGGCGAAGTGGTGGAGCTGCGCTGCACGTGGGATCCCGCCTCCCTCGGCGGCAATGCGCCGGATGGCCGGAAGGTGAAGGGCACCCTCCACTGGGTCTCGGCTGCCCACGCGGTGCCGGCGGAGGTACGCCTCTACGACCGCCTCTTCACCGCGGAGGATCCCATGGATGTGCCCGAGGGCGGGGATTGGCGGGACACCCTGAACCCGGAGTCGCTGGAGGTCCTGGCCGGGGCCCGGGTCGAGCCCGCCCTGGCGGAGGCCGTCCCCGGCGCCCGGATCCAGTTCGAGCGCCTGGGCTACTTCTGTGCCGATCCCGATGGCCGGCCCGGGGCGCCGGTCTTCAACCGGACAGTGGGCTTGAAGGATTCGTGGACGAAAATCGAGGCCAAGGGCTGACGCCAGGGCCCGATCTGTCGCTGTGATGCATGTCGCAAGGCCCCGGGCCCCGTTCTTTCCCTCCGTGTCGGGAAGCCGGGCGCTCTGGTAGGCTCGAAGGATTGGGCGTCCCTGCGGAGGCCCTGCCGGGAAGCCGCCCATGGACACGCTCGCGAGCCTGCTGCACACCTCACCTGCCCTCGCGTGGATGGTGGTGAAGATCGTCATCGTCTTCAGCGCCGTCATGCTCCTGGCCTCGGTCTGGACCTGGGTGGAGCGCCGGGGTTCGGCCATGATCCAGGATCGCATCGGCCCCAACCGGGCCGCGCTGTTCGGACGGATCCGGATCATCGGGCTGGCCCAGCTTCTGGCGGACGGCATCAAGTTCTTCTTCAAGGAGGACCTGGAGCCCACGGACGTGAACAAGGGGCTGTTCTGGCTGGCGCCCTTCCTGGCCTTCGTGCCGGCCATGATGGGTTTCGCCGTGATCCCCTTCGGCCGGGACTTCGTGAGTGGTGGCGCCACCTACCATCTCTCGGTGCTCGACCCGGGCAACGGGATGGGCATGCTCTACCCCATGGCCATCGGCGGCCTCGCGGTCTATGGCGTGCTCGTGGCGGCCTGGTCCAGCAACAACAAGTGGTCCATCCTCGGCGGCATGCGGGCCTCGGCGGCCATGGTGAGCTACGAGATCGGCATGAGCCTGGCCGTGGTGTCCATCTTCATGACCACCGGCGGCTATGATCCCGCCGAGATCATCTCGGCCCAGGGCAGCCTGCCCTGGCACTGGAATGTGGTGCCCCAGTTCCTCGGCTTCATCGTCTTCTTCACCTGCATGTTCGCGGAGACGAACCGCCTGCCCTTCGACTTCGCCGAGGGCGAGAGCGAGATCGTGGCGGGGTTCAACACCGAGTACGGCAGCATGAAATTCAGCCTCCTGGCCCTGGCCGAGTACGCGCACCTGATGACGGCCTCGGCGCTCGTGGTCACGCTCTTCTTCGGGGGCTGGCAGGTGCCCTTCGTGGCCCATCCCTCGGTGGGGCTTTCCATCCTGAGTTTTGTCGTCAAGCTGCTGTTCTTCGCCTGGGTGTTCGTCTGGATCCGGTGGACCCTGCCGCGGTTCCGCTATGACCAGATGATGCGCCTGGGCTGGAAGGCCATGCTCCCGATGTCTATGGTCAACCTGGTCGTCCATGCCTGGCTCATGAGCCACGGCCGCTGAGGAGAGGGACATGGGTGTCGTCGTCAAGAAGGTCGAGCTGAGTTGGCTGGACCGCACCTACGTCTGGCCGGTGCTGAAGGGCATGGGCATCACGTTCAAGCACTTCATCAAGCAGCTGTTCACCCCGACCTCCAAGCGGTACACGATCCAGTACCCGGACATGAAAAAGGTGATGCCGGCGGGCTACCGCGGCCTGCACGAATTGAAGCGCTTCGAAGATGGCGCCATCAAGTGCGTGGCCTGCTTCATGTGCGCGGAGGCCTGTCCGGCCCGCTGCATCAGCATCGAGGCCGAGGAGTTCAGCGACCTGAACATCACCCAGGGCTTCGAAGAGAAGCGCCCGCAGGTCTTCAAGATTGACATGCTGCGCTGCATCTATTGCGGCATGTGCGAAGAAGCCTGCCCCAAGGACGCCATCTGGCTGCGCAACGACTATGAGGTGGCCGCCTACGACCGCCTGTCCATGCAGTTCGGCAAGTGGGATCTGATGAATACCTATGCCGAGGCTGACGGCAAAGCGCGGATCACCGAGGATCCCATCCCCTCCGCGCCCCGCCGCGCCATCGCGATGTAAGGAGCTGCCATGTTCCTGGCCTTTGCCCTCATCACCCTGCTCGGCGCCCTGGGCATGCTGCTCCAGAAGAACATCATCGTGGCCGGCCTGTTCATGGTTGCGTCGTTCTTCGGCGTGGCTGGCCTGTTCGTGCTGCTGGGCAACCCCGTGGCGGCCGCGCTGCAGATCATCGTCTATACCGGCGCCATCCTGGTGCTGGTCCTGTTCGTGATCATGATGCTCAACAGCCACGAAGAAGAACCGGCGGAGACCTCCCGTCCCATCCAGCGCTGGGTGTCGGTCGTGTTGTCCCTGGCCCTCGCGGCCGGGGCCGTGAAGCTGGTGCTGGCCTCGAAGGGCTTGCAGCAATTGGCTGAAAAGGGAGCCCCCGTGCCCCAGGGGGTCACGCTCCAGGGCGTGGGAGCCGTCCTGTTCGCGAACCATCTGCTGGGCTTCGAAGTGGCGGGCCTGATGCTGCTGGCGGCGATGGTGGGCGCAGTGGCATTGACCAAACGGAATCTGTGAGGGGCGGGCGATGACCGGAATGGACGCAATCCTCCACGGCGGCCTCCAGGGGTACCTGGTCGTCGCGCTTCTGCTGTTCGCGATCGGCCTGGCGTCGGTGCTGCTGCGCCGGACGCTCCTGCTGCAATTCATGGGCGTTGAACTGATGCTCAATGCCGCCAATGTGGCGCTGCTGGCCTTCGCCCGCTACCACGGTGGGGATCTCCAGGGCACGGTCTTCTACCTCTTCATCATCGCCGTGGCCGCCTGCGAGGCCGCGGTGGGCTTGGCCCTGATCATCGGCCTCTACCGGCACCGGGATACGACCGATTCCGACCGGGCCGCCAGCCTGAAGCAGTGAGGATGTGATGAACAAGTACGTCTGGCTCATTCCGATCCTCCCCCTGGTGGGCGCGGCCTTCAACGGCATCCTGGGCAAGCGGGCGGGCAAGCGCGCCGTCACGGTCGTGGCCCTGGGCACCGTGCTGGCCTCGCTCCTGCTATCCTTCGCGACCTTCTTCGCCATGAAGGCCCTGCCGGACCATCGCCTCACGGTGGATCTCGGAACCTGGATGGCCACCGGCAGCATGAACATCCCCTTCGGGCTGGTGGTGGATCCCCTCAGCGGCATCTTCATGCTGGTGATCACGGGCATCGGCTTCCTGATTCATGTCTACTCCGTGGGCTACATGCATGAAGAGGAAGGCTACGCGCGGTTCTTCAGCTACATGAACCTCTTCGTGTTCTTCATGCTCACCCTGGTGCTGGGCTCCAGCCTGCCCCTCATGTTCGTGGGCTGGGAGGGCGTGGGCCTCTGCTCCTACCTGCTCATCGGCTACTACTACGAGACGGATTTCGCGCCGGACGCGGGCCTCAAGGCCTTCCTCACCAACCGCGTGGGCGATCTGGGGGTGGCCATCGGAATGATGGTGCTCTTCGCGGCCTTCGGCACCCTGACGGTCGGCGACATTCTGGTGAAGGCCGGGCACCTGGGCCCGGAAGTGGGCTTCGGCATCCTCACCTTCGCCACGCTGATGCTGTTCGTGGGCGCCACGGGCAAGAGTGCCCAGCTGCCCCTCTACCTCTGGCTGCCGGACGCCATGGCGGGCCCCACCCCGGTCAGCGCCCTGATCCATGCGGCCACCATGGTCACCAGCGGCATCTACCTGATCTGCCGCCTGGCGCCGGTCTTCACCCTGGCGCCCATCACGATGGATGTGGTGGCCTGGGTGGGCGCGGCCACGGCCCTTTTCGCCGCCACCATCGGCCTCGTTCAGCGGGACATCAAGAAGGTGCTGGCCTACTCCACCGTTTCACAGCTGGGTTACATGTTCCTGGGCCTGGGCGCCTCCGGTTTCGCCGCGGGCTTCTTCCATGTCTTCACCCACGCCTGGTTCAAGGCCCTCCTCTTCCTGGGGGCCGGCAGCGTGATCCACGCCATGCATCATGAGCAGGATCTCTTCAAGATGGGCGGCCTCCGGTCGAAGATGCCCCTCACCTTCTGGACCATGCTGGCCGCCACCCTGGCCATCATCGGCTTCCCGGGCACCTCCGGCTTCGCCAGCAAGGACGAGATCCTCGCCCTGGCCTATGCCAAGAGCCCCGCCCTGTGGGTGATCGGCGTGGTGGCTGCGGGGTGCACCGCCTTCTACATGCTCCGCCTCTTCACCCTGGCCTTCCTGGGGAAGCCAAGGGACCATCATGCTTTCGAGCATGCCCACGAGAGCCCCCGGACGATGACGTGGCCCCTGGTGGCGCTGGCGGTGGGCTCCGTGGTCGCCGTCTTCCTCGGCTGGCCCAAGGCCTTCGGCGGGGACTTCCGCATCGAGGCATGGCTGGCACCCGCCGTGACCTACGGCCAGTTGCACGTGGCCCACCATGCGGAGGAGGGCAGCCAGATGCTTCCGCTGATCCTTGCGGGGATTTCGACGGCCGTGGGTCTCGGGATGGCCTGGTTCGGCTACGCCACCTACCGGAACGGCTTGGCCGTGGCCGAGGCCCGCGCCGCGAAGTTCCCGTTCATCCACAAGGTGCTGCTCAACAAGTACTACGTGGATGAGGGCGTGGAACTGGTGATCCTCGGCCCCATACGCTGGTTCGGCAACCTGCTGTGGAAGCTCTTCGACGTCATCATCATTGACGGCCTCGGCGTGAACCTTCCGGGGGCCTTGACCCGGGTCTTCGGTGATTTCACCGCCCTCTTCCAGACCGGCCGGGTGCGCAATTACGCGCTCAGCATGACCCTGGGAGGCGCCGTCCTCCTGTATGTCTTCCTGAAGTAGGTGGGGCGATGACCTGGCTGAACTCCCATCCTCTCACCTTCCTGGTTTTCGCTCCCACGCTGCTGGGCCTGCTGTTGCTCACGCTGCCCCAGACCCTCGGCAAGCTCACGCGTCTCCTCGGCTTTCTCGGGGCCCTGGCCATCTTCGTGCTCAGCCTCGCCTGGCTCCTGGGCCGGGCGCCCGGGGCGCCGCTCGCGGAACACGCGCCCTGGTTCACGCTCGTGGGCCTGCCGGTGGACTATTCCCTGGCGGTGGATGGCCTGAACTTCTGGCTGGTCATCCTCACCACCTTCCTGGTGCCGCTCACCATGCTGGGCACCTGGAACAGCCTGAAGGACCGCATCGGCACCTTTGCGGCGATGTTCCTGCTGCTGGAAACGGGCATGCTCGGCGCCCTGGTGGCCCAGGATCTCTTCCTCTTCTACCTGTTCTGGGAGGGGATGCTCATCCCGATGTACTTCATGATCGGGGTCTGGGGCGGGGATGAGCGGCGCTACGCCGCCAACAAGTTCTTCCTCTATACCCTGAGCGGTTCGCTGCTCTGGCTGGTGGCGCTGCTCTTCTTGGCAGGCAAGGCCGGCAGCTTCGCTCCGGCGATCATGGCCGCCTCCGCTTCCACGCTGCCGTTCGGTGTCCAGTGCTGGTTGTTCCTGGCCTTCGCCGTGGCCTTCGCCATCAAGGTGCCCCTGTTCCCGCTGCACACCTGGCTGCCGGATGCCCATGTCCAGGCTCCCACGGCGGGCTCGGTCATCCTCGCGGGCGTGCTGCTGAAGCTCGGCGGATACGGCTTCATCCGCTTCGCCATTCCCATGTTCCCCCAGGCGGCCATGCACTTCGCCAAGCCCCTGGCGCTGCTCAGCGTCATCGCCATCATCTACGGGGCCCTGGTGGCCATGGTCCAGCGCGACATGAAGAAGCTGGTGGCCTACTCCTCCGTCAGCCACATGGGGTTCGTGATGCTGGGGCTCGCGTCCTTCACGGTCATTGGCACCCAGGGGGCCATGCTCCAGATGCTGAACCACGGCATCAGCACCGGCGCCCTCTTCCTGCTGGTGGGGATGATCTACGACCGGGCCCACACCCGGATGATCGCCGACTTTGGCGGCGTGGCCACGAAGATGCCGATCTTCACGACCTTCTTCATCATCGTCACCCTCAGCTCCATCGGCCTGCCCCTGACCAACGGGTTCGTGGGCGAG
This sequence comes from Acidobacteriota bacterium, assembly GCA_021794095.1. GTDB lineage: Bacteria > Acidobacteriota > Holophagae > Holophagales > Holophagaceae > Geothrix. The sequence goes on along the minus strand of JAJYRN010000001.1, from coordinate 173,710 downwards.
TTCCAGATCCTCAACGGCACCTTCCTCTCCGGCTTCGCCTGGGGCCGCGCCTATGCGGTGATCGCCACCCTCGGCGTGGTGCTCGGAGCGGTCTACATGCTGTGGATGGTGAAGCGGGTCTTCTGGGGACCGGTCAATCCGGATGAGGACAGTGGCACCCAGCACCTTCACAGCGACTTGAACGCCCGGGAGATCGCCGTGATGCTGCCGCTGGTGGTGCTGATCCTCTGGATGGGCATCCATCCGAGTACCTTCCAGGCGGTCAGCGAAGCCCCGGTCGCCACCCTGCTCAAGGACGCGAACGCTCCCGCCATCCGGCCCCTCGTCCTGCCTTCCGCACCGCTGCCGGTGCCGGTCGAGGCCGCCGTCGAAGGCCATGCCCCCGCCTCCGCCGAGGTGCATCCATGACCATCACCCCGACCCAGTGGGCGGCGATTCTGCCGCTGCTCTTTCCCGCCCTTGGCGCCTGCCTGATCCCGCTCATGTCGCTGGACCGGGACCAGGCCGCGGCCAAGTGGATCCGTGGGGCCATGTATCTCACAGCGCTGCTGGCGGTGGCTGCGGGGTTCTGGTACCTCACGGATCTGTGGACGACCGGGGCCCAGCCCAGCTTCCACCAGCTTCACATGGACCGTCTGGCGCAGTTCTCGGGGATCTTCATCCTCGTGGCGGCCGCCATGACCATCCTCCAGGGCTGGGATCACTTCCACCAGGAGGGCTGGGTCAAGGGGGAAACCCTCTCCCTGCTGCTCTTCTCCGTGACCGGCATGATGCTCTTCACGGCCACCTCGAATTTCGTGACCCTGTTCCTGGGCCTCGAATTGTTCAGCCTGCCCCTCTACGCCCTGGTCGCGACTGTGCGGCCACGCCCCGAAACGGCCGAAGGCGGCATGAAGTATTTCCTTACCGGAGCGGTGGCCTCGAGCTGCTTCCTGATGGGCGGTGTGCTGCTCTACGGATTCAGTGGAACGTTCGATCTGAAGACGGCCGCAACGCTCCTCCAGGCCCAGGGTCTGGGCGCGGATCCGCTGGTCCTCGCCGGCGCTGCGCTCCTGCTGTTCGGCTTCCTCTTCAAGGTGTCCGCCGCGCCCTTCCACCAGTGGACGCCAGACGCCTACGAGGCCTCGCCGCATCCCGTGGCCGGCTTCATGTCCGTGGCCACGAAGGGCGCGGCCTTCATCGCCCTGCTCCGCATCTTTCCAGTCAGTCTCGGAGCGGTGCGGGGCCTCGAAGCCCACGTCCAGTCGGCCCTGGCCATCCTGGCGGTGCTGACGCTGGTGGTGGGGAACCTGACGGCCCTGGTGCAGACCAACGTCAAGCGCATGCTCGCCTATTCCAGCATCAGCCACGCGGGCTACCTCATGCTGGCCTTCGTCGCGGGAACGCCCGCGGCCTTCTCGGGCCTGCTGTTCTACCTGGTGATCTACCTGGCCATGAACATGGGTGCCTTCGGCCTCCTCACGGCCTTCGGCCTCGTGGGTGGCCACACCACTTTCGAGGACCTGCGGGGCCTGGGCTGGAAGCGGCCCGCCATGGGCTTCTGCGCCGCCGTGTTCATGCTCAGCCTGGCGGGCATCCCCCCTCTGGGTGGCTTCTACGGCAAGTACATGATCTTCAAGGAACTGGTGGGCACGGGCCACGTGGGCCTGGCCATCCTGGGCGTACTGGCCAGCCTCGTGAGTGTCTACTACTACCTGCACGTGCTGGTGGCCCTGTTTCTCCAGGCCCCCAGCGCCGAAGCGGAGCGCCTGGCCTCGGACCGTCCGGCGGTCCATGCGCCCTTCGCGGGGGCGACTGTCCTGGTGGCCGCGGCCATCGTCCTGGCGGGCGGGTTTACCCAGGCGTTCCTCGTGCAGGGCTTTGCCCAGCGGGCACTGCAGGAAGGTCTGGGCTTGTTCCGGTAAGTCTGGGCGCCAACGGCCTCAACCCGAACAGGCCTCTGGTGCTCCATACATCGTTATGCAATGGTGTAGGGCCGGCCTGAGTCCGGTTGTGAGATCTGGAGCGCCAAACCATGAAGCGGAAGACGTGGATCGCATTCTCCGGCGGAGTCCTGGCGGTGGCGGCGGCAGCCACCTACTTCTCGGCCAAGCCCAAGGCTGAGATCAAATGGCGCACCGCCAAGGTGGAGCGGGGGGACATCACCCAGCGGATCAGCGCCACGGGCGCGGTGAGCCCGGTGGTGCAGGTCAGCGTGGGCACCCAGGTTTCGGGCGTGATCTCGGCGCTCTACGTGGACTACAACAGCATCGTCAAGAAGGGCCAGCTCATCGCCCAGATTGATCCGACCGTGTGGAAATCCCAGCTTATGAATGCCGAAGCGGGACTCACGCGCGCCCAGGCCGCCTACGACTTCGCCAAGGCCGATTATGAACGGAGCAAGCGGCTGCACGAGGCCAAGCTGCTGGCCGACCAGGATCTCGATACCAAATCCACGGCCCTGAAGAATGCCAAGGGGAACCTCGTGTCCGCCCAGGCGGCCGTGGATCAGGCCAAGGCCAACCTCGGCTACTGCAACATCACGGCGCCCGTGGATGGGGTGGTCATCTCCCGGCTGGCGGATGTGGGCCAGACCGTGGCCGCCAGCTTCAGCACGCCGAGCCTCTACGTCATCGCCCAGGATCTCTCCAAGATGAAGGTGCAGGTCTCCATTGACGAGTCGGACATTGACCAGGTGAAGGTCGGCGAGCCGGCCTTCTTCACGGTGGACAGCCTGCCCGACAAGCAGTTCAAGGCCCGGGTGAGTCTGGTGCGCCAGGAGCCGGTGACCACGAGCAATGTGGTGACCTATGTGGTCGAGATGATCGTGCCGAATGAGCCGCTGCCGTCCGACCATGCCGGCTCCTTCACCGCGTCCCCGGGCCCCGCACCGGATCCCGAGCAGGCCTGGGAACGGGCAAAGGGACACCTGCCGCCCGGAGTCACCAAGGAGGCTTTCCTCAAGCGCTTCAAGGAACGCCAGGCTGCCAGCCGTCCCGTGAGCCCTCTTCCCGAAGCGGTACCGCTGGATCCCAAGCTGCTCGCCCACATCCCGGGCGGCGCCCGCCTGATGCCGGGGCCCAAGTTCCAAGGCAACCTGGCCCTGCGTTCCGGCATGACGGCCAATGTCACCATCTACACCGCCCAGCATAAGGATGTGCTGCGGGTGCCCGACGCGGCCCTGCGGTTCAACCCGTCCATGTACGTGAAGGCGAATGCTCAGGGAGCCTCGTTCCACCTGGGCCAGCCCATGATGTTCCACGGCCATTCCAGGCAGGGCGCCCAGGCGGGCACAGGCACCAAGGGCGGGATGGTCGTCCGGCGGCAGGATCACCTCTGGGTGCTGGAGAACGGGCAGCCCAAGCCCATCCCTGTAACGGCGGGGCTATCGGATGGGGAATACTCCGAGGTGAGTGGTGAAGGCCTCCATCCCGGGCTGAAGGTGCTGGTCGGCGTGGAGGGGCCCAAGGCCGCTGGCGCCGGTCCCGGCGCGGGCCGCGGACGGCGGAACTAGCCGGGAGCCGCACCCATGGCCTTCCTGGAGTTCCTCAAACTGGCGATGTTCGCCATCACGCGCAACAAGCTGCGCGCCTTCCTCACCATGCTCGGCATCATCGTCGGCGTCGGGGCGGTCATCGCCATGATCGGCATCGGCGAGGGTTCCAAGCAGGCCTCACTCAAACTCATCCAGAACATGGGCTCCAATATGCTGTTCGTCTTTCCGGGCAGCGGCGGCGGGCGTTTCGGCCCGCAAGCCATCGGCAGCGCCGACATCCTGCTGGACAGCGATGTCGAGCTCATCAAGCGGGAGCTCAGCCAGAGCAGTGTCGTCACGGCCACACCCCAGGTTTCGACCACCCGGCCGGTGATCTACCAGAACTACAACTACGTCACCCAGATCCAGGGCACGGGCCCGGAGTTCCTCCAGATCCGCGCCTGGGACATGCAGAGTGGACGCTTTTTCACGGGCGCGGAGGTCCGGGGCATGGCCAAGGTCTGTGTCCTGGGCCAGACCGTGAAGAACAACCTCTTCCCCGACGGGGAGGATCCCGTGGGGCAGACGGTGCGCATCGGGAACCTGCCCTTCCAGGTGATCGGGGTGCTGGATGCGAAGGGCGCCGGCATGTTCGGCGACCAGGATGATCTGATCGTGGCGCCCTACACCACCGTCATGCACAAGATCATGGGCCGCGACAAGATCCAGCGCATCATCGTCAGCGCCCAGGACGGCATGACCGATGTGGCCAAGGCGGAGATCACGGCCCTGCTCCGTCAGCGGATGAAGGTGGCGCCCGGGGATGACAGCCCGTTCCAGATCCGGGCCCAGGACGACATCGTGCAGATGCAGACCCAGCAGGCCGGCATCCTCACCGCGCTGCTGGCCGTGGCTGCCAGCATCTCCCTGGTGGTGGGGGGCATCGGCATTTCCAACATCATGCTGGTCAGCGTGACGGAACGGACCCGCGAGATCGGCATCCGGCGCGCCCTGGGCGCCACCCAGGACAGCATCCTCTGGCAGTTCCTCATCGAGGCCGTGGTGCTGTCCCTGCTGGGCGGCATCCTCGGCATCGGCTTCGCCGTGACCGCCATCGCCATCCTCCAGAAGTTCCAGGTGCCGGCCATCATCGAGCAGTGGGCCGTGGTCCTGGGCCTGGGCTTCAGCGCCCTCGTGGGGGTGGCGGCCGGATTCCTGCCCGCGGTGAAGGCCGCCAAGCTGGATGTGATTGACGCGCTGCGCTACGAATGACCACCGCTCGTCCCGTGGCCTGGCATGGTTGAGCCGGAACCTGAATCCCACGATCCCTACGCGGCGCTGAGGCTGCCCGGCTACCGGCGCTTCATCCTGTCGCTGGGGCTCGCCACCCTGGGCCTCCAGATGCAGGGTGTGGTGGTGGGCTGGCAGGTGTACGCCCGGACGGGGGATCCCCTCGCCCTGGGCCTGGTGGGGCTGGCCGAGGCGCTGCCGTTCCTCGCCCTGGCGCTCTTCGGGGGCCATGCGGCCGACCGCCTCAACCGCCTCCGCATCGTCCGCCTCGGGACCCTCAGCCTGGCTGCCTGTTCGGCGATGTTGTGGGCCTTCAGCTGGCATTCGCGCACAGGCCCGCTGGCCGGTGCGGTGGTGCCCATCTATGGGGTGATCTTCCTCACGGGGGTGGTGCGCGCCTTCTACCGCCCGGCCAGCTCGGCCCTGGGCGCGGAACTGCTGCCCAAGGCCCTCTATGCCAACGGCGCTTCCTGGCGGTCCTCGGTCTTTCATACGGGGATGGTCGTGGGGCCCGCCCTCGGCGGCCTGGCCTATGCCTGGCGAGGGCCGATCTTCACCCATGGGGTGGTGCTGGTCCTGCTGGTCCTGGCCTTCCTCGCCACCCTCCCCATCCGGCATGTCCCGGCGCCGGTCGCCGCGCGCGCGGGGACGGTCCTGGACAGCCTGGCGGAGGGTCTCCGGTTCGTCTCCGCCCAGAAACTGCTGCTCGGGGCCATCAGCCTGGACCTTTTCGCGGTGCTCTTCGGCGGAGCCGTGGCCGTCCTCCCGGTCTTCGCGAAAGATATCCTCCGGGTCGGCCCCCAGGGTCTGGGGTTGCTGCGCGCCGCCCCGGCGGTGGGCTCCCTCGTCATGGCGGTGGCGCTGGCGCACCGTCCCCCCTTCCGGCGGGCGGGCCGCACCCTCCTGCTCTGTGTGGCCGCCTTCGGCGTGACCATGGTGGCCTTCGCCCTGAGCCGCAGTTTCCCGTTGAGCCTTGGGCTGCTCGTCCTCAGCGGGGCGGTGGACAGCGTCAGCGTGGTGCTGCGGGCCACCCTGGTACAGACCGTGACCCCGGGCCCCATGATGGGCCGGGTATCGTCCGTCAATCAGATCTTCATCGGTTCGAGCAATGAACTGGGCGCCTTTGAGAGCGGCCTGGCTGCGCGCTTCCTGGGGCTGGTCCCCTCGGTGGTTCTTGGGGGCTGCATAACGCTCCTGGTGGTGGGGGTCGTCGCCTGGCGCGTGCCGGCCCTGCGCCGGATGGACCGGATCCGGTAGATGGCCTGAAGCGACCTAAGGGTGATCTTTGTCAACTCTGTCCTGACAAGCGACCAGGACGGGGAATATCCCTGCACACTGATGTCTGCTTTTTTAGGTGACCGAATGTTCTTTGACCTTGCCCATGTGCGTATCCGCGTCAAGCTGCTTGGCTTGGTGCTCCTTCCCATCGTGGGTGGCGGACTGTTGTCTGGCCTCCTGGTGGGGCAGCAGACCCGCCTGCTGGAGCGCATGCGGCAGCTGCGGGCCGCGTCCGCGGTATCCAGCGCCGTGGGGGATCTGGCCCAGGCGCTTCAATCGGAATCCCAGGACACGGCGCTGGCCCTGGGCCCCAAGGGCGCCGGCCACCCGCAGGATCTGGCCCAGGCCCGGGAGGCGACGGACCAGCAGGCGAGGTTCCTGGAAGCCGCCGTGGCCGGCACGGACGCCGGTCTGAAGGCCCTGCTGCCCCAGCCGGTCGTGGATCTGACCCGGCTCCACCAGCTCCGCCAGCAAGCCGACCAGCAGGGGGGCGGTTCCGAAGTCATCAATGGCTATCACCACGAAGTGGAAGCGCTGCTCCAGCTGGAGGAGCGCCTCCTGCTCCCCGCCGCCGGAACGCCGCTGGAGACCCGCTTCCGCGCGTTCATCAGCCTGCTGAGGGCCAAGGAGGCGGCGGGCCTTGAGCAGGCGGTCCTCTCCCATGCCCTCGCCCAGGGCGCTCCGGCGCCAGGTGGGTCCGAGCGCCTGGCCGAAGCCGTGGAAGGCCAGAAGGTCCAGGAGGCCGCATTCCTGGCCGCCGCGCCCGCCTCGGCACGGCAGGCCTACGGCGCCGCGATGTCCGGCTCCTTCGCGCCGGCGTTCGCGCGCGTGCTGGATCAGGTCCAGGCGGGGCGGCTCGTGCAGGATCCGGATACCTGGTCCAGGGTTGCCGATGCGAGGCTCGCGGCGTTCAAGGGGGTGCAGGATCGCCTGGGCGCGGAGCTGGCCTCCGAGGCCGGGGCCCTGGAGCATGGCGCGCAGCGGCAGCGGTGGCTGCTGCTGGGCGGGTTCGGCCTGTTCGGCCTGCTGGTGTTCGCATGGACCTGGCGGGCCACCCAGCTCATCACCGATCCGATCCGCGATCTCGCGGACAGCATGACGCGCATGGAGGGTGGGGATCTCCGCACGCAGCTGCCCGTGCACAGCTACGACGAGACGGGCCAGATGACCCGGGCCTTCAATGCCATGAGCGCCCATCTGCGGGAACTGGTCCAGGCACTCCAGGGCCATGCGGGCCGCCTGAGCGGAGGGGCGAACGCCCTGTCCGCCAGCGCGAGCCAAGTCTCGTCGGCCACCCAGCAGCTCGCCCGGAGCAGCCGGGTCCAGCGGGAGGCCTCCGATGAAGTGGCCTCCGCCGTCACCCAGCTCCAGGCCTCGGTCCTCCAGGTGCAGGCCAGCCTCGAGAGCCTGCTGGACGGGGGGCGTTCGGCCGGGAACCAGGCTCGCCAGACCTCCCAGCGCGCCCAGGCTGTCGTGGCCGCCCTGCGGGAGGTGGTTCAGCGCACGGAAACCGCGGTGCAGTCCGCCCAGGCCATCCAGACGCTCGCCCAGTCAGGCCGCCAGATCCTCGAGGGCCCCCGTGAACCCGACACGGCGCTCCGCCTCCATCAGATCAGCGTCCAGAGCGAGCGGGCCGCGGCCCAGGTGTCCGGGCTGGTGGAGGCCAGCCGCACCGCCCTGCGGGAGGGAACCCTCCAGGTCGAGGCCATGGTCGCGGCCATGACATCGGTGGACGCGGCCCTGGGCGAGATCGAACTGGCGGCCGGGGAGATCCACCAGGCCACCGAGAACCAGGCTCAGGTGAGCACGGAGGTGAGCCGGCGCATGGAAGCCAGCCTGGCGGCCACCGGGGCCGTGCAACTGGCGGCTGCGCAGCTCGCCAACACGGCCCCGGAAGTGGTGCTGACCGCCAAGGATCTGGTGCTTGTGGCCGGGGCCCTCAAGACCTCGGCCGACGCCTTCCAGGTGGGCTGAAGCTTCCTACAGGACCGCCAGGGCGGCGTTGTAGTCAGGCTCCTTGGCGATCTCGGGCACCAGCTGGGTGTGGATGACTTTGCCCTGCTCATTGAGCACCACCACGGCCCGGGCGTGGAGGCCCTTCAGGGGGCCATCCACCAGCGTCGTGCCGTAGGCCGCGCCGAAATCCGCGTTGCGGAAGGTGGAGGCGGGCACCACCTTGTCCAGCCCTTCGGCCGCACAGAAGCGCTTCTGCGCGAAGGGCAGGTCCGCGCTGATGCAGAGGATGGTGGTGTTCGGCTTCTCGTTGGCCCGCACGTTGAAGGCGCGCACGCTGGCGGCGCAGGTGGGCGTGTCCAGGCTGGGGAAGATGTTCAGCACCACCCGCTGACCCGCCAGATCCTTGGCGGACACTTCGGAGAGATCGGTCTTCACGAGGGTGAACGCGGGGGCGGCGCCGCCAGCTTTGGGCAGCTCGCCGGAGGTGTGGAAGGGATTGCCGTTGAGGGTGACCTGGGCCATGACGTGCTCCTTGAAGAAGCTCCCAGATTACCGCTGGTGCTTACTTGGGTGGGAATTTGGCGAGGACATCATGGACCGCGCGGCCCACCACCTCGTTGGCATCATCCGGATTGTCGAGCCCCGTCAGGGCCCCATCGGCGGCTCCCTTCCAGATCAGGCGGTTGCTCTTGAAATCCACGATCTCGATGACCAGCGTGCCTTCCTTGTAGGAATGCACCTGGCTCACGGTGGTGCCGACGCCGCCGTAGAAGGGCCGGAAACCCCAGCCCCAGTAGCCGCCGTAGTGCGTGGTGGTGCGGTAGCGGTGCTCCCGGACGACCGGGTAGTAGGTCACCAGGAAGTCGGGATCCGCCTTGGTCTCCAGCACGTAGCCCTTGGCCTGGAGTTCCTTCTCGATGGCGGCCCTCACCCGGGTGTCCATGAAGGTGCTGGTGCCGCCGGTACCCTTCTTGGAGGTGTAGTAGTCGAAGGTCTTGTAGTGCGAGAACGGAACGGTCACATCGTAGTCGTAGCGGACCTGGTAGCCCATGCAGCTGGTGAGAAGGGCCAGGGGCAGCAGGATGGATGCGAGGCGGAACGAGCTCATGAGACCTCCAGGGCACCCATTATGGAGGGCTCCGGGCGGGTTGGGTTGAGGTGGATCTGTGGTCTAGGGCGGTATAGGAAAGGCCGGAAACCCATCCCTCGTGGAGTGTGGTCTGCCCAGGGCTGTGTTTTTGGCTTGAGGACGCTGGATTCTTGGGGAAATCGTCCGATGCTGAAAGGATCATGGTCCTCGACCCCGTACTGGATCCGGGCGCTTCCAGCCCCCTTTACCTGCAGCTTCAGCGGCAGCTGCGGGGGCTGATCCAGGGCGGTGAATGGCGGCCTGGCACCCGTCTTCCCGCTGTGCCGGAACTGGCCACGCGCTGGGGGGTGCATCGGCTCACGGTACTCAAGGCCCTGGCAGGCCTCAAGCGCACGGGCTGGATCCAGACCGTGCAGGGGCGGGGCAGCTTCGTCGCCTCCCGCCTGCCCGAGGCGCCCGGTCTGCGCGCCAGCGGGGATTTCCCCTTCGAGGGTTCGCCCCTGCTCGTCCACGAAGGCGAGCTGGGCTCTTGGATCGGCGAGACGCTGGAACGGGCCCAGGATCAGCACCTGGTGAGCTTCTCCGCCGGCTTCATCCCTTCGGATCTTCTGCCCGGCGAACAGCTTCGCCGCCTGACGGCGCAGGTCATGAAGGATCTCGGCCCCGAAGCCTGGGTGTACGCGGCTCCGGGCGGGCACAAACCCTACCTGGACGCGGTGGCCCGGTGGCTGGCTTCAGAGGGCGATCCCGTGGATGTGGGCTGGGGCATCCGCGCCATGCCCGGCGCCCAGGCCGGCCTGGCCCTGGCGCTGGAATCCCTCACGGTGCCCGGCGACCGGGTGCTGGTGGAAAGCCCCTGCTACCTGGGCTTCATCGCGCTCATCCGCGCCCTGGGCCGGGAGGCGGTGCCGGTGCCTGTGGACCGCCAGGGGCTGGATCCCGAACGGCTGGCCTCCGCCCTCCAGCGCAGCGAGGCGAAGCTGCTCTTCACGGTGCCCAGTTTCCACAATCCCACCGGCATGACCCTCTCCAAGGCACGCCGGGAGCGGGTGCTGGCCCTCACCCGCGCCCACGGCGTGGTGCTGGTGACGGATTCGGCCTACGGGGATCTGCGCTTCACCGGCAGCTCTATGCCGCCCTTCCGCCGCCTGCCGGAGGCGGACCATGTCATCCACATCGGGAGTTTCTCCAAATCCCTGGCCGCCGGCCTGCGCCTGGGCTACCTCATCGCCAAGGAGGATATCCTCCGCCGCCTGGCGCCCATCCAGGAGGTCCACACCATCGCCCTGTCCACCCTCACCCAGGAGGTGGTGGCGCGGTTCCTGGACAGCGGCGGCTTCCGGCGCCACCTGGTCCGCCTGCGCCGCGCGTTGAAGGAGCGCCGGGATGCGATGTACGAGGCGGCGATCGCCCACTTTCCTCCCGGCACGCAGGTCTCCGAGCCCAAGGGCGGCATGCACCTCTGGGTGGTGCTGCCGGAAGGCTATTCCGCCATGGACCTGCACCGGGATGCGCTCCAGCACGGCCTCGGCTTCGCCCCCGGGCCGCTCTTCTTCGCGGATGGCCGGGGCACCAACTGCCTTCGGCTGAACTTCTCCACCCACGACCCTGCGGTCACCCGGGACGCCATCGCGCGCCTGGGCCACCTGGCCCGCCGGACCTGAGTCAACACCGCCCCGCCCAAGGAGCCTCCATGAGCACCACGACGTCCACCCCGAGCTTCGATATCCGTCCTTCGAGCCATCCCGCGAGCGCCGAGGAACGCGCCCGGAAGATGACGAATCCCGGTTTCGGCCGCGTCTTCACGGATCACATGGTGGTGATCCCCTACAAGGAGGGTGAAGGCTGGGGGCGTGGCGAACTCAAGGCCTACGGGCCGATCGCCATGGATCCCGCCTCCTCCGTGCTGCACTACGGCCAGGCCATTTTCGAGGGGTTCAAGGCCTACCACCAGCAGGATGGCAGCGTGGCCAGCTTCCGCCCCGAGGCCAATGCGCGCCGCTTCCAGACCTCCGCGCGCCGCCTGGCGATGCCCGATCTGCCCGAGGAACTGTTCCTGGAAGCCGCCCGGGCCCTCATCCGCCAGGACCGCGCCTGGATCCCCGGCGCCATCGGCGAGAGCCTCTACCTGCGCCCCCTGATGATCGCCACGGATGCCCTCCTCGGCGTGCGGCCCAGCAGCGAGTACCTCTTCCTCCTCATCGCCAGCCCCAGTGGCGCCTACTTCGCCCAGGGCGTGAAGCCGGTGACCGTGTGGATCTCCGAGGACTACGTCCGCGCCGCGCCCGGTGGCACGGGCTTCGCCAAGTGCGCCGGCAACTACGCCGCCAGCCTCGTGGCCCAGCGCCAGGCCAAGGGCGAGGGCTGCGACCAGGTGGTGTGGCTCGATGCCATCCACCGCCAGTTCGTCGAGGAGATGGGCGGCATGAACATCTTCTTCGTCTACCAGGAGCACGGCGAGACCGTGGTGGTCACGCCCGAACTCACCGGCACCCTCTTGCCCGGCGTGACGCGGGACAGCCTCCTGCAACTGGCCAAGGACCAGGGCTGGCGCGCCGAGGAACGGAAGATCAGCACCCAGGAATGGGACGCTGCCCTCAAGGAGGGCCGCATGACGGAGGCCTTCGCCTGCGGCACCGCCGCGGTCATCACGCCCATCGGCCGCGTGAAATCCGCCAAGGGGGACTGGCTGGTGAATGGCGGCGAGACCGGCCCCGTCGCCGCCAAGCTGCGGGAGGTACTCCTGAATCTCCAGCACGGCGTCGCCCCCGACACCCACGGGTGGATGACGCGGATCCTCTAGGATTCACCGAACCGATCCGAAGCGCGCCCGCGGATGCGGGCGCGCTTCGTTTGTTTGCGCCTACCGCCTCGATCAGGGATAGCTGAGGCTGACGGTGGCGGTGGCGCCGGAGGAGACTGGGACTTGGGACGGGAAGGTCTGGGTCACCGGGGTGGCTCCGGCGGTGCTGCGCTGGGCGGTCACACCGTAGTAGTTGGGAGCCAGTCCGGTGAAGAACACCTGGTCTTGGGAGGCGCCTGTGACGGCGCTCTGGGAGCGGACGATGAGGTTCTCCAGCAGGCCGGGGCCCGCGGAGAGGTTCTGCCGCAGCTCGCCCCAGGTATCCACGGTCGGGAGGGAGGGAGGGGTGATGGTCAGGGTCAAGGCACCCGGCTGCTGGGCGTTGCTGAAGGCTAGGTTCGCGGTGGCGGTGGCGGCGGCCGTCGTGCTAATGGGGCTGGACGCCTCGGCGGCATAGGCCGAAAGGGTGCTGGCGGGCTGGGACACCACGAAGTAGGCCGTGCTGGCGCCCGCGGGCAGGCACTCCAGCAGGTAGCTGCCGGTGCCATCCGTGAAGGCCCGGCGCTGGATGGTGGCCACCTGGAGGCCATCCACCGTCTCCGCATAGACCTCTGCCCCCACCAGGGGCGTGGTGCCATCCGTCAGCTTCCCGGTGATGCTGGCCGTCTGGGAGAGATCGTAGGCCTGCCCCGTGGCCTGGAAGGTGTAGGGGAGGGCCATTCCCGCACGGAACTGCACGGGTTGCTGGCCGGAAAGCATGATTTGTGCGGTGGTGCTGGCGCTTGAATTCACGGTCACCGGGCCAGGGATCACGGTCGTGGCGGGCATGGACATGGACTGCCCGATGGAGGCACCTGTGGGTTTGACCCAAGCCGCCGGATCAGTTGTCGGGTGGGCATAATTGCTTGTCGCCCAGGTGATGCGGAACTGGGTGTAGGTGGCCGGGGGCACGGCGATGTTGGACAGCAGCGCGGCGCTGTGGCCGTTCTGGAGGGTCATCAGGTCGTAGGTGGCCTGCACGTTGCCGAGGGCCATCCAGGTGGAGCCGTTGGTGGAGGCCTCCACCTTCTCCACGCTCACCACGGCCTGGTCGTAGCCGGGGAAGCTGTCGGAGCCGAAGCGGAGGGTCAGGCTGCCGGTGGCGCCGGAGCCGCCGGAGCCGCTGCCGCCCCCGCAGGCCAGGGCGAACCCGAGGAGCAGGACGGCCAGGATCGAACGCGCGCGCATGGTCACTCCTGGAGCAAGGACGATTCGGTCCAGTGTAGTCCGGTCCGGCCCCGGGATCCGCGCTGGAGTTGCTGAGGCCGCTGGCCCGCGACCGTGGGGGTTGGCAGATCCTGGGTTTCCCGGTGGCCGGAATGATCCATACTTTTGTATGGTTGTTCCGGATGCCCCCCTCACGGCGGCCGAACGCCGGGTGCTCCAGGCGCTGTCCATCTGGCCCGCCGGTCGGCTGCCCCCCACACTGCGGGAGCTGGCCTTGGCGCTGGGCTGGCGCTCGGCGGCGGCGGTGCGCGAGTACCTGGGCCGGCTCCAGGCCCTGGGCCTCGTGCAGGTGGAGCCCGGCCGGGCCCGGGCCATCCGCCTCACCGAGTCCGGGCGGCTCCGGGTGGAGGTGCCCCGGAAAGCCCCCGTTCCGGCGCTGCCATCCCCCCTCGGTCTGGCGGGCCCCCAGGCGGTCATGCAGCTCCTGGAGGCCCATGCCCGGGGGGTGATGCTGCCCAAGGGCAGCTCCCTCTGGCGGGAGGGCGATCCGGCGGACCGGCTGGTGCAGGTGGAACATGGCCTGTTGCGGGCCTTTCGGACCTTCGAGGATGGCCGCACCGCCACCCTGCTGCGCTTCGGGCCCGGGGATGTGCTGGGTTTCGCGCCCTTCTTCGATGGCGGCAGCCTGCCGGCCTCGGTGGAGGCCCTGGCAGCTACGCGGGTGAGGCTGATTCACCGGCGGGATCTCCAGGCCGCCCTGGAGGAGCCGGGGATGTCGGTGGCCCTTCTCGCGCTCCTGGCCCGCCAACTGCGCAAGGCCTTCGACACCATCGAGCAGCTCTCCATCCGCAGTGCGTTGACCCGCGTGGCGGCGGCCCTGGAGCCCCTGGTGCCGGGCGGCCCCTATCCCATCGTCGCCATTCCAGGCAGCGCCCGGGCCTTCGCCGAGGACATCGGCCTGACTCCGGCCTCCTTCTCGCGGGCGCTGGCGGCCCTCGTCCGGCGGGGGGTGCTGCACCGGCTCGGGCCGCGCCGGTTCCAGGTGCTCCACCTGGAGGCCCTGAGACGGCTGGCCTCGGGACGGGAATCGTTGGGAAGTTGATCGGGAGCAACGAGGGAGAGGGTCATCGCGCCGAACCTGTGCAAGGCGGATGATCCGCTGCCGCGCACGGGCCCTGGCCCCAGGCCGGGGGGAACAGAGGACGCCACACCCTGTCCTGAGGAGCGAGTGATGAAACACGTCTTCCTGCTGCTTCCCGTGCTGGCCTGCACCCTGGCCGCTGCGGGGACGCCCCTGACCCTCCAGCAGGCCACGGAGAAGGCCCTGGCGGCCAATCCGCGCCTGCGGGCCGCGCAGCTGGAGGCGGCCGCCGCGTCCAGCCGGGCCAAGGCCGCCGGGGGGCGGCACTTCGGCGAGCTGAGCGTGGTGGGTTCCTACAACCACTACAACACCGAGCGGCCCATCGCGCCCATCTCCCTGGACTACCTGGGGCCCAAGGGCTTCTACGGGCTGCCCTGGGCCGCGAGCCAGTTCCACTACGGCATCGCGTGGACCGTGCCCATCCTGGCTTCCGGCCAGATCATGGAAGGCCAGCGCATGGCCCGCCTCAGCCGGGACGCCGCGGCGGAGCTGGCGCTCCATACCCAGGCGGAGATCCGCTACAACGTGCGGGCCACCTACCGGCAGACCCTGGCGCTCCACCATGCCCACGCGGCCCTCGACAGCCTGGTGGCCGCCCTGGCGAAGGATGCGGCCGATGCGGACCTGAAGGTGAAGCTGGGGGCCTGGGCCTCGGTGGACGGCGCGAAGATCCACTTCGCCCTGGAATCGGCCAAGGCGCAGCGGGCGGGTGTGGCGGCCCAGGAGGCGGGCGCCCAGGCGATGCTGGCGGCCCTCATGGGGGATCCGCCGCCCCGCGAGGGCTACGACCTTCAGGACATCCCCGAGGCGCCGGAGGTGCCGGGCCTCGATGTGGCCGCGCTCACGGAGCAGGCCCTGGCGGAGCGCATGGACCTGAAGGCCGCGCGGACCGGCACGCAGGTCTTCGAGCGGAAGAAGGCCCTGGGCCTGGAAGCCTACCTGCCCCAGGTGGGGATCACGGGTCTGGCCCTCAAGAACAACGGCCCGAACCTGCCGACCTACAACACCAACGAGGTGAGCCTGAACCTGAAGTGGACGCTCTTCTCGGGGCGCCAGCGCAGTCAGAACCTCCATGCGGCCCAGGCGGAGCTGCTGGAGGCGCGGGAGCGCGAACAGGGGAAGACGCTGGAAGTGCGCAGCCAGGTGGTGGAAGCCGTGCAGCGCGTGAAGGCCGCGGAGGCCCAGTTCGCCGCAGGGAAGGCCCAGCGCGCCCTGGGCGCCGAGGTGGCCCGCATCGAGCACCTCAAGCTTGAACAGGGCGCCGGCCGCATGGAGGACTACCTGGCGGGCCGGACCCAGGAACTGCAGGGCCTCACCGGCTACTGGCAGGGGCTCTACGCCCTCCAGAGCGCCCTCGACTATCTCGATTTCGTGGAAGGAGCCTCCCATGAGTAAGCGCAGCCTCGCCCTCGTCATCGCTCTGGTGGTCCTGGGGGGCATGGCCGCGGCCATCGCCGCCCGGAAGCATGCCATCGCGCGCATGCCGCCGCCCCACGAGGCCGCCATCCCCGTGCGCACCGCCTTTGCGCGCGAAGGGCAGGCGGGCGGATCGCTCAGCACCGTGGCCCTGGTGGAGGCCACCACCTCCGCCACCGTGGCGGCCCAGGTTCCGGGCACGATCCTCGACGTGAAGGTGCAGGAAGGTGATAGCGTCCGCCGGGGCCAGACCCTGGCCGTCATTGATCCGCGCACCCTGGACGATGCGCTCCAGGCGGCCCAGGCGCGGGCCGCGGCGGCGCACGAAGAACTGGCCAAGCAGCAGGCCATCCACAACCGGGACCGGATCCTGCTCAAGGCGGGGGCCATCAGCCAGCAGGCCTTCGAGATCTCCCAGGCGCGGCTCGCCGCGGTGAAGGCCGGCGATGTGGGCGCTGAGCGCGCCCTGGCCTCCGTACGCATCCAGCGCGGCTACGCGGCGGTGCCCGCTCCCTACACCGGAATCATCACCCAGAAGCTGGTGAACCCCGGCGATCTGGCCACGCCCGGCAAGCCCCTCTTTGCCATGGAAGTACCCGGCCCCGTGAAGCTCATCAGCAAGCTGAGCCAGGACAGCCTGGCCACCCTGACCGCGGGCCAGGAGGTGGTTTTCCGCACCGGCAACCAGGCGCTCACCCTCAAGACCAGCCTCATCCACCCGGCGCTGGATATGGCGCACCTGGGCACCGTGGAGACGGACCTCAAGGTCGCGCCCTTCGGCCTTCCCGCCGGAGCCACGGTGCAGGCCGAGTACCGCACGAAGCCGGTGCAGGGGGTCGTGGTGCCCGCTCAGGCCCTGCTGGAAGGTCTTACACAGACGCTGGTGGTGAAAGTGGTGAATGGGAAAGCCGTGCCCGTGCCGGTGACGGTGCTGCTCCGGGGCGAATCCACGGCGGCGGTGACCGGCATCGCCGCCGGCGACCAGGTGGTGCTGGGCCTTCCCAGTGAACTGATGGCCCTCACCGCCGGTACGCGCCTCCAGCCCCTGGGAGGCGCGCGATGAACTTCGTCCGAGGTTACATGAAGCGGCCGCACCTGCTGCTGTCGCTGGTCTTCCTGCTCGCGGTGGTGGGGCTGGTGGGTTTCTTCAAGATGCCCGTCAACCTCTTCCCCGACAGCGAGCGCCCCCAGATTGCCGTGGTCACGGTGTGGCCCGGCGCATCGGCAGACGATGTCGCCAACGATGTCAGCCGCGTCGTCGAGAAGGAACTGAAAACCATCGAGCTGACCCGCCGGGTGACCTCCACCTCCAACGACGAGGTGTCGGTGGTGATGGCGGAATTCAACTACCGCAAGGGACTGGACTCGGCCGCCACGGATGTCTCCAACGCCCTGAACACGATCCGCGCCCAGCTCCCGCCGGACATCCGGCCCTTCCAGGTCTTCAAGGTGTCCTCGGCCACGCCCGCGGTGCTCACGCTCTCGGTGACACCCAAGCCGGGTTCCAACCTGGATCTCGCCATGGTGCGCCGCCTGGCGGACAACCCCATCAAGGAGGCGCTCCTCCGGCTGCCGGATGTCTCCAACGTGGAGGTCTTCGGCGGCTACCAGAGCGTGCTGCGGGTGGATCTGGATCCCAACGCGCTCCAGGCCCATCACCTGAGCGCGGGCCAGGTGGCCCTGGCGCTGAACGCGTGGAACCGCAACACCCCTGAGGGCCTGGTGATCTCCAAGGAAGGCCAGATCCTCCTCAAGAACCAGGGCGAGTTCATCCGGCCCGAACAGGTCGGGAACGTCGTCGTGAGCCAGGGGCCGGGCGCCCCGGTGTACCTGAAGGATGTGGCCAAGGTCCGCATGGATGTCCAGGAGCGCCTTTCGGCCTTCCACGGCAACGGGAAGCCCGCCATCGGCCTCAACATCCAGCGGTCCAACTCGGGCTTCGCCCTGCCCACCATCGAGAGTGTCACGAAGGCCTTGCCGAGCCTGGAGCGGCAGTACCCGGGCCTCTCGTTCAGCATCGCGGATACCCAGGGCGAACTGATCCACGCCAGCGTGTCGAACATGGTGGACGCGCTGCGCGACGCCATCATCATGACCGTCATCATCATCTTCCTGTTCCTGGCGGATGTGCGGGGCATGCTGCTGGCGGGCATTTCGATCCCCTTCACGTACCTCATCACCTTCGCCTTCATGTGGATCTTCGGATTCCAGTTCGACATGGTGACGCTGACAGGCGTGATCCTCGGCGTGGGCATGCTGCTGGACGACGCCATCGTGGTGCTGGAGAACATCGAACGGCACTACCACACGCTGGGTCAGCCGCTGGAGGAGGCCACCATCGGCGGCACCGAAGAGGTGATGCTGGCCATCCTCTCCGGCACCTACGCTACGGTGGCGGTGCTGGTGCCCATCATCTGGATCGGCGGCTTCGTGCAGACGGTGCTGCGGCCCCTCAGCCTCACGCTCACCATCGCGCTGCTGGCTTCGTACGTGGTGTCCGTCACCATTATCCCGATCTTCGCGCCCTTCATCCTCCGGCTGGGCGGGCGCATGGAACGCCGGGCCTGGGAGCTGAAGCTGGATGGCTTCGTCATGGGCAAGGTGCTTCACCCCATCCAGGAGTTCTTCGTCCGCACGCTGAAATTCGCGCTCCGGCACAAGGCGCTGTTCATCATGCCCGCCGTGATGATGCTCATGCTGGCGGGGCGCGTGGTCATGCCCCTGGTGGGCCGCGACCTCATGCCACCCATGGATACGGGCATCTTCCGCGTCACCTTCGAGACCTACCCCAACACCTCCATGCCGCAGACCGAGGCGACGCTCACGCGGGTGGAGCAGGCCATCTGGAAGCTGCCGGAGGTGACGATGACCTCGTCCACCCTGGGCTCCGAACCGGGCATCCTCTCCTTCGGATCGGGCCGCAACCCCCAGCAGGCCTTCATCACCGTCCACCTGGTGGACCGCTTCCACCGCAAGGCCACGCTCTGGGACATCGAGGGGAAGGTGCTCAAGGACATGCAAGGCATCCCTGGGCTGCGCTTCCCGGCCGCCTTCGACTACGGCGCCACGCCCCTCTCCACCATCCGCGCCACGGTGGACCTGATGATTTCAGGGCCCGATCCCCAAGTGCTGGATGGGATTCGGCAGCAGGTGCAGACGCGGCTCGGGAAGGTGGGCGGCCTCACGGCCGTGGTGCCCACCTGGACCCTGGATCGCACCGAGTACCGGTTCCTTCCGGACCGGGACCGCATGGCCATCTACGGCATCACGGCGGACCAGGTCAGTACCCAGATCAGCGGCCAGGTGAAGGGCATGCCCGCCACCCTGTTCCGCATCCCCGGCCAGGATTCCTTCGCCGTGTGGGTCCAGGCCGAAGGCGCCCGCCGCACGAGCGACCTCGACCTGGCCACCTTGCCGGTGATGACGCCCCGGGGCCCCGTGCCCCTCTCCTCCCTGGGCCGCATCGAGCCGGCGGCGGTGCCCACCCTGCACACCCGCCAGAACCTCCAGGAGACGGTGGATGTGCTGGGCTACCGCTCCACCGGCGCCGTCACCCACATCGAGGCCAATGTCCAGAAGGCGCTCGAAGGGCTGAAGCTCCCGCCCGGCTACACGATCACCGAGGAGGGCGAGATGAAGACCATGACCGAGGCCTTCACGTCGCTGATGTCGGCTCTGGTGCTGGGTCTGGTGCTGCTCTACTTCAGCCTGGTGCCGGCGTTCAAGTCCTGGATCCACCCGCTCACGATCATGGTGGCCATCCCCCTGGGCATCATCGGGGCCATCTGGTCCATGCTGCTGGCGGGCAAGCACAGCTGCATGCCGGGCTTCATGGGCATGATTCTGCTGGCGGGCATCGTCGTGAAGAACAGCATTCTGCTGCTGGACTTCATCGAGGAGGCCCGCGCCAAGGGGATGGGTCTGGAAGCGGCCCTCGTCGAGTCCGTCCGCACCCGCACACGGCCCATCCTCATGACCGCCGTGGGCACCGCCGTGGGCATGCTGCCCATCGCCCTGGAATGGGCCATCGGCCTGGAACGGCTCTCGCCACTGGCCGTGGTGGCCATCGGCGGGCTGATGGTGTCCACGCTGTTGACGCTGGTCTACGTGCCCATGTTCTACGAGCTGTTCGACGGTCTGGCCGCCCGCTTCCGCCACCCCAGGCCAGAGCCGGAATCCACCCACGGTGAGGCCTGACCGGAGGTGCGCCATGGCATCCGCCACCCTTGACCCTTGGCATGGGATCCCCCGTGAGGAGATTCCCTGGTTGCCCGCCGTGGACGCCCGGGCCTGCATCGGCTGCGAACTGTGCTATGTCACCTGTGGCCGGGGCGTCTATGTGATGACCGACCGGAAGGCCGTGGCGGCCCATCCCTACGCCTGCATGGTGGGCTGCTCGACCTGCGCCATGGTCTGCCCCACGGACGCCATCCGCTTTCCGGATCGGGATCTGGTCCGCCGGGTCGAGCGCGAGCACAAGATCCTCCAGGTCGTGAAGGAGGAGGCCAGGACCAAGCGGGGCAAGCAGGGGGCGGCCCGCGCCCGCGCGGCAGCGGAGGAGACGCTGGGCCGTCTCACCTGCCGGACGCGGATGGAGATCGCCGGTTCCTTCGGCGACAAGCCCTTTCTCCGCCAGCTCCAGGACCTCATCGCGGACCACCCCGTGGATCTCGTGAACCTGGACCTCCAGGTGCCCACCGTCAAGGGCTCCGCAGAGAAGGCACCCGCCTTCATGCGCTTCGAAGTGGCCTCCACAGGCCAGGAAGACATCCAGGCCTTCCTGCCCATGCTGCGCGACCTCGCCCGCCGCAACGGCTTCGTCCTGGTCAACGAGACGAAGTTGTAGCCCATGGAGCAGGACCGCCCCCTCTCCCTGCTGTATCTGACGGCCCTCTTCCTCCGCCTGGGGGCCCTCGGCTTCGGGGGCGGCATGGCGGTGGTGGCTCTCATGGAGCACGACCTGGTGCGCCGGCGCCGGGTGATCCCCGAAGACGAATTCCTTCACGGTGTCGCCCTGGGGCAGCTTCTCGGTCCTTTCGCGGTGAACGCGGCGCTCTTCGTGGGGTACCGGCGGTTCGGGTTCCTCGGCGGGCTGGCCTGCGCGGCGGCTTTCCTGGCGCCATCGGTGGTTCTGGTGATCCTGCTCTCCTGGCTCTATTTCACCTTCCACGCCGTTCCCGGACTCCAGCCGGCCCTGCTGGGGCTGGGGCCCGTGGTCATCGCCCTCATCCTGAGCGCCGCCTGGTCCATGGGTCGCACGGCGGTGCGCACCCCCGCCGCGATCCTATTGCTGGCCCTGGCGCTGGGCCTCTCCCTCCTGAAATGGAACAGCCTCGCCGTCCTCGTGGCGGGCGCCATCCTGGGCCTCTGGCTGGGGAAGGGGCGTCTGGCCGGAGAACCCGGCCCCAAGCCGCCGCCGGAGCGCCCCCCTGTCGCCGCGGCCCTGGCCCTGCCTGCGGCCGCCCCTGCGGCCCTGGCCGCGCCCTCCCTCCTGGGCCTGGGCTGGACCTTCCTCAAAGTGGGCTTCGTGTTCTTTGGCGGCGGGTTCGTGCTGGTGCCCATCCTCCATCAGACCCTGGTGGAGCGGCTCCACTGGCTGGATGCCCGCCAGTTCCTGGATGGCGTGGCTATCAGCAACCTCACGCCGGGCCCCATCGCCGTGCTGGCCACCTTCGCGGGCTACCGCCTCCAGGGCGTTCCCGGCGCGCTGGTGGCCACCCTGGCGCTGTTCCTCCCGGCCCTGGTCCTCATGAGCCTGCTCTCCCACTTCTACACCCGGCTGAAGGATCTGGGCCGAGCCCAGGATCTGCTGGCGGGCCTCTCGCCCGTGGTGGTGGGCCTCATCCTCGGGGCGGCCCTGCTGCTGGTCCGGGGTGCCATCCATGGCTTCCCCGGGATCCTGGTGGCCCTCCTGGCGCTGCTCCTGTTGCTGCGCTTCCGCTGGCATCCCGCCTTCGTCCTGGTCCTGGGCGCCGCGGCCGGGGCGCTGGGGTGGGTGCGATGAGACCTATGTTTCCCGCCGCAGACTTACGGCCTCAGCGCCGGCGCCAGAGGTCGAAGGGCTGGGTGCCGAAGGCCACCGTGAACTGGCGGTTGGAGGGCAGGGCGCCGTTGGGTCCGCTGCGGCTGCGCCAGCCATAGGAGGCCTCCAGGTAGTACTGCCCCACAAGGGTCGTGCGCACCAGAAAGCCCACCCCGCGCGACTGGCGATAGACGCTGCTGCTCCAGAGGCCCGCGCTGTTCGGAGCCACCCGGGCCAGGTCGAACCGTGGTTCCACCTCCAGGATGAGGCCCATCGCCGTGGGGAAATGGAAGGGCAGGCCGATCCGCGCCGCCGCGAAATCCGGGGTCAGGTAGCTGAGCGGCAGGCTGCCCAGCATGAACCCCGGCCCACCGACAGCCCACCAGCGGTCCAGGGGCAGGTGCTGGCCCAGGGCGCCCTCCAGATCAAGATCCAGTCCCACGGGCCCCGCCAGCGGCTGGAGTCCGCGCGCCCGCAGATAGGCCTGGGTGAAGGTGTTGCGCGCTCCCGCATCCGGAAGGGCCTCGCCGGCGCCGAACCGGCCCCGCAGGAGCAGGCCTCGGGTGGGCAGGGTGTGCTGGTCGAAGTTGTCCCAGCCGATGTTCAGGTAGGCAGCCTGCTGAGTGTCCTGGAGGCCTGGGCCGAGGTAGGAGACTTCCCGCTGGGACACTTCCAGCCGGGCCTTGCCGGTCTGGGCGCCGCCGAAGCGCGCGTAGCCGCCCAGGCTGGCCTCGGTGACTGACAGCCGGAGGCCCGGATAGACGGCCAGGAGGTCACCCGTGGCGGGAGTCTGGAATGCCTCCAGGCGCTGGTTCCAGGCGGAGAAACGGCCCTCCAGGACTGTTTCCGGCATTTTTGACAAGGGCTGTCGTATGGAGATCTCACCCATTTCCTGAAGGCGGTTCCGGGCTCCGTCGAGTTCCAGCTCGGTTCCGGCACCGAAAAGGTCCCGTCCCAGGTAGCTGAGGCCCAATTGCCAGCCGAGATTCGTTTCGTAGCCCAGCGAGGCGTCCACCCGGTTCCGCAGGGCTGCACGCGGCTTCACCTGGACCCGCACCTCACGGAAGTCGTCTTCCGGCACGACGGTGCAGGGGAGGGCCGCCAGGTGGAGCCGGTGCTCGGCCAGGTCCAGGCGCTCCTGGAGGGCCGCGGCCTTCAGCGGCCGCTCTTCCAGGGGGGCGAGCATCCGGTGCACCAGGGTGGGATCCACCGGGCGGCTATCGGCCGGAAGCACCCGGACATCGGTCACCACCGGCTCACGGACCTCCACGCGCACCCGCCCCGTGGATGGATCGAAGCCAGAGCCACGCACATCCACGAGCGGGTTTCCCTGCATGACCAGCTGGTAGATCGTCTTACTGAGCACCCGTCCCAGGGCTTCCGGGTTGAACCGGGTGCCGGGGGGCAGGCGCTTCGCGAGATCGGCCTGGATGCTGGCCCGCCACGGGGTGGGAGCCACCACCTGCTCCCCGCGTATGGCCGGGAAGAGGCGGAGGTGGACCTTGAGGACGGGCGGCGATTCCGGAACCACCTCGGCCCAAGCCTCGGAGGCGAGGCCATGCACCAGCGCCTGCTGGAGAAAGATCAGGACATCCTGTTCGCGGATTTCCCGGGGCGATTTCAGCAGCTGGTCGCGCAAGGCTTCCAGAGGCTGCGGAATGGCATCTGGACAATCCATGTCCACCCGTTGGACGCCAAGGTTCCGCCTGCGGCCGAGGGCCTTGAGCAGCCGTTCGTTGAGCTGGCTGGACTGATGGTCGAACGCCTCGCGGCCGTCCTCCACCAGCTTGGGGATGAGGCCGCTGTAGTCCAGGAAGGGGATGTTCGGCTGGTCCATCCGTACCAGCAGGTCCGCGTGAGCCCGGCTTTCGCGCTGCCGGCGTTCCACCACCAGATCCAGGCTGCGGGTGGCCACCGAGAAGAAGTTGTTGGAAGGTTGTCGGGGGAGCGGCGCGCTCGCGTCCACGGCCAACACCAGGTCCGGATGGAAGGCCTGGCGCGCGGTGTCCACCGGCAGGTTCTCCACCAGGGCACCGTCCACGTACTGCTGACCGCCGATCAGCACCGGCTGGAAGCCGCCGGGAATGGTCATGGACGCCTGCACGGCCCGGGCGAGATCCCCGCTGCCGAAAACACGCCCCTCGCCTGTTTCCAGATTCGTGGCCAGCACGCGGAGGGGGAGCCGCAGGTGGTCGAAGTCCCCGTTCGAGAAGTAGGTGGCCCGCGCCAGCAGGCCCTGGAGGAGGTGCCGCAGTTCCCGGCTGCTGCGGAGGCTCTGCGCCACGGTGTAGCCGCTGTGGTCGAACTCCGCGGTGATCAGCGTGTCGTTGCGGGCCTCCTGCTCATCCAGGGTGGAGCCCGGCGCGCGCAAGAGTGGATTCAGAGCCGCCTGGCCCAGGTCCAGCCGCCGGAAAATCTCCTCCATTTCCCGGCCCGAGAAGCCGCTAGCGTAGAGGGCCCCGGCCAGGGCGCCCGCACTGGTGCCGGTGACATTGGCAATGGGATAGCCCACCTCTTCCAATCGCTGGATGACACCGATGTGGGCGATGCCCCGGGCCCCGCCACCACTCAACACCAGCGCCACCTTCGGTAGGCCTGGAATATCCACCGAGGGCGCAAAGCGGAACAGCATGTCTGGCGGATGGACCGTCACCTCGAAGCGCTTCGGCGGGGGCTGGGCCCCCGCCAGGCTGAATCCCAAGGCCATGGCCAACACGCCTCGGCGACCGAGGCTGGAAAGGGAGGAGGCGGACACTCTGGCGGACATGGGACAGGCTCCAGTGTACCGGGGCCCGGGTCGCCCGGAATGCCACCGCCATGGCGCACCGGCGCCTTGGGCGGAACCAGCCCACAGTAGAACACGCCGCTTTCGGGCGCGTGTTGGCGGAAGGTGAGGGATTCGAACCCCCGGTGGGCTTGCCACCCACGCTCGTTTTCAAGACGAGAGCCTTAAACCACTCGGCCAACCTTCCGTGGGTTCATCATACGGGATCCCGAGCCGAGAGCCTTGTGCCGCCTTGGGTCCACAGGTAAGCTGGAAGGCCTTGGAGAGATGCCGGAGTGGCCGAACGGGCTCGCCTGCTAAGCGAGTGTATTGGGTAAACCAGTACCGGGGGTTCGAATCCCCCTCTCTCCGCCACCGAAGCCGCCGCGAGGCGGCTTTTTTTGGGCGCTGGGAGGGGGATCCCGGGCAGGCCGCGCTCAGGGTTTGTCGTACCGGGCGTGGAAGGTCGCGTCCCGGTGCAGGTCCGGCAGCAGGGGCTGGAGGGGTTCCAGGCCATCGTTGTCCACGGCGGTGGCCGTGGCGGCGAAGACCTTCACCCGGGGGTCCTCGGGCAGGGTCAGGGTGTGGGCGCCCGCCGGGATCGTCACATCCACGGCGTAGAGGCAGGCGTACTCGTAGATGGCATCCTGCCCCTTGGCGTGGTGGTGCGAAGCCCACCAGGCCGGACGGCCCGGGCGCAGGAAGGCCGGGGCGATCCGTTCGAGGTCGTTGTCCACCGAGTAGGTCAGCTCCTCCACGCGCCCCTTGAAGACGCGGTTGTCCCAGGAACCCACGTAGCCCTCCCAGCTGGGGACCGTGAGCTGGCGGGTGGCTGTCCCGGCTCGGAACGGCGCCTGAAGGTCGCCGCCGGTGGAGGCCACCAGCAGATGCACCCGGGTGGTGCCGGCCGGCAGAGCCAGCGCCTGCCCGCGGCACGCCAGCGCGTTCTTCTGGCCTACGGCGCGGCAACCGATGCGGAAAGTCACGCCGCCGGTGGTCACGGTGTCGCCCATCATCTCGGCGGGCAGGCTGGTGAAGGTGCCGTCGAGGCTGCCGGCCATGCGGTCCGAGTTCGGGCTGAAGGCGGCCACGTCGAAGGGCAGGTCCAGTGGCGTGCCGACGGGGGCCGGGATGCGGGCCGGGGCCCCCAGGTGCAGACCCAGGGTGCGGACCTGGTAGGGCGTGAAGGTGAGGTCGAGGCGTCCCTTCCGGGGCGACAGATCCCCGAGCTTCCGCTCGAGCCCATCCCGTTCCGTGGCGGCCTGGATCCCGCCCGCGGCCTGGAGCTCCAGGTCCTTCAGGGGGCGCCCATCGAGTTCCTGCAGCCGCACCACGTAGCCATCGCCATCTTCGGCCCGCTTCAGGGCCTGGATGGCCACCTGGGGCGACGATACGCGCAGGAGGCTGAACTGGCGGCCCAGGGGCCCGGCGTGGGAGGAAGCGGCGAAAGCCACCAGGGGCTGATCCTGGCGGAACGCCAGCCAGGGCGCCTGCCCCTTCCGCCAGTCCCCGCCGTGCCCGGCGAGACCGTAGGTGAAGGCGTGCCGGCCCCAGTCCTGCCAGCGCTGCTCGCGGTACTCCTTCGGCACCCCGGGGGTGTAGAGCAGGGTGAGGCGGAGGGTGCGGTCATCGGGCTTGTCGCTGCCGTACTTCGCCCCGGTGAGGAGGGTGACGCCGAAACTGTGGTCCGGGGCCGTGAGGTCCACCCAGCCGTGGGTGGGCACTTCGTATTTTTTCGGATCGTTGTTGCCCCGTTGGATCGTGCCCAGATCCCAGGTGTAGGTCGCCTCAGGGTTCGAGGCCGCGAGGGGGAAGGTGGCCTTCAGCGCGGCCTCGGAGGACTTCCAGTCCACGAGGTTGTCCACTTCCAGGCGTTCGCCCGCGCCGCCGGCGCTGAGCCGGTAGGTCTGCACGAACCGGGAGCCCCGGCTTTCGCGCGCCACTTGCAGCGCCACGCGCACGGGGCCCTGTTCGAGGATGCGGATCGTGGCGGGGCCCGCCACATAGCCTTCGGGCGGGAGCTTCTGGTCGCTCCAGTCCATGTTCCAGGCCGGCCAGTAGGCGGGCTTCTCGTGCTGGAACGCGAGCCGGGCCGGGCCCGCCAGCAGATCCCGGTGGAGCTTCTTGTCGTAGAGGCCCGCCAGGTCGCCGGTGGCGTCGAGCGTGACGCGGTAGCGGTCGTTCTCCAGGGAGTCCTGGGTCACCTTCAGGGTGGAACGGACCGCCGCCGTCCCTGGTCTCAGGCCGTAGACGGCGAAGCCCACGGAGGGCACATGGGCCTGGAAGACCAGCCGGGGCCGGCCATCCACGCCCGTCACGCGCTGCACGGGCCAGGCCCGCCCCGAGGGATCCACCGCTTCGAGGTTCCCGCCCTGGGGAAGGCCCGCGGGCACGAGGGCTTCCACGAGGTCGTCCCGGTCCACACCGAGCGGGTTGAACACCACGAGGGGCACGCCGTCCACGCGGGTGTCCAGGGCCCGGGCCACGGCGCCGGCGCCATCCTGGAGGGCCCCCTCGAAGGCCTTGGCGGCCAGGATGCCATCGTTCCAGGCGTACTCGTAGACCTTGGGCAGGCTGGTCCCCGGCAGGATGTCGTGGAACTGGTTCCGGAGCATCAGGCCCCAGGCCTTCGTGAGGGTGTCCGAGGGATAGGGGCAGCCGCCCAGGAGATCCCCCGCCACGCTGGCCTTCTCCGCCGCGTCGGCCAGCAGCTCGTCCTGGCGGTTGAGGCGCTTCATGAAGGCCTCAGAGGTGATGGAACCGGCCGAATGCTGCGTCAGGAGCAGGTCGCCCTGGTAGGCGGGCAGCGCCGCCTTCTCCGCCGGCGTGAGGGTCTGGAACAGGAGGTCCGACCGGCCCGCGATCACCTTCACCGGACCGTCCGCCGCGAGGGCCGTCCGCAAGGTGGCCAGGGATTCGGGCATGGGAGCGCCCCCCTCGTCGCCGGTCCCGTCGTAGAGCATGTCGGCCTTGATGCCCAGGGCCTTCCCGTTGGCATCGAGCCGCTTCACCCAGGCCTCGCCCGTGAGCGGGGTGGTCAGCTTCGCGTCGTAGGCGCCGGGATTGAAGGCCGCCACGATGCATTGGCCATCGGGACCGATCCAGCGGCCCACGTTGAAGGGGATGCCCACGGCCGAACCCCAGGTGAGCTTCTGGGTGGAGAAACCCTTGAGGCGGTCGTGGGCGAGGATGGAGGGGAGCGAGGCGGGGAAGCCGAAGCAGTCGGGCAGCATGAAGTCCGAGCTCTCGGTGCCGAAGGCGTGCTTGAAGAATTCATGCCCCACGAGGAGCTGGCGGAACAGCGATTCGGAGGAGGGGACGTTCACATCGCACTCCTCCCAGGCGTTGCCGGCGGGCCACCACTGCCCCTTCGCCACATAGCCCTTCAGCCGCGCGAACTCCTCCGGGTAGTACTCCTGGAACAGCTGGTAGCGCCCGGCGCCCGTCCAGTTGAAGACGTAGCCCGGCCATTGCTCCATGAGGTTGAAGTTGTCGTACAGCGTGTCGCGCAGCATGCGCCGGACCACCAGCGGATAGGACCACCGCCACTCCGTATCCAGGTGGGAGTAGTTCACCACGAAGAGCGCGCGGTCGCGGGTGAGGTCGAGGGGCGCTGCGGGTGGAGGCGTGCCGGCCGCGAGGAGGCTGGCCAGGGCGGTGAGGCCGGCGGTTCGGAGGGCTTGTCGCATGGGAACTCCTGCGGGTGGGGGAAGGGTCACCGGGTGAGGTCGTCGGGAAGGAGCCGGATCAGCGCTTCGGCGGAAGGGGCCGTCATCAGCCCCGCGCGGAAGGCGGGATCCATCAGCCGCCGGGCCAGGGCGGCGAAGGTGCGGAGGTGGGCCTCGTCATCGCCGCCAGCAAGCAGGATCACCAGGCGTACGGCCTCGCCGTCACCGGTGCCCCAGTCGAGGCCGTCCTGGAGGCGGAGCAGGGCCAGCCCGCGGGCTCCGGCGGCCCTGCCGTGGGGAACGGCCACGCCGAAGCCGATGCCGGTGGGATGGGCATCTTCCCGAGCCCACACGGCCGCCTCCAGGGCATCCGGATCCGGGGCCCGGCCCGTGCAGGCCAGCCGCTCCACGAGCCGGCGGATGGCCTCCTCCTTCGTCGCGCAGGCTTCGTCCAGGACCACCAGGTCCGGCGCGGCCAGGGGCAGATCTGCGCGGGGCGCCGGGTGGTCGAGGAGGGCGGAGACCTCCGCGGAGGTGCCGGTCCGCAGTGCCGCTTCGGCAAGCGCGCGGCAGGAGGCCAGATCGAGGCCCGCCACGGCGGCCTTGAGGGCGGGGATGGCCTGGGGCGCGGCGCTGAAGGCCGTGAAGCCGAGGCCGAGAAACAGGGGGAGCAGGCGGGGATCGGCCGCGGCCTCGCCGCAGAGGCTGACCTCCCGCCCCAGGGCTCGCGCCGTGTGGGCCACGGCCCCGAGCAGGCGGAGGGTGGCTGGATGCCAGGCCCGGGCGGGGCCGCCCAGGGTGGGATCCCCGCGATCCTCGGCAAAGAGGTACTGCAGCAGGTCGTTGGTGCCGACGCTGAAGAAGGCGGCGTCGGCGAAGGGCTCCAGGCACAGCGCCGTGGCGGGGATCTCCACCATCATGCCGAGCCCGGGCAGTGGGTCCGATCGGCCCAGGCCCGTGGCGCAGGCCTGGATGAGCGCCTGCACCCAGCGCAGCTCTCCGGGGTCCGTCACCAGGGGGACCATCAACCGGAGATTCCCCGCCGGGGCGGCGCGGAGGGCGGCCCGCACCTGGGTTCGGATGAGGTCCGCGTGGCCCGCATACCAGCGCACCCCCCGGCGTCCCAGGAAGGGGTTGGCCTCCGGAGGCAGCGGGAGGAAGGGCAGGGGCTTGTCGCCCCCGGCATCCAGGAGCCGCAGCACGACGGGACGGTCGCCCGCGGCCCGCAGGACGGCGGCGTAGGCCTCCATCTGCTCGTCCTCGGTCGGTGGGGCTTCCCGGCCCAGGAAGCGCAGCTCGGTGCGGAAGAGTCCGATCCCGTCGGCGCCCAGCTCGAAGGCCCGGGCAGCCTCCTCCGCGCCGGCCACGTTGGCGAGGATCTTCACGGGCGTCCCATCGGCGGTGGCGGCCGGGCGCCGGGCGAGCGCCGCCCACGCCGCCGCCCGCGTCTCGCGGCCCTGCTGCTCCACCCGCAGGCAGGCCGACAGCTCCGGGGGCGGGTCGGGCACCACGAGCCCCCGATGGCCATCCACCAGGAGGGGCTGGCCCGGCCGCACCGCGGCGAGGCGTGCGGGCGGAAGCGCGACGCAGGGGATGCCGAAGGAACGGGCCAGGATGGCGGTGTGGGAGGTGGCACTCCCCTCGCCCAGCACCAGGGCCCGCAGGCGGCTGGGGTCCAGGGCGAGGAAGGCGGTGGGTGTCAGCAGGTCGGCCACGAGCACGCCCGGGGCCTCGAGGCCGGCCGCAGGTTCCGGAGGACCGTCCAGCAGGGTGCGAAGCCGGTGACCTAGACCGCGCAGATCCAGGGCCCGGGCGCGCAGCAGGGCCTCCCCGGCCCCGGCCAGGGCGGTGGCGGTGGCGTCCGTGGCCCGGGCAATGGCGGCCCCGGCGCTCAAGCCGGCCTCGCGGATGGCGCGCACCATCGCCGCCGTCCAGCCCTCATCGGCCAGCATGGCGCCGTGGACGTGGAGGATGGCCCGCTGGGCGGGATGGGCGGCCCGGGCCGCCTCCGCCTCCAGGGTGGCGCCCAGCCGCTCCAGGGCCGTCCGGAGCCGCCGGACCTCCGCCTCACGATCCCCGGAGGCCACGCCTCGATCTGGGCTCTCGTCGGAATCGGCGAGTACCCGGACGGGGCCCTCGCCGAGGCCGGAGGCGACGGGAACGGCCGGCCACCAGGGGCAGCCCAGGCGCGCCAGGAGGCGCGGGACGCCTGGACCGGCGCAGGCCGATGCGCTGGGCTCCACGGCGTCGGTGGCGCGGAAGGGGCCCGCCAGGAAGGCCCCGAGATCCCGGCAGGCGGCCTCGGCGTCAGGTCCGGTGGCGGAGAGGCGGCAGGGATCCTCCAGGCGCGTTTCGGTGGCCAGCAGGTCCAGTACATTCCGAAGCGAGGCCGTGCGGCCCGTGCGGTGGTTCGTCCAGGACAGTTCCGCCCGGTGCGCCAGGGCCCGCTCCCGCAGCGCGGCAGCAGGGCGCGCGTGCAGTCCTCCAGCGAGGGGGAAGGCCAGGTCCAGGTGGGGCATCAGGCGCCGAGCCGGGCGAAGACGTCGGCGGGATGCCGGATGGCGAGCTGAACCGGGACTTCCACGACCTTCGCGATGCCCGCGAAGCGGTCCCGGCCTTCGATGGCCACGTCCGCGGCGAGGATGAGGGCATCGGCACCCGCCACGTCGGCCTCTGTGAGGCGGTTCTCGATGCCCATGGCGCCCTGCGTCTCCACCTTCACGGTGTGGCCCAGCTGCTGGCCGACCCGCTCCAGCTGCTCGGCGGCCATGTAGGTGTGGGCGATGCCCGTGGGGCAGGCGGTGATGGCGAGGATCTTCATGCGGATTCCTTTCGGGGGGCGCGCCGGCGCTGAAGGTTCATGGCCACGGCGACCGCGAGCACGCCGGTCGCGATGGAGAGCAGGTACCAGAGCCGGTGATCCACCACGGGCAGCACGATGAGGCCGCCATGGGGCGCGTGGTCGCCCACGCCGCCGAGCATGGCGAGGGCCGCCCCCACGGCGGAGCCGCCCATGATGGTGGGGATCACGCGCAGGGGGTCCGCCGCGGCGAAGGGGATGGCGCCTTCGGTAATGCCGATGCAGCCCATGGCCAGGGCCGCGAGCCCGGATTCCCGTTCCTGGTCCGTCCACCGCGAGGGCGCCAGCAACGTGGCCAAGCCCAGGCCCAGGGGCGGAATGCAGATGGCGGCCGCGCAGGCGCCCATGACCGCGAGGTTGCCCTCCTTGATCATCGCAACCCCGAAAAAGAACGCGGCCTTGTTCACCGGTCCGCCCATGTCGAAGGCGATCATGGCGCCCAGCACCAGGCCGAGTAGCACCTGGTTGCCATGGCCCAGGGTGGCCAGTCCGTGGGCGAGGAAGGCCATGAGGTCTTTGATGGGACCGCCGAGCAGGGTGTACATCAATCCGCCCACGACCAGGGAGGCAAGCACCGGGATGACGAGGATGGGCATGATGGGTCGCAGCATCCGGGGCACAGGGAGCTTCCGGATGAGCAGCACGGCCCAGCCCGCCAGGAGGCCCGCCACGATGCCGCCGAGGAAGCCCGCGCCCACGGTATTGGCCACGAACCCGCCCACCATGCCGGGCACGAGGCCAGGGCGGTCGGCCATCCCATAGGCGATATAGCCCGCCAGGACCGGCACCACCAGCGCGAAGGCGGCGCTGCCGATGTCGAGGAGCAGCTTCAGGTGCGGGGCCTGGCTGAAGTCGGGCCCCAGGCCGGGCTTCATGGGGGCCAGGGCGATGGCCAGGGCGATGAGGATGCCGCCGCAGGCCACGAACGGGATGACATGGGAGACGCCGGAGAGCAGGTACTGCTTCAGGCGCAGAAGGGCTTGACGCATGTCGGCTCCGGGGGATGCGCCAGGATAGGAAGCTCCGGGCCCTCCCGGACAGCCGGAAGATCCGGGCCGGGATTTGACCTTTTCGGCACGGGCTTCGAGACTGGTGGCCCTGGAGCCTACCTTGTCCAAAGTCCCACCAAACCTCTGGAGGATGGCCCCCTCCTCCCAGGATGAGGCCTGGGGCTTGTACGTGTCGGCCCTGGCCTCCTCGGACCAGCCGCTCGGGGGGCCGGTCCCCGGTTGGCGCCTCCTGTTCGTGGTGCGGGGCGGCGCCACCCTGGCCACGGGTGGCCGCCGCAGGATGCGCCTGGAAGCGGGCGATGTTGTCCTGGCCGCCTCGGAGGCGGGCCACCGGTTCCTGCCCGATCCAGCGCGGGGCTGCCGCGTGCATCAAGTGGATTTCAGGGGTTGGCAGATGGACCGCTGGCTCGAGGCGGGGTTCTTCGCGCCGCTGCCACGGGTGCTCCGGCCGGGGTTCGACGAGGGGCTGCTGGGGCTGGTGGCTCGGCTCGTGGAACTGGCGCGCAACCGTCCGCCAGAGGCCTCCCGTCTCATGGCCGGGGCCCTGGGCCACCTGCTGGCCCGGCTGGAACTGGCCACCCGGAGTCTCCCCGCGGGCCCCCAGGCGCGCCTTGTGCAGGAGGCCCAGCGGCGGCTGTCGGAATCCGGGGGGGAGCCCCACGGATTGGCTGGCCTGGTGGAGGAACTGGGGGTGAGCGAGACCTGGTTCCGCCGCTGCTTCCGGGCGCAGACGGGCATGGCTCCGCAGGAGTTCCGCATGCGGCAGCGTCTGGAGCGGGCCTGTGAACTCCTTTCGGATACGGAGGCGCCCGTCAGCACCATCGCCGCGGACCTCGGCTTCTCCTCCCCGGCCTATTTCAGCCGGGCCTTCCGGAAGGCCACGGGCCTGGCCCCCAGCGTGTGGCGGGCCCGGACCCTCCAGCCCTGAGGCGCAGGGTCACCCCCGCTGGTCCCAGCCTTCCGCTGCCCGGAAGCTGTGCCAACGGTCGCTGCCGAGGATGAGGTGATCGGCCAGGGGTACGCCGAGGGAATCCCCCGCGGCCTGGAGGCGGCGGGTGAGCTGGATATCTTCCCGGCTTGGGGTGGGATCGCCGCTGGGATGGTTGTGGAAGGCCAGGGCGGTGGTGGCGCCATAGCGCAGGGCCTCGCGAAAGAACTCCCGCGGGCTGATGAGGGTGGCCGTGGCCGTGCCCTGGCTGAGGATGCGTTCGGCCAGGAGCTCACCCTTGGCGTTCAGGGCCAGCAGGCCGAAGCGCTCTTCGGTCCAGCCCTGGGCCCGGGGGATCAGGTAGTCGCCCGCTGCCCTGGGGCTGGTGATGCGGGGGCGCTCCGCGCTCCGGTGGCTGCGCCGGGCCAGCTCCATCGCGGCCCAGAGCTGGCCCGCCTTCGCGGGTCCGAGGCCCGGCTGATCCAGCCAATCCTGGAGGCCGAGTCCCAGGAGACCTGCCAGCCCGCCGGTGCGGCCAAGCAGCGTCTGGGCCAGTTCCACCGCGCTCTGCCCCTGGCGGCCCGTGCCCCACAGCAGGGCCAGCAGATCCGCGTCCGCCAAGGTTTCGCCGTGGCCGGCCAGCAGGCGTTCGCGGGGGCGCTGATCGGGCGAAAGATCAAGGATGCGCATGGGATCTCCATTCTGACGGGGTGTCCCGGCTTGGCCGGGACACCCCGTGGGGCGGCACGAGGGGGGCCATCGCCTTCACACCCGCTTCCAGCGCCGGAGGCTGCTGGACCATCGAAGCAGATGGATCCGCCCATGGTTGGAGAGCCGCATGCAGAGGACATCCCTGCCGTCGTTCAGGAACCAGAGGCTGGCGGTGGCGGTGCGCCGGGGGGTCACGGTGATAGTCGGATGGGCCTCGCCCCGGGTATCGGCCCGGGCGGGATCCTTCATACCGGGCGGCAGGGGAACGCGGGCGGGTTTTCCCCATTTCACGTGACGTCCCAGGTGGATTGGCAGATGGTTGGGATCGTTCCCCGAGGCGAGGCCCAGGGTGATGTTGGTACCCCGGGCCCGGGCCAGGACGAAGGCCTGGTCTAGGCTTTCCACCAGTTCCTGCTGGGCAGCGTCCAGTTCCAGGCGGCCGGCATCGAGGCCGCTCAGACCCGCCAGGGACAGGAGACCAGAGACACCCATCACGACCGTGAGTTCTAGCAGGGAGTGTCCGCGCTGGAGGGACCGGCCTGCGCCGGAGGGGAGGCGGAACAGGCCGGTAGCCATGCCCGTCTCCTACCGGGCCGCTGAAGCGGGTGGAAGGGCGGCGGCGAGGAAGGGCTTGATCCGCGCGTAGGCCTTCTCGCCGATGCCTTTCACGTTCATCAGTTCTTCCGGGCGCTGGAAGCCTCCGTGCTCCTTTCTGAAGGCTACGATGCGCTCGGCGGTCTTCTGGCCGACACGGGGGAGCTGCATCAGCTCCGTCACCGTGGCGGTGTTGAGGTTGATGGGATGTTGGGGCTGGCGGGGGGTCTTGCCGGCCGCAACAAGTGGGAAGGCCAGGGCAGCCGCCAAGGCCAGGGTGGTGAGGGGTTTGATCATCGTCGCCTCCTTTCAGGCGACCTCAATAGATCGAATGTTGTGCCAATGTTTTAAATTGAATGATTTAGCTATTTAACAAAAATATTAACAAAAAATGTGACCTTAATTTATGACATATTATTTAAATAATTCAATAAATAAAATTAATTCAATATTTATATTATGTAATCATAAAAATAAAAATTGATAAAAAGTGACATATTTTTAAGAGCGCTGTGATGGCCCCCACTGTGGCATTCCTGCCGCCCGATTCAAGGCCGGGTGGATTATCCTGAAGGTTCCGAGGAGCGCTGCAGGACCCGCCGGAACGGCTGTGCGGGATCCCAGGCTCGGACCCAACCTTCCAGGAACGGCGCTCACCTCAACCCTGCAGGGGACGACGAGGTGGGTTTACCTCACTGTCCCGGCTCACGAGGAGGTCCCATGACCGTCGCCACCGCTGACCCTGTCATCGCCGATCTTTCCCTGGCCCCCTGGGGCCGCCGGGAGATCGCCATCGCCGAAGGGGAAATGCCCGCCCTGATGGCCATCCGGCGCGAGTATGCCGCGAAGCAGCCCCTGAAGGGCGCGCGCATCGCGGGTTCCCTGCACATGACCATCCAGACCGCCGTGCTGATCGAGACGCTGAAGGCCCTGGGCGCCGAGGTGCGCTGGGCGAGCTGCAACATCTTCAGCACCCAGGATCACGCCGCCGCCGCCATCGCCGCGGGCGGCACGCCGGTCTTTGCCATCAAGGGCGAGACGCTGGAGCAGTACTGGGCGTTCACGCATCGCATCTTCGATTTCGAGGATGGCGCGAACATGATCCTCGATGATGGCGGCGATGCCACGCTGCTGCTTCACCTGGGCGCCCGGGCCGCGAAGGATCCTTCCGTGCTCGACCATCCGGACAGCGAGGAGGCCCGCGTGCTGTTCGCCGCCATCCGCGCGCGTCTGGCGGTGGATCCAGGGTGGTACGAACGGCAGCTGGGGCTGGTGAAGGGCGTGACGGAGGAGACCACCACGGGGGTCCACCGGCTCTACGAGATGGCGAAGAAGGGCGAGCTGAAGTTCCCCGCCATCAACGTCAACGACAGCGTCACCAAGAGCAAGTTCGACAACCTCTACGGCTGCCGCGAATCCCTGGTGGATGCCATCAAGCGGGCCACCGATGTGATGGTCGCCGGCAAGATCGCCGTTGTCTGCGGCTACGGCGACGTGGGCAAGGGCTGCGCCCAGGCCCTGAAGGCGCTCAGCGCCCAGGTGTGGGTCACGGAAATTGATCCCATCTGCGCGCTCCAGGCCGCCATGGAGGGCTACCGCGTGGTGACGATGGACGAAGCGGCCGCGTTGGCGGACATCTTCGTCACCGCCACCGGCAACCTGCGCGTCATCACCCATGCCCACATGCAGGCCATGAAGCACAACGCCATCGTGTGCAACATCGGCCATTTCGACAGCGAGATTGATGTCGCCAGCCTGGAGCAGTACCCCTGGGAGGAGATCAAGCCGCAGGTGGATCACGTGATCTTCCCGGATGGCCACCGCATCATCCTGCTGGCCAAGGGGCGCCTGGTGAACCTGGGCTGCGGCACGGGCCACCCCAGCTACGTGATGAGCAGCAGCTTCGCCAACCAGACGCTGGCGCAGATCGAACTCTGGACGAAGCAGGGGCAGTACGCCATCGGCGTCTACACCCTGCCCAAGCACCTGGATGAGCAGGTGGCGCGGCTCCAGTTGCAGACCCTCAATGCGAAGCTCAGCGCCCTCCGGCCGGAGCAGGCCTCGTACATCGGCGTGCCGGTGGAGGGGCCCTACAAGGCGGATCACTACCGCTACTGAGGGAAAGTCCGGGGTATGCGATGGCCACCCTTGCGCGGGTGGCCATCGCGTGTCCGACACAAAACTCCGTCAGAGGAACGCGATGGTTTTCAGGGCCCCGGCCACCACGTAGCAGCGTTCGATGTTGGATTCCGAATCGGCCGGAACCATGAAGAACCCCGGGCGTCCAGGCTGATAGCCCTGGGTGGCGCCCACCAGGTGCTCACCGTCCTGGAAGGTCACCATGAGCTTGCGCCCCGGCGTGGGGTGGGCGGGATCGAAGGCGCCCTTCTCCAGGTGGCCGGGGTTGCCCTGCAGGTCCTTCACGAAGAACAGGGCCTTCAGCTGGGTCGCGCGGACCTCCACGGGGCGGGCCCCATCGCCGGGAACCACGTGGAAACTGTCCTTGGCGGGAGAAAAATCGCCGGTCACGCCTTTGAGCAGCCGGCCGTCCAGGTAGTGCGCCACCACGTGGTTCATGCCTGCCTCCGGGGGATGGGGGCCTAGAAGATGTAGCCGCCGCCGTTGACGGGCAAGGTGGCGCCGGTGACGAATCCGGTCTGAAGCAGGCCCGTCACGGCCTCGGCCACATCCTCGGCCTGGCCGTTCCGGCGCAGGGGCGTGTGTTCGGCCGCGGCCTGCTTGTGCTTCTCGGGCAGGTGGACGGTGGCGTCCGTGAGGGTGAGGCCAGGGGCCACGGCGTTCACGCGGATGCCCATGGGGCCCAGTTCGAAGGCCAGGGCCCGCACGAAGCCCTCCAGCGCCCCCTTTGCCGCGCTGTGGGCGCAGAACCCCCAGCCGGGATTGCGGGCCAGTCCGCTGGTGATGGCCACGATGGAACCGCCCTTCCGTTCGAGCATCTGGGGCACCACAGCCCGGCAGCCGTGGAAGGCCGCGCTCATTTCGCCCATCAGTTTCGCTTCGAAGGCCTCCCAGGGGTACTCGAGGAAGCCCTTCATGGGGAAGCCAATGGACGCGTTCAGCACCAGGAGGCCGATGGGGCCGAGTTCGGCTTTCACCGTGGCGGCCATGGCCTCGATCTGGCCCCGGTCCCGGGCATCGCCTTTCACGGCCAGGGCCCGGCCTCCCGCCTGGCGGATATCGGCCACCACGCCCTGCGCCGCCGCTTCCGAAGCGTGGTAGTTGACGGCCACCGAGGCGCCCTGGGCCGCCAGGGACCGGGCGATGGCGGCGCCAATGCCGCGGCTTGCGCCGGTGACGAGTGCGACGTTGCCCCTGATGGTCATGGACCCTCCTGGTAAGAAGTGAGGGTGATTCTGGCGCCCCCCGCCGCCAGGCTCAAGCCCTGGATGCGCCGCCCGCCATCCAGGGCCGCCCGGGTGTGGGATGCTCGTCCCATGGATCTCCAGGCCCTCCTTGATGATCTCGCGGCGGAATCCGCGCCCTTCGCGGCCCAGGGCCGGGTGGCAGACTACATCCCGGCCCTGGCGGCGGTGGATCCCACGCGCTTCGGGATCGCCCTCGCCACCATGGACGGCCGGATCCTGGGCAGCGGCGACTGGCAGGCGCCCTTCTCCATCCAGAGCGTCTCCAAGGCCTTCTCCCTGGCCCTGGTGCTGGCCCGGGACGGGGAGGCGCTGTGGCGCCGCGTGGGCCGCGAGCCCTCCGGCAACCCCTTCAACTCACTCGTGCAGCTCGAGTATGAGAAGGGCATCCCGCGCAACCCCTTCATCAACGCCGGCGCCCTCATCCTCATTGACCGGCTGCTGAGCCTCACGGGCGATTCCCTGGGCACCCTGCGGACCTTCCTGCGGGAGGAGAGCGGCAACCCCGGGGTGGAAGTGGACGCCGAGGTGGCCGCGTCGGAGGCCGCCCACGGCCACCGCAACGCGGCGCTGGCCCACTTCATGGCCAGCTGCGGGAACCTGGAGAACCCCGTCGAGCGCGTGCTGGACCACTACGTCCGCCAGTGCGCCCTCTGCATGAGCTGCGCGGACCTGGCCCGGGCCGGCCTCTTCCTGGCCAACCACGGCCTGCGGGCCGACGGCGACCGCCTGCTCACCCGCAGCGAGGCCAAGCGCATCAACGCGATCATGCTCACCTGCGGGACGTACGATGCCGCTGGCGACTTCGCGTACCGCGTGGGCCTGCCCGGCAAGAGCGGCGTGGGCGGCGGCATCCTGGCCGTGCTGCCCGAGCGCGGCGTCCTTTGCGTGTGGAGCCCCGCCCTGGACGCCCACGGCAACAGCGTGGCCGGCGTCGAGGCCCTGGACCGCTTCACGACGCGGACCGGATGGTCGGTGTTTTAGCTCTCTGTTTGTTTGATTGGACTTTAAAAATACCACTTCGCCCCTTCAATTTCGGAGTAGATCCGTTTCCGGGCCTACCCTTAAAGAAGATGGGTAGGTCGTCATGTTCCGCCGCATTCTCGTCGGGATTGATTTCTCGCCCGCAAGCCACCAGGCCCTGGTGTGCGCCGCCGGGCTGGCGAAGGATCTCCACTTGCGCCTGGTGGCCCACCACGCCAACTGCCCCGTGCTCGTCGTGCGCGGCGACCGCGCGGGGACGAAGACTCAGGAACCGGGGTGATAGACGCGCTCGGTGTGCCCCTTGAGCTGCTCGGGCCAGAAATAGACCGTCCGCAGATCGCCGGTGGTGTAGCGCTCGGCCTCGTCGTTGAAATGGGGTGACCCCGGGTGGCCGCTTTCGCCACCGGCGGTGATGGCGCGGGCGCGAACCCGGGGGCCGAACTCGACCACTGCGACGAAGCTGTTGCCGCTGGTGCCGTAGTACCGCTTCGTCCCAGGCCAGCGGTGCGCGCCGAAGGAGGCCAGCGAGCCCCAGCGGGAGGAGGTGAAGGGCACCGGAAGGCTGGGCTTCGCATCGTCGAAGGGCTGGACCAGGGCGCCCGTGAGGCGCTGGAAGCGGTTGACCTCGCCCCAGGGAACCCCCCAGCTGCCGAAGTCCTTCTGGAGGCGGTCGCAGGCCTCGACCAGTGCCCCCAGGCGCGCCTTCGGGCCCGCCGGACCGGCCATGTCGTCATAGACCGACACGTTCTTGGCGGCCGCAGCGGCGCTGACCTCGTCCCACAGCGTGTCGCCCCAGAACACGGCCAGCGTGGTCGGCATCGAGGCGATGCCCCAGCGCTCGTCCCAGCCCCGCAGGAGCGCGATCGGGCCCGCCAGCCGGGATCGGAGGGGATCACCGGCGGGGAGCGCATCGTAGTCGGACACGAGTACGGGGATCAGCTGCGCGAAGGCCGGCAGGTAGGAATCGAACGCGGTGGTGATCAGCGAGGACAGCGTGAAGTCCCGCTGGCCGGTCAGCAGGCGGGTGGCGTGGAGGCCGCGCGGGTTCTCGCCGACGCTGTCCATGTAGCGCGGATAGTCCGCGGGCTTCGGGCTGAAGGGCCCGGCGGCGGAGTAGGGCCAGTCGTTGGTGTTCATGATCCAGCCGTTCGGCGGATTGAGCAGGTGCGGTGCCTCGTCGAGGGCGTGGAGCCCCTTCCAGTCGGTGGCCGGATCGCTCCCATCCACGGGTTTCGTGTAGTCGAAGCGGTCATCGCGCCGGGGGATGAACTGCGGGTGGAGGTAGGCGATCTCGCCCTTGTCGTCGGCGAAGATCGTGTTGTTCGACGAATTGGCCTTCAGCTCGGCCACCTTCATGTAGCTGGCGTAGTCGGTGGTCTTGGTGCGCAGCCAGCTCTGTTCGAGGGCCGGGAGGGGGCGGTTCATCAGGGCGATCGCGATCCACTTGCCGTTCTCGGCGCGCACGATGGGGCCGTGATGGGTCGCATAGACGGTGAAGCTCCGTTCGGCCATCGAGCCGTTCCCCGCGCGATAGGACACCGTGATCACGCGCGGGGTGACCGGCCGCAGTTCCTTTCCATAGCGGTAGAACAGGCGGCCGTCCTTCGGGACGATCGTCTCGGCGAATTCGTCCACCACATCGGCGCCGGTGGAGGTGTGCATCCAGCCGACATGGCGGTTGAAGCCCTGGTAGATGAAGAACTGCCCCCAGGTGACTGCGCCGTAGGCGTCCAGGCCCTCGTCGCTGGACATCTGCAGTTCCGACCGGAAGAAGAAGGAGGTGTGCGGATTGATCAGCAGCAGCGCGTGGCCGTCGGCGGTGAGTGCTGGCGCGAGGGCGATGCCGTTCGAGCCGGAGGGCTCGCGCCAGCTTGAGGGTGTCTCCGCCTGCGCGATCGCCGGGGCGCCGTGGCCGTAGAAGGCTGCGAGCCCGGGGAGCGACACCCGCTCGATGTCGCCGCCGATGCTGCCTTCGGTGAAGCTGAGGGCCATCCACGGCTCAAAATGGGTGAGGACCCGCGGATGCACGCTGGGATGGGTGGCGAGGTAGTCGTTCAGCCCATCGGCCCAGGCCTGCATCAGGGACTGGAGCCAGGCGGGGCTCTGGGCATAGAGGCGCTTCAGTTCGACCGGGTTGATGAACAGCTTCATCCGCAGGTCCCGCCAGATCGCGGAGGGGCCCACGGCCTCGGCGAGTCGGCCCAGCGCGTTGAGGTAGTTGGTCTCGACCCGGTTGAAGTCGTCCTCCGCCTGCGCGTAGGCCATGCCGAACACCGCGTCGGCGTCGGTCCGGCCATGGACATGCGCGATGCCCCAGTCGTCGCGGGTGATCGTGACGGCCTGCGCCTCGCGCTGCCAGCGCGCCCGGTCCGGTGTGCCCGCCTGGGCGACGGGGCCGAGCGCGAGCAGTGCGGCCAAAGACAGGCAGGCCGCGGGCTGGAACGGAAGGCTTGAGGCAGGATCTGGGTGGGCCATGCGGCCTATCTTAGGCTCCTTGCGGATCCTGCCGGAAGAAGGCGATCTCCGTGCGCGCCAGGGGGCCCTCCGGACCGAACCCCTGCTCCACCACCCGTACGTCGGCGCGTCCGATCCGGACCAGGGTGGAGGCGCGGGTGCCATAGGTCGGCGTGCGAATGAAGATCGGGGCCAGCGCTCGCTCCCAGGGCAGGGGCACCCCGGTATGCGGCAGATGCGCATCCTCGAACCCGCGGTCATCCTCCAGCAGCTTCAGCAGGGCCGCGTCGTCCTCCGGGGCGTCGGCCAGGGCCGCCCGCAGGGCCTCCGCCTTGGGCCAGGGCGCATTGAAATCCCCGTTGGAAAGGAGGTGGAGGCCGGGGGCCAGGTGGAGCATCCGGTCATCCCGGCTCTGGTAGCCCAGCAGCTCCCGGCCATCGTAGAGGAGCAGGTTGAAGGGGTTGTGGCGGGCCGCGTCCGGGCGCAGTGCCTCCAGGAAGGCCGATGCGGGCTCAGATGAGGCGAGGGCCTGCACGGGCAGCGCGCCCCGCGACGGCGCGTCCGGCCGGGAGGCCGCGGGCTGCCGGAAGTTGGTGAGCGCGGCGCACCGCCCCTGTCGCGTCATGCCCAGCCAGGTGCCGCCGGCGCGGAGATCCCGGCCCGCGAGGATGGCGCGGTCGTCCCACCACGCCAACGGCGCGGCAGGGCGGTCGTAGACCTCATCCCGGTTTCCCAGAAGGAGCAGCGGCTCCGGTGCCTCCGGCTGCCAGCGGACCGCGATCAGGCACATGGTTCAGCCCTGCGATGCCCTCCCTGTGCATTCATTTCCTGGCCTCCTGCCCGCTTCCAGGGTAGTCTGTCCGTTCTGCCGGACTTCGTGTGCCGGGATTCCAGCGCACCGCCAGAGAGTGGGCGCAACCAAACGAGGTGGACTTCATGTCCAAGCTAGAAGCAATCATCAAGGGGAATGGTCCCAAGCAGATGGGCCGCATCACCGTGCTCGATCCGGATTTCATGGACGACACGGAGGAGAGCCAGGAGTTCATGGCGGCCCTGCAAGGCGAGACCCGCGGCCTTCGCGAGGAGGAAGTGGTCCGGGGTGTGGTCGTGGAGATCCGCGGCAAGGATGTCATCGTGGACATCGGCTACAAGGGCTCGGGCACCGTCAACCTGGATGAGTTCAACAACCCCGATGGCACGCAGGGCGTGCAGGTGGGTGAAGTGGTGGAAGTGCTGCTCGAGATGCTCGAGGATGCCCACGGCAACGTGCGCCTCAGCCGCGAGCGCGCCGAGAAGATGAAGATCTGGGACGAGGTCGAGAAGGCCTTCCGTTCCAACATGACCGTGCATGGCACCGTGCTGGAGAAGGTCAAGGGTGGCCTGGCCGTGGACATCGGCATCCGGGCCTTCCTGCCCGGCAGCCAGGTGGACATGAAGCCCGTCCGCAACCTGGATCCCTACCTTGGCAAGTCCTTCGACATGAAGGTCATCAAGGTCAACCGCCGCCGGGGCAACATCGTGCTGTCCCGCAAGCTGTTCCTCGAGACCATCAACGCGAGCCTGAAGGAAGAGACCCTGGCGGGCCTCGAGGAAGGCAAGCTGGTCGAGGGCGCCATTAAGAACATCACCGAATATGGTGCCTTCGTGGACCTGGGCGGCGTGGACGGCCTGCTGCACATCACCGACATGAGCTGGGGCCGGCTGAACCACCCCTCCGAGATGTTCCAGGTGGGCGACAAGGTCGAGGTGGCCGTCCTCAAGTACGACAAGGACACCGAGCGCGTCAGCCTCGGCTACAAGCAGAAATTCCCGGATCCCTGGTTCTCGGTGGAAGAGCGCTATCCCATCCAGGCCACCGTCAAGGGCAAGGTGGTGTCCATCACCGACTACGGCGCCTTCGTGGAACTGGAGCCCGGCATCGAGGGCCTGGTGCA
This sequence comes from Acidobacteriota bacterium, assembly GCA_021794095.1. Classification (GTDB taxonomy): domain Bacteria; phylum Acidobacteriota; class Holophagae; order Holophagales; family Holophagaceae; genus Geothrix. Next base: position 130,764 of record JAJYRN010000001.1, on the reverse strand, counting down.
TGTCTCTGAGATGAGCTGGACCAAGAAGGTCAAGTCCGCCAAGGGCATGGTCAACCTGGGCGACCAGGTGGAAGCCGTCATCCTGCAGGTGGATTCCGAGAACCGCCGCATCAGCCTCGGCATGAAGCAGATCACCCCGAATCCCTGGATGGCCATCGCCGAGAAGTACCAGCCCGGCCAGATTGTCACGGGCACCGTGCGCAACATCACGGAGTTCGGTGCCTTCATCGAGCTGGAAGAGGGCATTGACGGGCTGATCCATGTGTCCGACTTCAGCTGGACCAAGAAGATCAAGCACCCCGGCGAGATCGTGAAGAAGGGCGACCAGGTCACCGCGAAGGTGCTGAGCCTGGATCCTCTGGCCCAGCGCATGAGCCTCGGCGTGAAGCAGATGGAGCCCAATGTCTGGGAGATCTTCTTCGACAAGCACAATGTGGGCGATGTCCTCACCGGCAAGATCGCCCGCCTGACCGATTTCGGCGCCTTCGTGGATCTCGGCGATGGCATCGAGGGCCTGGTGCATGTCTCCGAACTCTCGCGGAAGCGCGTGGAGGACATCCAGAAGGAGTTCTCCGCCGGCCAGGACCTCACGATGAAGATCGTGAAGCTCGATCCCACCGAGCGCCGCATCGGCCTCTCCGTCAAGCAGCTGGAGCAGGATCAGGAACGGGGCGACCTGGAAGCCGCCAAGGCCCGCCAGCCCGAGTTCAAGAAGGCCACCCTCGCGGACGCCTTCAATCGCGCGGAGCGGGAAGACTAGCCAGGAACGCAGGTCGGTCCCGTTACGAGGCCCCCACCCGGGGGCCTCGTTGCGTCCGGGGCGCCAGGATCGTCTACCCTGGTAGCCTGCGGACCCCGCCCGGCGATCCCGAGGAGATGCACCATGGCCGAACCCCCCGATTCCCAATCGTCCTGGCGTACCATCGCCGCGGTCGCGCTGGTGGCTGGGGGGCTGCTGCTGGGGGGCACGGTCCTGCTCCGGACCCTTCACCCTGCCAACGGGGCCAGCGCAGGCACGGATGTCCGTTCCGTCGCCTTCGTGGACGCGCAGGGCCAGCGCCATACCCTGGCGGAGTTCCAGGGCAAGGTGGTGCTGGTGGATGTCTGGGCCACCTGGTGCCCGCCCTGCCGCAAGTCCCTGCCCGAAGTGGCCCAGCTCCAGCATGCGGAGAATGCCAGCTACGTGGTGGTGCCCATCTCCGTGGACAATGGCGGCTGGGATGATGTGAAGCCCTTTCTGGCCAAGCATCCCGAGCTGGGCCTTACCGCCTTTGTGCCCGATGGCCCCAAGGCGCTGGATGCCTTCGGCCCGATCACCGGCATTCCCACCAGCATCGTGGTGGATCGCCAGGGGCGGCTGATCCAGCGCTGGTCCGGCTACGGCGAGGGCATGGCCAAGCGGGCCCTGGATGAAGCCCTGAAGGCGCACTGAGATGGGCCCCGGGGCCCGTGCCCGCCCGCCGGTCACCGGCCTGCGCCTCTGGGCCGGGCCCCTGGCGGGGTTGCTGGCACTGCTGCTGGCCCCCTTCCTGCTGTACGCCACGCCCTTCACCGGGCTCGCCGAAGCCTGGCGCTGGATTCTGATCCTCGTGGCCTGGCTGTTCTTCGTGGCTGCGTTCGTGGGGGTCCTGGCCAAGGCCACCACGCCCCCCCTCGCCTTCCTGGAACGCGGGCTGCGCCGCTGGGTGGCCTGGTTCGCGCCGGATCCCCAGGCGCTGTGGCTGCACTGGACCCGGCAGGCCCATCACCCTGCCATGGGGTGGTGGTGCCTGGAGCAAGCCTGTCGCGAAGGCGGCGCGGAGCCCCTGTTCCAGGAAGCCCTGGTCTACCTCGAGGGCGGCCTGGGTCCGGGCGGGGCGATCGCCGCCGTGGACCGGTTGGCCCGCGCGGCGAAGCGGGGGCATCCCGAAGCGGCCTTCCGGCTTGCCGAGGCCCTGCGGACCGGGCAGGGTTGCGCCCCGGCGCCCCTGGAAGCCGAGGCCTGGTACCGGCGTTCCGCTGCCGCCGGCTTCGGCCGGGCTGCCGCCTGGCTGGCCCACGCCTATGCCTGTGGCGACGGGCTGGCGCTGGATCCGGAACAGGCCCGGATCTGGGCCGAGGCCTCGGCCCGCCTTGCCCCCCATCCGCCGCTCCAGCACAGTCCCCTCCATCACGCGGCTGCGCCGGCGGATCCCCTGGTGCGGGCCCAGGCCGCGGCGATGGCGCACCTTGAGGCTGGCATGGACCAGGTGGTCGCGCACCGGAGCGGGCGCGCGATCCTGCTCGTGGCGGCGGCCCTGCTGGGGGGCTTCTTCCTGTTCGTCCTGGGGGCCTTCTTCTGGGAGGGTTCCTCCCAGCTGTACCACCTGCCCCTGCTGCTGCTGGCCGTGCCGCTCCTGATGCTCGGGCGGCAGGCCTGGCGGCTGCGGCGGGAGGGGCCCCGGACCGGCCGGGACCGTCTTCGGGAACGGGCCGAGGACGGCGATCCGGAGGCCTGTTATCGGCTCGGTCTGGCCTGTCGCCGAGGCAGGGCGGGCCACCCGGCCGATGACCTCACGGCCGTGCTGTGGTTCCGGCGCGCGGCGGAAGTGGGCCATGCCGGGGCCATGCTTGCCCTGGCCGATGCCTACCGCGGAGGGCAGGGCGTGGTGCGGGATCCCCGTCTCGCGATCCAATGGGAGGCCGCGGCCCGCGCTGATGCAAATCAACTGACCGACGGCACCATCCGATGAAGGAAGGGGAGACGCCATGACCCGCCTTTGGACTGGCCTGCTGCTGATCGCGGCCCTGCTCGGGTGCAGCGAGCGGCCCCGACGCGTCGTGAACACCAACCTCGGCATCATCGCCACCTTTCCGGGCGAGCCCAGGCTGCACCGCCACACGGACCCGGGGCCCTTTGGCACCATGGAATGGTTCGATCTGGCCATGAGCCCCGCGGGCCGCATGGACGAGTCGTTTTCCGTCTCCGTCGGCAATCTGCCGCCCGGGAACCAGGGCGGCTCCACCCCCCAGGAGATCCTGACCACGTTCCAGAACTGGCTCACCTATCGCCTGGGCCCCCTCACCCGGAGTGATCTGCCGGCGGGTCAGGGCCCGGGCTTCCGCTACCGCGTGAACCTGGCCAGCGGCGATGTGGCCGAAGGTATCGTCATCTACCGTGCCGGGCGGATCCACCATGCCCAGGCCATCACCAGCCATGCAAACGATCCGAGGACGCAGGCCTTCCTGAACGGCTTCGTGGTCACCACCCAGTAGCGAGGAGCGTTTCCACCGATGCCACCAGGCGCTCGGCCCCGTCGGTGGGCGCGAGGATGGGATGGGTGCCGGGCACGGCCTCCCCGATCGCCAGGAACGGGACCCCCGCCGCCCGGGCCGCGGCCAGGTCGTGGGGGCGGTCGCCGACGTAGAGGTGCGGCCCCGGTCCCTCCGCCAGGGCCCGCCGCAGCAGGTCCACGCGGCCGTGGCGGGGCAGGGAGCCCACCCTGGGGATGGCCGCATCCACCCCCAGGGCTTCCGCCTTGAAGGCCAGCAGCCCTGGGGCGTTGCCGGAAACCAGCGCCACGGCGTGACGCGCCGCCAGGAGGTGCAGGCCCTCCAGGATGCCGGCATAGGCCGCGGGCGCGAGGCCGCCCGGGCCAAAGGTGGTGCGGAAGCGGGCCACGCAGGCCCGTTCGTAGGCGGCGTAGCCCGGTTCCGTCAGCCCGGCCCCGAAGCGCATCCGGTGCAGCTCGTCCACGATCTCCCAGTCCGTGGAGCCCGCGCATCGCCCCAGTTCCTCCGCCGTGGGCGCGGTCCCCCAGAGTTCGCCCAGGGCCTCCCGCAGCAGCACGAACCCGGCACTGAAGTGGCCGAGGGTTCCGTCCAGGTCGAAGCAGAGCGGCATGGCCCAGGATCGCATGGGATGGCATGCTCGAAGGGAAAGGTGTTCCTTGATGCGATCCGCCGTCCTTGCCCTCCTCCTGGCCACGGGCCTTTCCGCCACCGCGAAGGACGGCCTCCGCTACCGCTTCCAGGTGTGGATGCGCGGCAGCGCGGTGCCCCTGGAAACGCGCTTCGATCTCCACGCCAGCCCTGGCACGAGACGTCATCACCGGGCCCGGAAACCCGGGATGGGCACCTGGCGCCTGGAAGCTGAGCGGGACCAGGGCACCCCCTACGCCCAGGCCCTGTTGCTGGCCCGGGCGGAACGCCTGCTCTACCTTTCTGGGCCCGCGCCCCAGACCCGCCGCGAACCCATCCTGCTGAGGTTCGGAGCCCGGAGCCTGCCCGTGTGGAGCCTGCGCACGCCGCCCAACCTGGATGTCTCCTGCGCCTTCGTGGAGGTGGCCCCCAACCTGCTGGCCGTCTGCGATTTCACCGTGCGCTTCCCCCAGGGGGATGTGGCCCGGATGGACCTGCACCTCGAAGGCCTGAGCGGCACCCACACCCTGGCCCCCGCCGAGGACGGCACGGCCCTGTTGAGCACCCTCGCCCTCTGGACCCACAGCCCCGCCGAAGGCGCCGCAGGCACGCCTGAATCGGTGCGCTGAGGGCGTATTCTGAAGGCGGGAGGCTGCATGCCGTTCAGGGACGAGTGCGGGGTGTTCGGGATCGCACCCCAGGCCGAGGCCGCCCGCCAGACCTACCTGGGGCTGTATGCCCTCCAGCACCGGGGCCAGGAGGCCGCGGGGATCTGCTCGCGCGATGCTGCGGGGCTCCACCTCCACAAGGCCCAGGGCTACGTGGCGGATGTGTTCACCGAAACCGTGCTGGACAGCCTGCCCGGGGATGCCGCCATCGGCCACACCCGCTATTCCACCACGGGCGGGAATGTTGCTTCGGCGGCTCATCCATTCTTGATCCATGGCCGGTTCGGCCAGGTGGCCCTCTGCCATAACGGCAACCTCACCAACACCGAGGATCTGCGCGCCCGACTCATCGCGGACGGCCACACCTTCACCAGCCCCTCCGATTCCGAGGTGCTGCTGGCCCTGATCAACCGCGCCCCGGCGGACACGCTGGAGGAGGCCGTGGTCACGGCCCTTCGCGAAGCCAAGGGCGCCTACTCCCTGCTCATCCTCACCGAGGAGGCCCTCATCGCCGCCCGGGATCCCCACGGTTTCCGCCCCCTGGCCATGGGCCGGCTCAATGGCACGACGGTCTTCAGTTCCGAGACCTGCGCCTTCGATCTGGTGGGCGCCGCCTACGTGCGGGATGTGGAACCGGGCGAGGTGGTGGTGGTGCCCCGGAATGGGGCGGAGCCCCGCTCCCACTTCCCGCTGCCGAAGGTCCAGGCGAAACCGTGTGTGTTCGAGCACATCTACTTCGCCCGCCCCGATTCCCTGGTCTACGGCCAGAGCGTGATGGTAGCGCGGCGCGAGATGGGCCGCCTCCTGGCCCTGCGCCATCCCGTGGAAGCGGATCTCGTGGTGCCCGTGCCCGACAGCGGCGTGAGCGCGGCCCTGGGCTATTCCGAACAGTCGGGCATCCCCTTCGATTTCGGCATCATCCGCAACCACTACGTGGGCCGCACCTTCATCGAGCCCAAGCAGACCATCCGCAGCTTCGGTGTGAAGGTGAAGCTGAACCCCGTGCGCCATCTGCTGGCGGGCAAGCGCGTGGTGCTAGTGGACGACAGCATCGTGCGCGGCACCACCAGCAAGAAGATCGTGCAGATGGTGCGGGAGGCCGGCGCGAAGGAGGTGCATCTCCGCATCGCCTGCCCGCCCACCACCCACTCGTGCTTCTACGGCATTGACACCCCCAAGCGCCAGCACCTCATCGCCTCGTACCTGTCCCTCGAGGAGATCACCGCCTTCGTGGAGGCCGACACCCTCGGCTACCTCGCCATGGAGGATCTCCAGAGCAGCGTGGGCGACGATGGCCAGGGCTTCTGCTACGCCTGCTTCACCGGGGACTACCCGGTGCCGCCGGACCGGGGGTGACCCCATGAGCGGCTCCGGTCCGGCCGGAACTCCCCAGGCCCGGTTCGAGGACGGCCTGCGGTGCCTGGCCACCGCCTTGGCCCTGGGCACGGATCACCGCAGCGCCGCGGCGGTGGTCAGCAGCGCCTGCGAAGCCATCCAATGCTTCATGGCCACCTTCGAGGCTGCGGCTCGGCGTCGCCTGCCCGATCCGGAGGGCGCGACGCTCCGCTTGCGGGGCCAGCTGGAGGCCCTGCTCACCCCGCGCCAGTCGCCGGAGGATGCGGCCCGGCACGCCCTGGAAGCCGCCCGTCTGGCCCGGGATCAGGCGGCGCGGATCCTGCCTGGCCTGTCAGAAGGCGGATCCTCCTAGCGTCACCATGGTGGGCCCCGGCCCTCCCTGCGGGAGGCCTGCCTGGGATGGATCGGGCCCCCCATCGAGGTACCGCTTCCTGAACCGGAGGAGATCGGCCTGGAACCAGGTCAGGAATTCGGCGAACCGGGCCTGCCGGAGTTCTTCTGCCGTGAGGGTGCCCACCACCTCCACCACGGCGGAGGCTGAGGCGGCAGGTTCCCGGTAGAGGTGCCAGGGGCGCCCCCGGCCTTCGGAAATGGAGGGGAGGAGCCGGGCCAGGAAAACCCGGTCCAGCCCCGGCTCAGGCAGGTCATGGGCGGTCTGGGCCAGGAGGGCCGTGCCGAGGCAGAGGAGGCAGAGCAGGCGCATGGTCCATGAGTGGTCCCACCCCCACCCAGGTTCCCATCCTGGGCCGACCGCCAAGAGCTGATAGCTTTGAACCCATGCCCATCGCCCTCCTCGGTCCCACCGCCTCCGGCAAATCGGCCCTGGCCGTGGCCGTGGCCCGGCGCCTGGGCGGCACGGTGGTGAACGGGGATCCCTACCAGGCCCTCGCCGGGCTGGCCATCGGCACGGGACAGCCCGGTCCGGTGGAACAGGGCGGCGTGCCCCACCTCGGTTATGGCGTCCTGCCCCTCTCGGAACGCCCCAACCCCAAAGATTTCGGCGAACAGGTGCGCCGCTGGCTCTCGGAATGCCGCGAGCCTGTGCTGGTCACCGGATCGGGCCTCTACCTGCGCGGCATCTGGAACCAGCTGAGCGAGCTGCCACCGGTACCCCCGGCGGTGGTGGCGCGGGTGCGCGCCTGGACCGCCACCCTCGGCGCGCCGGCCCTGCACCGCTTCCTGACGGCGGTGGATCCGGTCCGCGCCGAGGCACTCCACCCCAACGACACCGCGCGGATCGAGCGGGCCCTGGCCCTCCATCTCGCCACGGGACGTCGGCCGTCGGCCCTCCTGCCGGGCGTGGCACCGGGCCTTCCGGATGGCTGGCGCGCCCTGGTGGTCTCGCCCGGCCGCGAGGCCCGCCGGGCGCGGGTGGTCGCGCGGGTGGCCGCCCAGGTGGCCGCCGGATGGGCCGCCGAGGTGGCCCGCCTGCTCGCCGAAGGGCATGGTGCCGATCTGGAAGCCCTCCGGCCCCTGGGCTACGCCGCCTGGATGACCGGCGGCGCGCAGGCCCCGGCCGCCGTCGTGCGCGACACCCAGGCCTATGCCAAGCGCCAGGCCACCTGGTTCCGCCACCAGCTCCCCGGCGTGCCCGAGTGGGATCCGGACCGGGAGTCCCTGGACATGGCCTTCGAGCGGCTGGGGCTGCCATGAACGAGGGTGGACCGCCTGCTCACCTCGTGCACCCCGACAGGGTGTCCCGGCCAAGCCAGGACACCCCGTCTGCCAGGACGCCGCGAACCTGGTACGAGGGCCGCACCTCCCTTGATCTGGCGCACGGCGAGGGCTGGGCCTGGATCGGCCTGCGTTCCGGCGATGGCCTGAACCGGCTCCACAGCGACCTTCTGGCGGCCCTGGACCACCTCTTCATCGAGCTCCGCTGGGTGGGAACGCGGCGCGTGGCCCTCAGCGGCGCGGGCTGGATGACCGGCCTGGGCCATCACTTTTCTGCGGGGGCCGATCTGCACGAAGTGGGCGGCCTCGATCCGGTGTCGGCGGAACCCTTCGCTCGGCGCGGCCAGCGGGTGATGGCCCACCTGCTCTGGTCCGGCTGGAACACCCTCACGGTGATCTCGGGCGTGGCCATGGGGGGCGGCTGCGATCTGGCGCTCCATGGGCAGGAACGCTGGGCCGTGGCCGCGGGGCCGGAGGGCCGGGGCGGCCTGCGCCTGGCCCACCCGGCGGCGAAGCACGGCATCCTGACCGGCTTTGGCGGCACGGTGCGGCTGCCGGACCTGCTCGGACCGGCGGGGGCCGACCGGCTCTTCCGGCGCTTCGAAACCTGGGATGCGGACGCCGCCCTGGCCGCGGGGGCCGTGCAGCGGATCCTTCCGCCCGGCGATGTGCGACTCGCGCTGGAAGACTGGCTGCTTCAATAGCGGCCGGAGGCGATGAGCGCGGGCAGAACCATGGCGAGGAAGACCGCCCCGCAGCAGCAGACCAGCACCAGGGGCGTGAGGGCGGCGCAGACTCCACGCCAGGTATCGGTCTTGTGCATGCGCGCGAGTCCGATGCCGATGACCACCATGCCGGCGAACTGAATGAGGATACCCAGCCAGGGGATGAGGCCTCCGATCTGGAGGAAGGCCGAGGCGTAAGCGTAGGCCCGGATGGTCTGCTTCAGTCCCACACCGGGTTTCAGGCCGCCCCACATCCAGAGGAAGACGTGGTTCAGCGCCCCGCCGATCACCATGCCGACAAAGGCGAACAGCGGCAACAGGAGCAGGAGAAGGCCGAAGAGTACCGGCAGGAAGGCCACGAAGGCCCGGCCCTCCGGCGCGTGGTCCTCCAGGGCCGCCAGCATGGCGCCCATGCCCAACAGGCCGAACCCGGCCGCCACGAGCAGGAAGACCGGCACCGAGAGCAGCAGCAGGAAACGCCAGGGCGCGCCCAGGCCATCCGTGGCAGGCACTCGGTCGAAGAGTTCCAGGGGTTGGGTGAAGAGCAGGCTGAACATGCCTCCCACCCGCGCCCAGAAGCCGGGCAGGGCCTCCGTATCCTCGAAGGGGACAGGGCGCAGGAGTGGCGCCTGGGGCGCGGGCATCGGCGGAGGCTCCCAGAGCGGCGGCGCTGGCACCAGGGGAAGGGGCAGCTCAGGGCCCACAGGCTCGTTCATGTCCTGCTCCGGAGATCGGCCCCTACCCTATCATGTGCGGAAGTCCTTCGGGCGCAGGCCCACCTTCTCCAGGCGGGAGAGCAGCGTCGAAGCGGGCAGGCCGGCCAGGGCCGCCGCGCCATCGGCGCCCGATACCTTCCCTCGGCAGTGCCGGAGCAGGCGTTCCAGGTAGAGCCGCTCCTGGACGTCCCAGGTGGGAAGCCGCGCGGAGCCACTGCCGGCTCCGCGGACGGGCAGGGCCCCCGGCGGGAGGCGCAACTCACGGCCGGTCGAGAGAATGGCGGCCCGTTCCAGGACGTTCTGGAGTTCCCGGACGTTGCCGGGCCAGGGGTAGGCGGCGAGCTGCCCCAGCACCGGCTCGGTCAGTTCCAGCGTCCTCCGGCGGTTCTGGCGGGCGAAGCGTTCGAGGAAACCCTCGGCCAGGGCCCGGATGTCCTCGGGCCGCTCGCGCAGGGGCGGCAGATGCACGGGGAACACGTTCAGGCGGTAGAACAGATCCTGCCGGAAGCGGCCTTCCGCCGCGGCCACGGGGAGGTCCACGTGGGTGGCCGCGACCAGCCGGACATCCACCTTGCGGGAGGTTTCCGAACCCAGCGGATCAATCTCCCGCTCCTGGATGGCGCGCAGCAGCTTGGGCTGGAGGTCCAGGGGCAGATCGCCGATCTCGTCGAGGAAGAGGGTGCCACCGTCTGCCAGTTCGAAGCGCCCCTTGCGGGCGGTGGCGGCCCCGCTGAAGGCGCCCTTCACATGGCCGAACAACTCGGATTCGATGAGGTTCGCAGGCAGGGTGCTGCAGTTCACCTTGATGAAGGGCTTGTCCCGACGGGGCGAGAGGTGGTGGAGCGTCTGGGCCACCTTCTCCTTGCCCGTTCCCGTCTCCCCGGTGATGAGCACGGTGGCCGCGGTGGAGGCCACCTGCCGGAGTTGGTCCAGCACCCCGCGCATGGCGGCGCTTCCGGCCCGCAGCGGTTCCTGCAGCACATCGCGGCGCTGGGCCTCCCGGAAGTAGCTCACTTCCTCGGCCAGGCTCCGCTCCCGCTCGGCCAGGCGCTGGAGGTGCTCGGCCTGCTTCAGCCCCAGGGCCAGCAGGGAGGCGAACACGCCCACATGGTGAAGCACGCTTTCCGGGTACTGGCGGCAGACCATGGCATCCAGCGTCATCAGGCCGAATGTCTCGCCCTGGCTGCGCAGGGGCGCCACCAGGCAGCTGTGTCCGCGCGGCAGTTCCAGCATGCCGTGGAAGGTGTCCTCGCCCGGGTCATCCTCCTCGAAGGTGGCGGGTCGCGAGCGCGGCTTCAGCGCCTGTTGCAGCCGGAGGTTTCCCCGGACCGGGATGAGGGCGCCCTGGAGTTGCGGCGCAGCCAGTGGGCCGACGGCGTGAGCCACCCGGAGTCCCTCCCCCTCGCGCAGCAGCACCGTGGCGAGGTCGTAGGGCACCAGTTCCCCCAGGCGCTCGAAGGCGTGCGCCACCATCGCAGCGGGATTCTCGCCGCGGGTCAGCAGGGCCCCGGCCTCCTCGACGAGACGGGCACCAGTGAGGGCGGTTTCGAGATCGGGCGCGGCCATGTTCGTATTCTCGACATTTCGAGAGCGGAGGCAAGCGGTTCCTAGCCCGGCTGAGGTTCAGCCATGAGCGCCTGGATCCGTTCCCGCACGGCCAGGGACAGGGTTTCCCGATCGCCGAAGCCGGCGGGATCCACGGGCTCGCCCGCCCGCACCCGGTAGCGGCCCCGACGCAGGATCCCGCTCCCGCGCGGAAGCACCTGGAATCCGCCCACCGTGGCCAGGGGCACGATGGGGACGCCGGCATCCAGGGCCAGCGCGAACCCGCCCTTCTTGAAGGGGAGCAGCCCTCCGGTGCGGCTGCGCGTGCCTTCGGGGAAGATCACCACACTCTTGCCGCCGCGGATCTCCAGGGCGGCCGCGTGGATGCTCTGGATGGCCCGCTCCCGTTCCCGCCGGTCAATGAAGATGACGCCCGCCACCATGGCGGCCCAGCCGACGAAGGGGATGTACTTCACCTCCTTCTTGGCGATGTAGACCGCGGGCAGGGGCAGCACCCCGATGAGCACGGGCGGATCCAGCTGGCTCGTGTGGTTGGACATGAAAATGACCGGCTGGCGGCCTTCCCGGATCTCCGCGGGCAACTGCTCCCAGCCTTCAAGGATCATGGGCATGCGCCCGAACCAGGCCAGGCCGCGCGCGTACAGGGGACCGATGGTGAAGAAGGCCCGGCGCGGCCCCAGAAACGGAATGGCCAGGAGGATGCCGATGACCGTGAGCGGAACCGTCACGGCCGCCCAGACCGTCATCACAATTCCGCCGATTCTTGAATCCCGCCAGTTGGCCACGCAGCCTCCCCTGTACTATCCAGGCTAGCAAGGCAGGGAGGTTCCCGTGGACATCACCAACCGGATTCTCGAGGATCACGCCGCCCGCAAGGACCACGAGGGCATGTCCTGGTTCACCGCGGAGGATTTGGCCCGTCTGGGCATCCAGGATCACCTCTTCACCGTCATGCAGACCGTGCAGCACACGCTGAAGCTGCGGCGGGCCCGGCAGGTGGTGGACAGCCACGGCTGCACCGATCGCTGGGCCGTGCAGGAAGCGATGTAGCGCGGGATCTCAGCAGCCTGCGAGGGCGGCTTCCAGCGCCCTGGCGCGGGGATGGAGGATCTGATTCTCCAGCGTGATGTGCAGGTGCAGATCCTGCTCCATCTCCGCCAGGCCGAGGTAGAGGGCGCGGAAGGTGGCGCAGCCGTCGGCGGGTGCTGAGTAGGCGTTCGTCAGCGGGCGCAGCTCCGCCAGCAGGGCGCCCACGGCCTCGTGCTCCATCTCCATCACGTGGATGGGACTCTGCACGCTGCCGAAGCAGGCTCCGCCCAATTGCCCCTGCTCCATGCGGATGATGAAGGGGAACAGGATCTGCTCCTCTTTCATCAGGTGCGGCAGAAGGTCCGCTTCCAGGGCGAAGAAGATCTCGCCCACCCGGTCCAGCTCGGGATGGCGCTCTCCGTGGGCGGCCAGCACCTTGGTGAGCAGGCCCCGCAGCCGGGGCAGCTCCGCGCGCAGGTAGTCGTGGTGCGCGGCCACGATGTGCCGGATGAGCGCTTCCAGGGGCGCCTCCCGCCAGGCCTGGAGATCCGGCGTTCCACTGGTGGGAGGCTCCACGCCCGCCAGTCCCTCCAGAATGGCGCCCGGCTCCAGCCCGGCCGCGGTGCAGGCCTCACCGAGGCTCCGGTGGCCGCCGCAGCAGTAGTCCAGGCCGAGGCCTTCGAAATAGCGCATGGTCTCGGGCCGCGCCAGCACCAGATCGCCCAGCTTCGTCGTCAGGTCCAGGTTCATGGAATCTCCTGAAGTCGGGGCGCCGGCCCCGGATCTCAGGATGGGTCTGCCCCGGCGTGCGCGGGGTCACAATTCATACTTATTTGATCTGATTTTCTTTTTATTTTTAAGTCATTTTATTTCAATAAATAATATCTTGCAGTTCAATCCACGGTGATGGACTTGGAGACGTTCTTGGGAGCGTCCGGGTGAACGCCGTGATCACACACGCCGAGGTGATCCAGGTACTCCATCTTCAGGACGGACATGCGGAAGGCCAGCCGCTGCAGGACCACGGAGGCGGCGAAGACGAAGAGGTTGGGATCCCCCGAGAAGGGCACCTCCAGGTACTTCGACCAGTAGCGGTCCTGGCCCATGGGTTTGCCGGCCACGGCCAGGGCCAGTTCGGGGTTCTTCTCGGCGATGAGGAGGATGTCCGCGCCGCGGATCTTGTGGGTGTGGATCTGGCTGATGGTGATGCGGATGTCGCGCTCCTCGCTGGGGCACACGAAGAGCAGCGGGTAGTTGGAGAAGCGCGTCTCCACCAGCTCCGGCCAGGCCTTCAGAGATTCGAGGCCGCCCGCGAAGGGGCGCTCGTCCCGCTGCTGCTCGTAGGCTTCCAGGAGGCCCGCCAGATCCTGCACGGAGAAAAGGGTGTTCTTGCCCAGGATGGTGTTGGGGCCGTGCTTGAACTCCGCCGCGTCGTAGCCCTCGGCATGGTTGAGCACCACCTCGCGGATCTTCAAGGCGCCCTCGCGGGCCAGGCCGATGAGGCCGGTGCCGAGGATGTGGAGGGAGGGCTCCAGGTGCAGACGGAGGGCGGCCTCCTCGATATCGGGGCCGGACAGGCGCAGCGTCTCGCGGATCAGATCCTTCGCCCGGCCGAGGTTCTCGGCGATCTTCCGCTCGGTGAGCGAGAAGGAGGCCGCCAGCACGTAGAGGATGGCCACCTGGTTGAGGAAGCTCTTGGTGGCGGCCACGGCGATCTCGGGGCCGCAGAGGATGGGCAGGTAGAACTCGGACAGCTCCTGGGGGATGCGGCTGTTCTCGTTGTTCACCAGCGAGATGCGGCGCAGGCCGGGGATGCGGGTCCGCACATCCTGGAAGATGTCCACCAGATCCTTCGTTTCCCCGGACTGGGTGATGCCGATGAGCAGATCCCGGGCGCTGAGGGTGTTCAGGTACATGGACCGAAACATGCCGGGATTGCAGGGGAAGACGGCCACGCCCGAGAGGTTGTTGAAGAAGGTGGCCGCCACCAGGGCCGCATGGTACGACGTGCCGGAGGCCACGAGGAAGACGCGGCCGCCTTCCTTGCCGGCTTCGCGGATGGCCTGGACCAGCTCCATCAGGTGCCGGGTGACACGGCGGCGCTTCTTCCAGACCAGCAGGAGGTCGAAGAGGGCCAGCGCCTCGCCGGCCTGGGGATCCAGGCGCGCCAGATCGGCCAGCAGCTGCCGTTCATCGGAGACAGGATGGCTCCGCCAGGCGCGGATCACCTCCTGGTGGGCCTTCACGCGCGTGGCCAGTTCCCGGTACACGGGATCCGCCAGCAGGGCCGTCAGGGCGGCGGCCAGGGCGGTTTCCCCGGGTGCCTCATAGAGGGCCAGAACCTTGTCGAGGAGGGCCTTGCAGAGGTCGCGCCGGTCCTCGAAGGCGGCGAAGAGGCCATCGGTGTCCGGCGACCGGAAGTAGTAGCGCAGCACTTCGTCGAGGTTGTCCGGTGACGAGGCGATCTCCTGTTCCATGAAGTAGTGGAAGGGCGGCCGCAGGCCCGTGTCTCGCACATTCAGCTTGGAGCGCTTGGGCCGGGGCACGGAGAAGGCGAGCTCCTTCCCGAGGCTGAACACCAGGTACTCGCGCTCCGTGAACCAGAGGCCCTCGCCCTCGGTGAGGGGGATCAGCATTCGGGTCTTGGAGAGCACAGAAGTGAGATCGCTGCTCACCACCACGAACTCACCGTGGGCGTCCGTGCCGAGGCCCGCGTAGAGCGAGGAGCCCGACTTCACCGCCACCACGCCCGGCACGGCGGGATCGCAGAAGGCGGCGGCGTACGAGCCCTCGGCCTTGGCATCGGCCTTCCGCGCTCCGTCGATGAGCAGGAGGGCGCCATCGGGAACGGGGACGCCGAGGCCGGCCGCCGCGAGGGCGCTCCGGGCCGCTGAAAGGGCCGGTCCCGGGTCGGCCAAGTTGGCGGCATAGAAGTCCTCGGCGAGGTGGGTGATCATCTCGCCGTCGTTGTCGGACACCACCTTGTGGCCCCGGACGGAGAGGTAGGGTTTCAGCGCATCGGTGTTGGAGATGTTGCCGTTGTGGGCCCCCACGAAGGGCAGCTTGCAGGGCGTGTAGTGGGGCTGACTGTTCACATCCGTGACAGCGCCGTAGGTGGCCCAGCGCACCTGCCCGATGAAGCGCTGGCCGGCTTCCCGGTCCATGCCCAGCTCTGGCACCACGCGGCTGGGGGCCCCGACCTTCTTCAGGAGCTTGATGCCCAGATCCGCGCCGATGAAGGCCGCGCCTGTGGAGTCGTAGCCCCGGTATTCCAGGCGCTTCAGGAGTTCACCGGCCTCGTGCCCCAGGGCGGGGTTTGGGGTTCCGTAGCAGAGGGACACGATGCCGCACATGGTTGGCTCCAGGGGCTCGGCAACACCGGCCCAAATGACCATCTTGGTGTGTCTCTCGGAATCCTTCAAACCGAGGAAGGATTAAAGATCCACCGCCAAGTCGCCAAGGACGCCAAGAACGGCAGTTCCCGCATTTCTTGGTGTCTTGGCGCCTTGGCGGTGATCAGTTGCCTTGATGTCCCCGCGCGGTGAACGAATCAGGGCACGGGGTCCACGCCGCCGTGGGTCAGGGGCGAACAGCGGATGAGGCGCCAGGTGGTGAGCAGGCCGCCGCGCAGGGTGCCGTACTTGCGGATGGCCTCCAGGCCGTAGTGGCTGCACGTGGGCGTGAACTTGCACTGGGTGGGCAGATGGCTGGAAAGGGTCACCTGGTAGACCCGGATGGCCCCGCGCAGCACCCAGGCCGTGGGCTGGAGGTACACCGGCAGCAGTGATTCCAGCAGCAGGTAGATCCCGAAGGTCGCGAGGGGATGGGCCTCGGCCCAGGCGAGCATCCTAGGCCTGCGCGGCGGCATCGGCCTCGGCCTTGATGCGTCGGGCCTCCTCCAGGAAGGCGGGGACCAGGTCTTCCTCCTTCACTTTCCGGATCAGTTCGCCCTTGCGGTAGATCAGGCCCTCGCCGGCGCCGCCGGCCACGCCGAGATCCGCATCCTTCGCTTCGCCGGGGCCATTCACCACGCAGCCCATGACGGCGTAGGTGATGTTCTCGTGGTTGATGGCCTTGAGGCCCTCCTCGATCTCGTGGGCCACGCGGTTGAGGTCAATCTGCACCCGGCCACAGCTGGGGCAGCTCACCATGCGGAAGCCCCCGGTGCGCAGGGCCAGGGAGCGTAGCAGCTCATGGCCCACGCGGCACTCCTCCTCGCCCTCGCCCGTGAGGGAGACGCGGATGGTATCGCCGAGGCCCTCCGCCAGCAGGATGCCCATGCCCACGCTGGAGCGGATGGTGCCGCCGAAGGGCGTGCCGGCCTCGGTGATGCCCAAGTGGAAGGGGTAGTCCACCTGCTTCGCCAGCAGGCGGTAGGCCTGCACGGTTCGGATGACGTCGCTGGCCTTCAGGCTGATCTTGATGTCGCGGAAGCCCTCGCGCTCCAGCACCTCGATGTGGCGCAGGGCACTGGCCACCATGGCTTCGGGCGTGGCGGTGCCGAACTGCTCGAGGAGATCCTTTTCCAGGCTGCCGCCATTCACGCCGATGCGGATGGGGATGCCCTTCGCGCCCGCCTTGTCCACCACGGCCCGTACGCGGTCCTGGCCGCCGATGTTGCCGGGGTTGATGCGCAGGCAGGCGGCGCCGCCATCGGCGGCCACCAGGGCCAGCCGGTAGTCGAAGTGGATATCGGCCACGACGGGGATGGGGCTGCGCGCGCAGATCTCGTGGAAGACTTCGCCGGCCTTCTTGGTGGGCACGCTCACGCGGACGATTTCGCAACCGGCGGCGGCATAGTCGTAGATCTGCCGGACCGTGGCCTCCACATCCCGGGTATCTGTCTTGGTCATGCTCTGGACGGTGATGGGGGCATCCCCCCCCACGGGTACCTTGCCCACCCGGATCTCGCGGGTCTTCCGGCGGGGGGCGAGGGGCTGGAGTTCCTGGTCGGACATGGGGCCTCGGCTCAAAGAATCCAGTTTAACCGCCTATGCCCGCGTACAGACCGCGCGGCCCCGGAAGGGCCGCGCGACGGGAGAATGCAGGTGCCTACTGGACCATGTTCAGGGTGGCCTGAAGGAGGGCATTGGTGGTGGTGATGGCCTTGGAGTTCGCCTGGTAGCCGTTCTGGGCCAGGATCAGGTCCGTGAACTCGCTGGCCATGTCCACGTTGGAGAGTTCCAGGTTGGAACCGAGGATGCCCCCGCGTCCTCCGGAATTGGCGACGCCGATGGTGGGGGTGCCCGAAGCCAGGCTCTGGGCCCAGGTGTTGTTGCCTGCCTGGACGAGGCCGTTCATGTTGTTGAAGGTGGAAAGGGCCACCTGGGCCAGGGGCATGACCTGCCCGTTGGTGAAGGTGCCGCTGATGATGCCGTTCTGATCCACGGAGAGGCTCTGCAGGGTGCCGGAGCCGTAGCCGTCCTGGAAGGAGCTGTTGGTGCCGCTGGTGGCCGCGTACTGGGTGACATTGGAGGAGTTGTCCGTATTGACCACATCCCAGGTGATGTTCTGCGCCGCGGTCCCGTTGCCCCAGTTGATGCTGCCGAGCACGGGGTTGTTGGCGGCGGTGGGGGGATTCCCGTTGATGGTCAGGAGGTTCCCGCTGGGACTGAAGGTCAGCGTTCCCGTGGCGCCGGAACCAATGGTGGCAGGAGCGGTGACGCCAGCAGCGTAGCTCCAGGTGTTGTCAGCGGTCTTGGTGTAGGTGATGTTGATGTTCTGGGCATTGCCCTGGCTGTCGTAAACCTGCACCGGGGCGGTCAGCGTGGAGCCCACGGCCGCAGCGGAATTCAAATTGACTCCCAGGCGGATGTTCGCCGTGGGGGAAGCGCCCGCAGTGGCTCCCGCGTCAATGCGGATGGGCGCGAGGGCTGCGGAGGTGTTTACCTGGCCGTAGGTGGGGGAGCCGACCGTGGTATCCCGGTTCCAGCCCATGACCTTCGATCCGTCCGGTGCCACCAGGTAACCCTGGTTGTTCTGGCTGAAGTTGCCGGCCCGGCTGAACACTTGGCTGCCATAGGTGGTCTGGAGGGTGAAGAAGCCGTTGCCCTGGAGGGCCATGTTGAGGGCGCTGCCGGTGCTCTGGAAGGAGGCCTGCGCAAAGTTCTGGGAAACACTGTTCACCTGCACGCCCAGGCCGAACTGGATGGGGTCGCCATTCCCGGCGGTCCCGGTCCCCCCGAGGCTGGAGCTGAAGATGCTGCCGAAGTCCGCGCTGGAGCCCTTGAAGCCGACGGTGTTGATGTTCGACAGGTTGTTGCCGATCAGGTTCAACGCATTGGCATTGCTCGACAGGCCGGACAGGCTGGCGTAGAAGGCGGAATAGAGGCTCATGGGGGGCTCCTTTTCAGCTGAGGACCTGGAGGACGTTGGACAGGGAGAAGGCGCTGCCGTTGGACATGAGGGAGATGGAGCCGTCCGGGTTGAACACGACCGAATCCACTTTCAGGGTGAGGTTGGAGGTGTAGGGCACGGCCTTGCCGTCGGCGCCCGTGGCGTTCACCGTGGCGCTGTAGTCCCCATCCGGCAGGGTGTTGCCGGAGGCATCCTTGCCATTCCAGGACACGGTCTGATTTCCGGCGGACAGCTGGCCTTCCGGCAAGGTGGCCACCACGTGGCCGCTGGCATCCGTGATGGTGACGGTCACGTTCGCAGCCGCGGAAAGATCAAGCCCCAGGCTGCCGGCCTGACCGCTCTGGAGGTGGAAACCGGAGCCATCCACCTTCACGGTCTTCCCGACCATGCCCGCTGCCTGGGCCTGGAACAGGGCCTGGTTCTGGCTCTGGAGCCCCTGGAGCAGGGTATTGGTCTGCGTGGCCTCCTGGAGGTTCGAGAAGGCGGTGAGCTGCTGGATCATCTGGCTGGGATCCTGGCTGGAGGCCGACGTCGGATCCTGGTTCTTGAGCTGGGCTACCAGCAATTGCAGGAAGGAATCCTGGCTGATGGTGTTGCTGGCCGTCGTGCCAGGGGTCGAGGATGTGCTCGTCGGGGTGGTCGAAACGGACGTGATCATGCTGGTATCCATGGGGCCCTCCAGGGGGGATGTGATCAGGAACTGTGCCGATCAGGCGTAGCACTCGATCTGGTAAGGGTTTGCGAGCGACGGCGCCGTAGGGGGTGGCGTTTCTTGCCGGGCCGGGTTGGACGTGGGTGCCCCCCGGAGATCGGGGGCGTGACGCGCCGATGGTTCCTGGTAGGGACGCTGGCCCTGGTGCAGATCAAAACTGCCGAGTTGGAGCCCCTGTTCGCGGAGGGACTGTTCCAGGTGCTGACGCCCATCCTGGACCGCCTGCATGGACGCTGGATCGCTCACCCAGAGACGCGCATGAACCTCGCCGCCCTGCACCCTCAGGTTGATGGTGATCTGGCCGAGGGATTCGGGATGCAATTGGAGCTGGGCCTCCTGGCTTCCGTTCTGCAGCATCCAGCGCACACTGCCGTTCACCTGGGCAATGGCGGGGCTCGGCAGGCTGCTGGCGGCATGAGACGACGGCGGCGGGGCCGCTGCGGAAGGGGCTGGAAGCGGATCGGCCGGGGAGCGCATCGCTCCGGACACCGCGTTCATCCCGGCATCCGGATGGCTGGCGGAGGCTGCTGCTGGGGGGACGTCCGCGTGTCCGCTGGTGCCCCCATTCCCGGTTCCATCTCCGGGTTTGGCCGGCGTCCCATCGGTGGCATGGGGCGTGGTCGAGGTTTTGCCCGCCTCCGGTGTTCCGGCAGTGGGGGATGCGGGTGTGGCGGGCGTAGCCGGGGCCAGCGCGGAGACAGCAGGCGAGCCCGAAGCTGCCGATCCCGCTGCCGGAGACTGGGTGGATTGAGGAAGGGTGATCAGGGCAATGGGTGCCGGGCGCACATCCTGCGTGGGGACATGGGCCACCTGAACCTGCAGGGTCGCGCCCCCAAGGGCAGCCTGGGCGGCGGTGTCCGTGCCGAGGGGTGTCGCCCCCGTTGCCCGCGCAGAGGCCACGCCCTCCTGAGAGGCTGTCGGGGCGGTGCCGGAGGGTTCGGATCCAGCTTGCGGCGGCCCGGCCTGCAGGAATGGGGCCTTCAGGAGCGCAGATGCGGAAGGGGCGGCCTGTGACGGTGGCGCGCCTGGGGCTGCCGGGGCCGGTGGAACCGCCTGGAAGGACGCCGCCAGGGCCGATGAGAACGAAGAGGACGATGGGACTGCCGGTGTCTGAGGGGCGGCGGAAGCCGCTGAAGCGGCCAAGGTGGGGGATCCGGTCCCCGGGCCTGCGGCAGGAGCGGGAGTGCCCTCCACCGTGGGGGAAAGCGTCAGTGTTGGGGACAGAAGACCCAGGGCGGGAGCTGCCACCGGATCCGCCCCGGCTGTGCCAGGGGGCACGGGCTGGGACGCCGAGCCTGCCAGGGATGCGGCGGGGAGTGCCGAGCCCGGAACGGGGGTGCCAGCCGAAGCCGTGTCCTCGCCACTCTGGGCCGGGGGGCTGGGTGCCGGGGTCGCGGGTGCCGGGAGTCCCGTCATCGCCACCACCAGAGCCGCTGCCAGGGCCGCCAGGTGCGCATCCGTGGTGTCCGTAGAGGATTTGCCGGCGGGGGCGGGTGCTCCCGCTGCGGCAGCTCCGGCCGCAACCGGTTGGGCGGCCTGGGGCGCCAACTGGTTCATCAGCCCCGCAAAGGCGGGGGCGGATGCATCCGGGGACGCGGCGACGGCAGGCGGGGCTGGCGTGGCCTCCGGCACAGGCAGGCTGGGAACGGCACCCGAGGAAACCATGGGGACCTCACGCCCGGAACATCCGGGTGGAAGCCCTGCGCGAGGATCGTGCCGTCCCCTCTGGGCAGAATCGTCAGGCCGCGGCGCCTTGGGGCTTGGACAATCCCACCCGTTCCGACAGCAGGCCCGCCAGCTTGGCATCCAGCAGGGCGAGCTGGTCCATCAGCTTGGCGGCCTTCTTGGGGGCCATGCCTGCCAGCAGGGAGACGGCCACATCCATGTTCTGCCCCGCCAGCTCCTTCATGGCTGGAGCGCTCGAGGCGGGATCCATGGCTTCGTAGGTGTGGATGAGCTGGGGATCAATGGGGGGCCTCTGTTTCAAGTTCTCCAGCTTGGCCAGACCATCCTGAAGGGCCTTTTCCCGGGCGGAGAGATCGGCGCTCGTCTTGTCCAGGGTGGCCTGGAGGGTGTTGAGGCGCTGTTCCGTCTGGCGCAGGTCCTCCTCTTTCTGGGCGACCTGTTTCTCCCGGGCCTGGAGCTGGGAGGCAAGTTCCGCCACCTTGATGCCGGCCACGGCACCCTGGCCGCCCTTGGGTTCCTGGGCGGAGAGCCAGAGCACTCCGGCGGAAAGGGCGATGGGGGCTGAGATCCAAAGCAGGTAGCGGGCGTTCATGGCGGGTTCCTTCATGCGGTGGGGCGGGTGTAGCGGAGCACCGCCAGCTCGTCCAGAGCGATGGTTTCCAGGCGGGCCTCCTCCTGGGCGTGCTGGAGGGCACGGCGCTCCTTGAGGCGCACGAGCATCAGGTGGTTCCGATGGGCCTCGGTGAGGGCCTCGCGGGCGGCGGCGACGGCCCGGGCGGCCTCGCGCAGGCGCTCGAAGGCCTGGATCTGCCGGCGTTCCAGCACCACGAGAAAGGCTTCGCCCCGCCGCCAGTGTTCCAGATCCAGCATCTGGCCTGCCCCGGCGCGCCGGGATTCGTGGACCTCCCGCCGCTGCTCCGCGATCCGCTCAAGGTCTGCACGGATCTTCTGCTCGGCCTGGAGGGCCCGGCCCAGGGCCCGTTCGGCCTCGCGCTCCAGGGCCTCCCGCAACCGGCGGAGGGGCTCGAGGCGGAAGCGGAAGCGGGTGGCCATCAGGCGCGCTCTTTCAGAAAGGGCGTCAGGTCGAGACCGAAGATCTGGCCCATGGCCAGCAGCGCCTGGCGGTGGTCCCCGGTTTCCGCGACAGCCTGGCGGAGGTAGGCCTGGATGGCGGGCTGGAACTGGATGGCCTGGTCAATGGCCGCGCTGGAGCCCTTGGTGTAGGCGCCGATCTGGATGAGATCCTCGGCATCCTGGTAGGTGGCCATGAGGTCGCGCACCTTGCTGGCCAGCTGTTTCTGCTCGGAGGGCGCCAGGGTCGTGAAGAGCCGCGACAGGCTCGCCAGCACATCAATGGCCGGATAGTGGTTCTTGGCGGCCAGTTTCCGGGAGAGGACGACATGGCCGTCCAGGATGCCCCGGACCGCGTCGCTGATGGGTTCGTTCAGATCGTCGCCTTCCACCAGGACGGTGTAGATCCCGGTGATGGAGCCCAGGCCCTCGAAGGTGCCGGCCCGTTCCATGAGCCGGGGCAGGAGCGCGAAGACGGAGGGCGTGTAGCCCCGCGAGGAGGGCGGCTCCCCGGCGCTGAGGCCCACTTCCCGCTGGGCCATGGCGAAGCGCGTCACGCTGTCCATCATCAGCAGGACATCCTGGCCCTGGCGCATGAAGTACTCCGCCACGGTGGTCGCGGCCATGGCGCAGCGCAGGCGGAGCAGGGGCGTCTGGTCACTGGTGGCCACCACCACCACGCTGCGCGCGAGCCCCTCGGGGCCCAGGTCGTTCTCGATGAATTCGCGCAGCTCGCGGCCCCGCTCCCCCACCAGGGCGATGACATTGACCTGGGCGGAGGTGTTCCGGGCGACCATGCCGAGCAGGGTGGATTTCCCCACGCCCGAGCCTGAGAAGATGCCCACGCGCTGCCCCTTCCCGAAGGTGAGCAGGCCGTCAATGGCGCGCACCCCGGTGGACAGCACTTCGCGGATGCGTTTGCGCTGCATGGGGTTGGGCGGCGTCCCATGCAGCGGGAGGCGGGTTTCCGCTTCGATGGCCGGGCCTCCGTCCAGGGGGCGCCCCAGGGGATCCACCACCCGTCCCAGCAGGGCTTCCGACAGGTGCAATTCCGGCTGGCGGCCCGTGCCCTCCACGGCGAGGCCAGGCCGGATGCCTTCCGTCTCCTCGATGGGCATCAGCAGCACGCGCTGATCGGCGAAGCCCACCACCTCGGCGTGGATGAGGCGGAGGCGGCCTGCGGCATCCACGCTGTGGATAAGCATCTGCTCACCCACGGAGCATTCCGGACCCGTGGATTCCACCAGCAGCCCCACGACCTTGGTGACCCGGCCCATCCAGTCGCCCGGGGGCAGGCGGCGAAGCTGAGGGGTCAGGGCGGCGGGCGCCAGGGCGGGGCTCACGGTTGCGCCTCCTCCTTCAGGCGGGCCATGAGGTCCATGAGATGGGCCCTCCGCCGTTCCAGGCTGGCATCGAGGATGCCCTGGGGCGCCTCCAGGCGGACACTCCCGCGGGACAGGGAGGCATCGGCTGCGAGCGCCAGACCCCCGTGGCCGATGTAGCGATCCCCCAGCTGCTCCAGGTCCGCAGGATTCAGGAACGCCTGGAAAGGCTGCTCCCCATCGCGGTGTCCCCGTGGCAGGGGGAAGGGCAACTCATCCAGCACCCGTTCCATGAGGGATTTCACCGCCTCCGGCGACTGGTCCAGCTGCTGGAGCGCGAGGTATTCGCCCACGGCCAGGGCGAGGGCGATGAGCTCCTCGTTGAGGGCTTCGCGCAGGGTCAGGCTGGCCGTCGCGAGGTCACGAAAATGGGCATCCAGCCGCTGGATGTAGGCCTGGTACTGGCTCTCACCGAAGACGCGCCCCTCGGCTTCGCCGGAAGCGAAGCCTTCCTCGTAGGCCTTGCGGGCGATCTCCTGGGCCTGCTGCTCGGCTTCCTGGAGCCGGTCCCCGATACGCTGCTCGACCGTCTTCGGAGGCTGGTCCGTTCCCCCGATGGCCTGGGCGATGGAGGTTTCATCGTCGTCCGCATCCACGTTCTGGCCCAGGGTCCGGTCCACCGGAAAATAGGGGAAGGCCTCCAGGCGCGCCTCCTGGAGATCCTCGGAACGGATGAACCCCCTAGGAGACATAGTCCTCGCCCCCGCCTCCGCCGATGCTGATGACGCCTTCCTCCTCCAGTTGGCGGACAATCTCGACAATCTCGTGCTGGGCCTTCTCCACATCCTTGAGCTTCACCGGGCCCATGAACTCCATCTCCTCCTTGATGAGCTCCACGGCGCGGGTGGACATGTTGCGGAAGAACTGGTTCTGCAGCTCCTCGCTGGTGCCCTTGAGGGCGATGGTGAGCACCTTGCGGTCGGCCCGCTTGAGGATCTCGGCGATGCCGGTGTCGTCAATGAGCAGGATGTCGTCGAACACGAACATCAGGTCGCGGATGCTGGCGGCCAACTGCGGGTTCTCTGTCTCGATCTTCTCCAGCACCGTGCGGCCGGTCGTGCGGTCCATGCGGTTGAAAAGTTCCGCCACGGCCCGGACGCCGCCATAGGCCTCGGTGGCGAAGGTGCCCAGGGCCTCCAGCTTCTGCTCGAGGATCATGCTGATGCGCCGCACCACCTCGGGGCTGATCTCCTGGAGGCTGGCCATGCGCATGGCCACATCGCTGCGCAGGGCCTCGGGCAGGCTGGAGATGAGCTCTGCGGCCTGGGAGGCGTTGAGGTGGGCCAGGATGAGGGCGATGGTCTGCGGGTGCTCGTTCTGGATGAACTTCGAGAGCTGCTGGGGATTGGCCCGCTCCAGGCTGGTGAAACCGGCGCTCGATTCCAGGGCCTTCACCAGGCGGTCAATGATCTTGCGGGCCACTTCCGGGCCCACGGACTTGATGAGCAGCTTCTTGGCGTACTCGATGCCGCCCTGGCTGATGTAGCTGCGGGCCTGGGCCATGGTGTGGAACTCCTCCATGACCTCTTCCGCCTGCTCGGGCTGCACATGCTTGGTGATGGCGATCTCCCGGGAGATCGTCTGGATTTCATCCTCTTCGAGGTACTTGAAGATGTTGGCGGCCGTATCGTCGCCCAGGCTGACCATGAGGACCGCGGCCTTCTGCATGCCGGTGAGCTTGGACACGGCCTACCTCCCGTCCTCGAGCAGCCAGGAGCGGACCAGGGAGGCGATGGTTTCCGGATCTTCCACTGCGCTCTCCTGGATGCGCTTCCGGATCACCTCGCGCCGGCGGGCCTCGGGGGCGGTCATGGCGCCTTCGGCATTCAGATCCGCCTCGATCTCCGCCTCGATTTCCGCCATGGAGCGCACCGGGGTGGGCTTGCGTGGCGCCATGCTGCCCTCGCCGCCTTCTGAGGCCACGCGGAGGGGCACCGGACGGTTGAGGGCGGCGGACAGGCGCTTGAGCATGGGCAGCACCACCAGGAAGAACACGATGAGTCCGAGCGCGCCCCAGATCAAGGTCGGCGCGAACTGGCGGGCCAGATCAATCCAGAACTGCCGCTTGGCTTCCGCCGCCTCCTTCGGGTTCTCCTGCGGCACCGCGAAGGCGATGTTCTCGACGGTGAGGTCATCCCCCCGCTTGGGCTGAATGCCCACGGCCGCCGCGACCTGGTCCCGGATCTTCTTCATCTCATCCGCGCTGCGGGGGATCTGCTTCAGGACGGGTTCGCCCTTGGCATCCTTCTCCCAGGCCGAGCCATCATCCACGATCACCGCCAGGCTGAGCCGCTTGACGTCCCCCACGGCCTGATCCACCGAGCGGACGGTCTTGCTGATCTCGTAGTTGGTGGTGGTCTCCTTCTTGTCGGAGGATTCCAGCACTTTGCCCGGACCGGCCCCGGCATTGGCCGGCGCCACGTTGCTGGCCGTGCCGGGAACGCCCGCGCCCGAATCCACCTTCTGGAGCTTCTCTTCCTTCTGCTGGACGCTGCGCTCCACCTGTCCCTGGGGGTCGTAGGTCTCCGAGTTCACCTTCACCTTGTCGAAATCGAGGTCCACATGGGCC
This sequence comes from Acidobacteriota bacterium, assembly GCA_021794095.1. Taxonomy (GTDB): domain Bacteria; phylum Acidobacteriota; class Holophagae; order Holophagales; family Holophagaceae; genus Geothrix. Next base: position 105,374 of record JAJYRN010000001.1, on the reverse strand, counting down.
GTGACGCGCACTTTCCCGATGCCCACCACGGGCTCCAGGAGGTTCGTCACCTGGCGCACCAGATGGGCTTCCTCCTCGCGCGCCGCCTTCTTCTGGCTGTCGCTGGCGCCCAGCATGGGATCCTGCCCCGTCCGCGACAGGATGCGGCTGTACTGGTCAATGACCACGACGTTCTCGGGCTTGAGGCCCTCCACGCTGGCCGCCATCAGGTTGACGATGGCCTGGGTGTTCTCGTCCGGCAGGGGCTCCGTGCCCCGCAGCTTGAGCAGGACGCTCGCCTTGGCGGCTTCCTTGTCGGTGATGAAGGGGCTGTCGTTCGACGGGGTGATGTGGACGGTGGCGCTGGCCACCTGCTTCAGGGACATGATGGTTTGGGCGAGGCTCGCCTCCATGGCCCGCCGGTTGATCACCTTCTGGGCGAAATCCGTCGTTCCGATGCCCGCGTTCTCCAGCTTTTCGAAGCCCAGCTTGTCCCCCGACAGCAGGCCATCTCCGGCGAACTTGAGGCGCAGGGGGCCCACCTTGCTCTCGGGCACCATGATGGTGCGCTGGTCCGAGCTCAATTCGTAGGGCACCTGCATCTTGTCGAGCTGGGCCACGATGGAACTGGCGTCCTGGGGCGAGACGTTGGAGACGAGCACGCCCTTGGGCTCATGGCTGGCCCAGAGACCCAGGCCCAACAGGGCCAGCAGCACTGTCAGGGAAATGGCGGCCACCATGACGCGCTGGGTGGGGCTCATGCCCTTGAAGGCGTTGGCGAACTGGTCAACGAGGTTGGTTTCCCCGGCCATGGGCGTTCCTTGTCAGGGGAGCGGCCGTGCCCGGAAGCTCGGCCAGCGCTACATCTGCATGCGCATGACCTCGCGGTAGGCGTCGATCAGCTTGGATCGCACGGCCATCATCATCTGGAAACTGAGATCGGCCTTCTGGACTGCCAGCATGGCCGTGTGCATGTCTGCACTCTCACCCGTCATCAAGTTCCGTGCCTCTCCATCGGCCTGGGTCTGGGCCTGGTTCACTTCCTGGAGGGCCTGCTTGAGGAGATCCCCGAAACCCACATCCCCCTGGGCGCCGCCGGTCACGCCGCCCGCGCCGGCCTGGGCCGGGCTGGAGACCGGGGTGGGGGGCAGGATCTGGGAGAGGTTCAGGGGGTCCATGGCAGCGGCTCAGAGGAGGTGGCCCATTCAACGATCGGGCCGAAAGGGGGAAGGCGCCAGTCGAAAATCCGACAGGCGGCTATTGCACCCGGAGGATCTCCAGGGCGGAGGCAGCCATGCCCTTGGCGGCTCGCACCGAGGCGATGTTGGCTTCGTAGCTGCGGCTGGCTTCAGTGAGGTCCACCATTTCCTCGACCGGGTCCACGTTGGGGTACTTCACCATGCCATTGGCATCCGCATCGGGGTGCCCCGGCTGGTAGCGGGTGATGAACGGGGCCTGGCTGGTCCGGATGCCGGCCACCTGGACACCCGTGGCCGCGAGGGCATCGCCGAAGCCCTGGTCCTGGGCCTGGAAGACCGCCTCCCGCCGCCGGAAGGGACCACCCTCGGGGGTGCGGGTGGTCTCGCTGTTGGCGATATTGGAGGCGATGAGTTCGACCCGGAGGCGCTGGGCGGCCAGGCCCGAGCCGGCGATATCGAAAATCTGGCTGATGCTCATGGTAGCTCCTAGTGGGCTTCGGCGTCGCGGATCAGGAAGAAGAGCCTCCTCAGTTCCAGTTGCATGAAGTTGGAGGCGTTCTGGTAGGTCATCTGGGTCCGGGCCATCAGCATGTTTTCGCGGTCCAGGCTCACATCGTTCCCGTCGTTGCGTTCCGCGTCCGGCCGGAAGGCGTCGGTGGTGGGGGGCAGATCATCCTCCGGGGTGCCGGAAAGATGCATGGGGTTGGTTCGGGCTAGGGATGTGGGCGATTGTTGCCCGCTCGCTTCCGCGAGGGAGGCCTTCAGGGCGTCGTCGAAGCTGAAATCCCGGGTGTGGTACCCGGGGGTGTCAATGTTGGCCAGATTGGACGCGATGAGCGTCTGGCGCTGGCTGGCCAAAGTCAGACTGCGGTCCATGAGCTGGATCATGGGGTCGCTGCTGACGAGATCGAACATGGGGGAGCCCTGCAGATTGAGCCGGGTTCATCCGGCTGCTGCCAGATGCCATGCAGCCCCCGTGCCGAACCCGTTGCGCCTGGACCCGCGCACCTTGCTACACTGGCCCCCTCATGTCGAGGCCCCTATGATCATGAACAGCCGCCAACACAACGAGATCCTCGTTCTCTCACCAGAAGGAAAGATCACCCTGGGGGATGGGGATCAGGAACTGGGCGAAGCCGTGCGCACCGCCCTGGCCAACGGCCACCGCAAGATCATCCTCAACTTCAGCAAGGTGAGCTACCTGGATTCCTCGGGCGTGGGCGAGCTCGTGGGCTGCTACACCTCCATCAAAAACCGGGGGGGCGAGCTCCGCATCTGCGGCATGAGCCATAAGATCTTCAGCCTGATCAAGATGACCAGCCTCCACTCTGTCTTCGAAGTGAAGGACACCGAGGAAGAAGCCCTCGCCGGATTCTAGGTCGGTGCGCCGCCGCGCCGCCCTGGGATATGCCCTGGTCGCCCTGGCACCTGCCGGGGCTCAGGGTGTGCATGGCGAGGTGGTGCTCCACGTCCTCCACATCGAGGGCGGATCGTCCGATGATCAGGCGTTCGCCCGCGCGGCCCTGGGGTTGCGGCCCGGCGCGAAGGTGGATTCTGCCGGGTTCCAGCAGGCCCTGGACGCGGTGCGCCTGGTGGATCGCTTCCACCGCGTGGACGGCCATTTGGATCCCGCGGGTGTGGCCTGGGTGCGCCTGGAGCCGGTGGCGCCCCTCGCGACCTGGTCCTGGACCGGGGATGCCGTTCCCAAAGCCCTCCGGACCCGTCTGCTCCCGGAACTCCAGAAGGGCCAATTCCTGGGCCCCATGCGTCTGGCCACCTTCCGTGGGCTGGCGGAGCGGCGTCTCCGAGAAGCAGGCTATTCCGCCGCGTCGGTGACCCCGGAACCTCTGGAGGGGGGCCGTCAGCTCCACCTCCGGGTCACCCTGGGCCCGCCGGACCGGGTTCAGGCCGTCACCCTCTCCGGTCAGCTTGCGCCGTATACCCGTGAGCGGCTGCTGAAGGTCGCGGGCCTCCAGCCGGGGCGCACCCTCTGGACTGAAGGCCTCGCGGGCGACATCGAGCGGCGCATCCGCCAGCGTTTCATCAAAGATCACCGCCTCGAAGGAACCGTGCGGGTGACCCGGGCGGATCCGGCCCGCAGCACGGCGGACGTGGAGGTGCATCCCGGCCCGGTCGTGCGGGTGAAGGCCCAGGGCCTGAGTCTGTTCGGCACCCTGGCGGGCCGGCCCCGGCTGACCGACTTCGTGCCCCTGGCCCGCGCGGAACGCTATGCGCCGAGCCTGCTGGAAGAGGGCAGCGGCCGCATCGCCGCCTACTACCGGGATCAGGGCTACCCGGAAGTGAAGGTATCCTTCGATCGCCGGGTGACCGCCGGCCCGCCCGACCGGCCCGAAGCGGTAACGATCACCTACCACGTGTTCCCCGGACCGCGCCGGGTCATCCGGAAGGTTCAGGTGGAGGGCAACGAGGCGTTTTCAGAAAGCTCGCTCCTGGCTGTTCTGCAGATCCCCCGCCGGAACTTCGTGCAGTTGCCCTACGCGCAGGGCGAGACCATGCGGGCCCTGGAGGACCGCCTGAGCGCCTTCTACCTGCAGCGGGGCTTCACGGATGTTCGCGTCCGCCGCCGGGTCGAGACGAATCCGGATGGTTCCGTGGATGTCCATCTCCTCGTGCGGGAGGGCCGCCAGCGTTTTCTCCGCGAACTGGATCTGGATCTCCCGCCGGATTCCACCCTGCCCGCGGACAACCTGGACCAGAGCCTGCTGCTGGTTCTCTCCGACCGCCCCACTCCCCTCAAGGGTGGGCTCCCGGGTCGCTTCGGCTCCGATCGCCGGAACCTGCTGGGGTACACGGGACGCCTGGTGGCGCGCCCGGGTGGCCGTGCGCTGGTGCTGGACCGTCCCATTCCCCTGGTGCGCAATGATCTGGCCCTGGTGGTCTCTGGCCTCCGGCAGCGCCTCTCCTCCCTCGGCGCCGCCAATCCGCATGTCCGCCTCACCCTGGGTCGCGGGGATGAGAGTGGCGAGGTGGTGCGGATCGAAGTCCCGCCCCAGACCCTCGATATCATCCGGCGCCTGGTGGTGCAGGGCAGCGACCGCACCCGCGCCGAGGCCGTTCTGCGCGAGGCCGATATGCGGCCGGGCATGCCTCTGGATCCGGTCCGCCTGGATGAATCTCAGGTGCGGATCGCGGGACTGGGCGCCTTCCAGCGGGTGGATCTGCTCACGGTTTCAGATCTCCCCGGCCAGACCCAGCCGCCTTGGACGCGCGGTGACCTGGCCCTCCAGCTCCAGGAGCGCAGTCCCTGGGTCTTCACGGAGGCCTTCGGCTACGACCGCACCCAGGGCTACCACTTCGGCTGGAATACCCAGCGCCTGGATGTGGGCGGCATGGGCCGCGTCCTGGATTTCGGCGCCCGGGCGGGCGACCAGACGCTGAACATCCCCGCGCTCCGTCGCGCCTTCCCCACCGGCGATGTAAAGCGGTCCCTCGATACCTACAGCATTGGCTACACAGATCCGTGGTTCAGTCCGGGATCCCTGGCCGGCTTGCTGCCGGAGCGCACCCGCCTGCATGTGGAGGGCGCGTACATCGAGGAAGCCCAGGCCGCCTTCTTCGCCCGCAGGCGCCGTTTCACCACCTCTCTCGAATGGCGGTTGAGCGAGGCGCAGACCGTGAGCCTGGGCTACCGCTTCGAGCGGGTGGAGGTGGCCGCCAACACCGATTCCAACAACGTCCCCCTGATTTCCAACGAGGATCTGTTCTACCTGGCCCGGACCCCGCCCCGCAGCATCATCTCCGCACCCTACCTCCAACTGATCGTAGATCACCGGGACAAGCCTTACGATCCCACCGCGGGCACCTACTTCCTGGCGCATCTCGAACTGGCCAACCAGGTCTTCGGCACCAGCGCCAACAGCAGTTTCGTGAAGCTGGATGTCCGCCAGCAGTGGAACTGGCCGGTGGGCTTCCGGGCCGAACACGGGGTGGTCAGCGCGGGTGTGCGCGTGGGCCTTGCCCGCCCCACAGCGAAGAGCGCGGAGGATCTGCCGTTGTCCGAGCGCTTCTTCGGTGGCGGTCCCTTCTCGGTCCGGGGCGTCGAGCCCGACATGCTGGGCGCGATTCTCCGCACCACGGGAGGCGGGACGCTCCTGCCCCAGATCATCCCCCTGGGCGGCCAAGGCCTCGCCCTGGTGACCCTGGAATACCGGTTCCCCTTCCTCGGCATGCAGAGTATCTGGGGGGAAGTCTTCGCGGACTCCGGCCAGGTCTATCGTTCCCTCAGTCCCGATCGCGGCGCCCAGGCCCCCTTTCCACCCTTCCGGACCACCCTCGGGATTGGGCTGATCCTCAAGCTGGGCTTCCCGCTCAAGATCGAGTACGCCGCCGACTGGAAGCGCATCATGGGCCAGCCCCGCACCCAGGATGAACAGGACACTCAGCTCAAGAGCCTCCTGATTTCCGCGGGATTCCAGTTCTAGTGCGCTTCGGAACGTTCGGGTGCACCGGAAGCGGAACTCATTTCATATTTCGGATACAAGAGTATTATTATTGGGTTCCCGCTGGAGGCCCTGTGTCCATCCTTCGCCGCATTCCCGCACTGCTCTCCCTGCTCCTGCTGGGCGCGCATTTCCTTCGTTTTGGCCACCTGGTCGCGGTGGGCCTGTGTCTGGCCCTGCTCATCCCCCTGTTCCTGCGTTCCGCCAGCGCGCGGCGCCTGGTCCGTGGGGCGCTGGCCCTGGGGGTACTTCTTTGGGTCTGGGTTCTGGTTCAGGATGTCCAGATCCGATTGGTCGAGGGGGCGCCCTGGGTGCGCCTGGTCTGCATCCTCGGCGCGGTCGCGGTCTTTACGGGAGGGGCGAGCTGGCTCCTCCAGGCCGAGCCGACGGACGGTCCGCAGCGGGCCTGATCGGAATGAAATTCTGAAAATGCCTTTGCTGGACATATGAAGTTCTGTAGGAAGCTGATTCAGCCGGCCTGAACGGAAGAGGATTCGATGGGCCGCAGCCGCCCAGGCGCCTACCGTGGAACGGCTGGATGCGGCGCGTCCAGGGCCAGGGGGTTCCATGTCGAGCACGGTGAAACCGCAGACCGCCATCTTCAGCAAGGGCTATGATCCCCAGCGCTCGGAAGGCGCCGCGGTGCCGCCCGTGTTCCGCACCTCCACCTTCCTCTTCAAGAGCGCCGAGGAGGGCAAGCGGGCCTTCGAGATCGCCTATGGCCTCTCTCCCATGAAGGCGGGCGAAAGTCCTGCGCTGATCTACACCCGCGTGAACAACCCCAACACCGAGATCCTGGAGGAGAAGGCCGCCTGCTGGGATGGCGCGGAGGATGCCGCGCTCTTCGGCTCGGGCATGGGCGCCATCTCGAGCACCTGTCTGGCCTTCCTGCGTCCCGGCGACACCCTTGTCTTCGGCGATCCGGTCTATGGCGGTACGGAGTATTTCTTCCGCCACATGCTTCCCCTCTTTGGGATCAAGACCAAGCACTTCTCCGCGGGTGCCACCCGCGAGGAGATGGAGGCCCTGGTGAAGGACGATCCCACCGTCCGGGCCATCTACCTGGAAAGCCCCGCCAACCCCACGATCCTGATTTCCGACATCGCCGCGGCCCGCGCGATCGCCGACCAGTACTCCACCCCGGAGCGCCCCATTCTCCTGATGGTGGACAACACCTTCATGGGCCCCATCTTCGCCCAGCCCTTGAAGCAGGGCGCCCATCTGGTGATCTACTCCGCCACCAAGTTCTTCGGCGGGCATTCCGATCTGGTGGCCGGCTTCACCATGGGCTCCAAGGCCCTGATGGGCCAGGTGAAGGTCTTCCGAACCATCCTCGGGTCCATCGCCGATCCCGACACCGCCTGGCTCATCCACCGCTCCCTGGCCACCCTTCAGGTCCGCATGGAGAAACAGCAGGAGAGCGCCCGGAAGCTGGTGGCGCACCTGCTCGACCACCCGAAGGTCTACGACCTTTCCTATCCTGGCCTGCCCCAGATGGGTGAACGCCAGCTCGCTCTCTGGAGGGAGCAGTGCACAGGCACCGGCAGCCTCGCCACCTTCAAGGTGCGGGGGGGCGAAGCCGAGGCCTTCCACTTCCTCAACGCCATCCGCCACATGAAGCTGGCCGTGAGCCTGGGCGGCGTGGAAAGCCTGATCCAGCACCCCAGTTCCATGACCCACTCCGACATGTCCCCCGCGGAGAAGGCACACGCCGGCATCACCGACAACATGATCCGGATCAGCGTCGGGCTGGAGGATGTGGACGACCTCATCACCGATCTGGACCAGGCCCTGGCCCAGATCTGACGGGGTTCCGCCCGTCAGACCGAGATCACCACGATCTCGGGATCCACTTCCTTCTGGAGCATGCCCTCGATGGCCATGAGGGTGCCCGTGAGGCTGGCGGGACAGCTGCCGCAGGCGCCCATGTACCGGATCATCACCTGTTTTTCGTGGCGTCCGATCAGTTCCAGGCCGCCGCCGTCGGCCGCCAGGGCCGGCAGGATGCCGCTCTCCAGCACCATGCGGATGTCCCTGAGCAGGGGATCGTTCTCGTCTTCGATCTTCGTGAAGACCCGCGGCGCGGCCGGAGCCCTGGAGGCACCACCCGCGCCCGCGGCGGCGCGGATGGGCGCGGCCAGCAGGGGCAGCATCTCTGGCCAGCCCTTGTCTTCGGTCTTGCTCACGGTGAGGAAGGTGTCCTGCATGAAAACCGATGTGACGTGCCCCACGGCGAAGAGGGCCTTGGCCAGCGCGTCGTGCTCGGCGGTCTCCGCGTTGGGGAAGGACTTGGGGAAGCCCACCGCCACCGGCTCTTTCAGCACGAACTTCACCGCGTTGGGGTTGGGCGTGTACTCGATTTCGGCGATTTTAGGCATGGAAGGCTCTCACCACGAAGACAGGAAGACCACGAAGGGAAGGACAAGAGAATTCTGAAAAGGCCTGTAAGGCCCATTCGTGGTCTTGGTGATCTTCGCGGTTGAATTCATTCGGTACTCGCCTCGGCTTCGCCCTTGAGCGCGGCGTGGAGGGTGGCCCAGGGCAGGACCGCACATTTCACGCGGCTGGGCAGATCCTTGACGCCCCGGAAGAGGACGAGCTTGCCGAGCAGGGGCGTCTGGGTGGCGGGATCCAGGTCGCCACGCACCATGCCGCGGAACTGCTCGGCCATGGCCTCGGCTTCGGCCACGGGCCTTCCCTTCACGGCCTGGGTCATGAGGGAGGCGCTGGCCACATCAATGGCGCAGCCGTTCCCCTGGAACTTCACGTCCTGCACCACGCCGTTCTCGACCACCAGCGTCAGCTCCAGCTGGTCGCCGCAGAGCGGGTTGTGGCCCTCCGCGTGGTGCGTGCAGGGCTCCAGCTTCCCGAAGTTCCGGGGCTTCTTGTTGTGCTCCAGGATCACCTGCTGGTAGAGCTCGCGGGGGTCGCTCATCGGACGGCCTCCGAAGATAGAAAAGACTTACCGCCAAGACGCCAAGAGCGCCAAGAAAAACGGAAATGCTTTTGTATTCTTGGCGTCTTGGCGTCTTGGCGGTGATCCGTTCTCATTTGAACAGCTCGATGGCTTTCAGGACTGCTGAAACCAGGATGTCCACTTCCTCGCGGGTGTTGAAGTAGGCGAAGGAGGCGCGGGTGGTGGCGGGGACATGGAAGCGTGTCATCACGGGCTGGGCGCAGTGGTGGCCGGCCCGGACGACGACGCCCTCCGAGTCGAGGATGCTCCCCAGGTCGTGGGGATGGATGCCCTCCACCACGAAGGAGAGGACGCTGGCCTTGTCCTTCGCGTTCCCGAGGATGCGGAGGCCGGGGATGGCGGCCATGCGCCCGGTGGCGTAGGCCAGCAGCTCGTGCTCGTGGGCGGCGATGCGGTCCAGACCCAGGGCCTGCACGTAGTCAAGGGCGGCGCCAAGGCCGATGGCGGCGGCGATGGGAGGCGTGCCCGCCTCGAACTTCGCCGGTGCCGGCATGTAGGTGGTCTTCTCCCAGGAGACGGAGCGGATCATGCTGCCGCCGCCCTGCCAGGGGGGCATGGCCTCCAGGTGCGCCAGCTTGCCGTAGAGCGCGCCAATGCCCGTGGGCCCGGAGAGCTTGTGGCCGCTGAAGGCGTAGAAATCCGCATCAAGGTCGCGCACATCCACCGCCAGATGGGGCACGGCCTGGGCGCCATCCACCACCACGGATACGCCCCGGGCGTGGGCCCGGGCGATAATCTCCTTCACCGGGTTCACCGTGCCCAGCACGTTGCTGACATGCGTCACACCGAGGATCCGCGTGCGCTCGGTGATCAGCTCATCCAGGGATTCGAGGATCAGCTCGCCCGCATCGTTCATGGGGATGACCTTGATGGTGGCGCCCTTCTCCTGGGCCAGCATCTGCCAGGGCACGATGTTGGCGTGGTGCTCCATGGCGGAGAGCAGGATCTCATCGCCCGCCTGCACCACCATGCGCCCGAAGCTCTGGGCCACCAAGTTCAGCGCCTCGGTGGCGCCCCGGGTCCAGACGATCTCGCGGGCGGAGGCGGCGCCCAGGAAGGCCCGTACCTTCTCGCGGGCTTCCTCGAAGCGGTCCGTGGCCTCCTGGCTGAGGGTGCTCACGCCGCGGTGGACGTTGGTGTGTTCCTCCCGCTCGTAGTGGGACATCCGCTCGATCACCGCGAGGGGCATCTGGCCGCTGACGGCGCTGTCGAGGTAGATGACGGGCTTGCCATTCAGGGTGCGGGAGAGCAGCGGGAAATCCTTGCGGATGGCCGCCACATCGAGGGGCTGGAGGGTCGTCGTCATGCGAGGTCTCCCAGGGCGGAGGCATGGGTGCGGGCCAGCACCAGGCGGCGGAGGGCCCGGCGCAGGCTGGCCACCGGAATGCGCTCCAGCAGATCCGCAGCGAAACCGTAGGTGAGGAGGTTGCGGGCCGCCTCCAGATCCAGGCCGCGGCTCTGAAGGTAGAAGATCTCATCGGGATCCAGCTGACCCACGGCGGCGCCGTGGGTGCATTTCACATCATCCGCGTAGATCTCCAGCTGGGGTTCCGTGTCCACCCGCGCGGTGCCGGACAGCAGCAGGTTGCGGCTCTTCTGCTGGGCATCCGTGCCCTGGGCATCGGGCGCCACGCGGATCTGCCCGTTGAAGACCGCGCGGGCCTGGCCGTCCACCACGCAGGTGTGGAGCTGGTGGCTGGTCCCGTGGGGCTCCGCGTGGTGCAGGAAACTGTGGGTATCCGCCACCTGGCCATCGCCAAGCAGGGCCAGTCCGTCGAGGGTGGCCTCGGCCCCCTCCGCCAGCCGCACTGAGGGCTCCTGGCGCGAAAGGCGTGCGCCGAAGGTGAGGGTGCGCGAGTGGTACTGCCCGCCCTGGGCCACGGTGGCCCGCAGGGTGGTCATATGGACGGCCGTCGCATGATCCCGCTGGATACGCTCGTGGCGGAGGATGGCACCCTCGCCCACCTGGATCTCCACCACCGGGCAGGTGAGGTAGGGGCCTTGCCCCGTGTGTTCCTCCACCAGGCTGAGTTCCGCGCCCGCTTCGAGCCGGATGAGCACGCGTGGGAACACGGCGGAGGGATGTTCGACCCGGGTGACGAAGAGCAGGTGCAGGGGCAGGGTGGCGCGGAGGTTCTTGGGCACCAGGATGAGGGCCCCATCCTCGAAACGGGCGGTGTTCAGATCCTCGAAGGGGCTGCGAGCAGTCTCAGGCGCCAGGGTGCCGAGGCAATGGCAGGCTTCGCTGGCCAGGGTCAGGGGCAGGAAACGGAGGCCCGGGGGCAGCGCGGACACGCAGCTGGCGTGCGGCGCGTAGCGGCCGTTCACGAAGACCTGACGCGTGCCGACCATTTCCGGCAGCAGATCGCCGCTGATATCCGCGGTGGCTTCGGGCGCGGGCGTGAAGGGGGTGCGCGACAGCGAGGCCAGGTCGGTGTACTGCCACCCCTTGTCCCGGGGCGTGGGCAGCTCCCGGCCCGCGAGGCGGGCTTCGGCGGCCAGCCGAGGGGCTTCCCACTCGGTGGGGCGCGGCCCGCTGAGCAGGTCCGCGAGCAGGGAGCTGGGAGCGGCCACGGTCATCGGTGGCCCCCGGGGGCGGCTTCCTCCACCACCCAGTCGTACCCGCGTTCCTCCAGCTCGATCGCAAGCCCGGGGCCACCCTGCTTGAGGATGCGTCCGCCGGAGAGGACATGGACGAACTGGGGCCGGATGGTCTCCAGGATGCGCGGGAAGTGGGTGATGACCAGCAGGGCGTGGTCGGGGCGCATCAGCTTGTTCACGGCATCGCCCAGCACGCGCAGGGCATCAATGTCGAGGCCGCTGTCCAGCTCGTCGAGGATGGCCAGCTTCGGTTCCAGCACGGCCATCTGAAGGATCTCGTTGCGCTTCTTCTCGCCGCCAGAGAAGCCCTCGTTGAGGCTGCGGTCGAGGAAGGCCTCCTTCATCGAGACGAGCTTGATCTTCTCGTGGATGAAGTCGTCGAACTCGAGGGGATCCAGCTCGTCGCGGCCCTCCGCCTCGGCCTTCTTGTTGTAAGCCAGGCGGAGGAAGGCGGCATTGCTCACGCCTGGCACCTCGATGGGATGCTGGAAGCCCATGAATAGCCCGGCGCGGGCACGGACGTCGGGTTCCAGATCGAAGAGATTCTTCCCCTCGAAGGTCACCGTGCCGCCCGTCACCTCGTAGGCTGGATGGCCCACCAGCACCTTGCCGAGCGTGGACTTGCCCGAGCCGTTGGGCCCCATGATGGCGTGGATCTCCCCCGCCTTGATCTCCAGGTCAATGCCCTTCAGCACCGGCGTGCCGTTGATCGAGGCGGTGAGATTCTTGATCGAGAGCATCTAAAACTCCAAAAACGAAAGATCAACCGCAAAAAGGCGCGAAAGATCGCGAAAGGCGATGGCTGTGAGGTTTCGCGTCCATTCGCGTCTTTCGCGGTTCCATCTCTATCCCACGCTCCCTTCGAGCTTGAGGGAGAGCAGCTTGGTGGCTTCGACGGCGAACTCCATGGGCAGCTCGCGGAAGACATCCTTGCAGAAGCCGTTGATGATCATGCTGACGGCTTCCTCGGCGGGGATGCCCCGCTGCTGGAAGTAGAAGAGCTGCTCTTCGCCGATCTTGCTGGTGGTGGCTTCGTGCTCGATGCGGGCGCTGCGGTTCTGCACATCGAGGGTGGGGAAGGTGCTGGCGCTGCACGTGTGCCCGATGAGCATGGAATCGCACTGGCTGAAGTTGCGCGCCCCCTCGGCCTTCGGCTGCACCTTCACCAGGCCGCGGTAGCTGTTGGAGCTGTCGCCGGCGCTGATGCCCTTGCTGATGATGGTGCTCTTCGTGTTCCGGCCGATGTGGATCATCTTCGTGCCCGTGTCGGCCTGCTGCTTGTGGTTGGTGAGGGCCACGGAGTAGAACTCGCCGATGCTGTCGTCGCCCAGCAGCACGCAGCTGGGGTACTTCCAGGTGATGGCGCTGCCCGTCTCCACCTGGGTCCAGCTGATGTGCGAGCCCTTGCCCTTGCAGAGGCCGCGTTTGGTGACGAAGTTGAAGATGCCGCCCTTGCCGTCCTTGTCGCCGGCGTACCAGTTCTGCACGGTGCTGTACTTGATGGAGGCGTGATCCAGGGCCACCAGCTCCACCACGGCCGCGTGCAGCTGATTGGTGTCGAACTGCGGCGCGGTGCAGCCCTCCAGGTAGCTGACGCTGGCGCCCTCCTCCGCGACGATGAGGGTGCGCTCGAACTGCCCCGATTCCTGGTTGTTGATGCGGAAGTAGGTGCTCAAGTCCATGGGGCAGGCGACGCCCTTGGGGATGAAGACGAAGCTGCCATCCGTGAACACGGCGCTGTTGAGGGCCGCGTAGAAGTTGTCGGTGGGGGGCACCACGCTGCCCAGGTAGCGCTTCACCAGGTCGGGGTGGGTCTTCACCGCCTCACTGAAGCTGCAGAAGATGATGCCGACGGCGGCCAGCTTCTCCTTGTAGGTGGTGGTCACGCTCACGGAATCGAACACCACATCCACCGCCACGCCCGCCAGGGCCTCCTGCTCGTGGATGGGCACGCCCAGCTTCTCGAAGGTGCGTTTCAGCTCAGGATCCACCTCGTCCATGGAGGCGTACTGGGCCTTCTTCGGCCTGGGGGCGCTGTAGTAGACGATCTTCTGGAAATCGGGTGTCGGATACTGCACCTTGGCCCACCCGGGTTCAGCCAGCGTCAGCCAGTGGCGGTAGGCCTTGAGGCGGAAATTAAGCAGCCACTCGGGTTCACCCTTCTTGGCCGAAATGAAGCGGATGACCTCCTCGTTCAGGCCCGGGGCAACGCTGTCGGCCTCGATGTCCGTCACGAAGCCGTACTTGTACTCCTGGCTGGTGACCCCCTGGAAGGTCGAGTTCATCGTGCACGCTCCCGTCATTCCATTGTGTATTTCTGACTAAATTTGTCAACTTAATCGAACGGGCGGTGATCCAGGTCAGGCCGTGGGGGTGGGCAGGGCCAACTCCTGCAGGAGGGCCTGGATCTGGCCTCGGACCCCCTGGGCCTGGCTTTCATTGAGATCGCCGGGATCGGCATCCACGCCCGCGTGAAGCAGATCCTGGGCGGCTTCCCGCTCCCCCAGGGCGGCCAGCGCGGCGCCGAGCTGGAAGTGGTTGATGAGGGTGGGTTCCCGTTCCAGCAGGGGATCCAGCAGGTCCACGACCTCCTGGGGCCGCTTGAGGGCCAACAGGTACTGGCCCAGGAGGGTGCGGGCGCGGGGCTCGAGGCCGGGCAGGGGATGGGCATAGAGGCGCTGCACTTCGGCCAGATCCTGTTCGGTGGCCTGGGCATTCATGAGCCGGTAGGCCTGGCGCATGAGGGCGGATTCCCAGGCGCCCGTACTCTTGGGGTGGCGGGTGAGGAAGGCGTCCAGGGCGCGCGCGATCTCGGGTTCCCGCTTCTGGGCCATGAGGTGTTCCAGGACCAGTCGCAGGGCGAGGAAGCAGAGGCGCGGGTGGCGGTCGGAGCAGGCGAAATCCAGGGCGGCCTTGAGGTGCTTCTCGGGATCCCGGGTGAAGGCCAGGCGCAGGTCCAGCCAGTCGGCCCGCTGACTCCGGTCCCGGCGACGGACGCGTTTGAGGAGGATGGCGGCGGCATCGAGCTGGTCCGCCTCCAGGAGATCCTCCGCTTCGTCGAGCAGGGCGCGCGTAGAGGGGGAACCATCCCGCGCCTGCCGGAGCTGGAGGTGATCCTCGGCGTCCAGCAGGAGGAGGAGGTCGGGATCGCCGGGATTCTGGCCCAGGAGATCCTGGAGGATGGCGAAGGCCTTGGGCCGTTCCTGGTTGAGCAGGTAGGCCTCCGCGAGGGCCTCCCGCACGGGCAGATCCCCGGGCAGATGGCTGCTGGCTTCCTTGAGCACCGGCACGGCCAGGGCGCCTTCGCCCCGGGCGAGGTGGACCTCTCCCAGCAGAAGGAGGGTTTCCCCATCCCGGCGCCGGGTTGTGGCTTCCTGGGCGGCCTCCAGGGCGCCTTGCAGATCCTCCTGGTCGAGCAGCAGCTCCGCCAGGCGCATGCGGGGTTCGGGTTCCTCCGGGCGGATGTCGGCGGCCTGATGGAGGGCCTCGATGGCCTGGTCGGCCTGTCCGGGCAGCTCCTGGAGCAGTTTCCCGAGGAGCATCCAGGCCTCGAAATGGCGTGGGCTCAGGCCCACCGCCTTCCGGGCCAGGATCTCGGCGGGTTCGAAATCCCGGGCGGCCTCGTGGAGCGAAGCCGTGGTGAAGATCAGCTCGTAGTTCCTGGGGTCGAGGGGCAGGGCCTGATCCAGCCGCTGGGCCGCCTCGGACAGGCGGCCGCCCTCCAGCAGGGCCGTGGTCTCCAGCAGCGCCCGCCGGAGCTGGGGCATGGATTTCGGCCGGGCGATGGGCAGGATGCGGGCCCGGTAGCGGGTGAAGAGTTCCCGCGCCCCGATGAGATTCAGGTTCTCCTCCACCAGGTGCTCCCAGCGCTCCGAGAAACTCTGGGCATCCAGCTGGCGATTCTGCTCCATCTCCTGCACCAGGGCCATGAGGCCGTTGCGCAGCATCACCTCGCTGCGCTCGAGCTTGCCCAGCTGGTCCGAGACGGTCTCCAGGTAGGTCTCCACGCGCCGAAGCGTCTCCTCCAGAGAGGTGATCCGCTCCAGGAGGTGCTCCTCGAGATCCTCGCCCTCCTCGCCATCCTCCGGCTCGTCCTCCCAGGTCTGGTCGCCGGTGAGGATGAGCAGGCGCGTACCGCACTTCAGGCAGGTCTCCCGGTCGCCGGGATTCCAGGCGAGGCAGTTCTGGCAGTAGGATCCGGGCGCTTCAGTCACCATGTTCCCAGGATAGGAGGGAACCGGCCCGCGCGGGACGGGTCCGGTGGACGTATCCTGGGAGGCCCGAGGGTGCCCCATGAGCGACGAGCTGGAACGCCAGGACAAGCGCCAGGAAGCCAAGGAGTGGGTGTCCAAGGCCTACGAGCTCCAGATGAAGGGCGAGATTCCCAGGGCCATCGCCCTGTACACCCGCTCCCTGGAGATCTTCCCCACGCCGGAGGCCTACACCTTCCGCGGCTGGGCCCGGTCCTTCGAGAAGGACTACGACGCGGCGATCGAGGATTGCCACCGCGCCATTGATCTCGATCCCGAGTACGGCAATCCCTACAACGACATCGGCGCCTACTACCTGGAGCAGGGCGAACCCGACGAGGCCCTGCCCTGGCTCCGCATGGCCCTGAAGGCGCAGCGCTACGAGAGCTACTGCTTTCCCCATTTCAACCTGGGGCGGGTCTTCGAGACCAAGGGCCGGCTGGAGCTCGCCCTGGAGCACTACCGGAAGGCCCTGGAGGAGAACCCCCGCTACACCCTCGCCGCCAAGGCCGTGGAGCGCATCCATCACAAACTGGCTCCGAAGGATCCCGAAACGATCGGGTAGCGCCCGGGGCCAGTCCAGGCGTGACCCCCGCAACGTGCCTTTCCCGGTAGGGTGATCCGATGTCGGGGTCCAGACGGGCCCGGGAGGCTTCCGTGACCCTCGCCTGCGCCCTGCCTTTCACCCCCCGGGAAGGGACGTGCCGCCCCTCCGGGGCGCGGACGGCGTTCCTGAAGGCGCGGTATCTCCAGGCCCCCCTGATGGTGGACATTGACTACATCCGCCTCCTCACCGAATCCCACCGGCGCACGGATGGCATGGAGGTGCTCGAGCGCCGGGCGGAGAACCATGCCTACGCCCTGGAGCGCCTGACGCCCGTGATCCATCCCCAGGACGAGCTCGTCGGCAACAAGACCCGGTTCATTCGCGGGGCGATCCCCTACGCCAACTACGCGGCCGGCCCCTTCCTCAAGGGGATCCGGCAGGAGCAGCAGGACGCCCAGCAGAAACACATGGACCAGGGCCATGGCGGCGGCATCGAGCAGAGCCTGGCCCTGGCGGAGCAGGGGGAGTACCGCGTCTTCTCGGGGAAGTTCCTCATCGCCAACCCGGATTTCGAGGCCTTCCGCGAGATTTGCGAGTACTGGGAGGACCGGTGCTTCATGGCCCAGGGGGACCGGCTGTGGAAGACGCACTTCCCGGAGGCCGCGTTCATCGAGCAGGGCTGGGAGACCGGCCTCTTCACCGCGCCCCACGATCCCTGTCCGGAAGGGCGCCTGGTCCTCGACTACGAGACGGCCCTCGCCAAGGGCTACCGGACCATCCTGGGGGAAATCGAGGCGCGGATCGCAGCCTTCCGGCCGGCCAGCATCCAGGAGGCTGGCAAGCTGCACTTCTGGTGCGCCGCCAAGCGCACCCTCGAAGGGGCGCTGGTCTTCGCGGAACGGCATGGGGAAGAAGCCGAGCGGCAGGCCGCCCTCGAGGCGGATCCGGCCCGGAAGGCGCGCCTGCTGCAGATGGCCGAAAGCTGCCGCCGCGTGCCCGCGGAGCCGCCCCGCACCTTCCGCGAGGCCCTCCAGTCCTTCTGGTTCACCTACCTGCTCGGACACATCGAGGGCAGCCACCTGGGCTACAGCCCGGGCCGCCTGGACCAGGTGCTGAACCCCTATTTCCAGGCGGATGCCTCTGTGTCCTATGACGAGGCGGTGGAGCTCTTCGAGGAGCTCTTCGTCAAGATGACCCAGATCGAGTACGTGGCGAGCCTCAGCTGGCAGGGGCTGGGCCACGGCAACCTCTACCAGAACCTCATCCTCGGCGGCGTGGACGAGGCCGGTCGCCCCGCCGACAATGAGCTCAGCCGGGCGATCCTGGACGCGCAGATCCGCCTGCAGATGACCCAGCCCACCCTCTCTGTCTGGTACGACGACCAGCTCTCCCAGGACTTCCTGATGAAGGCGGCGGAGTGCGTGAAGACCGGCGTGGGCTACCCGGCCTTCTTCAACCAGAGGACCTACATCGAGCACGAGCGGAAGACCTCGGGCCTGCCCGTGGAGCTGATCCGCAAGCATGCGGCCATCGGCGGCTGCACGGAGCCCACCCTCCAGGGGCTCAGCTACGGCGTGGTGCAGGCCGGTTTCATCAATCACGGGAAGCTGCTCGATCTGGT
The DNA here is from genome assembly GCA_021794095.1 of Acidobacteriota bacterium. Lineage (GTDB taxonomy): Bacteria > Acidobacteriota > Holophagae > Holophagales > Holophagaceae > Geothrix. The sequence continues at coordinate 87,740 of JAJYRN010000001.1, read as the reverse complement.
GCTGCACGATGGGGTGGATCCCCTCACGGGCCTCCGCCTGTTCGAGGCGGTGTCGCCCCGCACCTACGAGGATGTGCAGCGCTCCTTCCGTGACAAGATGCACACCACCATCCGGAACTGGCAGCAGTACTGGAACTACGTGATGCTGGCCCACCGGGACACCGTGCCCCTGGTGTTCTGTTCCGTGTTCGTCCAGGACTGCCTGGGCCGCGGGAAGTGCATGGATGATGGCGGCGCCATCCTGAACGGATCGCCCACCACCCTTTCGTCGGGGCTGGTGAACGTCGCCAATTCCATGGCGGCGGTGAAGAAGCTGTGCGCCGAGGACCGCGTCTGCACGCTGGAGGAACTCCGGGACGCGGTCGCCGCGAACTGGGAGGGCCACGAGGTGCTGCACCGGAAGGCCCTGGACGCGCCGAAATGGGGCAACGATGACGACGCGGCGGATGCGCTGTTCCTCGATCTCTTCGCGGACTACTGCGCGTGGGTGCGGGGCCAGGAGAACTTCCTCGGAAAGCCCTACGATCCCAGCATGCTGGCCATCTCCACGCCGGTGCCTTTTGGCAAGGCCTGCGGCGCCTTCCCGGATGGCCGGAAGGCCGGGGAGCCCCTGGCTGATGGCGTCACCAGCCCCTTCCCGGGCACGGATACCCACGGCCCCACCGCGGTGATCCGCTCCTCCTCCAAGGTGGACCACACGCAGATCCGCGGCGGCCTCCTGAACCTGAAATTCCACCCGTCGGCGCTCAAGGGCGAGCGTGGCTCGAACAACCTGCTGGCCCTCATCAAGACCTACTTCGAGCGCCCCGGCTTCCACGTGCAGTTCAACGTGGTGGATTCCCGCATGCTGCGCGATGCCCAGGCGCGTCCCGAGGCCTACCGCGACCTCGTCGTGCGCGTGGCGGGCTTCTCCGCCTACTGGGTGGAGATGAGCAGGGCCCTCCAGGACCAGGTGATCTGGCGGACCGAGCACACCCTCTGATGGCCACTGGAACCCTCTTCGACATTCAGCCCTACGCGGTCCACGATGGGCCGGGCATCCGCACCCTCGTGTTCATGAAGGGCTGCCCGCTGGCCTGTGCCTGGTGCTGCAATCCCGAGTCCCAGGCCTTCAGCACGGAACTACGCCAGGTGCCCGAGCGCTGCCTGGCGTGCCTGCGGTGTGTCGAGGCCTGCCCGAACCAGGCGATGGCGGCCGTCCACGGCGCGCCGGTGCCGGATTGGGCGGTCTGCGCGTCCTGCGCCGGCCTTGATTGCACCACCGTCTGCCCCGGGGGCGCCCTGGTCGCCGTCGGCCGTCCGGTCCGCGCCGAGGCGGTGGTGGAGGAGGTGGCCCGGGATGCGGATTTCTTCCGCAATTCCGGGGGCGGCGTGACGTTCTCCGGCGGGGAACCCTTCGCCCAGCCGGCCTTCCTGGAGGCGCTGCTGCGGGGCTGCCGGGAGCGGGGCATCGCCACCGCGGTGGAGACCTGCGGCCACGCGCCGCTGCGCGATCTGCAGGCCTGCGAGCCCCTGGTGGATCTGTTCCTCTACGACCTCAAGGCACTGGATCCGGAGCGGCACGCCGCGCTGACGGGCCAGGACAACCGGCTCATCCTGGCGAACCTCCGCTGGCTGGCCGCCCACGCTCCGGCGAAGGTGGTCATCCGCCACGCGGTCATCCCGGGCTTGAACGATGCTCCGTCCGATCACGAGGCCCTGGCGGATCTGATGCTGTCCCTGGGGCTGGAGCGGCTGGACCTGGAGCCCTACCACCCCCTGGGCGAGCCCAAGTACGAGGGGCTGGGGCGCCGTCTGTCCTGCGCGCCGGATGGGCGGGCGCTGGACGAGGACCGCCTGGCCGCCCTGGTCGCCTACTTCACCGGCCGGGGGCTATCCTGCGAGGTGGCTTGACCGTCGCAGCGGGAGCAAGATCCCCGCGGCACTGGATACAGGAGAACCCATGCGCTTCACCATCGCCCACAGCCCGGATTCCGACGACGCCTACATGATGGCGCCCCTGGCGCTCGGGTGGCTCGACCCCGAGGGCTTCGAGATCGAATTCATCCGCAAGGACATCGAGCGCCTCAATGCCGAGGCGCTGGAAGCCAAGTACGATGTCACGGCCATCAGCTTCGGCGCCTATCCGGAACTGAAGGACCGCTACGACCTGCTGACGGCGGGCAGCAGCATCCAGGAGGGCACGGGGCCCCTGGTGGTGAGCCGCACACCGATGCCGCCAGCCGCCCTGAAGGATGTGACCCTGGCCATTCCCGGAAAGCGCACCAGCGCCTACCTCTCCCTGCGGAAGTGGTGCGCGGAGCTGGGGTTTGAACCCCGGATCGAGCTGGTGCCCTTCGACGAGATCATGCCCGCCGTGGCGGCGGGGCGCTTCGAGGCGGGCCTGCTCATCCACGAAAGCCAGCTCATGTACCGGGACGCGGGCCTGCACCTGGTGGCGGATCTGGGCGCCTGGTGGAAGGCGGCCTACGACCTGCCCCTGCCCATGGGCGGCAACGCCATCCGGAAGGCGCTGCCCACGGAGGTGAAGCAGCACTTCGCGGTGCTGATGCGGAAGAGTGTCGAGCTGGCGCAGGCCCGGCACTGGGAGAGCGTGGACTACAGCCAGTCCTTCGGCCGCGGCATGGACCGCGAGATGGTGGGCCGCTACGTGAACGCCTGGGTGAACGCATTCACCGTGGACCCCGGCCCCCGGGGCCGCGAAGCCGTGACGAAGCTGCTGGGCCTCGATCCGGTGTGGGTGCAGGGCTGATTACCGCGCGGCCTCGAGCTGGAGCGGCACGCGGAGCCGCCGGCCGCCCCGCTGGACCTCCAGGGTGGCGGTGCTGCCCAGGGGCAGGGCCTCCACGGCATCCATGAGGGCATCCCAGTCGGCCACGGGTTTGCCGTTCACCGCCTGGATGAGATCACCGGCATAGACGTGGCGGCCATCCATGCCCACGCCCTGGAGGCCGGCCCGGGCCGCGGCCCCCCCGCGATAGACCCGGCCCACCATGACGCCCTGCTGGGGGCCGAAGGTGCGGGCCACCAGGCGCACGGACACGGGTTCGAAGCCGAGGTCCGGCCGTTCGAGCCGTCCCCGGGCGATGAGCTGGGGCACCACGCGGTTCACGGTGTCCACGGGCATGGCGAAGCCGATGCCGGCGCTGGCGCCGCTGGGGCTCTGGATGGCGGTGTTCACGCCGATGAGGCGGCCCGCGCTGTCCAGCAGGGGGCCGCCGCTGTTGCCGGGATTGATGGCGGCATCGGTCTGGATGACGCCGGTGATGCGCCGCTGGGTGACGCTCTGGATCTCCCGGCCCAGGGCCGAGATCACGCCGGTGGTGAGGGTCGCATCCAGGCCGAAGGGGTTGCCGATGGCCAGCACGGACTGCCCCACCTGGAGATCCGCGCTGGTGCCGAGGGGGATGGGCCGGAGCTTCGCGGGGGGCTTGAGGATCTGCAGCACGGCGAGATCCTTGTCCGGCGCGCCGCCCACGTAGCGGGCCTCGTGCCGGCTGCCATCGCTGAGGGTGATGAAGGCGCGGGACGCGCCCTGGATGACGTGGAAGTTGGTGACCACGTGCCCTTCGGTGTCCCAGATGAAGCCGGTGCCGGCCCCGGCGGGCGTTTCCACGACGTCGAAGCCGAAGATGTCGCGGGCCCGTTCCTCGGTGGTGGTGATGTAGACCACGCTGGGCGCGGCCTCTTTGAAGCGCTGAATGGAGACCTTCTCCCAGTCGTAGAGCGGCCCCCGGGGCGTCACGGGCCGAGGCAGGGCCGAGGGCGCGAGGGCGCGTCCGCACCAGGCGGACAACACGCCGACGGAAAGGAGGCCCAGGAGGAGGATGGACTTTCGCATGGGATTCCCCGGGGTGCGAGGGCACGCTCCAGAGAATGCCGCAGGGTCGGCATGAGTTACAGACCTACAGTTTGAATCCCTCCACCACGCCGCGCAGGCCTTCGGCCACCCGGGCCAGCTCTTCAGAGGTCTTGGCAATCTCCTGGACCGTGCTGGCCAATTCGTGGGTGGCGGAGGCGTTCTGGGCCAGTCGCCCGGTGGTCTGGGCCATCATCGCGGCCACCTCCTGTCCAGTGCTGGCCTGTTGGCGGGAAAGGCTGCCGATGTCCGTGATGCCGTGGGCCATGCCGCCGATGCGTTCGCGGATGGCCTCCAGGCTCGCCAGGGTGGTGTCCACGCCCTGGACGCCGCCGGCGACCACCTCCTGGGTGCGCTGGATGAGCGCCTCGATCTCCCGGGCGGCCGTGCCCGAGCGTTCCGCCAGCTTCCGCACCTCCTCGGCCACCACGGCGAAGCCCTTGCCCTGGGCGCCGGCCTTGGCCGCCTCGATGGCGGCATTGAGGGACAGCAGGTTGGTCTGCCGGGCGATCTCCTGGATCACCGTCACCGCCTGGACGATCTGGCTGGTCACCTGCTGGATATCCGTCATGCCCCGGGCCGTGCCCTGGCCAGCTTCCGCGCTGCGGCCCGTTTCCTGGACCACCTCCTGGCTGCGGGCTTCGGCGTCCCGGGTGCGGGTGGCCACGAGGTCGGCGTTGGCGCCGAGGGCGTGCATGGCTGCGGACACCTGTTCCCCGGCGGTCTTCAGGTCCTCGCTCACCCGGGCGATCTCGGCCACGGCCTGGGACATTTCCTCGGCGGAAGCCGCCAGTTCCGTGCTGCCGGAGGCCACCCGTGCCGCGTATTCCGAAACGGCCAGCACCGTCGTGCGCATGCCGCCGTTGTAGTCGTTGAAAGCCTGGGCCGCCTGGCCGATCTCATCCTCCGCGAGCACGGGGATCTGGCGGGAGAGGTCGCTGTTCCGAAGGCCCGCCACCAGCTGCTGGAGGGGGCGCACCATGTGCCGGGCGAGGCTCCGCGCGAGGAAGAAGACGAGGAGCGACACGGCGGCCAGCCCCGCGAACAGGGCGGTGGCCATGATCCGCACCTGGCGGTCCACATCATCCACATAGACCCCGGTGCCGACGGTCCAGCCCCAGGGCGCGAAGGTCCGGACGTAGCTCACTTTGGGAAAGAGCCCCTGCTCGCCGGGTTTGGTGAAGGTGTATTCCAGGAAGCCGCCCTGGGGGGGGCGGGCGGTCGCTGCCAGATCCCGGAAAAGCTTGGCAAGGACTGGATCGCCCAGGTCATCCGTGGCTTTGCCATCCCACTCGGGGCGGGCGCCGTGGGCCACGATGCGGGGGCCCGGCGCCTGGGCCCAGAGGTAGTTGTTGCCGTCGTAGCGGAGGTGCTCGAGGATCTCCTTGCCGCGGGCCTGGGCGGTCTCCAGGTTGCGTTGGCCGGCCTGCACCTCCGCCTGCTGCTCCTGGAGCAGGCTGAGGGCCGTTTCCACCACCTGCCGGACACCATCCTTCTTGGCGGACAGCACGGCGTTGTGGAGGGCCGGCAGGACGTAGAAAACGAAGAAGAGGACGAACAGGGCCACTGGGACCAGGCTCAGGGCCAGCACCTTGCTCGACAGGGAATGGAACCGGAAGCGCCGGGTCAGCGACATGAGGCCTCCTGGGATGAATGGAAGTCATGTCGGCAGCGCCATCCATGGACTTGATTCGGGTAGATTCCAGATCCATGAGTGAGGGGGGTTGATGGATGATTCAAGTTGACTAAGATTTTATTCGTATTTTGATTCATGCCCCCGCCACGGGCGGAAACCGGCTGAATCTCCCCTCAACCCATCCTTCTAGGAGGACCCCATGACCATCCTTCGCACCCGCGAACCCCAGGTCCTGCCCGCCACGGCCGCCAGCCTGGAACCCTTCCGTCTCATGCGCGACTTCCTGCGCTGGGATCCGCTTCGCGACCTGGACCTCAGTACCCCGTCGGGCACTTTCATGCCCAGCTTTGATGTGAAGGAGGGGCCGGACGCCTATCAGTTCCGGGCCGACCTGCCCGGCATCCAGGAAGCGGAGCTGGAGATCAGCCTGGAGGGGAACCGCCTCACCGTGGCCGGCAAGCGCGAGGTCGAGGCCGCCCAGGAGGGCGAACGGTGGCACCTGGCCGAGCGGAGCCACGGCAGCTTCAGCCGAACCTTCTCCCTTCCCGAGGACGTGGATTCCGAGAAGGTGGTGGCTGAGCTGCGCAACGGCGTGCTGACCCTCATGGTGCCGAAGCGCCCCGAGGTGCGGCCCAAGAAGATTTCCGTCAGTCTCGGCTGAAACCGCAGCCTGCAGCAGAAGGCCCCGCGAACACGGGGCCTTCTGCTGTGAGGGGGCTCAATTGTAGAAGGAGACGGGCGGTCCGAAGGTCAGCGGCGTGGTGGCGGATTGGTAGCGCACGGTGATGTCGCCATCGGCCACGACCAGATCGGGATGGCCATCGCCATCCATGTCCGCGATGGCCACGCCCAGGGGCCCCCAGAGGCCCAGGAGGTTCGAGGCTGGCAACAGGGTGCCGGGATTCGCGGGGTCCTGGCGCAGCACCGAGATGCTGCCGGGAGTGCCGGAGAGCCCGGCATTGGCTACCACCACATCGGGGTGGCCATCCCCATCCAGATCGCCTACGGCCAAGGCCGCTGAGCGGTAGTCGGTGGCGTACTCCACGTGGGTGGGGAAGGTGCCCGGCGTGGCGCCCTGGAGCAGCACGCTCAGGCCCAGGGTGTTGGGGGTGGTGGCGGCGCCGTAGTTGGCCGTGAGCAGGTCCAGCTTGCCGTCGCCGTTCAGATCCACCGCTTTGACGGCCACGGGATCCACGCCCGAGGCGTAGTCCACCGCCGGGGCGAAGGTGCCCGCGGTGGTCTGGAGGAGCACCGACACCGCGTTGGCAGAGGTGCCCACGGCGATGTCCGCGAGGCCGTTGCCATCCAGGTCACCCACGGCCACCGCCTGGGGATCGCCGCCCACGGCGATGGCCACGGGCGGGGCGAACGTCCCGCCAGCCTGCTGGTCGAAGACGAGGACGCTGTTGGCGCCGCTGGCGGCCACCACGATATCGGGCAGGCCGTCTCCGTTCAGATCCCCCACGGCCACGTCCAGGGGCGTCCGGCCGGGGGTGGCGAGGACCGTGGCGGGCAGGAAGAGGCCCGGGTTTGCCGGATCGGCCAGGCGCACGGTGACGGTCCCATCGCTGGCGTTCGCCACGACCATGTCGGGCCTGCCGTCCCCGTTCAGATCCGCCAGAACGAAGTTGGCGGGACCGGTACCCACGCCGAAGCGGGTGGGGGGCAGGGCGAACTGTCCGCCGGACATCTGGTAGCGGGCGCTGAGGTAGCCCTGGGTGGGGTTCCCGTTGGTGCTGGGGGACACCATGCCCAGGATGTCCGGCAGGCCATTCCCATCCAGATCCGCCACGGCGATGCCGTTCACGAGATAGCTGTAGGAAGGGCCCGCGTTGTTGGAACTGGAGCACCCCAACAGGGCGGTCAAGCCGAGGGCGCCAGAAAGAAGCAGAAAGGCCGGGTGCCGCATCGAAAGACTCCGGGGAAACGATTCAAGGATGGGATATCTGTTCAGACCGGCAAGGGCCCAAGGTGGTTGGAGCCAAGGCCGGGCCTGAAGGTTGAGGGCCGCTCATGGGTGGAGCGTCCCTGCCACAAGTTCCCGTCAGACGTGGGGGACATCGCGAGCCAAAGGCGAGCAGGCGGTCCCCCCTCGTTGATGCCAGACGAGGTGTCCCGGCTTGGCCGGAACACCTCGTGGGGGTGCACGAGGGGGGACATCGCGAGCCAAAGGCGAGCAGGCGGTCCCCCCTTGTTGATGCCAGACGAGGTGTCCCGGCTTGGCCGGAACACCTCGTGGGGGTGCACGAGGGGGGACATCGCGAGCCAAAGGCGAGCAGGCGGTCCCCCCTCGTTGATATCAGACCTCCGCCACGCTCACCGACCAGGCCACCAGCTCCCGCGGCAGCAGAGCCGGCCAGTAGGCCACGATCTCCTGGGCCTTGGGCCGGCCGCCCGCGAAGCCGGTGACGCCGGCGGGGCCCGCCGTGACGAGCGGGGCAATCTCGCGGCCGAAGCGCTCCACCTTTTTCCGGTCGGCGTCCTTCACCGATAAGCGCAGGACGATCTCGGCCGGATCGGCCGGGGCTGGGGCGATGCCCGCGTGGACCGTGCTGGCGCCCAGGAACTCGGCATCCGTATGTTCGTATTCGAACCCGGCGGCCTTCAGCCGCTTCCAGACGATGTCCGCGCAGAGCCGCGCCTTCTCGAGGGCCCGGGGGCCGCAGAGGGTGAGCTGGCCCGTGGCCTTGTAGCCCTTGAGGTAGGCGCCGCTCACCTTGAGGAAGGGCGTGCGGGGCTTGCCCTTCACGCCGAAGACCCGCACCCGGTCGGGGCCGGCCTGTTCCAGGCGAATGCTGGTGAAGTCCGCCACCACATCCGGCGTGATGTAGTTCTGGGGGTCACCCATCTCGTAGACCAACTGCTCGCTCACCGTGTCCACGGTGACCATGCCGCCGGTGCCCGCGTGCTTGGTGATGACGAAGGTGCCGTCCTCGGCGACCTCGGCGATGGGATAGCCCACGTTCCAGAGCTCGGGCACCTCCCACCAGCGGGTGAAGTTGCCGCCGGTACTCTGGGCGCCGCACTCCAGGATGTGGCCCGCCACGGTGCCCGCCGCCAGGCGGTCCCAGTCGTCCGCCGCCCATTTGAATGCGTGGATCAGGGGCGCCAGGGTGAGGCCCGGATCCGTGCAGCGGCCCGTGAGGACGATGTCGGCGCCCGTATCCAGGGCCTCCACCATGGCCTGGGTTTGCAGGTAGACGTTGGCGCTGAGGATCTCGCGGGGGGCGTCGAACAGGCCTTCGCCGGTATCCATGTTGGCGAGCTTCAGGCCCTGCTTCTGGAACTCCGGCAGCCGCGTCAGCACATCGTCGCCGGTCACCGTGGCGATCTTCACGCCCTTCACGCCCAGCTTCTTCGCCACCTCCAGCACCGCGGCGCGGCAGGCCTCGGGATTCACGCCCCCGGCGTTGGCCACCACGCGGATGCCCTTGGCCTTCAGCTGGGGCAGCACCCGCTTCATGAGGTCCACGAAATCGGTGGCGTAGCCCAGCTGCGGATCTTTCCGCCGCTGCTTCTGCATGATGGAGAGCGTCACCTCCGCCAGGTAGTCCAGCGTGAGGTAGTCAATGTTCCCGGCCTCCACCAGCCGCACGGGGGCATCAATGCTGTCGCCCCAGAACCCCTGGCCGTTGGCGATGCGTACGAGCTTGGACATGGCGGACTCCGATCGAGACGGACCCCCAGTCTAGAATCCCTTCCGGCTGCATCCGCCCCTTTTTCTGAGCGTCTCCTACTGGAAAAGGCCTCCCAGTATGCGGAAACCACCGCCGAAGACCGCGAAGATGCCCAGGCAGAGGCCCACCGCCCAGGGCTTGGCTTTGAGGGTCTGTCGCATGCCGATGGCCAGCACGACAAAGGAGAGGAACCATAGGGGATCCACCAGGGCCACCAGTGCGCGAGCCGCATTCGAACCTGGCTGGATATAGAAACTCAGGGTGGTGGGCATCAGAAGCTGGATCTGGGCCCCGCCGATCGGGCGGAGCAGGGCGATCAGACCGGCCAGGAGCATGGAAGGCAGGGTGACGAGGTAGTGGACCGCGGTGACTGAAAAGGCCTGGCCGAAGGCCGGGCGGGGGGTTCCCTCCTCGGTGCCCATGGCCGCGCAGCCCCAGACGATGAGCGCCACGATCAGGAACATGAACGGTGTGCCCAGCACGGCACTGGATACGGCGCTGAACCACGGATGGGTGCCGTCGGCCTTGCTGATCGCATCGTCCATGGCCTGGTCTGGAATGTTCACGTGGAACACGGCCTGGGTGCGTTCCATCTGATGCCGGGTGACTTCGGCCATGTCCACCTTCGCCGCCCAGGCCAGCATGGCTCCCAGGGTAACGATCACAGCCAGCAGCAGGGCCGGTAGCCAGGTCGGCCGCGTCCGCAGGCGGGTGAAAAGATCCTTCGGTTCCAGGAACACGCCCGCGATCTGGTCCAGCAGGCTGGGGGCGGAAGCCTCCGGAGGCTGGGGCTGGTCGCCGTACAGGGAAGGGGACGGTTCGCTCATGGAGATCTCCGGGGTCCAACTGTAAATGAAAGGATCCATGAAGTATTCCACCAATCCATCCAGTGGCCGGGAGTGTTTGGCAGGCGGCGGTGGATCGGAGCTGGACGGGGCTGACGGATCGTCAAAGGCCGCTGGAGCATGAATCCCAATCCCTGGACGGGAGACTAGAATGAGCCCTTACGGCCCCCGAGGCCTTTGGAGGATCCATGGCCACCGTCGCCGCTACGTCCGACGCACTCATCCAGCAGGAGAACCAGTACGGCGCCCACAACTACCACCCGCTCGATGTGGTGTGCACCAAGGGTGAGGGCGTCTTCCTGACCGATGTGGACGGCAAGAAGTACATGGACTTCCTGGCCGCCTACTCTGCCGTGAACCAGGGCCACAACCATCCGAAGATCGGCGAGGCCATGATCGCCCAGGTGAAGACCCTGGCCCTCACGAGCCGCGCCTTCCGCAACGACCAGTTCCCGCCCCTCCTCGAGAAGCTCTGCAAGCTGACGGGCTTCCAGAAGGCCCTGCTCATGAACAGCGGCGCCGAGGCCGTGGAAACGGCCCTGAAGGCGATGCGCAAGTGGGGCTACGACAAGAAGGGCATCGAGTACGGCAAGGCCGAGATCATCGTGGCCGACGGCAACTTCCATGGCCGCACCACCACCATCGTGGGCTTCAGCACCGATCCCGACAGCACCAGCCGCTTCGGCCCCTTCACGCCGGGCTTCGTCATCGTGCCCTACGGCGACCTGGAGGCCGTGAAGAAGGCCGTCAACAAGAACACCTGCGCCATCTTCATGGAGCCCATCCAGGGCGAGGGCGGCGTGGTGATTCCCGCCAAGGGCTTCCTGAAGGGCCTGCGCCAGATCGCGGATGAGGCCGGCATCCTGCTGGTCCTCGACGAGATCCAGTCTGGCCTGGGCCGCACCGGGAAGCTGTTCGCGTTCCAGCACGAGGGCATTCGCCCCGATGGCATCACCATCGGCAAGGCCCTCAGTGGCGGCTACTACCCTGTCAGCGCCTTCTTGGCCAATGACGCGGTGATGGATGTCTTCACCCCCGGCATCCACGGCAGCACCTACGGCGGCAACCCGCTCGCCTGCGCCGTGGCCTCCGCCGCCCTGGATGTGCTGGTGGACGAGCAGCTGGTGGAAAAGACCGCCGAGCTGGGCAAGCACTTCGAGGCCCGCCTCAAGGGCTTGAAGACCGACAAGGTGAAGGAGATCCGCTGCATCGGCCTCTGGGCCGGCGTGGAGCTGAAACCCGAGGCCGGCGGCGCCCGGAAGTACTGCTACCAGCTCAAGGACCGCGGGATGCTCTGCAAGGACACCCACGAGAACACCATCCGCCTGGCCCCGCCCCTCGTCATCACCAAGGAGCAGATTGACTGGGCCGTGGATCAGCTCGAGGCTGTGCTGGCCTAGCCGCAAGATTTCGCGCCTGCGACCGGCGCCTGCCTGTCTCGGATCGGGAAGGCAGGCGCCGCTCGCAGGCGTCACAGGGCGGCCAGAAGACCCTTCACCGGCAGCCGCATCTTGTCGTCTGCCTGGACGTAGGAGAGCTTGATCGTCCCGTCCTGCTCGATGATGTAGGTGGCGGGCCTGGGCAGGTCGTGGCTAGCATCGCCGTTCCGCTTCGCCAGGTCCACGCCGATTTTGAGGTGAACGGCCGAAATGAGCACCCGGATCGGCAAAAAGTGGAAGGTTTGCGCTGGATCATGCAAGATTTGTTGAAGGACCGCATTTGGGAGGGGCAAACCCATGACGAACATCGCAGTGGTCATGAAGAAGGAAATCCAGCGATTGGCCCGGAAGGAAATCCGGGCTGCGACGGAAGGGTTCCGGAGTGCCATCGCCCACCAGCGGGCCGAGATTGTCGTCCTGAAGCGCCGGGCTGCGGATCTTGAAAAGCATCTCGCACGGCTGGGCCGGCCGACGAAACGTCAGGCGCAATCGGATGAAGCCTCCCAGGAGGTTCGCCTGCGTTTCACCGCCAAGGGCTTCGCCAGCCGGCGCCAGAAGCTGGGCCTGTCGGCGGCGGAGATGGGGGTGCTGATCGGCGTGTCGGCGCAGACCGTCTACAACTGGGAGTCGGGCAAGGCACGACCCCGTCAGGCCCAGTTGGCTGCGATCGCGGCCATGCGGAACCTGGGAAAGCGGCAGATCAAGGCGATGCTGCAGACGCAGGCCGAGTGCGAGCAGGCCTAAGCAAGGCTGACTGTCGGCGGCCTTGGGCTGGATTCTCCTTTGGAAGACGGCGGAGGTTGGATGAACAGGCGGAACATCGCCGCGGCGCCCCCTCTTTTTGATGAGTCGGATTTGGGTGCGCCCGCTTCGGCGGTCGCCGAGCAAGCAACACCAGGTGCGGGCCTGGTCAAGATTCATGGCCCCAAGGATGCGCTCAGCAAGGAGCAGCAGGCCTTCAACCGCCTCGCCTCCCGCATCCGCAACATGAAGGGCCGTCTGGAGCAGGCCGAGCGGGACCACCTGGAACTGGACCAGTTCCATCTCACCCAGCACCGGCCTGCCCTGGAGGCCCTGGGGCGGACCTTGTTGGATTTGGCCCTGAAGCTGGAGGAGACAGCCGCCCAGGGTCGTCCGAATAAAGTCGAGATCCGGCGACTGAAGCAAGCCATTCCCAGTTTGCTGGGCAACGCCTTCGATCTCATGGAGCCGACGCCGGAAGGAAGCGCCCTCCATGACAAATACGCCCGGAAGGATTACGCGGCCAAGATGCGGGAAGAGGCCACAGCGGAGGCCGACCAATTCCTGGACATGGCGGAAATGATGGGGTTCGAGATTCCTCCAGAAGTCCGGGCCAATCGCGACGATCCGGAGGCGATGGAGGCCTTCGCCGAAAGCCTGTCCCGGCAGGCCGCCGAGGACCTGAAGTCAGAGGAACTGGCGCGGGCCCAGCGTGCCCGCCGCCGGAAGAAGACGAAGAAGCAGATGGAAAAGGAGGCGACGGAGAAGGCCAAGGCCGATCTGAAAAAGCGGAGCCTCAGGGATATTTACGTGGCCCTGGCCAAGGCGCTGCACCCCGATATCGAGCCGGATCCAGAAAAGCGGAGCCACAAGGAGGACTATCTGAAGCGGGCCAGCGCGGCCTACCAGGACGGCAACCTCATGGAGCTGCTCCAACTGGAAATGGTCTGGCTGGAGACCAGCGGTGCCCAGGACGCTCCTCCGGACAAGCTGAAGCTGTTCATCGAGGTGCTGAAAGAGCAGGCGGCCACCCTGGAGCACGCCTGGCACCAGGCCGAGTTCCGGATGCTGGAGGAATACGGCGTCCTCAGTGCCAGGGCCGCCCGCCGGGCTATGGCCGAGGCCAAGCAAGAGGCCGATCTGAACCGGCGCCACTTCGCCGGCCTTCTGCGCAGCCTTGAAGCGGATCCCCTGTTCCTGGGAGCCTGCCTGGAGATGCTGCTGCGGAGGTGAGGATCAACCCCTTGGGCCATCGGGCCTTGAACAGGGCGAACGCGCAACGTTCCTCTGAGCCGAACTGTTCCAGGAACGCCGGCAGGGAGAGACCTTTCATGTGGTGCCTCTCCTTCTGCGATGCGCCACGGTCCCAGTGGAAGCCATCCAGGAGGACCCCACCCTCGCGGACCGCCTCGGGCTCATCCCGCGGTGGCTCGAACCGTTCCTGAGGTTGGGCTTGGTGTATCCGGTTTTCTTTTTGATCTGTGTCATCCGTCTGATCGCCGCTCTTGGGAGCTGGAACGAAATAAGACGCCGATGCCCCACGGGGCGCCGCGGTGCATGAAAATGGCGGTGCATCCTCCATTGGGGGTAACACAAAGGTGCGGGCCAGCAGGCATGTCGGCAGACTGGATAGGGACGCCCAGTCAAGGCCGTACGTCCTTTGGCGGTATGACCCCGTAAATAAGACTGGCCCGCGCGGACAGATGTACCACGGTGTGTTGCACTCCGAAAGGGGTTGCACGAATAGCAGTGTTGAATCACCCCATTCCGCGCCTGGGTTTCCCCCTTTTCATGGAGGTGCCCGTGGGGGCGATTCACGTTTGTTTCAAGGTCGTCTGCGGTCTGGATGTCCACCAGGCAGAGGTCGTAGCCTGCCTGAGCATCCAGGATGCGAGGGGCAGACTGAGACGGGAGACCCGGCGGTTCCGCACGGTCTACGCCGAACTGCTCCAGCTTCGTGACTGGCTGGTCGCGGAAGGCTGCGAAGCCCTCGGCATGGAGGCCACCGGGCACTACTGGAAGCCGATTTACAGCATCCTGGAGGGCCACGTCCGGATGATCGTCGGCAATCCCACCCAGATGAAGGGACTGAAGGGACGCAAGACGGATCAGCAGGATGCGGAGTGGATCGCCGATCTCACCCGCTTGGGACTCATCAAACCCAGCTTCGTGCCTCCCCCGGATTTTCGGGCGTTGCGGGATTTCCTTCGAACCCGGCGCGGCATGATCCAGGCCCGGACCACGCTCCAGAACGAGACTCTCAAGGTGCTGGAGGTCGGCGGCGTGAAGCTATCCACCTTCATGAGCTCCGTTTTTGGCGTTTCAGGGATGGCCATGTTGAGGGCTCTGGCCAAGGGAGAGTCTGTTGCCAGACAGGTCCATCTCCTAGCCAAGGGAAAGCTTCGCTCGAAGCTCGCAGACTTGCGACTGGCCCTCGAACAGCCTCTACCACCCCATCTTCAGCAGATTCTGGCCACCCAATTGGAGCGCATGGATCAACTGGAAGGGCACCTTCGGACCCTGGACGCGCGGGTTGAGGAGCGGATGGCCCCTTACGAAGCCGAACGGCACCTCCTCATGGAAATCTCGGGGCTTGGGAGAACATCCGTGAACGTCATCCTGGCCGAGGTCGGCGTGGACATGGGGGTCTTTCCGACCCCGGCCCATCTGGCCGCATGGGCGGGGCTGGCGCCGGGCAGCTTTGAGACGGGCGGCAAGAACAGGCGGGCGCCCACCCTGAAAGGCAACACCTATCTGAAGACCATACTGGTGGAGTGCGCAGGGGCCGCCGTCCGGAGCAAAGGGACCTTCTTCAGTGCCAAGTTCAACCAGCTCCGCCGCCGTGGCCTGGATTACCGCAAGGCCCTCGTCGCCATCGCCCACAAGCTCATCGTCGTCATCCACCGGGTTCTATCCGGCAAGGCCCCCTTCCAGGATCTCGGCGCAGCCTACTTTGAACAACGGAACCGCGCCCACATGATCCGCAACCTCACCCGCAGACTCGAAACCTTTGGATTTGCGGTCACACTCCAAAATCTCAATATCGAGTCCGAACCATTGCAATAGTTGCGTGTCCTATTTTCATAGCAGCAATGCCATCGCGCGGGGTGCCGGGCAAGCGAGTCAAGGAGGCTGAGGTTCCAGCGGAGCGGGACTCCGTGAACCGAAGCCGACGCTGGATCGCGCCGCCCGCCACCCCGCGCCCGAAGGGTTGACGCCCATCCGCGCGCCCCGCGGCGTCAGGGCCCTTGAACCATGAACCACATGGCCCTGCGGGCCCTTCCTTCTCGGTATCGCCTACGGCGATACGCGAGACGAACGGATATCTGCGGATGCATCGCGGCTGGGCGTCAACGATGGCAACGATTATTCCGTTCCAGCTCCTAAGCCCCGTTTCTTAGTACAGGACCAAGTCCGGTGAACCGCAGGCTGGTTTGCCTGATTCCCGTTTCGAGGGCTTCCCTGGTTCCGAGGATGGTGGCCCCGGTGCGGGCCCGGGTGAGGGCGGTGTAGAGAACCTCGCGGGTCAGCAGGGGGCTGTCCTCGGACGGAAGGACCAGAACCACGCGGTCGAACTCGGAGCCCTGGGCCTTGTGGACCGTCAGTGCCCAGGCCAGCTCGAGCTGGGGTTGGATGGGGCGGTAGGGCAAGAGCCTGAACCCGCTTGAGGTCCGGAAGGCCACCGCCTGATGGATGCCGTCCTCCTGGCGGGCTTTGACGACAATACCCTGGTCGCCGTTGAAGAGGCCGCGCCGGTAGTCGTTGAGGGTGACCATCACGGGCTCGCCGGCGTAGACGGCCAGGTCGTGGTCGAGGGCACCGGCGGCTTCCCGTCCCACCAGGTGATGGAGCCTCTGGTTCAGGCCGGCCACGCTGCGCAGGCCGGGGGTCTCGCGCAGGGGGCTCAGGATCTTGGCGTGTTCGTGAGCCCGGAAGAGGGCCTCCAGGGCCGCTTCATCGCCGGGGGCCCAGGCGCTTCCGTCGTGGTGGTAGGTCCGGTCGGAGGCCTCCCGGAAGCCGGGCTGGTTGAGGATCTCCCCTTCGAGGTAGGCCCGCAGGAACACCCTCAAGGAGGCATCGTCCAGGTCGGCATGCTCGGCCCCGCGGCCCTGGATGTCGGCGATGGACAGCCGCGTGGCCAGGGCACTCTCCGCATCCAGGGCGGTGGCATCGCCGGCGCGGAGGGCCTGGGCCGCCAGCAGCACGGAGCGGCCGTCGGGATGGGCGGCATCCATCCGGTAGCTGTGGGTCAGCCGGAGGGTGGCCTCGGGCAGGGCGTCCACCAGGTCGCGGAAGACCGCGCCGGCTTCGACGGAAGGAAGCTGCTCCGCGTCCCCGAGGAGGACCAGCCGGGCCTGGGGGTCGAGGGCACCCGCCAGGCCCTCCATCAGCTCCAGCCCCACCATGGAGCTCTCGTCCACAACCACCAGGCGCTGGGGCAGGGGATTGTTCCGGTGATGGCGGAAGGTCTGCCGGAAGGGCAGGAAGGCCAGGAGGCGGTGCAGGGTCTGAGGCTCGGGCAGGTTCTCCAGAAGCAGGCGGTCCTCCTCGCTGGGGGAGGCGATCCTGCCCAGGGTGCTGCGGATGCTTTCGCCCATCCGCTGCGCTGCCTTGCCCGTGGGCGCGGCCAGGGCGATCTCGGCGGGCTCGAAGCCGAGGCGCACCGCCGCTCGGAGAATGGCCACCACGATGGACGTCTTCCCGGTGCCGGGCCCGCCGGTGAGCAGGGTGAACGGCGCCCGGATGGCCTGGCGTACCGCCTGGCGCTGTTCCCCGGAGAGCAGGACCGGCGCATCGAGCAGATTCCCTAAATCTGCTTGTAATGTCTCCCCAACGGGATCTGCGACCGTCCGCGCCCGGATGGCCGCCGCCAGACGCGTCTCTGCCGCCTGCAGCCGAGCGGAAGCGAGCCAAGCCTGCGCTCGCACAAAGGGGCGGACGGGTGCCTCGGGGGCTCCGAAGGCCACTGCGAGGGACGGGCGGTCCAGGAGATCAGACAGAGCCACCTCCGCCCCGGTGAAGAGGGCCAGCCGCGCCTGAACCTCCTCGCCTCCGGCTCCGGTGAGCGGCAGGCGGGTGTGGCCATCCTGGGTGGAGAGCAGCACCAGCAGGGCCACCAGGATGAGGGCTTCGCGGTCGTGCCCATCGAGGCCCGGCGGGATGCCCGCGAAGGTCTCGGCCAGGGTCAGGAGTTCCGGGCCATGGCCCAGACGGACGAGGGTCTCCCGCCAGGCTTTCGGATCGCCCAGGGGGCGGACGGTGTGAGCCGTGCGCTCAGCCATGCATCCCCCGCTCCATGCGGCTCAGGGCCAGTTCCTCGATGCGCATGGCCCCGAGCTCCCGCCGCCAGGCCTGGACCTCCTCCCAACTGGGCCGGCGCGTCCAGATCCCCCCGGCCGGCAGGCCGCGGAGGAACACATACACCGCTCCGCCGAACCGCTCCTTGAAGGCGGCCTCATCGTGGATCTCCGCGTAGGCCAGGGCGGCGAGGGTGTAGATACGCACCTGCAGGTCGTAGTGGGCGGCCATGGTTCGATCGAGCGCTTCCGGGCCGTAGTCGCCGCCCTCAAGGCTGTTGGTCTTCCAATCGAGGACGTAGATCCGGCCTTCGCACTCGAACAGGAGGTCCAGCGAGCCCTCGAGGCCGTCGGGGTGGTTCGGGAAGGGCATCTGGAAGGCCATTTCGGGAAGGCGCTTCACCTGGTCGTCCAGCCGCGCCACAGGCCCCCCGGGCAGGTGGACCTCCGTGGTCAGGGCTGTCCAGGCCAGGCGGAGGGCCTCTCCAGCCAGGGCAGGACTCAGACCCTGGCCGCGCAGGCATTCCGCAGCCAGCGGCAGGAAGGCCTCCCGCCATGCGTCGGGAGCCAGGGCGCCGGTCTTCCCGGTGGGGAGGCGTTCGAGCAGCTCATGCAGCGCCGTGCCCGTGGCGGTACCGCCGGGAAGGCCGCCGACTGGCCGCTGCAGCCGCGGCGCCTGCACTTCGTCGGCTCGCGCGTCCTCGTCCTGGCTGGCAGCGCGCTGGGTTTCCCCCCCGAAGGCCCGGGCCAGGGAGGTGAAGGAGTGGAGCTGCAGGGGGCGCCCCCGCCGGGCGAGGCCCGGGAAATCGGGGGAGGGCGGGGCGGGAGGGAGCTGGAGCTGCGCCGGCGGGGTGGGTGCAGGTCCTTCGGGGAGGGCGTGGGCCGGGGCCGGAAGGGGGGTCGTCCAGGCGCCCCAGGTATCCGGCTCGGCCTCCAGCAGAGCCCTGACGCGCCGGTTGAGGCGGTCGTGGCGGCCCTTGGGATGGCCCTTGGGGTCGAAAGATCCCCTCGGATCTGGCGGCTCGGAGCCCAGGGTGAACACAGGCATCACCAGGTGCACCTTGGGCCGAGTGATCGCCACATACAACAGCCGCTCGTCCTCCCGGTCGGCATCGGCCCTGGCCAGCCCTTTGATCGCATCCGGCATGGCGGTTCGCGGCCCAAGGTAGGCGCACCGGGCGTTCGCGGCGTCGTGGAAGCGGTGGACCTTCCCGGTCTTCGCGAGCTGGTTTTCGCTGTAGCCGCCGAACAGGGCCACCACCGGCGCTTCCAGGCCCTTGGCCTTGTGGATGGTCAGGAGGCGTACGGCCTGGGCCTGTCCCTCGGCCCGCTGGATGCCGGGTTCGGCGTCGAGGGTGGGGAGATCCTCCTCGCGGATCCAGCGCCCCAGCCGCAGGAGCAGGTCCTCGGGATCGAGGTGGGATGCGGTGGCTTCCGTCAGCAACTGCTCAATGAGGTGGTGCAGGTTGGTGAGGGACCGATCGCCCCGCTCCGTGATCAGGAGGCGCGGGATGATCCCGCTTTCCTCGAGGATGGCGTTGAACAGGCGGGGGTAGCGTCGCTGGTGCGCCAGCTCCCGCCAGCGTTCCAGCCGCACAAGGACGGGATGGCCCGCGGGCAGGTCGAGGCAGGCTTCGGCTTCCGCGATCCCGAAGCCGAAGAACCGCGTGAGCAGCGCCCGGCCCCGCGCATCCGGATCGTCGGGGCGCAGGATCCCGCCGAGGAGATCCTTCCATTCGAAGGCCTCCCGCGTCTGGAACAGCCCATCCGCCTTGAAGAACGCCGACGGGAGACCGGCCTCCCGTAGGGCCTTGGCCATGAGCCGGGATTCGCTGCCCGTGTGGGTCAGCACCATCAGGTCCCCCGGGTGGAGGAGGCGGGGCGGTTCCGAGGTGCCGGAATGGAACGTGGTCCCGCGGTCAATGAGGTCGCGGAACACGGCGGCGATGCCTGCGGCGATCTGCGTCCGGAGCCGGCCCACGGGCCCTGCCACCGGGACCTCCAGCAGCCTCAGGGGCGGCAGGTCGCCGTCCGGGCTCACGAGGCGGGGCTTCAGCCCGGCCGAGACGGGCTCCGGATACTCGTTCGGCGCCGAGAAGAACCCGCCTTCCGGGGCCAGGACCGTGTTCACGGCTTCGATCAGCGCTTCTGAAGAGCGGAAGTTCTGCTGGAGGGCGAGCCGCGCCCCACCGGATTCCAGGAGGGTCTTCCGCGCCTCGAAGTAGGTGGGCAGGTCGCCGCCGCGGAAGTCGTAGATGGCCTGTTTCGGATCGCCCACGAGGACGAGGCGGTGGTCCGGGCCGTGGAACAGCCGGTGGAAGATCTCCCACTGGCGGCCGTCCGTGTCCTGGAATTCGTCAATGAGGGCCGCCCGGTAGCGCGCCTGGAGGCGGGCCACCAGATCGGGGTTCTTCACGCCCTCGGCCACCTGGTCAATCATGTCGTTGAAATCGAAGATCCCCTCGGAGGCTTTCCGGGTCTCCATCGCCGCCTGGAGGGGCGGCAACAGCCGATGGACGATCACGCTCTCCAGCGTGGGAAGGGTGGCCTTCAGCGCCGTGAGGCCGTCCCGGATGCGCGTGGCAGGGCCAGCGGGAATCGAATCTTCCCACACCGCCTTGGCCCAGGCCCCGGCCGAGGCGCCCTCGAACAGATCCAGGCTGATGAGTTGATCCCAGCCGCTCAAGGTCTCCTGAGCCTGGAGGGAGGACAGGGCGCGGGCCAGGATGGCGAATCGTCCCAGCGCAGTGTTGGAGGAGCGCTTGCCGTACGCGGCCTGAAGGACTTCTGCCTTGGCCAGGTCCGCCATCGGGAAGGCCCTGACCGCCGCCCGGGCCCGGGCCAGCTGATGCTCGTTGGGCACCAGGGTCGCGCGCGTGCCCCAGGCGTCCCTGAGGAGTTTCTCCAGATCTTCCGGGGATCCGATCTGCTCCAGGGCCTCCAGCAGAAACGCCTGATCGGCTTCGGTGGCGCAGAAGGCGGTGCGCAGGTGGTCCTTGAAGACCTCCGCGAAGAGCTCGCCTTCGGCCATCCGCGTCTGGCGGAACAGGCGGCCGGTCTCGAAGGCCGCATCCTGGAGCACCTTCTGGCAGAAGGCGTGGATGGTGGAGATCACGGTGCGGTCGAAGGCCTGGAGCGCGGCGTCCAGCTTCGCCCGGGCCGGGTCGTCGAGCTCCCAGTGGGCGCGGCCGGGCTTGAAGTGATCCTCCTGGAGGTCCCGCAGCTCCTGGAGCTTCTGGCGGATGCGTCGGCGCAGTTCCAGGGCCGCGGCCTCGGTGAAGGTAACGATGACGATCTGCTCAAGGGGCAGGCCGGCAGTCAGCACCAGGTCCACGACCAGGTGCTCCAGGGTGAAGGTCTTCCCGGTCCCGGCGCTGGCCTCCAGCACCCAGTGCTTCGGCTCCAGGTCCGGGAAGGCGGCCGGCTTGGGGTAGCGGACCGGGCTCATTCGACCTCCTCCGTGGTGCCGGTCACCGCCTGGTGGAGGAAGTCGCCCAGCCGCCGCTCGGCGGTGCTCGCTGGATCGGGATCGGGGTCGAAGCGCTCGGCGCGGCGGAGGGGGCCGGTCTTGAAGGCGGCGAAGCTCCGGTCGTTTTCCGCCTGATCGAGCACCCATTGCTGGAGGTCTGCCGCGTTCCACACCGGCTTTTCCAGCAGGGCCTCGATGGGGAGCAAGCCAGGCTCCGCGGTTTCCAGCAGTTCGGTGATCCAGGCCGTGAGCCGGGCCCTGGCAGTGGCTGGATCAAGCGGTGAGAAGGGCACGAAGCTCCGGTAGGCGCCGGGTTGCTTGCCCTTTTCG
Organism: Acidobacteriota bacterium; assembly: GCA_021794095.1. Taxonomy (GTDB): domain Bacteria; phylum Acidobacteriota; class Holophagae; order Holophagales; family Holophagaceae; genus Geothrix. The sequence goes on along the minus strand of JAJYRN010000001.1, from coordinate 66,447 downwards.
GACAAGCCGGCGAGGCCGAGGGCCGCGTGGGCAATCTCCCCGTCCGAGGCTGCGGCCAGCAGGTGCTGGTCCAGGTAGGCCCGGAGCAGCTTGCCCTTGAAGGCGTCCGCCAGGCCGCCCTTCGGCTTCACCCCGGCCTGCTTCAGGAGGAAGAGGCTGGCTTCCTTCACTTGGGGTTGCAGGGAGCCCACAAGCCGGACCTTCAGCGTCTCGCCATGCACGGGGACAGCGAGCTCCAGGGGCGGCCGGACCTCGTCGGCATCCTCCTCCAGGCTCATGGAGGGGCCGAATCGCACGAGGCGGATGCTCTCGCCCCGGAGGGCCTTCGCCTGCTGCCTGAGAAGCTCGAGATCCTCCTGGACCTCGGCCTGCCCGAAGATCCCCGGCGCGGCCTGGCCGGCGCGCTGGAGGGCCCGCCGGGCCTCGTGGTAGGCCGCTTCCGGATCCTGGCCCTGGCGGGCCACCCTCAGGAGGGCTTCCCTGCGGAGCAGGGCTCGGTGCAGGGCCGAGGTGCCGAGGGCTTCTTCCTCCAGCTCCGCCACCTCCTCTTCCTCGTCCCGAAGCTGCAGCCGGACCTTGGCGGTGCCCTGGACCGGGCATTCCAGCCAGGCCCTCAGGTGGGCCAGGCGCAGGGTCAGGGTCTTGGGGAGGCTCCGGTCGGAGGGCGTGGGGCAGGGGACGACCAGGGCATCGAGATCCTTCCGGATGGGCTCCGGCAAAGGTAACGAGGACCAGGGCCGGTCTTCCATTCCCAGGATCGAGGCGGCCAGCAGCTTCCCGGCGGCCTGGGCCTGGGCCTCGCGATGCGCGGAAGGGGCCAGCGACCGGAGGCCCGTGGATCCTGCCGCGGGGAAGTAGGCCTCGTCGAACCGGTAGCGGGGGTGGCGCTCCTGAAGGTCCGCCAGGGTGAGGGGCGCGATGGACTGGATGAAGTCCTGAACCAGGCTGGAGGGGAGCCGCTCCTCTTTGCTGACGGGATCCTCGGTGGGATAGGTCAGGCGCAGGCTCTCGCGGGCCCCCAGCAGCATCTCCAGGAAGAGATACCGGTCCCGCTCGGCCGCCCCGACATCGCCCGGCTTGCGCTTGGCGTTGCGCAGATCGAGGGGCTGCCGCTCCTCGGGCGACGGGAACTGGCCCTCCCCGAGCCCCATGAGGATGACGGCGCGGAAGGGCAGGGCCCGCATGGGCGCATAGCTGCCGACCACCACGCCCTGGTGGGGGCGGCCGCCGGCTTCGCCCCGGATGCCGGCGAGGGCCTGGTTGGCCAACTCGCGGGCCTGCCGGTAGTTCAGCACCGGCGACTCCAGCCCCGGGGGCACGAGGGACGACAGGCGGAGGAGGGCCTGGGTCAGCTTGGCGCGGCCCCCGGCATCGGCCGCATCCTCCCCGCCGAGGTAGGCCAGCAGGAACTCCGAGAGCCGCTCTCCCCAGGCCGCGGGTGTGCCGTGGAAGGTCCGCAGGCCGAGCACCCGCTGGATGAGGGCGGAAGCCTGATCCACGAAGGCGGCCGTGGAGGCCGCGTCCCCCGCGTGGGCAGAGGGGCGCTCGAATCCGCTGTCGGACCAGGTGTGATCGGCCGGCAGGAAGGCGGAGAGGGCGAGGCGTTCCAGCCCTTGCTCCCAGTGGAAGAAGCCCGGCTCGACCAGGGCCTCGTCCGCCAGATCCTCAGGTCCCAGGCCCCGGACGATGCCTGCGGCCTCGGTCCACCGGGCCCAGGCGCCCGTGTCCAGGTCGGGGAAGTGGGCCGTCACGGCCGGATGGGTCAGCGCCCGGAGCAGGTCCCGGCGACTGCCCCGGCCCAGGGGGAGATCCAGGAGCAGCTCGGCCCCGTCCAGCAGTGCGGCGATCGCCGCCGAGGGGGCGTCCACCACCACCATGGGGATGCGACCCGTGGTGTCGAAGGCCGTGCGCAGGTGATCGATGTATGCCGTGCGCAGGCTCCCGTTGGGAGGCACCACCACCGCGATATCCGAGAACCGCAGCGGCCGTTCAGGGGGAGCTGTCTCCAGCAGCCGCCAGATGTCCGAGGCCACCACCTCGGCCTCTCGCGCCGGGCTGGGGCAGGCCAGGATGCGCACGGAACCATCCGGCTCACCGGGTTCGCAGGCCGCCCGGTGCTGGAGGGCGTCCTGCACGCGGCGCAGCAGGGTGGAGCGGTCCGATTCCAGGAAGGCGCTCTGGAAGTCGCAGTCCGAGATCTCGTTCAGCAGCCGGACGTTCTCCCGCCCGGGGCGCCCCCAGCGTCTCAGCAGCAGGGGATCTGCCTCGGTCTCGAGGGCGTAGGGATCCGCTTCGTCCTGCGATTCGGGCAGAGCCGCCCGCCGCTGGCTCCGGCGGCGGTGCTCGGCTTCGGTGGGGAGGTCGTCCCAGAATTCCTGGCAGGGGTTCAGGGCGTACAGATGGACATCCACCCGCTTGGCAGCGGCCTCGAAGGCCCGGTGATAGACCTCGGCCGCATAGCTCAACCCGAAGACGTGGATCCGAGGCGGCAGAGGGATCCGGTCGAAACGCCCCTCCCGCAGGAGGCCGGCGAGGGTGGTCCAGCGCTCGGGGCCCGCCTCCGCCCCAGCGACAATCCGGTTCCACAGACCCCGCTGCCAGGCTTCCAGGTCGGTCGGCGCACCGGAGACAGACCGCCCCGTGGCCCAGGACACGGCCCACTCCGGGCGGGTGAGGCTGTAGTCCTCCAGGAGGCCGGCTGCCCTCTCGGCCAGCTGCATGAGCTTCAGGTCAGCCCCGTCGCCTTCCAGGTAGCGCTTCAAAGGCGCCAAGTCCGGGGTCTCCAGGGCGCCCGGCTGCGACAGCACGGACAAGATCGCGCCCTGGAGCGCGTGGCGGTTCCACAACCGCACGGGAGGATCCATCTGTCCCAGAGGCCCCCGCCACAAGCCATCCAGGTAGTTCACCTTGAAGTGGGCCAGAATGCCCAGTGATTTTCCCAAGCCATCCAGCAGGTAGCGCTTCACATTCGGATTGGGCACCACCAACTGGATGGGCTCCCACATTCCAAAGGCCTGCCGTTCCTGGCGCAAAGCCTCCGTCAGCGTCTCGAGGAGGCGCTCCGTGCGGTTGGCATAGGTCAGGCTCAGCATGGTCGGAGAGGGTCCAGCGTAGCGGAAGCGGGTGGGGATGAGTTGGTCTTCTATCTGAATGGCGGGCGGCGTACCGACCTGAGCTTGGGCCATCCATGTATGGCTGGATGCGATGGACAGCTACTGTCCGGTGTGGCAAGCGGGTGATCATCCCGGTTCAGGCGGTGGACGAATGCCTCGCGCCCGAGAGACCGGATGAGACCGATTGATCTCGTTCCATCAGCATGGCCGCCGTTGAAGGGACGAATGGAGCAAGCCTCGGTCGGATCCAGCATCCGTCAGTTGGCTACTCGGGAGAGCTGTTCGGGTTCTCTCGGTCCTCCCCAGTCCTCGATGATCCACGGGGGCATTTTGGGGATATTTCGGGGATAGCGCTTTTTGGGTTGAAAAAATAGAGGTAGGGGCCACTCGTAAGCGACCCCTTTTATTCTTTTAGCTGGTTGGCGCGGGCGGTCTCGAACCGCCGACCCCTACCGTGTCAAGGTAGTGCTCTACCCCTGAGCTACGCGCCAGCGTGAAGATCCATTCTAGCGGAACGGGGGCGGCTGTCGAGGCTCACTCGACGGTGACGCTCTTGGCGAGGTTGCGGGGCTGGTCCACGTCGCAGCCGCGCAGGACCGCGATGTGGTAGGCCAGAAGCTGGAGGGGCACGACGTAGAGGATGGGGGCCAGCCAGGGGTGGACGGCGGGGATCTCCAGCACGTCTTCGGCGATGCGGTCCAGGCCCCGGTCGCCCTGGGTGACCAGGGCGAGGATGCGGCCATCGCGGGCGGCGGCTTCCTGGAGGTTGCTGAGGGTCTTTTCCCGATGGGCGTCCTGCGGCATGAGGGCCACCACGGGGAGATTCTTGTCAATCAGGGCGATGGGGCCGTGCTTCATCTCACCAGCAGGGTAGCCCTCGGCATGGATGTAGGAGATCTCCTTGAGCTTCAGGGCGCCTTCGAGGGCGATGGGATAGCAGGGGCCGCGGCCCAGGTAGAGAAAGTCGTCCGCCTCCTTCCAGCGCTGCGCCCATTGGACGATGTGCGGTTCCAGGGCGTTCATGCGCTCCAGGTGGGCGGGCAGTTCCCGCAGGCCCTGGAGGAGCCCGGTTCGGAGGGCTCCATCCAGGGTGCCTTTGGCCTCGCCCAGTTTCAGGGCCAGGAGGGTGAGGACGGCCAACTGGGTGGTGAAGGCCTTGGTGGAGGCCACGCCGATCTCGGGGCCGGCGTGGGTGAGGAGGGTGGCTTCGGCCTGGCGCGTGGCGGTGGACCCCATGACGTTGCAGATGGCCAGGGTGCGCGCGCCGCGGGCCGCCGCCTCCTTCATGGCGGCGAGCGTGTCGGCCGTTTCGCCGCTCTGGGTGATGCCGATGATCAGGGTGCCTGGTTGGATCACGGGCTCGCGGTAGCGGTACTCGCTGGCGTAATCCACTTCCACCGCCACGCGGCTCAGCTGCTCGATGAGGAACTTGCCCACGAGGCCGGCGTGCCAGCTGGTGCCGCAGGCCACGATGTGGATGCGGGAGAGGGCGCCCAGTTCGGCCTCCGTGAAGGGGAGATCCAGCGGAATGGGCTCTCCACCCAGGGGCAGGCGGTTCAGCAGGGTGTTGGAGATCGCCTCAGGCTGCTCGAAGATCTCCTTCTGCATGAAGTGCTTGTAGCCGCCCTTCTCGGCCGCCACGGGATCGTAGGGGATGGTGTGGATGGGCCGCTGGACCGGGTTTCCCGCGAGGTCGGTGAACCTCGCTCCGTCGCGGGTCAGCTCTGCCAGGTCGCCATCCTCCAGGAAGATCACGCGGCGGGTGTGGGGCAGCAGCGGCACCACGTCCGAGGCCAGGAACACCTCGCCTTCGCCCAGGCCGATGACCAGCGGGGGGCCGCTGCGGGCGGCGAGGATGCGGCTCGAATCCCCCGCATGGAGGCAGGCCAGGGCGTAGATGCCCTTCATGCGGCCCACGGCCTCCCGGAAGGCCCCTGGGAAGTCGCGGCCTGCCTTCATAAGGTGGGCCACCATGACCGGGAAGCACTCCGTGTCCGTTTCGGATTGGAAGGTCTCGCCGGCGGCGCGGAGTTCCTCGCGGAGCTCCAGGAAGTTCTCGAAGATGCCGTTGTGGACCGCCACCACCTGCCCGTCGCCGCTGCGGTGGGGGTGGGCATTCTCCTCCGTGGGCCGGCCGTGGGTGGCCCAGCGGGTGTGGCCGATGCCCACGGAGGAGGGATCGGCGAAGTCCACCCGGCTCGCCAGATTCGCGAGCTTGCCCGAGGCGCGCAGCACGTGGAGATCGCTCCCATTGCCGACGAGGGCGATGCCGGCGCTGTCGTAGCCCCGGTACTCCAGTGCCCGCAGGCCATTCACCAGGATGGATGCCGCGCCCTGCTGGCCGATGTACCCCACGATGCCGCACATGCTAGACCTCCTGCCCTGGTTGAGTTCCACCCTAGCGGGCCGGAGGACAGGGGCCAATGGGGCGGGAGTGCTACGCTCCGTGGCCCAGGGGCCACAGGCGGGGCCGGCGAACGGATGGCCGGTGGGCCCGGTCATCCGTTGAGGAGATGGTGGGCCTGGTGTCCCTGGGCCCGCAGCATGGCTACCTTGACGGCGTCGTTGATGACGAAGTTGAAGAGGGCGGAGAGTCCCAGGACCGTCAGGGGGGCGTAGAGCGGCAAGGCGTGGACGCCCGGAATGCCGTGCACCACCAGGAAGGTCACCACCAGAAGGTCCACGAGGGAGGTGAGGAACAGCGGGCGGCTGGGGGCCGAGGCCCAGAAATGGCCGCGCTCCCGCACCACGAAGACCGTGAGGAGCCCGAAGTAGAACAGGATGCAGAAGGCATAGGTCCGGAGGGCTTCGCCGGCCAAGTGGAAGGGCTTCATGCCGATGTAGAGGATGCCGAGGGATTCCAGGACCACCAGGATCCCGATGACGACCGAGGTCCGGACCAGGGCGCTGATGTCCCAGGTATCGGGTGTGGGGGACCACCGGGCGTTATCGGTGGAGATGGAGAGCGTCACGAAGTCAATGACGAACAGGAGGAGCACGACGTCGAAGGCCGATACCACAAAGCGCCCGGTGAGGAGGAAGGCCACCACCACGAAGACGACGATCTGGAAGGTCTTGACCACCTTGTTGAAGATCCAGGTCTGGATCCGCTGGTAGATCATCCGGCCCACTTTGACGAGATCAATGATATTGGCGAGCCCCTCGCCGGTGAGAACCGCACTGGCGGCGCCCTTGGCCACGTCCGTGGCGCTGCTGACGGCGATGCCGACCTCGGCCTGCTTAAGGGAGGGCGCATCATTGAGCCCGTCCCCGGTCATGCCCACCACGTGGCCCCGCTGCTGGAGGCTCTGGACGATCCGGAATTTGTCCTCGGGATAGATTTCCGCGAAGCCCTCGCTGGCCTCCGCGATCCTGCCGGCCTGCTCCGGGTTTTCCTGCAGGGCGCGTTCGAAATCCACCGAGGAGGTGATCGCGTCGGACAGGCCGACCTGGCGGGCTGTTTCCCGGGCGATGGGCAGCGCGTCCCCCGTGAGCATCTTCACCGCGATCCCGAGTCGGTTGAGTTCGCCGATGAGGCGTCCGGCATCGGGCCGGGGCTTGTCGTAGAGGGCCGCCAGCCCGACGATTCGGAACCCACTCTCGTCCTCGACGGCCACCGCCAGGGTGCGGTAGCCCTTTTCTGCGTAGTCGTGGGCCCGCTCGTTCAGGGCTGCGGGATCCACGCCCGCCAGTGCGGCCAGGGCGTTGACGGCGCCCTTGGCGATGCGCATCCGCGCGCCGCCCTTTACCACCACGGCCTCCGTGCGGCGCGTGCTGGGATCGAAGGGGATGAAGCGCTCCTGGGCGTACTGGTCCACGGGAAGGCCCCGGTCCCCGGCGGCGGAGAGGAAGGCCAGATCAATGGGATCGTGGTTGGCCTCTTGGGAGGCCAGCGCCCCATAGAGCAGGACGGCATCCTCGTCGAAGCCGCTCCAGGGGATCACGCCGGCCACCGACAGCTTGTTCATCGTGATGGTGCCGGTCTTGTCGGTGCAGAGGGTGTCCATGGTGGCCGCGTCCTCCGCGGCGCTGAGGCGGGTGACCAGGACGCCCCGCTTGACCAGCTCCAGGGAGCCGATGGCCATGCTGATGGTGAACATCGCGGGCAGCGCCACCGGGATGGAGGAGGCCAGCAGCACCAGGGTCAGGGAGAGCACCTCAAGCAGGTTGATGCCGGTGAAGGCGGCCACGGCGAAGGCCAGGCCCAGCGTTCCGCCGACGATGACCAGCAGCCACCGCACCACCTGCGAGATGACGACCTCCATGTGGAGCTTGGGCTTGGCCACCTGGACCAGCTCGGTGGTCTTCCCGAAGAAGGTCCGGGTGCCCGTGAGGACGACCACGGCCGTGGACTCGCCCGACTGCACCACCGATCCCGCGAAGAGCAGGTCGGACGCCTGCTTCTCCACGGCCAGGGATTCGCCGGTGAGGGCCGCCTGATCCACCTGGAGATGGCCGTCCAGGAGCTTGAGGTCCGCCGGCACGAAATCGCCGGCCCGGACCCGGACCACATCGCCCGGCACCAGTTCCCGGGCGGGGAGCATCAGCCAGCGGCCTTCGCGCAGGGTCCGCGCGTTCACCCGGAGCTTCTGCTTCAGGGTGTCCACGGCCTTGGAGGCACGCTCCTCCTGGAGGAAGCCCAGGATGGCGTTCAGGACGAGGAGCGCGAGGATGATGTAGAGGTCCAGATACTTCTTGAGGATCGCGGACAGGATGATGACCACCTCAAGCATCCAGGCGGTCAGTCCCCAGAACTTCTTCAGGAAGCCGAGCAGCCGGTTGGGCTTCTCCTCGGGAACCTCGTTGAAGCCGTAGGTGCGCGTCCGCTCGGCCACCTGGGCGGCCGTCAGACCGCTGGCCGGATCGGTGCCCAGCTGCCGCAGAACCTCAGGAATGGCCAGGGCCTGGTAGTCCACTTTCTGCTCGGTGCCTTCCGGCATGGAATCTCCTTGGGTGGGAGGCAATCTCTGGGGGTCCGATGGACCCTTGACCTGGAAGGGCGTGCCTTCAGGGTTACTTGCTCCAGGCATCCTCGCGCTCGAAGGCCTCTTCCACAACCTGGGTGGCGATCTTGCCGACGGGGCGTCCGATCCGGAAGAGACAAAGCGACATGATCTCATCCTATCGGCCGAGGTCGGCCCCTGTCCACCGCGCCCCTCAGGGCACCGTGCGGATCACCCACTTGGATGCCGAGGCCACGAGGGTCGGGGTGGCGTTGGTGAAGCCGCCGAAGCTCTGCGAATAGACGACGCCCTGTGGCGTGGCCACCTCCACACAGAGGCCGTGGGGGAACTGGGACTGGGCGGCCAGGATGGCGGAGGTCACCGGGGCCCAGGCATCCGTGGCCGGTGGGGGTGTGGAGCCGCCCCCCCCGCCGCAGGCCATCATCAGGGCGGCCAAACCAGCAACTAGCCACAGCTTCGAGGCGCGAAGTCGGATCATTCCATCCCTGGTTGTCTAGACAGAGATTCTAGATAGGATGCCCGGGTGGTCCGAGGGTTTAATCCGTTCTTCAGCCCAGGCTGCGGATGCGATTCGCGCGGCTCTCGATCTCGGTGATCCGGAAGGCGAAATTGCCATCCACGACCACCACTTCGCCCTTGGCGATGAGCTTGCCGTTCACCAGCAGCTCCACGGGGGCATCGGCGCTGCGGTTCAGTTCCAGGATGGAGCCGGGGGTGAGCTTCAACAGCTCTCCCATCGCCATCTCGGTCTGGCCCATCCGGACCACCACGGGCAGTTGGATATCCAGCAGCAGATCGAGGTTGCCGGTGTCCATGGGCATCGCCGGGCCCGTGGCGGCGGGGGCCTGGCGGGGTGGGGCGGTCAGGCTGGCCGAGACGGAATTCGTGGCGGGCGCGGGTGCGGGCTCAGGGGCGGACGGAGGCGCTTCCACCAGCCCCAGCTTGCGTTTCATCTGCTGGAGCAGCAGGTCGGGAATGAGCAGGTGGATGGTGGTCTTCAGGCTGTCCTGGGTCGTGGCGAGGGGCACGTCCTGGAAGGGGCCGGCGCCCAGGGGCTCAGCCAGGGCGGCCGGTTCCGCCGCGAGGATGTCCACATTGGCGATGGACAGGGTTTCTCCGGCCAGATCGGAGAGGGTCTGGTTGGCACTGCCCATGACCTGGTTGAAGGTTTCGGCCAGCGCATCCTTGGAATCCCCCTCCAGGGCATCGGCGGGCGCGCCTTCGCCGCCGAGCATCAGATCCACCAGCATGGTGCCTTCCTTCAGGGGCAGCGTGAAGATCAGCGTGCCGTTCAGCCCCTTCTGGTAGTGGGCCTTCACCAGGATGGTGGAGCTCTCATGCAGGGCGGCCACGGCGGCGGGTTGCAGGGCTTCACCTGGGGAGGAGGCCAGCTGGAATTCGCGGCCGGTGAGCATGGAGAACACGGAGGCCATGCTTTCCGCAAAGGCGCTCCCCACTTTCTGGAAGAACTCGGTGTCGCGGGCATCCATGGCTCACCCCTCCGACCGGCTGCCGGTCACTTGGAAGACGCGTTTTTCGTTGGGATCCAGGGCCACGAAGCCCGTGAAGCGGGGGAGTCCGTCCACCACCAGGTCCAGCTCCGCATCGAAGCGCTTGGTGAGGGGGATCAGGTCGCCCGCCTTGAGCTGGAGCACCTCCTCCATCCGCAGGTTGGTGCCCCGGATCTCTGCGGCGGCCTCCATGGGGCAGCGCTTGAGGCTGGTCATGAGCAGCCGGGCTTCCTCGAAGGTGGAGGACTTCTTGTAGCCGGTGAACATCTCCTGGTCGAACTTGGTCGAGATCGGCTCGAGGATGATGCTCGGGATGGCCAAGTTGATCATGCCGCTCACCGGGCCCATCTTCACTTCGAAGACCACCAGCAGCACCACCTCGTTGGGGGCCACAATCTGGATGAGCTGAGGGCTGGTCTCCCGGGCCTGGATGCGGAAATCCAGATCCACGATGCCGCGCCAGGACTCGCGCATATCCTCCAGCAGCAGCTTGAGGATGCCGTCGAAGATGCTCTGCTCGATGTCCGTCATGGTGCGGAGCTGCTTCAGGGGTTCGCCCGGGCCGCCCAGCATCTTGTCAATGATGGGGAACACCAGCGTGGGGTTCACTTCCAGCGCCAGGGCGCCCTCCAGGGGCTTGATAGAGATGGCGTTGAAGCAGGTGGGATCCGGTACGGAGAGCAGGAACTCCTGGTAGCTGAGCTGCTCGACGCTGACCAGGTTCACTTCGGTGATGGTCCGCAGATAGGCGCTGAGGGAACTGGAGAAGTTGCGGGCGAAGCGGTCGTGCATGAAATGCAGGGAGCGCATCTGCTCCCGGCTGACCCGGTCGGGGCGGCGGAAGTTGTAGAGGGTGACTTTACGTTGCGCCTGGGCTTTTTTTGCCTGGGCCGAGGGCGCTCCACGTTCGGGCGCGGCGCCCGCCGGGGCCTTGGCCCCCGCCCGGCTGTGGGACTTCAACAGTGCATCAACCTCTTCCTGGCTCAGGATCTTGGCCATGGGCTACCCCTCGATGCGCTGTTCCAGGAGCTTGCCCCGGAGCCGCAGCATGGCCTTGGTATGCAATTGGGATACCCGCGACTCGGTGATGTTCAGGAGGGTGCCGATTTCCTTCATGGTCAGCTCGTCGAAATAGTAGAGCTGCACCACGAACTTCTCCTTCTTGGGCAGCACCTCCACCGCCACCCGGAGGATGGCTTTGAGTTCCGCCGCCTGGAAGGTGTGGTGGGGATCCTCGGCGTCGGGATCCGGCACGAAGCTGATGAGGCTCTCGCCCTCGCCGTCCTCGCCCGCCTCCACGAAGGCGCCCAGGGTCACGCCCTTCAGCTCATCGAGGCTCTTGTGCAGGTCATCGAGGGGGATGCCCAGATGGGCGGCCACTTCCTCGTCCGTGGCGGCCCGGCCCATCTGCTGTTCCAGATCGTGGTAGGCCCCCTCGATATCCTTCTTCTTGCGGCGAAGGCTGCGGGGCACCCAGTCCAGATCCCGCAGGCCGTCCAGGATGGCGCCCTTGACCCTCAGCTCGGCGTAGGTCTTGAACTTGATGTTCCGCGCCGGTTCGAACTTCTCGATGGCGTCCATGAGGCCGAGGATGCCGCTGTGGATGAGATCGTCCAGCTCCACATGGGAGGGCAGGCGCGACGCGATGCGATGGGCCACGAACTTCACCAGGGGCACGTAGTCCTTGATGATCTGTTCGCGGTTCTCGCGGTCGAAGGGTTCCGGCGCCTCGTCGCCCTCCGCATGGGCCGCGACCGGATGCAGGGGCAGACCCTTGCCGTAGGCCTTGGCCGCCGCGAGCGCCGCCCAGGGGCGGAGCGCGGCGGGAGCCGACTGGACGGCGGCGTGGAGCGCATCTTCGCTCAGCGGTGGGCCAGCGTCGGCGGGCGGGTTCGGGAACGGGGTCATGGGGTCCGGGGGCTAGGGAGCATCATCCGAGGCAAGCTGTCTCCAGAATGCCGCAAAGCCATCGGGCTGCAAGGATACCTGGCCCAGGAGCTGCCCGGCCAGGGCTCGGAAGGCCTGGGCCGCGGGACTCCGCGGGAAGAGATCCACCACGCCTTTCTGCTGGCGCACCGCCTGGAGCACATGGGGGTCCGAGGGGACGGCACCGAGCACCCGGAGCTGTTTGCCCAGGAAGCGTTCCGTGGCGGCCTGGAGCTGCTCCACGGTCTCCTGGGCCTCGTCCAGGCTCTGGCCGTTGTTGATCAGCAGCCAGAGGGGCTTGGCGGCATCGCGGAGGTGCAGCACCTTCACCATGGCGTAGGCATCCACCAGGCTCGTGGGCTCGGGGGTGGTCACGAGGATGACTTCCTGGGCCGCCATGAGCAGCTTCACCACGGAATCGTGGATGCCGGCGGCGGTGTCAATGAGCAGCCAGTCCGCGGTTTCCGCCACGCGCTGGAGCCCCTGCACGAGACGCAGCTCGGCGGCGGTATCCAGCCGGGTGAGTTCCTGGATGCCGCTGCTGGCGGGGATGATCCGCACGCCGTAGGGGCTTTCGAGGAGGATCTCCTCCAGCACCTTCTCGCCGCGGAGCACGTGCTCCAGGGTGTACTTGGGCGACAGGCCCAGCAGGATGTCCAAGTTGGCCAGGCCGAAGTCCGCGTCCATGACCACCACCCGCTGGCCCTGCTGGGCCAGGGATTGCGCCAGGCCGGCCACGACGTTCGTCTTGCCCACGCCGCCCTTGCCGGAGGTGATCGCCATTACCCGGGCCGCGAACAGGGGCGGATCGGCGTGGTGCCCCTGCGCCATGCTGCGGAGACGGGAGGCCTGGTCGTTCATTGAACCTCCTTCGCGGTGGGCAGGATGAGATCCGCCACCCGCCGGCTGGTGGCCAGTTCAAGGGCTTCGGGCACTTCCTGGCCCGTGCCGAGGTAGCTGAGGGGGCGCTTCACCCGCACGAGGGTGCTGAGGATGGGGCCGTAGGTCGAGGTCTCGTCCAGTTTGGTGAACAGCAGCCGGGTGGGGCGCAGGGGCTCGTAGCGGGCGGCGATCTCGGTGAGATCCCGTGGTTTGGTGGTCGCGGACAGCACCAGGTGCGTTTCCACCTCGGGCAGCTCGTCCAGCAGGGCCCGCAGCTGGCCCAGGGTTTCCGTGTCCTTGGGGCTGTGCCCCGGCGTGTCAATGAGCACCAGGGCCCGGTCCTGGTAGAAGCGGAAGGCGCCGCGGAGATCCTCCACCGTGAGGGCGACATGCATGGGCACCTGGAGGATCTGGGCGTACTGCTGGAGCTGGTCCACCGCCGCCAGGCGGTAGGTGTCCAGGGTGATCAGGGCCACCTTCTGCTTGAGCTTGAGCTGGGCATAGGCCGCGAGCTTGGCCAGGGTGGTGGTCTTGCCCACCCCGGTGGGGCCGACCAGGGCGGCCACCTGCATCTTCCCTGGCTCGAGCTGGATGGGGGGCGCCACGGGGATGAAGTCGGCGATGACGCGGCGCAGGTAGAGCCGGGCCCGCTCGGGATCCACCGTACCGGCGGCGGCATCGCCTTCCTGCTCAACCAGGGCCCGCTGCGCGAATTCGCAGAGCCGGAGCGCGATCATGGGCTCGACATCGTTGGCGGCCAGATCGCTGTAGAGGTCCAGCAGGCTCGGGGGAAGCTGGAGCTGGGCGGGCGGCATGCCCTGGCGCTGGAGCCGGGTGAGCATGGACTTCAGGCGGTCCAGCTCGCCGAGGATGGCGGCGTTTCGCGTGTCGTTGTCCTTGAGGGCGGCCACGGCGCCCTTGATTTCCAGCAGTTCGCGGCGCAGGGGCTGCAGATCCAGGGGCGGCGCGGGGGGGCCGGCCTGGGGCCGGGGAGCCTCCCGGGCAGTTCGGAGCCCGGGCGTTTCCAGGGGAGGACGCAGGCCGTAGGTGAGGGCCGGGGCTACTGCCGCCGGGGCCTTGGGCGCCGGCGCGGCGGCTTCGTCCACGGCGGCGGTGACCTCGATGACTGCTTCCTCTCCCAGACCCAGTGCCGAGGGTCGGCGGCGAGTCTTGGTGGAGAGGATGAAGGCCTCCTCGCCCATCTCGCGCTTCACGGTGTCGAGGGCTTCCTGCATGGAGGCGGCTTCGAAGGTCTTCACACGCATCGGTCACCCTTCATGAAACGGTTCCGAGGTTCACGACGCGGACGTCGGAGGGGATCTCGCTGTGGCTCAGCACCACGAGGTGGGGCAGGGCCCGTTCCAGCAGGCGGCGCAGGTGGGGCCGGATGATGGGACTGGTGAGCAGCACGGGCTGGGCGCCGGGGAGCATGGCGGCGATGCCATTGGCGATGCGGCCCAGCACCTCCTGGCTGCGGTTCGGCTCCAGGGCCAGGAAACTGCCCCGGTCGGTCTGCTCGATGCCGCCCTGGAGCGTCTGCTCGATCTGGGGATCGAGGACGAGGACGCCCAGCTCCCCGGTCTCCGAAAGGTGCGGCCCCGTGAGCACGCGGCCCAGGGCCTGCCGGACGTACTCGGTGATGAGGCCCACATCCTTGGTCATGCCGGCGGCATCCGCCGCGGTTTCCAGGATGCGGCCCAGGTCGCGCACGGGTACGCGCTCCCGCAGGAGGTTCTGCATGACCTTCTGGAGCAGGCCGATGGTGAGCAGGTTGGGGATGATCTCATCCACCAGCCGCGGTGTGGATTCCTTCAGGGTGTCCAGGAGGTGCTGGACTTCGCTGCGGCCGAGGAGTTCCGGTGCGTGCTGCTTGATGAGCTCGGAGAGGTGGGTCGTGAGCACCGTCGCCGGTTCCACCACGGTGTAGCCGATCATCTGGGCCCGGTCCTTCATGCCCTCGGGGATCCAGTAGGCGGGCAGGCCGAAGGCGGGTTCCTTGGCGGGCGCGCCGGCCAGATCCTCGGTGGCGGTGCCGGGGTTCATGGCCATGAACTGGTTCGGCAGGAGGTCCGCTCGGGCGATTTCCTCGCCCCGCAGGAGGATGCGGTAGGTATTGGGGGGTAGTTGCAGGTTGTCCCGGATGCGGACCGGTGGCACCACGATGCCCAGCTCCTGGGCCATCTGGCGGCGTACGGCCTTGATGCGCTCCAGCACGGTGCCGCCCTGGTTCACATCCAGCATGGGGATGAGTCCGTAGCCCACCTCCAGGCCCAGCAGATCCAGCTTGAGGAGACCTTCCACCCGCTCGCCCGACTCGGCGGCGGCTTTGGCTTTTTCGGCGGTGGCGGCTTCGGCCGCCAGGGCGGCCGGTGTGGGCTTGGGGAGCTTCCAGGCCGCGTAGGCCATGATCCCGAAAATGGAACCCATGGCCCAGAAGGGGAACAGGGGCAGCCCCGGCACCGCGCCGAAGAGGAACAAGGCGGCCGCCGCGATGAACAGGGGGCGGGCATCGGCCCCGAGCTGGCCCAGCACCTCGCCGCCCAGACCGTTGGTGTCCGCGCTGCTGCGGGTGGTGAGGATGGCGCCGCCGACGCTCACCAGCAGACTCGGAATGACGGTGACCAGGCCATCGCCCACGGTCAGGAGGGTGTAGGTCTGCAGGGCCTGGGTGATGGGCAGGTGGTACTGCACCACGCCGAGGATGATGCCGGCCACGATGTTGACGGTCAGGATGATGAGCGAGGCCACCGCGTCCCGCTGGGTGAACTTCACCGCGCCGTCCATGGACCCATAGAAGCCGGCCTCCTCCTGGAGATCCTTCCGGCGGCGGCGGGCTTCCTGTTCGTCGATGTAGCCAGCGTTCAGATCCGCATCAATGGCCATCTGCTTGCCGGGCATGGCGTCCAGGGTGAACCGGGCTGTCACCTCGGCGATGCGGCCGGCACCGTGGTTGATGACCAGGAACTGGATGGCCAGCAGCACCAGGAAGACCACCAGGCCCACCACGTAGCTGCCGCCCACCACGAACTGGCCGAAGGATCGCACCATGTTGCCGGCCGCATCCGGGCCCTGGTCGCCGGCATAGAGCAGGATCCGGCGGGTGGTGGCCACGTTGATGGACAGACGGAAAAGCGTCACCACCAGCAGCACCGAGGGGTAGGAACTGAACTCCTTGGGGCGGGGGACATACATGCCCACCATCAGGATCAGCAGGCTCAGAGTGATGTTCAGGACGATGAGCAGGTCCACCATGAAGGCGGGCAGCGGCATGATCATCACGATCAGCACGATCAGCACGAAGATGGGCGCAGCGAGGTCCGACCGCTTGGCCAAGCGGCCCATGAACGGAAGCAGACGGTCCAGGAAGGTCAACATACCGACACCCGATGGGTGCGGGGCGAGGGCTGTGCCAAGCGCACCTTCCGGGTCTAGCCGCGGGGGATCTTCAGCGAATCCCAGCGTTCCGGCGGATGGAACCGGTACCGGAGCCCCGACCAGCTCACCCGCTGGAAGGTGACGCCGCCCGGCCAGGGTACGCGATCCAGCCAGGAGCGCAACGCCCGCTGGAGGCGCTGGCGCTGCTCGGGGGAAAGGGCCGTGTCCGCGCCCACCCAGGCCCCGGGTCGGCGGGCCTTGACCTCCACCAGGCGCAGCTCCGGTCCCCGGCTCACCAGCAGATCCAGCTCCCAGCGGCCCAGCTTCTGCCGCCAAGCCACCAGATCCCAGCCCCGCAGCCACAGCAGCCAGAGCGTCAGCCGCTCCGTGCGGGCCCCCAGGCGGCGAGCTGCCTCACCGCGCCGGGTGCGGTTCACTCATCCCGCCGGGGGAGCAGCAGACTGCGCTGGACGCGCTCGAGGTTGCCGTGGAGGCGCACCTGCTTCCAGGCCAGCACCATGGCATAACCCAGCCAGACCCAGAGCAGGCGCGGGTCGGCGGGGGTTTTTTTGAGCAGGGCCGTGCCGATGTCCAGGCGGAGCCCCTGAAGGAACCACACCACCACGCCGAAGCCGATGATCAGGTGCCCCCAGCGGATCCAGTAGGGCCGCAGGCCCTCCTTGGCCTTCCAGCGCAGCAGCAGCCAGCGGTCGAAGCGGTCGCTCTTCTCCTCGGCGAAGTGCAGGGCGATGAGCCGGTCCACCAGGGGCGCGTACCGGTGGATCTTCAGTTCCTGGAGTTCCTCCGCGCCATCCAGTTTGCGCAGGAAGGCGCTGCGGATCTTGCCGACGCATTCCTCCCAGGGCGCCTCTTCCCGGCGCAGGGCCAGGTGCAGACGCACCAGCCCCACCCAGAGCAGCGCCTGGGCCAGCAGCACCAGCCAGAGCGCCCAGCCCTGCCAGCCCTGTGTATGCACCAGTTCGAGAAAGCGGGAGAAATCCATGGCCTACACCTTGCTCCAGGGCACTTCTCCGGCGGCGAGGAAGGCATCGCCATCCAGGCCCTGGTCCTCGGCGCGCTGGAGGAGGTGCTGGAGGGCCTCGGCGGTGGCTTCGGCATCCTGGAGGGCGCGGTGGGCGCGGGTGTTGACGATGCCCAGGAAGGCGCAGAGTTCCGCGAGGCTGCGGCGGGGCAGTTCGGGAATGAGGCGCTTGGTCAGCAGGCGGGTGCAGATGAGCCGGTGGCGCCGCCAGACGCCTTCGGGCAGCCAGGCCTTGAGGAAGCTGCCATCGAAGGGGGCGTGATGGGCCACCCAGATGCGGCCTTCCAGCTTCGGCGCCAGTTGCAGGGCCACCTTCTCCCAGGAAGGCGCCCCGGCCAGCATGGGCAGGCTGATGCCCGTGAGGCGCTGAATCTCCTCTGGAAGAAAGCCCTCGATGGCGGCGAGGCTGGACCAGCGGTCCTCCAGCACAGTACCGGCCAGCTGCACCAGCCCCACTTCGGTGATCTCGGAAGCGGGGATGAAGCGGCCGTCTCGGCCCCAGCGTCCGCGGGGCGTGCCGCCGGTGGTCTCCAGATCCAGCACCGCGAACCGCAGTTCCCGCAGTCCGAGTGAGGCCGGCTCCAGCAGCGACCCGTCGGTCATGCGCTGACCAGGGTTTTCAGGCCGTTCTTGAAGAGCACATCCACCTTCCGGCCCAGGCGGCGCTGCACGCGGCCGAGGCCGAAGGAGGAATGCTCCATCCAGGCGCCTTCTTCCCAGCGCGTGGAGACGGCGTAGGGGAGTGCCTTCGCGCCCCCCTGTTCCTGGGCCACCAGCTGCTGGTAGAGCGAGGCGGAGCCTCCCGATCGCGGTGCCGCCGGAGTCTTGGCGGAGGCCGGGAGGCGCGGTGTCCGGGGTTCGGGGATGGGACGGGGCGCGCGGAATTTGTGGACGGAGCGGCAGTTGGCGCAGATGAGCTGTTCGGGCACGCCGTTGGTGACCGTCAGCACCTGATGGCGCGTCTCACAGCCACACCGCCCGCAGGGCGCATCCACATCCTGGCCTGCATAGTAGGTCTTGGTTCCCATGCCTTCAGCCTAGCATCCGAGGCCGAGGCCGGTTGCCTCCCGCTGCTGCGGATCTCGGCATCAAGGTAGGTCCAAAGGTGTAGGGAGGGTTGCATCTTTTTAATTATAAGATAAAAAAGCACTTAATTGCGATTGCATATCTGTGACACTGACTTCATCTTGAGCCATTCCGGCGTCCGCTGTCAGCACAAGGACGTCATCCCATCTGGCGCATCGCCCCGGAGGTTCCATGGCACGGATCTACCGCAAGACCCTCCTGGGTGCCGCTCTCCCCCTTGTTCTCGCGGGACTCCTCGCCGCGTGCGGGGGGCATGCCTCGTCCTCCGCCGATGCGGGCGGCTCATCCTCCACCGGCCCATCGAGCGGCGCAGTGCCGGGGGACTACGTGGTGCTGGCCTGGAACGACCTCGGCATGCACTGCCTGAACCCCAGCTACGACGCGGCGGTCATTCTCCCGCCGTACAACACGGTCGTGGCCCAGGTGGTCAAGCGGGGCAACCCGCCCCAGCCGGTGACCGCAGGCCTCACGGTGAGCTACCGGATCCTGAACAACACCATTTCCTCGACCAAGGGAACCTACGGCCAGTTCTGGGTCCACGCGCAGGCGCTGTTCGGCGTGACCCTGCCCCTCGATACGGGCTTGAACCTGGACGATCCGACCGTGCACAACGGCCTTGCGGGGACCATGGTGCCCAAGGGCGACCACTTCCTCGCCGCAGGCATTCCTCTCACGCCCGTGGACGATTCGGGGGTATGGAACCCCTACCAGGTGGGCGAGATCACCGTGAAGGATGCCAGCGGCAAGGTGCTGGCGCAGACCACGACCACGGTGCCGACCTCCGATGAGATCAACTGCGCCAAGTGCCACGGAGCCGATGCGCTGAACGATGTCCTGAAAAAGCACGATGCGGCCATCGGAACCCAGCTCTACGCGCACCGGCCCGTTCTCTGCGCCAGCTGCCACGGCAGCCCGATCCTCGGGGCCACCGGCCCCGGCTCTTCGGGGATGTATCTGTCCCAGGCCATCCATGGTTTCCACGCTTCCCGCGGCGCCGCCTGCTACGACTGCCATCCCGGCGCGAAGACCCAGTGCAGCCGCAGCTTGGCCCACACCGCGGCGGATGGCAACTGCACGACCTGCCACGGCGATATGGCCCAGGTGGCGGCCACGGTCCAGAGCGGAACGCGCATCCCCTGGGTGGACGAACCGAAGTGCGTGACCTGCCATTCCGGCATTGCCGAAGTGGACACGGGCACCTCGCTCTACCGCAACGCCCGGGGCCACGGCGGCCTCTACTGCGCCGCCTGTCACGGCAGCCCGCACGCGATGGTGCCCACCTCGCAACCCAGCGACAACGCCCAGGCCATCCAGTACCAGGGCAAGGCCAAGGCCCTCGGCAGCTGCGCGGCCTGCCACGACTCGAACCAGGGCGGAGGCTTCTCCGGGTGGGCCGAGGAACATGGCACAGGCAAGCGGGCCTCGGCCTGCAACATCTGCCACACCGGCTTCACCGATCCCCAGCAGGCGAACTGGCCCCACCAGTTCCAGTGGAAGGCCCGGGGATCGGGCGGCGGCTGAGTCTTTCCCGGCGAAGGAGGCCGGTTCACCCCAGCAGCGCCTTTACCTGGGCCAGCCGTTGTTCGCGTTCTTCGGCCTGGCCGCGCAGCTTGGCCACGGCGGCTTCAGGGGCCTTGGTGATGAAGCTGTCATCCGCGAGGCGGGCGCGCAGCGGCTCCAGTTCCTTCTCCAGCTTGGCCCGTTCCTTCTCCAACTTGGCCTTCTCGGCGGCAGGATCTTTGAGGCCCGCCAGCTCCAGCGCCACGGCGCCGCCTGCCACCACCGCCACCGCGCGGGTGGCCGAGGCCAAGTCATTCTTCGTGAAGGAGACGGATTCCAGGCGGGCGATGGCCTTGAGGGCCTCGGCGAAGGGCTCCAACTCCAGGATGGAGCAGAAGGCGGCCACGCGCTTGGCGGGATCCACGCCCTGCTCGGCCTTGAGGCGCAGGAAAGCGGAGAGCACGTCCTGGAAGCGGGGGATGAGGGTCGCGTCGCCGCATCGGGTCTGGAGCAGCGGCTCGTCCACGGGCCAGCCGCGAAGGGCCAGCAGGGCGGGCTCCCCTGCCGGCAGACGGCCCTCCATCACGGCCTCGTGGATCTCCTCGGTCAGGAAGGGCACGAAGGGGTGCAGGGCCCGGAGCAGGATGTCGAGGAAGTGGAGGATGGCGGCCTTTTGGCCCGGCGTGCCGCTCAGCAACTGCACCTTGGCCAGCTCGATGTAGGTGGCGCAGAAGTCGTCCCAGACCAGGTGGTAGAGCAGGTCCGCCGCCTCGTGGAACCGGAACTCCTCCAGGGCTTTCGTGACAGCCGACAAACTGTCTCTCATTTTTTTAATTAACCAGAATTCGGCCTCGCCGAATTCCGGCACCGTCTCCAGCGTGACGGACTCATCGAGATTCATCTGGACAAACCGCGAGGCGTTCCAGAGCTTGTTGCAGAAGTTGCGGCTGGCCTCGAGACGGGCGGGGCTCATGGCGATGTCGGTGCCGGGCGCGGCCATGATGGCGAGGGCGAAGCGGAGGGCGTCGGTGCCGTATTCCTCCATGACTTCGAGCGGATCAATGACGTTGCCCTTCGTTTTGGACATCTTTTGTCCACTGGCATCGCGCACCAGGCTGTTGAAGTAGACCTTCCGGAAGGGCACCTCGCCCATCCAGGTGAGGCCGGCCATGGCCATGCGGGCCACCCAGAAGAAGAGGATGTCGTAGCCCGTGATGAGCACGCTGGTGGGGTAGTAGCGCTTCAATTCCTCCGTCTCGTCCGGCCAGCCGAAGACGCTGAAGGGCCAGAGGGCCGAGCTGAACCAGGTGTCTAACGTGTCCGGATCCTGGGTGAGCTTCGCCGAGCCGCAGGTGCAGGCCGCGGGCGCTTCCATCTCCACATGCAGCTTGCCGCAGGCATCGCAGGTCCAGGCGGGGATGCGGTGGCCCCACACCAGCTGGCGGCTGATGCACCAGTCCTGGATGTTCGTGAGCCAGTGCTCCCAGACCGCCACGTGGTGCTCGGGCGTGAATTGGATGCGGCCGTCGCGGACGGCCTCCAGGGCCTTCGCTGCGGCCTCCTTCACGTCCATGAACCACTGCTCGCTCACCAGCGGTTCCAGCACGGCGCCGCTGCGGTCGCTGAGGCTGATCTTGTTCGTGTAGTCCTCGATCTTCACGAGGAAACCCTGTTCCTCCAGGTCGGCCACCACCCGTTTGCGAGCCTCGAAGCGGTCCAGGCCCGCGTAGGCGCCGGCGGTGGCGGTCATCTTGGCGTCGAAGCCGATGACGGTGATGCTGTCGAGCTTCAGGCGCTGGCCCGCGGCGAAGTCGTTGGGATCGTGGGCCGGGGTCACCTTCACGCAGCCCGTTCCGAACGCGGGATCCACGAAGGCATCGGCCACCACGGGGATCGTCCGGCCCGTGAGGGGCAGGTCCACGGTCCGGCCGAGGAGGTGCTGGTAGCGCGCGTCATCGGGGTGCACGGCCACGGCGGTGTCGCCCAGCATGGTCTCGGGCCGCGTGGTGGCCACCACCAGCTCGCCCTGCCCATCGGACATGGGATAGCGCAGGTACCAAAGCTTGCCCTTGCGCTCCTCGTATTTCACTTCCAGATCGCTCAGGGCGGTCTGGAGGGCAGGATCCCACTGGATCATGCGGGGGCCGCGGTAGATGCGGCCCGCCTTGTAGCTCTCCACGAAGACCTTGCGCACGGCCTTGTTGAGCGCGGGATCCAGCGTGAACCGCTTGCGCGTCCAGTCCACGGAGCAGCCCAGGCGCTGGAGCTGGTGCTCGATGGCGCCCTGGTGCTTTTCTTTCCAGTCCCAGATGCGCTGCTCGAAGGCCTCCCGGCCCAGTTGGTGGCGGTCAGTGCCCTCGGCCTTCAGCTGGCGCTCCACCATCATCTGGGTGGCGATGCCGGCATGGTCTGTGCCGGGAACCCACAGCGCGTCATAGCCCTGGGCCCGCTTGAACCGCGTGAGCACATCGTGGAGCGTGTTCACCAGGGCGTGGCCCATGTGCAGGTTGCCGGTGATGTTGGGCGGCGGGATGACGATGGACCAGGGCGCCTTGCCGCTCTTCGGCTGGGCCTCAAAGGCCTTCGCGGCCTCCCACACCCCGTACCACCGGGTCTGGGCGGTCCTGAAATCGAAGGCCTTGTCCATCTCGCGCATCGCAATCCTTAGCCTTGGGTTTGATTGGCGCGACATCGGCTGCGCCGATTTCGCGTGAGAGAACAGACCGTTGTTGGAACGACCAGCCCAATGGGTCAGTTTACCGGCGGCGGCAGGCGGGTTCCACCGCGTCAGTCACTCTGCATGCGGTCCCAGTGGTCTTCCCACTCCAGGTCGCTCCACCACTCGGCTTCCAGCCCATCGCAGGTGGTGCCGTAGGAGGCGCAGTTGACACAGCCATCGCCGCGGGGGGCCTGGGGATCCGCCTGGGGCGGGTAGGCGGCCAGGAGGGCCGGGGCATCCTCGAAGGCCGCCTGTTCCGCCGGATGCATGGGCCGGGAGGGCAGTTCGCGGACGTGGGCCCGGCGCAGGCGCTCCTCGCCTTCGGGGAAGAGGACGGAATTCTCGGCGTCCATGTGGCGCCAGAGGGCGTGGCTGTAGTCCACGGCCAGGGTGTGGAGCTTGGTCCGGTCGTCCGCGTCCGCCAGGTCGCTCCCCAGAACGCCGCCGAGGGCATCCAGGAGGTCCGCCATGCGCCGGTGCTCGCCGGTGATGGCGGCGATGGGGCCACGGTCGCCCGGCAGTTCCGCCTGCTCGACCAGCGCCTTGAAGAGGACGGCTTCCTCCTTGTCGTGGTGGAAATCCCCGGCGAAGCGGCGGAAGAAGGCCAGGTACCGGGCCCCGTCGGCGGCGAGGCCCCGGCCCTCCAGGCGGGCGGTGACGAAGGCGCGCAGCGACCCCAGCATCGGTTCGATGAGGTCGTGTTCGCGGCGCAGATCGTCAAGGAGTTGCAT
Source organism: Acidobacteriota bacterium (assembly GCA_021794095.1). Lineage (GTDB taxonomy): Bacteria > Acidobacteriota > Holophagae > Holophagales > Holophagaceae > Geothrix. The sequence continues at coordinate 43,598 of JAJYRN010000001.1, read as the reverse complement.
GGGATCAGGCCTTGACCGCCGCGCCCTCGATGCGCATGCCGAGGGCCTCCAGCAGCCAGTGGTCGTGGCTGCCACCGGGGTTCGGGGTGGTGAGCAGCTTCTCGCCGGTGAAGATGCTGTTGGCGCCCGCCAAGAAGCAGAGGGCCTGCAGTTCGTCGCTCATCTGCGTGCGGCCGGCGCTGAGCCGGACGCGGCTCTTCGGGAAGAGGATGCGGGCGGTGGCGATCATGCGCACCAGCGCCAGCGGGGGCAGGGGCGGGACATCGGCGAGGGGCGTGCCGTCCACGGCCACGAACTGGTTGATGGGAATGCTCTCGGGCGCGGGCTCCAGTTCGGTCAGCTCCTGGAGGAAGTGGATGCGCTGATCCACCGTCTCGCCCATGCCCACGATGCCGCCGGAGCAGACCTCCAGGCCTGCGGCGCGCACTGCTTGAATGGTCTCCAGGCGCTCATCGAAGGTGCGGGTGTGGATGATGGTTTCGTAGAAATCGCGGCTGCTGTCGAGGTTGTGGTTGTAGATGGTGAGCCCCGCCTCCTTGAGGCGCCGGGCCTGGGTCTCGTTGAGCATGCCGAGGGTGACGCAGGCTTCCATGCCGAGGGCGGTGACGCCGCGCACCATGGCCAGCACCGCCTCGAAGTTGGCGTCGTCCTTCACCTCGCGCCAGGCGGCACCCATGCAGTAGCGGGTGCTGCCGTTCGCCCGGGCCTCGGCCGCCCCGGCCAGCACCTTCTCCACATCCTTGAGGGGTTCCACTTTCAGGTTTGTGTTGTAGCGGGCGCTCTGGGGGCAGTAGGCGCAGTCCTCAGGACAGGCGCCGGTCTTGATGGAATCCAGCGTGGCGAACTGGATCTCCTCCGGGTTCCAGTGCGCCCGGTGGGCCGTGGCCGCCCGGTAAAGCAGTTCGGGAATGGGCAGGTCGTGGATGGCGCGGATCTCGGCAGGCGTGAGGGGCATGGGGCTCTCGCAAAAGAAGTCATTCTACCGGAGCTATGGGGGGAGTCGGACGCGGTATCCCGGCTTGGCCGGGGTACCGCGTGGGGAGCGCGAGGGGGACGCAGAGAGCCCGGAGGGCTCGGGTGGTCCCCCTCGTTCAACATCATCCTTCGGACGCGTCCAGATCCAGGCGATAGCCCACGTTGGGCTCGGTGATGAAGGTGCGGGGCCGGGTGGGATCGGCTTCCAGCTTCCGGCGCAGCATGGCCATGTAGATGCGGAGGTAGTGGGTGTTCCCGGCGCCACCGGGGCCCCAGACGTCGGCCAGCAGCTGGGCGTGGGTGGCCACCCGCCCGTTCCGGCGGACGAGGGCCTCCAGCAGGCGGTACTCCAGGGTGGTGAGGTGGACGGGACGGCCCTCCAGGCTCACCTCCCGGCGCGCGAGATCCACCCGCAGGCCGCCTCCGGCCACCACCGTCTCCCCGGCCTCTGTCTGGATTGTGCGGCGCAGGGCCACCCGCAGCCGGGCCAGCAGTTCGGCCGCGCCGAAGGGTTTGGCCAAGTAGTCGTCGGCGCCCCCATCCAGGGCACGGACCTTGTCCCGCTCCTGGTTTCGGGCGCTGAGGATCACGATGGGGCGGGCGCTCCAGAGGCGGAGCTGGCGCAGCACTTCCATGCCGTCCTGATCGGGCAGGCCCAGGTCCAGCAGCACCAGGTCGGGGTTGTGGCTGCGCGCCAGGGCCAGGCCCTCGGCGGCGGTCGCGGCCGTGAGCACCTGGTAGCCCTGGCCGGCCAGGGTGGGCACCAGAAAGCGACGCAGCGCCGGTTCGTCTTCCACCACGAGAATGCGGGGCCCGCCCGCTCCGCTGGTCATGGCGCGTCTTCCGGCAGGGCCGGAGGTTCTCCGGGCAGGGGCAGGCGGAGGCGGAACGCCGTGCCTCCGCCGGGCCGGGCCTCGGCGGTGATGGTGCCGCCGTGGGCCTGGATGATGGCGCGGCAGATGGCCAGGCCGAGCCCCACCCCGCCTTCGCCTGCTCCGGGCAGGCGGACGAAGGGATCGAACATCCGCTCCCGGAAGGCTTCTGGAACCCCGGGGCCGCGATCCGCGACTTCCAGCGCCAGGCCGCCGGGCTCGCCCCAGGCCCGGAGTTCCGTCGCCTGGCCGGGGGCATGTCGCCGGGCATTGGTGAGCAGGTTGATGAGTACCTGCTCCATGAGGGCTGCATCCAGGGGAACGAGGGGCAGGTCGGAAGGGAGGTCCACCCGGACGGACACGGGGCCCTCCCGGCGTTCCAGGTGGCCGAGGGCCGCGCCCACCACCTCCTCCAGGGGCTGCCATTCTTTCTGGACCCGAAGGACGCCGCTTTCCAGCCGGGTCAAATCTAGGATGTTCCCCAGCAGGTGGGCCAGCCGCTCGCTCTCGTCCTGGATCATGGCCAGCAGATCGCGGCGCGCCGAATCATCCAGGTCGCCGGGCAGGAGCAGCGTACCCGCAGCGCCGTGGATGGCCGCCAGCGGCGTGCGGAGATCATGCCCGATGGCACCGAGGAGGGTGCTGCGCATGCGTTCTGTCTCCCGTTCCACCTGGGCGCGGCGGGCCTCCTCCAGCCAGCGGAGCCGTTCCAGCGCGAGGGCGATCTGCGCGGCGAAGGCCTGGAGGAGTTCCCAGGTGCGGGGCGGCAGTCCCTTGGCCTCGCGGGGGAGGATCCGCAGCACGCCCTCGCTCCGGTCGGTGCCGGTGAGGGAGAGGTAGAAGGCCCCGCCCAGTGGCAGGGGTTCGAGGGGATCGCCCTGGCGGCCTCCCAGATCCAGGCTGGGTGCCAGTTCCGAGGGTGGCGGCAGAGATGGATCCTCCAGCGGTGTGGGCAGCGCATGCCAGGTGTCCTCCAGGGGGAACAGGAGCCAGGCCTTGGCCTTGAAAATCCGCCCGATGTGTTCCCCGGCGGCGGCGGCGACCTCCTCCGGCGTCCGGCTCCGGGCCAGGGCGCGGCCCAGCAGGTAGAGCGAGGCGGTGTGGAATTCGCGGCGCTGGACGTCGCGGGCCTGGAGCCGCAGCCGTCGCAGCAGGCCCATGACGAGCTGCGCTGACAGCAGCATGGCCAGGAAGAAGAGCAGGTTGGGCCAGAGCTCTTCGGCATGCCGGAAGCGGGGGGTCTCCAGCAGGAAGTCGTAGAGCAGGGCGCTCAGGGTGGAGGCCAGCACCCCCAGGCCCTGGCCCCAGCGGTGGGCGATGAAGGCCACGCCGAGAAGGTAGACGGGCAGCACCAGCGATAGGTTCCCTTCCCGCGGCACCAGCCAAGCCAGCCCCGTGCAGGCGGCCAGGACCAGCAGGGTGCCGAGGGTGGCACCGAAGGGCGTCCCGGGCCGCTCCGCACCCGCCACTTCCGGAGGATCGTCCAGCACCACCAGATCGGCGTCCAGGCCCCGCCGCTGGAGTTCGTCGGCAGTGGAATGCCCCAGACGCGCCCAGGGCCAGCGGTCCCGCGACCGGCCCAGGACCAGGGCCTGGGCATGGGTGGCGCGCGTCAGGTCCGCCAGTCCCTGGGCCAGGGTCGGCGCGGGAACCGTCCGGACTCCCGCGCCCAGGCGCTGGGCCTCCTGCAGCCAGACCTGCACCTGTTCCAGGTCATCCGGGATCGCGCCGGAGGCGGCCTCCACATGCACGGCCAGCCAGGGCGCATTCCGTTCGCGGGCGAGCCTGCTGGCCGCCTGGATCAGGCGGAGGGCGCGGACCTCTGAACCGAGGGCCACGAGGATGGGCCGGGCGGGAGCGTCCATGGGGGTTCAGGGTACCCAGGAGGGGGACATAAAAAGCGCGTAAAAAGAAGGGCCCCCTCGAACCGGCGTGGCCTGCTTTCCGCCCATACTGCCCGCGTCCGAATTTCAGGATGAGGAGGTTGTCTTTATGAATCCGGTGGCGGTCACTCCGGCTCTGATGCCGATCAACGTGGGCAACACGGCCTTCATGCTGCTGTGTGCCAGCCTCGTCATGCTCATGACGCCGGGCCTGGCCTTCTTCTATGGCGGCCTGGTGGGCCGGAAGAACGTACTCACCATCATGACTCAGAGCTTCGTCTCCCTGGGCTGGACCACGGTCCTGTGGTTCGCCTTCGGCTATTCGATGTGTTTCGGCCCGACCTGGCACGGCATTGTGGGCGACCCCACCCACTACGCCTTCCTCCGAGGCATCACTCTGCACAGCATGTTCCGGGGCAACGATGCGGGCATCCCCCTGATGGTCCACGTCGCCTACCAGATGATGTTCGCCATCATCACGCCGGCGCTGATCACCGGCGCCTTTGCCAATCGCGTCACGTTCAAGGCCTACTTCCTGTTCCTCACGGGCTGGCTGATCTTCGTGTACTTCCCCTTCGTCCACATGGTCTGGAGTCCCCAGGGCATCCTGAACCGCTGGGGCGTGCTGGACTTCGCCGGCGGCATCGTGGTGCACAATACGGCGGGTTTCGCGGCTCTGGCCTCGATCCTGTACGTCGGGCGGCGCAAGGTGGTGGAGAACGTGCCCCACAACATCCCGCTCATCGCGCTGGGGACCGGCCTCCTCTGGTTCGGCTGGTACGGCTTCAACGCCGGGTCCGAACTCCGCGTGGATTCCGTGACGGCCTCCGCCTTCCTGAACACCGACATCGCCGCCTCTTTTGCCGCTGCCACTTGGCTCCTGGTGGAATGGACGAACGCCAAGCAGCCCAAGTTCGTGGGCCTGCTCACGGGCGCGGTGGCGGGTCTGGCCACCATCACCCCGGCCGCTGGCTACGTCTCCCTCAGCACCGCGGCCCTCATCGGCATCCTGGCCGGCGTGATCTGCTACTACGCCGTGGCCCTGAAGAACAAGCTGGGCTGGGACGATGCGCTGGACGTCTGGGGTGTCCACGGCGTGGGCGGATTTATCGGCGTGATCTTCCTGGGCATCTTCGCCTCGAAGGCCTGGAATCCCGCCGGCTCCGACGGTCTGCTGCTGGGGAACGTGGGCTTCTTCGGCAAGCAGTGCGCCGCCGTGGCCATCTCCTCCGTGTGGGCCTTCGGCTTCACCTATGGGATGCTCTGGATCATTGACCGCATCACGCCGGTGCGCGTGGCTCCCACCGCCGAGGAGCGCGGACTCGACTCCGAGCTTCATGGCGAAGAGGCCTATCCCCAGGGGCTCTGAAGCCCGAAGCGGATTCCCTTGGGAGTGATCGCATGCGCATCCTGATGGCGATCCTTCTTGGGGGAACCCTCGCCGCTTCGGCCCAGACGGCCGCGCCAGTCCTTGCATGGCGCGGCTCTCTTTGGGCCTCGGCTGTGGCCCAAGACCGGACCACGGCGGACGGCTCCCTCGTGTTCCAGCCCCTGGAAGCGGGCCAGAGCCAGTTCGCTCTGGACGGGCTGATGCTGGGCGTGGATGCCGCGCTGCCCCAGGGGTGGTCGGCCCGGGCCACGCTGCTGGCGGGCCATACCGGCGAGGTGGTGCAGGCCACGACGGGCGACACGGGCAGCATCGCCCCGGTGGAGGCGATGCTGGTGTGGACGGGAACACGCGACACCCTGCGCCTCGGCCGGATGATCACCTTCATCGGCATGGAGTTCCTGGATGGCGCGGCGGATGTCACCGCCAGCCGCGGGTTGCTGTTCACCTTCGCGGATCCCTTCGGGCAGGTGGGCGTGAACTGGCACCATGCCTTCGGTCCCGCCTGGAGCAGCGACGTCTGGGTGTTCAACGGCGAGGACCGGGTGAAGGACAACAACCAGGGGAAGACCGTGGGGCTGGGTCTCACCTGGAATCCCGGCGGGTCGGCGGATTCGTACCTCTCCGTCCACGGGTACCGCGGGCCCGAGCAGGATGATCTGGGGGCGGCTGCGAACACGGGCGCCGAAGGGAGGCCCCGGGAGCGGCTCTGCCTCATGGGCCAGTGGCGGCGGGGACAGACCCTTCTCCAGGGCGAGGCATCGCTCGGTCGGGAACCCTTTCTGGCCACGGCCATTCTGGGTGCGCCGGGGCCGCAGATCGAGACGTGGCGAGGCTATGGCCTGATCCTGGCACGGGGCCTGGGGCACGGCGTCAGTGCCATGGCCAGGGTCGAGCGCTTGGACGACACCCTGGGCGTCCGCCTGGCGGCGGATGCGGCCATCCGTGCCAGCCTGGGGCTGGATGCAGGCGGCACGGCCTTCAGCGGCCTGGCGGGCGCGGGGCTGATCGCCCGCTCCTTCAGCCTGGGACTTGAAAAGAAGGTCGGCCTCGCGTTCGCCCGGGTCGAGGTCCGGCAGGACCGCCTCAACCGGGATCTGCGGGACGCCCAGGATGCGCGTTTCCATCAGGGGCGATCCGCCACCGTGAGCGCCGCGTTTTGAGGATGCAGCGGTGGTCTGTGGAAGGCTGTGAAGACAGCCTGGAAGGCCCAGGGACATGCTAGATTGACCCTTCGAACGCCATCTGGCGAGAGGAGTGACCGTGGCTGCCACCCCCCTGACGCGCGACCAGCGCGTGGCGCTGTACCGGACGATCTATGCTGCCCGGCGCATTGACGATAAAGAGATCACGGGCAAGCGGCAGAACAAGGTGTTCTTCCAGATCAACGGCGTGGGTCATGAGGCGATCCAGGCGGCGGCGGCCATGGTCCTGCGCCCCGGCCATGACTGGTTCTTCTTCTACTACCGCGACCGGGCCCTCTCCTATGGCCTGGGTGTCACCGCCAAGGACATGCTCCTGGGTTCCGTGGGCTCGCCCCTCGATCCCGCCAGCGGTGGCCGGCAGATGCCCAGCCACTGGGGCAGCGCGGCCCTGAACATCTTCACCACCTCCAGCCCCACGGGCAGCCAGTTCCTCCAGGCGGTGGGCGCCGCCGAGGCCATCCTGCGGGCAGAGCAGGGCGGGCTCCAGGAACAGCTCGGGATCCACTCCGACGAGGTGGTGCTGGTGACCACCGGCGACGGCACCTGTAGCCAGGGCGAATTCTGGGAGGCCGTGAGCAACGCCGTGAACCTCAAGGTGCCCGTGGTCTTCCTGGTGGAGGACAATGGCTACGCCATCAGCGTGCCCAGCGAGGTGCAGTACCCCGGTGGCAACGTGGCCGCCCTCCTCAAGGGCTACGAACCCCACGGGCTGCTCATCCTGGATGACGTGGATGGCTGCGATCCCATCGCCAGTCACGCCGCCATGCAGGCGGCGGTGGATCATGCCCGGTCGCGCAAGGGACCGGCCCTGGTGCGGGCGCGGGTCATCCGGCCCTACAGCCACTCGCTGTCCGACGACGAGCAGCTCTACAAGCCGAAGGCCCAGCGGGAAGCCGAGGCCCGGCGCGATCCCGTGCGCACCTTCGCAGAGCGGCTGGTGGCGGACGGCGACCTCACCGAGGCCCAGCTCCAGGCCCTCAAGGACGGGATCCAGGCCGAGATTGATGCCGCCTGGGCCGAGGCCGAAGCCGCCGCGCCGCCCGAGAGCGGCAGCTTCATCCGGCACCTCTACAGCGAGGCCGTGGATTCCACCGGGTCGGACTTCGACACCGAAGACCGGCCGGGCGACCAGGCCACCGGCGCGAAGACCATGATTGACCTCATCAATGCCACGCTGAAGCACGAGCTGGCGCGGGATCCCCGCATCCTCGTCTTCGGCGAGGATGTGGCGGACGCAAGCCGGGCCGAGATCCTGGAGGAGGTGAAGGGCAAGGGCGGCGTCTTCAAGGCCACCCACGGCCTCCAGAAGCAGTTCGGCAGCCACCGCGTGTACAACTCGCCCCTGGCGGAGGCCACCATCGTGGGCCGGGCCATCGGCCTGGCCGCCCGGGGCTTCAAGCCCGTGGTGGAGGTCCAGTTCTTCGATTACATCTGGCCCGCCATGCAGCAGCTCCGTGACGAGCTGGCCAACATCCGCTGGCGCTCCAACGGCACCTTCGCTGCGCCTGTGGTGGTGCGGGTGCCCATCGCCGGCTACCTCATGGGTGGAGGCACCTACCACAGCCAGTGCGGCGAGAGCACCTTCACCCACATCCCCGGCCTGCGGGTCATCTGCCCTAGCACCGCCCTGGATGCGGCGGGCCTGCTGCGCACGGCGATCCGCTGTGAGGATCCGGTGCTGTTCCTCGAGCCCAAGCACCTCTACCGCCAGACCCACAACAAGGGCAACGATCCCGGCCCCGACTTCATGATCCCCTTCGGCAAGGCCCGGACGGTGCGGGAGGGGCGCGACCTGTCGGTGATCACCTACGGCAACACGGTGCATCGCGCCGTGCAGGCCGCGCGCGAGGCGGAGAAGGAGGGCATCTCCGTGGAGATCCTCGACCTCCGCAGCCTGAATCCCTACGACTGGGCTGCCATCGCGCGCACGGTGACGAAGACCCACCGGGTGATCGTGGCCCACGAGGACACGCTGAGCTGGGGCTACGGCTCGGAGATCGCCGCGCGCATTGCAGACGAGCTGTTCTTCCACCTGGATGCCCCCGTGCGCCGGGTGGCGGCCAAGGACACCTGGGTGGCCTACCATCCCTCCATGGAGGATGAGATTCTGCCTCAGCCCAAGGATTTCCTGGAGGCCTACCGGAAGCTCATGCGGGTTTGAACCGGGCCGATGAAGGGGGAACCCCCACTCCCCCCTTTCTCGGAGGTTCCATGCGCATCGTTCCCCTCCTTCTGGCGCTGGGTTGCAGCACCGCGGCCTTTGCCCAGCTCGCCCGGCCCTTGCCACAGGCTGCCCCGGATCGCTCCTTCACGATCGGCGCCCAGTCCTACGGGCCCACGCTGACGGGCCACTTCTCGGGCATCCAGGATGGCCAGCCCATTTCCCTGGATCTGGATTCCGACCTGGGCCTGGCGAAGGACACGACCACGCCGGGGTTCTTCATGGACTACCAGGGACCGCGCTTCGCCTTCCAGGTGTCCAGCGCCAGCAACGAATACCGCGGGGACCGGATCCTCACCCGGGACATCACGCTGAACGGAACCACCTATGCCGCGAGCGACCGCGTGCAGTCCCATGTGAAGCTCTCCAGCGTGGATGGCACCTGGACCATCAAGCTCGTCCGCGGCCAGGCGGCCTATCTGGGCCTGGATCTCGGGGTGCAGGTCTGGAAGATTGATCTCGATGCCCACGACCTGCCGTCCGCGCCAGCGACCGCCAGCTATGCCAGCACCTCCGTCACGGCGCCCATCCCCCAGTTCGGCCTCGCGGTCGGGGCCAAGGGCTTCGGGGACCGCCTCGAGGCCAAGGCCTTCTTCCACTACCTCGGCTACAAGTCCGCCAAGTACACCCGCTCCGGGGTGGATGTGCGCTACTTCCCGCTGCCATGGCTGGGGCTGCGCGCCTTCTACGATGGCGGCTCCTTCGACGTGCCCAAGGGCTCCATCAAGGACGATCTGGAACTGAACCTGGACCGCAAGGGCGGGGGTTTCGGCGTGGTGGTCCGGTTCTGAAAAAAAACAAACCGGACGTCACAACCCTGTCATCCTGTTTCCCGTTGGCCTGCCAAGGGCAGGTACCACAAGCAAAGCTTTGATGGCCTGGTCTGGGGGGCGTCATCGCATCAACAGCACCAGACGAGCGCAGGTAACAATCATGGCCCAAGGTACCGTCAAGTGGTTCAACGCCGAGAAGGGGTTCGGCTTCATCACCCCCGACGAAGGCGGCTCCGACCTCTTCGTCCATCACACCGCCATCCAGGGCGGCGGCTTCCGCACCCTGAATGAGAATCAGCGCGTCAGCTTCGACGTGTCCCAGGGCCAGAAAGGCCCCCAGGCCACCAACGTCGTCAAGCTGTAAGACGACTCACCGCACAGAAAAGGCGGCCGGAAACGGCCGCCTTTTTCGTGCCTGCCCGAGCATCAGTGGTGCCCGTGGTCGTCGCTCACGGTGGGCTTGCCCATGAACTCGGGCTTCCGCCCCAGGACGATCACCCAGAGGCCGAACAGGGCGAGGAAGATGCACCCGATCAGGAAGAGGGCGGGACGGGCCACGGCTGCGGCAGGGTAGGCGAATCCGGCCAGGCCCAGGAGGGCGGCGAAGGCGCCATAGCCCATGAGCAGACCGCCCAGGCCGCGGCTCGTGATGGGATCCTGAGCCACTTCCGTGGGCAGGGTGCCCAGAGGAGAGGTGGTTTCCGCGGCCAGATGGAGGCCCTGGAAGACCAGCACGGCGCACAGGATGAAATAGAAGACCAGGAAGAGCATGGACGAACCCTCGCTCCATTTCCTATCACGATTCGGCGCCTCCCGGGCGGAATTCAGGGAGGTGATCACAACCTCAGCGATGGCCCAGGAGTGGCTGGCCGCCCAGGACGGCGGCCTCTTCGCGACGGAGCCATCGGCGTTCCTTCTGGAGGGCCCGGAGGTAGATGATCCCGAAGGTCGCGGCGGCCAGCAGGGCCAGGCCGCCGAGTCCGGCGAGGGACGGGAAGACGATGTCCCGGTGGGTCATGCCGGTCGGCAGCAGCAGCGCCGCGATGATGAGGACAAGGCCGGCCACGGCTGCGCGCTCGGCGCGGAGGCGCCAGGGGTGGAGTTCCCGACGGATCACGGCCCGGTGCAGATCGTGGAGGAAATCAATCTGCTCTTCCTTGCTGGCGGTCCCCTGGGCTGCCTCCAGCTCCAGTTTGCGAAGGCTGAGGCCCAGCTCGCCCGAGGCGTCGTCGAGGCGGGCCACACGGCTCTGGATGGTCATGGGAGGCTCCTTTCAGGAACGAGGCCCGTGGACCTCGGGTTCGGAGGCGGGGCGGGGGATGCATTCCCCACCGCTCCGTTCACGGATCTCAAAACGGCCTTGCGGGCAGGGCCGGGAAGGATCGCCAGCCCGTTCATGGCGGGGCCCCCACGCCGGTCAGGAAGCAATCCAGGGCCCGGTCCACGCTCGTGGCCGTACTCTCCCCGGGCTCCCGCTGGTGGCCATGGTGCAGCGAGGCCTCCAGGACGTTGAAGCAGAGCTGGGCCAGGAAATCGGGGTCCAGGGGCCGGATCTTCCCGGTCTGGATGGCCCCGACCATGAGCCCCCGGAGGTGGGCGCGCTCGGCTTCGTACACCTCCCGGAGCCGGGGCGCGAAGCGGGAATCGAACCCCCAGTCGTAATGGACCCGGTCCCGGATGAACAGGGGCAGGTGCATGGGGCGCTCCCGGAACTGCTCGGCATAGGCCAGGGCCAGGGCCCGCAGCGCCTCCAAGGGCGGCTGGCTCCGGTCGAGGATGGCCTGCACTTTGGCCTGGAAGGCCAGCGCACGGGCGAGGATCACCTGTTCGTAGAGGGCCTGTTTGGAGGGGAACTGCTCGTAGAGCCCCTGCATCCCGATCTGGGCCTCCGCCGCCATCTCCTGCATGGTGGCCTCGTCGAACGGCTTCCGCCCGAACACACGGCTGGCGGCTTCCAGGAGCAACTCCCGGCGCTGCTGGCGTTCCCGTTCCCTGCGCGACTCGGCCATGGCGCCTCCGAATCTCCATTCCGAATTTAGAATTCAAATTCTCACCGTCAAGTCGCTTTTTGGGGGGCTTGACTAAATCAAACGATTGATTAAATCTTGGTCAATCGTTTGATTGAGATCCCCATGGCCCCTCCCTCCCTCGACCTCACCCAGGACACCCGGCACCGGTTGCTGGAGGCCGCCCTGCTCGTCTTTGCCGAAAAAGGCTATGACGGCGCGGGCATCCGCGAGATCGCCCAGCGGGCCCAGGCCAACTCGGCCCTGGTGACCTACCACTTCGGCGGCAAGGAAGGGCTCTACCGGGAGGCGCTCCGCTCCATCCACGAGCGGAAGGTCTCGGCGGTGGCCGGGCTTCCGCCGCCGCCCATGCCTGGCGACCCCGGCGCGCGGGAGGCCGCGATCCAGGGCATGAAGGACTACATCCGGGCCTTCGTGACGGACCTGATGTCCTGTCCGGCGGAAAGCGAAGTGGATGCGGCCGCCATGGCGCTCATCGGCCGGGAGATCCAGATGCCGCATCCGGTCTCCGCGCCCGTGCTGGTGGAGTTCGCCCGGCCGTACATGGAGCGGGTGCTGGCCCTGCTGCGGATCCTCTGCCCCGGCGAGAACGACGAGGCCCGGATGTACGCCACCCTCAGCATCCAGGGGCAGATCCTCCATTTCCGGAACTCCCTGGGCTTCATCCGCCTGCTGAGCGGTGATCCGGATTTCCCCAAGGATCTCGAGGCCCTCATCCAGCACTTCATCGCGTTCAGCCTGCGGGGGCTTGGCCTTCCCGAGGCGTTTCCGCCGCCGAGGTCCTGATGCTCCTGGCCCTGCCACCCGTCCTGCTGGCGCCCACCCCACCAGCCGCTCCGGCTCCCCTCGCCCTGGACCTGCCCCAGGCCCTGGCCCGGGCCGGTGGCGAGAATCCCCAGATCCTCGCCGCCCAGGCGCGGGTGCGGGAGCGCGAAGGGCTCATCACCACCACCCGGGCGGACGCCTTGCCGCAGATCGCCCTCACCGGCGATTTCACGCGGGTGCGGGATGTGTCCCTGCTCAACAGCAGTTTCGGGGATTCCGCCAGCCTCTTCGGCTTCACGCCCAGCCAGCTCGTAGGCGCCCGGAACGTCTGGACCACCCAGGCCACGCTGTCGCAGCCGCTCTTCTACTGGGGCAAGCTGGGCACGGCCATCAAGGTCGCGCGGATGGGCGAGCGGGAAGCCCGCGATGCCTACACCACGACGCAGCTCGATGTGCTCCACGGCGTGGCCAGGGCCTACCTGACGGTGCTCGGGGCGCAGGCGGATCTGGAGGTGGTCAAGGTGCGCAAGGCCGCGGCCCAGCAGTTCCTCGCCGATGTGCAGGCCAAGCTGGAGGCCCAATCTGCCACGGAGCTGGATCTGCTCCGGGCCCAGAGCGAGCTGCTCTCCGTGGAACCCGACCGCCTCCAGGCCGAGGCGGCGCTCCAGGAGGCGCTGGAACGCCTCAACAGCCAGCTGGGCCTGGATCCGAAGACGCCACTGGCCCTGGCGCCCCTGGGCAGGCCCACCCTGGGCCCGAAGCCCATGGGGCGGGAACGCTCGGAGGTCGCCCAGCTCCGCCAGCAGGAGGCGATGTACCGCGAGAACGACAAGATCCTCAAGTCCGATCTGCGCCCCAAGTTCGATTTCAACGCAAGCTACGGCTACCAGGCGGGCCACACCAACCTGCTGTTCCAGGAGCCCTACGACACCTGGCGGGTGAACGTCACCATGCGCTTCCCGGTCTTCGATGGCTTCCGCAGCGCCGGCAAGCGGGCCCAGAACGACGCCCAGCTGGAACAGGTGCGGGAGGCGCGCATTGACCAGGAGCGGGCCATCGCGGTGGAGCGCAGCACCGCCGACCGGGATCTGGCGAAGGCCGTGGCCCTCGACACCGCGGCCCGCAAAGCCCACGATGCCGCCGCCGAGGCGCTGCGGGTGAGCCGCGAATCCTACGATCAGGGCCTCATCACCTCCCTGGATCTGCTCCAGGCCGAGCGGGCGGAGCGCCAGGCGGAGAGCCAGCGCCGCCACGCCCAGCTGGGCGTCTGGGCCGCCCTGTTCGCGCAACGCCGGTCCCTCGGCTTGCCGCCCCTGTGAACCCTTCCCACCCGGTTGCCGGATCGCCCTGGAGTCCCCCATGAACCGCAAAGCCGTCCTCCTCTACGGACTGCTGCCTGTCCTCGTGATCGCCGGCGCGGCCACCTACCACCGCCGGCAGCGGGATGCCGAACTGGCCCGGCAGGCCCGGGTGAAAACCGAAGGGCTCGTCCCGGTCACGCTCGTCACCGTGACGACGCGGACGTTCCGTCCCGCCGTGGCCTTCACCGGCGACCTGCTGGCGGTGGACCGGGCCACGCTGAAATCCGAAATCACGGGGCGCGTCACCCGCGTGCTGGTGCATGAAGGCGATCCGGTGCGGGCTGGCGCCCTGCTTGGCGCCATTGACGAGGACGACTACCTCCTCGCCGTGCAATCCGCTTCGGCCCAGGCCGCCCAGGCCAGGGCCGAAGCCGTACAGGCCCAGCGCGACTATGACCGCGCCACCCAACTGCTCCAGAAGCGCAGCATCACCCGGCAGGCGGAGCAGCAGGCGGAGACCGCCTGGCGCGCCACCCAGGCGGCGCTGCAAATGGCCGAGAGCAACCTGGGCCTAGCCCGGTTGCGGCTGAAGAAGGCCCGCCTCACCGCGCCCTTCGCGGGGCAGGTGGCCCGGCGCTACGTCCAGCCCGGCGAGATGCTGGCGCCCGGGCAGCCGGCCTTCGATGTGGTGGACAACCGCCGGCTGGAGATCCAGGCCGATCTTCCCGCGGAGGCGATGGCCCAGGTGAAGGTCGGGCAGAAGGCCACGTTCCGCACCGCCGGGGTGGCGCGTCTCATCGAGGGGACGGTCACCCAGGTGGCGCCCAGTCTTTCGGCCGATGGCCGCACCCTCCGCGTGCGCCTGGAAGTGGCCAACCCCGGTGGCGAATTGAAGAGCGGCCTGTTCGTGGCCGGCGTCATCCTCGGCGAAGGCGAACAGGCGCGGCCCGCGCTGCCCGCCACGCTGCTGAAGGCCCAGGAGCAGGACGCGGATCTCTACCTCGACGAGGGCGGCGTGGCCCGGCGGCGGAAGGTCCGCCTCGGCCCCGAACAGGATGGCTTCCGGCCCGTGGACGGCCTCGAGGCCGGGGCCCAGGTTGTGGACGACGGCAAGGATCTGGTGGGCGATGGCACCCGTCTGCGCATCGTGGGCGGAGCGCCCGCCGGAGGGAAGTGATCCATGTTCCTGTCCGATCTCTCCATCCGGCGTCCGGTCCTCACGGTCTGCATCATGCTGGCTCTGGTGGTGCTGGGCCTCGTCTCGGTGCGGCACCTGGGCATTGACCAGTACCCCAACACCGACATCCCCACCGTCACCGTGTCCGTGGTGTACCCGGGCGCCAGTCCCGAGTCCGTCAAGCAGGACGTGGTGAAGAAGATCGAGGAGGCGGTCAATCCCATCGAGGGCATCAAGGAGATCAGCTCCACCAGCCAGGAGGGGCTGGGCACCCTGGTGATCCAGTTCCAGCTGGGCCGGGATGTGGATGCGGCGCTGAACGATGTGCGCACCCGCATTGGCCAGATCCGGCGCGATCTGCCCGGCAACATCGAGGAACCGGTCATCACCAAGTTCGATCCTTCCCAGCTGCCGGTGCTCTCGCTCGTCCTGCTGCCCGATGCGAAGCATCCGGGCATGGGCGACCGGGAGTTGACGCGCATCGCCGAGGATTTCCTCAAGCGCCGCATCGAGAATGTCCCGGGCGTGGGAAAGGTGGATGTGGCGGGCGGCAGCACGCGGGAAATCGAGATCCACGTGAACCCCCAGAAGCTTGAATCCCTGGGGCTGTCGCTCCCGGCCGTCACCCACGCCCTCGCCAACGACACGCTGTCCGTGCCCAGCGGGAACCTGCTCCAGGGCGGCCGCGAAGTGGCCGTGAAGGTGGACGCCAAGGCGAAATCCGTGGACGACTTCAAGCATGTCGTCGTGGGCAACAAGGAAGGGCGCCCCATCGAACTCCAGGAAGTCGCCACGGTGGTGGATGGCATCAAGGAACGGCGCAGCCTCGCCCGCCTGGATGGCCGCGATGTGGTGGCCCTGGAGGTCCAGCGCCAGACCGGCGGCAACACCGTCGCCATGGTCGAGGCCGTCCGCCAGGCCCTGGCGCGGCTCAAGCCCGAGCTGGCCCAGCAGGGCGTGGTGGTGGCCACCGCCAAGGACAATGCCCGGTTCATCTCCCAGAGCGTGGAGGACGTGAACCTGTCCATCTACCTGGGCGGCGCGCTCACGGTGCTCATCGTCTTCTTCTTCCTGAAGAGCTGGCGCTCGACCCTCATCACGGGCCTCACCCTGCCCGTGTCCGTCATCTCCACGTTCATCATCATGCGGGCGCTGAACTTCACCCTCAACGTGATGACGCTCATGGGATTGTCGCTGGCCATCGGCATCCTCATTGACGATGCCATCGTGGTCCGCGAGAACATCACGCGGCACGCCGAGATGGGCAAGGATCACATCACCGCGGCGCGGGAAGGCACCGCTGAGATCGGCCCCGCCGTCATCGCCACCACCCTGTCCATCCTCGCGGTGTTCGTGCCCGTGGCGTTCATGGGCGGCATCGTGGGCAAGTTCTTCTTCCCCTTCGGCATCACCGTGGCCTTCGCCGTGGCGGTGTCGCTGTTCGTGAGTTTCACGCTCGATCCCATGCTCAGTTCCGTTTGGCCTGATCCCGAGCATGAGAAGAGCGCCGATGGCCATGTCCACTACCAGGGCCGGAACCCAGTCATGCGCGCCGTGGAGGCCTTCAGTCGCCAACTGGACCGCTGGGAAGTGCTCTACAAGCGCGCCATCGCCTGGGCCCTGGACCACCGCTGGACGGTGATGGGCATCGGTTTCGGCAGTTTCATCCTGGCCATGGGCCTGTCGGGCCTCCTGGGCAACAACTTCATGCCCGACTACGACCGGGGCGATCTCCAGGTGACCTTCAAGGCCGAGCCCGGGTCCAGCCTCATGGCCACCCGGGCCAAGGCCGCCGAGCTGGAGAAGGCCATCCGCGCCCTGCCGGGGGTGGCGCACACCTACACCACCCTCGGCACCGGCCTCAACGGCACGGTGGATTCCGGCGGCATCTACGTGAAGCTGGCCGATGGCCGCCGGCCCGGTGCCGTCACCATCCGCCGCGAGATCCGGGCGGCCTTCCGCTCGGTTCCCGGCGTGGATGCGGCCGTGGGGCCCGTGAGCGACTGGGGCATGGCCTTCCCCATCATGGTGGCGGTGGAGGGCCCCGACCGCGACCAGGTGGTGCGGGCCGTACCCCTGGTGAAGCAGGCCATCCAGGGCGTGCCCGGGGCTGTGGATGTCACCACCAGTCTGGACAGCGGCAAACCCGAACTGCGTCTGGTGGTGGATCGCAAGGCGGCCTCGGACCTGGGTGTCAGCCCCTCATTGATCGCCTCGCTCGTGCGGCCCCTCGTGGATGGCGAAAAGGTGGCCAAGTACGAAGACGCCACCGGCGAGCAGCGGGATGTGCGGGTTCGCCTCTCGGATCGCGAGCGGCGTTTCGCCTCCCAGCTGGGGAACATGACCGTGCAGAGCACCAAGGATCTGGGCGGCGGGAAGCATCCCCTGGTGCGCCTGGACCAGGTGGTGCGCTTCCAGGAGGACATCGCGCCGGCGAAGCTCCTGCGGCATGACCTCATGGATGAGGTGGAAGTGGATGCCGACTACGAGGGCGCCACCCTGGGCGAGGTGAGCAATGGCGCCGCGGCGAAGATCGCCGCCCTGAAGGCGAGCGGGAAACTGCCCGAGGGCGTGCGCGTGGAATTCCTGGGCCAGACCCGCGACAGCAAGGAGACCGCCGGCTACATGGCCCAGGCCCTGCTCCTGGCGGTGTTCTTCATCTACTTCGTGCTGGCCAGCCAGTTCGAGAGCTTCAAGATTCCGCTGGCCATCATGCTCAGCCTGCCGTTGTCCATGGTGGGCATGGTGCTCATGCTGCTCGTCACGGGCGATTCCATGTCCATGATGACGAGCATCGGCCAGATCCTCCTCATGGGCCTCGTCACCAAGAACGCCATCCTGCTGGTGGACCACGCCCTGCATCTGGAGCGCGAGGAGGGCCTCCCCCGCCGCGAAGCCATCATCCGCGCGGGCATGGTGCGGCTGCGGCCCATCCTGATGACCAGCTTCGCCATGATCGGCGGCATGCTGCCGCTCTTCCTGGCCCTGGGGGCGGGGGCCCAGATGCGGGCGCCCATGGCCCGCGCCGTGGTGGGCGGCATCATCACCTCCACCCTGCTCACCCTTCTCGTTGTGCCCGTGTTCTTCGAGATCATCGAAGGCCTGACCCTGGCGCGAGGGTGGGCCTGGCTCCGGCGGAAGCTGGGGCGCCCGGACGTTGCAGCCCTGCCCATTCCCGTGGAGGAAGCCCCCGATGCCTGAAACAGGGTTCTACGATGTGGTCGCCTCGCGGCGCACCGTGCGCGATTTCCTGCCCGATCCCGTGCCGCCGGAGGTGCTGGACCGCTGTCTCGATGCGGCCCGGTTGGCGCCCAGTTCCAGCAACCTCCAGCCCTGGGAGTTCGTGGTGATCCGCGATCCGGCGGTCCGGCGGGCGGCCAACGCGATCTGCCTGGACCAGCTGCCCGCGAAGACGGCGCCCCTCCTCCTGGCGCTGGTGACGCGGCGCGATACCTGGCGGCGCAACCGGGACGAGATCCTGCGCGTGTTCGAATCCCGCGGCCCCCTGCGGAAGCGCCAGGAGGCCTACTACCGGAAGATCATCCCGGCCATCTACACCGCGGGCCCCTTCGGCCTCCTGGGCCCCCTGAAGCGGGCCTTCAGCCGGGCGGTGTCCCTCGTCCGCCCCACGCCGAATTTCATGTCGCGCGCGGATGTCCGGGTGATGGCCCACAAGAGCGCCGCCCTCGCTGCGGCCACCTTCATGCTCGCCCTGCGCGCCGAAGGCTACGACAGCTGCCCCATGGAGGGCTTCGATCCCTGGCGGGCTGCAAAGCTACTGGCCCTGCCCCGGGGCGCCGAAGTGGCCATGTTCCTGGCCGTAGGGAAGCGCAGCGACAAAGGCGTGTGGTGGGACCGCATCCTCATGCCCCGGGAGTGGACCGTGCGGGAACTCTGAAGGGTGGAGAGACTGGACACGGAAGCCACAGAAGAACACGGAGGACACGGAAAAGTAGGGTGCGCTTCGGGTCCACAGGGGTACCCGCTTCCTTCCGCGCCTTCCAGCTTCTTTCCGTGTCTTCCGTGACCTGCTTGCCTTTCGACAATCGCCTCTCCTCTTCCGGCGCAGGCTCGGGCACTCTGAAAGGTCCATGGAAGTGCTCTCTCAAGACCTGAAGGATCTGCTCCGCCTGGCCGAGGCGCCGGCGGGGGCCCTCGACGCCCCGGGCGCGAAGCTGCGCTGGACGTCGCCGCCGGCGCTGGCCTTGGTGCTGGCGCGGTGGATCACCCGCGACGGGCGGCGTACCTCGCTGTGGGTGGATGCGCCCAGCGAGGCCGAGGCGCGCACCCTGGCCGCGGATCTCCAGGCCCTGCTGCCGGGCGTCGGCGTGGCCCATTTCCCGGGCTTCGCGCCCTATGTCGGGGGCGAGAGCAGCCCGCCTGGCATGGTGCTGCGGGAGCGGCTTTCAGCCCTGGTGGGGCTGCTGGAACGCCGCGTCCAGGTGCTCGTCACCGGACCTCTCGCGGCCTGCGAGCGCCTGCCCCATCCCACCTGGTTCCAGCGGCAGAAGCTGGACCTGCGCCTGGGGGCCGAGGTGCCCCGGGAGCTGCTGCTGGAAACCCTGGTGGCCCTGGGCTACCGCCGCACGGAGCTGGCCTCGGCGCCGGGCGAATTCAGCTCCCGCGGCATGGTGGTGGACCTCTGGCCGGACCACCTGGAGCAGCCCCTGCGGCTGGAGACCTTCGGGGACGAGCTGGAGCGTCTCAGCCCCTTCGATCCCGACACTCAGCGCCGCACGGGCGAGGCGCTGGACTTGCTCACGCTCTATCCCCGCTATGAGGCGGAGCGCCGCCTGCTGCTGGAGGCGGCGGAGGCCCGGGGCGACCGCACGCCCGAGCCCGGCGATGATCTGGCCTTCCGCCGCGCCCGGCTGGCCTCCCATGGCCACTTCCCGGGCGAGGAGCTGTTCTACCCCCTGGCGGGCCAGCTGGCGGCCCAGCCCGCGGGCCAGCTCGTCCACTGGGTGCCGCCCTGCCTGCGGGTGCGCCTGGATGGCGCCTGGGAGGAGGCCCTGCGCGAGGCCGAACGCGTCCGCATCGAGGAGGGTCTGGCCGTGCTGCGGCGGGGCGGCGTGGTGTGCCCGGATTTCGACGACCGTTTCCTGCCCGCCGATCCCAGCCGCCCCACTCTCCACCTGACTGAGTGGCAGAGCGAGGCCACGGTACCACTCGCGGCCCAGCCGGTGCGGGAATTCCAGGGCCGCATCGGGGAGCTGTCCGACTACCTGAAAGAGCTGGCCCTCACGGGGCACCGCATCTTCCTCGCGGGCTCCACGCCGGGGATGCGAGATCGCCTCTCGGAGATCCTCCGGGAGCATGACCTCCCGCTTTCCACCGGATTGGACAGCGGCTGTCGCGCCATCCCCCTGGCCCTGAGCGCTGGCACGCACCTGAAGGAGCCGGGGCTCGTCGTGCTCACCGAACGGGAAGTGTTCGGCCGCCGGGCGGCGCAGGCCACGCCGAAGAAATCCCGCAGCGCGGCCTTCCTCTCCGATCTCCGCGACCTCAAGCCCGGCGACCGGGTGGTGCACCTGGACCACGGCATCGGCGAGTTCGTGGGCTTCGCCACGCTGACGGTGGGCGGCGAGGAGCTGGAGGTGATGCAGCTCCGCTATGCCGATGGCGGCCAGCTCCACGTGAGCCTGGAGCGGGCCGATCTGGTGCAGCGCTACACCGGCGCCGAGGGCCATCAGCCGTCCCTGGACAAGCTGGGGGGCGCTTCCTGGGCCAAGGTGAAGCGCCGGGCCAAGAAGGCCATCCGCGACATGGCCGAAGAGCTGCTGAAGCTCTACGCCCAGCGCAAGCTAGAGCAGGGCCACGCCTATCCGCCGGATGGACCCGAAATGGCGGCCTTCGAGGCCAGCTTCCCCTTCACGCCCACGCCGGACCAGATCGAAGCCAGCGAGGCGGTGAAGGCCGATCTCGAATCGCCCCGCCCCATGGACCGCCTGCTGGTGGGGGACGTGGGCTTCGGCAAGACGGAGGTGGCCATGCGCGCCGCCGCCAAGGTGGCCCTCGAAGGCCGCCAGGTGGCCGTCCTCTGTCCCACCACCATCCTTTGCTTCCAGCACTTCCGCACCTTCAAGGAGCGCTTCGCCGGCTTCCCCGTGAAGATCGAGATGCTCAACCGCTTCGTGGCCAAGGAGGAGGTGAAGCGCATCCAGCAGGAGCTGGCTGATGGCAAGATCGAGATCGTCATCGGCACCCACCAGATGCTCGGCGCCCGGGTGAAGTTCGCGGATCTGGGCCTGGTGGTGGTGGACGAGGAACAGCGCTTCGGCGTGGCCCACAAGGAGCGGCTGAAGAAGCTGCGGCTCAATGTGGACCAGCTGGCCATGAGCGCCACGCCCATCCCCCGCACCCTGCACATGAGCCTCACGGGCCTGCGGGAGATCAGCCTCATCGAAACGCCGCCCAAGGACCGCCTCGCCATCGAAACCGTGGTGGCGCCGTGGTCGGACGAACTGATCCAGACGGCCATCCAGTTCGAGCTGCGGCGCGGCGGCCAGGTCTACCTCGTCCACAACCGCGTGGAGTCCATCACGGCCATCGCCGCGCGGGTGCGGGAGCTGGTGCCCGACGCCCGCGTGGGCGTGGGCCACGGGCAGATGACGGACGAGGGCCTGGAGCAGGTGATGCTGGCTTTCATGGAGGGCCGTCTGGATGTGCTGGTGGCCACCACCATCGTGGAAAACGGCCTGGACGTGCCCAACGCCAACACGCTCATTGTCCACCGGGCGGACGCCTTCGGGCTCAGCCAGCTCTACCAGCTCCGGGGCCGCGTGGGCCGCAGCGACGTGCCCGCCTACGCCTACCTGCTCATCCCCGGCAAGCACGAGATCAGCGAGGAGGCCCGCAAGCGCCTCCAGGCCCTGGAGGATTTCTCGGAACTGGGCTCAGGCTTCCGCGTGGCGGCCATGGATCTCGAACTCCGCGGCGCGGGGAACCTCCTGGGGGGCGAGCAGAGCGGGCAGATCCACGAGATCGGCTTTGAACTCTACGTGAAGCTGCTGGAGGAGACGCTCCAGGAGCTGCAGGGCCAGCCCAGTGGCACCTTCGAGGTGAAGCTCGACGGCCTCTCCGGTGGCGCCCAGCTCAGTCGGCGGTGGATGGATCAGGCCAGCGAGCGCCTGGTGGCCTACAAGCGCCTCTCCCGCCTGCGCAGTGAGCAGGAGCTGGAACTCTACCGCCTCGACCTGGAGGACCGCTTCGGCCATGTGCCCGAGGATGACGAGGGCACCCAGCGGTTCTTCGAGATCCTGAAGGTGAAGCTCCGCGCCCAGGTTCTGGCCGTGTCCGAAGTCACCGTGGACAAGGGCCGCCTCAAACTGCGCCTCAGCCCCCAGACGCCCGTGGATCCCGCCAAGCTCATGGCCTGGGTGCGCGCCCGGAAGGATGCCCAGCTCAATCCCGATGGCGCGGTGCTGCTGCCCATGCCGCCCAGCGAAGGCGGCGCCATCCGGCAGGCCCAGAGTGTGCTGGCGGAATGGGCGGGGTTCCTGGGCTGAGTTCCGTGCGGGTCAGTCGGGCAAGACCGCCTCGGGAGGGCCGGACCGCTGACGGAGGCGGGCGATGTCCCGGGTGGGGGCTTCGCCGAAGTAGCGGCCGTACTCGCGGGTGAACTGAGACGGGCTCTGGTAGCCCACACGGCGGCCCGCGGTCCCGGCGTCGAGCAGGGTCATCAGCATGAGGCGGCGGGCCTCCTGGAGGCGGAGGGCCTTCTGGTACTGCAGGGGGCTCATGGACGTGACGGCCTTGAAGTGCTGGTGGAAGGACGAGGGGCTCATGTGCATCCGCGTGGCGTCGTACTCGTAGATCTCCTGCCCCAACATCACCCGCTTCGACCCCTGGCCCACGACGCAGAGGGAGGGCCGCAGGACGCCGTGCACCAGCTCCTTGTGGATGCGGGAGGTGCGTGTGACATGCACCCCGGGGATCCGCAGGTCGAAAACTGCCGTCGTAGGGGGCGTGGGCCCGAAGCAGCTCGGCCAAGCGAATCCGGTCAGCCGGAGGGCGGTCCGGATCCTCAGAGGCGGGAAGGGCAGAAGCGGGTGTCATGGCCGTTCCGGTGAACGTTAGCACGGAGGGGCTGGGCGGGATCCTCGGACGCGCTTCACCGCCCCACCAGCTTCTGGAGGTGCTCCGGGTAGCGGGCGCCCTGAAGCTCCACCTTCGACGTCGCCGCCTCGATGGTGGCGAGGTCTTCCGGCGTGAGGTCCAGGGCCGCGGCTCCCAGGTTCTCCTCCAGGCGGTGGAGCTTGGTGGTGCCCGGGATGGGCACGATCCAGGGCTTCCGGGCCAGCAGCCAGGCCAGGGCGAGCCGGGCGGGCGTGGTCCCCTTGGTTGCGGCGAGGGCACGCAGCACCTCCACCAGGGCGACGTTCGCCTTGCGGGCCTCGGGGGTGAAGCGGGGCACGACCTGGCGGAAGTCGGTGGGATCGAAGGTTGTCGTCTCGTCAATCGTGCCGGTCAGGAAGCCCTTGCCCAGGGGGCTGAAGGGCACGAAGCCGATGCCGAGTGCCTCGAGGGTGGGGATCACCTCCGCCTCCGGCTCGCGCCAGAAGAGGGAGTATTCGCTCTGGAGGGCCGCCACCGGCTGCACGGCGTGGGCGCGCCGGATCGTCTTCACACCCGCTTCCGACAGGCCGAAGTGCTTCACCTTCCCGGCGGCGATCAGGTCCTTCACGGCGCCGGCCACATCCTCGATGGGCACCTCGGGATCCACCCGGTGCTGATAGAAGAGATCAATGGCCTCGATCTGGAGCCGCTTCAGGGAGGCCTCGGCCACCGCCTTGATGCGCTCGGGCCGGCTGTTCAGGCCGCCCGGGTTCTGGCCCGAGACCTGATCTATGGCGAAGCCGAACTTGGTGGCGATGGCGACCTTCCCCTTGAAGGGCGCCAGGGCCTCGCCGACCACCACCTCGTTCGTCCAGGGCCCGTAGACTTCGGCCGTGTCGAAGAAGGTGACGCCCCGCTCTACGGCGGCGCGGATGAGGGCGATGGCCTCCGACTTCTCGACGGCGGGGCCGAGGCCGAAGCTCAGGCCCATGCAGCCGAGGCCGAGGGCGGAGACGTTCAGACCGTTTGTTCCGAGGGTGCGTGTGTGCATGGTCAGGCTCCTGGTTGGGAGGGGATGGGATCGGGGGTAGAGGCGTAGCCGAGTGTGGGGACGGACATCGGAACCTCCCTGTCCGCGGTTCAGCGCCGGGACAGAAGGAAGTCTAGGGGCTGCCCGGACTCCGGGCTTGCCTGAACCTCCGGACTTCTGGCCTGATCCTCCGGGCGCCCGGCGCCAGGATCATCCGCCCGCGCTCTGGTCCAGCGGGGTGCCGCCCGGCAGGCTGGGATCATGGGGCAGGCTGCCGCGGGGGGCGCGGAAGTAGGCGAAGGGGGTGGCGTGCAGCAGGTTGGAGACGCGGCTGGTGTAGATGTCGGCGTAGCGCTCGATCTGCCGTGTGAGGTGGCTCTTGTCGTTGCCGGCGCGGGTAAGCAGGCCCCAGCGCAGATTGGTCAGTTCCGTGGCGGCCTTGGCCAGGGGGGCGAGTTCCACATCCAGGGCCACCAGCCGCTCGCGCAAGGTCGTGACCTCATGCTCCAGGTCGGAGACGGGGCGTTCCGGCGCGGGACCATGGCCTTCCTTCCGCCGCAGCAGGGCCAGTCGGGCCCGCGAGAGTTCGGCCTCCATGGCCTCCTTGAGCCGCATCTTCGCGACGAGGGCGCGCTCGGTGGTCTGGAAGGCCTCGAGGGCCGCGACCTCCGCCTCCAGCTCGCGCAGCACCAGGGCCGTGCGCCAGCTCAGGGCGCGCTTGCTCACATGCACATCGCCGAACATGTGGTCGCCGACGTAGAGGAGCTCGTCGCCGGAAATGCCGAGGTCGCGCTCCACCTGGGCTGCGCAGCCGCCGAGATAGGCGCCGCCGGGCTCCAGGGGGCCGGCGAGGGGTCGCAGCAGGCCGTCTTCCGTGGCCACCTCGAAGAAGGGTGACCGGTCGGTGAAGAAGGCGGGTTTGCGGGCGCTGACGATCACCAGGTCGAAGAGCTGGCGCCAGATCATGCCTGCGGGCAGGAAGCGGTCGTAGGCGTGGGCCATCATCCGGGTGGTGAAGGCCCACTCGGAGTTCGTGATGAGCATCAGCTTCTTTCCCGCGGCCCGCTGGTCGAGCAGGGTCAGGGCCGCATCGGGGTCCGGCACCACGTAGCGGTCCGGCGCGGCGGCGATCTCGGCCTTGAGGTGGCCTTCGAGGTGCTGGGCATCCACCCGCGCCCGGACGTGGCGGTAGAGGCTGGCGTATTCGAAGGGCCGGGGCAGGGCGCCGCCATCCAGCAGGTCCACGGCCTGGGCGTAGAGGCAGCCCTCGGAGAGCGAAAAGAGGGTGTTGAGGAAGACCCAGCGCGGATCGGAGAGGTCCACCAGGCTGGCGGCGTAGGCCTCGCGCTGCTCGGCGTAGTCCAGCATGCGCGTGCCGTGCATGGCCCGTTTGACGAAGCCGAAGCGGTTGGCCTTCACGAGGTTGCCCAGTTCCGTGTCAATGACGAGGCCGCGGGTCACCATGGCCGGATCGAAGGCCAGGCCCTTCACCGGCCAGCCCTCGGAGGCCAGCCGCGCCACGGCCTGGGCGTGGACCATGCGCTCGAAGGCCTCCACCCGGTAGTCCACCAGGGTGTAGTCCATGTCGTAGCCGATGGCGCGCACCGAACGCAGGTTCAGGGTGCGGTTGCAGAACACCCCGCGGCCGGGCGCGGACGGGGGCGGGAGGAAGGCGCGGTCGAGCATGGGGCAGGATACCAAGGCGGCGGGAGACCAGCGGGCGGCGGCCGTCTGTGGCAGCCTGGAAGGTGGAGTCCGGCATGACGCGTCCCCTGTTCTTCCTCACCAATGACGATGGGATCCACTCGCCGGGTCTGCGGGCCGCGGCGCGCGCAGTGCGGGAGCTGGGCGAGGTGCTGGTGGTGGCGCCGGCCACCCAGCAGACGGCCATGGGCCGGAGCTTCACGGGCCGGCCCGACGCGGCGTTGGAGCCGGTTTCCTTCGAGGTGGACGGGCATCCCATCCGAGCCTACGCCTGCGAAGGCTCGCCGGCCTCCGTGGTGCGTCACGGTCTCGCGGTGCTCTGCCGGGACCGCCGGCCCGACCTGCTGGTGTCGGGCATCAACTACGGTGAGAACGTGGGCATCAGCATCGGCGCTTCGGGCACCGTGGGCGCGGCCATGGAGGCCGCCGCCCGGGGCATTCCCGCCCTGGCCGCCTCCCAGCAGATGCACCCCGACCACTTCCTGCGCCACGAGGCGAAGGACTGGGGCGCTTCCGAGCATTTCCTCCGCCTCTTCGCACGGAAGCTGGTGGGGGCGCGGCTGCCCCAGGATGTGGATCTGATCAAGCTGGACGTGCCCGAGGATGCCACCCCGGACACGCCCTGGCGCCTCAGTCGCCTGTCCCGCCAGCGCTACTTCGAGATGGTGCTCGATCAGCCCGGGCCGGACAGCCGCCTGCGGGATGGCCGCATCACCGTCATCGTGGATCAGGCCGCCCTGGAGCCCGATTCCGATGTCCACGCCCTGGTGCGGGAGCGGGTGGTGGCCGTCACGCCCCTCAGCCTGGATGCCACGTCCCGCGCCGACTTCGGGGCCATCCGGGAGGCGCTGGGGGTGTGATCCCGTGCCGGAAGTCTCATCTTCCGAGGGATCCCTTGGCTTCATGCCATCCTTGGGGTCGCCTTCTGGAGGCTCCATGGCTCACCTGCACCGACTCCTGGTCCCCGCCCTCCTGCTCGCGCTGCCCTTGGCAGCGGCGGAGAAACGGGCCTTCACCCTCGAGGATCTCTACCGGCTGAAGGGCGTGCAGGATCTGGCCCTCAGCCCGGATGGATCGAAACTGCTCTTCGACGTGTCCACCCAGCACCTGAAGGCCAGCACGCGGAACACCGAGATCTGGATGCTGGAGCTGGCCACGGGCGCCACGAAGCAGCTCACCTTCGGCCCCAAGTCCTGCGCCTCGCCGGCCTGGTCGAAGGATGGAAAGACCATCACCTTCCTCTCGGGCCGCGAAGGGAGCAGCACTCAGCTGTGGGCCATGGATGCCGGGGGCGGCGAAGCCCGCAAGGTCACGGCCTTCCAGCCCGGCGTGAACGCGCCGAAGCTGCTGCCGGACGGGAAGTCCCTGGTGTTCGAATCCACGGTGTTCCCCGAGGCGGGGGCGGATGGCGCGAAGAACCAGGAGCTGGCCGACAAGCTGGAGAACGGCCCCGTCCAGGCCCATCTGGCGGATGCGCTGCTCTACCGGCACTGGACCCAGTGGCAGGATTTCCAGTACACCCACCTGTTCGTCGCGCCCTTCAACGGCAAGGTGATCGAGCTGACGCCGGGGAAGCAGGACTACCCCGCGGATGCCATCACGCCGATGACCCAGACCTACGATGTCAGCCCCGATGGCAAGGAGGTCTGTGTCGTCACCAACCCCGATGCGGTGCCCGCCCGCTCCACCAACCAGGATCTGTTCCTGGTGAGCCTCGAGGGGGACCACACGCCCAAGGACATCACGGCCAGCAACAAGGCCGCGGATGTGGATCCCAAGTACTCGCCGGATGGGAAATACATCGCCTACCGGAAACAGGCCCGGCCCGGCTTTGAATCCGACCGGTTCCGCCTGGCCGTCTATGACCGCGCCACCCACACCACCCGCGTGCTGACCGATGCGATTGACAACTGGGTGGACAGCTTCCAGTGGTCCCCGGATGGCAAGACCATCTGGTTCACCGTGGAAGAGAAGGGCTACTGGCCGCTCTTCCGCGTGGACGTGGCCACCGGGAAGATCCAGCGCATGCTGGACGGCCAGGCGATCCGCGAGTTCGCGGTGAGCCCGGACCAGAAGAGCGTGGTTTTCACCCGCTCCACCGTGGGCCAGCCTGTGGAGATCTGGCGGGCCGATCTCACCACGAAGGCCCTGACGCGCCTCACGTCCTTCAACCAGAAGGTGGCGGACGCTGTGGACATCCGCCCGGCGGAGACGATGTGGGTGAAGGGCGCCGACGGCACGCCGGTCGAGGTCTTCATCGTCAAGCCGCACAATTTCGATCCAGCGAAGAAATACCCGCTGATCATGAATGTCCACGGCGGCCCGCAGATGATGTGGTCCGATTCCTTCCGGGGCGACTGGCAGGTGTACCCCGGCGCGGGCTACGTGGTGGCCTTCCCCAATCCCCACGGCTCCACCGGCTATGGCCAGGCCTTCACGGACGCCATTAGCGGCGACTGGGACGGCAAGGTGATGACCGACATCTCCAAGGTGACGGATGCCCTGGCGGATCTGCCCTACGTGGACAAGGACCGCATGGGTCTCATGGGCTGGAGCTGGGGCGGCTACGCGATGATGTGGATGGAAGGCCACAACACCCGCTTCAAGGCCATCGCCTCGATGATGGGCGTGTACGACCTGACGGCCATGCACGGCGCCACGGAGGAGCTGTGGTTCCCCGAATGGGACTTGAAGGGCACCCCCACCACCAATCCCGAGCTCTACCACCGGATGAGCCCCAGCAGCTACGTGAAGAATTTCAAGACGCCCTGCCTCGTCATCACCGGCGAGCAGGATTTCCGGGTGCCCTACACCCAGAGCCTGGAGTTCTTCACGGACCTGCAGGAAATGAATGTCCCCAGCCGCCTTCTCATCTTCAAGAACGACGGCCACTGGCCCGACCCCCTGAAGTCCATGCCCGTCTACTACAACGCCCACCTCGAGTGGTTCCACAAGTACCTGGGCGGCGGCGCCGCGCCCTGGAAGACCGAGGACCTGGTGCGGAACCAGGTGTTCGGCAAGGCCTGCAAATAGGCATCTGGCCCAAAGCCAGCCGTCTGCTCCCGCCCCTGCATCCCGGCTCAACCCGTGGATGCAGGGGTTTCCATCATTCCGCTGGGCGGCATGACCCTGGGGCGTACCCCTGGCCTATTTCTTTTTCTTGGCCGGCATGAGGGCAGCTTTCTGAACCGGCTCGGCCAAGCGGCTGGACAGCTCTGCTCCGCGCGAGGTCGCGCCATGCACGACGGGCGGCTTGGCCTTTTTGGGTTTCTTGTCGTTGGACATACCTGCTCCTGGGGGACCGCCGCGTCCAGATTGGGCCGGGGCCCTGGCTCCAGGATGGACCATGAAGTCAGAAGTCAAAAAATTTCTTTAATTACAAGGCAAATAACCCGCGACACGACAGGGCTGCGGCAAAGCTCCCATACTGCGGGTGCCCGCGGAGAGGTCGCCATGTCCTTGATCCTGCAGATTGTTCTGGCCGTTGCCATCGCCATCCTGTCGGTCTTCCTGGTGCTGGTGCTGATCCAGGCCCGGCGCACGGCCGCGTCGGTCCAGCGCCTCGCCGACAGCGCCGCGCAGGATCTCCATCAGATCGCCACCGATGTGCATGACGTCCGTACGCAGGTGGAGGCGGTCACCCAACTGGCGAAGGGCACCCTCGAACTGCCCTCACTGCTGGCCAAGGTGGTGGCGGGAGTCGTCCGCTGGATTCCGGGATTCTTCCGCGGGGAGCCTCCTCCGGAAGATTCTTCGCGGCCATCCTGACAGGGCCCCACCGCGCCGTACATTTGGTTCCGCGGCCGGAAGGCGGGGCCGCCAGAGGAGGGATCCCGTGAACGACGACCGTGGTTATCTTGGAACGTCTTTGCTCATT
This sequence comes from Acidobacteriota bacterium, assembly GCA_021794095.1. GTDB lineage: Bacteria > Acidobacteriota > Holophagae > Holophagales > Holophagaceae > Geothrix. Next base: position 14,343 of record JAJYRN010000001.1, on the reverse strand, counting down.
TTCCTGGCAGGCGCAGCCGTTGGCGCGGCGGTCGCGGCCCTGACCACACCCAAGGCCGGTCCCGACTTGCGGGGCGATCTCAAGGGCCTGGGCAACCGGATCAAGGATCGCTTCGCATCCGTGCCGCCGCAGGAGGATGAGCGGATGGGCGCCTGACCCAGGCGGATCCGGTTCAGGTCCGGGGCATCCCCGGTGTAGGCGGTCACTGGTAGAGTTCGGCCGAGGCGAGGTAGGTGGTGCCATCGTAGCCTCCCACCGTGAGGATCTTGCCGTTCGGCAACAGGAGGGCGGAGAAGAATCCCCGGGTCGCCAGCATGGAGCCGGCGGGGGAGAAGGTGCCGCTGGCCGGATCGTAGCGTTCGGCGCTGGCGAGGGTGCTGCCGGCGTTGGTTCCACCGGCCACAAGGACCTGCCCCCCGGGCAGGAGCGTGGCCTGCTGCTGGGAGCGGGCGGCGGTCATGGAGCCGGTGGCCGTGAAGGTGCCCTTGGCGGGATCGTAGCGTTCCGCGGAGGCCACATCGGCCGATCCATCCCAGCCGCCGCAAACCAGGACCAGGCCGTTGGAGAGCAGGGTGGCCGTGGCGGATCCCCGGGGGGAGATCATGGAGCCGGTCGGCGTGAAGATTCCGGTGGCCGGATCGTAGATCTCCGCGCTGCTCAGTTCGGTGCTGCCGTTATCCCCGCCGGCCACCAGCACGGTGCCGTTGGGCAGCAGGAGGGCCGTCTGGAATTCCCGGGGGGTGCTCATGGAGCCCGTGGGCGTGAAAGTCCCGCTGGCGGGATCGTAGAGTTCGGCGCTGGCAAGCGCCCCGCCTGCATTGGCGCCTCCGGCGATGAGCACCTTTCCGTTGGGAAGCAGCGTCGCGGTGGGGGCCTTCCGGGGGGCCACCATGGAGCCGGTGGCCGTGAAGGTGCCCTTCGAGGGGTCATAGAGTTCCGCCACCAACGGGTAGTTGAGCCCGCTGATCCCGCCGGCAATCAGGATCGTGCCGTTGGGAAGCGGGGTGGCGGTGTGCTGGTCCCTCCCGTAGGCCATGGTGCCTGTGGGCGTAAAGGCGCCAGAGTCGGGATCATAGAGTTCGGCACTGGCATAGGTGGTGCCGGAGATCCCGGTGCCGCCCGCCACCAGGATCTTCCCGTTGGGGAGCAGCGTGGCCGTGGCCCGGGCCCGGGCGGTGGCCATGGATCCCGTGGCGGTGAACACGCCCGGGGCGGGATCCTGGGGATCGAAGGCTTCGGATTCCCCGAGGGCGCCGGTTCCGCTGAAGCCGCCAGCGACGAGCACCTTCCCGTTCGGAAGCCGGGTCGCGGTCTGGCCGGTCCGGCCCATCGCCAGGGGTCCAGTGGGCGAGAAGGTTCCCGAGGCGGGATCGTAGGCCTCGGAGGAGGAGAGCACCCCGGCGGTGCCGGACCCCGCTGTGAGCAGCACCCTCCCGTCCGGCAGCAGGACGGCGCTGTGGCTGCAGCGCGCCGTGCCGAGGGAGCCGGTGGGGGCGAAGGTGCCGGTGGTGGGATCGTAGAGCTCCGCTCCCGCGAGGTAGGCGCCGTTGGCGTCCTGCCCTCCTGCGAGAAGGACCTGTCCGTCTGGGAGGAGCGTGGCCGTGTGCCGGGAGCGTCCTGTGCTCAGGCTCCCGGTGGAGGTGAAGGTCCCGGTGGCCGGATCGTAGAGTTCCGCGCTGGTGTACGTGGACCCGATGTCCCCGCCGCCGGCGATGAGGACCTGCCCCGTGGGCAGCAGGGTGGCCGTGTGGAAGGCCCGGGCGGCGTTCATGGCGCCGGTCGGCGTAAAGGTTCCGGTGACGGGATCAAACAATTCCGCCGAGGCGTACACCGAATTGAAATCCCCGCCGGCGATGAGCACCTTCCCGTTGGGAAGCAGGGTGGAGGTGTGATCCTGCCGGGCGGTGCCCATGGGGCCGTTGGTGGGCTGGAAGGTTCCGCTGGCGGGGTCGTACAGCTCCGCGCTGGCCAGGACAGACGTGCCGTTGTAGCCGCCTGTGATGAGCACCTTCCCGTTGGGGAGCAGGGTGGCGGCGTGGTGGATGCGGGCCGTGCCCATGGGACCGGCGGTGGGCGTGAAGGTGCCTGTGGCTGGGTCGAACAACTCGGCGTTTGCCAGCACCGAGGTGCCATTGGAGCCCCCCGTGATCAGCACCTTGCCGTTGGGAAGCAGCGTGGCCGTATGCCCGTAGCGGACGCTGCCCATCGCCCCCGACGTGAGGGAGAACGCCCCCTGGACCACCGTCAGGAGGGCAGCGCTGCTGGTGGCGGACTGGCCGTAGGTGTCCTGGACCAGGAGGGTGAAGGCATGGCCGTTATCGGCCAGGGTCACAGGTGGCGTCGTGTAGGTGAGGAGATGCGCGCCGGAGATGGCCGTGCCGTTGTCGAGCCACTGGTAGCTGAGGGAGCCGGTGCCCGTGGCCGAGGCGCTGAAGCTGGCGTTGAGCCCGATCGGAACCACCTGACTGGCGGGCTGGGCGGTGAGGGCGGGAGGAGGTGGATTCACCGTCAGGACCAGGATCACGAGGCAGGTACCGCCGGTGTTGGTGGCGGAGATGGTGTAGGAGGTGGCGGGGGTGATGGCGGTGGGGGTGCCGGAGAGGCTCCCATCCGTAGTGCTGAAGCTCAGGCCTGCCGGGAGGGCTGGGGTGATGGCCCAGGTTGCCACCGGACCGCCGGTGTTCGTGGGCGCCAGGGGGGAGAGGGCTGCCTGAGTGGTGAAGGTGAAGTTCCCGCTGCCGTAGGAAATCACTGGGGTGGCGTCCTTGACGGTGAGGGTGAGGAGGGCTGTGGTGCTGCCTCCGGAGTTGGTGGCCGTCACGGTGTAGGGGGCGGTGGCGGCGAGGGCGGTGGGGGTTCCCGACAGGATGCCGGAGGCTGGATCCAGGGTCAGCCCCGGGGGAAGCGCCGGCGCGACGGCGTAGGACACCACGGGCCCTCCAGAGGTGCTGGGCGCATCCGGCGTGATGGCCAATCCCTGGAAAAAGGTGGCGGGATTCACCGCGTAGGTCAGTCCCGTGGGGGGCAAATCGGCGACCGTGATGGCGAGCTGCGCGGTGGCGCTTCCTCCCGTGTTGCTGGCGGTCACGGTGTAGGTGGCCAGGGGGGCCAACGCGGTGGGAGTCCCAGAGAGGATGCCGGTGGCTGGGTCCAGCGTGAGCCCCGCCGGCAGCGCGGGCGTGATGGCGTAGGCGGTAACCGGGCCCCCGGTACTGCTGGGCGCGTTCGGCGCGATGGCGATGCCCTTGGTGTAGATCGGCGCCGGGATCGCGTAGGCCAGCCCGGCCGGAGGTGCATCGTTCACCGAGAGAGAGATTCTCGCGGTCGTGCTCCCCCCGCTGTTGCTGGCGGTCACGGTGTACGCGGCCAGGGGGGCCAACACGGTGGGGATTCCGGAGAGGATGCCGGTCGCGGAGTCCAGGACGAGTCCCGCGGGCAGCGCGGGCGAGATGCCGTAGCGGGTGACGGCGCCGCCGGCGCTAGAGGGCGTGTCAGGGGCCAGGGGCGTGCCCTTGGTGCAGGTCAGGGTCGGCTGGCTATAGGTCAATCCAGAAGGCGGGACATCGTTCACCGTGATGGGGAGGGCCACCGCCGCGCTCCCGGACAGGTTCGTCGCGGTGATGGTGTAGGTGGTTTGCGGGGCGACTGCCGTGGGGGTTCCGGACAGGACACCCGAGACCGGGTCCAGGGCGAGTCCCGCCGGAAGGACGGGGGAGACGGCGTAGGTTGCCACGGCGCCCCCCGTGCTGGCGGGGAGATTCGGGGTGATGGCGACGCCCTTGGTGTACACCGCTGGATTCACGGCGTAGGCCAGCCCGCCTGGCGGTGCGTCGTTCACCGTGATCCAGAGGACCGCCGTGGTGCTGCCGCCCGAGTTTATCGCGGAGATGGTGTAGGCCGCCGGGGCTGCGGTGGTGGCGGGCGTGCCCGAGAGGATGCCGGTGACCGGATCGAGCGTCAGTCCCAGGGGGGGGGCCGGGGTAATGGCGTAGACCAGGACCGCTCCGCCGGAGCTGGAGGGGGTGTTGGGCGTGATGGCCGCTCCCCGGACGTAAATGGCGGAGGGGGTGCTGTAGGTGAGGCCACTCGGCGGGGCGTCGTTCACGGTGAGGGAGAGGGTCGTGCTCGTGCTCCCGCCGGAATTCGTGGCGGTGATCGTGTAGCTGGCCGTGGCAGCAGCCGTCGTGGGGGTGCCCGAGAGGATGCCCGTGGCCGGGTCCAGGCTGAGGCCCGCAGGTAGGTTGGGGGAAAGGGCATAGGACACGACGGCGCCCCCGGTGCTGGAGGGCGCATTGGGCGTGATGGCCACCCCCTTGGCATAGACCGCCGGATTCATGGCGTAGGTCAGGCTGGCGGGAGGCACATCCTTCACGGTGATCGTCAAGGCCGCCGAGGTGGATCCGCCGGTGTTCGAGGCGGTGACCGTGTATGTGGCCGTGGCCGCCACGGCGCTGGGGGTGCCGGAGATTACGCCGGTGGTCCCGTTCAGGTCCAGCCCGGCCGGGAGCGCCGGGGTCACCGCGTAGGAGGAGGCGGGACCACCGGTGTTGGAGGGCGTGTCCGGTGTGATCGCCGTCCCTTTGGTGTAGACGGCGGGATTCGCGGCGTAGGTGAGGGTCTTCGGGGGCTGGAGATTCGAGGGGGTGTTGCTGCCCCCGCACGCCAGGGCGAGAAGGGCCGACAGCCCGAGGGTGAGGCAGCGGAGCCAGGGGGTTCCATCACCAGCGGGCGCACGGCGCATGACGACCTCGAACGACCGGGCGCGTGGGAGGGCGACAGGCCGTCCGATCGCGCACCTCTGGGCTCTCATCGGAGGCCCGCCTCGCGAGGTCAAATTCCGTTCCAGCTCCTTAGAAGGTCATGGTGGCTGCCAGCATCACGCCGGAAGCTGTAAGGGCCGGGGAAACGGGGCTCCAGAAGCCGCGAAGATCGGCGGACAGGTTGGATGTGATCTGGTAGCCCACGCCCGCATTGGCCCCGATGCGGGTGACGGAAAAGGTCGAGGGGGAAGCGCCCGTGGAATTCACGCGCCAGTGCTGGAGGCCCACCGAGCCCACCAGGAACGCGCCACGGGTGATGTCCCCACTGGGGTACCAGAGCGTTTCCAGCATCACGTCCAGGGTGGTGACGGTGGTCTTCGTCGAGGCCAGACCCAGGTTGTTCCCCCTGGGGATGAACTGGCCGCCGACAAGAGGCCGCAGGACGAACCCACTGGCCAAATCTCCCAGGGGGATGTTGACCACCACTGCGCCCCCCAGGCCCAGCTGGGTGTCCGTGACGTTCCGGAGGTCGCCGGTGGGCGCCAGGAGGTTCGCCCGCAGGCCGATGGCCGCGTCCTGGGCGCAGAGGGGCAGGGCGGCGAGCAGGAAGGGCAGGATGCGGCGCATGGTCATACCTCGTATCTGGAAACCGTCTCGTCCCAGCGGCCCTGGGCCTTGAGAATCCGTTCGGCGACCTGGCGCAGGACGCCCCGACCGCCAGGCACGGGCACGGTCCAGTGCGCGACGGCCTTCACCTCCTCGGCGGCGTCGGCGGGGCAGCAGGCGAGGCCCACGCGCCGAAGCAGGGGCAGATCCGCCAGGTCGTCGCCCAGGTGGGCCAGCTGGTCGTAGGCCAGGCCGTGCCGAGCGCAGAGGTCGTCGAGCACGGGCTTCTTGTCCAGGTGGCCCGCGAAGCACTCCTCCACGCCCAGATCCTGGGCCCGGTGGTCCGTGGCGGGCGAGGCGAGGCCGGAGATGAAGGCCACGGGAATGCCAGCCCGCTGCAACCACTTGATGGCCGCGCCATCGCGGACGTTGAAGACCTTGGTGTGGCCGGGACTGGCGCCATAGCGCAGGCCGCCATCGGTCAGCACGCCGTCAATGTCGGTGCACACCAGGCGGATCTTCGCGGCGCGGGCATCCAGGTCATCCACGGGGGCCTCCGGCACCAGGGTAGCAAGGCCCGAGGGGGGTGCCGGGCCCCGGTTGGAGGATGACGACGGTCAACTTTCTCCCAGCCGCCCCTAGTTGGGTGGCAAGTCGTGTGCCTGGATGCTCCGATGGATATACAGTTTTCCTCGGCAGGAATTTTGGGCTTGACGCCTATTCAAAACCCAATAACCATTAACGCATGGAGTTGAACATGAATCATCAGCTCAGCAATCCGATGATTGATGAAGTGAGCGGCCTCTTCAGCGCCCTCGGGGATGCCTCGCGCCTGAAGATCCTGCGCTCCCTCCTCGACGCCAAGGGTCCGCTGAGCCAGGGCTCGGTGGCGGAAGCTTCCGGCTTGTCCCAGGCCAATGCCTCCAAGCATCTGGCCTGCCTAGTGCGGGTGGGCCTCGTCGTCCGCGAACCCGAGGGCAATGCCGTCTATTTCACGCCGGTGATGCCGCTGGTGTCGGATCTCTGCGATCTCGTCTGCGGTCATGTCAGCGACCGCGCCAAGATGACCTACAAGGCCCTTAAGTAGCGGCTGGTTCCTTCGGGATGGTGCCCTCTCTTCGCGCAGGAGTATGTCTATATGGCCATTAAAAAGCACTTGAGCATTGGACTGTGCCTCGTCGCGGGATCGGGGCTCTGGGCGCAGGGCAGCCTCACCATCACGGATGCCATCCAGAAGGCCTGGCGTGACCAGTCGGGCCTGAAGGCCGGGCAGGCCATGGTGGACAGCCGCAAGGCGGAGGCGCGGGCCTACCGCGACCTCCGGCTGCCCACCCTCACCCTGCAAGCCCAGGGGGTGCGCACGGATGAGCCCATGATGGCCTTCGGCATCAAGCTCAACCAGGCGCGCATCGGGATGGCGGATTTCAACCCCGCCACCCTGAACCACCCGGATGCCATCGGCGCCTACGGCGGCTCGGCGGTGATCCAGCAGCCGCTGTACGCCGGTGGGCGCATCACCGCCGCGCGCAAGGCCGGCGACTACATGGCCCAGGCCGAAGCCGCCAGCCAGGAGCGCCGCAAACAGGAGACAGCCATGGCGGTGGTCCAGGCCTACTTCGGTGCGGAAGTGGCGGAGCAGGCCATGGCCTGGGTGGACGACACCGAAACCTGGGTGAAGGGCCTGGAATCCTTCACCGCGGCGCGGGTGCAGCAGGGCCTCATGCTGGAATCCGAACTCCAGCGCCTCAAGGCTTTCCACGCCCAGGTGGATGCCCAGAAGGCCGAGGTGAACCTCCAGATCAGCACCGCCCGCTCGGGCCTGGGGCTGCTGCTCGGTCAGGGGCCCGTGACGGGTCCACTGGCCACGCCGCTGGAACCGGCGGCCGCCCCCATTGCGGGCACTCCCGGGGAGCGGGGCGATCTCCTGGCCGCCGACCTGCAGGCCAAGGCCGCCGCGGAGGGCGCCAAGGCCGCGCGGGGCAACAGCCTGCCGGAAGTCGGGCTCGAACTGGGCGCAGGCACCCTGCACCACTCCTGGTCCGACAAGGGCGACTGGACTTGGGCCGGGGTGGGCGTGAAGTGGAAGGTGTTCTCCGCGCCGGACCGGGCGAAGGCCCAGGCCGCGCGCGCCCAGGCCATGGCCGCCCAGGACATGAAGACCTTCAAGGAGCAGCAGGCGGCCCACGAGATCCGGGTGGCGAAGGAATCCGTGATGGCCGCGCAGGCCCGGTACACCGCGGCCAAGGAAGCCCTCGCTGCCGCCGAGGAATCCCGGCGGCTCTGGGAAGCCCGCCACAAGGAAGGGCTCGCCCCGCTGATTGATGTGCTTGATGCCGAGGCGGCCGTCCAGGGCGCCCGGACCCTCATCCTCCAGAGCCTCTACGAACTTCGCGTGAGTCGCGCCAGCCTCGACCTGGCCAACGGTACCCCCATCGAAGGAGTCCAGCCATGAAGACCATCCTCTCCACCCTGGCCCTTTCCGGCGCGCTCCTGGGCACCTTGGCCTGCGGGCAGAAGGATGTGCGTCCTGCGGGCAAAACCCTGCCCCGCGTGACGGTCACGCTGGCCGCCACCGGCACCCCGGAGCGGGGTGATTGGGTTGCCGCCACCCTCCAGTCCACCCGCACCGCCACCATCGCCACCCGCATGGCCGCGCAGGTGAAGCGCGTGTACGCGGAGGAGGGACAGAAGGTGGCCGCCGGCACCCTGCTCGTGTCGCTGAACGACCAGGATCTCCAGGGCCAGCTCAAGGCCGCCGAGACCGGGCTGGCCACCATCGAGGCCCAGCACCGGCGCATCGTGGCCCTCCAGGCCGAGAAGGCCAGCACCATCGCCGAACTCCAGCAGGTCGAGGCCCAGGTGGCCCAGGCCCAGGCGGGCGTCACCGCCCTGAAGGCGAACATCGCCTACACCCAGATCCGCGCGCCCTTCACCGGGGTGATCCAGTCCCGCAAGGTCAATGAAGGCGACTTCGTGGGGCCCGGCATGCCCCTCCTGGAGATGTACGCCAATGGCGAGCAGGAACTGGTGGCTACGGTTTCCGAGCGCGAGTCCAAGGGTCTGAAGGTGGGCCAGAAGCTGGCCTTCGCGGTGGATGGCACCAACGGCGAGGCGCAGATCACGGCGCTGGCGCCTGGCGGGGATCCCTACAGCCACAAGGGCACCCTGCGCGCCCGGGTGCTCGCGCCGAAGGGGCTCAGGCAGGGGAGCTTTGCGCGCATTCTCATCCCCGGGCTGGCCTCCGAGGGGCTGACCGTCCCCGAAAGCGCCCTGGTGAAGCGCGGTGAGCTGACGGGCGTGTTCGTGGCGAAGGATGGCCAGGCTGAACTCCGTTGGCTGTCCGTTGGCGAAGCCGTGGATGGCGTGGCCCCGGTGCGCGCCGGCCTGCTGGCCACCGAGAAGGTCATTGACGCGCCCGGAGCCCTGCAGGATGGGCAGCCCATTGAGATCTCCGGCGGGGTGAGCCATGGCAAGTGAACATGGATCGGGAGCGAATGGCTCCGGCGGCCCGGAGGGACGGGCCCCCAAGCTGGGTGTAGCGGGCCGGCTCGCGCAGACCTTCCTGCGCAGCAAGCTGACACCGCTCATCGTCCTGGCGTCGCTGATGCTGGGCGTCCTCGCCGTGACGCTGACGCCGCGGGAAGAGGATCCCCAGATCATCGTGCCGATGGTGGATCTCTACGTGCCCTACCCGGGCGCAAGCCCCAAGGAGATCGAAAGCCAGGTCAGCACGCCCCTGGAGCGGCGCCTCTGGGGCATCCCGGGCGTCGAGTACATCTACAGCATGAGCACGCCGGGCATGGCGCTCATCACCGTGCGCTTCAAGGTGAACGAGCCCCAGGAGCCCAGCCTGGTGAAGGTGTACCAGGAGCTGAAGGCGAACCCGCAGATCCTGCCGCCGGGAGCCATGAAGCCCATCATCAAGCTCCAGACCATTGACGATGTGCCCTTCCTGGTTCTCACGCTCCACGGCGAAAACCAGACTCCGGGCGGCCTGCGCCGTCTGGGCGATGTGGTGGCCCGCCAGTTGGCCGAGGTGCCCAGCACGGCCCAGGTGAAGGTTCTCGGCGGCGCGCCGCGGCAGGTCCGCATCGAGCCCGACATTGACCGCCTGCGGGCGCTCAACATGTCCATCGCCGAACTTCAGCCGGCGCTCCAGACCGCCGAGGCCCAGCTGCCCGCTGGGGCCCTGGTGGACCACGACAAGCGCACCATTCTGGAGGGCACGGGCTTCGTCCTCGATGCCAAGGATCTGCGCCGCCTCGTGGTCGGGGTCCGCGACCAGAAGCCCATCTACCTGGGCGATGTGGCCAAGGTGGTGGACGGGCCTGAGCCCGAGCCGCCCATGGTCCTCTATGCCGACACCACCCGGCCCGGCTTCGAGCCCGCCGTGAGCATCACCCTTTCCAAGCGGGCCGGCACCAACGCCACGGCCCTGGCGGAGACGGTGCTGGCCAAGGTGGACGCCCTGCGCGGCAACCTGATCCCCCGCAACCTGAAGGTGACCGTCACCCGCAACTACGGCGCGACGGCGGGCGAGAAATCCAACGAGCTGATCGAGCATCTGCTCATCGCCACCCTCAGCGTGGTCGTCCTCATCCTGCTGGCCATGGGCTGGCGCAGCGCCGTGGTGGTGGGCGTGGCCGTGCCCGTGACGCTCTCGCTGACCCTGCTCATTACCTACCTGTTCGGCTACACGCTGAACCGGGTCACGCTCTTCGCGTTGATCTTCTCCATCGGCATCCTGGTGGATGACGCCATCGTGGTGGTGGAGAACATCCATCGCCACATGCACCTGCCAGGCCGCCCGAAGAGCTTCGCGCGGATCGTGGTGGAGGCCGTGGACGAGGTGGGCAATCCCACCATCCTGGCCACCTTTGCGGTCATCGCGGCCATCCTGCCCATGGCCTTCGTCCGCGGCCTCATGGGCCCGTACATGCGGCCCATCCCGGTGGGCGCCAGCGTGGCGATGATCTTCAGCCTGCTGATCGCCTTCATCATCAGCCCCTGGGCCAGCCTCAAGGTCTTCAAGTCCGTGGCCCACCTGCCTGAAACCGACGAATCCGGCCTCCACCCCGGCACCCCGGAAACGGCCGTGCCCGAGGTCCACGCGCACCGCCACCATCCCGACAACCCGGAAGTGGCGCCTGATACCAAATTCGCGGCCCTCTATCGGAAGGTCATCCGGGCTTTGATCAACCGGCCCGTGGTGCGCTGGAGCTTCTTCGGCGGCGTCCTCCTGCTGCTCCTGGGGGCCATGTCGCTCGTGGGCTTCGGGGTGGTGAAGGTGAAGATGCTGCCCTTCGACAACAAGTCCGAGTTCATGGTCCAGCTTGATCTGCCCGCGGGAACCCCCAAGGAGGACGCCCTGGCGGTGGGACAGGATGTGGCCCGGCGCCTGCTCAAGGAGCCCACGGTCGAGAATGTCCAGGTCTATTCCGGAGTGGCCGCGCCCTTCACCTTTGTCGGCATGGTCCGGCACAGCTTCCTGCGGGAGGCTCCCGAAATGGTGGACATCCAGGTGAACCTGGTGCCCAAGGGCGACCGCAAGGAGCAGAGCCACGACATCGTGGTCCGGCTGCGGCCGGAGCTGGAGAAGATCACCAACCCGGTTGGCGCCCGCATGAAGCTGGTGGAGATCCCGCCGGGACCGCCCGTCATGGACACCATGGTGGCCGAGATCTACGGCCCCACCGAAGCCGAGCGGGAACGCCTGGGCCACCAGGTTCTGGATGCCTTCAAGTCGGTGAATGGCATCGTGGATGTGGATTCCACCCTGAACCCCACCGCGCCCAAGATCCGCCTCGTGCTGGACCGGGAGAAGGCCGCCCAGGCCGGTGTGGCCCCCGCCTACGTGATTCAGACGCTCTACATGGCGGGCTACGGCCATGTGGCCGGGGACTTCCATGTGCTGCGCGGCTCCAGCCACGTGCCCGTGGTGATCCAGATTCCCGCGGACAAGCGGGAGCGGCTGGATCAGATCCTCCAGCTCACGGTACCCGGCGCCCGGGGCATGGTGCCCATCAGCCAGCTCGTCACCGTGAAGTACGGCACCGAGGATCCGGTCATCTACCACAAGGATCTGGCACCCGTGACCTATGTGTTCGGCGACCTGGCCGGCGCCATCGAGAGTCCGGTCTACGCCCTGTCCGTCCTGAACAAGAAGATTGACACCTTCAAGGGCACCGGTGGCGCCCGCATTGAACGCCTGGGTCTCGCTCAGCCCGAGAACACCGAGAACCTGATCATAAAGTGGGACGGCGAGTGGCACATCACGCTCGAAGTGTTCCGTGATCTGGGCATCGCCTTCGCCGCCGTGCTGGTGCTGATCTTCGTGCTGGTGGTGGGCTGGTTCGAGAGCTTCGAGGTGCCCTGGGTGATCCTCGTGCCCATTCCGCTCAGCCTCATCGGCATCATCCCGGCCCACGGGCTCTTCGGCGCCTTCTTCACGGCCACCAGCATGATCGGATTCATCGCCGGCGCGGGCATCATCGTCCGCAACAGCATCATCCTGGTGGATTTCATCGAGCTGAAGCTGCGCGAGGGCATGCCGTTGACCCTGGCCGTGGAGGAAGCGGGTGTGGTGCGGTTCCGGCCCATCCTGCTCACCGCCGCCGCGGTCATCGTGGGCTCCCTGGTCATGCTGGCGGATCCCATCTTCCAGGGGCTGGCCATCAGCCTCATGTCGGGCGCCGTCGCCTCCACCCTGCTTTCGATTCCCTCGGTGCCCGTCCTCTACTACCTCATCGCCCGCCGGGGCCGCGCTGCGGAACTCCAGCGGGAAGCCTCCAACCTGACTGACGACGAATAGGAGATCCCCATGACCGTCAACCGCATCGTCCACGTCTTCGCGGGCACCTTCATCCTGGCCAGCCTGGCCCTGGCCCACTTCCTCCACAACCTCAACTGGCTGTGGATCACGGTCTTCGTGGGGGCCAACCTCTTCCAGAGCGGCCTCACCGACTGGTGTCTGCTGGCCAGCATCCTCCGCAAGCTGGGCGTGCCCGACCAGGCGCCCTCTTGCGCCGTGCCGGGGGGGCGATGAAGGCCCTGGCCGGCCGCATCGTCCTGGGCCTCTTCATCGGTGGGGTCCTGGGCTATGCCTACCAGCGCCTGGTGGGCTGCAGGACCGGGACCTGTCCCCTGACCGCCACCCCCCTCCGCGCCATCGCCTACGGCGCGGTGATGGGCCTCATCTGGGCCACGGCACGCTAGCGCCGTCCTACGCATCCAATCCAATGACAAGGAGTGTCCATGTCTGATGTCATCCATCTCACCGCTGGCGCCTTCCCCAAGGTGGCCTCCCAGTCTGCCCCGGTGCTCATTGATTTCTGGGCTCCCTGGTGCGGCCCCTGCCGCATGCAGGGCCCCATCCTCGAGGATGTGGCCCGGGCCATCGGAGACAAGGCGGTCATCGCCAAAGTCAACGTGGACGAAGAGCCGCAGCTCGCCAGCCAATTCGGCATCCAGAGCATCCCGACCCTGGTGGTGCTCAAGGAAGGGCGCATCCAGAAGCGCTGGGTCGGTGTGCAGCAGGCCCATGCCCTGACCGCGGCCCTCCAGGAGATGGGCGCCTGATGAGCTTTCCCTGGATCTACCTCCTGCCCGTGGCGGCCATCGGCTACCTCCTGTGGAGCAAGCGGTCGGCCTCCTCGGCCGACGTCAAGGAGATGCTTGGGCGCGGCGCCCAGATCGTGGATGTCCGCACCAAGGGGGAATTCAAGACGGCCTCCCATCCGAAGGCCAAGAACATCCCCGCCGACCAACTCGCGGACCGCGCCAAGGAACTGGATCCCGCGCGGCCCGTGCTGCTCTGCTGCGATACCGGCAGCCGCAGCGGCTTCGCCGTCGGCATCCTCAAGCGCCAGGGCTTCAAGGAAGTCCACAACCTCGGCTCCTGGCGCCGCATCCAGACCTTCCTTTCTTGACTTGAGCTGGAGGCTCCGATGACCGAAACCGCCCCCACGACCGGCCTGCCCACGGCCGACCAGGTGTTGCAGATGATGCAGGACAAGATGGGCGACACGCTGCCCGCCTGGACCGCCCACCTGGGCAACCTGGCACCCGATCTGCTGGTTTCCACCGCCCTGCTGTCCAAGGGCAGCGTCCAGCGCCCAGAAAGCACCATCCCCCTGAAGTACCGGCACCTCATGGCGGTCTCCGCCGCCCTGGCCCGGCGCCAGCCCGCCTGTGCCCGCTCCCAGGCCCACATGGCCCTCCAGGAAGGCGCGACGGCTGAGGAAGTGCTGGATGCCATCCGCATCGCGCGGCACCTCATGGCCGCGGGCATCGTGGATGCGGCGGGCCCCATCCTCCAGGATCTGGCCGCCGAATAGGAGCCCCCATGGACGCCACCGTCACCTGGACCTCGGGCATGGCCTTCCAGTCCGACCTGGAGGGCCACCGCGTCTCCATGGATGTGCCCGGAGCCGATGGCAGCGCCGCGGGTGCCCGGCCGAAGGCGTTGGTGCTGGCGGGTCTCGGCGGCTGCACGGGCGTGGATGTGGTGAGCATCCTGGACAAGATGCGCGTGCCCTTCGAAGGGCTCTCCGTGGAGGTCCAGGCCGAGGAATCCTCCGATCATCCCAAGGTCTTTACACGGATCCACCTGCGCTATCGCTTCAAGGGGCGGGATCTCCCCCTGGACAAGCTGCAGCGGGCGGTCCAGCTCTCCCAGGAGAAGTACTGCGGCGTGTCCGCCATGCTGGGGAAGACCGCGGTCATCACCTCGGAGATCGTGATCGAGGGCTGAGGCGGAAGCACGGCGCACCGGGGTGGATTGCATCCCAGGGACAGGTCTGTGCGGTCGGGGCTCCCTCTTTTCGTCTTTTCCGCGACCCGCAGGTTCTAAGGAGCTGGAACGAAATAAGACGCCGATGCCCCACGGGGCGCCGCGGTGCATGAAAATGGCGGTGCATCCTCCATTGGGGGTAACACAAAGGTGCGGGCCAGCAGGCATGTCGGCAGACTGGATAGG